>NZ_CAMYLS010000020.1 GCF_947259345.1 uncultured Maricaulis sp. | reverse complement strand
CCGGCTCCCGCAGCGGCACCCGCTGCAGCACCGGCCGCCGCGCCGGCCCCGGCGGCCACTGCGCCCGCCGATGACGCCAATGCGGTCAAGTCACCGATGGTCGGCACCGCCTATCTCAAGCCGAATCCGGATGCGACAAATTTCGTGAAGGTCGGCGACCAGGTGAAGAAGGGCGATACAATTCTCCTCGTCGAGGCGATGAAGACCTTCAACCCGATTACCGCAGAGAAGGCCGGTACGGTTACCGACATTCTCGTCGAGGACGGCCAGCCGGTCGAATACGGCGAAGCCCTCTTCGTCCTGTCCTGACGCGACCAGCAAGGCGAGCGACGACATGTTCGACAAGATCCTGATCGCCAATCGCGGCGAAATTGCCCTTCGCGTCCACCGGGCCTGCCGGGAAATGGGTATCCGCACGGTGGCCGTGCACTCGGAAGCCGACGCCAATGCCATGCATGTGCGCCTCGCTGACGAGAGCGTCTGCATCGGCCCGCCGCCGGCCAACAAGTCTTATCTCAACATTCCCGCCATCATCACGGCCGCCGAAGTCACCGGCGCCCAGGCCATCCATCCGGGCTATGGCTTCCTGTCGGAGAATGCCCGTTTTGCCGAGATCGTCGAGGCCCACGGCTTGGCCTTCATCGGCCCGACGGCCGCGCATATCCGCATGATGGGTGACAAGATCACCGCCAAACAGGCCGTCATGGATGCCGGTATTCCGGTCGTTCCGGGCTCCGACGGTGGGGTCGAGACCTATGAAGATGCCGTCCCGGTTGCCGAGAAAATCGGCTATCCGGTCCTGATCAAGGCGGCCTCTGGCGGTGGCGGTCGCGGCATGAAGGTTGCGGAAACAGCCGATAATTTGAAAGAGGCGATGGAAACCGCCTCGGCAGAAGCGCTGGCAGCGTTCGGCGACGGCACGGTCTATATCGAGAAATATCTCGGTCGCCCGCGTCATATCGAAATCCAGATCCTCGCCGACACCCACGGAAATGTGGTCCATCTGGGCGAGCGCGACTGCTCGCTGCAGCGCCGCCACCAGAAAATCCTCGAAGAAGCGCCCTCGCCGGCCCTCAATGACGAAGACCGCAAGAAGATCGGTGATGTTGTCCGCCGCGCTATCGAAGCGATCGGCTATCGCGGCGTCGGCACGATCGAATTCTTGTGGGAAAATGGCGAGTTCTACTTCATCGAAATGAATACACGCCTGCAGGTCGAACACCCGGTTACCGAGATGATCACCGGTATCGATCTGGTGCGCGAACAGATTCGCGTCGCCGATGGCCAGCCGCTGGATATCAAGCAGAGCGACGTAAAGTTCGAAGGCTGGGCTATCGAATGCCGGATCAATGCCGAGAATGCGCGCACCTTCGCGCCCTCGCCCGGCACGGTCAGCGACTTTCATGCTCCGGGCGGGCTCGGCGTTCGCCTCGATTCGGCCCTCTATGCCGGCTATCGAATTCCGCCATATTATGACAGCCTGATCGGCAAGCTGATCGTGCATGGTCGCACGCGCGAAGAAGCGCTCCTGCGGCTGCGTCGTTCGCTGGAAGAAATGGTCGTCGGCGGCGTGGAAACCACGATCCCGATTTTCCTCGAACTGCTCGAGGAAGCGGATTTCGTGAGCGGAAACTATCACATCCGCTGGCTTGAAGACTGGTTGGCTAGCCGCGATTCCTGATCCGTCAGCCAACCGCACGAGGAGTTGGCATGCGCGGCTTCGGTGCCGAGGAATTACTCAATTGCTATGCCCGCGGCGTCTTTCCGATGGCCGAGGGTCGCGATGATCCGCGCATATATCTGCTCGACCCGGACGAGCGGGGCATTATTCCTCTCGACGACTTCCACGTCTCCCGCAGCCTGCGCAAAACAGTCCGCCAAGACGTCTTCAAGGTCACCGTGGATCATGATTTCACCGCCGTGGTCGCAGCCTGCGCCCAGCCGGCCCCCGGCCGCGAAGAGACCTGGATCAATGACGGAATCATAGGGCTTTACAGCCACCTGCACACGGCGGGTTACGCCCACTCGATTGAGTGTTGGGCTGCCGGGGAATTGGTCGGTGGCCTCTATGGCGTCTCGCTGGGCGCCGCTTTCTTCGGCGAGAGCATGTTCTCGCGCCGGCGCGACGCCTCGAAAGTTGCGCTTGTCCATCTCGTCGCCCGGCTTCGGGCCGGCGATTTCTCCCTGCTGGATACGCAATTCACCACAGAACACCTCGAAAGCTTCGGCGCGATCACCATCGACCGCAGCAGCTACCACCAGCGCTTGTCTGATGCCTTGATTTTCGAGGCGGATTTCAAGGCCCTGCCGGAAGAGATTTCTGGCGATCAGGCCGTACAGTCGATCACCCAGACATCATAGACCGGATGCTCCAGCGGATTTTGTGCCGGCCGCGACGCAAACATCCATCCGGAGAAGATTTGCTCGCCTTCCACATCGACACCAAATCCATCCGTGCGACGGTCATTGATCTGCAGGAAGGCATAGGTTTCCGGGGTCTCTTCCGGCGGCCGCTTGCGGCAATATTGGGCGGTAATCGACAGGGCGCCGAAATCGACCGTGTCGCCAATCGCAATCTCGAAATCGCGTGTGCGGGCGGTCACCTTGTCGAGGCCGCGCAGAACGACCGTGCTGCCTGGTTCGGATGAAAGCGGCCCACGCTCAGGCGTATTGTCCGGATCATCCCGACGCAGAAGTTCAGAGGAATCCGACGTGTCGGCGGCGGAAGCGCCGTCACCCTGTGCCCAGACGGGCGAAACAAGCAGGAGCGCGGCAAGCGAAGCGAGTACACTGGTTTTCATGACGCATACCCTGTCGCGGGATTGTGACGCGGTAAAGGCCGATCAGGTCTCGTCTGGAGACCAGGCCTGATAATCACCCGTGGTCGCCTGGCGCCGGTCACTGGTCACCAGCGAGCCGGTCGGGCGATAGGCGTGCACCGTACCGGTGAGATTGGGATGGTGATCCTTTTCCCAGGCCTGACGCATCAGCGGCGTTTCGGTGGGCACATCATCAAACGTATGATGCAGCCAGCCATGCCAGTCGGACGGCACGCGAGAGGCGTCGGCATAGCCCTTGTAGATGACCCAGCGACGCTTCTGGCCCTGGCCATCGGGACCGGTCACGCCGGATTCCTCGAAATAGCGATTGCCATACTCATCGGAGCCGACCTGTTTGGCGCCACGCATGCGCAGCGTCAGGAAGGTTCCCGGCGTGGCGTCTTTCCACCACACAAAAATCTTTGAGATCAGTCCGAACATTGTCAGCGGCTCCGAGTCGGTCGAGGCAGGCTTGGCCTATATGCCCCCGCACGGCGGGCGGGTCCAGTGTTGAACGCGGCGGGTTTCAGGCGACCCACCCGACGCGGTAGACTTCAACACTGCCCAAGCGATTCGGGCCAGGAGAGGAAAGCCGCATGCAGGTCTTCGGTCGTATTGCCGATTTCATCGCCGAGACAGCCTCAGGCGGCGCCCCGGAAACACGCAGGCTGTCAGCTTTCGACTCGCTGGACGGAGACACCGCGCCGGCGCGTGACATCACAGTCCCCGCCGATTGGAGTCTGACAGCCGCGCAGGCGCTCGCCGACCTCCTGGACACGCCCCGGCCAACTACCACTCAGCCTCGCGATACGGCGAAGCGGTTCGGCGGGCTTCAACCAGCGACCGCCCAGGGCACGGAACGCCAACTTGAGAATGGCCTCCCGGTGGTCGCTGCGCGTCTCTCCGGATCACTGGCCTGGTCGGCCGCACGCCAGGGAGCTTTCGCCGACCACACCGAAGCCGAGCGCTTTGCCGCCGAATTGTCGGCCAGCTTGACCGGCCGCCTCGTCGTTCCGGACAGTGACCTGATCCGTACAGGCGGGGTTGACTGGGCTTATGGCGATCCTGCCGCGGAAACGCCAGTGCCGTCGTCGCCACTCACCATCCGCGCCGACTCGCGTCAGGCGCCAGGCCAATTACGGCGCGTCGCCGAAGCCGCGCTGCGAGCGTCCGTTCTGGACGTTGGAGCCCGCGTGACCCGAGATCGGCTTGAAGCCATAGGCGAAGCCGTGCGTCGCTGCTCGGGCGATGTCGAGGAATGCTTCGACCCGCGCCGCAATGCCGCCCTCGCCCGAGCCATGCGCCGGGCCTTGAAGGATGGCGTGCCGGAAGAGGCGGTCGAGCGTGCCCTTGCCCTGGCGCGCCAGGGCACGGATGATGACGCGCTCTCGGCTCTGATCCCGGATGCGGTCGAGACCCGTCCAGCCACGCTTCATGTTCCGCGCGCCTTCAGTCAGGCGGTGACGGAGGACGAATCCTGGACCTTCGAACAGGATGGCGGCGCTGTCCGCGCTCGCGACTTCCGGACCGGAATAGCCCGCACCATCTGGAGCTTCGGAACACCTAGCCTCGCCTTCCACGCCAGCCCGGTCGTGACCGGCCCAACCGTCCACATCAACCTTCCGGCCTTCCTCGACGGCGATCATGGCTTTCAGGCAGACCTGTTCACCGACTGCGTCCGCTATTGGGCCATTGCTCTCACTCTCAGCGCGCCCAAGGGCGCCAGCTCGGCGGGGTCAATTGCCCTGACTGGCGTAGGCGCCCTGCTGATGAGCGCCGGTCTGCCCTATGGCGACGAAGCCGCGCGTCAAAGCCTCGCGGCTCTCTCCAATCTGGCGACGCGCACCTTGCGGGATGTCGCCATGGAGACCGGCGCCGCTGCACCAGGCCTGTCCGATACACCGCCACTCCACTCGCTGCCGGGTGCGTTTGCTCTGGTTGCAGAGCGGTTATCGGCAACGCCCGCCCCGTTCCTGCCCAAAGCCGCGCTGGCCCGCCCGGGCCCTACGCTGATCTGTCGCGCGCCGGACGACGACATCGCCGCACTCTTCGATTCAGACAGCTTCGGTGCAGCGCCCGTTCACGCAGCCATTACAAGCGATGCCGACATGGCCGGCGGACAGCGACTGCGCGACTGCGCGCGCGCCGGCCTGCTGGCGCTGGGCTGTACGGTAACTGAAGTCGAGCGGGCCGAGGATCACGCCGCCGGGCATGGCAGTCTGCGCGGTGCGCCCGGGATTTCCCTGGAAGACCTGATGGCGCGCGGCGTCCCGCTCGATGCACTGGAACGGCTCGAGGATTCGATCGCTGAAGGCGCTTCGGTTCGTCACGCCCTCAATCGCTGGACGCTGGGTGACCGGACCTGCCGGGATGCGCTGGGACTGACGGGTGATGTAATTGCCCGTCATGGCAGCTCTCTGTGCCACGCCATCGGTTATACCGAGGACGATATTCGCGCCGCCGACGCCCATGCCCACGGAACGGGCGATCTCGCGAGCGCGCCGGATCTGTCTGCCACCTCGCGGCGAGTGTTCGAGACGCCCGCGCCACAGGACCAGATGTTGATGGCGGCCGAGATCGAAGCCCAGATCGAGGGGTGCTGCCGGACCGCGATCGCGCTGGATGGTGACGCGACCATCGATGACGTCGCCGGCCTGATTGATCTCGGAGGGGAGCTCGGCCTGCGCGACCTCGCGATCAGACGCACAGCATCCGGCCTGTTTGATCTCCTGCCCGCCATTGATTTCGACAAGGGTGATTATGCGGCGGACGTGCCGCCGGCCGAACGCATTGTCGAGCGCACCGTGGAGCGCGTGGTCGAGAAGCCGGCTGCCCGTCGCAAACTACCCGACCGCCGCAAGGGCTATATCCAGAAAGCCACCGTGGGCGGCCACAAGGTCTACCTGCATACTGGCGAGTTCGATGATGGCGAGCTCGGCGAGATTTTCATCGACATGCACAAGGAAGGTGCCGCTTTCCGGTCCCTGATGAATAATTTCGCCATCGCGATCTCGATCGGCCTGCAATACGGCGTGCCACTGGAGGAATTTGTCGATGCCTTCGTTTACACGCGGTTCGAACCGGCGGGCGAAGTCGAGGGCAATGACTCCATCCAGCATGCGACCTCGATTCTGGACTATCTCTTCCGCGAGCTCGGAGTCTCCTATCTCGGACGGAACGACCTGGCCGAGATCTCGCCGGACAAGACGGATGCCGGTGATCTGGGTCATGGTGTAGAGCAGGAGAAACTGGCCCAGGAAGCCGCGGCCAAATTCATTTCACGCGGCTTCTCGCGTGGCCAGGTGCCCGACAATATCCTGATGTTCGCCAACGCCCCGAAAAAGGTCGCCTCCGCAGACGGCAAGGATGATCAATCCGGTCACTATGAGCTCGAAGATCAGCGCCGGAGCCGTCCGGCCTCACGCGACATCTCCGTCTACAATGGCGCGCCCTGCCCCGAATGCGGTCATTTCACGGTGGTGGAAGACGAGAGCACCGGCCAGAAATGCGATGCCTGCGGCTGGTCCGGCGGCTAGCCGTGGCCGCGTGCGGCACGGCTTTTGCGACGCAAGGCGCCGAGACCGTTCCGGAGCGCCAAAATGATACGCATCCTTGCTGCCCTCGCCTTCGCGGCCTGTTTCAGCGATCTTGCCGCCGCCCAGGACGCCGGACAGATCGCCCGCGTGCAGGCCGGGCAATCTTGCCCTGGCTGCAACCTGTTCCAAGCTGATTTGGCCTATCTCGACCTTCCCGGCATCGACGTTTCAGGCGCCCGCCTGCGCCAGGCCAATCTGGCCCTGGTCACCATGAATCACGCCCGCTTCGACGGCACGGACCTGTCGATCAGCAACTTGTTCGGTGGCCGCTTCACCGGCGCCAGTTTCCGCAATGCCAATCTGACCCGCGCGAATCTCGTTGGCGCCCATTTTGGCAGTGCCAACTTCGCCGGCGCAAACCTGAACGGCGCGACTCTGTCCGGCGCAGAATTGGGTAGCGCGCGCGGGCTGACCCAAAGCCAATTGTCATCCGCCTGCGGTGACGCGTCCACCCAGCTGCCGAGGGGGCTCACCGTCCCGGCGTGCCGATAGACACCCACTCAGACAGCTGGCCAGCCGGGCCGACCACTCATAGGATATACCTACGGGTTACCGTGATTTAAGTCGATTTGCCGGGGTCTCTGGCTTATCCGTGAGGCCATGCGGAACAGTTTGAAGACATTCGCCTGTACCACCGCACTCCTCGTCGCCGCGGCTTCGCCCGTTTTCGCGGGGGGTGATGATCACCCGCGGCGCGGTCTCGCGATCGGCGGTGAATGCAATGAGTGCGACTTCTCCGACAAGAATCTCGCCAACGCGGTCTTCATCGGCGCAAACTTCGAGGGCACCAGCTTCGTCGATTCCGAACTGCCCTCGGTCACGATGATCGAGAGCCGGTTCAACGATACCGATTTCAGCGACACGATCATGGTCAATGCGCGCCTCACGGGCGTGACGTTTTCCCGCGCCGACATGAGTGGCGCGCTGATGCCCAATTCGGTGATCGAGCGGGTGAACTTTTCGGCTGCGGAACTAAACGGGACCGACTTCACGGGCTCGCAGATGGTCTTCGTAACCTTCATCGGATCATCCCTGACCGAAACCCTGTTTGCCGAGAGCCGGCTCCGCCAGGTCAATTTCCTGCGCGCCGAGCTACGCGACACCATTTTCCGCGGCGCCGAATTGAGACGCGCCAATTTCGCGGAAGTGAGTGGCGGCGATGTAAACTTTCAGGATGCGGACCTCACCGGCGCCAATTTCGAGCATGCCGAGCTCCATGATGTCGACTTCACGGGGGCCATTCTGGTCGGGGCGAACTTCTCAGGTGCCGAGTTCAACGACGTAGTCGGCCTGAGCAAGGAGAGTCTCAGCGGCGCCTGCGGCGATGAAGCAACCAATCTGGGCGGCGCAGTCTCTCTGCCAACCTGTGACAGTCTGCCCCACCTCGAGTCAGAGAGTGCGCGCTTCGACTACGCGCTGCGCTTTTCGGCACCGGAACGAACCGGTCGCATCATTGAACTGCAAGCACTTGAAAATGCCCGGATCGAGATTCTCTCCGAGATCGGGGCCGCCCTGCAGGTTCATTCGACCGAGCTTGACCAGGACGCGATCCGCGAGGCGACCAATGACGCCATGCGCGAAATTGCCCGCGCCGAACGCGAATTGCGGCGCATTGAGCGTGAACGCGAGACCCAGCGCCGGGCCATCAGCGAGGAGCGTCGACGCATTATCGAAAATGCCCGCCGGGACGCCATGGACGCCAACCGCGCGGCACGAGATGCCTTGCGCGAGCGAACCCGCACCGTTGTGCGGACTGCGGGCAGCGCCACGGCCCGGATCGAGACCGACGACGGGGTTGTCATTATCGATCTGCCGAACACGGATACGGACGGTGTATGGGTCTTTGACGAACACGATAACACGGTTCGTCGGATCGGACCTCTGCCGCGCAACGAAGTTCCACCCGCCCCGCCAGCACCTCCGCCCCTCCCGGATCGCGGACCCGATAGCGTGCCGGAGCCGGATGGGCACACACCCCACTGAGCGCTTTCAGGGGGCATCGCTCCAGATACAATAAAAAGGCCGGCCCCCTCGGGACCGGCCTTCTTTTTAGGGAATGAGAGCAGATCAGCCCTTCTTGGCGTCCGGCACTACCGTGCGAATGTGCAGCTCGCGCAATTGCTTCATTTCGACCTCGGCCGGCGCATTCATCATCAAGTCGCGGGCCTGCTGGTCCTTCGGGAACATCACCACTTCGCGGAGATTCTCGACGCCGGCCAACAGCATGACGATGCGGTCGACGCCGGGCGCAATACCCGCGTGCGGCGGGGCACCATAGCGGAAGGCATTAAGCATGCCACCAAACTCTTCCTCGACCGTCTCGGCATCATATCCGGCAAATGCAAAGGCCTTGAGCATCACGTCCGGACGGTGATTCCGCACGGCACCCGACGACAGCTCCACGCCATTGCAGACGATGTCATACTGGAAGGCCTTCAGGCCAAGCAGCGTGTCGGCATCCGTGCCCGCGTCCAGCTTGAGGAAATCATCCGGGTCGATCTGCGGCATGGAGAACGGGTTGTGCGAGAAGTCGACCTTCTTGTTGTCCTCATCCCACTCATACATCGGGAAATCGACGATCCAGCAAAAACGGAATGTATCTTTCTCGCAAAGATCCAGCTCGGCCCCGACGACATCGCGGGCGCGCCCGGCAAAGCCAGCAAATTCCTTGGGATCACCGGCGGCGAAGAAGACGGCATCGCCGGCTTGCAGGCCCAGCTCGGTGCGCAGCGCCTCGGTCCGCTCCTCGCCGATATTCTTGGCGATCGGACCGGCCGCTTCCAGGCCGTTTTCGGCCTCGCGCCAGAAGATATAGCCCATGCCGGGCTGGCCCTCTTTCTGGGCCCAGGAATTCATTCGGTCACAAAAAGCGCGGCTACCACCGGTCTTGGCCGGGATCGCCCAGACCTGAACCTTCGGATTGCGCTCCAGCATGCCGGCAAAGACCTTGAAACCGGAACCGCGGAAGGTGTCTGACGCGTCCGACATCTTGATCGGGTTGCGCAGATCCGGCTTGTCGGACCCATACCAGCGCATCGCATCATGATAGGCGATCTGCACGAAAGGCTCGTCCGGCACGGTGCGGCCATCGGCGAACTCGTCAAACAGGCCCTTCATGACCGGCTCGATCACGTCGAACACGTCCTGCTGGGTGGCGAAGCTCATTTCCATGTCGAGCTGGTAGAATTCACCCGGCGCACGGTCGGCGCGGGCATCTTCGTCGCGGAAACACGGGGCGATCTGGAAATAGCGGTCGAAGCCGGAGACCATGATCAGCTGTTTGAACTGCTGCGGCGCCTGCGGCAGGGCGTAGAATTTGCCCGGATGAACACGGCTCGGCACCAGGAAGTCACGCGCACCTTCCGGCGATGACGCGGTCAGGATCGGCGTCTGGTATTCCACGAATTGCTCGTCGACCATGCGGCGGCGAATGCTGTCGATGATCTTCGAGCGCAGCACGATGCGCTTGTGCAGGCTCTCGCGGCGCAGATCGATATAGCGGTGCTTGAGACGCACTTCCTCCGACCAGTCCGGCTCGCCAAAGACCGGCAGCGGCAGCTCCTCGGCTTCCGACTGGATGGCCAGATCGGCGAGGCGCACTTCCACTTCCCCGGTTGGCAGATTGGCATTCACCGTCTCGGCCGAGCGCGCAATGACCTCGCCCGTCACCGTGATCACGCTCTCGACGCGCAGGCGCTCCAGCGTCGCAAAATGCGGGCTTTCCGGCTCAAGCACCACCTGGGTCAGACCGTAATGATCGCGCAGGTCGATGAAGAGCAGACCGCCATGATCGCGCTTGCGATGAATCCAGCCGGAAATCCGGGCCGTCTGGCCAACATGTTCCTTGCGCAATTCGGCGCAGGTGTGGGAGCGGTAAGCGTGCATGGGAAAGCGTCCGGTAAATCGGGGTTAGACAGGTTGCCGCGATGTGCCGGTTTGCGGGGTGAAATGTCAAGAAGAGCGAGGCTCCGGGCGCAGTTGCGGGGGCAAGACCTTTATCGCCACGATGTTTCCACCTGGCGGTTTGGCAAAGAGGGAGTGCGGGATGCCGGCCAAAGCCGATAAAGCGCTGATTTAAATACGGTAGCTTCGACAAGCATCCCGCACGCGGAGATTTCCCGGGTTGCCTTCCAGCCCCCAAATCGAAATCGGCAGGAGCAGGGCGGTCAATCGTTGTGCCGCGAGCCCTGCCGATGGCCGCACCGGGTCGAGTGGTGGTCAACCCCACACAACCGGATGCGCTCCGCCACTCCCACAGCCCCGGATAACCGGTCCGAGCCTCAAGATGGCGCGGGAACGGGAAGATTATGCAACGGGGCGAAGAGGGGCGGATAAGTTTTTTCAAGAGACACTTGCCCCCTCCCTTGGGAGAGGGTCAGGGTGGGAGGTAAATCCCGGTGGCCGCAGGAGAAATCCCCCTCATCCGGCCTCCGGCCACCTTCTCCCAAGGGAGAAGGAAGGGGTGCACGGTGTGGGATTAGGTCATGCTTTTTCGGTTTTGCGCCGCCAAGCGAGGACCGGTGAGCGGCCCCTGCCCCCTGTTTCAGAGCTCTGAGAGCCCATCCCCACCAAAAAAAAGGGGGCGCCGGAGCGCCCCCAGTTGCACGCCCTTGCGGGCCGCGCCACCAGAAAGATGTTTGTCGTTGCGCCGCTGATCAGCGGAAATACCCCAGAATGGTCGCCGGTGCGGAATTGGCGATGGAGAGCGCCTGCACTCCGAGCTGCTGCTTGACCTGGAGGGATTGGAGATTAGCGCTTTCCTTGGCCAGGTCGGCATCGACAAGATTGCCGATCCCCTTCTCCAGCGCGTCAGACAACTTGCCCACGAAGGCCTTGTGCACACCCAGCGACTTCGAGCCGGTTCCCAGCCGCGCCAGCGAGGCGTTGAGATTATCGAGCGAGGATTCGATTGTCCCGACCAGCGTGCTGGCATCCCCGGCCGAGGCGAAGGATGAGGTTGCGGACACGGTCACAATGGCCCCGCCGAGTGACAAGTCTTCCCCTGCGATGGTCAGAGTCGAGGTGCCGGAGGCATTGGCCAGGGCCGAGATCTGGGACATCGAGCCATTGACGAGATTGGTGCCGTTGAATTCGGCTGTCTCGACAATCTTGCCAATCTGATCGCGCAAGGCCTTGAAATCTTCGTTCAGGGCATCGCGCGAAGATTGATCCAATGAGGTGTCCGACGCCGCCAGCGCCTTTTCCTTCATCTCGACGAGAATATCGGAGATCGCTTCGCCGCCGGCCAGCGCGACATCGACGGTCGAGGCCGACAGGTCCAGCGACTGCGCCACAGCGCTATAGCCACGGACATCAGCGCGCATCGACTGGGCGATGGCATAGACGCCACCATTATCCTTGGCCGAGCCAACGGCCAGGCCGGTATTGATCCGGGCCTGGACGGTTTCCAGATCCCGATTGGTCTGATTGAGACTTTGCAGGGCGACCATGGCCCCCGCATTCGTGTTGATCGTCGCCATTTCTTGGCTCCCCACGCTTTCTGCATTCCACCACCGGATCCGGCCTGGCCAACCTGTTTTCGGTTGGTCTCGAATGCCGTTCGGTACGATCAAGCTACCCGGTAATATTAAATTATTCGCTAATCAGCCGGTCGGATTGTCCTTGCTGGCAAGGGAATATTTGAATTCAGGACACGCTTTCAGGGCCTTGAGCCAGTACCCGGCCCATCGAATTAAGCCCGGTTTCATCTCGCTCAGAGCTGCGCCCTGGCAGAATTTCGCGCCGGCAGTCGCCTGCTTGAAGGCCAGTGCATCAGAAAGTTGGCGTTGTAAGTAACTATTCACTTGCATCCACATCCCACCCTCGCTATACGGCATGTAAATGATCATTCACTTACAGCCCTGGGAGGGATGGGACATGACCGGAATGCTTCGTGAAGACCTGTTCGAAGGCACCAATCCGAATATCGGTGTGACGGCCAAGACCGGCACCACCAAGGCGCGGATCGAGCGGGCCGCGCTGCAGCTCTTCGCCCGGCACGGCATGGACGGAGTCTCGATCAAGCAGATCGCCGAAGCCTGCACGATTTCCGATGGCGCCATGTATCGTCATTTCAAATCCAAGGACGCACTGGCCCGGCTGATGTTCGAGGCGATCCACAAGACCCTGCTGGGCATGGTCGCCAGCCATCTCAAGCCCAACGCCTCGCTGGAAGAGATCGCGCGCGCCCTGGTCACTGCCTATTGCACCCTGGCCGACGAAGACCCGGCGCAATTCACCTACCACCTGACCCATCGCAATTATTTCATCGCCGCCTCCGGTGATGGCGGCGCCGACCCGTCGGATTTGATGACCGACTGCATCGCCCAGGCGATGGAGCGCGGCGAGATCCCGCAAGGTGATCCGGAATTGCGCTCGGCCATGGCGCTGGGCGTGGTCATGCAAGCTGCCGAATACAGCCTCTATGGCCGGATTGCGCGCCCGCTTTCGGCCCATATCGACGAATTCACCCGCGGCATCATGGCCGTGCTGCGCTCCTAGGCGCCCTCACCCCCTTTTCCCGAGAAAGACAGGACAATCGTCATGCGCTCTTTCATCTTCAATATCGCTTATTGGTCCGTCTCCGGCGTCTACGCCATCGTCTGCGCCGCCTTGGCGCTCTTTCCCGGCCGCACCGTGCTGATGCACGGCCTGCGCTCCTATTCCCGCGCTACCCTGCACCTCATGCGCTGGATCTGCGGCATCAAGGTCGAAGTGCGCGGCACGCCGCCCAAGGACCAGCCGGTCGTGATCGGCGCCAAGCACCAGTCCTGGGGCGATGGCATCGTGATGATGGCCAAGTGCGGCGATGTGAATTTCGTCTGCGGTGACCACATGCTGAAATTCCCGCTAATCGGCTGGGTGCTGAAGCGTTGCGGCGCCATCGTCCTGTCCAACCAGGGCGGCACGGCGGCGCGCGAGAGCCTGATGGACGGGATTGTCCGCTCGCAGGGCGAAGGCCGCCCGCGCCCGGTCCTGATCTATCCGGAGGGCCATCTGACGCCTGTTGGGACCGGAATGCGCTATCGCTCCGGTGTCTGGCACATGGCCCGCGCCCTGGAGCGCCCCATCATCCCGGTCGCGACCAATCTGGGTCAGTGCTGGCCGCAGCAGAAATGGTCCAAATTCAAGGGCACGGCCGTGATCGAATTCCTCCAGCCGATTATGCCCGGCGATGACCGCGATCTCGCCCTGGCCACGCTTGAACGCCGGGTGGAAACCCGCTCGCGCCAGCTCGAGGCCGAATTTGCCCCGCGCCACAAAGCGTCGCAGGGTGACACCGTCAGCACCACGGACGAGGCCCGGATCTGCGCGTAAGACGCAGCCGCCTTGACGATCCGGGGAGGATCCGATGCGTTCGACCTTGTTCAATCTCGCCTTCTGGCCAGTGCTGGCTGTTTTCGCCATCCTTGCCTGGCTGATCGCTCTCACCGGCTGGCGCCGTGGCCTCAAAGCCGTCATGCGCGCCGCCTGCCGGAGTGTGCGCGGCCTGATGGCGACACTGCTCGGCGCGCCCATCGAAGTTCGGGGCACGCCGCCGACCGGTCAGCCCGTCATCATAGCCGCCAAGCACCAGTCCTGGGCGGACGGCTTCCTGATGATGGCGATCATGGGTGACATCAATTTCGTGATCGGCAATGAGATCGGCAAATTCCCCTTGGTCGGCCGCATCGTTCGCACCGCCGGCGCGACCATGGTCAATTCGCCCGGCCTGACCGGAGCCCAGGGCGCTCTGCAGGCTGCCATCGACGCCGCCGGCGATGATCCACGCCCGCTTCTGATCTATCCGGAGGGCCGGCTGCCGGAAGTCGGCGAGAGCTATCGTTATCGCAAGGGCGTCCACCTGATGTACGAAACGCTCGGGCGGACCGTCATCCCGGTCGCCACCAATACCGGCCTGCGCTGGCCGCAGAACCGCTGGCAAAAGCAATCGGGACCGGCCGTGGTCGAATTCCTCGCCCCAATCCCGCCCGGCCTGCCGCGTGACGATTTCCTGCCCCGTTTGAAACTGACCATCGAAACCCGCACCCGCGCCCTCGAAGCTGAGGGTCAGGCCCACAAGGAGGCCCGCTCATGAGTGCCAAGATCGCCGCCCAGCTGGTCACCCAGCGCCGCTTCCTGCCGCTTCTGCTCGCGCAGTCGCTCGGCGCCTTCAACGATAATTTCTTCCGCTATTCCCTGGTCACCCTTGTCACCTTCGGAGGCCTCACCTTGTTCGACATCGAGCGCGACATGATGGTCCCGATCGCGGCATCGCTCTTCACAGTGCCGATCTTTCTTTTCTCCGCGATTGCCGGACGCATGGCGGACAAGTTCGACCGGACCCGGATCATGCGTTTTGCCAAGTTTGCCGAAATCTGGCTGATGCTGATCGTGGCGCAGGGCTTCTTCCTCGAACAACCTCTCCTGCTGATGATTGCCCTCTTCCTGATGGGCACCCAGTCCGCCTTCTTCACGCCAGCCAAGAATTCGGCCCTGCCGACCCTTTTGACCTCGCGCGAACTGGTGCCGGCCAATGCCATGTTGTCGGGCCTGCTCAATGTATCCGTCTTGGTCGGGATCGGCCTGGGCACCTGGCTGGTCATGCGTGACTTCGGTCCGGAAATGGTCGGCATGGGTCTGGTTTTTATGGCGGTACTGGGCTGGCTGGCCGCCCGCCAATTGCCCGAGGCGCGCGCCGCGCAGCCGAGCATGTCGCTGAGCCTCAACTTCATCGGCGAGACGTTCCGCGTCCTGGCTTTTGCCTTCAATGCCCCGCAGGTCTTGCGCCCGCTGCTCGGAACGGCCTGGTTCTGGATGCTGGCTGCCGCGATCATCACGCTGATGCCAGTCTTCACCGCGTCCGTGCTGGGTGCCGATGAAAGTGTCGTCCTGCTGTTCAGCGCCCTCTTCACGATCGGCGCGGCGATTGGTGCCCTGCTGTGCGGTGCCCTGTCCGGCGAGGGCGATGCCCTGGCCTTCTCTATCGCCGGCGCGATCGGCCTGGTCGTCTTCACGACCGATGTCGCCATGACCACCTGGGGCAATCCCCTCGTGCCCGAGGGCGCTGTCCTCATCGCTGCGGACACCTTCCTCGCCGACAGGTCCAATTGGCGCATCCTGATCGATCTGGGTCTGGCGGCGATCTCCGCCGGTCTCTTCGTGGTGCCGCTCCAGGCCATGGCCCAGCGCCGGGCGCCGGCCGAGCTGCGCGGTCGCCTGCTGGCCGCGGGCGGGATCATGAATGCGGCCACGGCGACGCTGGGCCAGTTCACCCTGGCCGGAATCGCCCTGATCCAGTTGCCGATCCAGATGGCCTTCCTGATGATCGCCTTCGTCTCGGCCCTTGCCGTGCTCTTCATCGGCTGGCGCCTCAACCTGCGCCGCGGCGCAAAAGTCTGAACCCTGGACGCTGCGCCGCGTTCGCATCGGCCAGCCGGAAAGCGACGCCTGGCTGGCCGAAACGATAGCCAAATCACCCGGTCCGCGCTAAAGGGCCGTTTCATGAACATGATTACCACGACAAAGGCCCTCGAAGCGGCCTGTGACGCCCTTCTCCAACATCCCTTTGTGGCCGTTGATACCGAATTCATGCGCGAGACGGTCTACTGGCCACAGCTCTGCCTGATCCAGGCGGCAGCCGGCGAGACCGAAGTCATCATCGATCCACTCGCCGAGGGCATCGATCTTGAGCCCTTCTGGGAGCTGATGGCGGACGAGCGCATCATCAAGGTCTTCCACGCTGCGCGCCAGGATCTGGAAATCTTCTTCCACCAGGGCGGCGACGCGCTGATCCCGCATCCGATGTTCGACAGCCAGGTCGCCGCCATGGCGCTCGGCCTCGGCGACTCCATCGCCTATGACGCGCTTGTCCGCACCTTGCTCAATCGTCCCATCGACAAGGGTCCTCGCTTTACCGACTGGTCGCGCCGACCGCTCTCCGAGGCCCAGACCACTTACGCCATCGCCGATGTCACCCATTTGCGCGATCTCTATCCGATCATGGTCGAGCGGCTGGAGAAGAAGGGGCGCACGGGATGGCTCGCCGAGGAAATGAAGACCCTCACCAGCCCGTCCACCTATCAGCTTGACCCGGAAGAGAGCTGGCGCCGCATGAAGCTGCGCAAGACGACGCCGAAATGGGTTGCCGCTTTGCGCGCCGCTGCCGCCTGGCGCGAGACCGAGGCCCAGACCCGCGATATGCCGCGTCAGCGCGTCATGAAGGATGATGCGCTCTACGAGATCGCCGGTGTCGCCCCGACCACGCCGGAACAACTGAGCGGCCTGCGTGCCGTGCCCAAGGGTTTTGAACGCTCCAGCGCCGCGCGCCGCCTGTTCGACAAGATGGCCGAAGCCCTCGCCGACCCGGAGGCCTATGCCCCCAAGGTCGAAAAGCCGGCCCCGCCCCCCCAGGGTCTGGGTCCGACAGTCGAGCTCCTGAAAGTTTATCTCAAACTCGTCGCCGACGATCGCGATGTTGCCCCGCGCCTGATCGCCACCGTGCCCGATCTCGAAAAGATCGCCGCCGATGACCAGGCCGATGTGGCCGCGATGAAAGGCTGGCGCCGGGACGTTTTCGGAGTCCCCGCCCTCAAGCTCAAGCGCGGCGAGATGGCGCTGGCGCTGAAGGACGGCAAGGTCGTGGTGGTGGAGACGAAGGGCTAAAGGGCGGGCGCTCGGCCCCTCGGATCCGTCAGGTAAATCATCTGGAAAGATCGGCACCGCGCGCGGAGCGGCCCCTAGATCGTTGGTCAGCAACGGGTTGAGGTGGGGTTTGCACAGAGTGCCTGTGCCGCGCCAGCTGAATTGTGCCTGTCCCGCCGTTTCGTGCCCCGCCGTTTCGAACTGTGGTGTTGGTCAGCTCAAAGGCCGAAACCTCCGGCAAGCGATGTTTGGTCCAATACGAACTTTACAAGAACAATACCGAACAGAACTCCGGCGAGCTGCATGCCAGCAGACAGCCAGATAGACCGCACTGGTACTTTGGGTGTTGAAATTTCGGTCCCTGATTTACGGAAATTCAGTCCAACTACCAACCCGAGAGAGGCCATTGTGGCGAGGGCGGAGGCACCATATATGATAGCACTCAGGCCTAGAACATTCAGACCAATCAAACCGACCACAAAAATGGATCGACTTGGAACCAGTTCTTTAAACAAATTGCCTGCCTTATCAGCCGGCTCCAGTTTCTCGCTTTTACTATAAACACGCACACCATCTGTATAGTACATGCCCATCACCCCTCCATCGCGGAACGAGTATATACCAATCCCTACCGACTCCACATATTTCAATGCACTTTCATCGTGTAGTTATTTCACTAACAAATTTAGATAATTCGCACCGGGTGCCAGTTGTTCCTCGGCGTAAACCCGTGGCCGACCCGGGTAGGAGGCATTGGTGCGCCTGGCGCCCCACAACTCACCGCGCTGCGGCACCCCGCCCCGTCACATAAACCACCTCACCCGTCCGCCCGACGGCGGCGGCAAGCTGGTCGAGCAGGGAGACCGAGCGTTCGACATAGAGGTCGCGCACGCTCTCATCGACTTCCAAGCGGATGACATTGGCATCCACGCTCAGGGCATAGCGGTCCAGCAGGGCCGGTGACCGCCCTGACAGCTTGGCGCCCAGGCGCAGGGACAGGCCGAGCATCTGGGCGAGATTGTGCTGGTCCTCGCTGATCAGGTGGAAAATGGGGTTATCCTCCAGCACGCCGCGCTTGCCGGCATAGCGATAATGGATGGCGGCCGCGAGGTAGACCCGCTCGGCATGCGTGACCCCGGCAAAGGGCGCATAGAGGACGCTGTCGCGCGCAAGATCGGCGCGGTGATCGGGGTGGTGGCGGGCGCCCAGATCGGTCAGGCGCGTCGCAGCCTCATGCAGGACACGATCGCGCGCCGCGCTGAAGGCCGTCTCCAGCGCTCCAAAGGCCGGAACAAGCCAGCGCGCGAGCGCCCGTCCGAAATCCGGCGTGGGGGCGTTTGGCAAGGCCATCGCCTCGGCGCCGGCAATCAGCGGGTCCTGGGCCAGGAGGGCTGGCGGCAAGCCGGATGCCAGGACACCTTCGCGCACTCCGAAAGCAGAGAAGACCAGGCGCTTGAATTGGCCCAACTGCATGATCCGGCGCAGCAGGAGGGCCGCATAGGGCAGTGTCGCGACACGGCGCGACGAGACGCCGGGCGTGCCGCGCAGGGAGGCCGGGCTGAGCTGTGTCGCCAGCCGCACCAGCTCATCGGTCTGCCGGGCATTGAGCGAAAATTCATGGACCACATTGAGCGGGTAGCCAAAGCGCGCAAAGGCCAGCTGCCCCAGCGCGCGCCAGGCCCCGCCGACGGCGTAGAAGGCACCACCCTGCCCGGTCAGTTGACCGGTCGCGCCCAGCACCGCATCAATCGACGCGATCAGGGTCGGCTCGTCCATCGCGCCATCGCCAAGCATTTCCTGCGGCCCCAGGGCCGTGCTGACACCGCGGCCCGACAGGCCATCATTCATCACGGTCAATTCGAGGCTTGATCCGCCCAGATCCCCCATAAGACCCTGGGCATCGGGGATTCCCGCGCCTACCCCCGCCGCCGACAGGCGGGCCTCATCCTCGCCGGAGAGGACGCGGACGGTCAGACCCGTGCGTTCAGCGACGGCCTCGATGAAATCAGGTCCGTCACTGGCATTGCGCACCGCAGCGGTGGCGACGACATGGCGGTCGCTGACACCCTTGGCGTCCAGCAGGCGCTGGAAACGCTTGAGAGCCCGCAGGGCGATTTCGCGGCCTTCCGGATGCAGCTTGCCCGTGTCATGCACGCCGCGCCCCAGCCCGGCCATGACCTTCTCGTTGAAAATCGGCCAGAGCGAGCGTCCCTCGACCCGGAAATGAACCAGGCGCACCGAGTTGGAGCCGACATCAATGACCGCGATATCGCGGTGAATGGCCTGCTCGGCCACGAAGTCAGAAGGCAGTGGCGGGCTGGTCAATTCCGGTCAGCCATTACTGTCCGTCAGGACAGGTGGCTGGTCATGCTTGAGGGCATGGCCGCGTCCCGACAGGGATGGGTTTGTCATGAAATAGGCGTGTGCACTAAAAGGCTTATCGACATTGGCCGTGTCCACGCGCCGATAATCGCCCTCGCCATCCATATACCAGGACTGGTCAGTATCATTGATGTTGGCGACCATGATCTGGTCGAGCACCTGGCGATGCACGGTCGGGTTCTGGATCGGGCAGAGATGCTCGACGCGCCGGTCGAGATTGCGGGGCATCCAGTCGGCCGAGGAGATATAGAGTTTGGCCGCCGGTGACGGCATCGCCTTGCCATTGGCAAAGCAAACAATGCGAGAATGCTCGAGAAAACGCCCGACGATGGATTTGACCCGGATATTGTCCGACAGGCCCGGAATGCCGGGGCGCAGACAGCAGATCCCGCGAACGACCAGCTCGACCCGCACACCGGCCTGGCTGGCCCGGTAGAGCGCGTCGATAATCTCCGGATGAACCAGCGAGTTCAGCTTGGCCCAGACCGCCGCCGGCAGGCCCTCGCCCGCATTGACGATTTCCTGTTCGATATGCTCGAGAATGGTTTCCTTCATGCCGATCGGCGACACCGCCAGACGCTCGAGATTGTCGGGCCGGGCATAACCGGTGACATAGTTGAACACCCGGCCGGCATCGCGGCCAAAGGCCGGATCGGCGGTGAAGAGCGACAAATCCGTGTAAATCCGCGCCGTGATCGGATGGTAATTGCCGGTGCCGAAATGGGCGTAGGTGCGCAGGTCGGAGCCCTCCCGGCGAACCACGAGCGAGATCTTGGCGTGGGTCTTGTATTCGATGAAGCCATAGACGACCTGGACGCCGGCGCGCTCGAGGTCGCGGGCCCATTTCAGATTGGCTTCCTCGTCAAAGCGCGCCTTGAGCTCGACCAGGGCGGTGACATTTTTTCCGCTTTCCGCCGCCTCGATCAACGCCGCCACGATCGGACTGTCCTTGGAGGTCCGATAGAGCGTCTGCTTGATCGCGATAACGTCCGGATCCGCCGCCGCCTGGCGCAGGAATTCCACCACCACATCGAAACTCTCATAGGGGTGATGGACGATGATGTCCTTCTCGCGAATGGCCGAGAAGCAATCGCCGCCATGGTCGCGAATCCGTTCCGGATAGCGTGGCTCATAGGGCGTGAATTTATGCTCGGCACGGTCGTCCGGGATCAGCTGCGAGACTTGCGACAGGCCCAGCAAGCCGGAGACCGGAACAATGTCCTGCGGTCCGGCATGCAGGTGCTGGACAATCAGATCACGCAGGGCCGGTGACATTCCCTCATCCAGCGTCAGCCGGACCACAACGCCGCGACGGCGCTGCTTGAGCAGGTTTTCAAACTCCAGCATGAGGTCTTCGGATTCTTCCTCCACCTCGATATCGCTGTCGCGGATCACCCGGAAACTGCCCTTGCCAACGACCTCATGCCCCGGGAAAAGCGCGTCGACGAACATGGTCAACACGCTCTCAAGCGTCATGAAGCGCCTCGATGGGCGCCCCCCATCCTTGGCGGGACGTGTGGGCAGTTCGACGAAGCGCTTCACACCACTGGGCAGTGGAATCAATGCATTCATCAACTTGCCCGTGCCCTTTTTGCGCAGCTGCAAGGCCAGCGCGAAGCCGAGATTGGGGATGAAGGGAAAGGGATGCGCGGGATCGATCGCCAGCGGCGTGATCACCGGAAGGGTGTGTTTCAGGAAATCACCACGCAACCAGGCCTCGTCGGTCTTCGACACCTGGCTGGGCTCAAGCACCTTGACGCCAACCTTGCCGATCTCGGTTTTGAGGGCGCGCCACAGGACTTGCTGGCGGATCATCAACTCGCCGGCGAGCGCATGGATCTTTTCCAGCTGCTCCGCCGGCGTCAGGCCATCAATACTGGTCGAGGAGACGCCATTGTGGACCTGCGCCCGCAGGCCGGCCACACGGACCATGTAGAACTCGTCCAGATTGCTGGCCGAGATCGAGAGGAAACGCAGGCGCTCGAACACGGGGTGGTTGGGATTGGCGGCCTCGTCCAGTACCCGCATGTTGAAACGCACCCAGGACAGTTCGCGGTTCAGGAACCGCTCGGGCGTTTCCATCAAACTTTCCGTCTCGGCGAATTCGCCCACGGGAACATTCATGCCGCGTCTCCAGTTTCGGACCAACTGTCCAGGATTTCGCGCGCAATGGCGCGGGTGATCGGGGTCTTCTTGACCAGGGCCAGCTTGTCCATGCGTTCGGCCAAGACGCGCACTGCCGCGACGGAGCGTTCCATTCGTGGCAAGAGATAGTCTATCACGCCCGGGCGAACCGGCGCGCCCCTGTCGGCCAATTGTTTTTCCATCATCCGGGTCAAAAGCGCATCATCGGCCTCATTGAGATCGACATGCACCAAGGCCCGCAGGCGCGAGGCCAGATCCGGCAGTCTGGCCGGCCAGTACACCGGCAAGGTTCGCGCGGTCAGGAGCAAGGCGGGTATATCACCCTCTGCAGCCCGATTGAGCAGATGAAAGAGCGCATCCTCGTCGACCCCGCGATCGACATCCTCGATCACCAGCAAGGCGTCCGCCGCCAGCGTGCTCATCTGACCGGCGAGCGCCGCCGCGGGCAGGATGAGGGCCTGGTTCTGCAAGGCCCAGATCGCCGCAAGGTGGGATTTCCCGGCCCCTTCCGGCCCGATCAGTGCCATCACATTGCGCGGCCAGTCGTCAGAACGGGACAGGACATCGCGGGCAGCGGCATTCGACGGGCCAAGCATGAAGGCGGCCTCGGAGAAGTCCTCGCGCGCCGGAAGGTCCAGCGCCATTTGCGGTGTCATCGCCATGGCATCAGCCGTCGCATGCCCTATTGCTCGGACAGGACCACCCAGCCCAGTCCGGGATGTTCTTCCAGCGTCGCACCGCGCTCGGCAAGCTCCGAGACCAGCTGATCCAGCTGCCCGCGATAGTCCACCACCATGCGCGCACCATCGCGCGACATGGCATCCAGCTGGGCGCCTTCGACCAGCGAAGCACGGCTGAGTGCGTCCTGCAGACGCCGCCATTCTTCCAGGCCACCATAGAGAACGGTCACGCGCATTGAGGTCGTCTCGAAATCGCGCACGACAGAGCGGCGCTTCCAGTCCTCCTCTCGGTCCGTGACAAAACTCCGGGCCGCGTCGCGCCAGCCACCGTAAACCGTTTGCGGCCCCCATGTATCGACTACCAGTTCGCCGTCCGTCTCGATCGAAACCAGATAGCCACCGAAGCGGCGGATACCATCGCGCTCCCCAGCGCGCAGAACCGCAATCCGATTGAGGCCAAACATGGCGGCCGTATCGCGCAGCGCCATCTCGTCCAGTTGCAAGGCCTGACGGGCGGAAATGGGCACGGAATTGCCAGAACGCGACGGCACGATGACCGGGGTCAGCGCGTGGCTGAAATTCTGGTCCGAAAACGCGGCGCGCCAAGGATTGTTTTCCCACAGCGAGAACCCGCTCTCACCCTCATGCACAGGCAAGACGAGGAGCGGCCGCGACTGCGACTCGACATAGGGCACGCCGTAGGCGGCCATGACCCGGCGAACCGCACGCGGATCGAAGGTAACGTCCAGTTCCGCCAGGTAGCGCGTGGCGCTGCGCTGCTCGTTCGAAATCTCCAGTCCGGCAATCATCTCGGCGATGAGCGCGTCGTCCAGCGCCAGGCCGGAAACCATCTCTCCGGTTTCAGAGAGATGGGCCTCAAGCTCCAGCGCGGTTCCGGCGCGGTCCTCGGCCAGTGTCAGGCGCTCAACCAGGCGCCGGGCGGCATCCAGTTGCCCCTGCCGCATCGCGGCCGTCTGGGCCTGGAGGGCATTCCCGGCAGTGGCATCGATTTCGACCCCGGTGACAGTGTAGGGGTCTTCCGCCCGGGCCGCCGGAAGGCAGGCGAGGCTCAGGCTAAGCACGGCGAGAATGAAACGCACGGTGGCGACTCCTGTAACTTGGGCTTTGGGCGCACTATAACGACCCGCTGTCGGGCGTGAAGCCCGCGGCTTGCGTCCGGGGCGTGTTTCGACATACACCGCGCCTGATTTTACAGACTGGGGAAACGGCATGTCCGGAACCGGAAACGACGATCGCCCGAACGGGCTGACCTATGCCGACAGCGGCGTCTCCATCGATGCCGGCGACGCGTTGGTCGACCGCATCAAGCCGCTGGCCGCAATGACGCGCCGCGCGGGCGCCGCAGCCGACCTCGGCGGATTCGGCGGCGCATTTGATCTCAAGGCGGCAGGCTACACCGATCCCATCCTGATTTCCGGCACGGACGGTGTCGGCACCAAGCTCAAGCTGGCGATTGCCACCGGCAAGGTCGACACGGTCGGCATCGATCTGGTCGCGATGTGCGTCAATGACGTGCTGGCCCAGGGGGCCGAACCGCTCTTCTTCCTCGACTACCTGGCCTGCTCGAAGCTCGATCCGGCTCGCGGCGAAGCCATTGTTTCCGGCATTGCGGCCGGCTGCAAGGAAAGCGGCTGCGCGCTGATCGGTGGCGAAACGGCGGAAATGCCGGGCATGTATGAGGGCGATGATTTCGATCTGGCCGGTTTTGTCGTCGGGGCCGCCGAACGCGGCCGTCTCCTGCCGGACCATGACGCCATGGCCGCCGGTGATGTCCTGATCGGGCTTGCCTCTTCCGGCGTCCATTCGAACGGCTTCTCGCTGGTCCGCAAGGTTGTCGAACTGGCCGGGCTGGACTGGTCCGACGAGGCGCCCTTCGCGCCGGGCCAGACACTGGGGGAGGCCTTCCTCGCGCCGACGCGTCTCTATGTGAAAGCCTGCCTGCCGCTGATCAAGTCGGGGCTGTTGACCGGCCTGGCCCACATCACTGGCGGTGGCCTGGTCGAGAATCCACCGCGCATGACGCCGGATCATCTGGTGCCGCATATCGACTATGACGCCTTCACCCTGCCGCCCGTCTTCCAGTGGCTGGCAGAGACCGGTGGCATTTCCGCTCACGAGATGCACCGCACCTTCAACTGCGGTGTCGGCATGCTGCTCGCGGTCAGCCCGCAGAATGTGGATGCGGCGATGGAAGCGCTTGCGCTGACCGGCGAGACCGCCATGATCATCGGCGAACTCAAACCGGCCTGACGCGAGGAGCACCCAAATGGCGAAGACCAAGATCGCCGTGCTCATCTCCGGGCGCGGTTCCAATATGCAGGCTCTGATTGACGCCACGCGGGACGAGAATTTTCCGGCGGAGATTGTGGTTGTCGTGTCCAATAATCCCGACTCACCGGGCCTCGAGATTGCCCGCGCCGCGGGCATCGAGATCGATGTCGTCAATCATCGCGACTTCGATGACCGCGAGGCTTTCGAGGAAGCGCTGGACGCGACCATCAAACTCTATGGCGCGCGCATTGTCTGCCTGGCGGGCTTCATGCGCATCCTGACGCCCTCATTCACCGAGCGCTGGCGCGATCTGTTGATCAATATCCACCCCTCCCTCCTGCCGGCCTTCAAGGGCCTTCACACGCATGAGCGGGCGCTGGAAGCGGGCGTCCGCATCCATGGCTGTACAGTGCATTATGTGCGCCCGGAAATGGATGACGGCCCGATTATCGGCCAAGCCGCCGTGCCGGTCTTGCCGGGAGATACGCCAGAAACGCTGGCCGAGCGCGTCCTGCAGGCCGAACACAAGCTCTACCCGCAATGCGTGGCTCTGGCCTGCTCCGGCAAGGCGCGCGTCGCGGGCGAACGCGTGCGCCTCCAGGTCCGCGAATTCGGTGCCGAATTGCTGATGAACCCGCACGATTGATTATCGGGCCCGCGGCGTCTCGCGCAACTCACACTCAGGACGGCTTTGTAATCGCCAAACGCGCCAGACGTTTCATTTCAGCGACATAAGCCACTTGCGCCCAGCCACAGCCCTCTACGAGCTGTTCCCAGTTGCGTATGGACAGCAGTGTCCAAAGCAGATCGGTCGCGGCAGAAGCGGGATGCTGAGCTGACAGCTCATTGTCACTCGCAAGGGCGTTGACTGCCGCCTCGCAGCCTTCCCGCAAAGCCGTCATCCGGTCGTCCCAGGCCAGGCGTGCGGCCTCGTCACCGGGCGCCATCTCCAGCAGTGCGCGGCAAACCGGATGGACGACCGGAATGTAATTGCCCCATGCCTCGATGAACGCGTCCAGGCGTTCCAGACCGCATGACGCCTGCCGGCTGGCAGCCAGCCGCGCATCAATCTCGCTACGCGCATCGATAAAACGGGTCACCGCGACCAGCAGCTCGGCCCGGTTGGAGAAATGCAGATAGACCGCCTGGCGGCTGACGCCGGCTGCCTTCGCGACATCGCTCATTCGGGTTTGGCCGCCATCACCCTCTTCGAGCAATCGCCAGCACGCCTGCAGGATCCGGTCCCGCGTTGACCTCCTGTCATCCGCCATCTGCGCATCTCCCCGCTTCCACGACCCGTCCGCCGGGTGAGCGTCCGCCAGTCTGATATCACTTGACACTATGTCAAGGTCGTGTCACTTGACGCGATGTAAACTTTACATCACGTCAAGTCACGGAGATTTCGATGCCTCACACAACCACCCCGACCGAAACCCTCATCATCGGCGCAACCGGCAAGACCGGCCGCCATATCGTTCAACAGCTGCAGGCCGCGCATCATTCGGTGCGGATTGGCTCGCGCCAGGCCGAACGGCCTTTTAGTTGGCAGGATCGCGAGGGCTGGCCCGATGCGCTGCAAAATGTCCGCGCCGCCTATATCGCCTATGCACCGGACTTGGCCGTACCGGGCGCACAAGCGGATATCGCCGCATTCGTCGAAGCTGCCCGGCAAGCCGGCGTCGAGCAGCTCGTCCTGCTCTCGGGACGCGGCGAAGCCGAAGCGCAAGCCAGCGAAGAGATCGTCATGACGAGCGGGCTGCGCTGGACGATCATCCGGGCCAGCTGGTTTTTCCAGAATTTTTCCGAAGGCGCCTTCCAGCCCATGGTCGCCGCCGGTGAACTTCCCCTCCCGGTCGGTCAGACACCCGAGCCCTTTATCGACGCGCGGGACATTGCCGATATCGCGGTCGCCGCACTGACCAGCGTAGAGCATGACGACGAGCTCTATGAAGTCACAGGCCCGCAAGCGCTCACATTTGGCGCGGTCGCTAAGTTGATCTCCGCGCACGTCGGCAAACCTGTTGCCCATATCGACATCCCTCATGCCGACTTTTTGCACGGTGCCCGCCAGGCCGGCCTGCCCGCAGACCATGTCTGGCTGCTCGACTATCTGTTCAGCACGGTCCTGGACGGCCGCAATGCGGTCACCACCGACGGGGTCGAGCGCGCGCTGGGCCGCAAGCCCCGCAGCTTCGCAGATTTCGTGGCCTCGCTGCCGGAGACTGTCTGGATGCCAGCACCAACCGAGACAGAGTCGGCGGCATGAGTATCCTCACCCTCGCCGCTCTCGGGCTAGGCCTCATGGCCGGGCTGGTCGCCGGTATTTTCCTCGCCTTCTCCGACTTCGTCATGCGCGGTCTGGCTTTGGCTGGCGCCGATGCCGGGGCGGCGGCCATGCGTGGCCTCAACCATACCGTCTACGGCTCGAAATTCCTGCTCATGCTGCAAGCCTTGCCGCTGCTGGCCCTGGCTGCAGCGGGAGCGGCATTCCTGCTGGATCGTTCCGACATGGCGGCCTGGCTCGGCTTCGGGGCCGTCAGCCATATCGCACTCGTCATGTTGGCGACACTGACCCGCAATGTGCCGATGAATACCCGGCTCGAAAACCTCGCCAGCGATGCGCTGGGCAGCGCCACCTATTGGCCCGACTATGTCAGCCGCTGGACCGGGTGGAATCATGTCCGCACGCTGGGTGCCATGATCAGTTGTGTCTGTTTCCTCATGGCGTCTGCCGCGTGAGTGAGGGCAAGGCCTTGCGAGCGCGCCTGAAAACACGGCAAGTAGGGGCGCACTCGCGAGGCCGGACATGTTGATCGCCGACACTATTCTGATTGACGAGGCAGAGATCGAGGAGCGTTTCATCCGCGCCTCTGGTCCCGGTGGTCAGCATGTCAACAAGACGGAAAGCGCCGTCCAGCTTCGCTTTGACCTCGCCGGCAACACCACCCTGCCCGAAGTCGCGAAACGGCGCCTGGTGCGCCTTGCTGGCTCGCGCATGACCAAGGACGGCGCCCTGGTCCTGCGCGCCGACACCCATCGCGAACGCGAGCGCAATCGGGCCGAGGCGAGAGACCGGCTTCGAAAACTGATCGAACAGGCGCTGATCGCGCCAAAACCGCGCAAGAAGGCGCGGCCCTCCCTCGCCTCGATGAAACGCGTGAAGACGGCCAAGGCCCAGAAGTCGCAGAGAAAATCCTTGCGCAAGCGGCCTGGCTCCGAGGACTGAGTGCTGAGAGTCAACCGTCGAGGGCTAAGCGTCCAGCGCGTCCAGTCGCCTATCTCACGTCAATTTCGGCATTCGGACAGGTATAGCTGAAGACACTTCCATCATAGCCGATTGTGCGACAGAAAATTGTCTGCTCGCTCATCAGGATGCTGGCTATGTTCCGAACGGCCATGAGATTGGCACCCGTCAGGTCAGCATCAGCGATATTGGCACGGCTCATATCGGCATGACCGAAGATCGCCCCGGTCAGGGTAGCGCCCGTAAAATTGGTTTCGATCAGGGTGGTGCTCGACATATCGGCACGGTTCAGATTGGCGCGGCTGAAATCAGCACCGGACAGGTTGGCTCGGAAGAAATTCGCTCCGCTGAGATTGGCCCCGACCAGGGTGGCGCGGGTCATCTCAAGCCGCATCAGCTGATTATTGCCGAGTGTCACCTCATTCAGGTTGGCGCGCGTCAGATTGGTGTTCCCGAACTGGGTATCATTGAGCCATTGCTGGTGCAGATCAGCGCCCGTCAGATTCGCTCCGACAAAAATCGTCGACCGAAGATTGGCGCCGCTGAAATTGGCGCCGGAGAGATCAGCGCCGGCAAAATTAGCGCCTGTCAGTATGGAGCCGCTGAAATCAACATTGCTCAATCGTGCCCCACGAAAATCTTCCTGCAGGAAGTGCATCCGCGTGAGGCTGGCACCGCGCAGGTCGAGGCCGGTCCAGGCATCGAGCCGCGTGTTCATGTCCATTTGAGCACGCTGTAAATTGACGCGCTGCAGATTGGCACCACCAAGCTGGGCACCGCGCAGGATGGCACCGGTCAGATTGGCATCCGTCAGATTGGCACCGGTGAGATTCGCACCGGTGAGATTCGCGCCCGAAAAGTCCGCGTTCGACAGATTGGCTTGACTCAGATTGGCGCCGGCCAGGCTGGCGCCAGTGAGGTTGGCATAGTCGAACACCGCGCGCGTCAGATTGGCATTCGCGAAGTCGTCATTGGCCAGTTGGGCTCGGCTGAAAACGCTCTCGGAGAAATCGAAATCGCCACCGATCGGAGCGCCGTTCCAGTTTCGGAAATCGCAGCGGCGGCAGGCGCCACCTTCGCGGTGGACAGCAGCCGCGCGCGCTTCGGCCATACGCCGCTCAGCAACACACTGGCCTGGCTCGGCGAGACGGTTGCTGCGGTAGATGCCGAGCCTGTTTTCGTAGGGCCCGGGAGCGGTATTGACCAGAAAGTCGCAATCCAGCGCATAAATCCGAGCAATGAGGTCATCGTGGGTGAGATGTTGAGCCCCTTGCGGATAGGCCCGTCGTGGCAAAGCATTCTGACCCGAGACTGTGGCTCCGCACAGGCTCATGCCAGCCAGAATGGCGACGAGCGACCTCGCCGATACCTGCAAAATATTCAACAACATGGGATATCCTGACCGTTTCGATGACGCGTCGAGACGACCCAGTGTCGTGCAAATCCACCCGTGGAAATCAGTGTTAGACTGAAACCCCGGATCGGCAAGCGAATTGACGTCAGCTGGCGACCATCACATCGCGGACCGCCTCATCGATCGCCGCGAGATGGGCCTCGATCTTGTCCTCGGGCAGGAAGCTGCCGCGGAAGGAGTTCTTGGCCAGCTCGATGATCTCATCGGCGGTCAGACCGATCGCTTCGGCCGTGCGGATATAATTGTCATTCAGATAGCCGCCGAAATAGGCCGGATCATCCGAATTGACCGTCGCACGCAGCCCCAGCGAGAGCATGCGTTTGAGCGGGTGGTCTTCCAGACGGTCAATCACGCACAGGCGCAAATTGGAAAAGGGACAGACGGTCAGGGCCATCTGCTCGCGACCGAGCCGCGCCACCAGCGTTCCGTCCTCAAGGGCGCGATTGCCGTGATCGATCCGGTCGACCTTGAGCAGGTCCAGCGCCTCATGGACATAGGATGGCGGACCTTCCTCGCCGGCATGGGCCACACGCTTCAGACCGAGCGCGCCGGCCGTATCGAAGACACGCTGGAATTTCGACGGCGGGTGCCCCAGCTCGGAACTGTCCAGCCCGACACCATGGATGCGATCAAGATGCGGTTTCGCCATATCCAGCGTCTCGAAGGCAGCCTCTTCAGAGAGATGGCGCAGGAAGCAGAGGATGAGGCGGGATGTCAGGCCCCACTCGGTCTCGGCCTTTGCCAGCGCCCGGCTGATCCCGTCCAGCACGGTCCCGAAAGCAATGCCGCGATCCGTATGGCCCTGCGGATCAAAGAACAGCTCGACATGACGGACATTCTCGGCGTGAACACGGGACAGGTAAGCCCAGGTCAGATCGAAAAAGTCCGCCTCGGTCACGAGCACGTTCATGCCGACATAATAGATGTCGAGGAAGTCCTGCAGATTGGAGAAGTCATAGGCCGCGCGGATCGCCTCGACCGAGTCATACGGGATCTCGATGCCATTTCGCCGGGCCAGCTCGAACATCAGCTCCGGCTCGAGCGAGCCTTCCAGATGCAGGTGAAGCTCGGCCTTGGGCAGGGCTTGAACGAGACGGGCAAGATCGGTCATGGCAGCGCTCCGGCGATTGGCTTGGCGCATGGTCTGTCAGCTCGCCGGTTGGCGCAAGCGTGGCAGCCGGTTCAGCAGGTCGCGTCGGTTGAGCGTGCCAGCCCGTCACATAGCGCCGCTGCATCGGCTGCATTGCCCGACTGTTCCAGCAAGGCGGCCAGGCCCCGCACCGCCCGCGCATTGAACGGGTCCAGCGTCAGCACACGTCGATACCAGAGCTCGGCCTCTTCCGGTGCCCCGTCCGCGAGCTTCGCTTCGGCGACCGACAATCCGACGCTGGAATGCCAGGGCCGGATCTCGACCGGGTCACGGGCGTATCGCCGCTCCATGGATATCCAGGCCTGTTCCAGATAGGGGGTCGAGCGCTCCGGCTGGCCCATGAGGCGGTGGAGTCCAGACAGATTGATCATCGTCCCCCAATCATCCGGATCGATGACCAGGGCGCGCTCATAGCTGCGCTCGGCCCAGCTGAACTCGCCGGCCGCAGAGACGGCGAGCCCCAGCGCCCGCCAGGCTCGCGCATGAGAGGGATCAAGCTCGGTTGCACGCCGGGCCATGGCCACCGCGCGCTCGAGACCGGCGCGCGCGGCCTCGCTCTCCAGCCAGCCTTCTTCCAGCGCCTGGCTGAGCGAGCTTCGCACATTGCCCTCGCTCTCAGAGCCCTGGAAGCGGATCAGGCGCTGGGTCAACGCATTGGCGAGACCGGCCAGGGCGGCCGCATTGTCAGCGTCGTCATCCAGCACGCTTTCATAGAGGCGCAGCGCGGCTTCATTATCGGCGCGGGTATACTGATGGTAGAAGCCGTCGGCACGGGCCAAGCGGTCACTGGCGGCATGATTGGCGGGCGCGCTTCCCTCGCCGAACATCAAGCCCCAGCCCAGCATCGCCACGAAAAGAACCGCCAGGGTCACGGCCATCACGCCGAAGCCCCGCCGCCAGCTTTCTGCGCTCGCGGCAAGCCGGTCAACCGGGGTCGAGACCTCTGCCACCAGGCGATAGCCGCGCTTGGGTACGGTCGCGATATAGCGCGCATTGCGGGCATCATCCCCCAGCGCCTTGCGCAATTTGAAGACTGTCCGGGTCAGCGCATCGTCATTGACATGAACCTCGCCCCAAAGGGCCGCCGCGATCTCGTCCTTGCTGATCACCTCGCCCGGTTGCCCGGCGAACAGCATCAACAAGTCCATGACGCGCGGCTCCAGCTCGATCTCCCCCGCCTCGCCGGAGATCCGGTTGGCGGTCGCATCAACCAGCCATTCCCCGATTGTCACGCGCTTGCCCAGCATGTGCTGCCTCTTGCGAATTCAGGGGTAAAAATAAAAAGGTCAGAACTTCAGGACCCCCCGGTCATGGCTTTCCTACACGAGCCGGCGCTTTCGTAAAGCCGCACCCCGCAATATGGAAGGTAACCCATGCGCCTGCTTGCCCAACCCGTCTGCGCCCTCGCTGCGGCCTTGCTGACCCTGTCCACCCAGGCCTGCGCCCAGGAGGACCACGTCACCGCGCAACAAGCGCGCGAAGACCTGGACCATCTTTATCACGGCCTACGCGCTTCCGCCGCTGACCTCTATTCGGAAACGCCCGAATCCGTGTTCGAGGCCCGCTACCAGGAAATGCGCGCGGGCTATGACGCCCCGATCACGCCGCACGCCCTCTACACGGACTTTCAGCGCTTCACCGCCCTGGCGCGCCAATCCCATAACCGGATGGACGGTCTCAGCCCCGGCTGGCCGGCTTTCTTCTCCCGGGGCGGCCCGATCTTTCCGCTACGTTTCCAGGTCGCTCATGGTGAGGTGATCGTCTCCGCCGCCCCGCAGGGCAGTGCGGTGCAGCCGGGCGACCGGTTACTCGCCCTGAACGGCGAGCCCAATCCGGTCTGGCTGCAACGCCTGACACAGCATGTCTCTGCCGACACTCCGGCCCTCGCCTACTCAATCCTCAGCCAGGGCGAGTTTTACTATGTGTGGCTGGAATACGGTGTCCGCGACAATTTCACCGTCGAGATCGAGCGAGAGGGTGTCGCGCAGACCCTCACCCTGGATGCCATTCCCGCCGAATCCATGTGGGAGCTGGAAGAAATCGAGCCGGGTTTTTCACTGGTCGGCCGCGAAGCGAGCATGTTGACCACGACGACCGCCTATCTGCGTCCCGGTCCCTTCTTCGATGTCGACGCCGAGACACCGGACCAGGCCTATGCGCCGGCAGCGGTGCAGCGTTTTACGGGCTTTATCGATGCGGCTTTCGAGCGCTTTATTGAGACCGGCGCGACCGACCTCATCCTCGACCTGCGCGACAATCCGGGCGGTGATATCTCATTTTCCGATCCGGTGGTCGCGTGGTTTGCCGACGAACCGTTCCGGTTCGCATCGGACTTCCGGGTTCGCGTGAGCGCACAGACCGCCGCGTCCATCCAGGCGCGGATTGATGCCAACCCGGACGGCGACCATGACGTCTCGCGGGACCTGATCGAATTGTTCGCCAACACCGAACCCGGCGACCTCGTCTCCTACGACCTGCCCTATGCTCAGCCTCGCCACGGCCAACAATTCACCGGCAATGTCCATGTCCTGGTCAACCGCAACAGTTTCTCCAACGCGGTGACCACGGCGGCCCTGATCCAGGACTACAGTTTCGGCACGATTTATGGCGAAACCACGCGGGACATGGCGACGACCTTCGGCGCGATGGAATATTTCACCCTGCCCCATTCCGGTTTCCGTGTCGGCTATGCCAAGGCCCACATCATCCGCCCCAATGGCGAGCAAGAGACCCATCCGGTAACGCCGGATGTCAGCCTGCCCGCTCCGACTGTGCGCGGCGCTGATGATGTGATGCTGGACGCATTGCTGGCCCGCCTCGCCGAGGACTAGCTGACGAGGACCATCGCGATGGTCGCGACAATGATCAGGGCAATCCCCGCATTGAGTATTCGGGCCCAGCGGGGGTCGCCCAGGAAACGTTTCAGCGTCCCGCCGGCAAACATCCAGGCCAACCCGCCGGGCGAGCCGAAAATGATGAAGGTCACCACCATGATCAATGCCCGCTCGGGGGCGGTCTCGGCCAGGGCAACATAGGCGCCCGCCGCCGAGATCGTCATCATCAGCGCCTTCGGATTGATGATCTGGAAGAGTGCCGCCTCATGGACCTTGAAGGGGCGCGTGCGCGTTTTCCCCTTGGCACGCTGGGCGGCCGGCAGGGGATGGACCGCCGCTCGAACAAACTGGCTCGCCATCCAGGTGAGCCAGAGCGCGCCGCCGATCTTCACCACAAGCAAGGCGACCGGATAGCGCTGCACCAGCTCACCGAGCCCGAAGACGCTGGCGACAAGCAAAAGGTTGAAGCCGATATTCACGCCCAGCCAGTGCGGCAGCGTCCGGCGGATGCCAAACAAAGCGCTCGACGACATCACCATGAGATTATTGGGTCCGGGCGTGTAGGACATCGCGCAAACGAAGCCCACCAGGCTGAACCAGAGCGCGATATCCATACACGTCCCCGCATAAAGTCAGGATTGCCAGTTAGGGTCGCCCGCGATCCCGCGCAATCCGTTTCCTGCGATCACCAGGACAGCTGCCACCGCGTCTTCAGCCAACAAAAAAGGCCCGACGTTTCCGCCGGGCCTGTCAAGCTCGATCAGGCGTATGCCCTAGCCGACGATCTCGTCGTCGGAGAAGAAGAAGGGGATTTCCTCGGCGGCGGTTTCCGGCGCGTCGGAACCGTGCACGGAATTGGCTTCGATCGACTCGGCGAACTCCTTGCGGATCGTGCCGGCATCGGCCTGTTCCGGGTTCGTCGCGCCCATCACGGTGCGGTATTTGGCGATGGCGTCTTCGCCTTCCAGGACCTGGACGACGACCGGGCCGGAAATCATGAAGGTGACGAGGTCGTTGAAGAAGGGACGCTCCTTGTGGACGCCGTAGAAGCCTTCAGCCTGCTCGCGCGACAAACGGATGCGCTTCTGGGCGATGATGCGCAGGCCGGCTTCCTCGATCTTGGCGTTGATGGCGCCGGTAAGGTTACGGGCAGTGGCGTCAGGCTTGATGATGGAGAAGGTGCGTTGGATCGCCATGGGAGAAGTCCTTGAGACTGAAACTGTGATTGTCCGGGCACACACCCGGCCTGTGGATTCGCGCGGCTTATAGCGGTCCGCCGTCCTCTTGAAAAGCGGCAGAGTGTTATCCGGTCACGGCCGGTTCGACGGGCTTGCGCCAGGCGGCAACAAGATAGGCCCCGGCAAGCAGATAAAGCGCAGAAACGAGCATGAAGACCCACCCCGTATTCGCGATCGCGTGCGGCGAGCTGACCGGGGCGACGACAAGCAGGCCGGCGAGGCCGAGCCGGAACACCCCGTAAATCACAAGCCATAGCGCCCAGACACGCACAGCTACACGTCCGGCACCACGCCCGGCCAAATGAGCTGTGATCAAGGCGAGTGAGACAGCGAAGATGAAGACCAATGGCAGGGGAGAACCAATCAGGGCGTAGATGACGGCCCGCACCGTGAAGGCAGCCAAGGTCAGAGCCAGAACGCCAACAGGTAGCGACAACCTCATGACGCCTGCCCCCGCATCAATCTCAACAAGACACCCTGCATGAGGCGCGTATTGCGAGCCAGATAGGCGTGATTGAGCGTGTCGGCCGTGTCGGTAGACCGGTGTCGGTGCGGCGAGGAATCGCGCAAGCGAAAAGCTTCGCCCAGACAGACGGCATCAATGCCGCGATCCCGAAAAGAGACGTGATCGCTGGAATCATAGGTCACACGCGTGATGGGAATATCCATCTCCCGCGCGGCCCGCTCATAGCGCGGGTACCAGCTGTCCGGGGCATCAATCTCGATTGCCCGGTCGCCATCACTGTCCCAGCCTGCCATGTCGATGGAGTGCATGGAATGAATGTCTTCGCCGGCATTCACCAACTGGCGCGCAAACGCCGCACTGCCGATCTTGCCCTCCTCTTCCTGGTCAAAGAAAACGAGGATCACGGTGTAGTCCCGCCTCGGCTCCGCAGCGATCGCCTCGGCAATACTCAGCATGGCCGCAATGCCACTGGCATTGTCGTCGGCCCCCGGACTGCCGGCTTCGCTGTCATAGTGGGCGCCAAGGATGACAACCGGAGCATCGTCGAGCGTGGCCGGGATCGTCGCGGTCACATTCACCCCGCTGAAGGGCGGCATGATCAGATCCAGCAGCGGATGGACATTGGGTGCGCGATAAGGCTTTCGCTCAGCCGTCAGACCCCGGCGCTCGATCTCCGCCATCAGAAAGTCAGCAGCGGCGCCGCGCTCACGGCTTGAGCTGCGGGCCGGCGCAGTCGCCGCCTGGAAACGGGCAATGAATTCGCGCTGCGAGTCGGCCAGCGCTTCCTGCGCCTGTCCCGGCCCTGCGGTGAACAAGACAATCGCCAAACTCGCCACAAGACGCAAAGCCATCGCATTCTCTCCCCATCGCGAAGCTGGGCAGCCTTTATGGCAAGAGTAAGACCTGCTTGCGCGCCCTGCCGCTCCGCGCTAACCGCGTCTCGCCATGTTGCACATCAATGACCTCACCTATCGCATTGAAGGGCGGATGCTCTTTGATCAGGCGACGCTCTTCCTGCCGGCCAAGACCAAGATGGGTCTGGTCGGTCGCAACGGGACAGGCAAATCGACCCTGTTCCGGCTGATCCGTGGCGAGGCGGCGACCGAGGGCGGTGAGGCGCGCGTGCAAAAGGGTGCCCGCGTCGGCTCGGTGGCCCAGGAAGCGCCGGGCGGTGATGACAGCCTGATCGATGTGGTGATGGCCGCCGATACCGAACGCGCTGCCCTGCTGGCCGAAGCGGAAACGGCAACCGAACCCAATCGCATCGCCGAGATCCAGACCCGACTGGCCGATATCGACAGCCACACCGCCGAAGCTCGCGCCGGGTCGATCCTGGCCGGGCTGGGTTTTACGGGTGAGGAACAACGCCGCCCCTGTCGCGAATTTTCCGGCGGCTGGCGCATGCGGGTGGCCCTGGCCGCCACCCTGTTCGCCCGGCCCGACCTCCTTCTGCTGGACGAGCCGACCAACTATCTCGATCTGGAAGGCGTGATGTGGCTGCAGGCCTATCTCAAGACCTTCCCCGGCGCCGCCCTGGTCATCTCGCACGACCGCGACCTGCTCAACGGCGCCATGCAGAAGATCGCTCATCTCAAGCAGGGCAAGCTGACCGTCTGGGATGGCGGCTATGATGATTTCGAGAAGGCGCTGGCGGAGCGGCAACGCTTGCAGATGAAAATGGTCGAAAAGCAGGAGGTCGAGCGGCGCCATCTGCAATCCTTCGTCGACCGCTTCAAGGCCAAGGCGTCCAAGGCCAAACAGGCCCAGTCGCGGGTCAAGCGGCTGGAGAAGATGCAGATCGTGGCGACCCAGGTCGAGGACCCGGTGGCGCCCTTCAACTTCCCCAGCCCGCAACGCCGCATGGCCCCGCCGATTGTGCGCATTGTCAATCTCCAGGCCGGCTATGCGCCGGGCAAGCCGGTCCTGCGCGACGTCAATCTCAACATCGACACCGAGGACCGGATCGGCATTCTCGGCCGCAATGGCGCCGGCAAGTCGACCATGGCCAAACTCCTGTGCGACCGGCTCGTTCCGCTCGAGGGGCATCTGCGCAAGCACAAGAAGATGCAGATCGCCTATTTCGCCCAGCACCAGATCGACAGCCTGTCACCGGACATGTCGGCCTATCAGCACATTATCGAGCTGATGCCGGACGCCACCGAGGCCCAGCGCCGCGCCCGGCTGGCGACATTTGGCCTGCCCGGGGACCGTCAGGAAACTCCGGCCGACACGCTGTCCGGCGGCGAGAAGGCGCGCCTCCTGTTCAACCTCATCACCTTTGAGGGCCCGCACCTCCTCATCCTCGATGAACCGACCAACCATCTCGACATGGACAGCCGCGCCGCCCTCATCCAGGCGATCAATGAGTATGAGGGCGCCGTCGTCCTGATCTCGCACGACCGGCATCTCATCGAGAGCTGTGTCGACCGGCTCTGGGTGGTCGGTGATGGCACGGTCAAACCCTATGACGAGGATATCGAGACCTATCGACAGTCTCTACTCGGCCGCGCCCCGAAGGATGGCCCGAAAAAAAAGACCGCCGCGATGGACGAAAAGACCGTCGCCCGCCGCTCCGCCGCGGACCAGCGCAAGGCCCTCAAACCCCTGCGCGACGAGATCGCCCGCTGGGACAAGGAAGCCGACCGCCTGCGCGGCATCATCGACGTCATCGACAAGGCCCTCGCCGCGCCGGGCCTCTACCAGAAAGACCCCAAGACCGCGACCGACCTCCAGATCAAGCGCGCCAAAGCCGTCGAGCTTCTGGATGCGGCGGAGATGAGCTGGCTGGAAGCGGAAGAAAAGCTGGAAGCGGCGCAGGCGGGGTAGAGCCCATTCCTGTTTTATGACGATTGCTTGCCGCATTATTGCGCCGCCCTCGTCCCGTTAAGAAACCATTCGTAATTGCGCTCATATAATATGAGCTCCTTAGAACAAGGTGGATGGATCAATGAGATCCGCAGGCGCACTGCCGGGCGTCATCTACCAAAAGGGTGACCGACCGGCGGTAGAAAAACTGGCTGATCTGGCCGAGGCCGGACCTATCGGGTCCGGCACTTTTCCTGTTCGGGTTCTCGCCCGCGCCGGAGGCCTGTCATGAAGATCGATGCCATACCGCCGTCGCGCCCGCTTCCCGCCCGCAAGACCGGTTCGCCCACGGCACCGAAACAGCCGGCCCCACGCCCCGATGACAGCTATCACAGCCCGGACGAGATCCGGGTCGATATCGTGTTGCCGCCGGATCCGGACTCCCATGACGCACCTGACAACCCGCAGGCTGCCGACGGGGATTTGCTCAATCGTGAGGCCGCGATAGAGACGGCGCAGGCACTCGGCGCCTGGCTGGCACGGCACACACGCTCATTGACCAGCCATCACGCGGCCCGTCTGCAGCATCTCTTCATCGCCTAGCGAAAAAGGCCGTCAACCGCAGGCCAGGCTTTCGACCACGTCATTCTCGTCGACGCGAATGGTCAGACGATCCGGTCGGTAATCCATGGTCACCACCGAATTGGGACCGACGACCCGGTAATTCTCCGGCACGGCCGAGCGCGGCACACTGACACGCGGCTGACCGACAAAATGCTGCAGGTCTTCCATGCCGCATGTGCCGGTGATCGGCGCGCGAACCTCACTGCCATCCACATCCTCGGCCGCTCCCAATGGCGGCAGCTCACCTGCCGATGCAGGCTGGGTTGCAGGCGCAGGCCCTCGTGTTGTCAGCGCGCACCCGGCAACGAGACAGCTCAAAAGGATCACACGCATCTTCATGACAGGAACTCGCTCAACCACACCAGGGCCGCAGGATGACACCGGCTTCGGAGAGGTCAAGATTGAGGCGTTCACGGCGATAATCACGGGTGACGGCGGTATCCGGATAGATCAGGCGGATATTGCCGTGCAGGGTGCCCAGATCGACCTCGTCGACCGACTGGCCGACCAAATAGCTCATCGCATTGGCGCCGCAGAAAGCGTCCGGGTCCGTCGGCTCGCCGTTGTCCACTTCGCCGGAGAAATCAGGCTCCGGCATCATTGTGTCGCCACCATCAATCGGATGTCCGCCCGTCGAGCAAGCCGTGACTGCCAGTCCGGCCAGTGCGATCAACAAAAAACGTGTCATGCCTTCTTCTCCCATCGGCCTTCCGGCGACTGGCGCCAGTAGGATACTGTACAGCCCTGCCCCGAGGCTTTCTTCCACAAGGCGCGGGCGTCGTTCACCGCCATCTCGTCCTGCCCGTCAAACATGACGATCATGCGGTCAAAGGATGACGGATTTTCGGGTTCGGCACCATCCAGCAGGAAGAGGCACTGGGCTCGATTGGGATTGGCTTCATCCTCGGCGATCAGAACCGGCTGGCGCTCGGCATCCCCGGCCTCGGCCTGGGCATGCGGCAGGAAGCTGTCGGGACGCCAGGACCACAGGAGCTGATCGAGTGTTTCGCGACGCTTGGCGTCGGGCGAACGCACCAGAGCCCGCCAGCCCCGCGCCAGCGTCTTCTCCAGCAATTCGGGCAGGACCTCGTCCAGCGAGGATCGCTCGAGATGGTAGAACCAGAGATCGCCGCTCATGCCCTCACCTCTTGCCTGACATGAAAAGGGCGGCCGCTCCGGCCGCCCTCATCACCTGCAGGGCCTAGCCCTCGTAGTTGTCGCGGACGAAACGGTCGAGGATGCGCACACCCCAGCCCGTGCCCCAGCTCGGCTGGCGCGGATCGTCCTTGCCACCCATGCCGCCCATGGCGGTACCGGCGATGTCGATATGGCACCACGGCTTGTCATTGACGAAGCATTTGAGGAATTCCGCCGCCGAGATCGAACCGGCGAGACGGCCTTCGCCAACATTCTTGATGTCAGCATTCTTGGTCTCGATATGCTTTTCATAGTCCGGACCGAGCGGCAGACGCCAAACCGGCTCGTCGGAGGCATCACCGGCCGAGGACAGCTGGGCGGCGATATCATCGGAATTCGTGAAAATGCCGGCGCGGGTATTGCCGAGACCGATCAGGATGGCGCCCGTGAGAGTCGCCAGGTCGATGATCAGCTTGGGATCGAAGCGGTCCTGACTGTACCAGAGCACGTCGGCCAGAACGAGGCGGCCTTCCGCGTCCGTATTGAGAATCTCGATCGTCGTACCGGACATCGCCGTGACGATGTCACCCGGGCGCTGGGCGTTGCCGTCGGGCATGTTCTCGACCAGGCCGACAATGCCGATCGCATTGACCTTTGCCTTGCGGCCCGCCAGAGCGCGCATCAGGCCGACCACGGCGGCCGAGCCGCCCATGTCACCGCGCATCTCGTCCATACCGGCACCCGGCTTCAAGGAGATGCCGCCACTGTCGAAGGTCAGGCCCTTGCCGACGAAGAGAAGCGGTTTTTCGCCTTCCGGCCCGCCGCTCCACTTCATGATGGCGATCTTGCTTTCGAATTCCGAGGCCTGGCCGACACCCAGAAGCGCGCCCATGCCGAGCTCGGTCATCTGGACTTCATCGAGGATCTCGATCTCGAGCCCGTGCTCGGCCATGCCCTCGATCTTCTTGGCATAGGTCTCCGGGTTGAGAATATTCGGCGGAAGATTGGTGACTTCCCGCGCCAGGTCGACACCATCGGCGACCGCGCCCCAGGCTTGCCAGGCCGCCTTGGCCCCATCGACATCGCTGACAGCGATGGTCAGCTCGGTGAGGGACGGCTTCTGGTCGTCCTTCAGCTTGGTGCGGAACTGGTCATAGCGGTAGGAGGCCAGACGGGCACCAAGGCCGGAACGGGCCGCGCCCTCGCCATCGGTCTCACCGTCAAACTGGATCGACAGGGTCGTCTCGCCGCTCAAAAGGAGCTTGGCGACCACGGCCGCAGCAGCCTTTTCCAGGGTCGACCCGGTACGCTTGTCCTTGGCACCGAGACCAAACAGGACGATTCGGCTGGCTTCGCTGCCGGTCGGCGCGATGATGTCCAGCGTCTGAGCCGGCTTGCCGGTGAAGCGCGAGCCGGTGATGGCCCGCTTGATCGCACCATTGGAGGCCGAGTCGAGCGCGGCGGCCGCCGGCGACAGGGTGGCATCCTCATAGACGGGCACGGCGATCGCGCCGGCAGCGTTCGGAGCGGCAGCGAATTCGATTTTCATGGTCTTCCCTCTCATCCAGTCGCAATGGGTGGCAGTCCGGCTGATCGCGGGTGTGTACCCGGTGCCGAAAACTTGTGTCGCGGAAGTGGTATCCGATCACGACGTGAGATAGAAGGCGGAACGCGCAGCACAAGCCGGCTTCATGATTCTCGTTCAGCGGTACTTCTTCAATCAATTGCTCTGGCCATTCATGGCGGCGACCGCGGCCTTCGCCGGGCTGGCCCTGTTGACGCAGAGCCTGTCCAATGTCGACCTGGTGTCGGGCTATTCTGAAACCGCGCTCACCTTCATCAAGGTCACGGCGCTGGCGCTGCCTCACCTCACCGCCCTCCTGGTCCCGATCGCCCTCTTTGTTGCCGTCCTGTCCGGACTCAACCGGCTGACAAATGACAGTGAGACCGTGATTGCTTCGGCGGCCGGTGTGAGTCGTTTTGGCCTGCTTTCGCCTGTGATGCGACTGGGTGTCTATGTCCTGCTGGCCAATCTCCTTGTGAACTTGGTCGTCCAACCGGTGGCCTACAGGGAAATGCGGCGCTCGCTGCATGATCTGCGCTCTGACGTCGCTGCCAGCCTCGTGACGCCGGGGGCCTTCTCCCAGCTCGGCCAGGGCGTCACGATCTATGCCCGCGAGCGCGGTCGCGATGGCCGCATGCAGGACATCCTGATCCATGACAGCCGCGGCCAGGATGAGGCCTCGACCTATTCTGCACGCGAAGGGGTGGTCGTGCGCTCCGGCGACCGCTCCGCCATGGTGCTGATCGACGGCAATCTCCAGCAGATCGATTCGGCCGGCGAACTCTACTACGCCAATTTCGATCGGTATGAATTCGACCTCGGCGAATTTGTCGGACCGGTCGACGCCATGTTCTTCAAGGAGTCCGATCGTTTCCTGCATGAATTGCTGTGGCCGTCGGCCGCCGAGATCGCCCGGACCAACGGGCCGGAGCGGGCCTGGGCCGAGGCGCATTACCGGCTCGCCGCGCCGCTGTACAATCTGGCATTCGCACTGATCGCAGCCGCGGCCTTCCTCGCGGGAGACCATTCACGCATGGGCTATGGGCGGCGTGTTATAATCGCCGTCGGCGCCGGGCTGACGCTGCGCCTCATCGGCTTCGCGATGCAATCAGCAAGTGCCGATGATGCGGCCATGAATATCGCCCAATATCTCGTCCCCATTCTCGGCATGGTCGGCGCGATCGCCGTGATTTACTGGCCCGCTCGGACCAAACCGGAATACTCCCAGCCGAACGAGGCCGCGGCATGATCGGCGGACGCCTGAACCGGTATATGGCCAGTCAGACAGCCGGCGGGCTTCTGCTCGCCTTCCTGACGATTGCTACCGTGATCATCCTGGTCGATTTCGTCGAGCAATCGCGGGCTGTCGGCACGCGGGTCGATGTTTCCACACTCGACCTGCTGGGCCTGACCCTGCTGCGGGCGCCCGCCTTGCTGGAAAGCACGCTGCCCTTCGTGTTCCTGTTCGGCACGCTTACGGCCCTCTTCCGCCTCAATCGCTCGTCGGAATTGATTGTGATGCGCGCTTCCGGTGTCTCCGGCTGGCGCATCCTGGCGGCGCCCATGATTCTCGCGGTCACGGTCGGAATCATCGGTGCGACAGGCCTCAACCCGCTTGCCGCGAATCTCAACGCTGAGTTCGAGGCGCGCCGCGACAACCTGATGAATGTGCGGCGCGTGGAGGGAATGGAACAACCTGTCTGGTTGCGCGAAGCCAACCTGGACGGCTTCACGGTCATCGCGGCGACCCAGCTCGAGGAGCAACGGCAAGTCCTGCAGGATCCGGTCTTCTTCCAGTTTACGTCCAGCGATGACGGTACACCGCGGCTTGAGCGCCGGATCGATGCGGAGACCGCCGAATTGCGATCAGGTTTCTGGGAGGTGACAGGCGCGGTGGAACGGACACCGATGCCATCCCGCCTCGAGCTTGGCACCATCACCATGCCCACATCGATCAATCGCCAGGCGCTCTTCGAGCGGGCACGATCGGCCGATGGGGTCGCCTTCTGGGACCTGCCACGCCTCATCAATTCCGCGCAGGAAGCCGGACTCGCGACCCGGCGCTACGAATTGCGGCTGCACGGGCTCCTGGCCCTACCGCTCACCCTTCTGGCCGCCACTCTGATCGCCGCAGCCGCGACGCTCCGCCTTCACCGCCTGGGCGGCGCCGCTGCGTTTGCGATGGCGGGGGGCATTGCCGGCTTCGTGATGTTCTTCTTTCAGGAGATGCTGAGCTCGTTCGGCATTTCCGGTGCCCTGCCGCCAGCCACCGCAGCCTGGTCGGCGCCTGCGCTAACGGCCTTGCTCGCACTCATTTATATCGCCTCGACCGAAGACGGTTGACGGCGTGGACGCCGCCGCCGGCTTCGGCTAGTCATAAACAAGACCCGCCTGCGGGGGCCGGGAGACCAGAAGGAGTGACGCGGATGGCGTCGCAATTTCGCCGCCTAGCGGCAATCTTGCTGAGTACATCGGCACTCGCCCTGACGGCACCAGCTTTGGGCCAGGTCGGTGCCACTGAAAACGCACCGATTTATCTGGAGGCCGATCAGATCCAGGACATTGAGGGCGGTACCGGATATATCGCTCGGGGCAATGTCCGTGTGCGGCAGGATCCGCGCACGCTGCTCGCAGACGAGATCGAGTACCACCCGGATCAGAACCGGGTCGTGGCCCGGGGGCATGTCATCATTCTGGGTCAGGGCCCCTTCGCTCAATACGCCGACGAGGTAGAGCTCGACAGCCAATTGGCTACGGGTGTGGCGCTTGGGTTTGCAACCATGCTTGAGAACAGGGGGCGGGTGGCGGCCGCAACCGCGATTCGCCGGGAAAATGGCTCCCTTCAGCTGGAAGACGCCTACTATACAGCCTGCGAGCTGTGTGAAGATGGCGAAGGCGCACCAACCTGGCGCTTGCGCGCTCGCGAGGTTGTTCAGGACGCTGAAGAGCAGATGATCTACTATCGGGGCGCACGCTTGGAAATCGGCGGCGTCCCGGTCCTCTACGCTCCGGTTTTCGCCCATGCCGACCCGTCATCCGAGCGCCGCTCCGGCTTCCTTTTCCCGAAAGTAGGCGTTTCGTCCCGATTGGGCTTCACCTACCAGCAGCCCTATTACTGGACGATATCGCCGTCCCAGGACCTGATCATCGCACCACGCGTCATGGGCAATGTGAACCCGCTAATCTATGGCGAATACCGCAAGCGCTTCTGGTCAGGATTCGTGGAATTGGAAGCCAGCTTTACGCGCGAACTCGACATCGACAGTGATGGGGAACTCTTTGGCGAGGAAGCGGATCGCTGGCACGTCTTCGGTGGCGGCGAATGGGCGATCAATCCGGACTGGCGCTGGGGATTCGGCGTACAGCGGGCTTCGGACAATCTCCACCTTCGACGCTATGACTTCAGTGAGGAAGACAAGGATCGTGGCGCTCCGATCACACCGCAGCGTCGCCAGCTCGTCAGTCAGCTCTATGTAGATGGACGGACACAGAATTCGGCAGGCCTGATTGCCTTTGCCGAATTCCAGACACTCGCGACCGATGCCGACGATGATATCGTCCCGACCGTCGCCCCGATCGCGAGCTATACGCGTGTCTTTACGGCGCCGGAGTCCTGGGGCCGTATCGAAACCAGTATCGATGCAACGAGCCTGCGGCGTGACGTGGGCGTCAATTATGACAGGGCAACAGCCAGCGTAGACTGGCGCACACGCTGGACCACACCGGGCGGCGTCCTTGTCTCACCCTTTGTTTACGCGCGCACAGATGCCTACCGGTTCGAGGACGCACAGGCCGGAACGTCGAACACGGTCAATCGCGCGCTCGGCCTTGCGGGAGCCGACGTCAGCTGGCCCTTTTTCCGCGCTGGCGACTCTGTCGACATGATTGTCGAACCGGTCGTGTCCCTTATCGCAGCGTCCGACGACGAAGACGCGGCTCGAGTCATCAACGAGGACAGCCTCTCGATCGACCTTGACGAGAGCATGCTCTTCCAACCCGTCCGCGCGCCCGGCTTCGATCTATGGGAGGACGGTCAGCGCCTGAGCTACGGCGTCCGTACCACCGCGTATTGGGGTGAAACCGGGCAAGCCCGACTCTTCATCGGCCAAAGCAACCGGCTCGATGGATCGCCGGTTTTCAATGCCTCCAGCGGGCTCTTGGCCGACCAGTCGGATTATGTTGTCGCCGGCTCCATCGAGATCGCCGATTTCGACGCGGAAGTGTCCGCCCGGATCGATCCCGATACCTATGCCAGCAACCGACTGAGCGTGGAACTCGGCTATACCGGCGAGCGCTTATCGACCGCCGTTCGCTATCTCGATATCAGCGATGTCAACGTAACCCAAGGCGCCCAGCGCGAATTGGCGATGAATTTCGAGCTTGCCATCGCTGGAAACTGGAGTGCGATTGGCCGCGTATTGCGTGATCTTGATAGTGAAGTTACCCGGCGTCAGGATTTTGGAATCCGGTTTGAGGATGACTGCGCGCAATTTGATATTGTGTATCAGCGAGAAATCCTGGGAATCCGTGATCTGGGACCATCCGAGTCGATCCAATTCCGTGTTACGCTCTTCACCTTGGGAAGTGTGGCGCCCGATTAAGTTACAATCACCTGCTCTACAGTGTCCGGCGATTGCGCCGCGGCCGAGTTTGGGTAATGTTCCGCGCCGAACCGATATGCGATTGCTGATGACCTGCGCCAAACGAATTGTCCTTTCCCTGCTTGCCTGCGCCCTGACTCTGGGTACCGCGTCCGCGTACGCCCAGACCACCGAAGGCGTGGCCGCACTGGTCAATGACGAACCGATTACCACGGTCGATGTGCGTAACCGGATGCGCCTCATCATCGCGTCGACCGGCATGTCGCAAATCGACGAAGCCACGCTGGTGCGAATCCAGGACCAGGCCATGCGCGGCCTGATCGATGAGCACCTCCAGCTGCAGGCTGCTGCCGATTACGAGATTGAGGTTTCAGACGAAGAAATAACCAACTCCCTGCTCGATCTGGCGGACCGCAATAATACGACGGTCGACGTCATCGTGCAGGACCTGCGCAATTCCGGTGTAGATGTCTCGACGCTTCGCCATCAGCTGGAAGCAGAGATTGCCTGGCAGATCATCGTCAATGGTCGTTATGGCTCGCGCATCCGGATTTCCGAGCAGCAGATCGAGCTTGCGCTCGAACGCCTCGCCGCCAGCGCCTCCCAACCGCAATATCGCATCTTTGAAATGCTCTTCGAAGTGCCCGCCGCTGGTCAGGAAGAACAAACTGTCCAGCGCGTCATTACCGTCATGAACCAGCTCCAGCAGGGTGCGACCTTCCCGGAATTGGCCCGCCAGTTCTCCGACGCTCCGTCTGCGGCCAATGGCGGCGATATTGGCTGGATTACCGCTTCGGAACTCCAGCCGGAAGTTGCGGCCATCATGCCGCAAATGCGCCAACAATATCAGCAAAGCGGTGGTCGCGGTGCCCTGTCGAACCCGATCGAGGTGCCCGGCGGTTTCATGGTCATCGCCCTCGTCGGCGCTCGCGACGGCACGACCACGCTGCAATATGACCTGGTCCAGATCTCGGTCCCGACCAGCGCAGTCACCGACGCCACACGCACGAATTTCCAACGCGAACTGGCAGACAACCCGACCTGTTCACAGGCGGAGACCGTGGCCGGGCGCATCAATGGTGCGATCTATACCCCGCTCGGCAGTATTTCAGCCGAGGCCGTCCTGCCGGCCGTGCGCGATGCGCTCCAGCCGCTGGATGAAGGCGAGAATACCGGCGTTATGCAATCGGGCAGCGGCCTGCAGGCCCTGATTGTCTGTGACCGGACCATCGCCGGTCCGGGCGTTCCGACCCGCGACGACCTGGAAGGCCAATTGCGGGGACAGCAATTATCGCTGCTCTCGCGCCGCTGGCTGCGTGACCTGCGCCGCGACTCCACGGTCGAGATTCGTAACTGATGACCCACCCATCACCCGTCGTCGTGTCGATGGGTGATCCGGCCGGTATCGGCCCCGAGATCATCCTCAAGGCATGGACCATCTGGCGCGACCGCGCCGGCGTTCCGCCTCTGCTTGCGCTAGGCGATCCCGCCGCCTTCGAGACGACGGCCCACGCACTGGGACTGCCGACTCCGCGCGTCGTCGGTACGCCATCGGCCGCCGCAGATACACAGCCAGGCGGCCTCCCTGTCTTTGAAGTGGGCATCAATCTGGATGCGCCCGCCACCCCCGGTAAGCCGGACGCTGCCAATGCCGCCTGTATCAAGGCTGCAATCGAAACCGGCGTCCGGCTCTGCCTGGACGACCAGGCTCGCGCGCTCGTGACGGCGCCCATCGCGAAAGCCGTCATGTATGATGCGGGCTTCAGCTTTCCAGGTCATACCGAGTTTCTCGCCGAACTGTGCGCCGAGCACCCGATGCAGACCCCGCGCGGCCCGGCCATGATGCTCGCCGGCGGCGGGTTGCGGGTCGTTCTCGTGACAATCCACGAGCCGCTCGCGCGCGCCATCTCGTTGATCACGCCTGAACGGGTCGAATCCATCGCTCGCCTCTGCCATGCAGCGCTGCAGCGGGACTTCGGGATTGCGCAGCCGCGCCTGGCCCTGGCCGGCCTCAACCCACACGCTGGCGAAGGTGGGGCCCTGGGTGAGGAGGAGCGCGATATACTCGACCCGCTGGCCGAGCGTCTTCGTGCGGACGGAGTGGACATTACCGACGCGCTGCCGCCGGACACCATGTTCCATGCCGAGGCACGCGCCGACTATGACGCCGCAATCTGCCTCTATCATGACCAAGGCCTGATCCCTGTGAAGACCCTCGATTTCCATGGCGGCGTGAACATCACGCTCGGCCTGCCCATTGTGCGAACCTCGCCCGATCACGGCACGGCCTTCAATATTGCCGGACGGGGCGAAGCCCGGCCGGACAGTCTTCTGGCAGCCCTCGACCAGGCTTGCGCGATCGCGGAGTGCCGGGGATGAGCCTCGACGACCTGCCGCCGCTGCGTGATGTCATCACCAGCCATGATCTCGGCGCCAAGAAGGCCTTCGGGCAACATTTCCTCCTCGACCTCAACCTGACCGCCAAGATCGCCCGCCTCGCCGGTGATATGAGCCGGGACCAGGCAATCGAGGTCGGCCCCGGTCCGGGCGGGCTGACCCGCGCCATTCTCGCGGAAGGTGCCGGATCCCTGCTGGCCGTGGAGAAGGATTCGCGCTTCCTCGATGCCTTGGCCGAGATCAATGCCGCGTCGGGTGGACGTTTGACAGTCGAGCAGGCCGATGCGCTGGAGGTTGATGAAACCGACCTTCTGACCGGCCCGGGCGACAAGGTCATCCTGTCCAACCTGCCGTATAATGTCGGCACCCAATTGCTTATCAAATGGCTGCAGGCCGAGCCGATCTGGTGGCGACGGGCCGTGCTGATGTTCCAACGCGAAGTCGCCGACCGCGTTGTCGCCCAGCCGGGCGACAAGGCCTATGGCCGGCTAGCCGTGATCGCCCAGTCGCGCTGCCAGGCACGCCTCGCCCTGAAAATACCGGCCCGCGCCTTCACCCCGCCGCCCAAGGTCGAATCAGCAGTCGTAGTGCTCGATCCGCTGCCGGAGACGCAGCAGTTCAAGGATGTGATCGCGCTGGAACGGATCACCGCCTCGGCCTTCGGCCAGCGCCGCAAGACCTTGCGCCGCAGCCTCGCCCAGGCGGCCGGTCAGGCGTCGACCAGCGCCGATGCGCTGCTCGAAGCAGCCGGAATCGACCCCGGCGCGCGCGCTGAAGTTATTGATATTCCTGGATTTCAGACGCTGGCGATTGCTTGGCGCACCGCTTATCAAGCGGCCCGCGCCTGAGGCGCGCCGGACCTATTGGTCCATGATGGCGTCGACGAATTCTTCCAGCCAGGGATGGCGCTGGCGCTTGAGGCGTTCAGCGTGGAGAATTTCGTTTAGCTTCTCCAGCGCCCGCGCGAAATCATCATTGACGATGACATAGTCGTATTCATGCCAATGTGAAATCTCGTCCTTGGCCCGCGCCATGCGGTCCTTGATGATATCCGGGCTGTCCTGCCCGCGCTTGCGCAAACGGTCTTCCAGCAAAGCCAATGACGGCGGCAGGATGAAGACGCGCACGGCATCCTCCGGCGCGGCCGCCGCCAGCGCCTGGGCACCCTGCCAGTCGATATCGAAAACCACGTCACGGCCATCCTCGACCGCCTCCATGACGGGTGATTTCGGCGTGCCATAATAGCGCCCGAAGACCTCGGCCCATTCGAAGAATTCATCATCCTCGATCTTGGCCTTGAACTCGTCAACCGAGATGAAGTGGTAGTCCTGACCATCAACCTCGCCCGGACGCGGCTTGCGCGTGGTCGCGGATACGGACAGGACGACGTCGGGATTCTGGCTCAGCAGGCGCTTGGAGAGCGTCGTTTTGCCGGCCCCGGACGGGCTCGACAGGGCGAGCAGAACACCGCGGCGACGGCCACGAAAGATAGGCGCGTTATAGCCGTCACTCGACATTCTGTATTTGCTCCCTGAACTGGTCGACCGTGTTCTTGAGCGAAAGCCCGATCGCGGTCAGCGAAGAATCGGCGGACTTCGAGCATAGAGTGTTCGCCTCGCGATTAAACTCCTGTGACAGGAAGTCGAGCTTGCGGCCAACGGGCGAGCCCTGGGCAAGCAGCTCCCGCGCCGCAATGATATGGGCGTCCAGGCGGTCGAGCTCCTCGCGCACGTCCAGCTTCACCGCCAGTGCGGCCGCCTCGGTGGCGAGGCGGTCAGCCTCCAGCCCCTCGGGGAGAAGCTCAGCGAACTTGGCGGCCACGCGGTCGCGAATGGCGTCGGTTCGGGTGGCAGCATGGCTGGTCGCGTCGAAAGTCAGGCGCGCGATGTCGTCCATATGACCGGACAGGACTGCGGCAAGGGACTTGCCCTCCTCGCGCCGCGCTGCCACCAGCGCATCAAGCGCCGAGCCCAGACTATCCAGCAAAGCCGCGTCGAGGGCCTTGCTGTCATCGGCATCATCAGCCTGCTCACTATCGATCATGCCCGGCAGGGCAAGCAGGCCGTCGAGAGACGGCCGCGTCACCTCACCGCTTTCCAGAAGCGGAGCGGCCTGATCGAGCAGGCTGCGCAGGCGCGCCATATCGATCCGCGCGCCACTCGCCTCGGTTTCGCGACGCAGATTGAGCGTGGCATTGACATTGCCGCGGGTGAAACGGGCCTTGGCCTGCTCCCGGGCCTTCACTTCCAGCCGCTCGAAGCCGGTCGGCAAGCGGAAACGTGCTTCCAGCCCCTTGCCATTGACGCTGCGAGCTTCCCAGGTCCAGCGCCAGCCCGGCACCTGGCCGTCCGTCCGCGCAAACCCGGTCATGCCCGACAGGACGCCCATCTCAATTGCCCCCATTGCGCCGCTGACGCTCGATACGGCGCCAGTTCGCGACATTGCGCAGGTGCTCGGCATAAGTATCGGCAAAGGCATGCCCGCCTGTCCCGTCGGCGACAAAGAAGAGCGCGCTACTCTCGGCCGGATTCAGCACCGCCGCGATTGATTCCGAGCCGGGATTGGCGATCGGCGTCGGTGGCAGACGCGGGATCTGATAAGTGTTCCAGGCGTTCTCGGCATTGTCGATTTCCGAGCGCCGCAGACCGCGTCCGAGCGGTTCCCCCTGCGAAATCCCGTAGATAATGGTCGGGTCGCTCTCCAGACGCATGCCGCGGCGCAGACGATTGACGAAGACGGCGGCGACCTCGGGGCGTTCGGCACCGACGCCCGTTTCCTTCTCGACCACCGAGGCGAGGATGATCGCCTCCTCACGCGTCTCGATTGGCAGGTCTTCCGCACGCGATTGCCAAAGCTCATCAAGCAGGGCGTCTTGGGCGGCCGCCATGCGATCGAGAACATCCTGGCGGGACGTCCCGCGGGTAACGAGATAGGTTTCCGGGAGCAGGGTGCCCTCCGCCGGGATGGCGGCAATCTCACCCGTCAGAACCTCAACCGCGTTCAGCGTGTCGACGATCATGGCACTGGTCAGGCCCTCGGCGAAGGTGACCGGGTATTGCACCGTCTGGCCGACCCGCAATTGCTCATAAATCTGCGCCATGGAAGCGCCCGCCGGAATGCGATATTCACCCGCGCGCAAAACGCCCTCACCGCCATCCAACGTGACCATCGCGCGAAAGATGCGGCGGTCCGAGATCAGGCCTTCGGACTCTAGCTGATTGGCAATCGAGATCAGTCCGGCACCGCGCGGCAGGAGGATAACGGTTTCCTCGGCGGCCGGACCGGGTGCAGCAAACTCGGCCTGAACCCATTTATAGCCGCCATAGACGGTTCCGGCCGCCGCGAGAGCGAGCACCAAGAGCACGACGACCAGCCAGAGAAGAATGCGGAGCAGGCCGGATTTGGCCTTGGCCTTGGGCGCAGGCGCGTCGCTCATGATGAAATCCCCGAAAACGCGTTACTCAGCCGCGACAAATACCACGGACGCATTGGTGCCGCCGAATCCGAATGAGTTTGACAGCGCCGCCTTTACCGGCCGCGTCACCGCCTTGAGCGGCGCCAGGTTGAGCGCAGTCTCGACCGACGGATTGTCGAGATTGAGCGTCGGCGGACACTGGCCGTCCCGGATGGCCAGGATGGAGAAGATTGCCTCGACAGCTCCAGCTGCTCCCAGAAGGTGGCCAATCGCGGATTTGGTCGACGACATGACCGCATGCCCCGCCGCCTCCCCAAACAGGCGCTCGACCGCGCGCAGCTCGATCTCGTCACCCTTGGGGGTCGAGGTCCCGTGCGCATTGACGTAGTCGATATCCGCGGGCGTCAGGCCGGCATCACGAAGCGCAGCCGACATGGAGCGGAAACCGCCGTCACCATCCTCGGCCGGGGCGGTAATGTGATAGGCATCGCCGGACAGGCCATAGCCCTTCACCTCGGCATAGATGGTCGCGCCACGCGCCTTGGCATGCTCGTATTCTTCCAGCACGACGACGCCGGCCCCCTCGCCCATGACAAAACCGTCGCGGTCCTTGTCATAAGGGCGCGAGGCCCGCTCGGGCGTGTCGTTGAAACCTGTGGACAACGCCTTGCAGGCGATGAAGGACGCCACGCCGAGACGGCAGACCGTGGCTTCGGCGCCGCCGGCCACCATCAGATCGGCATCGCCACGCGAGACCAGGCGGGCCGCGTCGCCGATGGCGTGGGCACCGGTGGAACAAGCCGTGACGACGGCGTGATTGGGGCCTTTCAGACCATGCTTGATCGAAACCTGGCCAGAGGCGAGATTGATCAGCATGCCTGGAATGACAAAGGGAGAGAGGCGGCGCGGCCCCTTCTCGTGAAGCAGGATCGAGGCGTCATAAGTGGTCTCCAGGCCACCAATGCCCGACCCGATCATGACGCCGGCCCGGTATTTGTCCTCTTCGGACTGCGGGACCCAGCCTGAATCGGCGATGGCCTCATCGGCCGCCGCGATTCCGTAGAGGATGAAATCATCCACCCGGCGCTGATCGCGCGGGCTCATGACGGTGTCGGGGTCAAAGACCCCGGCCTCGCCAGCGCGTCCGCCGCCACGTCCGTCCTTGCGCGGGACCAGCCCTGCCACACGGCAAGCCAGATCCTCCGTCTCGAAATGCTCGATGGAGCCCAGACCGGACTGACCGGCGAGAAGACGTTCCCAAACGACTTCCCGCCCGCAGCCCAGCGGCGTGACGAGCCCGATACCGGTGACGACGACGCGGCGCATGAGGGGGTGTTAGCCCACCTTCTCGGAGATGAATTTCACGGCATCACCGACCGTCTGGATGTGCTCGGCAGCGTCATCCGGAATTTCGATGTCGAATTCTTCTTCGAACGCCATAACGAGTTCGACATTATCCAGGGAGTCGGCGCCCAGATCGTCGATGAAGCTGGCTTTGTCGGTGACCTTTTCGGCCTCGACATCAAGATGCTCAATGACAATTTTGGTAACGCGCTCGAGAACGTCAGACATTTCAGACCCTCATAGTGATTCACCGCGCCATAATAGCGGTGCAGGACAGGACGGGAAGCGGCGAAACAGTGGGCCATTCCCGGGATGCGCGGGCAGTTAGCATGTTTCCCCTGGCAAGACCAGAATGGGAAACCATACCCGCAGGTTCAAGTTCGGCAGTTAAATCATCGCCATGCCACCATTCACGTGCAGCGTCTGACCGGTGACGTAACCGGCCTCTGCACTGGCAAGATAAACAACAGCATTGGCAATATCATCGCCCGAGCCCAGATCACCAGCCGGAATCTTGGCCAGGATGGTCGCGCGTTGATCCTCATTGAGCACATCGGTCATCGGCGAGGCGATGAAACCGGGTGCGACGCAATTCACGGTGACGCCGCGGGCGGCGACTTCCTGGGCCAGCGACTTGGAGAAGCCGATCATGCCCGCCTTGGAGGCGCAATAATTGGCCTGGCCCGGATTACCGGTAACGCCGACCACGGAGGTGATGCCGACAATCCGGCCCCACCGCGCCTTCATCATGCCGCGCAGGGCCGCACGGGTCAGACGGAAATAACTTTCCAGATTGACCTTGATGACCGTGTCCCAGTCCTCATCCTTCATGCGCATGAGGAGCTGGTCCTTGGTGATGCCGGCATTGGCGACCAGGATATCCATCGAGCCCATCGCTTCGGCCGCCTGTTTCGGCAGCGCGTCCACGGCGGCGCCATCCGACAGGTTGCACGGCAGCACATGGACGCGTTCGCCCAGATCATCGGCCAGGTCCTGCAGCACGTTTTCGCGGGTGCCGGACAGCGCCACAGTGGCGCCCTGGGCGTGCAGCTTGCGCGCAATCGCATTGCCCAGCCCGCCGGTGGCACCGGTCACGAGGGCATTCTTGCCAGTCAGATCGAACATTCGATTTCCCTCCACTCAGGGCGTATTAAAGAACAGAAACAGCATTGGCACGACGATGAAACCCACAAGCGCGGCCAGATAACCCCAGCCGATCAGCGTCGGCACCCGGACCGCGACGCGCGCGCCCACGAAGACGAGAATTGAGCCCAAAGTCCAGCCAAAGGCGATCAGGACAAAGATCGCAGCGGCATCAAGCCCCCAGCCCAACCACACGATCTCGCCTTCGCGCGACTTTCGCGCCTGGCGCAAGCGATCCAGGATCGCGCCCCTGGAATAGGCCCTGGGCTCACCTTCGCTCAAGCCTCAGACCTCCGCCTTGAGGCTGGCCGCGAAGGCTTCCAGATCCGCCGCCGTGTTGAGCGGGACGCCGGTCGCCTCCTTGGTCGTGCGCTTGAGCATGGTCGAGAGCACCTTGCCGGAGCCCGCTTCCGCGAGCGTCGTAATGCCGGCTTCCTCGACCATCCACAAAACGCTTTCACGCCAGCGGACACGGCCGGTGACCTGCTCGACCAATTGCTTGCGGATCGTCTCGACATCATCGGTCGGCCGCGCGGTGACATTGGCGACAACCGGCACCGAAGGCGCATTGATGGTCGCAGCAGCGAGCGCTTCAGCCATGGCGTCTGCGGCGGCCTGCATCATCGGGCAATGGAAGGGCGCGGATACGGGCAGCTTCATTGCCTTCTTCAGGCCCAACTCGCCGGCCTTGGCGATCGCCGCATCGATGGCAGCCGTGGAACCGGAGATCACGATCTGGCCGGGTGCATTGTCATTGGCAATCGCGCACACGCCGGCAGCTTCACCCGCCGAGACGGCAGCAGCAGCAAGCTCTTCGTCCGCGCCCAGAAGCGCCGCCATCGTACCCTCGCCGACCGGCACGGCCTTCTGCATGGCCAGACCACGCAGTTTGAGCAATTTGGCCGCATCCGAGATGGACAGGGCGCCCGCCGCCGCCAAGGCTGAATACTCGCCAAGACTGTGACCGGCCACGAAGTCGGCGGTATTGACCTTTACGTCAAACTCACGCTCCAGCACCGCCATCACGGCAAGGCTCGAGGCCATCAGCGCCGGCTGGGCATTCTCGGTCAGGGTGAGGGTCTCGATCGGCCCTTCGGCCATCAGCGCGCCGAGTTTCTGGTCCAGCGCGGCATCGACCTCGTCAAGCACAGCCCGGGCCGAGGCAAACTGTCCGGCCAGTTCCTGCGCCATGCCGACGGCCTGACTGCCCTGTCCGGGAAAGACAAAAGCGAATTTCATGGCGTTCCCTCCCCCATGAAGATTTGTGTTGGGGGCTGACTAGCGCCTGTCACGGGCCGGGCGCAAGGGCTCATGCGGCTTGCACATGCAGGCGGTATGGGCTATGGCCCGCGCTTCGCTTGGTTGCGGTCTCCCGTTCATGGCGTTGAAGCATGGTGTTTCATCCGAATTGGAGAGCCGCCGCAGACCTGCCCGACCCTTCGGCATGGTCTGCGCCGCAACCGCTATCGAAGGGAGCCATCATGGCACTTTACGAGCACATCTTCATCGTGCGCCCGGACGTTTCGCCGGCGCAGATGGAATCTCTTCTTGAAGAGACCAAAGCCCTTATCGAAGAAAAGGGCGGCAAGGCCGGCAAGACCGAATACTGGGGTCTGCGCAATCTTGCTTACCGCATCAACAAATCCCGCAAGGGCCATTACGGCCTCATCGACATCGACGCCCCGGCTGACGTGATCGACGAGCTGGAGCGCCTGCAGCGTCTGTCGGAAGACGTCATCCGCTACATGACCCTGCGCGTTGAAGCCCACACCGAAGAGCCGTCGGCCATCCTCACAAAAAAGGATGATCGCCGCGGTCGTCGCGAGCGGAACTAGGAGAACGAACGATGTCTTCAGGCAATATCTCGAATCTGCCGGCGCGCCGTCCGTTCATGCGTCGCCGCAAGGTCTGCCCTTTCTCCGGTGAGAATGCACCGGCGATCGATTTCAAGGACCCCAAGCTCCTGCTTCGCTACATGTCCGAGCGTGGCAAGATCGTCCCGTCCCGCATCACCGCGGTGTCGGCCAAGAAGCAGCGTGAACTGGCCCGTGCGATCAAGCGCGCCCGCCAGCTGGCCCTGCTCCCCTATGTGGTCGATTGAGGAGGACTGAACAATGAAACTGGTTCTTCTTGAACGCGTGGAAAATCTCGGCGTCATCGGTGACGTCGTGACGGTCCGCCCCGGCTTCGCCCGCAACTTCCTCCTGCCGCAAGGCAAGGCGCTGCGCGCAACCGAAGCCAATATGGCCCGCTTTGAAGTCGAGCGCGAGCTCCTCGAAAAGCGCAATGCCGAACGGGCAGCGGAAGCCGCCGAATCCGGCAAGACGATCGATGGCGAAAGCTTCATCATGATCCGTCAGGCCGGCGAAAGTGGTCAGCTCTACGGTTCTGTCACCTCGCGTGACATCGCCGAGACCGTTTCGGAAAGCGGCACCAAGGTTGTCCGCTCGCAGGTTGCTCTGAACGCGCCGATCAAAACGCTTGGTCTGCACGAGCTGAAAATCAAGCTGCACGCTGACGTCTCCGTGACCGTGACGATCAACATCGCCCGCTCGCAGGACGAAGCCGAACGCCAGGCGGCCGGTGAAGACGTGATCGCGGCCCAGGCCGATGAAGATCGCGCCATCGCCGAAGCCCAGGCGGCCGAACTCTTCGAAGCCAGCGAGGAAGGCCAGGAACTGGCTGCCCAACGCGAAGGCGAAGAAGAGGCCGCGACCGGCGAAGAGGAAAGCGAAGAAACCGAAGCCTAAGCTTTGGATGCTTCAATGCTTTTACGGGAAACGGGCGGGCCGCAAGGTCCGCCCTTTTTCTTTGGTCGGGTCCGGTGTCGGGCGCTGGCAAGTTATCCACACTTGTCCACAGCACGCCCATTCAACTGTGGGCAATGACAGCCTGCGCGGTTTCAGGGGGGTGTATCCCCGGCCCGCCTTTAGTATCCCAGAGCCATGACCACAGCGCTCCTGCCCTACGAAGACGAATCCTCCGTCGCCGAGCTGGATTCGGCCCCGCACAATCTCGATGCCGAACAGGCCTTCCTGGGGGCGCTGCTGTATGACAATGAGATGTATCACCGGGTCGCCGACTGGCTGAAGGTCGAGCATTTCTATGATCCGGTGCATGGCCGCATCTTCGAGACTGCGACCGACCTGATCGGGCGCGGCTCGCTGGCCGATGCGGTCGTCCTGAAAAGCCATTTCGACCGCGATGACGGGCTGAAGGATATTGGCGGGACCACCTATCTCGCCGTCCTGATGGAAGGCGCCGCGACCGGCAATGCCGCCGTCGAATATGCCAAGATCATCTATGAACTGGCCCTGCGCCGCGAACTGATCCGGATCGGCAATGACCTGTCCAATTCGGCAACGGCGGACACCGATGTCCATGCCCGCGAGCTGATCCAGGCAATCGAGCAGAAGCTCTTCAACCTGGCCGAGGAAGGCTCTGCCTCACGCGGCTTCGTTTCCTTCAAGCAGGCGCTAACCGAGTCCGTCGAGTCTGCCGCGGCGGCCTATGAACGTGATGGCGGCCTGGCCGGGATTTCCTCCGGCCTTATGGAGCTTGATCGCAAGCTGGGCGGCATGCACCCGTCTGACCTCATCATTCTGGCCGGTCGCCCGTCCATGGGCAAAACTTCACTGGCCACCAATATCGCGTTCAATGTGGCCAAGGCTTATGAGTACGAGACCCAGCCGGATGGTACGAAGAAGACCACAAAGGGCGGTGTCGTGGGCTTCTACTCGCTGGAAATGTCGGCCGAGCAGCTCGCCACGCGTCTGATTGCCGACCATACCTCCATTCCCGGCTACATGATCCGCCAGGGCACGATCGACGCGACCCAGTATGAGGAAATCCGCGACGGTGTGCTGGAAATCCAGGGCCTGCCGCTCTTTATCGATGACACGGGTGGCCTGCCCATTTCCGCCCTCGCCGCCCGGGCGCGACGCCTGAAGCGGACGCATGGCCTTGACCTGATCGTGGTCGACTATCTCCAGCTCATCACCTCGACCAAGGCCGGCAATGGCGGCTCACGTGTGGAAGAGGTCTCCGAGGTGACGCAGAACCTCAAGGCACTGGCCAAGGAATTGTCGGTCCCGGTGATCGCCCTCTCCCAGCTCTCCCGCCAGGTCGAGAACCGGGAAGACAAGAAGCCGCAATTGTCCGATCTGCGTGAATCCGGCTCGATCGAGCAGGACGCCGACGTGGTGCTCTTCGTGTATCGCGAAGCCTACTACAAGGAGCGCGAAAAGCCGCGTGAGGACACGCCGGAATACCTGGCCTGGGAAGAGGAGTTCCGCCGCATCGAACGCGTCGCCGAAGTCATTATCGGCAAGCAGCGTCACGGTCCGATCGGCACCGCGAAGCTCGCCTTCGACGGCATGCTGACCAAGTTTACCGATCTGGAAACCCGTTTTGACGACCCGCACGAGTGAGCCCATGCCGGCCTCGGGCCTGGCTCATCCGGCACCGCGCCTGATCATCAGCCTCGCCGCGATCCAACGCAATTACGCGCGCCTGCAGGCGCTTGCGCCGGACGCCCAGGTCGGCGCCGTTGTGAAAGCCAATGCCTATGCGCTGGGCGCGACCGAAGTCGTCCCGGCCCTGGCCGAAGTTGGCTGTCGGCATTTCTACACCGCTCACACCGCCGAAGGGGTCGAAGCCCGCGAAGCGCTCGGCGATCATGTGGCGGAGATTTATGTCTTCAACGGATTCTGGCCGTCGGAATTGCCGGCCCTGCGCGCGGCGCGCCTGATCCCGGTTGTGAACACGCTGGCGCAGCTGGACAGTTTGCGCGCGCACGCGCCGGACCTGCCCTGTGCCATCCATCTGGACACCGGCATGAACCGGCTCGGCCTCGACAGCAATGAGACCGAAACACTGATTGCCGATCCCTCCCGCCTTGATGGGCTGGATGTGCGACAGATCATGAGCCATCTCGCTTGCGGCGATGACCCTGCCCATCCCCAGAATGCGCAGCAGCAAGCCCGCTTTGCCCGCATTCGCGCGGCCTTTCCGGATATCCCGGCCAGCCTGGCCAATTCCGCCGGCGTGCTTCTCGGGCCGGATTATCACTTCGACGTCCTGCGGCCGGGCTTGGCCCTTTATGGCGGCAATCCGGCCCCGGGCGAAACCTCGCCCTTCGAACCGGTCGTTCGAGTCGACGCCCCGATCCTGCAAATCCGCGACCTCAGGGCGGGTGACACGCTGGGCTATGGCGCGACCTGGCAGGCCGACCGTCCCATGCGGATTGCAACGGTTGCGGCGGGCTATGCGGACGGTCTGCTCTGGGCCAGTGCCCAGGGCGGGGCCGGCTATTTCGGCGCCATCCGCACCCCCATTCTGGGCCGGGTTTCGATGGATCTCATCGCCGTCGACCTCAGCGCCATCGACGCTGCCGTGGAACCGGGCGACTGCATCAGCTTTCTGGGCGAGCATCTCGACGAAATCGCGCAGGCGGCCGCCACGATCTCGTATGAATTCCTGGTCCGCCTCGGCATTCGCTTCGACCGGGTCTATCAGCGCGACTGAATGACCGGCTCCGGGCAATCGCCTGACCGCCTTCATCCCTCGCCTCGCCGCACTCGTCCCAATGCGCTTGCCGAACCGGACACTACCGACTCACCTGTTCCGGGGTTACGTCACGAGAGGCCGGTATGAGATACGTCCTGATCACGCTTTTCCTTGCCATGAGCCTTGGCGCGCCGGCCTGGGCACAGGAGAGCCGCACCGACACACGACATGCGCTCGACTTCTTTCTGGGCGTGTGGAGGACCGAAGGCGGCATTCCGCTCGAGGATGGCAGCTGGTCTCGCAATTCGGGGGTTCTAACCGGCGAGCGTGCCTTTCGAGGCAGTGACACACCATCCGTGATGGTGCGAACCCAAAGCGTGCCAGACTCGGCCGACACGGGTAGCCCTTTTGACATCCGCTATTTCGAGGACATCACACTCTACGTCCTTGAACCGTCGAGCGGCGAATGGCGCGGCATTTCCCACAACACGCTGGGTAATCGCAAATGGCGGGATGTCACGATCAGCGAAGGGAGTGTCAGCTTCATCCAGCGCGGTGAACTCTTCCAGGTGGATCAGGGCGAGGTGCGCTTCACCTATTCCAACATTACGGCAGACCGGTTCGAGATGCGTGTGGACTATCGGCCCGACACCGAATCAGACTGGCAGATCGGCACGTATCGCATGACCGCAACCCGGATCGGATAGCACCGTAAATGCCCCTTGCACGGGCCCGAAAGTTCCGGTTTTGTTTCCCTGAAGCAATCTGGACTCGATTCGTATGGCGCGTGCCGAAACCATCTATGTCTGCCAGTCCTGCGGCGGTGTTCATTCCAAATGGGCAGGCCGCTGCGATTCCTGCGGGCAGTGGAACACGCTGGTCGAGGAAACGCCTTCCGCCCCGCTCGGGACCCAGGCCAGCAAGCCCAAGCGCAGTGGGCGCGCCGCGCGCCTTGATCTGGTCGACCTCGGATCGGAAAGTCCGGAGCCCGCTCGCCTGCAATCGGGCATCAGCGAGCTCGACCGGGTCTGCGGCGGCGGCCTGGTGCCGGGCTCGGCCATCCTGGTCGGCGGTGATCCGGGGATCGGCAAATCGACCTTGCTCCTGCAGATGATGGCCCAGATCGCACGTTCGGACGCCCGCACGATCTATGTCTCCGGCGAAGAGGCCATCGACCAGGTCCGGCGCCGGGCCAAACGGCTCGGGCTTGCCGACGCACCGGTTTCGCTCGCTTCGGAGACCTCGCTCAACAATATTCTCGACGGGCTGAAGTCGGAAAAGCCGGACATTGTCGTGATCGACTCCATCCAGACGGTCTGGTCCGATCAGCTGGCGGCCGCGCCGGGAACGGTGGCCCAGGTCCGCGCCTGCGCCCAGGAACTGGTCCGCTTTGCCAAGAAGAGCAATTGCACGGTCATCCTGGTCGGCCATGTCACCAAGGATGGTCAGATCGCCGGGCCGCGCGTCGTCGAACACATGGTCGATGCGGTGCTCTATTTCGAGGGCGAGCGCTCGCACCAATTTCGTATCCTGCGTGCGGTGAAGAACCGCTTCGGCCCGACCGACGAAATCGGTGTCTTCGAGATGGGCGACAAGGGGCTGGACGAGGTGATGAACCCGTCCTCCCTCTTTCTTGACGGGCGTGGTGGCGACACGCCCGGCGCCGCCGTTTTCGCCGGTATGGAGGGCACACGGCCTGTCCTGTCGGAAATCCAGGCCCTGGTCGCGCCTGCCGCCTTCGGCACACCCAGGCGGGCCGTGGTGGGTTGGGATAGCGGCCGACTGGCCATGGTGTTGGCCGTTCTTGAGGCACGCTGCGGCGTGGAATTGGCCGGGCGGGACATCTTTCTCAATGTCGCCGGCGGCTTGAAGATATCCGAACCGGCCGCCGATCTGGCCGTCGCGGCGGCCATCGTCTCCTCGGCGCTGGATGTCGCCCTGCCGGCCGATGGTGTCGTTTACGGAGAAATCAGTCTTTCCGGCGATGTTCGTCCGGTCGGACGCAGTGATTCGCGCCTCAAGGAAGCTGCCAAGCTCGGCTTCACGCGGGCCATCGCCCCCCAGGCTGCTGCCGACGAGACCGCTCCGGTCCGGGTCGATGGCGTGGCCACCGCACTCGAATTGGTGCAGTCTCTCAGGGCAATGGCGGGCGAATAGGGAGTGTCGCGCCCATGGAATCCTCACTGACCGCCTTTGACGGCATCGGTCTGACCATTCTTCTGGCCTCCGGCCTTTTGGCTCTGGTCCGCGGTTTCGTGCGCGAGGCCCTGTCCGTGACGGCCTTCGTCGCAGCCTCCCTGGCGACGCTATGGGCTCTGCCCGCCTTCATCGGTCCGGCGCGCGACATGATCGATCCGGACTGGCTGGCGCCGCTGGCGATTGGCGCCATCGTCTTCATCATCATCTATCTGGCGGTGACCTTCGTCACGAGCTCACTCTCGCGTGGCTTGGCCAAGGGGGAGGATGTCAATGTCGTCGATCGCACGCTGGGCTTTGCCTTTGGCCTCGTCCGCGGCCTCGTCCTTTTGGGTCTCGGTGTCATCTTCATGGCGGCGACGTTCGGTGAAAATGGCCGCCCGCCCGAGAGCATTACGCAAGCCCGAATCTATCCGCTGGTGAATGCGACCGCCCGCGCCCTGCAGACCCTCGCGCCGGAGAGCTCACGCATCGGTTCCAGCGCGCCCCTGCCGGGCAGCACAAATGACCCGATTGCAGAAACAATAAGAAATAATGACACGTCCTATGGCAGACGCGACCGAAACCGACTAGATGACCTCATCGGTTCGACCACGGATGACCAGGAAGACGATGGATGAGCGACCAACACGCCATTCCCGCCACACTGACTTACGATCCGGAGAGTGATCGCCCCCAGGAAGAGTGCGGTGTTTTTGCCGTATATGGCGCCGACGACGCTGCCATCCTGACCGCGCTCGGCCTCCACGCTCTCCAGCATCGGGGCCAGGAAGCGTGCGGGATCGCGACCCATGACGGATCGCGTTTTCACATCGAGCGCTATCTCGGCCTGGTCGGGGAGAATTTCACCTCGCCCGACATGCCGCAGCGCCTGCCGGGCCGTGTCGCGATCGGCCATGCCCGCTATTCCACGCAGGGTGCATCGGTCTTGCGCAATGTCCAGCCGCTCTTCGCGGATGTCCGCGGTGGCGGCATTGCCCTGGCGCATAACGGCAATCTCACCAATGCCCGCGTCCTGCGCGAGGAATTGGTCAATCACGGCCAGATCTTCCAGTCGACTTCGGACAGTGAAGTGGTCCTCCACCTCGCCGCCCTGTCGAAAAAGAACAAGCTGACCAATCGTGTGCTCTCCGCCCTCAAACAGGTCCAGGGCGCCTTCGCCTTTGTTGCCGTCGTCAATGACCGGCTGATCGTGGCGCGCGACCCGTTCGGCATTCGTCCGCTGGTCATGGGCCGTCTCGGTGAGGCCTATATCTTCGCCTCGGAGACCTGCGCCCTCGACATGGTCGGCGCGACCTTCGTGCGCGAAATCGAGCCCGGCGAGGCCCTGGTGGTCAATGAGCAGGGCATCCGTTCGGAACGCTTTGCCCCGGCCCGCAAGGCTCAGCCCTGCGCGTTTGAATACATCTATTTCGCCCGTCCCGACTCGGTCATTGAAGGCCGCAGTGTCTATGAGGCGCGCAAGGAGATGGGTCGGCAGCTGGCGCTGGAAACCCCGGCCGATGTCGATGTCATCATTCCGGTACCCGATAGTGGCGTGCCTGCCGCGATCGGCTACTCCGAAGCCTCGGGCATTCCCTTCGAGCTGGGCATTATCCGGTCGCACTTCGTCGGCCGGACTTTCATTCAGCCGACCCAGGACCGTCGCGATCTCTCGGTCCGTCGCAAGCACGCGGCCAATGCGGCCGTTGTGCGCGGCAAGCGCGTCCTTCTGATCGACGATTCGATCGTGCGCGGCACGACCTCGCTGAAGATTGTCCGCATGATGCGCGAGGCTGGCGCCTCGGAGGTTCATTTCCGCTCCGCCTGTCCGCCGATCAAATTCCCGGATTTCTACGGCATCGACATGGCCGGTCAGAAGGAATTAATCGCCGCCAACATGTCGGTCGAGGACATGGCTGCGAAGCTTGAGGCTGACAGTCTCGGCTTCCTGACCGTCAACGGCCTCTACCAGGCCGTAATCGGCGCGCCGCGCAATGACAAGGCGCCACAATTGGCGGATCACTATTTCACGGGTGAATACCCGACCATACTGGCCGATCACGACCGTGACCTCTCGGCCAAGGAATTCCAGCTCTCCTTCCTGGTGGACGCATGACCCAGATCGATCTTAAAGGCCGCCTCGCTCTGGTGAGCGGGGCGTCACGCGGTATTGGCCGAGCCATGGCGCTCGAACTTGCCAAGGCGGGCGCCCACGTCATCGCAACCGCGCGCACCACGGGTGGCCTGGAAGAGCTGGATGACGACATCACCTCGGCCGGCGGCAGCTGCACGCTCGTTCCGCTCGATCTGATGAGCCAGGACGGAATCGAAAAGCTCGGCGGGATCATCACGGAACGCTGGGAAAAGCTGGACATCCTCCTGGCCAATGCCGGTGCGCTAGGCGTGCTGACTCCGGCCTCGCAGGTGAAGTCCAAGACCTGGCATGAAGTAATCGGTGTCAATCTGATGGCCCCCGCCCGCATGATCCGGGCCTTCGAACCGCTCCTGCTGGCCTCGGACGCCGGTCGCGCTGTCTTCATCTCCTCAGGCGCTGCCGCCTCCCGTCGCGCCTTCTGGGCACCGTATGCCGCCTCCAAGGCGGGTCTGGACGCACTCGTCGAGAGCTGGGCCAATGAGCATGTGAATAATCCGAAGCTTCGGATCAACACGGTCTATCCGGGGGCCTTGCGTACCCAGATGCGGGCCAAGGCTTTCCCGGGCGAGAACCCGAACGACCTGTCAGAACCGAGAGCGCTGTGGCCGACCATCGCCGAATTGGTCGCTCCGGACTGCACGCGCAATGGCGAAACCGTGAAGTTCGAGGGCTGAGCCGCTCCGCCACCTTCACGCGACTTCACCTTCGCGTTTGACCCGCATCTTCGGTCTGGGCGAACCGGTCAGGCAGAGCTAAACCGGCCCTCCCGCCTGCGGTCACCCGGATCACTTGAATATGCCTCGCCCCGCGCCCACACACCTCGCCTTCGTACGCCTGAGCGAGATCTCACGCGACGCGATCTCCCGTCACATGTCGGATCCGCGCCTGGCCGAGCACATGCCGCTCCTGCACGGCGACTGGGACCGCGCGCGGTGCGAGGCCTTCATCTCGGCCAAGGAAGCCTGCTGGGATCGCGACGGATTGGGACATTGGGCCTTTATGGCCAACGGTGACTATGTCGGCTGGGGCGGATTCCAGAAGGAGGGCCTGGATTGGGATTTCGGCCTCGTCCTGCGGCCGCAATATTTCGGACTCGGGATTGCCCTCACGCGCAAGGCGCTCGCATTTGCCCGCAGCGATGACCGGATCCCCTACGTCACATTCCTGCTACCACCGACACGCAAACATGTGCGCGGGCTGGAACGCCTGGGGGCCAGCGTCGTCGATACCATCACATATGACGGTGAGATCTTCATGAAATACCGGCTCGAAACCGGACCCGGCGGCGCTGCGTCCTAAGGCTTGCGCCCGGCGGCCTTGCCCTTGGCCTGGTGCTGCCCCTTGGGCGGCTTGACCGGACGGTTGGGACGCGCGGGTTTGGCTGTTTTCGAGGCCTTGTCGCCCGGACCACTCCCGCCACGATCACCCTCGACATAGGGGTTCTTGCCAGCCTTGACGATCAGGCGGATCGGCACTCCGGGCAGATCGAAAGCGTCGCGCAAGCCATTGACCAGATAGCGCTTATAGCTTTCCGGCAGGTCCGAAGCGCGCGAACACATCATCACAAAGGTCGGCGGGCGCCCCTTGGTCTGGGTGATGTAGCGCGGCTTGATACGGCGGCCATTGACGGCGGGCGGCGGGTGCCGCTCGGTCATTTCGTGCAACCAGTCATTGAGATCGCGCGTCTTGACCTTGGCGTCCCAGTTTTCATGGAGCTTGGCCAGGGTCGGCATGATGGCGTCGAGGCCCTTTTTCTTGAGGGCCGAAATCGGCAGCAAGGGCGCGCCCGTCATCTGCGGCAGCAGGCGTTCGAACTCGAGACGGATTTCCTTGAGATAGGCTTCGCGGTGCGGGACGAGGTCCATCTTGGACACGCAGATCGCGACGGCCCGGCCTTCCTTGTAGGCCATATCGGCCAAGTGCAGATCCTGCTTCTCCAATGGATGCTCGGCATCCATGAGCAGGACCACGACCTCGGCGAACTTAACCGCGCGCAGCGTATCCGCAGCACTCATGCGCTCCAGCCGGTCGGCAACCTTGCCGCGTCGGCGCAATCCGGCGGTGTCGTGCAGGCGAACACGCCGCCCGTCCCAGACCCAGTCGACGGAAATGGCGTCGCGCGTGATTCCGGCCTCCGGGCCGGTGATCAGGCGCTCCTCGCCGATCAGCGTATTGATCAGGGTCGACTTGCCGGCATTGGGGCGACCAATGACCGCAATCCGCAGCGGCGGGTCGCCCTCATCCTTGCTGGCGCGACGCGCCGCCTTGGCCATGGGGCCCAGCGCGGCGAACACGGCATCATAGAGATCTCCGATACCGGCACCATGCGCGGCGGACATGGCGATCGGTTCACCCATGCCCAATTCATAGGCATCCATGAGGCCTGACTCGCCGGCCTTGCCTTCACACTTGTTGGCCAGCAGCAGGACAGGCTTTCCCGAGCGGCGGATAACATCGGCAAAGACCTCGTCGAGCGGGGTAACGCCCGCTCGGGCATCGATCAGGAGGAGGCAGAGATCGGCATCATGGATGGCCATCTCGGTCTGGGTGCGCATCTCGGCATCCAGACCATCTTTCTCGGCATCGTCATATCCGGCGGTATCAATCAGCAGAAGCGGCAGATCACCCAGACGCCCACGCGCCTCGCGCCGGTCCCGAGTGACACCGGGCCGGTCATCGACAATAGCCAGGGGTTTCCCGGCCAAGCGATTGAACAAGGTCGATTTTCCCACATTCGGACGTCCTACGACGGCGATGCGGGGCAAGTGAGCAGTCATGCGTTTGCGCCTAGCGGAGCGCGATCATCCGCGCGTCATCGGTGACGACATATACGGTTTCATTGGCAATGACAGGGGGGATGAACACATCGCCGGGCAAATCCCGGTTGGACATGATCGTCCCGTCATAGGCGTTGAGCACCCGCATTTCACCGCGGCTGGAGGCCACGACGATCCGCCCACCGGCCATGATGGGGCCGGTCCAGGCGAGCCGGTTCTTGCGCTCGCGGGCATTCTCGAACAGGTCGAGCTGGGTGATCCAGTACACTTCGCCATCAAGACGATTGATGCAGACAATCTCCGCCTCGCTCGTTGTGACGTAGAGGAAATCGCCAGCCACCCAGGGGGCGTGCAGGCCACCGGCAGGCTGGCTCCAAAGACGCTCACCGGTGCGCAGCGAAATCGCCACAAGCAGGCCGGAATGGCTCATGGCATACACGGTGTTGTCGACAACGACCGGGCTGCCCGCGACATCATTGATCTCGGACATGGCCGTCAGGCCACCGGCACGGGTCAGGCTGTCCTGCCAGATCGGGTTTCCATTCTGGACCCGTAGCGCGATCAGCTCGCCCGAGGCGAAAGGCGCCACAACGATATCACCCAGCACAGCCGGGCTTGGCGCCGTCAGGAGGCGGGCCGATTCAACGATGCCCTGATAGGTCCACAAGACCTGGCCGCTGTCGGTATCCAGCGCCAGAAGCTCATTGTCATCGCTCGACACAAAGACTCGGCCATCGGCCACGGTCGGCGCCCCGTGGAAAGGCACCAGCGTCTCTGAGCGCCACAACTCGGCACCGCTTGACGCGTCGAGGGCAACGAAGAAATTCAGGCCCGAATGAACATAGATGCGGCCACCATCGAAGGCGAGGCCGCCGCCGAAGGACATACGGTCATAGCGATGCGTCGCCTCAATCCGGTGGCGCCAGACGGTTGCGCCGGTCTCCGCATTCATTGCCACGACTTCACCCCGGGCGTCGATCGCATAGATATTGCCACCCGCGACGACCGGGCGCGCATTGATGCGGCGACTATTGTCCGAGCCTGCACCGAAACTCTCGCGCCAGGCCACATCCAGCGAGCCGGATGCCTGGGTGTGCTGGACCGCATTGGTCGGATAGCCGCCGGGCTGTGGCCAGACAGTGTTCACATAGGCGGTTGGCAGATCGACGACACCAGCAGCCTCGCCATCAAGGCGCAGGCCCTGTTCAAAATTGAGGATGGAGACCCGGCCGTCGGTTGGCGCGTCTCCATTGAGGCCCTCCTCATCGCCATTGCCCCGGCCCGGGATCATGTCCAACGGATTGGGCACAGACGAACAGGCGGCCAGCGGCGCGATCAGGGCTACACCCAGAAGGATGCGGATACGCTTTACATCAATCATTGCCTGCATCCCCGGCATCAGGAGTTTCTTCGGTCTCGACGGGCGTCTCTTCAGCCGCCGTATCGTCGGCAATTGTCTCGGCCGGTTCAGCGCGTTGCGCGATAAGCGCCAAAGCCTCCTGCGCCCGCGACTGCACGCCCGCCGGCGCGTCGGTGGCGAAGGCCAGGAATTGGTACTGGGTCCGAGCGCGCTCATGATCCCCGGCTCGCAGGGCTGCGGTCGCGATTGTCTCTCGCGCCAGGTGCCGGAAGGGCGACTGCCCGTTCACCAGCCTGCTCAGGCGCAGATCAATATCAGAGAAGGACAGCGTGTCCCATGACGCCCAGACGGCGCGGATCTCGGCCATATCCTGCAGTAGCGGGTCGTTGGCCGCGGTCGCGGCCTGCTCGAAGAATTCGGCGGCGATCGCGTTTTCGCCTTGTTCCAGAGCGAGATTGCCACGCTGAATCAAGGCCAAGGGTGCATATCCAGCTGTCCCCTGATCCGCGAGCGTTTCGAGGCTCGCGGCGGCCAGCGCGAGCTGCCCGTTTTCGACCTGTGTCATCGCAACGAGATAGGAATCCGAGGCCGTTTCACGATTGGAGGTTTGCCAGGCTTCAAACCCTTGCCACCCGACCGTTCCCACAATGATGGCCAGAGCGCCGCCAAGCGCCCACGGTCCATATTTGCGCAACAAATCCTGATACTTGTCTCGGCGAAGTTCTTCGTCGACTTCTTCAAAAATATCGACCACGTCGGCGCGGCTCCGTTCAAACATTCAATGTGCGCGGGACCCTAGCGCCACTACCCCCTTGCCGCAACAGAGGTCAGCGGTCAGATCGCTTCATCGCGTAGACCTCGCTTGAGGAAGGAAAGCTGCGATCACGGACTTCACGAGCATAGCGGGCCACCGCCTCGTCCGTACGCTCCGACATGTTATCGTAGCGCTTGACGAATTTCGGGGTCCACTCAAACACGCCCAGCATGTCCTGCGTCACGAGGATCTGACCGTCACACGCCACCGATGCGCCGATCCCGATGGTGGGAACGGCAACGGTCTGCGTGATCTCGCGAGCGAGGTCTTCGGCCACACCTTCAATAACAATGGCAAAGGCGCCCGCCTCCGCGGTGGCCACGGCTTCGTCGATGACGCGCTGGCGCTCACTGTCAGTCCGCCCCTTGGCCTTGAATCCGCCATCGGCAAGTGCCGCCTGGGGTCTCAGGCCAATGTGGCCGATCACCGGGATTGAGCGTTCGGCCATGAAGCGGATGGTGTCGGCGGCATAGGTGCCGCTCTCGATCTTGATCGCCTGGCAGCCGGTCTCCGCCATGATGCGCGCGGCATTGGCGAAGGCCTGCTCCGGCGAGGACTCATAGCTCCCGAACGGCATGTCGACAGCGACCAGGGCACGTTTCGCGCCGCGCATGACGGCCTGACCATGCAGGATCATCATGTCGAGGGTGACACCGATTGTTGAATCAAGACCATGCACCACCATGCCGACACTGTCCCCGACGAGCAGAAGGTCGCAATGCGGATCAAGAATGCGCGCCATGGGCGCATCATAGGCGGTCAGGCAGACAAGCGGCTCACCGCCCTTGCGGGCACGGATATCCGGTGCGGTGATGCGCCGGACCTGGGTTTGGGCAGACATGGAATGGCCTTCTTGAAGTCGGGTGCCCGGAATGCGGCGACCGGACCCTAGCGCAGCATGCTGCGCTGCAAAAGCCTCACGCGATGCGGCGCGGCAAAACCGTGGCGACCATGCCCACCGCCACCGCCATTGCGGCCGCCGCCATCACTTCCGGGCTCATCAGGAAACCGATATTGGCCATCAGCCCGTCGGTCGGCACCTGGACCTGGCTGAGCAGGCCTTCCAGCTGGGTCCCCGCAATCGCAGACCCGGTCGACCCGGCCCCGCCGAGCAACAGAATTCGCTTGCGATCCGGATTGGACAATTGCTTGATCACGCGATGCGAGAAGGCATCGGCCTCCCGTTCGGCCTCAAGCGGCTCGGCTGCCTGGGCGAAGGCGGCCTTGAGCCGGGCATCGAATGCATCATCCATCGTCATGACGCCATCACCTCCGCGTCCGTAAAGAACGCCTGCAACTTGGCCCGGCCGCGATTGACGTGCGACTTGACCGTTCCCAGTGGCATGCCGGTCGCCTCAGCGGCTTCCGAGTGTGACATGCCACACGAATAACATAGCACGACCGCGATCCGTTCTTCATCCTTCAATGTGGCAAGCCCGCGATCGAGATCAACCACATTGCCCATATCCCGGGGCGCTTCGGACTCCTCCATCCCGCTCTGGAATTTCTCCAGCACCCGGTCCGCCGCCTTGCGCTTGCGCGCCGACATCAGGAATTGGGTGTAGGCGATGGAACAGAGCCAGGACTTGAATGAGCCCGTGCCCTTGAAGCTTCCGACCTTCTCAAACGCCTTGATAAAGGCATCCTGCGCAAGATCGTCCGCGAGGGCGTGGTTGCGGCACATGCGATGCAGCATGCCGCGAACCAGGCCTTGATGGCGCCGGACCAGTTCCCCGAAGGCCGCCGGGTTCTTCGTGGCGACCACCAGGGCTGTGAGTTCTTCGTCCGACGCCTTCATCAGCCCGCTCCGATTACTCGGAGGCCTCTCTTTTCCGCCCCATCAGGCCGAAGCCGACAAGGACCAGACCGATAAAGCCCGGGAAGGACGCGATCGCCGGCATGATGTACATTGCCTCGTCTTCGCCCTCGACCATCCCGATCGTCCAGCCGAGCACCAGGAACGCCGCGGCCACCGCGATCAGGATCAGGCCACCTTTCAGGTCACCATTATTGTCCTTGCGCGGCATTCCGAGCGCGCGGATTGTCTCCGGCGTCATCGCCTGGCCGGCGCGGATGGCCTCTTCGACCACTTTGAGCGTGGCCTTGCGCTTTTGCATCGACGCGTTCACGGCGACCCAGACGATGCCCAGGACCATCAGGAACATACCAGTGGGAACAACAATATCCGGTCCCATATCAACCTCCGTTTTGAGCCGCACCACGCGGCCTTTGTCGATGAGATGCGGCGCGGTTCGAATTTGGATGCAGAAATTATCCGATAACGGCAACGCCGAACAGATACATGTGAAAGTTCAATATGATAAGCGCTGCGATGAGACCGAGAACAATCGCGGTGAGATCACCGCCCCACCCTTTCACCACGGGCGGGGGCGTCTCGCGGAAGCAGGCGGCGATGAAAGTGATCAAAGACCAGGCAAAGAAACTGCCGAACAGAAGGACGGCTGACGCCTCGCTATTGGCCAGCAGATGGGCGCCCGACCAGACCACAACACCGGCCAGCATCGGATGGCGCACCCAGCGGCGGATATGGCCCGGCGCATAGGCCGACGTCAGGAGGATAATCCCCAGCGGCACGGCGAACAGGGCCAGATGGCGCCCCCATGCCGGAGCCTCCCAGACGGCCGGCGTCGGATGGGCGATGATCTTGCCGTAAATGATGAGCACAAAGCCGACCAGCGAGATCGCCGTATAGATCAGCTTGTAGGGCGTGGCCCCGAGTTTGGTCTGCAAGCCGTCACGAACGCCGGGCACGACCCGCAGAAAATGAACGCCCAGAAACAGCACCAGTCCAACAGACAGCAGCAACATGCGCGCCTCCCCCTTGTCCGTCCGACTATAGGCGATTCATTGCCATGTCGCGGAGCAAATCCTCTCGCCTTGACGGGAATGGGTTCAAAAGAACCGCAAGCGCGGCAGGCGCAGGATGGGCTGCCGGGTCAGCCAGAAATGGCCCAGATAAGCGACCGTGCCGGCCACCAGCATCACCAGAAGAACCTGGGACAAATCCTGTCCGAGCAATTGGGCAAAGCGTTGCAGGACCGGTGAGACCAGCGCAACGCCCAGCAATAGCAAAAGCGTGGCCAGGCTGCGCAGCACCAGCTCGACGCGCAAGCGGCGCGCCGCGACCTTCTCCATCACAGCCATGCGAAATCCGCGATCCACCGCCGGAGCGGTATCCGCGGCAAAAAAATCGGCAAGCGGGTCAGGCTGGCTCATGAATCCACTCCCAGTAGCTCCGCAAGACGCGTTCGGCCTCGAAGCACATGTGATTTTACAGTACCCAGCGGCATATCCAAGACCCCGGCCGCGTCGGCGTGGGTCCAGCCCTCTCCCAGGCAGAGCGAGACGGCGGCGCGCTGGTCCGGCGGCAATTGCGCCAGGGCCTGATGCAGCGCTATCGCATGCTCGGTTTGCGGCGTTTCGCAATCCGGCCGCATATCCTGCCAGTCATGATCGCGCTGCCGGTCGCGCGCCATGGTCCGGGCCTCGCCCTTGGCCTTGCGCCAGGCAATCGAGAACAGCCAGGATTTGAGCCGGGCCGGCTCACGCAGGCCTCGCAGCTCCGTCCATCCGGCCAGGAAGGTTTCCTGGGCCAGGTCATCGGCATCGGAGTCGTACGGGCAGAGGCGTCGCAGAAATGTGCGGATCGGACCCTGATACCGGTCGACGATCCGCGCAAAAGCCGCGTCAGAGCCCGAGCGGGCCGCCGCGACCAGCGCGGCGTCCGTCGGTGGCGAGCTCATGGATCCGTCCTAGGATTTGCGCTTGAAGAAAGACGCCACAAAGAAGGACGCCGAGAGCACGACGAAGATCAGGGCGACGAAATAGGCCACCTCGCCCATACCGATAAAGCCGCGATAGCCCTCATAGGCAAAGACCGCCGCGAAGCCCGCGAAGAGAATGACGAGGAAGGCGTTGGAGCCGGTGCCATGGCTGGCGCGATCGCCGCCGTCCGTGTCCGTCCAATCGTTACGGCCATCGCCGGGATCATCCAGGCTGGCGATCAGATCGGCTGGCGGCTCCTTGCCCGCAGCCGCATAGGTCTTGAGCAGGTCAATCTTCGCCTGCGTCCGCTTGTAACGCATGAAGCTTCCCCAGCCCGCGGCCAGAAAGAAGCCCAGCGGGAAGAGCAGCCACCAATACTCCTCAAAAATCTCGGCCATTGATTTCGTCTCCTGTCGATCGGTTCCAATAGGGCCACAACACGCAACCTTTGTCCCTAGGTCGCCGCCGAACAGGCATTTGGATGCACCAGGCTGCAATTCGCCTTTCCAGGCGCCCTGGCAACCACCCTGCCGTCAATCCGGTGCGAGTGGCAGATAAATATCCGAGCGCCACTCCGCTTCGGGTCGGCTTTCCGGATCGTCGACATAGTGTACGAAAAGCGGTTCATCACCGATCTCCTCGGCCTCACGAGCGAGGACTGCGGCATAGAGACGGTCAATACTGTCATGAAGCGTGTCATACCCGCCGACATGACGCAGGCGTGCGTGCCGCCCTCCGGCCAGCGCAAGCGGTTCGACGCCGTCGGGTGGCACCAGGTCCCCAACAGCGATCGCGCAGTCAAAATGCAACGCCGCCGCATTGGTAAAGCGCGGATCCTCGTGCCAGATGCCATAAATCCCGGCCAGGGCCTCCAGCGAATGCTGTGCAAACACGTGTTCGAACAGGCGCTTATAGGTTTGGTCGAGTTCGGCATAGGCACCGATATTGCGGATTGCGAGCAGGCGCAGTGGGTCCGTTGAAACGATCTCCACTGCCAGCGGCGCCTGAGCCGCGTGCTCCGGATCCGGTCGCAACAGCCGCTCCATGAGATCGCTCCGCCCGGCCCGCAACTCGCTTGCCGACCCGCCCGTCATCGCCTTGAACGCGCGGGCATAGGCCTGGCTGGAGCCGTACCCGGCCCCGGCGGCGGCGCGGGTCACCGTTTCGTCGGGGTTTGCCAGGCCTGGCAGCGAGCGGGCAAGCCGCACCCGGCGCACGGTCTCTGCGAGGGTCTCCCCGGTCATCAGCCGAAAGACGCGGTGAAAATGAAACGGCGAAAGGCAGGCGATCCCGGCCAGCCTGTCCAGCGACAGCTCGGCCTCGTCGGTGATGGCTTCGATATGCGCCAGCACCCGCTCGATCCGTTCGACATGGCGAACCCGGTTATCCGGCATCATGGTCGTCTCTCCCTTATGATGAACCATGAAACCGGTTTAGCGCTGACGGCAAGCCCGCGCGGTCCCGATCTTGCGATCTTTCCGCGCGGGCCTCGACGGCCTACCGCTCGAAGGGGTTGGCCAGGAAGTCAGGCAGATCGATCACGATCTCTATCTGCTCGACCGGTTCGCCACGCATGAAGCGGTGCATGACCTCTCCAACTTCCGGCGTCGTCATGAAGAGGTTGTGGCCGGCATTGCGCACGATGACCTGGGTGACCTGGCTCAACCCGACAACGGCCTCACGCTGGCTTTGCGGATAGGTCCGCCCATCCAGCGTGCCGGTCAGCAGGAGGACCGGCGTATCGCCGGTCGGACCACGGCGGAAATCGGAGCCGAGATCCAGCCCGTCGATGGACTCATTGAGCTGAGGCATGGGGAAATTGAGATAGAGGCCCAACAGACCGCTCTCGGCTTGCGCCTCAACCTCTGCCAGACGGTCCGGCTCGATCCCGGAGGCAATATCCATCGCCGTCGACATGGCATTCAGCGAGATCGGCTCACCGGGCGTCCAGAAAAAGCCGAGAAGCCGCGTCGCCAGTGTCGTGTCGCCCTGCTCCAGCGAGGTATAAAGCGCCGGCAGCAGACCGGCATTGGCCGGGTCGGCGATCAGGCCGGAGGCGAATTGCTGCACATGATGACGCTGCAGCAGGAAGGGAATCGCGGGGCCCTCTTCCCGCGGGACCTCGATCAGGATCGGGTTCGCTTCGAGTTGTGCGTGCACACGGCGCATCAGTCCGGCGATATCCGGGTAAAGCGCGGCTGCCGCCGGCTGCGTGTCGATCGCCGCTTGCAAGCGGCCAATATAGGAGTCGGTCCGGGCTGGATATTTGACGGTCTGATCGAGCCCCTCGGCGCTGGCAAGAATGACCCGGTCAATCTCGTCCGGTATGGCGTTGATCGCCGCAAGGGCAAGGTGACTGCCATAGGAAATGCCCCAGAGCGAGATCTCATCGGCGCCGAGATGGACGCGCAGATCGGACAGGTCAGCGACGCTCTCAGCCGTCGTATAGCCGAGCAGGTCGACACCCTCGCCCTCCCAGAACGCCACGCATTCCGCCAGCGCGGCCTGATAGGCCGCCACGATGTCCGCATCGCTGATCCGCGCCGCCTCATCGGGCTGCTGGCTGCTGGTGCAGCGCGGCGGGCGCTGGCTCTCGCCGGTGCCACGCTGGTCGAAGGCGATCACGTCGGCATGCTGGCGCATCGCCATGAAAAGCGGGAAGCGGCGTCCTCGAGCCGTGCCCGAACCGGAGCCACCGGGCCCGCCTGCAAGATAGACGATCGGCGGACCGGACGTTTCGCCGGTCGCCGGAAAACGAACATAGCTCAGCGTGATCATCCGGCTGTCCGGATCGGCCCGGTTCTCGGGTACCTGGATTTCACCGCGAAAGGCCTCGACATTGTCGCCGCTCTGGGCGGTGAAGGTAAACGCTGCTTCCCCCTCGCTCTGGGCAACGGCGTCTGGCACTGGCCCGACGGCAAGGCTGGCGAGCAGGGCGCTTCCCGCCATCAGGCTGGCGCGTGTGATCTGGGTGAGTGTCATGCGTGCATCTCCGAATTGGCTTGCCCCCGGGGCGAGCCGTCATCAGACAGTGTCGGGCGCTGCACCACACCTGACATTCGCTCAGCGGTGCCGATCCGCCGACAAGCGGCGGGACGCCCCGGGCCGTAACCGCTAACCTGACAATCATGACCGTTCGCCCGATCTTTGCCCGTGACCTGACGACCTGCCTGCTGGCCGGCCTGATGGCCGTGCTCGCCCTCACCGCATCCGCCAGCGGCCAGCGGACCACCCATGTCGCCATCGAGGATGTAACCGTCTGTCCGGCGCGCGATGGCGACATCGCGCCACCGGATTTCACCGCGACTGCGTGCGAGACGGTTTCGCTCTACGACCTGGACCCGCAGGGTCGGCATCTCTGGGTCCGTCTGCGCCTGCCCCTGACCGATGGCGAATGGGAAGGTACGGGCCCATGGGGGTTGATGGTGATGGGCAAGATGTCCAGCGAGGTGTTTTTCAACGGCACCCGTATCGGCGCCAATGGGCACCCCGCAGACACGGCGAGGGCCGAAGAACCGGGCCGCATCGATGCCAGCCTGTTTGTCCCGCACACGCTCGTTCGGGCGGGCGACAACACGATCGACATGCGCCTGTCCAGCCATCATGGCTGGCTGCGCCTGGTCTCGCCCATCCATGCCATCCAGTTCAGCCGCTACCGTGACCCGACCAGTTTCATCATCACCGGCTATTGGCCCAGCCTGATCACCTTCGGTGTCTTTCTGGCCGCCCTGGTCTTTTTCGGAGTCACGGCCTGGCGCAATGAGGACCGGGAAGCCTCGCTCCTCCTTGCCGGCGCCTCCTTCTTCGCGGGGACCGAGCTCTTCGTGGAATCGGCGCGCGGCCTGATCGCCTATCCCTACCCGTTTCACGATACGCGCCTCGTCCTGATCACTGTATGCGCCGCCGGTTTCATGCTCTGCCTGCTCGACTGGCTGATGCTGCGCATGACCCGGCTGCACCGGCGATCCAGAGCCGGTCGCCTGACGGCGGTCGCCGCCATCATGACGATTGTCGTGGTGCTGGTGCCGGGCTTTGACGGCAAGACGGCTGGCGTCTTGATGACCGGCTGCGCTGCCGGGCTGGCCCTGTCTTCGGGTTGGGCCATAGGCAGGCGACGCGGCGCAATCGCCCTGGTCGGCCTGTTTGCCCTCGCCCTCATGGCCATCCTCTATTACGGATCCCGATTTCTTGATGTCGGCTATTTTCATGCGGCCGCCGGCGTGCTCGCCTTCGGCATCTACCAGCAGGCCCAACTTCTGGTTCAGGCGCGGCGTCAACACCGACTCGAAACCGGGCGCGCATTGCAGCTTGAAACCGCCCTCGCCCAGGCGCGCCAGAAATCAGCCCCCGCACAGATCCAGCTCGTGAGCGCCGGCCGGGTCGACTATGTCTCGACCGATCGGATCGTCCAGCTCAAGGCGGCCGGCGACTATGTCGAGCTGCATTTCGAAGACGGCGCGACCTCGCTCTATACCGGCACGCTCGGCGGGCTGGAGGACCAACTGCCCGCCGCCTTCCTGCGCGTCCATCGCTCGCACATCGTCAATACGCTCTTTGTGTCGGCGCTCGAGCGCGAGGCCAGTGGAACCGGCCGACTCCTGCTGTCCAATGGCAGCGAAGTTCCGGTCAGCCGCCGCATCATGCCGGCGGTGCGTTCAGCGCTGGCGGAGAAGGCTGTGGAGGCTGGCTGAGACAGGTCTGCCGGACTGTCTGGTGGGCGCTGCCATCAATAATGCGGCGGCTTGGTCACTTCCGGCGCGGGAGCGGCCGCTTCAAGCTCATCGATCTGCGACATCATGCGATTGATGCGGCGGGTCAGGCGGTCGAGTTCCTCGCGCTGGGCGAGGATGACGCCATTGAGGTCCTCCACCGTCGCGTCCTGATGGGCGACATGGATTTCCAGCGCTTCGATGCGGGCCTGCAGCGTGTCGATCATGATGGTCATCCCGGCTCTGGTTCGGCGGCAAATTAGCGTAATCTCCGCGCTTGTCCCGCATCGCAATCACACCACATATGCTGGCAAGAGACAGAGGAGATTTCCATGTGCCGCATTCACGACTTCACGGCCACCGATATCAAGGGTGACGAGGTGTCCCTCTCTGCCTTCAAGGGCCAGGTGATACTGATCGTCAATACCGCCAGCAAATGCGGCTTCACCCCCCAGTATGAAGGTCTGGAGACGCTTCATGAGGATCTGGCCGACAAGGGACTCGCCGTGCTCGGCTTTCCCTGCAACCAGTTCGGCAAACAGGAACCGGGCGATGCGGCAGAAATCGCCAGTTTCTGCTCGCTCACCTATGACGTGAAATTCCCGATGTTCGCAAAAATCCAGGTCAATGGCCCCGAGACCCACCCGCTCTATGAATGGCTGAAGACCGAAGCCAAGGGGCTGATGGGCTCGACCTCGATCAAATGGAATTTCACCAAATTCCTGGTCGATCGCGAGGGCCGGGTGGTCAAGCGCTTCGGGCCCCAGGACACACCGGAGAAGATTCGCGGCGAGATCGAAGCCCTGCTCTAGCCGGCGCGTTTAGCGCCGACCTTACAGGCCCAGATCGCTGAGGCCGGGGTGGTCATCCGGTCGGCGCCCCTGCGGCCAGTGGAATATCCGGTCGATTTCCTTGATCGCCAGATCATTGATGCTGGCGATCCGGCGACGCATCAGACCGTCCGGTGAGAACTCCCAATTCTCATTGCCATGGGCCCGAAACCAGCGGTCTGCCGGGTCGCGCCATTCATAGGCAAAGCGCACGGCGATGCGATTATCCCGGTAGGCCCAGATTTCCTTGATCAGGCGGTAGTCCTGCTCACGCTGCCATTTGGCCGTCAGGAAGGCGACGATCTCGGAACGCCCGGTGAGAAAAGTGTCCCGGTTTCGCCACTGGCTGTCTTCAGTATAGGCCAGCGAGACCCGTTCAGGATCGCGCGAATTCCAGGCGTCCTCGGCCAGACGGACCTTTGTCTCGGCATCCTGCAGCGTGTTGAACGGCGGGAGCGGCGGTCGGTGGAGCGTGGTCATGCCTCGCCCCCGTCCCGCCGTCCATCATCCCCGTCCAGCCCGGATTGGGCGCGCAGGCGAGCATTCTCTGCCTCGAGGCTGATCAGGCGCTCATGCACGCCTCGCATTGTCTCGATAATTTCCGCTTCGGTGTAGCGCGGCGTGATGTGCTGGGGACAATTCCAGTCGAAGGCGACCAGGTGCAGGAGAACAATCCGTTCCGGCCGACCGCGATAATCGGGGTGATGGAGCGTCCGGGCGAGCTCACTCGTCGGCTCGGCCGGCAGGAATTCGACGGTCGCGTAAATCTTGAGCCGGGCACGGTTCACATAGTCCATGAGAATGAGCGCAACGCGCGCCGAGGCCCGCGCATTGCCGACGGAGATGTATTGGCGATTGCCGCGATAGTCGGCGAAGGCCAGCGTTCGATCATCGAGCACTTTGAGAAATCCGGTCGGTCCACCGCGGTGCTGGACATAGGGCCAACCGGTCTCGGACACGGTCGCCACATAGAAGCTGTCGCGCGCCGCAATGAAATCCATCTCGTGGCGGGTGAAACGCTCAAAGGCACGATCACGCTCAAAACGCTTCCAGATGTGGGCACTGCCCATCTCTGCCTGCACCGTCCGTACGCTCGGAGTGATGGCAGTATCGAGATATCCGTAACTCATGGCGACGCTCCTTTCATGGTCTGGCAGACGCGGGCGAACCGGAGATCCGGTCCGCCCGCCACGGATCAAGCTGCGTCCGCCGCCGACACGACCGGGAAGTCGATATCGGTGCGGGCGACATTGTTGAGGAGGTTGGTGAAGACGTTCTCGGCCGCGATCGCGACAATCTCCACGATCTGGCCGTCGGAATAGCCGGCTTCCCGCAGCGTCTTGATGTCTGCGTCCGCAACCTGGCCCCGCTCACGCACGACTTTCGCGGCAAAACCGACAGCCGCATCGGCCTTGGCATCGCCGGACTGGCCGCGACGATTGCGAGCAACCTCTTCCGGGGTCAGCTTGGCGAGATTGAGCCCGAGATAGGTGTGGGCCGAGAGGCAGTAGTCACAGCCATTGATCTGGGCGACGGCCAGAGCAATGCGCTCACGGGTTTTCACGTCCAGCGCCCGCGACAGGGCGCCATTATTGCCGGCGAAGCCTTCCAGGGCCGCCGGGCTGGACGCCACCAGACGGAACATGTTCGGCACGACGCCAAGCTGCTTGTGAACAGCGTCGAGGATGGGCTTGGAGGCAGCGGGGACGGCGTCGAGGTCCGGAATAGGCAGACGGGACATTGATTTCTCCTTCGGTGTCATGGCGATCCATCGGGGATCGCGTTCTGCCGGGGAGAAATAGACATTCCATCAGATTTGATAATAACCTATATTCGGGAACTTCTATTCCGAAAAATGGAACAATCATGGATCGCCTGAAAGCCATGTCGATCATCGTACACGTGGTCGAGCACGGGAGCTTTTCCGCGGCCAGCCGGGCGCTTGGCATCCCGCTGGCCACAGTCAGCCGCCAGGTCACGGAACTGGAAGCCCATCTGGGCACACGCCTGCTAACCCGGACGACGCGCAAACTCGCCCTCACCGATGCCGGCGAAGCCTATATCAGTGCGGCGCGCCGAATTCTTGACGAAATTGATGAAGCGGAGCGCGTGGCCGCCGGTGAATTCCACACGCCACGCGGCGAGCTCAATATCACAGCGCCGATCGCCTTCGGTCGCTTGCTAGTCCTGCCGGTCGTCCGCGACTTTCTGGCCGCCTACCCGCAGATCAATATTCGCCTCGCCCTGTCGGACCGGAATCTTCATCTGATGGAGGAGCATATCGACATGGCGGTACGTATCGGACCGCTACCGGACAGCGCGATGATCGCGACCCGGGTCGGATCCGTCCGGACCATTGTGGTCGCGAGCCCGGCCCTGCTGGCCGCTTGCGGGTCGCCCGTGACGCCCGGTGATCTCGAACACATGCCCGGCGTACATTTCGACATCCTGTCACCCGGCGGACGCTGGAGCCTTGTCGATGTCGACGGAAAGCCGGTGGACGCGACGCCGCGTGCGCGGTTGACGGTCTCGACCGCAGATACCGCCGTGTCAGCGGCACGCGACGGTGTCGGGGTCACGCGTGTCCTGAGCTATCAATGTGCCGATGCCGTGCGCGACGGATCCTTGCGGGTCCTGCTCGAAGCACATGAACCGGCTCCCCTGCCCGTGCATCTCATGCATGCCGGTGGCGGCGCCTTGCCCAGCAAGATGCGCGTTTTTCTCGACTTTGCGCAGACCCGACTCCGCGAGCGATTGGCCGCGCTGTAAGCGTGGCGCTGGCGCCGTCTTGCGCTGCAGCCCTAGGACTGGTTGGCGAATTTCGGGGGTCTGGCGCGGCGCTTTTTCGGCGCGGCGGGTTCGGCCTCGGCAGCGGCCTTGGCCTGCATGGCGAGGCGCGCCTTGCGCAGGGTCTGCACTTTCGTCAGCCGCAGATCGGCCTCTTCCTGCAGGAGTTCAAGCACGGAATTCTGGGCAGCCGTGGGCTTGGCCGGTGCAATCTCCTGCTCCGGATCCAGCTTGGGATCGGGCTTCAGACGCAGCTGGTCACCATTGAACAAAGTCGCCATCGGATTGGCCTCCTTCTGCAGTTTTCGTGTCGGGTCGTTCAGAAACAAAAAGGCCGGGCGATTGCCCGGCCTCTCTGTGCGTCACCCATACGTCCGTTTACGGGACGTCAGGCAAGCCGGAAGCCGCTTACGCGACTTCCAGGTTTTCAGCAGCATTCTTGCCAGAACGCTTGTCCTGGACGACTTCGAAGTTCAGCTTCTGACCTTCGGTGATCGTGGTCAGGCCGGAACGTTCGACAGCCGAGATGTGGACGAAGACGTCCGTAGAGCCGTCTTCCGGCTGAATGAAACCAAAACCTTTGGTGGTGTTGAAAAATTTAACGATACCAGTAGCCATGACGATGTCCTTTCAATCAGGCACGTTGTTTTGGGCCCAACCGACCGCGTGTCAGCTGATGCCCGGAGTGTCGAAATTTGAAAGGGAAGAGCGTCGGGGGGGCAAAACTCGCCCCCAGAAGATTCGGCAATCAAGATCGAGTGAGCGTTATATGGGCGATGATTGTGGTTTTAGCAAGGCAAATCGTTTCGGGTCGCACGTAAGGGCTCCGGTGACGTATTGACATCGTGTATACGTTCGCCCAGTTTCCTCCCATGACCAAGGATCGTCAATATCCGGCCAAGGCCGCGTCCGCCTCGCCGCTCAACATTGCCGATCAGGCCAACACCGCCAAGGGCAGCATCAATCTTCGCATTGACGGGCAGAGCCGGGCGCTGATCGACGAGGCCGCCGCCTCGCTGGGCAAATCGCGCACCGAGTTCATGATTGACACCGCCCGCAGTCGCGCCATCGATATCCTGCTCGACCGCAGGCTCTTCCAGCTCGGCCCGGATGCCTTCAACGCTTTCGCGGACGCGCTTGAGACGCCGGCCGATCCCGGCGAGAAACTGACCGCCCTGATGCTACGCCGGCCGGCATGGAAGGCCTGAGCGCGCCGCAAGCGATCAACGCGGCGCACGACCTGGCCGCGTTCGACTGCGGCGAACCCGCCCTTGATGACTGGCTCAAACACCGCGCCTTGAAGAATGAGAGCCGCTTTTCACGGACCTGTGTCGTGTGCGAGGGCAACACGGTCGTCGCCTATGTCAGCCTGTCCGCCGGATCCGTCGAGCGGGCTGCGGTGCCCGGAAAGCTCCGCCGCAATGCGCCGGACGCAATCCCGGTCGCGATCATCACGCGGCTGGCCGTCAGCCGCAGCCATGCCGGCCAAGGTCTCGGCCAGGACCTCTTCGCCGACGCCCTGCGCCGCATCGCCATCGCCTCCCGCACCATCGGCATCGCCGCCGTGCTGATTCACGCCAAGAACGAGGCGGCGAAACGCTTTTATATGCGGTGCGCCGAGTTTCTGGCCTGGCCAGCGGATGGTCGGGTGTTGTTTTTGCCGGTGGAGGTTGTGGTGAAGGTGCTGGGTTGAGGGAAGCGCCCCCGTCACCCACCATCACGAACACCATTTTTGCCGGAAGCGAATCAGCGCTATCCGGGACCTACGGGAGACTCAGCGCTTCAAGGCGGGTTCGGTCGGTCCCGGGTCTTCGCCCGGGAAAAATGGATGATTTAAATGCGAGGCTGGTATTGGCGTGGAGAGTGGGCGCCGGGCGCACGGCCAGCCATACATCCCTCGCCGAGAGAAAGCCGTATCCGGTTCTTGAGCTCAAGGGTTTCAACCGCGAAGCGGCGCTGCGCGCCCTTGACCTCAAGAACCGGATACGGCCCGCTGGCTGACAAGGGAGGTATGGGGAGAGGTATGACCTAACAACGCGGCAAACCGACAACAGCTAGACGATAGAAGCGATCACTTCTAGAGGCGCCTTAAACGCGCGCCATCGCGGTCCATCCGCTCGGCACGCTGCGAGACGTCAACCACAGCACACCTAACCGGGAAGTACCTACAGATCGTCCCGAGAATGACGCAGACGCCATGCTCAGGATCAATAAGCTTAAACACATGCCCGACAGATTCTTCAATGATCGCAAAATCACCAATGATTGCTCCTGGGACAACTGGTCCAGCTGAGCAATTGAGCAAAAAATCATCCAACCGTTCGTCAAAATGCTCGAACGCATTTCGCAATTGACGATCTTTCAATGGATTAGTAGCCGAAACTTCGAAGGCATCCCGCAACTTGATTGCTCGAGACTGAGTGTATTTATCGCGCCTCGTTGGCCAAAAATACCTAGACACTGACGATGCGTGCGACAGCGCTTCTTGCAAATGCGCCATCGCAACATTCGGGTCGTCAACATTTTCGAGCGCTGCGTCCAAAGCATCGAACGACATGCGTGCTCGGTTGGCCGAATACAGCAAGCTGCTGATGTAGAAAGCCTCATACTGGGGGACGATCCCGTCGTATTGTTGTACGATCAGATCTGCACGCCGCTTTTTCTCCTCCGAGTCCATCCCCTACTCCCACTCAATCGTCCCCGGCGGCTTGCTGGTCACGTCATAGACGACCCGGTTCACGCCGCGGACCTCGTTGATGATCCGCGTCGCCACGCGACCGAGGAAGTCGTGGTCATAGGGGTAGTAATCGGCGGTCATGCCGTCGACCGAGGTCACGGCGCGCAGGGCGAGAACGGCGTCATAGGTGCGCTCATCGCCCATCACACCCACAGTGTTCACCGGTAGCAGGACCGAGAAAGCCTGCCAGATCTCGTCATAGAGACCGGCCTTCTTGATCTCCTCGATATAGATCGCATCCGCCTTGCGCAGGATGTCGGCCTTTTCTTTTGAGACGGCGCCCGGGATGCGGATGGCGAGTCCCGGTCCCGGGAAGGGATGGCGTCCGACAAAGGCTTCCGGCAGACCGAGCTCGCGGCCCAGGGCGCGAACCTCATCCTTGAACAGCTCGCGCAGCGGCTCGACCAGCTTCATCTTCATGCGCGCCGGCAGACCGCCGACATTATGGTGCGACTTGATGGTAACCGACGGCCCGCCATCAAAGCTGACGCTCTCGATCACATCGGGATAGAGCGTGCCCTGGGCGAGGAAATCGGCACCGCCGGCCTCGGTGGCCTTCTCGTCGAAGACATCGATGAAAAGGCTGCCGATGATCTTGCGCTTCTTCTCCGGGTCATCAACGCCTTCGAGGGCGCTGAGGAAAAGATCCTCGGCCTCGGCATGGACGAGCGGGATATTGTAGTGCTCGCGGAACAGGGTCACGACCTCGTCGGCCTCGCCCTGGCGCATCAGGCCGGTATCGACGAAAACACAGATCAGCTGGTCGCCGATGGCCTCGTGCAGCAGGACAGCCGCCACCGAACTGTCGACACCGCCGGACAGACCACACAGGACGCGCTTGTCGCCAACCTGTTCGCGGATCTTGGCGATCGCCTCATCCTTGAAATTGGCCATGGACCAGTCGCCAGTGAGGCCGGCGATCTGGTGGGTGAAATTGTGCAGGAGAGCGGCACCGCGCGGCGTGTGCACGACTTCCGGGTGGAATTGCACGCCGTAGAATCGACGATCCTCATCGGCGATGGCCGCGAAAGGAGCATGACCCGAGGTCGCGATCACCTTGAAGCCCTCAGGCAGCGCGGCGACGCGATCGCCATGGCTCATCCAGACGCGTTCTTCGTGACCGATCGGGCCAAAGCCGGCAAAGAGCGGGCTGTCCTCGATCAGGGTGATGTCCGCACGCCCGAATTCGCGCTCTTCCGAAGCTTCGACCCGGCCGCCCAGCTGAGCGCACATGGTCTGCTCGCCATAACAAATCCCCAGAACCGGGATGCCGCGCGTGAAGACCGACGCATCGGCACGCGGGGAATTGTCCCAATGGGTGGAATGCGGCGAGCCCGACAGGATGATCGCCTTGGGATCATAGGCATCGATGAAGGCCGCATCAGCGCGGTTGTAAGGATGGATCTCGCAGAAGACGCCGCTTTCGCGCACGCGGCGGGCAATGAGCTGGGTCACCTGGCTGCCGAAATCGATGATGAGGAGTTTGTCGTGTTGATCAATCATGGGCGTTCGCACCCGCGCGCGCGGGTGTCCCGAAGGTCAAAATGTGGGGAGATGGCAGAAACATCTGTCAGCATGCGGCCCGATAGCGCGAGTCAGCGCGCTTGACCAGCCCTTGCCTGCCCCGGGGCCTGCGCTTTGCGCCGGAATGCCCGATTTTGGACCGCCAGACCTTGAACCGGCTCGCTCGGGGGCGCAGGTATGGGGCCGTCACCGCCAAGGAGTTCCCCATGCGCCTGATCCTCACCGCCAGCCTGATGGCCCTTCTGACTTTCGCGGCGGCTTGCTCGCAGCCGGCAGCCAGCGGTGACTGGCGTCTCGATGGCGAACGGTCGCGTCTGTCCTTTGTGTCGATCAAGTCCGGCGAAATCGCCGAAGCACACAGCTTTTCCGGCTTGAGCGGCGCGGTTGCCCCCGACGGTCAGGCCGAACTGGTGATCGATCTGGCAACAGTGGAAACCGGGATCGATATCCGCAATGAGCGCATGCGCGAACACCTCTTCGAGATTGGCAGTTTCGCCGAGGCGCGGGTCACGACGGCGCTCGACCTCGCGGCCCTCGCCGATCTGGAAACCGGGGAGCGCCGAAGCCTGGAAATCGAAGCCACCGTGTCCCTGCACGGCCAGTCGATCGATATCATCGCGCCAGTCATCGTGACCGATATTGACGGGCGCCATGTCCTGGTGGAAAGCGCGGCTCCGGTCCTGCTGCATATCGGGGATTTCGGCCTCACGGACGGCCTCGCGACATTGCAGGAACTGGCCGGCCTGCCCTCAATCGCACCGGTCTCGCCGGTCAGCTTCTCGCTGCTCTTCACCCGGGGCTGATCATCGGGACTGGCGGCTGGCAGCGCAGTAGGCCAACTTGCGTGCCGGTACCGGGTCGCGTGATGATCGCGGACGCTGCCCGGAGATTCGATGCTCACTGCCCGCCCTCGCGCTGAAATTGTCGAGCTGCAATACCTACGCGCCATTGCCGTGCTGATGGTCGTGGTCGGCCATCTGCACCAGGCCGGCGGTCGCTTGACCGGCGCTGACATTCTCGGGCCGGTCGGATATCTTGGCTTTGCTGGCGTGGACGTCTTCTTCGTCATATCCGGCTTTATCATTCACACGCTCTACAGGTCGGCCTCAAGGCCCACCGCAAGCTACGCGCTCAAGCGTTTGAACCGGATTTATCCGCTCTACTGGATATTCACCGGCCTCGCCCTGCTGGGATATCTGGCGATGGGTGACAATCTGAGCCGCGATATCACCCGGCTCGACTGGCTGACCACGATCACGCTCTGGCCGACATCCCAGCCGCCGCTTCTGCTGGTCGGCTGGACGCTGATCCACGAACTCTATTTCTATCTTGTCTACGGATTGTTGCTGTTTCTGCCCGGACGATGGCGCTGGTTCGCCATCGCGGCCTGGCTCGGCCTGACCCTGCTCGCCCTGACGAGTTGGCTCGAGACGAGCGCTCCCTGGTCCCGACTGGCCCTGAGCCCGTTCAACCTGCTTTTCATCGCCGGGCTTGGCCTCGCCGAGCTTCGTCCGCACCTTGCCCGTACCCGCTGGGTGGCGCTCGGCACGCTATTGGTCGGCAGTGCCATCGCGATCCTTTGGACCCAAGCCAATGGGCTGGAGGGAATGGCGAATATTGGCCACCGGGTCTTTGCCTTCCTGACCATGGCCATCGCGCTGGTGTGGACCTTGCTGGCCTGGCAACCGCGATGGCACCGCTTCCTCGCCGATTTAGGCGACTGGTCCTATGCGATTTACCTGGGCCATCTGCTCGCTATCGGATTTCTGGCACGCGCCATAGCGCACATCATGGGGACCGGCCTGATCAGCACTGTAACGCTCTATCTGGGTGGTCTGGCCGCTAGCCTTCTGCTGGGCTGGCTTACCCATCGCCTGATTGAGACACCGCTCCTCGGGTACGGCAAGCGCCTGATTGCCAGTCTCAAGCGCGGATAATTGAGGAAACTGAACAGCAACTTACAGTCTCCTAAATTTTCCGCAACCTATTGATTTATTGTAACTTCTGAATCATTACAGAGCCTGATACCTCGTTGAGCATTCAGTGTGCCCGAGGTTTTCAATGCAGCACCCGGTCGGCCAGTCACCCATTTTCATCGGCGGCGCTCCACGCTCCGGGACCACGCTGGTGCGGGCCATGGTCAATGCCAGCCGCAATATCGTTTGCGGTCCGGAAATGCGGGTCATCCCTGCCCTCTGTCACCTCGCGGAACAGATCGACCAGAACCAGGCCGGGGTCCTGCACTGCGGATACGGCGTCGACCGGACAGCCGTGCACAATCAGTTCGCCCGCGCGATCGATACCCTGCTCGCACCACTGCATGCGCGCACCGGAGCCCGGGTCGCCGAGAAAACACCGGCCAATATCCTGCATTTCGCCCGACTGCGTCAGATCTTCCCGGACAGCCCGCTGATCGGCGTCGTCCGCGACGGGCGCGACGTGGTCGCCTCGCTTCTGTCCATGGACTGGACGGACAGCGCGACCGGCCGGCCCATGACCATCACCCGCGATGCCGCCGCTGCTGCGCGTCTGTGGAGCGCCAGCATCGCGGCCGGCCGTCGCATGCAAAACGATCGGAATTATTTCGAGATTCGCTATGAGGCACTCGTCACCGACCCGGCCAACGCAATCGGGCCGCTCTTCGACGCACTCGGAGAAAACGAGGATTCCAAGGCGCGAGCTCTCGACCATGCCCGCGATTTCGACGCGAGCGCCGGAACTGGTGAGTCGAGCGCCGAGCGGGTCTCCACACCGATCGACCGCAGCGCCATTGGGCGGTGGCGCGACCGGTTGAACGCGTCACAGCTTAATATCGTCATGGGCATTGCCGGGGGGCAATTGCGCGAGCTCGGCTATGCCTGAAACTGATAGTACGGACCGGCGCCAGGATGGCACCGGCCTCGTTTTCGCCGGGGGCTGTCCGCGCTCCGGCCTGACCCTGTTGCGTCGTCTCATTGAACCGCACCGCCGGGTCCATTGCGGCCCGGATACCGGTCTACCGCCTTCCATTGCCATGCAATGGCAGAATTTCGCCCGTGAGCTGGGACCGCTGCACGCTCGTGATTTCGATGTCGGTGCGGAAGACATGCGCCGCACCATGGCAGAGCTCCTGACCGGCATGATCGGCGCGCCGCTTGAAACACCAGGAGTTGATACTCTGGTCGAGAAAACCACGCTCAATGTCGCCGCCTTCGATCTGTTGGGACGGCTCCTGCCACAGGCGCGCTTCATCCATGTCGTGCGCGATGGCCGCGATGTCGCGAACTCCCTGCTCGCCCGCGACTGGCGTGACCCGCAAGGTCATCCCTTCCCCCATGTCAGCGATCCGCGGGCGGCCCTGAAATACTGGACCGATCTGACCGGTATCGGGCTCGCCGCTGAACGCAACCTCGCCGGTCGCATCATCCGTATCCGCTATGAGGATCTCGCCACCCGGCCCAAGGCAACCATCACCGAATTGATGCGCTTTCTCGGCCTGAAATTCGAACCGGCCCAGCTGCACTACGCCACGCGCCGGATCGAGCTGCACGGGCTGGAGCGGGACAGCCTCCCGCTGATCAACCAGCCCCTGACCCGGCGACGGGTCGGCGCGGGTGCAGGGCTGGACGGTATTGTGAATGCGCAGACGCGGCAAAGACTGGCCGAGTTGGGGTATGGCACCCGCAATACAAAGCCGAAGCGCCGACGTTTGCGGGCCTAGCGATCGGGCGGTGAAAATCGTGCCGATTGGCACGGCATTTCAGAACAAGCTGGCGACTACCCCACCCGCTCCATCACACAGATGTAGAACCCGTCTGTATCCGTACGGCCCGGTGAGAGCTGGAGGGCGCCATGCTCGGTGAGGCAGGACTCGAGCAGGTCTTCTGCGCCCTCGGCCAGCCCGCCACTGGCCTTGAGGACATCAAGCACCGGGACGGGTTTGAACGCCTCAGTTGTGTCGAGGAAGGCATTGACCCGGTCGCCGTTTTCCTCGGGCAGAACCGAGCAGGTAATGTAGACGAGACGGCCGCCCGGCTTCACATAGCGATGGCCGCGCTCCAGCACGATGTCCTGCTCCTTGATGCGGCGTTCCAGAGCGGCGGGCTTCAAGCGCCACTTGGCGTCGGGACGGCGGCGCCAGGTGCCGGTTCCGGTGCAGGGCGCGTCGCAGAAAACGACATCCATCTTCTCAATAAAATCGCCCAAGGCCTTGTCTTCATTATCATCATGGACCTGGACATTGCGCACATCCGCACGCTTGAGACGCGGCCAGATGGCACGCAAACGGCGCCAGTCGATATCCCAGGCATGGACCTGCCCGGTATTGTGCAGGAGGGCTGACAGGGCCAGCGTCTTGCCGCCGGCACCGGCGCAATAATCCAGTATTTGCTGGCCTGAACGGGCGCCGGAAGCGAGCGCCGCCAGCTGAGACCCGATATCCTGGACCTCGACCCAGCCCTTGCCATAGGCCGGAATGCTTTCGGCGGCGGCGGCCTTGCCGCGCGGGTCGCGCTGCGGAATGCGAATACCCGAGCGAACCAAGGGGCTATTTTCGGCCGCTTTCAGTTTTGACGATACCTCTTTGAAAGCACGGTCAAAATCGACTTTCACTTCATTCACGCGCAGATCCACCGGTGCCCGGGATGAGAGCCTGGAACCCTCTTCCGCAGCCGCCTCGCCAAAGGCCCGGATCAGGCTCTCCTCGAGCCATTCGGGCACGTCGCCGCGAATGTGCAGCGGCGCGTCGGAAATGTCCCTCGCCAGGCCTTCACGCTCGGCATCGGTGAGTTTTTCCGGGGCATGATCATCGCCGTCAAACATGGCGTCGATGGCATCCGCGTCGACACCCCAGACCCGTCCGACCGTCCCGATCGCCAGGGCCCGGGGCGAGTCCGCCGCCATGGCAAAAGCAATCGAGGACTGGTGGCGCAGCGCGTCCAGCACCAGGCCGCCAATCCAGGCGCGATCGCCGGAACCGGCAAAGCGGTTGGCCTTGCCCCAGTCGCGCACGGCATCCTTCACCGGTCGGTGCTGGGTCTGGAGCGTGTCGAGAATCTCGATGGCTGCGGCAATGCGTGCGCCGTCTCTCATGTCGGATATCCGTCTTGCAAGGGCGCACTCGGGCGCGAATTATTTCGGCTGGGCGCCGGTATAGCACGCCGCCAACTGGCGGCAGATGGTCTTGGGGTTGGTATAGATACGGCGTCCATTGACGACCGCTTCCGGCTCGATATGGGCGACCGTGTCTGCGGCCAGGATCAGGGTCGGGGCATTCTGGTTCTCCGCGTCGAGCAGAGCCACGATTTCCGCCCGCGGACGCGCGTAATCGATGCGCACCAGGGTGATGGCATCAACCCAATGCGGATTGACCGTCAGCGCGCCTTCCATCGTGCAGCAATCCGCGCACAGCCAGGATCCGCCATCGGCATCGTCCCAGGCGCCGGTGAGCAGGAAGAGGATGTCCCGGCCGGTCTCGATTTCAGGCTGGTCCTGCATCATCGCGTCACAATCCCGATGGCCAGAGTGATCCAGAAGGCGAGCAGGACGAAGACGCCGCCCGCAAAGGAATAGAAACGCCAGCGCAGATGATTGCTGGTCGTGTGGATGATGGCATGGACGACACGCAACCCGGCCCAGACCCAGGCCAGAGTGAGCAGAACCGGTCCGCTTATGCCCAGGATGATCGCCAGGATGACACCGACGAAGAACAAGGTCGGCGTTTCCATCTGGTTCTGGAAGGCATTGGAAACCTGCTGGACCTTGCGCGGCCAGGCGCGCTGGCCCAGCACGATATCCGCCGGCTTGACCTTGCCAGCGGCGACAGAGCCGGTCCGCATCAGCGCATTGGCGAAGAGAAGGACAAAGGTCAGGGCGACCTGCAGCAGGAGCGGATAGATCAGAGCGTCAGACACTGGGATTCTCCTCGAGAACATGGATGGGAACGGGGTAGCCACCCCGCCCTCACCCGGCAATCTCCGCTCCGGCATGGGCTCCATGCGAACATGGCGACTTGCCAACCGGGCCCGTCCGGCCCGTCCGATCAGCTCGTGGTCGGATAGTTGGGCGCTTCGCGTGTGATCTTGACGTCGTGGACATGGCTTTCACGCAGGCCGGCATTGGTGATGCGCACGAATTGCGCGCGCTGGTGCAGGTCCGCAATCGTCTTCGAACCGGTATAGCCCATGGCGGCCCGCAGCCCGCCGACCATCTGGTGCAGGATCGGCCCGACCGGGCCCTTGTAGGGCACCTGACCTTCAATGCCTTCAGGAACCAGCTTCATGCGCTCGGTATCCTTCTGGAAATAGCGGTCGGCCGAACCCGCCGCCATGGCGCCCAGCGAGCCCATGCCGCGATAGGATTTGTAGGAGCGGCCCTGATAGAGGAAGACCTCGCCCGGCGCCTCTTCGGTTCCCGCCAGGAGCGAGCCGACCATGACGCAGTCGGCGCCGGCGGCGATGGCCTTGGCCAGGTCACCGGAGAATTTGATCCCGCCATCGGCGATGATACAGGCGTCAGAGCCTTCCGCCGCACGGCGAGCATCCATGATGGCCGTCAGCTGCGGCACACCGACACCGGCGACGATGCGCGTGGTGCAGATCGAACCCGGCCCGATCCCCACCTTGATGCAATCAGCCCCGGCATCGATCAGCGCGCGCGCACCGTCATAAGTGGCGACATTCCCCGCCACGACGCGGGCGGCACTGGACGCCTTCTTCACGCGGGTGACCTGATCCAGCACGGACTGGCTCTGGCCATGGGCCGTGTCGATCACGACCACATCGACACCGGCATCGATCAGCGCCTCGGCGCGCTCGAAACCGCTATCCCCAACTGTGGTCGCAGCCGCGCAGCGAAGGCGGCCTTGGGAGTCCTTGGCCGCCATCGGGAAGGCCTGGGCCTTTTCCATGTCCTTGACAGTGATCAGGCCGATGCAGCGATCGGCGTCATCAACGACCAGCAGACGTTCGATGCGGTGTTTGTGCAGCTTGGCGCGGGCCTCGTCCTGGGACGCGCCTTCCTTCACCGTGACCACATCGCGGGTCATCAGATTGCCGACCTTCTCATTCGGATCGTCGGCAAAACGGACATCGCGATTGGTGATGATACCGACCAGCTTGCCCGGACGGGCATTGGTCGCGCCTTCCACCACCGGAATGCCGGAGATGCGGTGCTGGGCGATCAGGGCGCGCAGGTCGGCCAGGGTCGCGTCCGGCGAGATCGTCACCGGATTGACCACCATGCCGCTCTCATAACGCTTCACGCGGCGCACTTCCTCGGCTTGCTCGGCGATGGTGAGATTGCGATGGATGACGGCAAGGCCGCCAGCCTGGGCCATGGCGATCGCCATGCCGCTCTCGGACACCGTATCCATGGCTGCCGCGAGCATGGGAATCTTCAGCGAAACATCGCTGGCCACGCGCGTGGAAACGTTTGCATCGGCGGGAAGAACTTCGGACGGGCCCGGTTGCAAGAGCACATCATCGAAGGTGAGACCTTCACGAATCTCCATGGGAGACTCCTCATTGCTGCTTGCGGCGCGGCAATAGAACGGATTCGATCATGTGGCAAGGGAGGTCTGCGGGCGGTCGCTGATTTGTCGCATCCGGAGGCCGAGGCCACTTACGCAGCCCGCCGCGCCACACGCAAATCGACATGCGCCAGATTGGTGCCTTCGAAACGGACCTGGTACTGGCGACCAGCGCGTCCCTCAAGGCCGCGCAAGTCACTGCCATTGAAATTCGCCCGCGCGATACGGCATTCCCGCAGTGAACTGCCGCGCATATCAGCATGGCTGAAATTCGCCTCACGCAGGTCCGACCCGTCCAGGACCGCCCCCACGAGCGAAGTGCCGGAAAAGTCGCAGCCGATGGCCCGGCAACGCCGCAGAACCGCCCCGTCCAGCCGAGCCCCCTTGAGGGCGTCGCCAAGCACCCGAAGGTCTGCGCCTTCGAGGCAGGCTTTCTCGCCTGACTCGCCGCCGCTTTCCAGCCAGGCAGAATGCGCCGAAAGGCTGTCGAGCCAGGCGGCGCGACAGGCCCTGTCTTCTGCTGTTGGCGGTCCGACCGCCTTTTGCAAGGCATCGGCGCGGATCTGGCAATTGTCGAAATTCACGTCGACGATGACCGCATCATCGAAGCAGGCGCCCATCAGATTGGCGCCGGACAGGTCCGCGCCCTCCAGGATCGCGCCACCAAAATCCGCCCCCTGCAGCCGAGCACCATTGAGACGCGCGCCGCGCAGGGAACAATCGCGAAAATCGACGGCACGAGCTTCCTGAATGGAGGATGCAGACTTGCCGGCCGTGCGATCCCGCCAACGGTCTTTATCATCAACCTCGATAAGGCTTGCGCGACGAAAATCGGCCTCGTCCATCGTCGCCGACTGCAACAGCGCGCCGTCGAGCCGAACGCCCCGCATGTCAGCGCGGCTCAGGTCGCAGCCACGAAAGTCCACACGCGCGAGATTGGATCCGTAAAAGGATGCGAGACGGAAATTGGTCAGCGCAAACCGGGCATTCTCCAGATCGCAGCCGAGAAACTGGACCGATTCCAGATTGCGCTTTTGCAGCACGATGCCGCGCAGCTTGGCGAAGCGGAAAATGGCCCGGCAACCGCCGGCGCGGCCGCTGACCAGTACTTCATGGGAATCAATGATGTCCTGATATCTGTCCATCCCGCCCGACATGTCTTGATCCGCTGTCATCCGGCCAGACATGTCGTGAAAACGCCTAAGGAAAACTTCGCATTTCGCCGGACCTCATGAATATCTTATGAGCCAGCCATACCGTGCCCGGACCTGTTCCACCCCGGCTAGCGCAACCAGGCAAAAACCCGCGCCAGGAACGCCCGCGCGTCGTCTACCACCGGCTCACCATGGGCAAAGAGCACGGTCTGAACAGGCCAGGCCAGGATACGGTCGATGGCGTGGCGCGCAGCACGCCGGTCGCGAAAGGCGAGGCGAAACTTGCGCGGGACGGCCGGCTCGTCGCCGGTCATGAGGTCCCAGCGGGCAATCCAGCGCCGCCAACCAGAATACCAGTTATCCGGAAGGTGCTGGATCAGATCGGTGAAAATCGCAGTACCACTGGCCCGGTGGAAGAAAACGACTTCGGTCGTGATCGCATTGCCACGCACCACGACCTGATCAATCTGCTCGGCCCAGGCCACATCCGCTTCATCGTCCAGTTCGGCGTGAAGGGTCAGGTCGGGGCGCCTGGCAGCCAGGCCGGGCGCAACGTGCAAGCGCGCAGCGGGAAAGGCCGACTGCCAGTCCGACAGGGACAGGTCATGCAGGCTGTTCGGTGCCACGATGTGTGCGACCAGTCCGAGGGCGTCAATCTCGCGCTTCAAGGCCTCGTCAAGAGAGACTGGCGACCACACCCAGAGCCGATCATCGCGGAGACGAATGACGACCATCCGGGTGGGATAGTGGAAGCCGGCGACCGCTGTGACCACCGGGCCGGACGCAGTCCAGATGCCGTCTGACAGTCTTCGCAGCATCGGATTGTCCGGGCGGTTGTCCATGCGTTCACGCTAGGCACCGGGCGATGTCCGGGCAAGCAGACGCCTGCAGATCGCCCCATTGCGGCCCGCAAATCACCTTCCCGCCTCCCCTGTCTCGCCCCACGCAAGGCCTGCACTGATCGGGCGCCGGGTGAGGCCGGCGCATCACAACGGCCAATGGGGAGGCCCACATGCGCAAGCGTAATCGCAAACGCGATGATCAGGCCGAGGTCAATATGACCCCGATGCTGGATATCGTCTTCATCCTGCTGATCTTCTTCATCGTCACCGCCACCTTCCTATCGGAAGAGGGTGTCGATCTGCGTCCACCGCCGGAGTGTACCGGCCCGGACTGTGGCGAAGGCCCACCGCCGATCGTCGTACAGGTCGATGATGACGACAAGGTCTTCGTCAATGGCGATCGGACCGATGTCGAGCGCGTGCTCGCCGCCATCAACCGCCATCGCGCCGAACAGCCGGAAAGCGCCGTCCTGCTCGAAGTCCATGACGAGAGCAGCCACGGTATCGTGGTGCGGATCTGGGATGATATGGGCGCCAATGGCGTGCCGGTTTCGATCCAGCGGACGGACGGGGATGGCGGAGATGGCTAGCCTTTGAAACCCATCGCCACAACAAAGGTCTCGGCGCTTTCCGAGCGGCTGGCGTCCGGCTTGAAATGGCGCACCTTCTCGAAATTGGTCTTCAGGAGATTGAGCAGCCCGTCATCGGATCCGCCCTGGAAAACCTTGGCGATGAAGAAACCGCCGGGCTTGAGCGTCTCGACCGCGAAATGCGCCGCCATCTCGGCCAGGGCGACGATGCGCAAATGGTCGGTGCTCTTGTGGCCGGTGGTCCAGGGCGCGAGATCGGAGATGACCGCATCAGCGCTTCCGCCCATCTCGGCCTTCACCAGCGCGGGCGCATCATCCTCGGTGAAATCCTTTTGCAGCAGGGTCGCCCCGGCGATGGCCTCGATCTCCAGCAGGTCGATACCGACCACTTCGGAGGCGCCGGCTTTCAGCGCCACCTGAACCCAGCCGCCCGGCGCCGAGCCGAGATCGACTACGCGCATGCCGGGCTTGAGCAGTTTGAAACGCTCGTCCAGCTGCAGCAGCTTGTAGGCCGCGCGCGAACGATAGCCCTCCATCTGGGCCTTCTTCACATAGGGATCATTGAGCTGACGCTGCAGCCAACGCGTCGACGACGTTTTGCGACCGCGCGCCGTCTTGACCCGCTCGAACATCTGCTTGGCCGCCCGGGCATCCCCGCCCTTCTTGACCGGTCCGCCCTGGCGTCGCCGACGCTTGTCGCTACTGCCCCAGCCGGGAAGGTTTTCGCCTTCACCCTTGCCGTCATCGTCCGGTGTCTGATCGTCGTCGTCGCTCATTCGCCCGATCCTGTCGCTGCTGATGCGGCGTCCGCGCCGGGCTTGCGACGCCGGCGCCTGCGCTTCTTGGACTTTCGCATGAGATTGAGCAACATGCCTTCGCGCAAACCGCGATCACCGACCCGCAGTCTTTCCGCCGGCCAGAGCTCGGCGACCGCTTCGTAAATGGCGCAGCCCGCCAGGACCAGCTCGGCCCGGTCGGCGCCGATCGTCGGCTCCTGGGACCGGCCGTGAATATCCAGTTCGCGCAGGTGTTTACAGGCCTCCAGGGCCTCATCGCCGCTCATCCACAACCCATCGACCTTGGAGCGGTCATAGCGTGGCAGACGCAGATGCACACCGGCGATCGAGGTCACCGTGCCCGACGTGCCGACGAGATGCGCGCGGCCCTCATCAAAGATCGGCCGCATCGCCCGGGCGCCGCGTGGCGACTTCATCAGATCGCGCGCATAGGTCTTCATCTCGTCATACCAGTCGGCCCGGTCCTCGCGCTCCGGAAAGCGTTCCGACAGCGTGACCACGCCGACCGGGGTCGAGGTCCAGGACTTCATCGGCGGCCGCCCGCCACTGGCCCGGCCACCCCGGCGGCGCCATTCGGCCAGATCGACCCAGGACAGCTCGGTGGAGCCGCCACCGATATCGATGACCAGCGCAGCGTCTTTCTCTTCATCGAGCAGGTCGACACAGCCATGCACGGCCAGGCGCGCCTCTTCCTCGGCGGAGATCAAATCAAAGGTGAGACCGGTCTCGCGTTCCACCCGCTCGAGGAATTCCGCGCCATTATCGGCCATGCGGCAGGCCTGGGTGGCGATGGAGCGATGCTTGACCACATTATGGCGGCGGATCTTGTCGGCGCAGATTTTCAGGGCTTCGACCGCCCGGTCCATGGCGCCCTGCGACAGGGCGCCGGAGCCGGTAATCCCCTCGCCCAGCCGCACAACGCGCGAAAAGGCATCAACCACATGAAAGCTGCTGCCGGACCGCTGGGCCAGCAACATGCGACAATTATTCGTTCCCAGATCGATTGCGCCGTACACGGGAGAGGGTGCGCGTTTGCGCCCTTTCCGCTTGCGTGCGGCGGCATCATTGCCCGGTGCGGACCGGGCGGATGGCTCCGCCATGATATACCTTTCGCCGATCCGCGCGCCACTTGCGGGTTCGCAGGGCGCGGCTCGAATCGGGCTGAACTCATTGTTGGTTTCAGGATACAAGGAAGTATCCGACCTGCAAGGATGCGTGACGTCTGGCAGCTGAGACCGTAGCTTATTGCTCGAAACACCCTAGATAGGGGTCTGCAGCGCGAGGATGGTCCGCGCCGTCAAGTTTGTGTCAGAGTGTTGAGCATGATCGTTCGCAACGCCAAATTCGGTCTCGGCGATGTGGTGCGCCACCGTCTCTTCCCCTTTCGCGGGGTCGTGGTCGACGTCGATCCGGAATTTGCCAATACCGAGGAATGGTATGAGTCCATTCCCGAGAATGTCCGCCCCTCCAAGGACCAGCCCTTCTACCATTTGCTGGCCGAGAATGATGACAGCTATTACGGTGCCTACGTCTCCGAGGGCAATCTCCTGCCCGACGCCGAGAACGGCCCGGTCGAGCATCCCCAGATCGCCGAGGCGTTCGAGGGTTTTGACGGCACGCGCTACCAGCTCAAGATGACGCCGGACCAGGCGCACTAGGGTCCGTTCAGGCCCGCGCCCAGCTGTCCTGCAATTCCCGTTTCAACACCTTGCCAATGGCGCTGCGCGGCAGCTCGTCCATCAGGCCCACCGCACTGATCCGCTGCATCTTGCCCAATCGCGCATTGGCGAAGGTCTTGAGCGTTTCGGGCGTCACTGAACTGCCCGCCACCGGCACGACGCAGGCGACCGGCGTCTCGCCCCAATCCGCCGACGGCACACCGATCACGGCGACGTCTGCAACGGCCTCATGCTCGCGCAGGACCGCCTCGAGATCGGCGGGGTAGATGTTCATGCCGCCGGAAATGATCATGTCCTTGGCGCGGCCGACGATGGTGAAGAAGCCGTCGCTATCGCGTGAGGCGAGATCGCCGGTGCGGATAAAGCGCTCGCCGTCGGGGCTGCACCATTCCGCCTCGCGGGTCTTTTCCGGCTGACCGTGATAGCCGGTCATCATGGCGCCCGACCGTCCCACGACCTCGCCAATCTCGCCGGGTGCACATTCCTTGCCCTGCCCGTCTATGACACGAAGGTCGTGACCCGGCATGGCCTTGCCGACCGTGTGCAGCTTGTCGCGATGCTCGTGCGCCACGAGGACACAGGTGCCGCCGCCCTCTGTCATCCCGTAATACTCCACCAGCCCGCCGGGCCAGCGCTTGAGGACTTCGGCTTTCAGCTCGGCCGAGAAGGGCGCCGAGGTGCAGAATTTCAGGCGGTAGGATGAGAGGTCGTACTGGTCGAAGTCGGGCTCGGCAAGAATGCGCTGATACTGCACCGGGACCAGCATGGAATGGGTCGCCCGGTGCGCCTGCGCCAGTTCGAGAAAGCCGTGCGCGCTGAATTTCGGCATCAGGACCAGCGTGCCACCACCGGCCAGGGTCGGCAGGACGCTGACCAGCGTGGTGTTGGAATAGAGCGGGGTCGAGCAAAGCGTGACCGCGTCCGGGCCAAAACCGACCGGATCGGTGAGATGATTGTGCGGCCAGCGCATGGCATGCGACTGGACGATTCCCTTGGGCGTGCCGGTCGTGCCCGAGGAATAGATGATGTTGAAGGCCATGTCCGGCGTGATGGCGACCGGCTTCGGGCGCTCGGGCGCATCAGCCAGCCAGTCATCCAGCGGCATTCCGGCCGCGTCGGCCTCAAGTGCCAAGGGAATTGCCGCGAGTTCATCCAGCGCTACGCCCAAATGACGGGACACCGCTGCATCGAGGGCGACATGGCTGGCGCCGCAATCAGCGATCATCGCGGCCAGCTGTGCCGGTGTCGCGGAGGGCGAGAGCGGCGCAATCGCCGCCCCGGTCCGCAATGTGCCCAGAAAAACGCAGAGATATTCGACGCAACTGGCCGCACAGATCGCGACCACACCGCCCGGACGCACACCATCCGCCTGCAGGCGCGCAGCGATCCGGTTGGCCCGCGCATCAAAGCCGGCATAGTCCAGGCGCGCGTCACCGCAGCGCAGCGCATCCTGCTCCGGACGGGCCTGCGCCTGCATGGCGACGAAGTCGGAGAAAGTCCCGAAGGATTCCCGGGCATAGGCCTGGATGGTGGACATGATCGATTCCCCGACACAATCAGAGGCGAGGTATGCCACCTCGCCTCTCTTTGATTGCTCAGAAGTCTATTGATCGACGAGGCGGTATGGAAGTCGCCCGATCAGCGCGTAGGTCAGGCCTTGACCACTTCCTGCTCGATCGCGCCGAAGATGGATTTACCGTCCCTGTCCTTCATCTCGATCCGGACCGTGTCGCCATATTGCATGAAGGGCGTGGTCGGCTTGCCGTCTTTTATGGTCTCGATCATGCGGATCTCGGCGATGCAGGAATAGCCGACCCCGCCTTCGCTGATCGGCTTGCCCGGTCCATCATCAAGCTTGTTGGAGACCGTGCCGGAGCCGACAATCGTGCCAGCGGTGACCGGACGGGTCTTGGCCAGATGGGCGACCAGCTGGCCGAAATCGAAAGTCATGTCGATACCGCACTCGGCCTTGCCGAACAGCTCGCCATTATACTTCACCAGCAGCGGCAGGTGCAGCTTCTTGCCGTCCCACGCGTCGCCAAGCTCATCCGGGGTGACAGCAACCGGTGAAAAGGCACTCGGCGGCTTGGATTGGAAGAAACCGAATCCCTTGGCCAGCTCGCCCGGGATCAACCCGCGCAAGGACACATCATTGACCAGCATGACGAGGCGGATGGATTTGGCCGCGTCCTCGACCGAACACCCGGCGGGCGCGTCGCCGGTGATGACGGCGACCTCGCCCTCCATGTCACAGCCCCAGGCCGTATCGCCCAGCGGGATATCGGCACGCGGCGCCAGGAAGGCGTCAGAGCCGCCCTGATACATCAGCGGATCGGTCCAGAAGGTTTCCGGCATTTCCGCATTGCGGGCCTTGCGGACCAGTTCGACGTGATTGACGTAGGCCGAGCCATCCGCCCACTGGAAAGCGCGCGGCAACGGTGATAGCGCGTCACGCTCGTGGAAGCGCTCGCGCGGGATGGTTTCACGCTCGAGCTCATCGGAGAGCGAGCGCAGCTCGGGCTCGCATCGCTCCCAGTCGTCCAGAGCCGCCTGCAAGGTCGGGGCAACCTGATGGGCATCGGCGCACCAGGCCAGATCACGGGAGACGACGACCAGGCGGCCATCGCGGCTGTCCGATTTGAGCGTTGCGAGTTTCATCCTGTTATTCCCTGTTTGTGGAGTGGATCCGGCCTGTTTCGACCGGTTTTGGGAAGCGGTGCTTGCCGGCACCGAGATCGGTCGCCGGCAAGGTCAGTCATCGAATCTAGACCGGTGTGAAGGCGCCGTCTTCCCCCATCCATTCCAGCACGCCGTCATGGATCGAGAAGCGAGCGCCGTGCAATTGCAGACCTCGCTCTTCAATCGCGTGCTCGACAAAGGGGAATTGGTGCAGGCGGTCAACGGAATGGCGGATCGAATTGAGCTCGAGCGCGTCACACAGGGTCTCGTTATCCCCGTCTGCATGCGTGGCATGAACTTCAGCGCGCGCCGGTTCGAGCGGTTCCAGCCAGGGACCAAGATATTTGAACGAGAGTGTGTCCAGGCCCGCCACGCTGGCCGCGACGCCACCGCACTGACCGTGTCCCATGACAACGATATGGTCGACGCCGAGTGCACTGACGGCAAATTCGATCGCGGCGGAAACGCCATGGCGGCCGCCATCATCATCCATCGGCGGGACGAGATTTGCGACATTGCGGACGACAAAGAGATCACCGGGCCGGGCATTGAACACCACCGCCGGGTCCACGCGGCTGTCCGAACACGCAATAATCAGCGTATGCGGGCTTTGCCCCTTGGCCAGCTCCTCGTAGTGCGCGCGCTGGGTTTTGTAGGCATCGCGGCAGAAGGCGCGATAGCCGTCGAGTAAGGGCTTGGGTGGTTGGGTCGTCATGGCCTTCCCCTGCGTCAGGCCGGCGCGCGCCGGTCGGTCACATCCATCCCGTCCTTCTAGTTGCAATCGAAACCATTTAGAAGCCTGCGCCCGCAGCCGGTGCGGGCTGAGCAGCGGGCATGAAAAAACGGCCGGGGCGGAACACGCCCCGGCCGCTAGTCTGTGCAGCGACTTACCAGTCTGGGAGGATCAGCTTGCCGTTGTGCACGTCACCATGGCGATATTGGCCTCGACTTCGTCCTCGCCGGACGAAGCGGCGTTGGCGGCCTGGAAGTCGGCCAGGGCCGCCTCCTGATTGCCGGCCAGCCAGTGGGCCACACCGCGATTATTGAGTGCGCGCCACGCCGTGTCGCGCAATTCCAGGGCCGAATCGCAAGCGGCAATCGCCGCCTCGACGTCACCCGTTGCCGCATAACCGGCGCACAGATTCGACCAGGCCGCCGTGCGGTTGCGCGCCGACAGGCCGGTATCGACGAGACCTTCGCCGATATGGACAACATTGTGCCACTCACCACGTTCAACCGCCGTGTACTGGGCCCGCACAGCACCATTGGCGGTCCGGTGTCCGACCAGACTCGGATCGGTCTCGCAGGATTGGGCGAACGACATGGGTGAGACGGCAGCCGCCAGGGCCGCCGCAAAAAACATAGAGCGCATGATCACTCCCTCCGTCATGAACAATGCGGTGAACAATGTTTATATTTAGAACGAAGTTCTGTGAATGGAATTGACGATATCAGGATCATCGGAATACATATTCGTATGGATGACTGGTCTGATTATCTCGTCTGCCTCGCAGTATCCGAGGCTGGCAGCCTGACCGCCGCGGCCCATGAGCTCGGCGTCAGCCAACCCACGGTCACACGACGCCTGCAGGCGTTGGAGACCCGTTTCGGCGAACCGCTGTTCGAGCGCGAGCAGGGGCAGACACGCCTCACTCCGCTGGGCCAGAAGGTCACCGCCCACGCCGCCCGCATGCGCGACGAGGCCTCGGCCATTGAACGCGCTGCCATGGCCCAGGACCAGTCGCTGGCCGGGCTGGTTGTGGTCTCCGCGTCTGAAGGACTGGGTGCCGACTGGCTGCCACGCGCCCTCGGCTCCTTCCAGGTCGCCAATCCGGGCATCGGGATCGACATCACGATCAAGAACAACTCGGCCAATCTCGCCGATCGCGAAGCCGATATCGCCTTGCGCTGGAATGGCCCGGGAACACAGCAGAGTCTGGTCGGGCGCCGCGGCGCCACGGTTGGCGCCGGCCTCTATGCCTCGCGCAACTATCTGGACGCACACGGCCGCCCCGAGAGTGTGGAAGACCTCGCCGATCATGCCGGCGTTGGCTGGTCGATCGGCGATTATTTCGGCTGGCCAGCGACCGAGTCCGGAGCGCCGGTCCTGCCGCGTCATGTCTCTTTCAAGTCGAACAGCCCGGCCAGTCATGTCAAAGGCCTGGAGGCCGGGTTCGGTGTCGGCGTGACCTCGCACCGCCTCGCCCGCAGCAGTGAGGTTCTGGAGCGCATCCTGCCCGATTTCGAGAGCTCGCTGGATTTGTGGGTGGTCGCCCACGAGACCGTGCGAAAAAGCGCGCGGGTCCGCGCCGCCTATGACCATATCATCGCGCAGATGAAGGCCGACGCGGCCTATTTCAGCCGCGGCGAGCCGTCCATCCTCTAGTCGCGTCTATTTCGGCGCGACCGGCAGGGCCAGGACATTCATGGCGATGGAAATGCGCTCCCGCTGGCCCTTGTGCGGGCGGACCGAATGCATCATCCAGGACGGAAAGATGACCAGCTTGCCCGGCTCCGGGCGAATGCGGTGCTGGGACATCTGCTTGGCACCGCTGTCGTCCTGGTAGACGAGGTCGGGCGCATTCATCCGGATACTCGGAAAGCGCGGATCCTGGGCCACGAAAAAACCGTCTTCGGTGCAACCACCGTCGTCGACATAAAAGCTCGCCGACCAGAAGGAGCCGGGATGGCAATGCATCTGGTTGGAGGCCGCAGCCGGCGAGACATTGGCCCACATCTCCATGCCCATTTCGTAGCGGGACTGGCCTTGGGCGGCCGACACATCGCTGGTATAGCGCGCACAGATGGCCATCGTTTCGCGCGCCAACTCGATCGCCGCGTCCCCGCCCCATTCCAGCATCTGTGTGTCGGAATGCCAGCCATTGATGTTCGAGCGCGCGATGCCGGGATGTTCGGCCCGGCGCGCCAGGACGCGATCCCGCAACGGCTTCAGCCAGGCCTTGCCGCGCTCCGGCCAGACCTCGATCACCGGCGTCGCGAACAGATGATGGACCGTCTGCCGCGGCGCCAGATTCCAGTCCGCCATCAGTCCTCGTCTCCGTAGATCGCCACGACCGGTTCGCCACCCTCGCTGAGGCGGGCGCGATACATGCCGGGCGTGTTGAAGCTCCAGGCGATCTCGCCGGACGCGGTCAGCGCGACAATGCCGCCATCGCCTTCCATGGCAGTCAGCTCATCCATGATGACCTGATCTGACGCGGCCTGCAGGTCCAGCCCCTGCATCTCGACCAGGGCGCAGATCCGGCTGGCCACGGTCAGGCGGATGAAGAATTCGCCGGTCCCGGTCGCCGAAACACCACAACTCTCATTATTGGCATAGGTGCCCGCGCCGATGATCGGGCTGTCGCCGACCCGGCCCCATCGCTTGGCGGTTGTGCCGCCGGTCGACGTCCCGGCAGCGATATTGCCCGCCCGGTCGAGTGCGACCACGCCGACCGTCCCGAAGCGATGTTCCCGCGCGTCGCGGTCCAGTTCGCCATGATCAATTTCGGTCGGTTCCGGCGCGCCGTCCGGGCGCGGGGGAATATCCAGACCGAGCGAAATCAGGGTGCGCTCCATGGCGGCCCAGCGACGCTCGGTGAAGAAGAAGGCAGGCGGCACAATCTCGAGGCCCTGCTCGCGGGCAAAGGTCTCGGCGCCCTCGCCCTGCAACATGACATGGCGGGAATTGTCCATCACCTCGCGGGCCAGGGAGATCGGATGACGGACCTGGGTCACGCCAGCAACGGCGCCGGCATTCAACGTGGCGCCATCCATGATCGAGGCGTCGAGCTCATTGCGCCCGGCCGCCGTGAAGACTGCGCCGCGACCGGAATTGAAGAGCGGATCATCCTCCATGCCGTGGATCACCGCCTCGATCGCATCCAGCGCGCTTCCATTTGCATTCAGGATGGCCTCACCACGCTCAAGCGCGGCGGCCATGGCGGCACGATACTCAGCTTCGCGCTCCGGCGTCATGGCGCCACGCTCGATGACGCCGGCACCCCCATGGATCACCAGCGCCCATGATCCGTCATTGAATTCTTGCGCCTCTGCCATACCAAAGGACGACACCGCCAGGGTGGCGGCTGAAACCAGGACTCGAAACATGATGATTGCTCCCCCATCTGTTGTGACAGCAGAGTTCCGCGCCCTTGTCGGTCTGGCAAGCGCGGTTTTCAGGCGGAGTCGACGCAGAGCGGCCGCAAACCGACAAGGCCGCCATGGGCCAGGCCGCCGGCGGGGCGGTCGAAATAGAGTTGCAGGCCCTGCACCGTCCAGCCACGCTGGCACCAGACCGTGCGAAATTCGGTGACACACTCGCTGACCCGGGCGGTCACTGCTTCGCCCGAGAACGTATACAGGCGCACCGCTCCGATGCGTTCATCATCGGTCAGGCAAGCCGCAATGCCATTCACGCGCTGGCCGGTTGCCAGGATGGCGCGACCGGCATCCTCGACATGCCGCTGTGTTACCCGGCCGGCGCAAAACTGGGCCGCCCGCGGCGGCGCGCCGTGGAAAAAGGCTCGCACCTGGCAGGGACGAGAGCGGCGCATGGCGATCTGCAAGCCGGAGAAATCATGCCCGGGCAGGGCAATCAGACTGGCGTGGAAGTCGGTACTCGCCCCGACCACCATCTCCTCGCCTTCACCCCCCAGCCCGAATGTCACCGCAAGCGACAGGACAAGTGTTGTCAGCATTGAAAATCGCGCCTCCTCAGGCTGCCACACTAGGCATTTGCCGGAGGTTTGTCCGCACACACATCAATCACAAGCGCGTGCGCTCAAAGGGTGGCTAATTGGCGCCCCGCCCGGCCCCGCGCACACGCACCCGGACACGGCTTGTACGGCCTTGCTCATCGACCGCACTGACGGCGTAGAAGCCCGGGCCCGGTGGCACCCAGACCGGTTCGCCCAGCACGTTTTCCGAAACCGCCTGGCCATCCGCGAACCAGCGGACAGGGCCCGGTGCCTGGGCCGCAAGAATGAAACCGCGTCCGGCACGATCGGACCAGACTTCGGCGCCGTCCGGCGGAAAGAGGATGTGCGGCGCGGCCTCGGTGCGATAATCGGCCAGTGTTTGCGGTGTGTCCTCCGGCGGCTCGGTCAGGCGGTCGCCCCCCATATCGCCCCGCGGCGCCAATTGGCTGACACCATCTGCGAGACGGAAAAGAACCGGCAGCGCAGCCGCGCGACCGGTCACCCCCTCACGCGGCGCACCATCGGCCCGTCCAGACCAAACGACCAAGGTGTAACCACCGACAACGCCGGCCGCCCAGGCATCGCGAAACCCGTAAGACGTCCCCGTCTTGAAGGCGATGTCGGGCGCACCGCGGGCCAGAAGCGCCGGCATGCGTCCGCCCGGATGCGGTGCCCGGCGCAAGACGCGCAAGATCTCATCCGCCGACTCCGCCGACAGGAGACGGAAGCTTCCGACCGGGTCGGTATCGTCCAGCGCGGCCTCATGCCAAACCAGCGGCCGGGCTTCACCGCCATCGCCCAAGGCGGAATAGAGCACACCGATCTGGCGCAGGGTCAAACCCGCTCCGCCCAGCGCCACAGCCAGACCATCATCCTGACCAGCCTGTCGCGGGCGCAGGGGATTGGCACCGGCAAAGCCCAGCGCAGCATTGAAGCGACGCGCGCCGACCCCGTCCAACGTGGTCACGGCCGGGATATTGAGTGAATGCTGAAGCGCCTCGGCGATGGTCACATCGCCGCGGAAACTGCGGTCGAAATTGTCCGGTTGATAGCCCGCAAAGCGGCGCGGCAGGTCGGCGATCCGGGTGCCCGGCGCGGCCAGGCCGTCATCGAAGGCCATGCCGTAGATAAAGGGCTTCAGGGTCGATCCGGGAGAGCGCGGCCGGTCGGTCAGATCGATCCAGCCCCCCGGTCGCGCCCGGCTGGCTGACCCGGCCAGGGCACGCACAGCACGAGACTCGGTTTCAATAATCATGGCCGCGAACTGGACGGTCTCATCAGTACCGGCCAGTTCGGCCGCGAGACTGTCCTGCAGCATGAGCTGGAGCGAACGATCCAAGGAGGAAACCGGTTCGCGCTCGCCCGTGCTCTCGCGCCGAACAGCGTCGGCAGCGTGCCAGGCATCGGCCGGAAAAGCGCGGCGGGTCGGTGCCGGATCACCGGCCGCATCAGCCGCCGCCTGCGCCGAGGCCAGACCGACGCGGGCCAGGCGCTCAAGCACCCGTCCGCGCGCGCGGATCGCCCTCTCGGGTTGCCGGTCGGGACGTCGCGCTTCCGGCGATTGCGGCAAAGCGATCAACATGGCGATCTGGTCGATGGTGAGGTCATCGGGCTCGCGGCCGAAATAGGCCCAGCTGGCCGCCCTCACCCCTTCCAGATTACCGCCATAGGGCGCCAGGGTGAGATAGAGTTCGAGGATCTCGGTCTTGCTCAGGCGCAATTCCAGCTGCAGCGCTCGCGCCATCTGGATCAGCTTCGCGCCGAAGGTCCGCTCGCGCGGCTCTATCAGGCGGGCAAGCTGCATGGTGATAGTTGATCCGCCCGACACAATGCGGCCGGCAGCCAGACTGTCCCGACTGGCCCGGACCAAGGCCGGCAGGTCGACGCCCCAATGCGCCTCGAAGCGCTCATCCTCGTATGCCAACAAGGCCTCGACGAAGTCCGGGTCGATCCGATCGAGATCGGCGGCCAGCCGCCAGCGCCCCTCCTCCACGGGAAATGCCCGCAAAATCTCGCCATTCCGGTCCCGCACGGCCTCCGATACCGCGTCCGCCGACGGCAAGGGCGGTGGCAGCGCCCGGTCGAGCGCGAGTAGCCCGACAAAGCTGCCGAGCGTGCCCAGGATGATCCAGTATGCCCGCCCCAGACCGAACATGATCAGTCGCGCGGCGCGATCACGATACGGCGGGTCTCCGAGCGCGCGAACACGTCATGGCGATACATGTCTTCCACCGCCACGCCCGGAAGCGTGTACTCGCCCGGCGTCACGGCCCGGACGATATAAGCCAAGCGGCGCGGCCGGGCATTGGTCAGATCAAGTGCCGCCGCATAACGATCATCACGAACCTCGCTCATGGACGGGGTGAAGACGTCCCCAAGCCAGCGATAGGGTCCGCGCGGACCGGCATCGCGGGAGGTGATTTCGGCCTCGATCTCGAAGCCCGGTGGCAGCAAGTCCACCAGGATGGCCGGGATCAGGCGCTGTTCGTGCGGCATGACCGTGATGTCCACCATCAGGCGATCACCCTGGACCAGGGCTTCCAAGTCGACCGCGCGGCCATCGAGACCCAGAACACGCTTTTGCACGGACAGGCCTTCGGACGCCTCGGCGGGCGCTTCACGAGTTTCGCCATGGGCGAGCTGAGTCACCCAGACCGGGCCGTCTCCCGAGGCGGTAAAGGTCAGCGGAGTGTCCAGCATGTCCGGTGTCACCTCGAACACAGGGCGCGTGCCTTCCGGGCTGCTTAGCGGTCCGTCAATGGACAGGGCTTCAGCGCCGCCGGACAGACCCTGCGCGGCCATCAAGAGGAAGGCTTTTTCCTGCGTCGACAGACGCGCCGGCTCCGGCAGGTCCGAGACAATGCGCTCGGCGAGGCGCGCGACGCGCTCCGTTTCACCCGCCTCGGCGGCATAGGCCACGACGCCGGCCAGGTCCCGGCGAGTGGTCTGGTACCAGTCGCCCGGATTTTCATAGCCCAGCGCCGCTTCGGCTGCGTCGAAGGCGCTGCGCGAACGAGCCCGGTCACCGATCAGATAGAGGGCGGTACCGAGTTGGGCGCGGGCCAGGGGGCTTTGAATCTGGTCCAGACGCTCATCATGCATGTAGCGCAGGCGCGAGCGATCTACCCGCCCGGCCCGGGCCAGCACATAGAGCGCATAGGCCGCACTTCGGTCCGACAGACGCTCGGCCGTGTCGGTCTGGCCGCGCCAGCTATAAATGCGCGTCGAATAGCCACTCGCGCGCCAGGCTTCCTGGGCGGCGATGTGTTCAAGGACGCCATAGGCACGCTCCAGCGCAGCATCGGGGACTGTGTAGCCCGCCTCCTGGGCGCGCGACAGGAAATCCACCGCATAGGCGCCGACCCAGGACCGCGCATCGCGATCGCCGATCCGCCACATCCCGATTGCGCCGTCATTGGCCTGGCGATTGAGCAAGGTCGCAATCGCCTCCTGGATAATCGCGCGGCTGCCATCGACACCGTCGACAGCCGCGGCCCGCGCCAGTGGATCGGCCATCAGGAGCGGCATGGCCCGACTGGTGATCTGCTCGGTGCAGCCATAAGGGTAGCGCGAGAGCGAACCCAGCAGCGCCGCCTCGTCAAGCGGCGTTGGCGAGAAGCTGAGCGTCACAGCGGAATTGCCCGGCAGGTAGGACGCCAGCGCCTCAGCGCTCAAGGTCCAGCTTTCCCCGGGCAGCAGGCGGCCACGATTGACGGTCGATGAGGGCAGCCAGGCCGTCCTCACTTCAATCGGGTAACTGCGCGCTGCGGTGAATGCATCGGGTCCGGCAACTGCCAGACCGACAGAACCGATACCGGCATCCTCTCCGCGCAACGGATAGCGTCGGTCGACACGCTCGCCACTGGCCAGCTCCACCGAGTCGGAAATCGCGGCCATGACCGGTCCCTCAGCATTGATACTGGCTTCGTACGTCCCGGCGGCGCCGTCGACATTGTCGATGGTCAGCGTCGCGGTCGAGACATCCCCCGGGGCGAGGAAGCGCGGCAGGATCAGCTCGGCGGGCACATCATCGCGTACGGTCAGCGGCCGGCTTTCACCGCCGACGCCGGTCGCGCTCCAGGCCACGGCCATCAGACGCAGCTCGCCATTGAAGTCGGGAATTTCCAGCGCGATCGTGGCGCGGCCATTGCGGTCCACTTCGACCGGGCCGCTGAACAATGCCACAGTCTGCGTCGGCACCACAGTCAAACCGGCACCGCCGATCTGGTCACCACCCGAGCGAACGGCTGCCGCCGCGCCCTGGTTCGGGTCGAGCAGGCGTCCGTAATCATCGTACAGATCCACATCGAGCGCCGACTGGCCAAAGAACCAGTCCACCGGATCGGGTGAGGCAAAACGGGTCAGGGCGAGGATGCCCTCATCCACTGCCGCGACGGTCACCCAGGCGCCGCCGCGCAGCGGTCCTTCGAGGGCCACGCCGAGATCAAAACTCTGGCGCGGCTCGATCCGTTCCGGCGCATCCAGCGCGATATCGAACGTGCGTTCACCGGTATCCACCGGGAGATAGGCGACCCCGACAGCGCGGCGCGGGGCCGGTTGGTCGACCGGATGGCGCGGCGTGAAGAGGGAGACCATGGCATAGGCCCCGGCGCCCCATTCCTCGCTGACCCGGAAACTGATTTCCGTACCACTTTCCGGAATGGTCAGGGAGCGCGTCTCGATGACCCGGTCACTGGCGATCACGATTTCGGCCTCACCGGCATAGGGCGGCAGCAGGCTCAGCGTGACCGTGTCGCCGACCGCAGTCGGTTCGTCGGGGATGGACAGGGCAATCCGGTCCGGCGCCTCGCTGCCCTCTTCGGCATTGGCACCCCAGCCGACCCAGAAGTCGGTAGACGCGCTCTGATCGGCGTCGACCGCCTCGACCACGAGGCGGTAACTGCCCCAGTCGAGCGCACGGATGCCGATCTCGGCCAGGCCGTCAGCGCCGGTGGAAATCACGCCCTGTTCAATCGGAACGACCTCACGCGTGCGGCGCCACTGCCAACGGCCATTATCGACGCGATACCAGTCGTAATTCCAATCAATCCGCACCAGTTGCCAGTCCAGCGACGTCTCGAGCGCGGCACCGTCTGCGCCAAGCGCGACCACGTCGATGGCCGTCTCGCTATTGCGCTGGGCCCGCCCGTCAAATTGCGGGCGCAGGCCGAGATAGAGGTCAGCCGGACGATAGGGAATGCGCACATCATCGGCGACGGGGCGTCCGCCCGGTTCGATGGCCGAGATCACGGCGCGCAGACGCAAAGGCTGGCTGGCATCGCTGCCGGCATCGCCCAGATCAATCGTCTGGACTGCGCGTCCGGCGCCATCGGCGACCGTGTCGGCAAGGTCGCGAGTGAATTCACGGAAGGGCTCGTCGGGACGGCCAAAGCGGAAATCGGCTTGGTCGGGGAAAGGCGCGGGGTCGGTTTCGACCCGCACGCGGCCCTCCACCACGAGACCGGCACCGGGCGCACCATAGAGGAAGCGAACCCGCGCATTGATATCGCGGGTCTCACCGGCACGGACCGGCGTTTCGTCATCCGCATCCAGCTCCAGGCCGACGCGTTGCGGCACGAAATCCTCGACCGAGAAACGGACCTGACCGACCCGGCCATAGCCATCCATCTCGGCGACAATCCGCCATTCACCGCGGGCTGCGGTTCGCGGCACGTCCCAGCTCCAGCTGACGCCACCGGCAGCGGCCGCATTCGGAAAACGCACATTCGCGGATTCAATGCCATTGGGCCCGAAGACCGTGAGCTCGACCGGACGGTCACTGATGGCCCGCGCCTCGATATCACGCACCAGGGCGGAGATATGGACCGTCTCACCGGGCCGATAAATGCCGCGGTCGAGATAGAGATAGCCATCCGCCCCGTCCGGACGCTGGCGCCCGGCTGTGTCGAGGCCGGAAAGATCGACCGGATTGCGCTGGAAATCGAGCACGGCGAAATCATTGTCCGGCCCGTAGGCCGTCAGCAGGCGCGGCGCCATGGCGCCCTCGCCGCGCGTCAGCGGGCCGTCGAAGCGCGCCCGGCCGCTGGCATCGGTGACGACCGAGGCAAGCACTTCATTGGAACGCGCGATCAGCTCCACACGCACACCCTCGACCGGTCGCGCGGTTTGCAGCGAGCGCACCATGAAATCGACGCCATCGGCGCCGCGGTAGGCCGTCAGGGCGAGATCGGTGATAACGAGCCAGCGATTGGCGCGGGCGGGCTGGCGGGCATCATTATCCGCCTCGGCCGCGTCGACCACCGTGATGTGATAGGCGCCGGGGGTCAGCGTGCCGATGGTCTCGGCCAGCGGGAAGACCGTGGTGACCGGCGTGTTGAGCAGGCCGCCCGTGTCCATCTCGCCGCGCCAGATGATCTCGCCGACAGCATCGGGATCCTCGTCCTGGCCAGACCAGTAATAATCACCGGCGGCGATGTTGGCGCCGGATGTGATCGATCGGAAGGCCAGGGCCCGGTCATTGATCCGGCGCAAGGTGACGTCAACGCTGTCGACATTGACGGTCTCGATCGCGAGACCATCGGCATCAAGACGCGGCAGGATGACACCGTCACCGGCAATGCCGACATAGGCCGGCCGGTCGCCGAAATCGACGATCACGTTCTCATCCACCAGCAATCCATCGCCATTGGCGGCGGGCAGGCCGGCGCGCAAGGTCAGCGTCTGGTCCTCACCGAATCCAAGGCCGCCGACGCAGAGGGTCTGACCGTCGGCATCGAGCGCGATCGGACGGTCCGGGGAGACCGCGACATAAGGCGAGTAATCAGCCGCCGGATCGAGCGGCTGCGTGAAACCCAGACACAGGCGGGGCGCATCCCCGTCGACCTCGACAGAATAGCGCAGGAAAGCGAACCGGCTGGGCGTTTCTGCCTCGGCGCGCGGCGCCTCAGCTTCGCGACTGGCCAACTCCGGTCCGGCCGCCTCGTCCGGGGAGCCACCTGAACAGGCTGTTACAGCCAACGCCAAAGCGCCCGCCAGCCATTTTGCAGACCATTTCGCCATCATGCCCTCTCCCCTGTCGACACCGCCGGACCTTACGACAAGGCGGGGCAGAACGCACCCATAAAGCAACCGAAACATTAGGGTTTCTGGCCCATTCCCGACCGGCTGACAGCAATCCGCCGCTGCGCTCAGTCGAGGGGAATGCCGCAGAAGGCCGCAATGGCGCGCCAGGGCAGAGCCGCCGATGCGAATCCGAGCGCGATGATCACCAGGCCGATCAGCAGGCGGCTACGCGGCGACCGGGCGAAATCGACGAAACGCGAAACACCAAAAGCGGCTGCGGTCACCGCTGGAAGGGTTCCAAGGCCGAAGCCCAGCATGATCAGGCCGCCGGACACCGGGTCGGCCGACAACAAGGCGTAGAAGAGCGCGGCATAGACCATTCCGCAGGGCAATAGCCCCCATACCAGACCCGCAAGCAAGGGGGTCGCGGCGCTGAAGCCCGTTCCAAACCGCCGATGAACAAGCGCCTGTACGCTGCGCCCAAGCCGGTCCAGGCCGGCCAGGGATGGCGCCCAGCCGATCACCGACAGGCCGATATAGACCAGGACCAGCGCTCCGGCCCAGCGCAGGACGACATGGGCCACCGAGCGATCAAAGCCGAAATAGAATTGCGACCCAAGCGCGGCGAGCACTGTGCCGGCAATCACATAGGCGAGGATACGCCCCGCCTGCGCCAGCATCAGGGTGCGGGCCCGCGCCATCGGCCCGGCCTCCGGCGACAGGGTGAGCGTCAGGCTGGCAGCGAGGCCGCCACACATGCCAACGCAGTGCAGGCTGGAGGCGAGGCCGGCGAGCATTCCGCCAGCAAAACTCAACTGGGAAAGCAAGTTTGCGGTCATGCCTCCTCCTTGCCACGACCCGCCCACATGGACCACTGTGGGAAAGGCTGGAAAGCCATAGAAAAAGTGTGGCGTAATGACGCAAAGCCGAATTCAATCGGACCGCTAAGATGCTTGGGGGAGAGCAAGATGATGCCACTTCGAACGGTCAGGCGCGATGCGCCCTGGCAATGGCTGCGTGCCGGATGGAATGATTTCCGGATGGCGCCGCGTGTCTGCCTCGCTTATGGCGGAATCTTTGTGGCGTTGGGCGCCTTGGTGATCGTCGGCCTGATGGCGGTCGGCATGAGCTCGACCATCCCGGTGGCGCTGAGCGGATTCGCCCTCGTCGGACCGGCGCTGGCCGTCGGCATCTACCAGGTCAGCCGCGCCTTCGAGAAAGGCGAGACGCCCCGCTTTCGGGTGATCATCTCGCGCTTTCCCCAGCGCATTGCCCAGATCGGCTTTCTAAGCATCCTGCTTGGCCTGCTTTTGATGATCTGGATGCGGGTCGCACAGATTCTGCTGGTCGTGCTCGCCCCCTTTGCGCCGCTTGAACCGAGCGCCTTTCTCAACTTCCTGTTGACCGATGGTTCCGGGCTGACGCTGCTGGCTGTCGGAACCGTTTTTGGTGGCGTGCTCGCCACGCTTTCCTTCGCGATCTCGGTGATCGCCTTCCCGCTGCTGGTGGATCGTGATGTCGATGCCATCACCGCGCTGGCGACCAGCTTCAACGCCGTCCTGAAACAGCCCTTCGTCATGGTCACCTGGGCCTGGCTGATCGCCTTCATCATCGGCGCCGGAATCGCCGCCTTCGGAATAGGCCTGGCTGTCGCCTTCCCCTGGATCGCGCTGGCCAGCTGGCACGCCTATCGCGACTTCATGCCCAAGGATGAAGCCTGACCTGTCGGCCCGACCGGCTCAATCGTCAGACTTCGTGTCCTTACCCGGAAGCGGTTCATCATCATCCATCAGGATGCGATGAGCGGCGCCATCCATGTCATCGAACTGTCCGCTTCGCAGGCTCCACAGGAAACCGGCCAGACCGAGTGCGCCCATGGTGATGGCGACAGGTATGAGCCAGATAAGGACCGACATCAGCGACCTCCCCGCGCCAGACGCAGCGCATTGAGCGTGACCAGGACAGACGAGGCCGACATGGCAATCGCCGCGATCAGCGGGGTGACCAGTCCGGCCACGGCCATGGGTACGGCAATCGCGTTATAGGCGGCGGCCAGGCCGAAATTCTCAAGCACGCGCCGCTTGGCGCCGCGCGAGACATCCATCGCCACCACACTCGCCGCGAGGCGATCGCCTTGCAGCACGAAATCGGCCGCAGCCTGAGACACTTCCGCGGCCGAGGCCAGAGAGATGGAGACATGGGCGGCGGCCAGGGCCGGCGCGTCATTGATGCCGTCACCCACCATGGCAACCGTGCCGCCCGCTTCCTTGAGGGCTTCCAGGCGGGCAATCTTGTCCTGCGGCTGCATCTCGGCCTGCCAATCGGTGATGCCGAGCGTCGCCGCTACCGCTTCGACCGGACCGGCCCGGTCGCCGGACAGCAAGTGAAGCTGGCATCCACGCGCCTTGAGGGCTGCGATGACCTCGGCCGCATCCTCACGCAGCCGATCCTCGAAACAGAAGCGGACCGGCGCGTCATTGCCGACGACAAGCCAGGCCTCGGTATGCGGATCGCTGGCCGCATCAATTCCAAGCCAACGGGCCGCACCGAAACGCACACGCTGCCCTGCGACCATGGCTTCCAGCCCGCCGCCGGGGATTTCCTTCACATCGGCCGCGGCCTCACCCATCCCCGCCGCATCGGCGATCGCGCGCGAGAGAGGATGGCGACTAGTGCGAGCCAGCCGCGCCGCCATCTCCAGAGCGCCGTCCGGCACCCCGTCCGCATCGACGAGACGCGGTCGGCCTTCGGTCAGCGTGCCGGTCTTGTCGAAAACGATCGTGTCAGCCCCGGCCAGGCGTTCCAGCGCGTCACCGGATTTGACCAGCACGCCCTCACGATAGAGGCGGCCGGAGGCCACGACCTGCACCGCCGGAACCGCCAGCCCCAGCGCACAGGGGCAGGTGATGATCAAAACCGCAATGGCATTGATGATGGCCGGACGCACCTCGCCGCCGATCAGCAACCAGCCAACCACGGTCAGCGCGGCCAGGCCGTGCACGACCGGCACATACAGGCGCGCCGCACGGTCCGCCAGACGGACATAGCGCGAACGGGCCTGCTCGCCGGCTTCCACGAGGCGTGTGATCTCCGCGAGCAGGGAATTGTCGCGATCGGCGCGCGCTTCCAGGACCAGCTTGCCATCCAGATTGAGCATGCCGGACCAGACATCCAGACCGGGCTTGGCCGTGACCGGCGCGGTCTCACCGGTAACCAGTGACCCGTCCAGCGCCCCCTCGCCTTCCAGGATACGCGCATCGACCGGCACCCGGTCACCGGCCGCGAGAACCAGATGATCGCCGGCCTTCACATCCCTCGCGGGGATGGCCCGGATGCGGCCGTCCGCTTCGAGCAGGTTGGCCGTCGCCGCCTGCATCGCCGCCAGACCACGCGCGGCCTCTCCGGCCCGGGCCCGAAGACGCATGTCGAGAAAGCGGCCAATGAGCAGGAAGAAGAGCAACATCACCGCGGCGTCGTAATAGGTCTGGCCGTGGCCGATGAAGGTCTCCCAGACGGACAGTCCGCAGGCCAGAAAAACCGCCAGCGAGATCGGGACATCCATATTGACGTGGCCGACCCGCAGGGCCCGCAGCGCCGAGCGGAAGAAGGGCTGGCCGGCAAAGGCGGCAGCCGGCAGCACGATCAGCGCCGAAATCCGGTGCATGAGGGCCTGCATGGTCTCGCTCATCTCCAGCCCGCCGGACCAGACCGAGATCGAGAGCAGCATGACATTCATCATCGCAAAGCCGGCGACCGCCATGGCGCGCAGGAGGCGTTTCTCCTCCTCGCGATTGGGGTCGGCTTCGCGCTCGGGCTCATAGGGCGTCGCGGGATAGCCAAGTCGGCCAAGCTTGCGGACATAATCGGCCGCCAGCGCCGGATCGCCGCGCCAGGCCAGTGCCAGACGCCCGGTCGACAGATTGAGCCGCGCCTGCTCGACGCGGTCATCCTCACGCAATCCGCCTTCGATCCGCGCAATACAGCCGGCGCAGGTTGCCCCGCGCACCATCAGGTCGAGCTCGGAAAGCCCCTCGCGGCGGCGGACAAAGGCTTGTGGATCAACGCCGCCGGACGCGGCGAGACCGGATTGGGTGGCATCTAGGGCAACCATAACTCACTGACCATCTCGAACGGTGCACCCTCGCGGTTATGCGCTTCCAGGCGCCAATCCCCCTGCCCCTCGCAGGGCAAGGTGACACGGTAAACTCCGGGGCGGGCTTCAGCGAAGGCCAGCGGACAGTCGCGCGAGGTATCAGCGGGATGTATCAGCGTCCCGGCAAGATCGAGCCCGGAGACCGGATTGCCATCCGCAGCCACAATCGCCACAACGACATCGCGCTCGACCAGATTGACGCGCGCCGTCCAGCCGAGGGCTTCCTGCTCGCGCCGACGATCCAGGGTTTCGTTATAGTTCAGGCCCTGGACATAGGACCGCGGCACGTCCTCGCCCGGATGGGTGCGCAGCGCCAGGGTGACGAAGGTCGCATTGACCCCGATCGTGACCCCGAAAAAGACCAGGATGAGGATCAGGACATGCCAGCCGCGCAGCGGGTTGAAGGGGTTGCGCATTATTCGGCTCCCGTAATCAGCACGGACGGTGACCGAGCCGTCTCGCCGGTTTCCTGGTCGGTCACAACGAAAGTGATCTCCTCGCGCGGACCGTCAATCGCATCGTCAGGCAAGGTCAGATAAACGACATAATCCTGCGACCGGTCGGGTCCGATTTCAATCTGGCCCGGCATGAGATCGGGTGCGCCCAGAATTCGCACGCCGATCGCCGGATCGCCCTCGACCGCCAGATCCATCACACGCGGCGCATTGGCCTTGTTGATGACATTGACCGTATAGCCATTGCGTACGCCCCCATCGGACAGCCGGACATAATTCGGATTGCGGTCGCGCTGGGAGTTCAGCTCGAGATGGGTCCGAGTGACCAATGCCCCCAGCATCAGGGCCGTCACGATGGCCAGCGACACGGCATAGACCATGGTGCGGGGCCGAATGAAGGGATAGCGCGGCGTCTCGCCCTTCACGAAGCGGTCGATATTATCGTCTGTCTCGTAGGTAATCAGACCGGTCGGGCGCCCCACCTTGCCCATGATATCGTCGCAGGCATCAATGCAAAGCGCACACTGGATGCATTCCAGCTGCGCGCCATCGCGGATATCGATCCCCATCGGGCAGACCGCGACGCATTGCTTGCAGTCGATGCAATCGCCCCGATTGTCCCAGCTGTCATTCTTCTTGTGGGCCCCCCGTGGCTCGCCGCGATCAATCCGGTAGGTGACATTGAGCGCATCGCGATCCGTCATCGCCGCCTGGATGCGCGGCCACGGACACATATAGGTGCAGACCTGCTCCCGCATCGTGCCGGCCAGCGTATAGGTGGTGAATGTCAGCACGCCGGCAAAGACGTAGGAGGACGGTGCCGCCGTGCCGGTGAAGAAATTGGCCAGCGTGTCCCAGGCGTCGTGAAAATAGAGGATCCAGGCGCCGCCCGTGGCGAAGGCAATGACCAGCCAGACCGCATGCTTGCCGGTCTTGCGCCAGGCCTTGTTCAGCGACCAGGGCGCGCGATCCAGCTTCATCCGCGCATTGCGGTCGCCCTCGAACATGCGCTCGACCATGATGAACAAGTCGGTCCAGACGGTCTGGGGACAGGCATAGCCGCACCAGACCCGGCCAAACAGCGCACTGGCCAGGAAGAGCCCCAGCGCCGCCATGATGAGCAGGCCGGTGACATAATAAATCTCCTGGGGCCAGATCTCGATAAAGAAGAAGTAGAAGCGGCCATGCGCGAAATCGACCAAGACCGCCTGGTCCGGCGCTCCCGGCCCCCGGTCCCAGCGCAGGAAGGGGACGAGATAATACACCCCCAGCGCCAGCGCCATGATCACCCATTTGACGAAGCGGAACTTGCCGTGCGCCAGTTTGGGGTAGATCGGTTCGCGCTTCTTGTAGAGCTCACGCGTGTCGGCGGCATTGACCGCCTCGGCCTTCGAACGGGTAATCCCGGGCGCTGCCATGCTCTTGGGAGTGGGGTTGGACATGGCAGCGTTAAACCGGATTTCTCATGGGGTCACTATGCGACCTACTGCCCCGTGGGACGAGCTGTCGCATCCTCCCCACCCCCCAGCAAGAAGACATAGGCCGCCAAGGCGTCAATCGTAGCGTCGTCCAGGCGGTCTTCCCAGGCCGGCATGACGCCGTAGGGACCGCGATGGATGGTCGCAATGATCTGCTCGCGGGACCCACCATAGAGCCAGTTCTGGTCCGTCAGGTTGGGAGCGCCCTGGGCCCGATCGCCACGGCCATCATCCATATGGCAGCTGGCGCATTGGACGTCATAAATGGCTTGGCCGCGACCGACCGCGCCGGCATCAGCACTGACCCCGGACAGGGAGAGCACATAATCAGACACATCGGCAATCTCGGACCGGCTCAGCAGCTCGTCCCGCCCGAAGGCCGGCATTTGCGAAAAGCGCGTGTCAGGATGTTCAGACCGGATACCGACCTGAAGCGTGTGGCGGATCTCGTCATAGGACCCACCCCAGATCCAGATATCGTCATTCAGATTGGGATAGCCGACAAAGCCCTGGGCGCCGACGCCGTGACAGGTGGCGCAGCGATCCCCGAACACGGCTTCGCCGGCGGCCCGGACGAAACCGAGCAATTCCGGATTGCTCTCGATCTCGTCGATCGAGGCGCCTTCCAGGGCCGCGAAGCCGGAGGCACGCATTTCGGCCAGCTCATCGAGCGCCTCGGCCACATTGGCGCGTTCCGAGTGGTTGCGCAGACCGCGCGTATGATCCGTCTCACCAGCCAGTCCCGGCAAGGCCGGCCAGGCTGGCATGAAGACCATATAGATCACAGACCAGACGATGGAGGCGTAGAAAATATACAACCACCATCGCGGCAGGGGTGTGTCCAATTCCTTGATGCCATCCCATTCATGACCGGTCGTCTCGGTGCCGGAATGGGCGTCGGTTTCACGCGTTTCATCATGCTCGGACATGGGTCTCGTCCTCGGTCTCGTCGGCCGCGGCCGGCGTATCGTTTTCAGTAAGCGGGGCGCTGGCGGCTGCGTCGAAACGGGCCTGGTTGCGAGGCCAGAGCGCATAAACGAGCGCGGCCGCGAACAAGGCCACGAAGATCAGCAAACCCCAGGTCTGCGCGAAAGTTGAGAGAATCTCATACATCGGGCTACCTCAGATTTTCGTCGGCTTCGGCCTCATAGGTGGAGAAGTCCACCATGGTGCCGAGCACCTGCAGATAGGCAATGAGCGCATCGAGCTCGGTCACCTGATCCGGATTACCATCGAAATCACGCATGACCGCGCCGGGATAACGCTCCTGGAAGCCGTCATAATCCTCGGCGTATGGATCCAGCTGCGTCTCCACGTCCGAGACAGCTGCCTCCAGCATGCCGTCATCATAGGGCACGCCGACCGTTCGCAGGGCACGCAGATGGGCCGTGACATTGCCGAAATCCAGCTCCGAGGTTTCCAGGAAGGGATAGGCCGGCATCACCGATTCCGGCACCACCGATTGCGGGCGACGCATATGGTCACGATGCCATTCATCCGAATAGCGCCCGCCGAGACGGGCCAGATCCGGCCCCGTCCGTTTCGAGCCCCACTGGAAGGGGTGATCATACATGCTCTCGGCCGCAAGCGAGTAATGGCCATACCGCTCCACTTCATCACGCAGCGGGCGGACCATCTGCGAGTGGCAGTTATAACAACCCTCGCGGATATAGATGTCCCGACCGAGCTGCTCGAGTGGCGTGTAGGGCCGCACCCCCTCGACTTCCTCGATGGTTGAGTCGAGGTAGAAGAGCGGTGCGATCTCGACAACGCCGCCGATGGACACGGTCACCAGCACACCCACTGTGAGGATGAGCGAGTTCTTTTCGAAGAGCGATTTGTGCAGATCGCTCCAGAGAGATTTTTTCCCTGACATGGCGACCTCCTATTGCGCCGGTTCGAGTGCGGGCTGGGCGATGACGTTCTCGTCTTCCTCAACCTCGTCACTGCGAATGGTGCGGTACACATTGTAGACCATGATCAGGGCGCCAGCGAGGTAGAGCACCCCACCCACCGCGCGGATCACGTATGGAATGAACATGGCTTCGACGGTCTCCACGAAGGAGTATTCCAGGAAGCCGAGCGCGTCATAGGTGCGCCACCACAGGCCCTGAAGGATGCCGGCTGTCCACATCGAGGTGATGTAGAGCAGGATGCCGATCGTCGCGATCCAGAAGTGCCAGTCGACCAGCGCCTTGGAATACATGCCCTTGCGCTTCCACAGCCAGGGAACCAGGCAATAGAGCGCGCCGAAGGACACGAAACCGACCCAGCCGAGCGCACCGGAGTGCACGTGGCCGATGGTCCAGTCCGTATAGTGAGACAGCGCATTGACGGCGCGGATCGACATGACCGGGCCCTCAAAGGTCGACATGCCGTAGAAGGCGACCGACATGACCAGCATGCGGACCACCGGGTCGGTGCGCAGCTTGTCCCAGGCGCCCGAGAGCGTCATCAGCCCGTTGATCATCCCGCCCCAGGACGGCATCCACAGCATGATCGAGAAGGTCATGCCCAGCGTCTGCGCCCATTCCGGCAGCGCCGTATAGTGCAGATGGTGCGGGCCGGCCCAGATATAGATGAAGATCAGCGACCAGAAGTGGATGATCGACAGGCGATAGGAATAGACCGGTCGGTTCACCCGCTTGGGGATGAAGTAATACATGATCCCGAGGAAGCCGGCTGTGAGGAAGAAGCCGACCGCATTATGGCCATACCACCACTGAGTCAGGGCATCCTGTACGCCAGCGAAAAGCGAGTAGGACTGCGAACCCAGCCAGGACACAGGCATCGCCAGATTGTTTATCACATGCAGCAGGGCAATCGTGACGATGAAGGCCAGGTAGAACCAGTTGGCGACATAGATGTGCGGCTCTTTCCGCTTCCACAGCGTTGCCAGGAAGACGAGCAGATAGACCACCCAGACGAGGGTCAGCCAAATATCCGCATACCATTCCGGCTCGGCGTATTCCTTGCCTTGCGTGATCCCGATCAGATAGCCCGAAGCGGCAACCAGGATGAAGAATTGATAGCCCCAGAACACGAACCACGGCCAGATCCCGCCGGCAATGCGCGTCCGGCAGGTCCGCTGGACCACATAGAAGGACGTTGCGATCAGCACATTGCCGCCAAAGGCGAAGATCACCGCCGACGTATGCAACGGACGCAGCCGACCGAAATTGGTAAAGCCGAAGGCCTCGATATTGAGGACCGGGAAAGCCAACTGGAAGGCGATAACCACCCCAACCAGAAGTCCGGCCACACCCCAGAATAGCGAGGCAATAACGCCAGCCTTTATGAGGTTTTCATTGTACTCGCGCTCGTCAGTGACAACGCCGCCGCCGGCGATCGAGCCGACCAGCAGGAATATCCCTGTGAGGAAACCGCCGAGAATCAGCCAGGACTGACCTCGCATGGCAGCGTCCGGCGCATAGGCAGCCGCAAAGAGCGACCACATGGCACCGAGTACGGTGATGAGAAGAACGATGGCTGTGCTTGGGTCGGAACCCGCCCGCTTCAGCCCTTGAGCGGATATCATGTGCGCCCCCGGAGATTGGCTTTCATGGTCCGGGTGTAACGCAGTTCTCCCCAAAATATCTATGGCAATTTGTCACGTGCGACAATGCGGACCTGCGCTACATCCTTGAGGCGAGCCTAACACGCTTCAGGCCCGCGTTAAGAGACAAGTTTCGCCTCGCATAAATTCTTCCACTCACCCTTGCGGGTTGATCCCTTGCCGGAACCCGTCAACTCTCCCGGCACAGGCCGCACAGACAGCCGCCAACGGGAGAGATCGATGAATTGGGCCCTGTCCATTGACCGCAAGACCATTACCGATGTGCAGCTTGTCGAGGAAGCGCCGCGCGCCCTCGAAGACGGCGAGGCGCGTCTTGCCGTGCACAGCTTTGCGCTGACCGCCAACAACATCACCTATGCCGCTTTCGGCGATGCCATGCGCTATTGGGATTTCTTCCCGGGCGCCGATGGACGTTGCCGCTTGCCGGTCTGGGGATTCGCCGATGTCGCGGAAAGCCGCGTTGACGGCCTGACCGAGGGAGAGCGGATTTACGGCTATTTCCCCGCCGGCGCCGAGCTCATTGTCCAGCCGGGCAAGATCAGTCCCGGGGCATTTGTCGACCTGGCACCGCACCGCGCCGAATTGCCGCCAGCCTACAATAACTATGTCCGCTGCAGCGCCGACCCCGGCTGGACCGCAGACGCAGAGCCGGCCCAGATGGTGTTGCAGCCTCTCTTCATCACCGCCTGGTTGCTCGATTTCTTCCTGCGCGACCCGGACAACGGATTCACCGACGCGCCGGTCCTCTTGACCAGTGCTTCGAGCAAAACGGCTATTGCCCTCGCCTTCGCCCTCAAGGCCGGCGGCGGGCGTCACGCCATCGGCCTGACCTCGTCCCGCAATCGCGGCTTTGTTGACGGACTTGGGCTCTATGACGCGATCGCGACCTATGATGCGATCGACACGCTCGCGACCGAAACACCGGCGGTGATTGTCGACTTCGCTGGCGATGCCAATGTGAACCGTGCGCTGCATACCCATCTGGCGGGAAAGCTCGCCGGCAATATCCGGGTCGGCGGCGCCCATTGGGATCACTCCGCCCCGTCGCGCGACCTGCCCCCGCCCAAGCCGCAATTCTTCTTCGCGCCCGATGCCGCCCGAACCTTGATCAAGGCGTGGGGGCCGGAAGTCTTCGACCAGCGCTACAAGGCCGCCTGGCGCAAATTCGCCGCGGCTGCGTCGGATTATTTCAACTTCCGCAATGCCGAAGGTGGCGAGGGCGCACTGCGCGTCTATCGCGCGCTTCTGGACGGGCAGTCCTCGCCCCGCGACGGGATGACGATTACAGCGTGATCGGGACCGCCCGGACCGGTCAGAGAATACTCTGACCGGTCTTCTGCCAATCGCTCATGAAGGCCTCCAGACCCTTGTCGGTGAGCTGGTGCTTGACCAGATCCTTAAGGACGGAGGGCGGCACGGTGGCGACGTCGGCGCCGATCAGTGCGCATTGCTGGACATGATCGGCCGAACGGATCGAGGCGGCCAGGATCTGGGTGTCGAAGCCATAATTGTCGAAGACAGTGCGCAAATTGGCGATCAGCTCCATGCCATCGACGCCGAGATCGTCCAGTCGGCCGATGAAGGGCGAGACATAGGTCGCGCCGGCCTTGGCCGCCAGCAAGCCCTGATTGGCCGAGAAGCAGAGCGTCACATTGGTCTGGATATTGGCCGCGGTGAGCGCCTGGCAGGCTTTCAGCCCTTCAAAGGTCAGCGGCAGCTTGACCACCACATTATCGGCCAGCTCGGCCAGCTTCTTGCCTTCGGCGATCATGGCCGGTGCTTCGAGCGCGGTGACCTCGGCGCTGACCGGGCCGTCGATCAGATCACAGATTTCCTTGACCACTTCGAGGAAGTCGCGGCCGGACTTGGCGATCAGCGAGGGATTGGTCGTGACGCCATCCACAAGACCGGCCTCGGCCAGCTCGGCGATTTCGGATGTTTCGGCGGTATCGACAAAGAATTTCATGATGCTCTCCTCGCGGGCGGTCGTGATGGGCGGTCCCGTTACCGGTAACCGCCGGATATGACATTTCAAAGCGGGTTGGACAGGAAATCTCAGTAGCCGGCGAGCTCGACCCGGAATCCGGCCGTCTGCAACGCACCGCGGATACGGTCCATATGGGCGCTGTCCTGGGCCTCCAGCGAGATGTCGATATAGGTCACCTTGGCCGGCAGGTCCGAGAAGGTCTTGTGATAGGCGACATCCGTCACATTGCCCTCGGCGCGGGAGATGATGTCGGACACGGCGGACAATTGCCCCGGCACATCCACCAGCTCGATCCGGAATCGCGCCAGACGGTGCGAGCGCGCCAGATCGCGCAGCAGGAGCGAGGACAGGAGCCGCGTGTCGACATTGCCGCCGGACAGGACCAGCCCGACCCGCTTGCCGGCAAAGCGCTCGGGATGGGCGAGCACAGCCGCCAGGCCCACCGCGCCGGCGCCTTCGGGCAGGACCCGCATCTGAGAGATGAAAAGATTGAGCGCCCGCTCGATCTGGCGCTCATCGACCAGAAGAACATCATCGAGAAGGTCCATGAGGAGGCGGCTGGTCAGCCCGCCCGGTTCGCGAACGGCAATGCCCTCGGCGAGGGTAAAACCGCCGACCGGCCGGTCCTCGCCATGATACCGGTTGGCGAAAGCCGGGAAGAGGTCGGACTGGACACCGACCAGGTCGATATCCGGATTGATCCGCCGCGCCGCGAGCCCTGCGCCGGCCGCCAGTCCGCCGCCACCAACCGGAAAGACCAGAACGTCCAGATCGGGCTGGTCCTCCAGCATTTCCATGGCCAGCGTGCCCTGCCCGGCCAGCACCACCGGGTCATCAAACGGGTGGATGAAGACTGCGCCACCGGTCTCTGCCTCTTGCATGGCAAGCGCCTTGGCGGCATCGAAATCATCTCCGGCGATCTCGACCTCGGCGCCGAGCGCGCGGGTCGCATGCACTTTCACCATGGGCGTGCCGATCGGCATGAAGATGCGCGCCCGGATCCTCATCGCGGCGGCACTGCGGGCGACGCCCTGGGCGTGATTACCGGCGGAGGCCGCCACGACGCCGCGCGCGCGCTCCTCCGGGCTGAGTGCAGCCAGCCGGGCAAAGGCGCCGCGCTCCTTGAAAGAGCCGGTCACCTGGAGGTTTTCCAGCTTCACAAACAGCTCGCAGCCGGCAACATCCGACAGGCCGGGTGAGGCAATCAACGGCGCGCGCAAGATGCCGCCAAACCCGTTCGCACGCAGCTGGTCGACATGGGCAAAGGCCGCCTCGACGGCGGCGTCCAGGCCATCCGCGACGCTCGGCGCGTCCATCATAAGTGTTTGGGCAGATCGGGACATGGCGGGTCTCCGGCAGACCGCACAGAAAAAACCCCGCTCCTGACGTCAGAAGCGGGGTGAAACTGCACGATACCTAGTAAAGGGGTCAGGTCGTGGCTGTCATCGCTCCAGACGGCGCTATGACGATAATAATCGAAATAAGCGGAAAGCGAGCAGCCATGGCCGCGCGAACGGCTTGCAGGCCGGCGCGCTCATTCTGCACGATTTTGCTCAAACCCAGGCGCATAACGCCGCTCTCCAACAAAATTTCACCGACACCATGCCGAAGCCCGGCAATCCTGTCCAGCGCTTATACGGGCTTCAGCTCAGCCAGCGGCGTCATAGGCCCGTTTGAGCCAGGCGATGACCTCGGCATCCACGACATCCACGCCTTCGAGCCGGACCCGATGTGTGCACATGGCGTTGAAAGAGCCGGACGCTTCCAGCCGCCCGGCTGGCGCGACGCCCTTCAGATTGAGACCCAGATCCACCCGCGTCTTGGTGGACGGCTGAATGAGACCAAACTGCTTGGCCCGGCGTAGCGAGACATAGGCCTTCTTGGGCGCCAGCTCGACATCATCGCCAAATCCGGTCGCGGCCCCTGTCAGCGCCTCATAAATTGGACGCAAGCCCGCCTTCGCGCCAGCATATTGCGCGTCGAGGAGATCCGTGCCGGCGGCCGGGGCGGAGACGACCCCGCCCCTCGCCTCGTGCGCCACCAGATTGGCGAATCCGTGCGTCATGCCGTGCTCGGTCTTGAGCAACCTGACCATCTCGCCATGCTTTTCCAGCCCGCTCGCCTTGACGATGGCGACCCAGTCGCCAAGCGGCTTGCCGGTCTTCTCCGGCATGTTGGCGATCATGGACCGCGCCATGTCTTCCGGGGATGCAGCCATGATCAGGCCTCCTCAGCGGCTTGAGAGACTTCGGACAGGTCCGGCGCCCGCTCCAGCGGCCAGTTGCTCGACAGCGCTGCCTTGGGCGTCATCGGCGCCATCAGCGAGAACATGAAGAGCATCATGCGCCCGCCCATCGTGGCCTTGCCGGTCTCGACCAGCGCCTTGAGATTCTCGCAGATGAATTTCGCGCCCTGCGCCATCTGCTTCTCGGACTTGGAGACCGGATCGGAGGCGGCGTGTTCATTGATCAAGGTGAACTCCACACCGTCATCCACCGGCTTCAGGACATAGCGCACGATCGAGACCGGATCGTCGGACGTCGTGAAGCGGAAGGTGTGGGCATAGCGGTGCGGCGGTTCGAACTCGATCACCTTGCCCATCACCAGGGTGTGCTTGCCATCCGGCGTCCGCATGGCAAAGGCCGCGCCCTCGCCCAGACCGGGCGTGTCGTACTGACCGTTGAAGAAGAAGGGCATGGGCCGGTCGGTGCGGATCAGCTCCGACCAGACCTGGTCGATACTGGCCTTGATGATGACCCGGTACATCGAGGTCCTCACCTCGCCGGGCAGGTGTTTGGCAATCGCGTCTGTCATGATGGCTCCCCAGTCTTTTGAGCGTCGGTCTCCGCCTCATCATCGCGGCCCTCACGAGCCCGTCTCTGTTCGGCGAGATGTTTGATATCCAGCATGCGGCCGGCCCACAGGCCCGAGTATTCACTCGACCAGCGATCATGGATCATCTGGATCGGCACGGCATTCATGTAGAGGTGGCGGGTCCGGCCGCGCTTGTCGGAAATGATCAGGCCCGCCTCCTCCAATACGGAGAGATGGCGCATGACCGCGACCCGGCTGACATCAAAGCGCTGCGCAACCGCGCCGACCGAGAGCCCCGGATCATTGCGGACGATGTCCAGCATCTCCCGCCGCGTCGCGCTGGCGAGGGCCTGAAAGACCGCATCCATGGATTCCGGAGACATCATCTTGACCACCTCATGTAATGAATACATTACCTATTCAGGCGCGAAGCGCAAGTGAAAACAGGTCAGCATGAAAATGATGAGGAATTATAACCGCTTTACGTTACTGATTGACGGCGATCTGGTTCGCGCGATCGCTCGCGCATGGCGCCAAACGCCCATACAGGCGCGGGGTGGCCAGGACCGGCACCCCATCGACCTCGCGCGCAATCAGCTCAAGATGCAGAAAACGCCGGCTGCCGGCCTCGAAACGTGCCCGGTAGGTGTCGCGCAGGCGGACCATGCCACCCTCGGCCTGCGGGTCGGATCGGCGATAGGTCCAGACCAGGCCTGTGATCCGGTCGAGCCCGCCGGCCTCGCCCGCCCTCGTCCGGGTCAGCGACCGCACGAGCCCTTCGCCTTCGGCATCGGGATTGCCATCCCGCAGCGAGGTCAGGCGACTGCCCTCGATCCGGACAGTATCAGCAAGGCCATCGCAGGCACGCCCGGCATCCCAGCCCCAGAGACCGTCGGCCAGCAAGCGGTCATCCTTGTCCTGACGCGGCACGCAGGCGGCCAGCGCCACACAAATCAGGGCCAGACCAAGCCAGTACCGCATGAACACCTCCGATCCTGCAGCAAGGATGGAGGCGGCCACGCCGACCCACCATCCCCGAAACCGGGGACTCTTGCCGCGGACCTGAAAACCCGTCACCCTCTCCTTTCGCAGTGCAACATTTCGCTTCCATCACCCGCGCGAAACGGATTGAATGGTAACGTTACCAGCGCGCTGACCGGCGCGCGCCACCCCTGACCTGAACGGGAGACGCCGCGTGCCCACCGAAAAAATCCTCGTCGCCAATCGCAGTGAAATCGCCATCCGCATCATGCGGGCCGCCACCGAGCTCGGCCTGCGCACGGTCGCGGTCTATGCGGAAGAGGACAAGCTGGCGCTGCACCGGTTCAAGGCGGATGAGAGCTATCGGGTGGGGGCCGGCCTCGGTCCGGTGAAAGCCTATCTCGATATCGACGGGATCATCGCGATCGCCAAAAAGTGCGGCGCGACGCTGATCCATCCCGGCTATGGCTTCCTGTCGGAAAATCCCGACTTCGCCGAAGCCTGTGCCGCGGCCGGGCTGACCTTTGTCGGTCCCTCCCCCGAGGTCATGAAATCCCTGGGCAACAAGGTCGCCGCCCGCAATATGGCGGTCGAGGCCGATGTCCCGGTCGTGCCGGCGACCGGCCCCCTGCCCGACGGCGAAGACGACTGGGCGAAGTTGGCTGGCGAGGTCGGCTATCCGCTCATGCTGAAGGCCAGCTGGGGCGGCGGCGGACGCGGCATGCGGGTGATCGAGGATGCTGACCAGCTGCACGACCAGGCCAGGGCCGGACGGCGCGAGGCCGAAGCCGCCTTCGGCAATGGCGAGGTCTATCTGGAGAAATTGATCCGCAAGGCGCGTCATATCGAGGTCCAGATCCTCGGCGACAGTCATGGCAATCTCGTCCACCTCTACGAGCGCGACTGCACGGTCCAGAGGCGCAATCAGAAAGTTGTCGAACGCGCGCCGGCGCCAGACATGGCCGAAGACACCCGCTCCGCCATCTGCGACGCCGCCCTGCGCCTGGTGCGCCATGCCGGCTATTGCGGCGCCGGGACAGTGGAATTCCTGCTCGATGCCGAGACCGGGAAATTCTACTTCATCGAGGTCAATCCGCGCGTCCAGGTCGAGCATACCGTGACCGAGGAAGTCACCGGCATCGACATTGTGAGGGCCCAGATACAGATCGCCCGTGGTGGCCATATCGGGGTGGAGAGCGAAACCGGCGTTCCCGAACAATCAAAGATCACCCTGCATGGTCACGCCCTGCAATGCCGCGTCACCACGGAAGACCCGCAGAACAACTTCACCCCGGATTATGGCCGCATCACCGCCTATCGCGGCGCCACCGGTTTCGGCATCCGGCTGGATGGCGGCACCGCCTATTCCGGTGCCGTGATCACCCGCTATTTCGACAGTCTGCTGGAGAAGGTCACAGCCTGGGCCGCCACGCCGGAAGAAGCCGTGCGTCGGATGGACCGGGCCTTGCGCGAGTTTCGCATCCGCGGCGTCTCGACCAATATCGCCTTCCTGGAAAACGTCATCAATCACCCGGACTTCGTCTCCGGCGACATCACCACCCGCTTCATCGACACGACGCCAGCCCTGTTTGACTTTCCCAAGCGCCGCGACCGGGCCACGCGCCTGCTCGGCTTCATCGCCGACGTCTCGGTCAACGGGAATCCCGAAGTCGCCGGACGCCCATCCCCGCCGGACCATGCCGCCATCCCGGTACCCCCGGCGAGCACCGGCAAGGCGCCGGACGGCACCAAGCAATTGCTCGATCGGCTCGGCCCCGAAGGCTTTCGCGACTGGATGCTGGCCCAGGAGCGCGTGCTGATCACCGACACCACGATGCGCGATGGTCACCAGTCCCTGCTGGCAACCCGCATGCGCTCGCACGACATGGTCACCGTGTCGGAAGCCTATGCCGAACATCTCTCCCGGCTCTTCTCGGTCGAGTGCTGGGGCGGCGCGACCTTCGACGTCGCCCTGCGCTTCCTGAAAGAGGACAGCTGGGACCGTCTCGCCGATCTGCGCCAGCGCATGCCCAATGTCATGCTCCAGATGCTGCTGCGCGCTTCCAACGCGGTGGGCTACACCAACTACCCGGACAATGCGGTCGACCTCTTTGTCCGCCAGGCGGCCGAGACCGGGATCGATGTCTTCCGTGTCTTCGACAGTCTCAACTGGGCGGAGAACATGAAAGTGGCGATGGAGTCGGTGCTCAAGACCGACCGGCTGTGCGAGGCGGCGATCTGCTATACTGGCGATCTGGGTCATGCCGACCGGCCGAAATACCAGCTCGACTATTATCTCGGCCTGGCCCGCGAACTGAAATCCGCCGGCGCCCACATCATCGGCATCAAGGACATGGCCGGCCTGTGCCGTCCAGCCCAGATCCGCACGCTCGTGAAAGCGCTGAAAGACGAGACCGGCCTGCCGATCCATTATCACACGCATGACACGTCCGGCATTGCCGCGGCGACCGTCCTTGCCGCCTGTGAGGCGGGGGCTGATGCGGTCGATGCGGCGATGGACAGCTTCTCCGGCCTCACTTCCCAGCCCAATCTCGGCTCCATCGTCACCGCCCTGGGCGACACGCCGCGCGACAGCGGGATCGACCCGGCGGTGATCCGCCGCTTCTCGGACTATTGGGAGGATGTGCGCACACAATACGCCGCCTTCGAGCCCGACCTGCGGGCCGGCGCATCCGAGGTCTATCTGCACGAAATGCCGGGCGGTCAGTTCACGAATCTCAAGGAACAGGCGCGCTCAATGGGGCTGGCCGAGCGCTGGCATGACGTCGCCAAGATGTATGCCGCCGTGAACATGATGTTCGGCGATATCGTCAAGGTAACGCCCTCCTCCAAGGTCGTCGGTGACATGGCGCTCTACATGGTCTCCTCCGGCCTGACGCCCGAGGATGTGCTGGATCCGGCGACCGAGATCAATTTCCCGGACAGCGTGATCGGCCTCCTGCGCGGCGATCTGGGTCAACCGCCGGGCGGCTGGCCCCCGGCCCTGCAGGCCAAGGCGCTCAAGGGTGAAAAACCCAGTACGGAACGTCCCGGCAAACATCTGGACCCGGTCGATTTCGACGCTGTGCGCCAAACCATCAAGGGGCATGGCGAGCGCGAGGTGAATGACAATGACCTCTGCTCGGCCATCATGTATCCCAAGGTCTTCGCCAATTACGAGGACCACCGCCGCGAATTCGGACGGGTCGACCGACTGCCCACGCCGGTCTTCTTCTATGGCATGGAGCCGGGCGAGGAGATCTCGGTCGATATCGATCCGGGCAAGGCGCTCAATATCCGCCTGATGGCGACCGGCGAGCCGAATGACCATGGCGAGCGGGAAGTCTTCTTTGAGCTCAATGGTCAGCCGCGTGTGGTCCGCGTCGATGACAAGTCGGTCGCCTCAACCGTGGTCGCAAACGAAAAGGCCGACATGGCCAATGCGGCGCATATCCCCGCCCCCATGCCCGGCCTGATTGCCACGATCGCCGCGAAGGAAGGCGAGGCCGTCAAGGCGGGCGAACTCCTGATGACCCTGGAAGCGATGAAGATGGAAACCTCGATCACCGCGCCGCAAGCCGGCACAGTGAAAAGGCTGCCTGTCGGTGCGGGCACCCAGGTTGATGCCAAGGATTTGTTGGCTGTGGTGGAGTGAGGGTCGAGGGGCCTAGCTGACGCGTCCGGCCATGCGCTCGATGAAGATCTGCAGGCGCTCCGGCTCAATGACCAGCGGCATGTGACCGCGCGCGCCCATCGTCTCGACATCCGCGTCGGGCAGCGCCGCGGTCAGGGCCGCGATCTGCTCCGGCGCCGAGAGGATGCGGTCCTCCATGCCGTAGAACAGGCCGACCGGTACCGAGATGTCTGCCAGGCGCGCAGTGATGCCACCCATGTCGATACCCACAGCATGCATGTCGGTTGCGGCCGCGTAGAATGCGTTCGGACGCAGCGACAGCAGGCCACCGCCCCTGAAGCGGAAATCCTCCGGCGCGGCATCCGGTCCGAAGACAATGGCCAGCGTCTTGGCGCCATTTCGGATCGACATCGGGATGGCCAGCGTCTCGGCGATGAAGCGGCGCGTGCCCGGATTGGCGACATTGATGCCGGCAAAGGCCTCGGACGGGGTTTGCGGTGCCGTGATGAGGGCCGAGACCAGGGCCAGCCCGCCAACCTGATCGGCATGGTTCAGCGCCAGAGCCAGCGACACCGCGCCGCCCAGAGAATGGCCAACCAGGAGCGGCTTTTCGATACCCTCCTTGGCCAGCATTTCAGCGATCATCCGGGCCTGTTCGGGAATGCGCGCCTGCTCATCACTGTCACGCTCGGACCAGCCACATCCGGGGCGGTCGATAGCAATGGCGCGGTAACCGGCCTCGGCCAGTCGATCCATCATCGCATAGGAGAAATTATGCAGATTTCCGGCAAGGCCGTGGATCATCACGACCGGCTTGCCCTCACCCTTTTCGACCCAGTGCAGCCGTCCGCCGTCGACCTCGGTGAAATGCCCTTTCGGCGGGATCGCGGCGGACGCCTTGGCCGCGACCGCGTGCGAAAAGCGCCAGGCCACGAGAAGACCGACAAGAAGAAGCAACATAATGCCGCCAATGATGGACAGGATGATGGTGAGCATGAACTACCCCTTTGACGGCGCCTTGGAACCGGACCGGCGCGCGCCGACCATGGATTGCATGAGAGACCAGTAGCGGGTCGGAAACAGGCGCTCGAGCCACATCATGGTATGGGCGTCCCGACCAACGAAGATGCGCGGTTTCCTGCGCGCCACCCCGTCCAGAATGATGCGAGCAGCCTCGGCCGGTGGCATGACCAGCAAGCGCTGGGTCTGCTTCTTGGCGGCGGCAATCTCGGCCTCGCTCGCACCCGGCGGGGGTTTGGCACTGGCGGCGATATTGGTGGAGACACCGCCGGGATGGACCGTGGTCACGCTGATCGAAGACCCGGCGAGCTCGTGGCGCAAGGCATTGGAAAACCCCTTCACTCCGAACTTGGCCGTCGAATAGGCCGCCTGTCCCGCCGGCGCGACAATCCCGAAAATACTGGAAACATTGACGATATGCGCCTCGTCAACCGCCCGCAGGCGAGGCAGGAAAGCGCGGGTCATTCGGATGACGCCGTAGAGATTGATGTCGAGAAGGCGTTCGAAATCGGCCATGTCGACCTCCTCGAACAGCCCGCCCAGTGCAATACCGGCATTATTGATCAGGAGATGGATGGGTTCACCGGCCGCTTCGACGGCTTTGGCGAGCCCCGTGATGGCCGCCGCATCCGCCATATCCACGACATGCGTTGCGACAGCATGACCCGACTGGCGCAGGGGCTCGGCCACCGCCTCCAGGCCTTCGGCATTGATATCGGCAAGGATGAGATGCGCCCCGCGTGCCGCAAGTTCCGCCGCCAGCGCCGCGCCAATCCCGCTCGCTGCACCGGTGACCAGGGCCGTGCGCCCGGCATACCCAAAACGCCCGCTCATTCCGCCGCCGCCTTCATGGCTTCATCGGAAACCGGATCCGGTGCCCGCGAGAAGTTCATGTAACCATCCTCGAGCTTTCCGAAGCGGATGGTGAGCATGTCCTGGACATAGTTCTGATAGGTCTTCCAGGGCGCGCGATCGCCCTGTTTGGGCAGGTGCGCGATGGCGCGCTGGACGTAGCCGGACGAGAAATTCAACAAGGGTTCCGGCGTGATATCATCCGGCACTTGCGGCACCGCGATATCGGTGCCGGTCTTTTTCATATGGTTGAGCATGCGGCAAACGCGTTCGCAGGTCAGATCCACTTTCAGCGTCCAGGACGCATTGGTATAGCCGAACGCCAGCGCCAGATTGGGCACCTCGCCCAGCATCATGCCGCGATAGGTATAGAGGTCAGCCGGGTCGACCCCCTCACCATCGAGCGAGATTTGCGCTGCACCGGCCAGCTGCATTTCCAGACCGGTCGCCGGGACGATGATGTCCGCCTCGATATGCTCGCCTGAGGCCAGCTGGATGCCGGTCTCGGTGAAGCGCTCGATCTGGTCAGTGACGATGTCCGCCTTGCCCGATTTCAGCGCCTGGAAAAAGTCGCCATCCGGCGCCAGGCAGAAACGCTGGTCCCAGGGGTTGTAACTGGGCGTGAAATGCTTCTCGACGTCGAAGCCCTCGCCCAGCTCGTCCTTCACCGCCTTGATCACCGCCTTCTTCACAAAGCCCGGCCAGCGCTGGGAGAGCTGGTAAACATAGATGGCCAGGCCGATATTCTTGATCCGCGCCAGAAGGTAGGCGAGCTTCGCGGGCAAGGCCTTGCGCAGGGTCTCCGCGATCGCATCGCGGGAGGGGCGCGCGGCGATATAGGTCGGTGAGCGCTGCAGCATCGTCACGTGGCCCGCGGTCTCGGCCATGGCGGGAACCAGGGTCACCGCGGTCGCGCCGGAGCCGATGATCACCACTTTCTTGCCGGCATAATCCAGTTCGCTGTCCCAGTGCTGGGGATGCGCGATCGCGCCCTTGAAGTCCTCATAGCCGGCGAATTCCGGCAGATAGCCTTGCGAATAGCGGTAATAGCCGGAACACAGCATGACGAAGCGCGCGGTGAAAACCTGCTCTGCCCCGTTTGCATCCTTCGCCGTGACCTGCCAACGCGCCGTGGCGCTGTCCCAATTGGCCGAGACCACCGTGTGACCAAAATGGATATGGCGGTCGATCCCGTTCTCGCTGGCCGTATCGCGCACATATTGGCGGATCGACGGCCCATCCGCGAAGGCTTTGCCGCCGGTCCAGGGACGGAAGGCATAGCCGAATGTGTACATGTCGCTATCCGATCGGATACCGGGATAGCGAAACAAGTCCCAGGTCCCGCCGATCGCATCACGTGCCTCGAGAATGGCATAGCTGCGGCCGGGACAGCGCGTCTGCAGGTGATAGGCCGCGCCAATACCGGACAGGCCAGCCCCGACTATCAGGACATCAAGATCGTGATCGGACATGCTTCCTCCGTACCGCATCTTCGGCCGACCCGAAAAGTGAACACCGTTTTCTTTTTGGCGCAAGTGGCGCGTGTCGCCCGGTCAGCGGAAGTCAGGCCCGTCCCCTGCACGGCCGAGCGCCTGCGCGCGCAGGGCTCCAGCCCAAAACAATCCACCCAGTCCGACGAGGACATCATCGGCCCGGCAAAGGCGGCGCGCAGCGTTCAGCGTTGCCCCCGCATCCTCGCAAACCGCCAGAATCTCGATTTCCGGCCGCAGGACGCTGACACGCTCGGCCAGCGCGTGCGGCGCGACGCCGTTATGGCCAGCCCCGACAATGACGCGTGCAAAAAGCGGCAGAATGCGCGACAGCATGCCGTCAACATCCTTGCTCGCCGACATGCCCAGCAAAAGCAGGGCCTTGTGGAGATCAAGCATCTCACCGGCGGCCGCAATCGCCGCCTCGACAGCGGCCGGGGTGTGGCCAACATCGATCAGAATCGGTGGCTCACCGGGCAGGACTTCCAGCCGTCCCGCACACCGCGCCCGGGCTAGGGCAAAGGTGGCGAGGCCTGGCCAGGCTTCGTCCGCGATATCGGGCCGCACGGCCCGGGCCAGTTCCAAAGCCAGCAGCGCATTATCGGCTTGGCGGGGCCCGTGCAGTGTCAGGCTCAGATCGAGGGCACCCAGGCGCGCATGATGCGTTGATATCCGATGGCCGGACAGAGAGTCGTCGCGCCGCATTGGCGCATAGTCGGCCAGGGCCTCGACCAGCGTGCGCCCGTCCGACGCACAGGCGCCCTCCAGCTCAGCACGCACATCACCGAAGCCTTGGCCCAGGAAGACCTGCGCGCCGGGCGGCGCCGCGTCCAGCTTGTCCAGCGCAATCGCCGCCCGCGTTTCGCCCAGCAGGGCTGTGTGTTCAAGATCAAGGCTGACGATCGCTGTCACCGGCGCCTGCAAGAGCCGACAGGGATCATAACGCCCGCCAATTCCCGCCTCGATCACGAGCCGGGTGCAGCCTGCTCCGTCGAAGAGACAAAGCGCGGTCACAAACCAGGCTTCGAACTCGCCGAACTGCTCCTCGGGGTGATCAGCACGATCGGCCTCTATCGCGGCAGCCACACGGGCCTCGGCCGCCACCAATGGCGCATCCTCGACCGGAACACCGTTGAGGCAGAAACGCTCATTGAAAGCAAAGAGGTGCGGGGAGGTAAATGTCCCGACACTCTCGCCGGCCTCACACAACAGCGCCGTTAGCAGGCTGGCCGTGCTGCCCTTGCCATTGCTGCCGGTGATCACGACCGAGCGCCGGCCCAAGGCGGGCAGATCCAGACCCAGGCGTCCGGCCAGACGCGCCGTGCGGGTCAGACCGGTACCGGCCCCGAAACGCGGCAGGTCCAGCGTGGTTCGCTTCATGGCGCAACGCTCAGGGCACGGGCAAAGATGTCGGCCCAGATCTGCCGGGCGAGCGCCGCCTCGCCGAGCGCCTCCAGCGACGCAAAGCTTGGATTGGCATTGACCTCGAGCATGAGCGGCGCACCGCCTTCAGGCCGGAAAAGATCGACTCCGGCAACGTCCAGACCGAGCGCTTCGGTCGCGGCGATGGCGAGGCGGGCCAGATCGGCCTCCACCTGCTCGGTGAAATCAACAGGATGACCGCCCGTCGCCAGATTGCGCCGACCGGGCAGTTCGAGCCACGCGCCCTCGTCCGATATCGCCTGCGCGCGCAGGCCGGCGCGTTCGAGTGCGCCGTCAAAATGGCTCCGAGGCACCGGGCTCAGCGCCTCGCGCGCCAGGTCCGCATTCAACCGCTCGAACACGGCCTGCCAGGTCTCACCCGCCGCTCCGGCCAGCCCGCCCTCGGCCTTTCGGTACTGGAAGCGCGCCTGGCCACCGACGACCAGGACCCGGTATTCCGGCGCATCGACAACCGGCTGCACGACAATCTGGTCGTGCCGCCGCGCGGCGCGCTCGAGATAGTCGGCCAGCGCGACATGATCGGCGACCCTCTCAGCAAAATCCCCATGCGCGCCACGATTGGGTTTGACGAAGAGCGGGAAATCCAGCCGATCCGCACGCGCCAGCAGGTCCTCGCCCTCCCGACCTGGCGCCCGAAGGTGACGCCGCGCACTCTCCAGGAAGACCAGGTCGGTGGGAATGCTGGCCAGCCCAACCGCTTCCAGCGCGGCGTGGGTGAAGGCCTTGTCGCGGGCGATCGTGTAGCCACTGGCCGGATTGGTCGGATAGGCACAGATGGCGCCACTGCCCGACAGGACACGGCGCCCGTCATGCTCGACGGCAAAGAGATAGCCCGCGCCATCATCCAGATCGACAAACTCCCAGCCCCGCTCTTCGCAGACTTGCGCCACCAGACGGGCATTGAAAGGCCGGGAATCGGGTGGGGAGGGTGACGCCATGCAGCTTTGTACCGAGCCGACCGGACTGCGCCTAGCCTGTGCATTCGGCCTCGCCTGCGTGCCGGATCACGCTGCACCGCCGCAAAATGCATGGATGAAATACATACCGAAGGGTCGATTTTGTCGCGAACTTCCCTAACTGATGGCGCAGTTCATATCGCGAGGATCACCGCATGTCTGCCACTGACGCTCTTTTCCGCCCCTTCTCCCTGGGCTCGCTCACCCTGCCCAACCGGATCGTCATGGCGCCGATGACGCGGTCGAAAAGCCCGGCCGGCGTGCCCGGTCAGCCGGTCGTCGATTATTATCGCCGCCGGGCCGAGAACGCGGTCGGGCTCATCATCACGGAAGGCACGACGGTTGATCGTCCGGGCGCCAGCTTCGATCCGGCCATACCGAATTTTCATCAGCCGGACTCACTGGCCGGTTGGGCGCGCGTCGTGGAGGCTGTCCACGCCGCCGGCGGCAAGATCGCCCCGCAGCTCTGGCATGTCGGCCTGGCGCGCAAGCCGGGCACTGGCCCGCACCCGGAGGCCAAGTCTGATAGCCCGTCCGGCATCGTCCCCGGTGGCAAACAGGTCGGCGAAGCCATGAGCGCCGAGGATATTGCCGACACGATCTCCGCTTTCGCCAAGGCCGCCAAGGCGGCGGCCGAAATCGGCTTTGACGCCATCGAGCTGCACGGTGCCCACGGCTATCTGCTCGATCAATTCTTCTGGGAAGGCATGAACCAGCGCGATGACCGTTTCGGCGGCGGGCTGGTCGAGCGCACCACCATCGTCCAGGAAATCGTCAAGGCCGTCCGCGCGGAAATCCCCGCCGACCTGCCGCTCATCCTGCGCTACTCGCAGTGGAAGCAGCAGGACTATAATGCCCGCCTCGCGGAAACGCCGGACGCACTGGGCGAATTCCTCGGCCCGCTTTCGGACGCCGGCGTCGACATCTTCCACGCCTCGACCCGCCGTTTCTGGATCCCGGAATTCGAGGGCTCCGACCTCAACCTCGCCGGCTGGACCCAGAAACTCACCGGCAAGCCGGCCATCACGGTCGGCTCGGTCGGTCTGAACTCGGACTTCATCGGCGCCTTCATGGGCGAGAATTCACCCGCCTCGTCACTCGACGGACTGATCGAACGCCTTGAACGCAACGAGTTCGATCTCGTCGCCGTCGGCCGCGCCCTCATCTCCGACCCGGAATGGGCCGCCAAGGTCCGCGATGGCCGCTTCGACGAGCTGGAAGATTTCAGCGCAGAGAAACTGAAGGAATTGGTGTGATCGAGGAGCGCGCCGCGTCCAACCACACATTGCATAAGATATTCGGAGAATATCACCCAAAAATTTCAACTATATGATGCATCCAGAACAACAAAGGGCCGCTCTCGCCCGAACACAACAATCTGCCTTTAATCGATCGCGCAATAGATTGGCATGCTCCGCGTGTTTTGCAGGTTGGCACGATGAACGAAGATGTTCTCCAGAAAATCAAGCGCGCCCTCGCTGAGAAGGGCGGCGTGGATATCGGCCATTTCCAATGGATCAACCTTGACATGGTCAAGGACGAGGTGGGCGAGCGGTGGATCAGCATCCGCAAGAAAATCTACAGCGCAGCTGCCAACCACCTGGAAAAGCGGCTGGGGCCGGGTGACGTCCTCCTGCGGTGCCGTGGGGGGTTTATACTTGTCTATGCGGATCTGACTGGAGACGCCGCGGTGGCCCAAACCGCGTCCCTGGCGGAGAGCGTGAACCGCTTTTTCCTTGGTGATCGCATTCTGCGAAATCTCGACATTCTCGCCAAAACGACAAGGCTTGATGCGACTGAACTTAGCGATTTTCTTAAGCGAAGTGACCTGCAGGATTCGACCGAGCCGTCACGGGAATCGGCCGTCGACACTGCAGAGCCTGCACAGACGGAGGGCGAAAAATCCGGCTGGCAAGCATTCAGGTCCGGGACCTCATCCCCCAATGAAGTCATCGCGCGTGACCGTCGGCTGGAGGAAAGACCAGCAGCGGCCGCGAGCAAAGAGGGGTCCATTGCCCAGTCCAGTCATGTGACAGTCGGCGCCATTATCGACGCGACCGGTGAAATCAAAACCTTCGACAGCCTGGCGTTTGAGGTGCCCGAGCCGATCTGGGATGACATCATCTTCAAGCCCTGCTGGGACGTGAAGTTCAATCACCTCACGGCAAGCTTCTGCCTGCCACGCCGGATCCATAAGGGTGACACGCTTTACGGCTTGCAGACTTTGCTCGGCAATCGCGATCGAGCCATCCTGCACAGTATGGATCATGCTGTTGCGGTCACTGCACAACGTGGGTTTCTCAAGCAATCTGCGGCCGGACGGAAGTGTGCGGTGGTCATACCGGTGCAGTATGAAACAGTCATCGGCACCCAGGACCGCATCCGCTATTTCTCTATCCTTCAGAAGGTACCACAGCGGGCCCGCAAGTATTTTTACCTAAGGATCGACAATATTCCGGACGGCGCGCCAATCGGTCAGATGGAAGAATTATTCAGGTCCATGCGCATTTTCGGGTCCAACCTCCTGGCCAAGATTCCGCCCGGTACAATCCAGCTTGACCGTTTCGACAATTGCTCGATCGCAATCTACTCGACCTCGCTTGAGCGGGAATGGGCCCGGGCCGGCCTGCCTGATCACATTGCGCGGAAACTCGCCGAACAGGCTGTCTCGATAAGCCGAAAATCCAAACGGGGCGCCCTCACCCAGGTCGATACACTGGGCGAGCTGAATTTCGGGCTTGATGCTGGCTACGAAATATTCACTGGCGCGGTCATCGGGACCGATCGCCCGCTACCATGCCCGCTCTTGCCCGTGACACTGGACGACATCACGAGAGCAGCCCGATCAGCTGCCTGACTGCCAAGGTCGCGAGTGGAATGACAGAAAAAATGGTGCCCGGGGGCGGAATTGAACCACCGACACGCGGATTTTCAATCCGCTGCTCTACCCCTGAGCTACCCGGGCACCGTGTCGAACAACTGCCGCGGCAGTCAATCGAGAGCGCGGTTTATAGGTCGGGCATGGATGCGTGTCCATCGCCCTTTTCAGCAAAATCACAACCGGTGGCAGTCACCATCGCACCATGGCCCCGCGCGTGCCCCTACTGATCTTCTTCGCTGGCGGGATTGTCCTCGGCGACGTCGGCGGGCTCGCCGGGAATGGCGTAGGCACCGCTGACCCATTTGCCCAGATCGACATCCGCGCAGCGCTTGGAACAGAAGGGTTTGAACGCGGGGTCAGCCGGCTGGCGGCAAATCGGACATTTCATCTTGTGTCTCCTTTGCGGGAGCGGATTGGCAGGACGCGGATCAGGCGCGCGATACGCGGCACTCATCGCGCTCAAGATCAGCCTGTTCAACCAGTTCGAAACGCGGACCGATCCGGTCCGCCAGAGCGGCGCGCCAGGCGATGGCATCGCCGTCGAGCCAGGCAAACACCTCGCTCGGGACGGCCAAGCGCAGCTTGCGCGACCGGTCATGACGGGCCTCGCCTTCCAGGCGTCGCAGGGCGGCCAGCGCAGCCGTCTCGATGGTGAGACGGCCATCGGCTTCCAGCATGATTTCCGACAGGGTGCGCCCGCGGCGCTGACGGGCAACCTCGCCAATGCAAAATTGCGAGAGCGGGGCGACATCGACCTTGGCGCGATCACGGCGGAAAGCGCCGCGCAGGGTTTGTTCGACCGCCTTGCGGTCCGGCTGGCCACGCATGTGCACGAAATCGATCGCCAGCAGGCCGCCAATCCCGCGCATACGGGCCTGGCGGGCCGCTTCCTTGGCGGCTGAATTATTCAGCTGGACGGCGAGCTGGGCGGCATTGCCCTGGCCCTTGCGGCCATCAGCATCGACATCAAACGTCGTCATCGCCCGCGTGGTCTCGATATAGAGCGAACCACCGCCCGGGATCGCGACCTGTGGCACCAGAGCTTCATCAAAGGCCGCAGCGAGATCATGATCGGTCTCGTCCGCCCACACCGCTTCGGCATCGCCGAACACGCGGACCAAGCGCTGGGCAATGATCTCGGCCGGCTCAAGGCATTCAGGCGCGTCACCGGGCTCGACCTCGACCAGCCCCAGATTGGGGCCCTTCTCGGCATAGGCCTCACGCGCCACCCGGACACCGATCGCGGCGCCTTCGTGCAGGCCCTTGGGACGACCGGACTTGCCAAAGGGCAGGAAGCCCTCTTCGCCGACGCCCAGATCGACAAAGGCGGCATTGAGCGCCGGCTCGACGCGTTTGACCCGGCCGCGGAAAACCTCGCCCTCGATCGCGCGCTGCCCGGCTTCCGACCAGCGTTCAAGGTGCAGCTCGACAATGCGGCCGTTTTCGGCCACCGCCGCGCGGGTCTCACCGATATTTTCCTCGATCAGGACCTGACGATTCATGACGTCTCTGCCTCGCCCATGCGTGCGGTGACCGGATAGCCCAGCCCTGTCAGCATGTTGGCGGTTTCGTAAAGCGGCAACCCCACCACACCGGTGAAGGAGCCGATCAGATTGATGACGAAACAGCCGGCCCGGCCCTGGATGGCGTAACCGCCGGCCTTGCCCTGCCATTCGCCGGAGGCGAGATAAGCCGCGATTTCCGGCTCGGACAAGCGCTTGAACTTGACCCGTGTCTCGACCACCCGCGCCGCGAAACGGCCATCAGGTGCCCGCGCCGCGATCCCGGTGAAAACCCGGTGATTGCGTCCTGACAGCAAGGCCAGACAGTGCCGTGCCTCGGCCTCATCCTCGGTCTTGGGCAAGATGCGACGTCCAACGCCGACCACCGTGTCGGCGGCCAGCACATAGGCATCCTCGGCACCGGGATGAGCCATGGCCTTTTCCTGCGCCAGGCGCAGGGCCAGAGGCCCGGGCAGCTCGCCGGGGATTTCGTGCTCGTCGATGTGAGTGGGTTCGACCGCGTCAGGGGTCAGTCCCGCCCCGCTCAACAAGTCGAAGCGTCGGGGCGAGGCACTGGCCAGGATGAGGCGCGGGCGGGGATGTGCCGTGTCGGCAAGCGTCATCGCGTCACCACGCCGGCCCTCATACTTACTTGAAGCGATAGGTGATCCGGCCCTTGGTCAGATCATAGGGCGTCATCTCGACCAGCACCTTGTCGCCGGCGAGAACGCGGATACGGTTCTTGCGCATCTTGCCCGCCGTATGGGCAATGATTTCATGTTCATTCTCGAGTTTGACCCGGAAGGTCGCATTCGGAAGCAGTTCCGTGACTTCGCCCGGGAACTCCAACAACTCTTCTTTCGCCATGCGGCTCCTCGTTTCCGGCCCTGTGCAGGCACAAAAATTGGGGTGTAACGTCCGACTCGCCGAGCGAGCGGCGCACCGGAGCGCGCTGTATACTCCCTCTCGCCAGCAAAAGTCGAGACGTCAGGCGCTTTTTGGGGTGGGTTCCCACTGCGCGACCCGCGCAGCGATGGCATCACGGGTTTCACGATAGGCCGCAATCTTCATGTCGCGATTGCCGCCAGTCTCGCTGGGATCGGGAATCGGCCAGGCCTGGAACTCGGCCCCGGTCCGCGCGGCATACTCCTTGGCCATGCGGTCAGCGGCGGTGGAAAGCGACACAATCAGGTCGGCCGGAGGCTCACCGACACCATTCAGGGCAATGGGAGAGAAATCTTCCAGATCGACCTTCTTTTCCAGCATGACCGAGACCATGAAAGGGTCGACGAAAGCCGCCGGTATCACACCGCAGGAGCGCGCGGTCGCGTCGCTCCCGAAACGCAGGCGCCAGAGCGCCTCGCCCATGGGCGAGCGAATTGCATTGCGGCCGCAGACAAAGAGCACCGAAGGCAGGCTCATGATGCGGCCCGCCGGTGCAGGGCACAGATCAGCGTGAAAAGACGCCTCGCCGTGTCGAAATCGACATCAATCTTGCCGGTCAGGCGCTCACGCAGCAGGGTCGACCCCTCATTGTGCACGCCGCGCCGCGCCATATCGATGGCCTCGATCCGCTCCAGCGGCGCATCGCGAACAGCCTCGTAATAGCTTTCGCAGATCAGGAAATAATCCTTGATGATCCGGCGCAGCGGCCCCAGCGCAAAGACAAAGCCGCGCACAGGCGTGTCGTCTTCCTGGCGGACATCAAAGACCAGTCGGTCATGCTCGATCGCCAGTCGCAGCGCATAGGGGCCATCAGCCTCGCCATCCGGCCGGAAACGATTGCCCTCCAGCAGATCCGCGATCGCGACGCGGCGCTCGTGATCCGCATTGACGTCGCCCGGCCCCATGCTGGCACCGTCGAGGTCGATACTGACAATCCTGTCTCCGGATTCGCTCATGGCGCGGGTGTCTCTCCGTCGGCTGCATCGACATCCGTGTCGAGGGCATGTTCCGGTCGGGCCGATGCCCGCCAGGGGCGGGACAGGTCGACCAGGACCACATCCAGGCATTCGACATCAAGGCGCAGCTCGCCGCCACCGGAAAATGTGCAAATCACCTGTCCGGACGGCATTTCGCCCGGTTCGAAGTGCATGGAGAGGAGATTGACCACAGCATCCCCGGCGCCCTGGCGGATATTGGCCGAGCGCGCCGCTGTAACCTGACCGATCTGGACCCCGCTCCGCACCCGGCGGTCACGCCGCCCCGCTTCCCAGCAAAACCGGTTGAAGGCCATCGTGAAAGCACGCTCGCGGCGCGAATAGGCGAAATCTCCCAACAGGGCGACCGCATCCTGGAGCGCGGCAGAGACCGCCTGCAAGTCCTGCGCGTCCAGCGCAGTCAGTCGCAAGGGAGAAACCATCATCCGTCGTCCTGTCTCAGGCCCCGTCGGGCAAGCGTTCGATGCGGGCGCCACAGCCCGAAAGCTTTGCCTCAAGCCGTTCAAAGCCCCGATCGAGATGATAGACCCGGTTGACCACGGTTTCGCCCTCGGCGGCAAGACCGGCAATGACTAGGCTGACTGAAGCCCGCAAATCCGTCGCCATGACCGGCGCACCACGCAGGCGCTCGACCCCGCGCACGACCGCTTCATTGCCATGCACCGTAATGTCGGCGCCCAGGCGCGCGAGTTCCGGCGCATGCATGAAACGGTTTTCGAAGATCGTCTCGCGAATGACCGAGGACCCGTTGGCCAGCGCCATCAGCGCCATGAATTGCGCCTGGGCGTCGGTCGGAAAGCCCGGGAAGGGCTGGGTTTCGATATCGACGCTGTCCAGTCGGCTGCCATTGCGGGCGACGCGCACGCCATCATCCACCGCCTCGACCGTCACGCCCGCCTCGTGCATGGACGACCAAAGCGCCTTGTTGTGGGCGAGCACCGCGCCTTCCAGCACCGTATCGCCGCCGGCCGCGGCGACCGCCAACGCGTAGGTGGCTGTCTCGATCCGGTCGGCCACGACCTTGTGGGTTACACCGGACAGGCGCGCTTGACCCTGGATGCGAATGGTCGAGGTCCCCGCGCCTTCGATAGTAGCGCCCATCGCCGTCAGGCAATCGGCTAGGTCAACGATCTCCGGCTCACGCGCGGCATTCTCGATGACAGTCTCGCCACGCGCCAGGGCGGCCGCGAGCATGGCATGTTCGGTTGCGCCGACCGAGGCAAAGGGCAAATCAATTTCCGCGCCGACCAGACCACCGGATGGCGCCTTCGCGGTGACATAGCCCTCGGCAATCTCGATCTCCGCCCCCAGCGCCTTGAGCGCCTTGAGATGCAGGTCCACGGGTCGAGCGCCAATGGCACAACCGCCCGGCAAGGAGACGCGGGCATGGCCCTCACGCGCCACCAGCGGCCCCAGCACATTGAAGCTGGCGCGCATTTTCCGGACCAGGTCATAGGGGGCATAGGTATCGCCGATGGACGCCGCATGCAGACGCAGCTGAGCCGGCTCCGCTTCGCAAATCTCGACGCCCAGCTTTTCCAGCAGATGCCCGAGGAAGCGGCTGTCGGCGAGCCGCGGCATCCGGGTCAGGACGAGCGGTTCATCCGTCAGCAGCGCGGCCGCCATCAGTTTCAGCGCCGAGTTCTTGGCGCCGCTGATATCGATTCGACCTTCAAGACGCGCGCCGCCCTGAATGACAATCCGGTCCATGAGACCTCCTTAAAACCCTGATGCGCTTGGCATGACGAAAACAGATCGCCATCCCAGTATCCGATCCGGGCGGCATTATGACGGGTCGGTGGACTTTTCTGAGGCGTTTTGTGCAGCCGCGCTGTCATTTTCCGCCACCGCGTCCTCCGGCTTCCGGGCGGCCACCTTGCGACGGCGCAGATTGGCACGCAGCGCCTCGGCCAGGCGCGCTTCCCGGCTGTTCGGCGCGGGTTGGACGCGTTTCTTGCGTGGCGGCTTGGCGGGGGGATCTGTGGGCGTGTTCATGCAATTGGTCATGTCGAACGCTGCACATCACGTCAAGACACTCTTGGCGTGGCGACGGGCTTGCGTTATATGCCCGGCTCTCGCTCGCCGAAAGGCGACCCGGCGCCGCTATAGCTCAGGGGTAGAGCGTTCCCTTGGTAAGGGAGAGGTCGAGTGTTCAATTCACTCTAGCGGCACCATTTTCCGACAGCGCCTTGAACGACACCCCTTCGGGGACAGGACTTGTGGTCACGGCCCGGTCTGTTATTGGCTTTAGCAACAGGTCGCGCTGGCACCATCCGGCGCACTGGGCCGGCGCACTGGGGAAGACGGGGGACGACGTGCGAGTTTTCCAATCGGACTGGATCAGGGCCGGCGGCGCCCTTGCGGTCGCCATGTCCGCAGCGGCCGGTATTGTCGGCGCGCAGACCACCGCCGAAGTCGCGCCCGCCGACGATGCTGTCGTCTACAGCATTCTTCACATGACCGAACGCATGGCGGACCGGCAGGCATGCCCGCTTGATCTGGGTGAGGCCCGCGCCAGAATCGAGCAACACCACGCGACATCCGGCCTGACGCTCGAATACAGCCCGCTTGCCGACGGCCCCGACGTCCTGCTTCATGAATTCTCCGCCGAGCACACCGCAATTGATACCAGCCCCACAGGCCGTTGCGCCTGGACAATCCAGATCAGCTATCAGGGCCGGTCACTCGTCCATCACGCGGAAACCGAACCCGCAGACCTGCCGCTAGGCCCGGCGGGAATCACCGCAGAAACCGGCAGTCTGATCTCGGCACCGGCCCGATGAGCGCCTTCTTTGCCGAACAGGCGGCTTGGCGAGAGGGCCGGCTTACGGTCGGTGACGGGCATGAATTGCATTGGGAATGCTGCGGCAATCCTGACGGTATTCCGCTGGTTTTCCTGCATGGCGGACCGGGCTCGGGTGTCTCCGCCAAATTCCGGCGCATGTTCGATCCAGCGGTGTACAATCTTGTCCTGTTCGATCAGCGCGGCGCAGGGCGCTCAACACCTCACCTTTCGCTGGTTGGCAATACCACCCAGGACCTGGTCACCGACATCGAGGCCTTGCGCGCCCATCTCGGTATCGCGCGCTGGATGGTGTTCGGGCCGTCCTGGGGTTCCACCCTCGCCCTTGTCTACGCCCAGACCCATCCTGAGGCCGTCAGTGCCTTGGTGGTGGAAGCGGTTTTCACCGCGCGGCCGGACGAATTGAGCTGGTGGCACGGGCCGGACGGAGCGCGCCGCTTTTTCCCCGATGCCTTCGCCGATTTCATCGCCCCGGTCCCGACTGCCCTGCGAGACGACCATGCAGCGATCGCGCGCTGGAATATCGACGCGATGAAGGCCGAGATCGCGGCTGGCATGCCGCATCTCGCCGATCTTGAAAACCCGGCGACCCCGCTGGAAACCCTGCGCCGCTCAGCGCTGTATCGCTGGACCGAGTATGAGGATCGGATGTCCTATCTCGACAATCCGGCCGAGACCGTACGCGCCGGCCTGAGCGCGCGGGGCCGGGACTTCGTCGCGGCGCATTCGCTCATCGAGGCCCATTATTTCAGCCATGCCTGCTTTCTCGAGCCGAACCAGATTTTTGACCAGGCAAGCCGACTCGCCGACATCCCGATGGGCATCCTCCACTCACGCTACGACATGATCTGCCCGGCCCGTGTCGCCTTCGATCTGGCACTAGCGTGCCCGCATGCCGATTTCCGCCTGGTGCCGATCAATGGACATGGCATGACCGAGGCCACCCAGGCAGAGCTCAACCAGCTCATGGCTGCAGTGACAGCGTCGATCCCGGGCTAGGCGTCCGGCGCGACCGGGCACCAGGCATGAATGGCGATGGCGACGCTTCCCCCGGTGAAGTCACCGCCATTGGCGGTGAGGACAATCGGGGTATCCGCATAAATGGCCGTCGGACCGATGACGCCGATATTGCTCGCCCCGGCGGCCACGCCGAGCGAGCCGCCAAACTTGCTGGCGTCTCCGGCAATGCCGCAGTCAAAGGACGAGGCCCCCGTGATCGCCTCGCGGGTGCGAACCGAGACGCCGAACACCACAGACCGGGCGGGTATGACGATTGTCGAGTCAACGCTGCTTCCGGTCAGGCCTTCGACCACCTCATCGCCCAGCCAGGCCAGAATGGCGCCACCGGTCACGCCCTCGGCAAGGCGCTGCTCGGTCGGCGCCGCCCGCCAGCGCGATCCGAGCTCGTCCCAGTGCACATCGCAGGCCTCATCCCGGACATGGACCTGCCAACCGTCCTGCGGGCTGTAGGCCTGCCAGCTGCCATCGCGAAACACGGCGATATCGCCGGCACCAAAACCTGACCAGTCGTCGCCGCTCGCGCCCGCCGGAATCAACCAGCTGGCGCCCTCTCCCGGCTCGGCCGGTTGCGCCGCCAGTGTACGACTTTCCACAACGGTCCGGACCAGTGCATCCAGGCGCAGCAGCGCCTCATTCACGGTGACATGTTTTTGCGCCTGGGCCGGTTGGACGAGAGGTAGTTGAAGGGTCGGACTGGTCTGGGACATGGGTTATCTCCTCGCTGGCTCTCCAGTCTGTGGCAAGATGGGGGCGTGAGGATTGCACTGTGCACTGTCCACGCTTCAGGCGGCCACTTGACGCGCGGACTGTGCGCGCATTTTCTCCGCCGCAGAACGATAACGAGATGATCGAGGACATTCGGGCATGACCGACTCTATCCGCAGCCTCGCCGGGGATTTCCCGTCGCAATCGCCCGACAGCTGGGCCTCTCTGGCCGAGAAGGCCCTGCGCGGCGCGGATTTCGCGGAGACACTGGGGCGCTCGACGGTCGACGGCATCGAGCGCGGTCCGGTTTTCTTCAATCGGCCAGACGCGGCGCATGCGGTCGATTCGACACCGCGCGACCTCTTCTTGCCCTGGGGCATCCGACAGACCCTCGTCGAGGCCACGCCCGAGACGGCCAATGTGGCCGCACTTGATGACCTGATGGGTGGCGTTTCCGAGATCGAGCTCCGACTCGACCCGAGCGGCGCGCACGGTCTCAAAGCCAATGAAATCGATCTGCTGGACGCGGCGCTCAAGGGGGTCGATCTCACCCTGGCCCCGATCCATCTGGACAGTGTCGGCGGTCAGGGCCATCACGCCCATCTCTTGCTCACACTCTTCGCCCGACGCCGCATCGACGGCGAAGCGGTCAGTGGCGGGCTTGGTTTACACCCGGTGGAGCGGGCGGCACGCCAAGGCATCGCGCTGGACGATCAATGCTTTCCGAAGGCTGCAGAACTGACCGAACTGGCCCAGGCCGCCTTTCCCAATCTGAAAATCTTCCGCTGCGAATCCGCTCACATGTTCGAGGCCGGGGCCAGCGAGGCCCAGGAATTGGCGATCATGGCCGCCTCCGCCGTGACCTATATGCGGCTGATGATGGAAACCGGTCTGGATGCCAATTCCGCCGCCCGTGCAATTGAGGCCCGGATGGCAGCGGATGCCGATATCCATCTGACCATCGCCAAGCTGCGCGCCGCCCGTCGCATCTTTGCCCGCATCGCCGAGAGCTTCGGGGCTACGGGAGAGGCCCGTCGCCTGACACTGCACGCCACCACGGCCGGGCGCATGCTGTCAGCGAGCGATGCCTGGACCAATCTGATCCGCAATGCCTGCGCCGGCTTTGCCGCCGCCGCCGGCGGCGCCGATGCGATCACGGTCCGCCCCATGACCGATGCCATTGGTCGCCCGACCCGCTTCGCGCGCCGCGTCGCCCGCAATCTCCACATCCTGCTGGCCGAGGAGAGCCATCTCGGAAAGGTCACCGACCCCGCGGCTGGCTCCTATCTGCACGAAACCCTGTCCGATGCGCTCGCCAACAAGGCCTGGGCGCTCTTCCAGGAGATCGAGCACCGAGGCGGACTGGTCGAGGCCTTTGCGTCGGGCTGGCTGCAAGGCGAGATCGCCACATCGCGCGCCGCCTATCTCACCCGCATCGAAAGCGGCCAGACGCCCATTCTCGGCGTCACGCAATACAAGGATCCCGATCCGAGACCGGTGGAAACAGAGGGCGAGTGGCCCGACCTCGATGCGGCGGAGGAGGCGCTGACCGCGACGCGTTTCGCCGCCGGCTTCGAGTCCGCGAAGGAGGCCGCCCAATGACCCGTCCGACCGACGCGACAGCACCGGATTTCACCACCATCGAGCTGGGCGACGCCCGCAGCCCCGGCGCCGGCTCCCGCGAACCCTGGACGCCCGCCGAGGGCATCCCAGTCCAGTCGCAATACCGGGCCGAGGACAGCCACGACATCGATTTCCTGGGCAGCGTGCCCGGCGCCCCGCCCTTTGTGCGCGGCCCCTACCCCACCATGTATGGCCAGCGTCCCTGGACGATCCGGCAGTATGCCGGTTTCTCCACGGCCGAGGATTCCAACGCCTTCTATCGCCGCAATCTGGCGGCCGGGCAGAAAGGCCTCTCGGTTGCCTTCGACCTGGCCACGCACCGGGGCTATGACAGTGACCATCCGCGTGTCGCCGGGGATGTCGGCATGGCCGGCGTGGCCATCGACTCGATCTACGACACCCGCACCCTGTTTGACGGCATTCCGCTGGACCAGATGTCGGTCTCAATGACGATGAATGGCGCCGTCCTGCCGATCATGGCGCTCTACATCGTCGCGGCCGAAGAACAGGGCGTACAGCCGGAACGACTCTCGGGGACAATCCAGAACGACATCCTCAAGGAGTTCATGGTCCGCAACACCTATATCTATCCGCCGGCGCCCTCGATGCGGATCATTTCGGACATTTTCGAGTATACCTCGCAGCACATGCCGCGCTTCAATTCGATCTCGATCTCCGGCTATCACATGCAGGAGGCGGGCGCTCCGGCGGATCTGGAGCTGGCCTATACGATCGCTGACGGGCTGGAATACATCCAGACCGGGATGGATGCCGGCCTCGACGTCGATAGCTTCGCGCCCCGGCTCTCCTTCTTCTTCGGCATCGGCATGAATGTCTTCATGGAGATCGCCAAGCTGCGGGCCGCGCGCCTCCTGTGGGCCAAGCTCGTGAAAGAGCGCTTCAACCCGAAGTCCGACAAGTCGATCTGCCTGCGTACCCATTGCCAGACCTCCGGCTGGTCGCTGGCCGCCCAGGACGTGTTCAACAATGTCGGCCGCACGGCCCTGGAGGCCATCGCGGCGGTGGACGGGCACACCCAGTCCCTGCACACCAATTCCCTCGATGAAGCCCTCGCCCTGCCGACCGATTTCTCGGCCCGTATCGCCCGCAACACCCAGCTCCTGCTGGCCGGAGAGGCGCATCTTTGCGACGCCATCGATCCCTGGGGCGGCAGCCACTATATCGAACGCCTCACCCATGACCTCGCCGCCAAGGCGCTGGACCATATCGCCGAGGTCGACGAACTTGGCGGGATGGCCAAGGCCATCGAGGCCGGCATTCCCAAGCTGCGCATCGAGGAAGCCGCCGCCCGCACCCAGGCCATGATCGACAGCGGCCGCCAGACCATCACCGGGGTCAATAAATTCCGCCTCGATGAAGAAGAGGATGTGCCTGTCCTCAAGGTCGACAATTATCTCGTCCGCAAGCAGCAGATCGAGAAGCTGGAGCGGCTGCGCGCGGAGCGGGATCCGAAGGGGCTGAAAACCGCGCTGGACGCCCTCGCCGAAGCGGCGCGCTCCGGCGACGGCAATCTGCTCGCTCTCTCGGTCGATGCAGCCCGGGCCAAGGCCACGGTTGGCGAAATCTCCGACGCCATGGAAACCGCCTTCAATCGCCACGTCGCCAAGATCAAGACGGTCAAGGGCGTCTATGGCGAGGTCGCCGGGGATGATGACCGGGTGAAGAAAGCCCGCTCCCTCGCCGAAGCCTTCGAAGCGCGCTTTGGCGAAAAACCGAAAATCCTGATCGCCAAGCTGGGCCAGGACGGCCATGACCGCGGTCAGAAGGTCGTCGCTTCCGCCTATGCCGATCTGGGCTGGGAGGTTGTCGTCGGCCCGCTCTTCCAGACACCGGAAGAAGCCGCTGCCCTCGCCGTCTCGGAGAAGGTCCACGCGGCGGCCGCCTCCTCGCTCGCCGCCGGGCACCTCACCCTCGTCCCGGAGCTGCGCAATGCCCTGTCCGAACAGGGCCGCGAGGACATTCTGGTCATCGTCGGCGGCGTCATCCCGCCGGACGACGAGCCGGTCCTGCGCCAGATGGGCGCCGCTGCGGTTTTCCCGCCCGGCACCGTCATCGCCGACAGCGCCCTGGTCCTGCTGGAACGAATGGGAATGGAGCCGGAAGCCGCCGAGTGAGCACGCGTCGGCGTTTCAGGGTATCGTGACCACGTGGAAGTCGCGATCGTCCTCACCCAGCCGCTGCAGCACTACGCGAAACTCGCCCTCTGGCAACATCAGCGTTGCGGCCCGTGCGCCCGGCTCGATCAGTATCTGGTCCGTCGGGATCGCGTCCGGGCCATCCCCGACCCGAAAGGCCTGCAACAGGCGCAGCTCTGCCTCGGATTCGGCCGGCAACAGGTACAGAACGCCCTCGCGACCAAGCAGGTCGACAAACCAGTGTGGGCGGCTCTGAATGTCATCATAATCGGGGTGGAAAACAATTACATCCAGGAATGGCGTACCGAACAACGCGCCATTGGCGCGGCGAAATACTGTCGGCTCGATCAGTGGATAACGATTGGAAATGGCGTTCCACACCCGCTGCATCGAGGCCCAGCCAGCAACCGGGTCGCCGCGCAGTTGGTCAATCGTCAAAGGATCTTCGCCCAGCATTTCGGCCAGGTGCGTCCCCATGAACACCGTCTCCCGACCCGCCGTATTTTCCGAATGATGGCCCATGCCGACATGCACGAGAACGCGCGCATCCGGGTCATCCGCGAGCGCTGAAGCCAGGTTCTCGGCTTGCATTCTCTCCCGGTGGCGAGCGTAGCCGCGACCATCGCATTCCGGACGACAGTCCTGCGCCCGCGTGATTTCATAGGCGACCAGTTCCATTCCGGAGCCGTGGGCGAACTCCACCGCATCAGCGAAAACCGGATCATTGATATAGTGCCCAGAATTCCTTGCCAGATAACCGTCCGCGGTAATTTGGATCGCTGTTTCGCTATGAAACGTCTCCGCCGCAAAATGCGTAAACCCATCGTCACGCAAGGCCCGGAGCAAAGCGTTCATGAAAGCGCGCTGCCGCGAATTTCCGTGCGCCTCATTGATCATCACAATGCGATGTGAGCGCGCCAGTTCCCGTAGCGTTTCGGTCGCGGGCGAAGGTGTCAGCCGCCCCAACTCAGCCTGGTCGGACCCATTTTGCCCGACAACGTCGTAATCCGGAGACTGCGCAAAATCAGCCAGTGCGCCATCGGCATCGCCGACATAGGCGCGAAACGTGCCGCGAAGCTGGTGCCACCCCCAGGCCTCGTCCTCTGTCGGCTGATATGCATCGATCAGGGCAACCGCGTCCAAGTAACGACCTCCGCCGAGCCCGACACGGTAGGCCTGGTCCCAGACCTCCAAAAGGTTGGTCTCGTTTTCAGCAATCCGCTCTTCAACAAATAGCGCTGCCGTCAGGACAACCAAGCCAAAGACTGAAACCACAGCTTCCTCCAACTCAACTCTTGGCCAGAGAATAACAATCTATAATTGCGGTCAACTCAGGCGCGTTCATCCACGCGTCAGACGGGCTGTGACAGGGTTCTGCATGAACCCTGTCCATGGAGCCCGCCTACGGCATTTCGATCTCGCCCAGTTCCCGATCCGCCTCACCGGCGGATTGGAGCATGAGACGATAGCGACCCGCCGGCAGCATCAATGTGACCGGACCGGTCTCGCCTTCCCGTACCAGGTACTGGTCCATCGGAATGGCACCATCCCCCTCGTCCGCGACGAAGGCCTGGACAAGGAATGGACCGGTGACCGGCAGGCTCTCGGCGGCGACAATGTGGGGCGAACGGTATCCATCCATTGCCATCCAGTCCGGACGGCCGCCCGGGCCAAGTTGCAAGAAAGGGTGCACGACCAGCATGTCGACCGTGCGCTGGAATGTGTCGCTGAACCAGCCGCCATTCGTGTCGCGGAACGTGGTGGGACGTGTGATGTCAAAATGTTCAGCCAGACCGACCGGGACGGGCGGGTTGTAGCCGCTACCATAGATCGTGCCCTGTTGTTGATCGACCGTCAGCGGGTCGATCCCGGTCAGGGCCGTGAGCTCGGCTGCCATCCAGCCTTCCAGGACGCCGTCGCCATTTTCGTCGCCGGTTTCGTCAAGATGCTGATAACCGACAAAGACCACGACCCGGCTGTCCGGATTGGCATCCAGGAAAGCGGCAAGATTGGTCGCCTGCGCGCGCTCCCGGGCCCGGATCTGGGCCGCCTGGTCACACTCGCCGCTACAGCGTTGCTCCATGGTGACTTCGTATCGCACCAGGCCCAGACCCATCGCCATCGCCGAGCGAACCAGGTCGCCGAACACCGGCTCCATTGAATAGAATCCCGTATTCCGGGTCGGATATCCCAGTGAAACCGCCTCTTCGACCTGCTCGGGACGACCGAAGGTTTCCGCGGCAAAGTGTGTAAATCCATCATCGGCCAGCCGACGCAACAGACGCGTCGCGAAAGCACGGTGCCGGGCGTCATTATGGGCTTCATTGATGATCACGACTTGTCGCCCGGTCGCGGCCTCGGCAATGGCGTCCACGGCATCGACCGGAAACAGACTTGCCAGAACCGGGTCCAGCGCTTCGCCGGGTTCCACCGGCTCCCAGCCCTCCGTCATGCCGTATCCGAGAAAATGCCGCCCCGTCATGGAATAGACTGATCGCTCGAACTGCGCGACGATCTGGCTGGCGACTTCCGGCGGGAAATTGGCCGGTGCCTCGATAAGGTCGAGCGCGTCCAGATATCGGCCGTCGCGCAAAGCCTGCGAATAGGACAACTCGCCCTGTGCCTCGGCAGTAGCGCTCAGGGCCATAGCCGCCAAGACAGCGCAGAACATAGGTCTGATTTTCATGAAACCCCCTCAAAACAAGCTGCTCGCGATGCGTGTTCAACCTCACAAAACACGCACACCCGCCTGCCGCGTTCAAGTCATTCATGCGCGAGACAGCCAAAGCATGGCACAGTGCGCAGGTCTCAACAGCGAGGTTACGACATGAAGCGCACCCTGGTTACCCTGGCCATGCTGAGTCTCGCCGCCTGCGCGTCCGCGCCAACCACGTATGGCCCGGCCAATGGCAGTGATCGCGGCTGGTCACAGACGCGTATCGAGCAGGACCGTTTCCGGATCCGCTTCGAAGCCGGTTCGGACATGGCGTTTGACGAGGTGGAATTGATGGCGTTGCGCCGGGCTGCCGAGGTCACGCTGGAACAGGGTGGCGAGTGGTTCCTTGTCACCAGCCGCAATGCCGAGGGCAATGATCGCAATCCGGTGGGTGTCTCGACCGGCATCGGGATTTCGACGGGCTCGCGCGGATATTCGTCCCGCGGGGTCGGTATCGGTCTGAATTTCGACGCCTCGGCCGGCGAGAAATCGGTCTCGCTGGAAGTCCTGGTCCGCTCGGGCCCGCGCCCTCAGGATGTTCGCGTCTATGATGCGCGCGAAATCCTCGCCAATGCCGCAGGCCGCTGACGCCGCTCAAGCCTCCGGCAGCAAACCCAGCTCGCGCTGTTTCTTCTTGGACAGACCGGCGGCGATGATGGCATGCGAGCGCTCGAGATAGGCCTGCAGGTCATCCTCCGTGAGCGCGCCAGGGGCGTGAGACTGAATCCAGGTCATGCCCCGCGATGCAAGGTAAGGGGCCGGGCGAAGCCCGTCCTGCTCCTTGAGAATTTCGAAGGAGAGCGGCGTTACCTTGAAGGAAATGCCCGCATGGTCGCGATCGGACCAACCGGCGACGGCGAACACCTTGCCGCCGACTTTCCAGACATCCGCGCCGCCCCATTGTACGACGTGTGAGGTCGCGGTCAGGCCGTTGCAGAAACGGTTGAATTCGTCCCGATCCATACCCGGATCAGCCTGCCAGCGCCTTCGCCTGCCCGACCCAGTCATCGCGACGAATGCGCCCGCGACCATTTATCTTGTCGTCCCAGCGATCAATGTCCTCATCCGTCCAGGCCGCAATCTGGCTCACCGAGGTGACACCCTCCGCGTTCAGGGCGGTCGCCGCTTTCGGCCCCAATCCCTTGATCACACTCAAATCATCAGAAGACGCCTCATTCGCGCCCGACTTGGAAGCGGCCTTCCCTTTCGGCTTCGCCGTTGAGGCCGGCTTCGCCTTGGGCTTGGGCTTGCCTGGTGCGGACTTTGCGGGAGGCGCCTCGACCGGAGCCGTCTCGGGAATAGTCGACAGCTCTGGTGCCGGGGCAGCTTCAGCACTCGCGTTGCGAACGACGCTTTCGGCCTCTCCCAGCCGACGTGCCAGATTTTCATTCTCCTGGCGCAGTCGGGCATTCTCGGCGATGGCGGCGTCGGCTTCGGCGCTGCGAGCATCACCGGACCAGAGCTGGTAACCAACGAAAACGCCGAATCCGACGGCCAGCACCAGCAAAATCCCCATTTCCCAGATCAGGTAAAACATGCTTCAGCCCTCAAGCGGCGCAATTGCGAATGATATGGCGCTGTCCTGGCGATCCACCAGCACAACGGAGATGCGTGTATTCTCGGTGACCACACCGCTAACCAGATTGGTCACTTCCGCGACCCGCGCCGAATCGAGCTCGGCATCATTCGACTGGCGGCGAATGGACACGGTCATGGCCGCGTCATCCGGACAGGTCGCGAACATGCGCCCGACCCGGCGCAGGGCCACCGAGGTGAAGGGGCTCGGCGTGGAACCGGCCCGTTCAAAACGCAAGGTCTCAGTGCCCTGGGCGGCCAGAATGACTGCCGAACAGGCGGCCACATCCTCGACCCGGACGACGGCGGGCGCCCCGGATGGCGTGACCACACTGGCAGCCCTGAACGGCACCGGCATGGCGGCGAGCGCCTGGCTGACCGATTGCGCGACTTGCGGGTTGGGCGCGTCACCGACCAGGGCGCCCTGCTCACCGCGCAAAACAACGGCGCCGCGCTCGAGCCGGGCGAGCTGTCCGAGCAGACGCTTGGCCGCCTCTTCCCAGTCCGGTGAGGCCGAGCCCCCGGGGACAAGTGTTAGATCGGTGTCTGCGCCCTGCGGAAAATTCGCGGCCGCGTAACTGGCGATGGCGTCGCGGGCGCCGGCGTCCGTCGCATCGCCACGCACAAGGACGCGGCCATTCATCGCCACATCCGCGCGGAAAACAAAGCCGGACTGGAGGCGGGCTTCGATGGTCTCATCAATGACACGCGTCACACCGCCCGCAACCACACCGCCGCTCCAGGTAGACGACAGCACCGTGTCGAGGGCGTCGGCTCGCGCTTCATCGTCCGGCGCGGCACCGGTCAGGATGGCGCGTTGACCGTCCATCCGGACGCTGGCCCAGTCATGCCCGCGCAGCGTTAGCGCGTCACGGGCGCCCGATGCCAGGCGTGATTCGATGGCGCCAACCGAGAAGGGCCCGAAAGAAAACAGGATCACGGCAGCGAACAAGACGATTCCGGCCACCATCAGCAGCGTTTTTCGTATGCGGGGTGTCATGGCGAGGTCGAACATGATTCATCCATAGAGTGTGGCCAGACATCACCGGAAAAAGGCGGATTGAAGGCCAACGTCCACTCGGGAAATAACATTAAAGGTCAGGCACCTCCATAGGGCAAGCAGCGCCTGGTGATACAAAAAGGGCCGGAGCTTGCGCTCCGGCCCTTCGAGCATTCGGTGAGGAAGTGCCTAGTTGCGCAGGCGCAAGGTCAGACCATAGGTCCGCGGCGTACCGAGGAAGCCGTTGAACGAGCCGGACTGGAACGGTCCATCAAAGCCGACCTGGATATATTCCTCGTCCAGAAGATTGCGGCCCCACATCTCCAGCGACCAGGAGTCGCTCTCGCTGCTGATTCCGACGCGACCATTGAACAGGGCGTAGGCATCCTGAACCTTTTCCGGGTCCAGATCGGAACCGGTGTTCTGTTCGGACATCCAGCGGCCATCCAGGTGTGCCAACCAGTTCATGCCATTCTCGAACTGGCCCTCATAGGTGATGGCACCCGAAGCGTACCATTCCGGCGCCAGGGAGAAGTTCTGGCCCGACAGACGATCAACATCCGGCGTGCCGGTCGGTGCGAACGTGTCATAGGTTGCGTCCGCATAGGTCACGCCACCCTGAACCGTCAGGCCCGGCATGCTTTCCGGAAGCCACAGGATTTCAGCCTCCGCGCCGCGCGTCTGCGCGCCGTCAATGGTCGTAACAAAGAAGGCAATACCGTTGAAAGTATTCAGCTGGTAGGTGCCGAAATCGGACTGGAACAGGTAGAAGTTGGCGAGGATGGTATCATTCGCCCACTCCGTCTTGATACCCAGCTCGAAGCTGTCGACCGTCTCCGGTTCGAACGAAGCCGGATAGGACTCCGGATTGCTCAGCACATTGGTGAAGTTGACAGGATCAGAGCCGGCCTGCGTGAAGCGGTCGAGGTTGAAACCACCCGCCTTGTAGCCGCGCGAATACGTCCCGTAGACGAGCAGGTCGTCGTTGAAACGATGCGAGAGCGAGAGCAGGCCCGACATCTCATTCTCTTCGATCGACTGCGTGTGGTCGATCATCGAGTAGACATCACGGCTTTGCGGCAGACAGGTGAACGTCCCCAGCTGCGCCAGCGAAGCCGCAGGCAGGCTCGTGGCCCCGGAGAATGCCGCCAGAAGCGCCTGCGCACCCGGCGTGGTGAAGTCGAGCGCCGGCCCGAAGGCATGCTCCCAAACCGCACAGGCCGGGCTCACGCTATCGCCGAAATCGAAGGTCGCCGACTTGTCGGTGCTAGTATGACGAAGACCGAAGGTCAGGTCCGTGCTGTCCGTCATGTGCCACGTATTGTGGGTGAAGAAGGACAGGCTTTCCGAACCCTGATTGTACTGGTCGCCATTGACGTTCCAGGCACCGGCCGGAATGCCCTGACCCGGCGCCAGGCCGACAAAACCGGGAACCGGATTGCCGAGGAAGGCAGACAAGCCTGCCAGGCCATTGGCCAGATCGGTGACCGTGGTCGCGGACGCGCCACTGGAGGCCAGCAATGACAGGAAAGGCTCGAAATGAGCGCCGGTGCGAATACTGTCGCGGCGGATAAGCGTTTCATCCGAAAAGTAGGTCCCGACCATCCAGTCGAGGCTCTCGGTCGAACCGGCGAGGCGCGCCTCAAACGTAGTGGTGTCAAACTCGACCGTATTGTCGTCTGCAAGGCGATACACAATGTCCGCGCCGGTGAAGTCGGTGTCCTGGGCGGAGGCCAGCTGGAAATTGCGGTCAGACGCGATGATGGTGAGATCGAAATTATCGAACGCCCAGTTCAGCTCGCCCTGGAAGCCCGAATCTTCGATTTCCTGGGTCGTCGGGCGGTTGGAGTCGATCTGGCGGGAGAAGGGATCCTCTGAGCCCGGCAGCGGGCGGGCGCCCGGAACCAGTGCATTGATGATCGGCGATGTCGCACCCGACACCAGGCTCGGCGCACCACAGCAATCCTCGTCACGCTGGGTGTAATCAGCACCAAGGAGCAAGGTCACATTGTCGCTGATTTCAAACAGCAGCTGACCATTCAGGGTGTAAAAGTCCTGATTGGCGTCTTCAGTCTCTGTACGCGGCCCACCATGCGTGTTCACCGACTGGTAGCCGTCACGCTGGCGCTGAGCGACATAAACGCGGGCTGCGACGCTGTCGGACAGGCCGCCGGTCATGCCGCCGGAAAGCCCCCAGCCATCGGCGCCACCGCCGGAGACAGAGGCTTCGGCATGCGCGCCGAATTCGAACTCGGGCTGCTTGGTGCGCACATTGATGATGCCGGCAGACGTATTGGCGCCGAACAGGGTGCCTTGTGGTCCACGCAGGACTTCAATCGCCTGCAGCTCGCCAAGATCACCGAAGCCGATGCCGTTGCGGGACCGCGGCACGCCATTGATGACGATGCCGACGGACGATTCCAGACCCGGATTGTCACCGACGGTGCCGATGCCGCGAATACGGGCGGTGGTCGAAAATTCGTTGGTCGTCGACGTCACGTTCAGGCCCGGCGCGATGACGGCAAGGTCCTTGATGTCGCTGACGCCGGCATTGGACAGCAGCTCTTCACTGTAAGCGGTCACGGCGACCGGCACGTCCTGAATGCCCTCTTCGCGTTTCTGAGCCGTCACGGTGATCACGTCCACCGACCGGGCTTCCTGGGCAAAGGCTGATGCCCCGGAAATGGCGATCGCTGAAGCAGCGGCGAATAAAATTGTGCGTTTGGCGGATGACATTCTCTAACTTCCTCCCGTTGGGACGACGATCTTTGCGCCATTCCCTTTTTGATGCGGCAAATGGGACGCTCGCCCATCATGCAATGGCAATCTGATCGAATTGCCCCTTTGGGTGAAGCACATTTGCTGTATCGCCCACACGAAAAACCGCACCGAAGGTTCGAAAAGCCGCGCTTTTTGCCGTTCTGTTGCTACAGAGACACAACTATGACCTGCCGGTGTGACATGCGAGACTAGATCGCGCCGGGTTGCGCCAAGAGGATGAACGGAGAGTGTTTGTGATCAGACCGATAACAGGATTTCTTGCCGTGCTCGCCTTCGCAGGCGCAGCATGGAGCCAAAGCGATACGCCTCTTCAAGCGGAAACCGTATTTCAACTTGAAGCGGCTTCGGAGCCTCAATTCGCACCGGACGGGTCTGTGATCGCCTATGTGCGACGCACAAACGATGCTGCGAGCGACCAAACCCGATCTTCGATCTGGTTCATTCTGCCCGACGGCAACGGTCACCACGCTCTCATGGAAGACGCGACCGCGACCGGCATGCCACGCTGGTCACCGGACAGCCACTACCTGGCTTACACACGTGCCGGAGACAGTGGTGTCGACCTGCACGTTCGCGACCGCCAAGGCGTGGATCGGCGGGTTACCGAACTTCCCGGCGCCCCGGGTGGCCTCGCCTGGTCTCGCGATGGTCGCTACCTCGCCTATTCGGTCTTCCGGACCCAGCCCGGACCGGCCGCCGCCGCCTTGCCCGTCGCGCCGGAGGGCGCCGAGCGCGCGCCGGCCGCTGCGATTGAGAACCGGCTCCTTTTCCGCCTCGACGGGGCTGGCCCCATCCCTCCGGGCACGCAATATTTCTACCGGGTCGAGCTTGAGACCGGCGACATCACCGCGCTCAGCCAGGATGCACTCGGCGGGTCCGGAGATTTCGCATTCAGCCATGACGGCGAGGCGCTCATCTTCTCCGCCGACCGGCGCCAACAGCTGGGCGAGCTTCCACCCGACAACGAATTGCATCGCCTGGACATCACCACCGGGGCGGTCACGCAACTGACCGATCGCCGCGGGCCCGACACATCTCCGCGCCCTTCGCCGGACGGGCGCTGGATCGCCTATCTGGGTTTCGATGACGAACAAATGGGCTATCACAATACCGAGCTCTACCTGCGCGCAACAGAGACCGGCGAGACCCGCTCACTGACCGCATCACTCGATCGTTCCGTGGGCGATCCGCAATGGGCCTCTGACAGTCGCAGCATCTATGTCCAGTTCGATGATCGCGGGACCACGCGCGTGGCACAGGTCAGTCTCGATGGCGAGCTGACCATTGTTGCGGACGGCCTGATCGGCGCCACTTTCGGCCGCCCCTATACGGGCGGTGACTACTCTGTCTCTCAAAGCGGAGCGGTCGCCTTCACGCTGGGCTCACCACAAATGCCAGCCGAATTGGCGGTCACCGGAACCGGCGGCGAAACCGTCCGGCTGACCGATCTCAATAGCGATGTCCTGGCTGGTGTTGATCTGTCGCCGGCCGAAGCGATCAGCTGGGCCTCACCGGCCGACGGTCGCGAGATCCACGGCTGGGTGCTCTACCCGCCCGATTTCGACCCGGAGCAGACCTGGCCGATGATCCTGGAAATCCATGGCGGCCCCTTCACCGCCTACGGCCCGACCTTCTCGGCCGAGCTGCAGCTCATGGCGGCAGCGGGATATGTTGTCGTCTACACCAATCCACGCGGCTCAACGAGCTATGGCTATGACTTCGCCAATCTCATCCACCATGCCTATCCGGGCGAGGATTATGATGACTTGATGGGCGCGGTCGATCACATGCTGGAGCGCGGCTTCATCGACCCCGACCGGCTTTTCGTGACCGGCGGCTCGGGTGGCGGCTTGCTGACCGCCTGGATCGTCGGCAATACGGACCGCTTCGCGGCGGCGGCCTCGGTCAAGCCGGTGATCAACTGGTCGAGTTTTGTGCTCTATTCCGACCTGCCGCAATTCTTCTACCGCTACTGGTTCGCCAGTGCGCCGTGGGAAGATCCTGACGAGTATTGGCGCCGGTCGCCGCTCTCTCTGGTGGGCAATGTCACAACCCCGACCCTGATGATGGTCGGCGGGGCCGATATCCGGACCCCGCGCGCCGAGACGGAGCAATACTACTCCGCACTCCACCTGAACGGCGTGCCGACCCGCCTCGTCATCATTCCGGAGAGCTTCCACGGCATATCCAACTCACGGCCCAGCCGCCTGCTGACCAAGGTCGCGGAAATCCTGCGCTGGTTCGAGGAATATGACCCCGGCCCGTCGGAGAATGGGGAATCCGAGTGAGCCAGGTCGACCTGCCCGCCATCAAGGGCCCCGGTCCATTTCGTCCGCAAGGCCTCGCCCCAGAAAGCCTGCGGCTTGACCGCTCATCTGCCGGAACACGTCAAACCGCTCAGCGCCGTTGAGAATGCCGCGCAGGGCGTGACCCTTGATCCGCGCGGCAAGGTCATCGCCGGCCCGGCCGTGGGCGGTTCAGGCCTCTATGCTTGGACGCGCACCGACCGCTTCACGCCACCGTGCGAGATTATCGAGGCCATCGGGCAGAGGCAGCTTAATCCAGCGGGTGAAGTCCACGAAGACATAGGCGGCAATATCCGCAGCCGAGAACGCCTCACCAGCCAGATAGGCAGCCTCACCCAGGCGCGCATCGAGGTCCTTGAGGCAGGCGGTCGCACGCGCCCGGCCGCGCTCGACGAGTGCTGGCACCTGGGCGTAGCGATTCGGCCCTGTAACAGACGAATCCTTGAAGAACTCGGACTGGTTTCGCAACGCCTCGGCGACACCCGTCAGGCCCTCGCCCTCGACCCGGGCCGTCCACTCCGCCACCAGTGCTTTCTCGATCGGCGTGCGGCCCAACAGCGGCGGATCGGGATAGACCTCCTCAAAATAGCGAGCGATAGAGCCATTATCGCTGAGCACGGTACCATCATCGAGCTCCAGAGCCGGTACGGTGCAACGCGGATTGATCGAGCGGTAGGGTTCCTCGAATTGCGCCTTGGCGCCGAGATCGACCTGCTCCATCTGAACGGCGACCCCCTTCTCGGCCATCAGGATACGGGCGCGGCGGGGGCTGGGGGCAGCGGTGTAATCATAGAATTTCATGATAAACTCCTAGCGGAAGGCGGGCGGATGATCGTCGGCGACAGCGAGGCGGCGTTCCAGCTCGCGCCCCAGCGCGACCAGATTGCCCTCCTCGAACAACGGCGCCCAGAGACTGGTGGTCTGGGGCACGCGATGGGTCGCGGCATTCTCGCTGACCGGATCACCGAAAATCGACCGGGTCGGGACCTGATTATAGCCCGATTTGAAGGCCAGTTGCGGATGGCCGGTATAATTGGTGATCACCAGGAGCGCATTGGCGAAATTCGGGCCAATCATCGCGTCCAGACCGTCCATCACCCCGTCCATCATCTCCATGACCTCGCGACGAAACCGGTCGACATTGATCAGATCGACCGCGGAGATGAAGCGGGCGCGGCGCCAGGTATTCGGCCAGGCCGCCGGGTCCTGCCAGACCAGACTGTCATCCTCCCCGGACAGGGTGAGATGCTCGAAGGCCGCCGCTGATTCCGCCTCCACTACGGCGAACAGGCCATCATAGGGCAGTGCCGGCAGCTCGATCTCGACCAGCTCCACGCCGGCGTCCCGGGCCGCCTCGAGCGCAGCACGGTCGGCATCCGTGCCGGCGTCAAACCAGGCCGGATTATAGCCGACCCGCATCCCGGCGACGGAGCGTCCGGCATCAATCTCCAACCCCATCCCGAGCGAACCGGCATCGGCGGCGTCATAGCCGTTCAACGCGGCCAGGACATAGCCGGTATCTTCCACAGAGCGGCAAATCGGGCCGATCTTGTCGAGAGACCAGCAAAGCGCCATCGCCCCATGGCGCGACACGCGCCCGAAGGTTGGGCGCAGGCCGGTTGTGCCACAACGATTAGACGGTGAAACAATCGACCCGAGGGTTTCAGTCCCGATCCCGAAGGCCACCAGACCCGCGGCGGTCGCCGAGGCAGAGCCTGCGCTGGAGCCGGAAGACCCCTCCTCCAGATTCCACGGATTGCGGGTAATCCCGCCAAACCAGCGATCGCCGTAGGCAATCGCGCCATTGGTGGTCTTGCCCAGCAGGACAGCGCCGGCCTCGCGCAATTTGGTCGTCGCGGTCGCGTCAATCTCGGCCACCCGGTCCTGAAAGGGCGTGGCCCCCCAGGTCGCGCGGACACCTGCGACATCGATGATGTCCTTCATGCCATAGGGAATGCCGTGCAGTGGCCCCCGATCCTCACCAGCAGCCAGTTCGCGATCAGCCGCATCCGCCTGGGCACGGGCAATTTCCGGCGTGACGGTGACGAAACATTCCAGCCTCGCCCCATGCGCCGCAATCCGGTCGAGATAGATATCGGTCAGTCGGCGCGACGTAAGGGCCCCGCTGCGCAGCCACTGCCCCTGCTTCCAGACCGGTGCGAAGGCAATTTCGGCCGGATCTGACGGCAAGGGGCCTGCCGCGTCGGCGGACGGCGTGACCCGGCTTTCCGGGTCACGATAGGTGCGCGAGCGCAAGCGCGGATCGAAGACAGTCGCGGGCGACAGCGTGTTGGGCTTGGCGTGCGCACGCTGACGCGTCATGCGATCAATCCAGCCATCAATCTCGGCGACGACCATTTCCCGCTCGGCATCGGTATAGCTGATATCAAACAGGGATTCGGCACATTGCAACGTCTCGCTGGTCACGGCGGGCGTACTGCCCCCTGCCGCACCGGCACCCTCCTGCCGGGCCAGCGCCGGGCCGGCTGCACCGGCTGTGACAACGGCGACGGCGCCGCCCTTCAACAGGTCCCTGCGCGATGTCTTGATGCCGGACATGATCTCCCCCTTCATGCTGATTTGCGTCAGAAGGTGCGGCGCGCCGGACCCGACTTCAATAGCTTGCCCGACGAATGAGGCGCGTTTCCCCTCAAAATTGCCGCAATCCGAGCCATTTCGCTTCACAATTGCAAATTAACCATGGTGTCAGAGCCAATCCGGCTTGGTCGCAAAAGGGGGAGGCCATGCCCTTAGATCAAAACGTTATTGAGGCTGATCTGGAACTTCGTCCCGATCTCGCCGAATTCCGCGAAACCCGGGCGCCTGGCGCCTTGATCCAATTGGGCCGCGCCCGGGCGATCGCGCGTGCTCGTCGCGAAGACCTGCTGAAATTCCGTCGCACCTGGGGTGGCGCCGTCGAGGATACAGCCGGTACCGACAAACCGGCCGTCAAGCCCATTGACCGCGCTGCCATCTATCCCAGCTCGCACATCCTGCACTTCTCCGTGCTGGCGACCCTGGTCCTGTTTGAGGGTCTGGCGAATGCCTATTTCTTCTCCAAGGGCTCGGATCTTGGCCTGCTCGGTGGCTGGCTGCAGGCGATCACCGTCTCCTTCACCAATGTCATCGCCGCCTTCTTCCTGGTCGGTTTCATCGGTCTGCGTCACATGTCCAATCGCAATCGCCCGATCATCTCCGGCCTGGCTGCGGCGGGTGTGGCCGTTGGCATCGCCCTGCTCATCCTGCTCAATCTGACCGCGGCCCATTTCCGCGACCTGCTCGAACTGAACGCGGCCACCCTGGCCCTCGGCGGTGCCGAGATGACAGGAACCGTGCTCACGCCAGTCGTCGAGGCCCGGACCAATCCGTTCGGCCTGCAGACGCTGGAAGCCTTGCTGCTCTTCGTTCTGGGCACGACTTTTGCCGCGATTGCGGCCTTCAAAGGTCGCACCTTCGATGATGCCATCCCGGGCTATGGCGGCGTCACCCGTCGCCTGGAAACGGCCTCACGCGACCTGGAAAAAGCATTGGAGGCGGGCTGGAAAGACGCCAAAAAGCTCTCGCAGCCTGAACTGGAAGAATTGGTCGAAGCCAAAAATCTGCTCGATGATATCTGTCAGGACTTGGCCGGTCCGAGCGGGCGCCGCTAAGGTGATCCGCGCGGGCCGGGCTGGCCCGCGCGCTCACGGGGAGCGACGGAGGGGGCAATGTCCGGACGCGACGCCATAGGCCTGCTGAACCTGGCAATCATTGCCGCGGTTCTCGGCGGCATCACTTATCTCTACCTCACGCTGACACCGGAGGAGTATGACAGCCAGACCCTGTGCCTAGCCGACTCCTTCCCGCCCCATCGGGCGGTCGTCATCGACAAGACCGATCTCTACTCGCCGGAACAGGCTGCAGGGATTGAAGACCTGATCCTGTCCCAGCGCGATTCCCTCGCCGTCGGCGAGCGCCTCTCCCTCTACGAGCTCAATGAGAGCGGGCAATTGCGCAATACCAACAGCTTCTCCCTGTGCAATCCGGGCGCCGGCGAGCAGGTCAATCCGCTCTATCGCAACCCTGAACGCGTCCAGGCGCGCTATGAAGCGCTCTTTGCCGAGCCACTGGACCGCGCCCTTGCCGACCTGGTCTTGCCCAAGGATGCGCCGTCGAGTCCGATCATCGAAGCCCTGGCCCGCCTCGCCCAGGACCCGACTTTCGACACCACCGTGCCAGGCCGCCGCATCGTTCTGATCTCGGATATGCTGCAGAATTCCGACATCTTCTCGGTCTATGGCCGCCGGCGAGGCGCGCTGGAAGACCGCATCCCACCCGCCGATACGGTCGCGAGGGCCATTCGGGATACCTATGGCGACAGCCTGCGCGGGGTATATCTGGAGATTCAGCTCATCCCCCGCGACAGCTGGGAGGCGGAGCAGCATGGTGCGCTCCAGGATTATTGGAGCGAAATTTTCCGGCGGCTCGGCATGGCGGTGATCTGGTCCGACATCTGACGTCCACCCGGCCGCCGCCCCACCCGGTTATCCACAGGCAATGCCTGCCCTGCATAGAATATGCATTTATGCGCCCGGCGACCCACTCCACAATATGTTGTGTTGATCGCGACGATACACGCAACTGATGGGGCTCGCCATGGCGGTTTTCGCCGAAGATCGGGATGAAGAAACCGGCGCGACAGCGCCACGTTCGCTCGCCCCGCCGCCGCAGGCCTCCCTGCTTGACCGCGATGTGGTCTCCCTGTGTGCCCGCCAACGCCATCTGCTCGAGTTCGCTTTCCGTCTGGCCGATAATGGTCACACCCATGTCGGCGACGTGATTGCCCTGTCCCGTTACACATTGCTGGACCTCGCCGACGGTGAGGCCGATCTTGTTGACGGGCTGGAACGGATTCTGGGACATCTCGGGCTCACGCTCGATCAGCCCGCCCCCGGCTGGACGGCGCCGCTGCCGGATGTGATTGACGTCCAGCTGGACTGAGTTTGGTCGCAATCGGCTTTGCCTTTCCGGCAAAGGCCCCTATCTCCTGACGAGGTCCCGTCAGTCAGGTAGAGCCCATGATCACTGTCCATCATCTCAACAATTCCCGCTCCCAACGCATTCTCTGGCTGTTGGAGGAGATCGGGCTTGAGTATGAGATTCGCAAATATGAGCGCGACACGACCACGATGCGCGCGCCGAAGGAATTGCGGGACATCCATCCGCTGGGCAAGTCACCGGTCATTACCGATGGCGACCTCGTCATCGCGGAGTCAGGTGCCATTGTCGAATACCTGGTCGACACCTATGCACCGGGCCTGAAGCCCGAAGCCGGGACAGCGGCCCATCGCGAGTATGTCTACTGGATGCATTTCGCCGAAGGCTCTCTGATGACGCCGCTCCTGGTGAAGCTCTTGACCGGACAGATCGAGAAATCAAAGGCGCCCTTCTTTGCCAAACCGATCATCAAACAGGTCGCCAACCGCCTGCGCGACGGGTTTGTCGACCCGGAATTGTCGTCGCTGTTCACCTTCATCGAATCCCATCTGGACCGCCGTGAGTGGATTGCCGGCGATGCATTCACCGGCGCGGACATCCAGCTCACCTTCCCGCTTGAAGCGGCCGTGGCCCGCGGCGGGCTGGACAGCCGCTATCCCAACCTCACGGCCTATGTCGCCCGCATGCATGCCCGCCCGGCCTACCAGGCCGCAATCGAGCGTGGTGGTGCCTATGGCATTGTCGGCAGCTAGACGGTCAGATCAGCGGTTGCGGATGCGTATGCCGATCTGGAACACGGCACCGGAATAGCTGCGCAGGTCGATATTGGACTCATTGTCGACATAACCCGCCTCGCCGTAGAGCGTGACCTGATCCGTCAGGCCATGCTCGACACGGCCGGTGGCGCGCCAGCGCGTATCCTCACGATCAAACATCTGGACCGCCGAGAAAGGCCCGTCATAACTGCGCTGGGAGGCCTCCAGACGGAGCTCACCGCGCGTATTTTCTCCCAGCGGCTGCCAGGTGCGGGCGCGCAGGGCGGTTTCCGAGAAACTGAAGCGGTCTGCATCAGCACTCGATGATGTGAAGAAGCCGGCCAGGTACCAGCCGGAGCGCCGGTTCTCGCCATAGCCATATTGCTCGATCCCGACCCGCCACTGGCGCTGGTCCAGACCCGCCACCACCTGATCACCGAAATCATATTGATTGGCGCGCAGGCGCAGCACGGTTTCGCGATTGGCCGCCGGCCGGTAGCGCATCTGCCCCTCCGCCTGAAAACGGGTGTAGTGACGATCGCTGTCGCGGTTCAGTACCGACGCCTCTGCGATCGCGCGCATCTGCCAATGCTCGCCTACCGGCGCCCAGTACTGGACACGTGGCGTGAAGAGGATGGAATTGAGATCGTCCCGGTCTTCATAACGACGCAGGCGGGCCTGCTGTTCGAAGCGCCAGACCCGTCCCTCACCGACCGGTTTGACAATACGCAGCCAGTTATTGCTGTCGAAGCCGGTCTCGAGGTCAAACGCGCCTTGCGGCTCCAGCACGTCCTGGTCGATGAACGGATCGGATCGCTCAACGGCATTGTCGGAACTGAACTCGATCCGGCTCTGCTGGGCTGTCGCCGCAGCCGGTAGCAGGATCAGGGCGCTCACGCCCGCCAGGAGGGTGGTCAAATGATGAGGCATGGCAGATCCCCCGAGATGCCGTATGGTTGCTTGGAGCATATCGCCGTGGCCGGAGTTTCACCATCGCCTCGGCGCCTTAATCTTGATATTTTCAAGTCTTAGGGTGGTTTCCGGGCCGAAATTGGGCGCGATCATTCAGTTGGCAGTCATACCGGCAAACCGGTCGCGGGACAGGAGTGTACATGGCAGGCAAGGATCGCCAGAACCGGTCGGGCGCCAGCAAGACGGCCCGGCCCGCCGACTTCTTCCGGTCCGTCGTCAGCGCCCCCAAGGGGATCAGCATCAAGCGCGACCGCTCGGTGACGGACGGCTTCCTGATCAGCTTTCTGGCCCTGACCATTTTGGCGCTCTCGGCCGCGGCCTGGGCGAATGCACAATGGCCGGGCAGCGTACCGACCGATCTCATCTTCTTCACGGCAGATCGCTTCAATGCGGTGCTCCCCATCCGCATCTTCCTGGTCATCTTCTTCATTGTCTACGCGGCCTATGCGCATGGTCCGATCCTGGCCCGGCTCAAACTCGGCTTCAGCTTCCTGATCAAGCTCGCCATGGTGGCGGCCATTGTCGATGGCGCGGCGCTCCTGTCCTGGCAGCAAGCCGACGCCGTCTGGCCGGTCCATGTCCAGCAAATCCTGGTCGGCCTTTCCGGCCTGGCGATCTTTCCCCATACCGTGCTCAACCAGGCCCGCCTGCCCGGCCCTTGCGGATCGCCGGTGCGCCGACGTGGCCGCTATTATGAATACTGGATGGTCAGCATCGCCGCCCTGGTCGCCGCTATCGGCGCCGTGGTCGCGATCACCCTTTATGATGCCGAAGTCGAGCAGTTGAGAAATCTCGCCCTGCTGGGCGGTATGGGCCCCGGCGTTTTCCTGGCGCAGCAATTCTTCACCGTCCAGCTGGCCGCGGTGGGAACGGTAAGAAACGCCCTGTCACGCCGACGCGCCTACTCGCCCCCGGTCGCGGTACTGATCCCGGCCCACAATGAATCCCACCTTATCGCCCAGACCATTGACGCCATCGACGAGGCCGCGGCCCATTATGACGGCCCGGTGCGTATCCTGTTGATGGAGAATTGCTCCAGCGACGACACCGCCGAGATTGCCCGCCAGGCCATTGGCAAATGCCGTTGCGCCCGTGGTGAGGTCATTGAAAGCATCATCCCGGGCAAGGCCAAGGCGCTCAATCATGGTCTCGAACTGATCAGCGAAGACTATGTCGTGCGCATTGACGCCGACACCCAGATCGATCCGAAATCCCTGCGCTTGGCCATGCGCCATTTCGCGAGCAAGACCGTCGGCGTGGTCGGCGGGCTGCCCCTGCCTCTCAAGAAAACCGGTCTTCTCGACAAATTCCGCACGATCGAAGTGCTTAACCGGCACGGTTTCTTCCAGGTCGCCTTGGGCGCCTTTAACGGGATTTTGGGCATTCCCGGAATGTTCTGCATCTATCGCCGCGAGGTGCTGATGGAGGCGGGTGGCATCGTCGAGGAGATGAATGGCGAGGACACCGACATCGTCCTGCGCATGACCAATCTGGGCTATCGCGCCGTGTCCGATCCGCGCGTCAAATTCCGCACCGAAGTGCCCGACAGCATGGATTTCCTGCGCGAACAGCGCACCCGCTGGTTCCGCAGCCTGTATCATGTCTCCGCGCATAATCGCGGCATGCTCTTCCAGGGCAATCTGATCACCGGCGCCGTGGTCCTGCCCTTCACCCTGATCAATGGGGCGCGCCGGGCGATGATGGCCCCGCTGGCGATTTATGGCGCGGTACTCTTCTTCCTGTATGGGGGCATTTACGATCACCCGCACCTGACCACGGTGCTGGCCGTCATGTTCGGCATGCCTTTCATCATGGCCTGTGCAGTGGTCGCCTTCTGGCGTCGCCCGGACCTGATCCTCTACATGCCCGCCTACATGGCCTTCCGCCTGCTGCGATCCTACTACACCCTCGGCGCGACGCTGACCCTCGTTTACCCAGGCTCGGCGAAAGAGCGACGCTTCGACCCGCCCAAACCGCTCGCGGTTCCGGACGGGGAGCGCATTGAACGGGTCGAAAAACCGCCGGTCATTGCAAAATAGGCCAAGGCCGTGGCCGGGTGTTCTCAGCTCACCGGCTAGTCCAGCGTCAGGACCGCGCCTTCATCATGCACGACCGAAACCTGTTCCTGGCCGATCGGCGAGGCCATCAGCGAGGGCGGCGTGCCCAGCGCGTGGGCGACCAGTCCGGGAATATCGACAACCCGACCCGGCTGCCCCGGCCCAGGACGCGCCAGGGTGGCGGTCACAGCCTGCAAAATCCCGACATTGGCGACCGCGCGGATTTCTGCGCTGTTGACGCGGCGTGTATCCCGCATGACCAGGCGATCACCCTCAACGCCGATTGGCAGCATGACATTGGATGGTGCGTGATTGATCGCAATAAACGGCTCGACTGCATCATTGGCCCGACCGGCGGTGGGGTCGACATAGTCGAAATCGATCACCGCGGTCAGCGGCACAAAGCTGGCGACAACTTCGGAACCCAATTCCAGCGCGGCCAGGCGTTCCCGGCCTTCCAGGCCTGACGGGAAACGCAGGGCCACCCGGTCGCGGAAGAGATGCGGGAGCCCGGCCAGGCCAGCCAGCGGCTCGGAGACCTCATCATAGAGAAATCCTGATTCCGGCAGCAGCTGAACCGGGTAGCGGCGCGCCGTGATGGTGCAGCCCCCCGCCTCGCGATGGCGCTGGACCGAGACGCGCAAGTCATTGCGCAGATTCTGGACCTCATGCGGCAGGTTCAGCGTGAACATGTTGAGGCGACCGGTTTCCATATGTCGGCTATCAATCAGCACACCATTGAGCTCGGTATGGACGAGATTGGTGAAATCCCCGGGGCCTTCCGGCAGGCGGATGGCCAGGCGCAGACGGTCCGGCACACGGCCATCCGGCAAGCTCGCCAGGCCGTAGCCGATATCCCAGCTGCGCGCCTCGGCGATGCGCTGGATGGACGTGTCCACCCCGATATCGCCAAAGCGGGTCATCAGCGCGTCGTCATGGGATTCAACGAACTGAGATGGGGACACGAAAGCCGTGCGCGCCAGCGGCAGCATGTCGGAGGTGATGAAATCTGCGACATCCATGCGCTCCGCCTCGGTCAGACCGAGATGGACGAAGTCTCCCTGGCGCCACAGCGTCGCCGCACCGCCATGCTCGTCATTGCCGAAGCGCTCGAAACCGCTGGCCGCCAGCTGGGTATCAGACCCCAGCAGGATCAGGCCACGCGTGGCAAGGCGATAGCGGTCCAGCGACTCCAGATCCATGAACTTCACCTGATAGCCGCGCTGCGTCATGCGCGCGCCCAAACGCATCGCCAGGGGCACGAAGTCCGCTTCGCTGGTGGCCGGGACAGCAATGGTGACCTCGGCCGGCAGCAGGCTGACCACATCGCGCAGGGACGACACGGCGCTGCGCAGATCCATTTCGATGCCCGAGCGCGAATCCAGGGTCACGACAGCACCAATGGAACGGTCATTGTGGCAAAGCGCGTCAGGCAAATCGCCATGAAGCTGGATGCCGACATTCAGCTCCTGGCCATGTAACGCGCTTTCCGGCAGGGCGACCACCCAGCGAAATTCCCGTGTGCCCGGCACCAGGACGCGTTCCAGGACGCGCTCGCCATTCACGACGACACGCATGGCCGCAATGGCGCTTTCGGACAGGTCCTGCGTGCCCTGCAGGACGAGGCGCACCTGGCTGACAGGTGTATCGCGAACCGTCGGCAGGCTGATGCTGGCGTAAGAGGGATATCCGGAAATGAACAGGCCGTCGCTCTCGCCGATATCGGCCAGCGTCACCGCGGCCGGCTGTTCAGGCTCAGCGTCGGCACGTCCGGAAATGAGCGTGTCGAACAGGTCGGTGACGAACAGACCAAAACTGCCGCGGCCAGCATTGAGCGCGCCAGAATTGAACAAGGTGATCACGCTTCCCAGGGCGATGATGATGAGTATGTAGGAAAACCAGGGTTTTCGCTTCTGCTTGACCGTCGTCGTTGCCATCGGATCCCCCGTCGACCGATCCCTCGCTGGATCATTGGCCGGGTTGAAGTGTGTCCCTCGAATCCGACGCCCCCCAGCGTTGGAATGGTTAAGGGGTAATTCTTCATTGCGACCAAAGCGGGACGGATTGCGAAGAAATCTGGATCAATCAGGGCCAAAAATGGGCAGAACAAAACGAGCGGGCTACCTTGGGTAGCCCGCTCGATACAAACAGGTTTTGCGAAGTGGCCAGGCGTTACTCGCCGCGGAAATCGACATCCAGTTCGGCCGCAAGATAGACCAGTGCCGCATAGGCCGCGACATTCTGGGCCAGCTCGTCCGGATCGATCTTGTCCAGCGTGTCATCCGGCGTGTGGTGCAGGTCAAAATAATCGGACCCGTTCTGGTTCAGGCGCACGGTCGGCACACCCTGCATGGCCAGCGGAATGATGTCGGGTCCACCGCCCGGCACGTCGGAGCCACCGCGGATGATGCCCAGGGGCGCAATCACGTCGCCGATGGCATCGATGGCCGGATTTGCCTCGTCCGAGACATTCGAAACCAGCTGCCAGATCGTGCGGGCCCCGAAATCGGACTCGGTCGCCAGGACATGATTGGCGATCTCGTCGGCATGTTGTTCGGCATAGGCGCGCGCGCCCAGAAGACCGACCTCCTCGGCCCCGAACATGACGACCCGGATGGTCCGGCGCGGACGCTCGGGCAATTGCGCGATCAAGGCGGCAGCCGCCGTGGTGATGGCCACGCCTGCCCCGTCATCGACGGCGCCGGTGCCTTCATCCCAGCTGTCCAGATGGCCGCCGATCAGGACGATCTCGTCCGGCAGTTCCCGGCCGATCAGGTCGAGCACGACATTGCCGCTGGTGACTTCGCCGCGCCAACCGGCGGTCGAGCGGATCCGCATCTCGATCGCCTGACCGGAATTATGCAAGCGTCGCAGATGATCGGCATCCGGATTGGAAATCGCGATCACCGGGATCTCGGCCCATTCGCCATTGTTCGAGCTCATCATGCCGGTGTGCGGCATGCGATGACTGTCCGAGCCGACGGATCGCACCACAAGGGCGTCCGCCCCGCCGCGCTCGGCATGCTGCCAACCAATGCGGCGACGCTGATTGGCCGGACCATAGCCTGCGCCAGTCTGGCTCGGCACCATGGCTTCGCCGTCGACAAAGGCGATCTTGCCGTCCAGGGCGCCATCCTCGATGGCAGTCAGGGCATCAATGTTGCGGAAATAGACAATCTCGGCATCCACGGCGCCGAGGCGCGGCGAGCGCCCCGATCCGCCCAGAGCCGAGCCATAGAGCGCCTGTTCATACGGCGCGGTCATGACGATTTCGAGCTCACCGCGAGTCCAGAATGGCATGGTGAAACCTTCGACGGAAACGCGGTCGAAACCGAGCTCCTCCCCCAGCGCGACACCCCAGTCCCGGCCCCGGGCTTCGGCTTCCGACCCTGCAAGGCGAGGACCGACCTGCGTGGTCAGAGATTCGACAATCTCATACCCCAGATCACTGTCGAGCGCGGCGTCGATCAAGGCCTGCGCGGTCTCCACCTGCTCCGCCGAAGGCAGGACAGTGTCCTGCGCCAGTGTTTCCGCAGACAGAAAGACTGTCATTCCAAGCGCGATAATTGATTTCATGAAGTCCTCCCGACACATTCGGGCGACACTATGAAGACCGCAGCGCGCCGCGCAAGCCACGCCCGTGTGCGGTCGCGATGCAAATATCAGTCGGAGGTCAGATCATGCCCGATACGCTCACCCGCAAATTCTCTGGTCGCACGCGCGATCTCGGCGGATTCGAGGTCCGGCGCGTCTTGCCGTACGCGAAGCAGCGCATGGTCGGACCTTTCATCTTCTTCGACCAGATGGGCCCGGCCGAGTTCGCGCCCGGTGACGGCATTGATGTACGGCCACACCCGCATATCGGCCTGGCCACCGTAACCTATCTCTTCGACGGCGCGCTGCAGCATCGCGACAGTCTGGGCGAGGACCTGGTCATCCGGCCGGGCGATGTGAACTGGATGACCGCCGGCCACGGCGTGGTCCATTCCGAGCGCACCCCCGCCCCGGAACGCGCGGCCGGACACAAGATGTATGGCATCCAGACCTGGGTTGCGCTGCCGGAAGACAAGCAGGACATGACGCCGGCCTTTTTCCATCATCCCGCCGACAGCCTGCCCGAATTCGAGAAAGGCGGCGCCCGCTTCCGCCTGATTCTCGGAACGGCCTGGGGCCGGGAAGCGCCGGTCGCTGTCTTCTCACCGATTTTCTACCTGCATGGCGAAATGCCCGCCGGCAGCGAAGTCGCGTTCGACATCGCGCACGAGGAACGCGCTTTCTATGTCGTCGAGGGCCGGGTGAGACTGGGCGATGACATGATCGAACCCGGTGCGATGGCCGTCCTGGCCCCGGATGAGACGCCGGATCTGCTCGCCGAACAGGACAGCCGTATCATGCTGTGTGGCGGTCGTTCGCTCGGCCCGCGCGTCATCGACTGGAATTTCGTCGGCCCGGACCGCGAAACGATTGACGCCGCCCGCAAAGACTGGACCGAAGCCGCTCGATCCGGCTTCCCGGCCAGCGGACGTTTCCGCCTGCCCGAAGGCGAAAGCGAGCACATCCCGCTGCCTGAATGACCCACGCGGCTATTCGTAAACCAGCGATCGGGAACCGGACTCCAACTCAACGCGATAGAGCCGTTCGCGGTCATCGAGCCCTGTCACTGTCAAAAAGACGGACTGGCCATCGGGATGGATGTCGAAAGCGCCGAAAACTTCGCCCTGGTTGGCATGAAGCACCGTGTCAGTGACGCCGTCATCGTGTAGCTGGACCAGGGCGTAATCCGTGTCGACTGACTGGATGGCATAGACTTGGCCTGTCGGCCCGACATTGGGGAGACGGAGGCGGCCGGTCGCAGGCGCTTCGCCCAACACGGTTTCCGTCCCGTCGGTCACGGAGACCCGAACGATCCGCGAAGGTGTCGCGTCGTCTGACCGGTCGAAGATCAGGCCCGACCCGTCCGGCATCCATTTGGGATGGAAGTCCCGGGCCGGACCTGTCGTGAGCTGTCGCGCCTCGGTCGCGCCGCGATCGAGAAGCCAGACATGAGGCCCCTGGGTCATCCGCACAAAAGCGATCTGGTCTCCATTCGGACTGACCTGGCTGTGCATTTCGCGCTCGGGGGTCCGGGTCAAAGCCGTGACCGCACCGTCGCTCAGACGAACCTCGTACACATCCCAGACATCGCGCATCCCGCGCGGCCCGCCGATGAAAACGATGCTGTCCCCTTCAGACGACCAGACCGGATTCACCGACCAGCCCTGACCGCTTGGCTGAGGCGTTGTCTCGCCTGTTGCCAGGTCGGTCACAAGGATGTCCGAAGTCCCCGCCTCCAGGTCAAAGCGGAAATGCGCAACCTGGTCACCACCGGGTGATACCCGCGGATGCGACTGCGCCCCTGCAACGCCCTGCACACTCAGCAGAGCGGCCAGGATCATCGCGCCATACACGGCGCGAACATAAAAAATCGGCTTCACGAGGTCTTGCTCCCGCTAAAGCCCGAGCCAGGGTTCAGACTAATCATGACGGGCACTCCACACGCCTAAACTTTCCGTCATTCCGGAATATCGAGCGCCCGACCGGTGGTAAGATAGGTGGCAAAGCTGGCCAGCCAGTGCCCGCCGGCATAATCGTCACCCGTGACCGAGGCGATGCCACTCGCCGCATGCTGAGCAGCCGTCGCGAGCAGGCTGGCCCGACGCGGGTCTTCGGCCGGCAAGGCGTACGCGATCGCCTCGAGATTCCAGGCCCGCGACAGGTTCACACCATCAAGATGGACCAGCTTGCCGTCCGAGGCGTCCAGTACGACGCCCGGCTCCAGCCAGTCCGCCGAGCCGTCGGTGGGAATGTCCGGCAGAAAGGCGGAGAGCCAGTCGGCATAGGCGTCCGCGTCCATCACACGGCGCATCAGGTCGGCTTCCATCAGGCAGGGCGACAGGAAATCCTCGCCCGACGGCTCATAGCCGATCGGGCAGTCCCGATCGTCGCGGTGAAAGCGCAGACTGGTTTCGACCAAGAGCGCTTCCAGCTCGGTGTCGCCGGCGGTGCGGGCCCAGTCGAGGGCGAGGGCAAAGCCGAAGGCGGACTGGTTGTGGGTCCCGATGCGGATCGGATAGGCCAGATTAGGCAGCCATGTGCGGTAGCGATCCGCAACAACGGCCTCCAGCGGCACCAGCGCCGCCGCCCAGCGCTCGGCGCGCGGATCATCCCATTCGCGCAGCTCGGCGGATAACTGAAGCAGCCAGGCAAGCCCGTAGGGGCGCTCATAGGACGCCCGGCCTTCCGCCTCGAAATAGGCCACTTCGCCCGCGATCGCGTCCGGGTTGAGATGGGCCTCCAGCGCAGCTGTCGCGGCGGCATCTGCGCCAGCATCGAGACCACCGCGGAGCAGGCGTACGATCAACCAATGTCCGTGTACGGCCGAGTGCCAGTCGAAACAGCCATAGAAGGCCGGATGCAGCTCACGCGGCGTGCGGGCGTCTGAGTCGGACTGCAGCACATGCGAAATCTTGTTCGGGTATTCGCGATCAACACAGTCCAGGGCGAGCTGGAGAAAGTGGGCCTCGCGCGCAGGCTCCGGCCTTTGCGACTGGGCCTCGGCGATGTTGCTGCAAAGAAAAGCAAAATTCGCAATTACTAGAAAAAATGTTCGCGATAACATGCACTTCCCCTCCGTTTATTGCGTTTGCAAACCGTGCCTTTTTGGCTTTTCTGGTCTTTGTCGATCTGCTACCGGCCCCATACCATGAGTGTTTGGCGGGACTGGCAAGTGACTTGCGTCCGTCGACGATACAGGCCCGCCCCTGCCCCGTTTCGAGGCGTCCGGCGGGCGAACAGGCGTCCTGCCTGACGACGCGGGAAAAAGCGTCGCGGGTACACTGGGGGTAAGGAAAAACATGTCCAAGTCCGAAGGTCTTGATGGCGGTCTCGCGGCACTGGGTGTCCAGGCCGGAACAATCAATCTCAACTGGAATGAGGCGCGACTCTACCAGGAAGCCGTTCAGCGCGGCGAAGCCGAAGTCGCCGAAGGTGGTGCTCTCGTCGTCAAAACGGGCGCCCATACCGGCCGCTCCGCCAAGGACAAGTTCACGGTCCGCGACGATGCCACCGAGAGCCAAGTCTGGTGGGATAATAACGCAGCCATCTCGCCGGAGCATTTCGATGCCCTGTGGGAAGACTTCCGGGCCCACATGTCAGGCAAGGAACTCTTCGTCCAGCAACTCTTCGGCGGTGCCGATCTCGATCACCGTCTGCCGGTCCGTGTCGTCAATGAGCTGGCCTGGCACTCCCTTTTCATCCGCCATCTCCTGCGCGTGCCGGCGGCCGAGGAATATGCCGGCTTTGAAGCCGAGTTCACCATCATCAACCTGCCCAGCTTCAAGGCCGACCCGTCGCGCCATGGCTGCCGCTCCGAGACCGTGATCGGGGTCGATTTCGAGCGCCGCATGGTGCTGATCGGTGGCACATCCTATGCCGGCGAGACCAAGAAATCGGTCTTCACCATTCTCAACTACCTGCTGCCGGCCAAGGGCATCATGCCGATGCATTGCTCGGTCAACGCCAAGGAAGACGGCAGTGATGCCGCGATCTTCTTTGGCCTGTCAGGCACGGGCAAGACGACGCTCTCGGCCGATGCCAGCCGCACGCTCGTGGGCGATGACGAGCATGGCTGGTCGGAGAATGGCCTGTTCAATTTCGAGGGCGGTTGCTACGCCAAGATGATCCGCCTGTCTGCCGAGGCCGAGCCGGAGATCCATGCCACCACCAAGATGTGGGGCACGGTGCTGGAAAACGTCGTCATGGACCCGGAGACCCGGGTGCTGGACCTTGATGATGACAGCCTCGCGGAAAATAGCCGTGGCGCCTACCCGCTCTCGGCCATTCCCAATGCCTCGGAGACCGGTCGCTGCGGTCATCCCAAGAATGTCGTCATGCTCACCTGCGACGCTTTCGGCATCATGCCGCCGATCGCCAAGCTGAGCCCGGCCCAGGCGATGTACCACTTCCTGTCCGGCTATACCGCCAAGGTCGCCGGCACCGAGAAAGGCGTGACAGAACCGTCCGCAACCTTCTCGACCTGTTTCGGTGCGCCTTTCATGCCGCGTCATCCGTCCGAGTATGGGGCGCTGCTGCGCGAACTGATCGCCGAGCACGATGTCGATTGCTGGCTGGTCAATACCGGCTGGACCGGCGGCGCCTATGGCACCGGCAACCGCATGCCGATCAAGGCCACCCGCGCCCTGCTCAACGCCGCCCTGGACGGCTCGCTCAATGGCGCGGCTTTCCGCGAGGACCCGAATTTCGGCTTCATGGTACCGATCGCTGTGGACGGTGTGGATTCCGGTATTCTCGACCCGCGCTCGACCTGGTCCGACAAGGCCGCCTATGACGCCCGGGCCGCCTCGCTGGTCGCCATGTTCAACGATAACTTCAAGACCTTCGAAGCCCATGTCGCACCCTATGTGCGCGCGGCCGCTCCGAAAGTGCGCGAGCTGACTGCGGCTGAATAGTACCGCGCTCATCGCAGCAGAACAAAGCCCCGGCCGGATGGTCGGGGCTTTTTCTTGTCTGGTCGCGGGAAGGTGCACGAGCCCGAGGCTGCCGATCATCCTCATTCCCGCCGCTAGATACCGTCATCCCGGCGAAGGCCGGGACCCAGACTCGCAGTCCCGATTTGGCCAAGCCGGGCTTCAGCGTACGACGCAGACTGGATCCTGACTTTCGTCAGGATGACGGTGGATTGGGGCGTCTTCTTTGTGTCGAGGGAAGCGTTCAATGCGGGGAGCCAGGCGCGCCCAACAAGACACGCTCCCCGCGACCTGAGGTCACCCCCGCTTCGGCGCCAGCCTGTGTCCCAGCCAGGCCATCGGCAGGAAGACGGCCAGCCCTGCCGCCCACATCCAGAGCGGGCTGGGGACGAAAATGAGATTGCTCAATCCGGCAAACAGCAGGCCGCCGCCCGCCATCATCGAAAGAGCCAGATGATGGGAACGGGCCACGGCGCTGGTCACCCAGCCGGCCGCGACAGCACCGCCAGCCCAGGCCGCGACAACCGCCAGGCGATTGATGTCCGGCACCCCGGCCATCGCCGCCCGCATGGCGTCAGCATCGCTCATATCGTCCGGCAGCAACCCGTCCGGCAATGGGAACGCCACATGGCCGGCGGCTTCGAGCAGGCCGGTCACAATGCCGCCCACGACAACGCCCGCCAGAACGGACAGGATGATACGGATCATGACAGGCTCCCGACCTCGGCCCGCTCCTGCGTGATGCGCGGCGGGGCCAACAGCCGCCAAGATTGCCCCAGCACGATCACCGCGACCAGCGGCCGGACTGTGGACAAAATCATGCCCGCCCGTGTGACCTTTAACACCCGATTACAGAATTTCTGCCAAAAAGGGTTTGACGGCGCGAAATTTTTGCGCACTTCTTGTCATCGAGTTTTGCAGGTGCAGCAATTGTGCTGTCACCCGCCTGCCGAAGGACTTGTCGATATGGCCCACGCCATGGACATGATCAGCCGCCGCCAGCCAACCCTTTCAGGGTCGGGCATGACCGGCTGCGTCATCCTCGGCGGCCTCGGTACCACCACCATGATTACCACGACGACCTCCTGGATCAGGGGAGCGGCCAACGTGGCGTAGCGGTACCAGACACACCGCAACACACCGAACCCGCTCCCCGACCGGCGAGCGGGTTTTTTCATGCCTGAATTCCAGCCCGAACCCTCAACCCAACCGACCACACATCTCACATCGACCCGACCCGAAGGATCCGACCCATGGCCTTGCCAGACCAACCCCAGCCAGAACGCCCCCAACGACCGCTCAAGCTTTGCGTACTCAAATTCGGAAGCTCCGTCCTGTTCACGCCCGACGACTATGCCCGCGCCGCCCACGAGATTTATCGCCATGTCCGCGCCGGCGAGAAAGTCGTCGCCGTCGTCTCGGCGCTGGATGGCGAGACCGATGCCCTGTTCGGCGTCGGCAATGATGTCGGCCAGGGTTGCTCCGACGCCTTGCTGGCTCGCCTGGTCCGCTGCGGCGAGCTGAAATCAGCGGCGCTGATGGGGTTGGCGCTCGAGCGCTCTGGCATTCCGTCCGCCGTTGTCGATCCGCATGAAATGGACTTGCGGGCCGAGGGTGAAGCGCTGGACGCCAATCTGACCGGTCTGGACAAGGCGCGGGTCCTGGCGCGCTTCGAAAAGGTTGATGTGATTGTCGCGCCGGGCTTCTTCGGCGAAGGCGCGGACGGGCCGGTTACCCTGGGTCGGGGCGGCACGGATCTGACAGCGGTGGAGTTCGCGCATTGGCTGGGCGCCGACCGGGTTCGCCTGATCAAGGATGTCGATGGGGTTTATACCGATGATCCGGCCAAGGTCGCCAATGCCAAACGGCTCGACCAGCTCGATTATGACGAGGCGGCCAAGGTCAGCCGCGGTCTGGTCCAGGACAAGGCCATCACGCGGGCCAAGGAACAGAATGTGGTCATCGAAGTCGCCGCACTCGGCCGCCCGTATGCCACCCGGATTGCCGCCGTCGACAAACGCGCCGGCGATGGGCTGGAGGCGCGGCCGCTCAAGGTCGCAGTCCTCGGCCATGGCGCGGTCGGCGCCGGTGTCTGCGCGCACCTTCTGGCGCATCCCGGCCGCTTCGCGCTCAACCCCGTTCTTGTTCGCGATCCGGACCAGCACCGCGCCGGGGCACCCGTCGCCCTCGCCTTCACCGCCGACCCGGCCGAAGCGCTGGCCAATGATCCCGATATTGTGGTCGAAACGATTGGCGGGACGGGACTGGCACGCGCCCTCTCACAAAGCGTTCTGCGCGAAGGAGCCCATCTGGTCACCGCCAACAAGGCCGTGATGGCGCTCGATTTCGAACGCCTGCACGAGCTGGCCGAAGAGAATGGCCGTTCGCTGCGCTATTCCGCCACGATTGGCGGCGGTGTTCCCATCCTCGAACTGGTCGATCTGCTCGCCGCCAATGACACCCTGCTTTCGGTCGAGGGCGTGCTGAACGGGACCTGCAATTTCGTCCTCGGCCAGCTGGGCCGGGGTGTCCCCCTCGCCGAGGCGGTCGCGGAAGCCCAGCGCCTGGGCTTTGCCGAGGCCGATCCCAGCGCCGATGTGGACGGCTATGACGCCGCCGACAAGCTGGCCATCCTGGTACGCCACGCCTTCGGAGTCGCCCTTCATCCCGACCAGATCAGTCGCGAAAGCCTCAACGACCTGTCTGCCGAACGCATCGCCGCCGTCAACGAGCAGGGGCTCGTCTTCAAACAAGTGGCCCGATGCAGCACAACCGCGGACGGGCGGGTCGAGGCTCGGGTCGAGATCCAGGCCCTGGCACCGGATCATCCGTTGGCGGGCCTGGTGAATGAAGGCAATGGTGCCCTGTTCGACCTGCCATCAGGCCGGGTCAGCGTGTTCGGCAAGGGCGCCGGCCGCTGGCCGACGGCGGAGGCGGTGTTCGCCGACATCATGGATATCCAGCGCGACACCATCCTGCCGCCGTCGGACGCATCGCGCGTGCCGGAGAATCCGCTTAGCCATATTCGCCGTATGTCCTCGAGGACCGTGGCATGAGCAAACCCCCATCGCTGGCACGCGCAAGCGCGCCAGCCAGTATCGGCAATGTCGGCGTCGGGTTTGACGTGCTCGGCCTCGCCTTCGACGCCGTGCGCGATACGGTCACGGCGCGCCGCGAGGACGCGCCCGGCATCCAGCTGGGCCATGTCTCCGGACTGGTCGAGAGCTTGCCGTCCGAGGTCGAGGGCAATTGCGCCCTGGCCGCGGCCGATGCCGTGCTTCAGGCGGCAGGGGCGCCCTGCGGCCTGACCATTGATATTCACAAGGGCGTGCCGCTGAGCGCAGGCATGGGCGGGTCCGCCGCGTCCGCCGTCGCTGCTGCGGGTGCCGTCAACGCCCTGCTGGGCTCACCCTTCAGCCTGTCCGAGCTTCTGCCCCTGGCCATGGAAGGCGAGAGAGTTTCTGCCGATCCACCGCCCTGGGACAATGTGATGGCGGCCCTGATGGGCGGACTTGTCGTCGCTGGCCGGATTGACCCGCCACTGATCCGGCGCCTGCCCCTGCCGGCCGGCGTGGCCTGCATTCTCTTTCATCCCGACCGCAAGGTGGAGACCCAACGCGCCCGCGAACTCCTCGCCCCGACCATCGACAAGAATATTGCCGTCGAGCATGCCCGCAACATGGCCAGCTTCGTCGCCGGCTGCGCGATCAATGATCTCGACCTGGTCCGCGCCGGCCTGCGCGACGTCTTCATCGAGCCGCAGCGGCGCCCGCTCCTGCCCGAGCTCGAGCCGGTCCAGGCTGCTGCCCTCGCCGCCGGCGCACTGGGCTGCTCCTTCTCGGGTTCCGGCCCCTCGGTCTTCGCCTGGGCGCTGGCAAGCGACCTGCCCGCCGTCGAGCGCGCCATGGCTGAGGCTTTCCGCGCCGCCAAGTGCGACGCCAACGCCTATGACGCGCCCATCGATTCCGCCGGGCTGCGTGTGGAGTCGGTGGAATGAGATATCGCTCGACACGCAGCGAAGCGCCGACGGTTCTCGCGGACGCCGCGCTGCGCGCCGGTGTCGCGCCGGATGGCGGGCTCTACATGCCGGAGCAATTGCCGCGCTTCAGCGTCGCGGATTTCAGCGAGACGCCGGATCTGCCCGGTCTGGCCGCCAAACTCCTCGCCCCCTTCTTTGCCGACACGCCCGTCCAAACCGCCATGGCGGATATCTGCGCCGACGCGTTCAACTTTCCCTGCCCGCGCGTCCGCCCGGACGCCCGCGAAGACGCGCCCGACATTCTCGAACTCTTCCACGGCCCGACCGGCGCCTTCAAGGATTTCGGCGCCCGCTTCCTCTTTCGCGCTTTCGGGGCGCTGGGTCAGACCTCGGACCGCCCAGCCACTGTGCTGGTCGCGACCTCGGGCGATACCGGCGGCGCGGTCGGCTGCGCGGCAGAAGGTGTCGCCGGAACACGCGCGGTTATCCTGTTTCCCGCCGGGCGGATCTCCGCCTTTCAGGAGCACCAGCTATGCTGCTGGCAAGCCCCGGTCGAAGCGGCCCGCATCGAAGGTGATTTCGATGCCTGCCAGGCGCTGGTCAAAACCGCCTTCGCCGACCCGGAACTCAGCCGCGCTCATAACCTGACCTCGGCCAATTCGATCAGTATCGGCCGCTTCCTGCCGCAAATGACCTATTGGGCCCGTGCCGCCCTCGATGTGTATGCCGAAACCGGCGAGCCCCCCGGCCTCATCATCCCGACGGGCAATCTGGGCAATGCCTTCGCGGCCGTGCTGGCCCGCACCTGCGGCCTGCCGATCGGCCCGATCGTGTTGGCGACCAATGCCAATACCACGCTGGCCGACTGGTTCCGGTCAGGACGCTATGAAGGGCGCCCCTCCATCGCCACGCTCGCCAATGCCATGGATGTCGGCGCGCCGAGCAATTTCGAACGTCTGGCGGCCCTGGAAGACAGCCAGATCGAAAGCGTGGTCTCGGTTGACGATAAACACATCAAGACGCGCATGAAGACGGTTTTCGACGAAACCGGCTATATCGCCTGTCCGCATACCGCGACAGCACTGGAAGCGTTCGAGCGGCTCGACCCCGACCCGCGCCAGTCGCGCCGTTGGATCGTCGGCGCGACGGCCCATCCGGGCAAGTTCGCCGATATTGTCGAGGCCGTCATCGGTCAGCCCGTCGATTTGCCGGCAACCTTGCGCGCCGTGCTGGAGCGCCCGGTCCGCTGCCACGACATCGCGCCGGACAAGGCCGCGCTGGCAAACCTGCTCGGCGGCAAGGCGCACGATCGCGTCGACTGAATGGACACCCGGTGGTCCGGCCACCCACCCGGGCGCACCGGGTCGGGCATGAACCGGCCTTGCGAGGGACTACCTGTACGGCCGGCTGGATGGTGAACCCGGACCACCGGATGACTGTGGCGCCTCTACCCGCATCGCGCGAGCGCGCTGCGGACCACCGCCCGGGTCTCTCAATGTGGGCGACTGCGCTTGATACCCAGTAGATTTCAAAACGATATGGCGCTGTAATACGGCCAGCCATCCCCCGTTCGGGGGAGCGGTGCGGCCGACCTTATCGCGTAGGGTTCGATCCGGTCAGGCCATGAGGGTCCGGTGGCTCAGGCGACAGCTGCGCGCCAACGAATCGAGGGGGGAAAGATGAAAACCGGGCTTGCGCTGTCGGCTCCGACTTTCCGCCTCTCTCTGATCCTGTTGATCGGACTGACGGCGCTCGCAATGCTCGGATGGCTGGCCATTCGCCCGCTCGAGCCCGGCGGTCCGATCCGGCCGCTTTTCGCCCAGCCCTTCAGCTTCTGGCCGCAAGTCGGGGTCGGTTTCGGATCACTCGTCCTGTCCGGCTGGGTCTGGGCCCTGAGGCCGCGCGATTTGGCAACGCGCCTGTTTGCCTTCTCGGGCCTGGCCACGCTGACCTTCACCTTCGCCGCCGCCGCGCTCGACATCCAGGGTGCGCCGCTGGCGGACAGCACCTTCTACGCGATCCTGATGCTGAATGCCGGCGGGGCCTCGGCCTTTGGCATCATCTTTATCGCCCTCTTCCTGGTCTATCCGGGCAATCTGCGCCTGGGCCGCACCGCAGCCCTGGTCATCGGCGGCGCGTTCGCCCTGTGGACCCTGCTCGCCCTGCTGGGCCATCTCCCGCCCGCCCTGGCCAGCGTGCACCTGATCACCACACTGGAGATGATCGGGATCGTGGTCGCAGTCGGTCTGCAATACCTCACCACAAGACGCGACCCGACCACCCATGCCATCGCCGTCTGGTTTGGCCTCGCTGTCCTGTTCGGCGCCGGCGGTTTCATCACGCTTAATGCCGTGCCCAATACGCTCGGCTTTGCGCCCCTTCTCCGGGCGGAATATGCTTTCTGTTTCTTTGGCCTGATCTATCTCGGTGTGGCCGCAGGCCTGCGCCGCTATCGGCTCTTCGAGCTCGGCGACTGGGCGTTCCGCATCCTGTTCTACGCCGCCGGCACCGGCCTTCTCCTTGCCCTGGACGCGGCCCTGATCTTCCTTCTGCCAATCGGGCCGGGCTCCGCTTTCGGCCTCTCCCTCCTTCTGGTCGCCTTCACCTACCTGCCGCTGCGCGATGCCCTGTCCCGCCGCTTCATGCCGCGCAGCCGACTGCGCGAGGATGAATTGTTCGGAGCCGTGGTCGGCGTCGCCCTGGAACCGGTTCGCGCCAAACGCGCAGAGCGCTGGTCACGATTGCTCGGGGAGACATTCAATACCCTGGAGACGCGGGTCGATCCGACCCCGTTGGCGCGGCCGGAAATCGCCGAGGAAGGCCTCTCCCTGCGCCTGCCGGCCCTGACCGGTATTCCCTCCCTCACCCTGCGCTATCCCTGGGGCGGACGCGGCCTGTTCGGGCCGGCCCAACTGCGTCTGGCGCGCCGCTTGATTGATCTCATGGCCCATGCCGAAGCCAGCCGCGATGCCTATGATCGGGGCGTTGCCGAGGAACGCGGACGCATTGCCCGGGATATGCATGACAATATTGGCGCGCAATTGCTCGGCGCGCTCCACTCCGCCGATGGTGACCGCAAGGATCTGATGATCCGGGAGACGCTCACCGATCTGCGCGACATCATCAATAATGCCGCAACACCCGGTCTTGATCTCGAGGAGACCCTGGCCGAATTGCGCGTCGAGACGGCCGACCGGCTGAGCGCCGTCGGGATCGAGCTCGACTGGTCAATGGAGATCGGTCAGGCCCCTGACCTCACGACCGGCGGCACGCACGCCCTGCGCTCCATTATCCGCGAGGCGGTCAGCAATACGATCAAGCATTCCGGAGCCCGTTGCCTGACGGTCAGCGCGACCCGTGAAGCGGGTCAGGCCGAGCTGGTCATCATGGATGACGGCAAGGGGATCGTCGCCCAAACCGGCCGCGAGGGGCACGGGCTCGCCAATATGCAAAGTCGCTCCCGGAGCCTGAAGGGAAGGCTCGAGATGAGTTCGGACGAGACCGGCACCCGCATCCGGCTGACCTTTCCGCTGGCGGCGGCCGCTGCCGGAACCGACGCTTCGAAAGGGCCCTCATGACCCGTATCCTCATCGTTGAAGATGTCACAGAGACCCGTCGCTGGCTGGGCGAGATCGCTCACGCGGCCTTCCCTGACTGCACGATAAGCGAGGCCGACAGCATGCGCACCGGGCTGGCTGAAGCCGCTCGCACGGATTGCGACATCGCCCTCATTGATCTCGGCCTGCCTGACGGCTCGGGCCTGGAAGTCCTGCGCAGCCTGCGCCTGGTCAATCCGGACGCCATCCCGATCGTCACCACGGTGATGGGCGATGACGCCCATATCGTCGCCGCCCTGTCAGCCGGCGCCCAGGGCTATCTCCTCAAGGAACATCCGGCCGAAATGCTGACCCGGCAACTGGTCCAGCTGGCCGACGGCACACCGGCCCTCTCTCCCTCGATCGCGCGCCGGATCATGGAACATTTCCGCTTCACCGGCCCGGCCGCGGACCCGGAAGAAGACCTGACCAATCGCGAAAAGGAAGTGCTCGGCCTGATCGGCCGCGGCCTGCGCAACAGCGATGTCGCCAAGGCGCTGGAACTGGCCGAAAGCACCGTCGCCAGCCATATCAAGTCGATCTATCGCAAGCTGGGGATATCGTCCCGCGCCGAGGCCAGCTGGCACGCGACGCGAATGGGACTGACGACGGGGGAGACTTAGCGCAACGACCTCCGCCTGGCGCTCGAGAGGCGCAAAAAAACCCTGCGCCGAAAGCACAGGGTTTTCTTTGGGTGCGGGGGTAGGATTTGAACCTACGACCTTCAGGTTATGAGCCTGACGAGCTACCGGACTGCTCCACCCCGCATCAGGGTGTTCCGGCGCGGTGTGTGCCGGGAGCGCGTGTGTAAGCTGACATCCGTGTACGGTCAACAGCATAGCTGCGCTTGGCGCGCATTCAAAAGCAGGGTTTAACTCGGGCCATGACACAGTCCCAGAATACGACCAGCAAGATCGCAGAGACGGCACTGGGCGACTGGCATGCCGGGCGCCATGAACACGCTATCGATGCGGTCGAGAAAGCCACCCTCACGGGCGATGAAGCGGCCATGAGCCTCCTTCTTCAATTTGCCCGGCAGCCGGAAGCCCCGGACACGCTCCTGGCCCGCACCCGACAAGCCCTGGAGGACGCGCCATCGAGCGTCATGCGCAATCGGCATCGCGCCTTTTACCGTGTTGCAGGCCTTGGCGCTGACGCCGGCGACTGGGGCGGCGCCCTTGCCCAGCGCCTGGAAGCCGCCAATGACGGCGACTGGGTAGCACTGACTGAACTCGGGCTGCTGGCTGTGATGACGGGAGACAATGAGACAGGGCTTGCCTGGCTGGAAAAAGCGGGCCGGGCCGGGTCCGGTCTCGCCATCGCGGCGCTCATGCGTGAATCCCTTGAAGCGGGCCAGCGCTTTGCCTGTCTGGATACGCTCGGACCGGGTCTGGCTGCATCCGGTCACCCCATGGCCGGTGGCCTGATGAATCGCTGTGCGCAATTGCCGCCCGCGCCGGCGAGCACCTTGTCGCCTCCGCCAGCAGATGCCGCAGCCGCCTTGGCCCGGATCCATGACGCCATTTCGGCACCGCCCCCGGAGCCGGACCGCCTGAACGCCTCGCCCCGCATCGAACGCTGGACACGGAACATCGCGCCCAGTGCCTGCGACTATCTCACAGTCGGTGCCGCGCCGCTTCTGAAGCCGGCCCAGATCATCAATCCCGAATCCGGCAATCTCGGGCATGCCAGCTATCGCAACTCGCTTACCGCGGCGATGCCCGACCAGGCGATGGATATGGTCACCTGGGCGATCAAGACCCAGATGGCCTCACTGGCCGGCACGACACCGCGCCATGGCGAGGCCCTCGCCGTCATCGTCTATCGACCCGGAGAGGAGTATCGCGCTCATTATGACTTCATCCTCGATTCCGACGGATATGCGGCCGAAGACATCCGCCGCCGGGGACAACGAGTCGCGACCTCGCTGGTTCGTCTCAACGAGGAATTCACCGGTGGCGACACGGTCTTTCCGCGTCTCAGTGTGCGCTGGACAGGCCAGCGTGGCGATGCGCTGAGCTTCGACAATGTTGACCCTCTCGGTGAGCTTCACAAAGCCAGCCTCCATGCCGGCGAGCCGGTGAAAGAGGGGGTCAAGGTGCTTGCCAGCCTGTGGCTGCGCGAGCGCGTTTGAGGACAGCCGGACTCACAGGCCGCGTCGCAGTCCATGCGCACGCGGCGGCGGCAAAGGTGATGCGTGTGTCCGTTGATTTCCTGTATTGGCCGGGGCCACCGCGCTCCTTTTGGATACCTCGGACAGCCCCCTCGCCGTCCTAAAT
>NZ_CAMYLS010000019.1 GCF_947259345.1 uncultured Maricaulis sp. | reverse complement strand
GCTCCGCCTTTCCTCCCCACACCGTGGGGAGGTGGATCGCCCGCCGGGGCGAGACGGAGGGGCCGCCGCAGGCGGAAGGCCCACGCGCCCCCGCGCTAACGCTCGGCCCCATCGACCCGCCGCTGCGCGCCGGCCCACTTCCCCACGCTGTGGGGAAGAAAAGAGACCCAGGTCCTCGCCCTTGACGGGCGAGGTGGATCGTCGCGACAGCGGCGAGACGGAGTGGGTGATCGGAGACAGAGGCAGGAATGCTGGCCCCGCCGTCAACCAAACGCGCCGAGCGCGCTCCGGGCCATAAACCCATTGCCGGGAGATCGCCGTATCCGTTTCTTCAGCTCAAGGGGCATGCCCCTTGAGCTGAAGAAACGGATACGGCCCGCTGGCTGGCATGAGGTTTAGAGGGTGGGGTGGGGCATTTCAGTCTGATTTGGCGTAAATGCGGACATTAACTCACACGTCTCCAATTATGCGTATTCGTGTTGCGATTTTGCGAAGCACTTAAACTGTGCCTACCGAACTGTTTGACGCCGTTGCGGTTTTGCCAAGTTCGTCGGTTTAATCAATCCGTGGTTGACCTTGCACATATTGCCATTCAAATGGTTGAAGAGCTGCGTTGGTGCCAGATATCAGGTCGAACGCGTCGTTGAGTTAATCTGAACGAGATGGAGCGGGTATTGACCAAAAAACCAACGGCAACGATTTCGAAGCTCTCTTTTTCTGGCGGGCAGGTAGTCGAGCTAGATCCGACGGCGAAGGTTGTAATTGTCGGCCCTAATAATAGCGGTAAATCGCAAGCGTTGCGGGACATCGACTTTTGCATAGGCCGTAACAACGGTGTGGGGGCCAAAGTTGTTACGGAAGTAGAGCTATCAAAGCGCGGTTCTTACGATGAGCTGATCGCATTCCTCGACGAAAATGCAGAGTATCGGGCATTGGATAATGTTTATTGGCTCGGCGGATGGGCGGTCCATAAGTCCCACCTTCAAGGTTGGAAAGGCCAAGGTCTAGCCAACATCCACTCAGGCTTCACAAAAAGGATTTCGGCCGATGAACGTCTAAAAATCTGTGAGCCACAAACGAGCATTTCGCCTGGGGCCCAAAAATCGCGTCCTCAGCATGTCTTGTATGACGATCAAGACCTGATGACCAAAATCAGCGGGTTGTTTCGTGCTGCTTTTGGGCAAGATCTCATGTTCGACTATCGTGGCGGTAACGTGATGCCAATTCATGTTGGCCCGTTGCCAGACATGAAAGAAATGCCTGATCGGGTTGGTGAGAAGTACGTTGCGGCTGTTCGCGAGAACCCTGTGCTTAACGAACAGGGAGACGGGATGAAAAGCTATGCAGGCCTTCTGTTCGAATGTGTAGTTGGTCACCACGACATCGCCCTGATCGACGAACCCGAAGCATTTCTCCACCCACCGCAAATGCGGCGTCTAGGCAAAACGCTTTGCGAACAAGTTGACGGCCAGTTGGTAGTCGCAACGCATAGTAGCGACATCATGCGCGGGTTCTTGGAAGGAGCCAAAGGTGTGGTCCGCATTCTTCGAATACGCCGCGTCGGAGACGTCAACCAAGTTTTTGAAGCTCCTTCCGACACTATCAAGCAACTTTGGGAGAAGCCCGATCTCAAGTATTCAAATGCGCTTGAAGGTATCTTTCATGAGCAAACGATCCTTTGTGAGGACGACAGCGATTGCAGGTTGATCAACGCGACGGCCGATCATCTTTCTGCCCAAAGCGATGATCTGTGGAAGGACACCGCGTATGTGCCGACGGGAGGAAAGCACGCCATCGCGAAGATTGCCACAGTATTGCGGATGGTTGGGGTGCCGCTGAAGGCGGTATTCGACATAGATTTTTTGGACGACAAGCAGGTAGTGAGAAGTTCGGTCACCGCATTTGGTGGCGACTGGCGTGCCATTGAACCGCTCTGGCAGCGGGTCGACGGTGCGGTACGGAACGGTGTAAAACCGAAAACGGTCGATGAGATTAAGGTCGAGATCTCAGACCTGTTAAAGGAGTCCGAACCGAACGCTTTGCCTGCAGGCGACATCAAAGAGGCGCTGAAACAGACCAAGCCGTGGAGTATCGTAAAAAAGACGGGTGTGAATGGAATTCCACCCGGCGAGGCGACCAAGCACTATAATGCATTAATCCAACAGCTTGCAGAGATAGGCATCTATGTGATTCCGGTTGGTGAGATCGAGAACTTTTGTCGAGAGATTGGGGGGCACGGACCGAAATTCGTGACGACCGTCCTGTCGGACATCCCGCTTGATGACGCGCGTCTCGGTCGACTGAGAGCGTTTACAGAGACAGTGCATAAAGGAGCCCATTGCGTTCTGCCGTAACACCGTATTGTTGCCAAGGCACAACAATCTCGAGCGCAAGGGCAGGTCCGCTTTCGGGATCAAGCCCGCATCCCCACGCCCACACCACAGCCCCCAAACCTTGCCACATCGCGCCCCACATCATACATCGCCCCCATGGCCAATCTGATCGACACGACTGCCCGTTCCGCTGCGTCTGACGCGCGTGCGGCTCGCCATCCGGAGAAGCAGAAGCGGGCGGATACGCCGGTGCTTCGCAAGCCGGACTGGATCCGGGTCAAGGCGCCCCTGGGCAAGACGTTTTCCGAGACCCAGAAAATCGTCAAGGATGGCGGTCTGGTGACGGTGTGCGAGGAGGCGGGCTGTCCCAATATCGGGGAGTGCTGGGAGCAGAAACACGCCACTTTCATGATCCTGGGCGATACCTGCACCCGCGCCTGTTCCTTCTGCAACGTCAAGACCGGCCTGCCGGCCGCGGTCGACATGGACGAGCCGCGCCGTGTCGCCGAGGCGGTGGCGCAGATGGGACTCAATCATGTCGTCATCACCTCGGTTGATCGCGATGACCTCGATGATGGCGGGGCGCAGCATTTCGTTGATGTGATCGAGGCGATCCGCGCCGCGACGCCGAAGACCACGATCGAGATCCTCACCCCGGACTTCCTGCGCAAGCCGGGCGCTGCCGAAGCGGTGATCGATGCCAAGCCGGACGTGTTCAACCATAATCTGGAGACGGTGCCGCGGCTTTATCTCTCCATCCGTCCGGGCGCGCGCTATTATCACTCCCTGCGCCTCCTGGAGCGGGTGAAGGATCGCGATCCGGCGCAATTCACCAAGTCGGGCATCATGGTCGGGCTGGGCGAGAGCAAGGAAGAGGTGATGCAGGTGATGGACGATATGCGCTCCGCCGGCATCGATTTTCTCACCATCGGCCAGTATCTGCAGCCGACCCGCAAGCATGCCGCCGTTGACCGTTTCGTGCACCCGGATGAGTTCAAGGCCTATGAGACGATTGCCCGGGCCAAGGGCTTCCTGATGGTCTCGGCGACGCCTTTGACCCGTTCGAGCCATCATGCCGGTGATGATTTCGCCAAGCTGCGCGCCGCCCGCGAGCAGATGATGGCGCGCGGTTAAGCGCCGCACCCGGAGCCGGACAAATGGTCGTAGAAGTCCGCGAACGCCTGCGCCTCTTTCACAGCGCCGATGATCTGTTCGAGCTGGTCAGCGATGTCCGGCGCTATCCCGAATTCATCCCCCAGATCACCGCCATGCGCCTGCTCGATGAGCGCGAGGAGGGCGGGGTCCGCGCCATGACGGCGGAAGCCCGCGTGCGCTATAAATTTGTCACCGAACGCTTCACCTCGCGCGCCATCGCTGATGCGGGCGCGCGCACGATCGCGGTCAGCTTTGTCGCCGGACCGTTTCGGGTGCTGGAAAATCACTGGCGCTTCATCGCCCTGTCGGACGGGTCCTGCCTGGTCGATTTTTCCATCCGGGCGGAATTCAAGAATGCCATCCTGCAAATGCTGCTGGAGAGCAATCGCGAGCGTGCCGGTCGGGTCCTGGTCGAGAAATTCTCCGCCGAAGCCAATCGGCGCTACCCGGTGACCGGCGATCCGTCGCGTGATCTAGCCGAAGAGATCAACGCCCTCGGCCAATAGGTCGAGCGCCGTGGCGACACTGGCGAGACGCACCGCATCGCGGCCGCGATCGCCGAAACGGCAGACATGGGTCTTGGTCGCTCCGTCGCGTCGCGCCATCGCGAAATGGACCAGGCCGGCCGGCTTGTGCTCGGAGCCGCCAGGGCCGGCAATCCCCGTGATCGAGACCGTGATATCGGCATTCGAGCGCAGCAAGGCCTCTTCCGCCATGCGCTTGGCAACCTCGACCGAGACCGCGCCATTGGCCTCGATCACCCGGGCGGGAATGCCCAGCATCTCGGTCTTGGCAGCGTTGGAATAGGTGACAAAACCCCGGTCCACCACGTCCGACGAGCCGGGGATTTCCGTCAAAAGCGCACTGACCAGACCGCCGGTACAGCTTTCCGCCGTGGCGATCATCACGCCGGCCGTGCGGGCCCGGTCGATGAGGGTTTCGGCCTGGTCGATCAGGGAATGGGTGAAGATCATGGTCTCAGTCTCGCTGTGATGATGGCCTGGGCAGCCAGGCCTTCGCCGCGCCCGGTAAAGCCGAGTTTTTCCGTCGTGGTCGCCTTGATATTGACCCGCTGGAGCGGCAAGCCGGTCAGTTCGGCGACCCGCGCCCGCATGGCCTCGCGATGGGGGCCGATCTTGGGCCGTTCGGCAATCAGGGTCAGGTCGGCATGGAGGATCTCGCCGCCAGCCTCTTTCAGGAGCTTGAGCGCATGCGTGAGGAAGGCATCCGAGCGAGCGCCCTTCCATTGCGGGTCCGAGGGCGGGAAATGCTGGCCGATATCACCGGCGCCGGCAGCGCCCAAAATGGCATCGGTGAGCGCATGCAGACCGGCATCGGCGTCGGAATGGCCGACCAGGCCCAGCCCGGCGCGGATCTCGATCCCGCACAGCCACATCAATTCCGCCGGCTCGAGCCGGTGAACGTCAAACCCCTGTCCGGTGACGGTGATCGCCTCGCTCATCAGCATCCTTTCCGCGCGCAGGAAATCCTCCGGCGTGGTCAGTTTGAAATTCTCCGCTTCACCGGTCACCAGCTCAACCTCACCGCCCGCCGCGCGGATCACTGCCGCATCATCGGGCAGGGCGGTCTCGCCCAATTTCGCGTAAGCGTCGAGCAAAGGCGCAAGATGGAAAGCTTGCGGTGTCTGCGCCGCGAACAGCCCGTCCCGCGAGACCGGCTCACCCATCCCGCCACCATCACCAACACGAAGAAGCGCGTCGCTGACGGGCAGGGCGGGGATGACCGCCTTGTGGCTGTCCAGGGCCGTCACGAGGCGATCGATCAGGTCGGTCGAGACGAAGGGGCGGGCGGCGTCATGGATGAGCACCGCTTCGGCTCCGGCTTTGGCGGCCGCGTCGAGGCCGGCGCGGACCGAGGCGGTCCGGGTGGCACCGCCGGGGATTGTATCCAATTGGAAGCCGAGTTCGGCCTCGACCGCGTCGATGTGGTCACGATCAAGCGGGTTGACCACCACAATGAGGCTCATGAAGACACCACAATGATGCAGACGATGAACACTACGGGCCAGCACGCGTTTTCCGGCCAGGTCGCGATACTGTTTGGGCACGCCGCCACCGGCCCGTTCACCGCGTCCGGCGGCGACAATGACAGCAGCGATCTTCATCAACAGGCCTCGTGGATTGCCGCAGCGCAGCATACTCGCTAGCCTTCGGCCATACGATGCACACCGAGGATTTGTCCAGCCGCATGCGCTTCTCGATCGACACGCACAGCATTGAAATCCCGGCCATACTTGCACCCATGTCCGGGGTGACCGACCTGCCTTTCCGGCGCCAGGCCCAGCGTTTCGGCGCCGGCATGGTGGTGTCCGAAATGGTTGCCTCCGATGCCCTGGCCGCCGGTCGCCGCGACATGATCCGCAAGGCGGCGCTCGACGCTTCGCTCAAGCCCTGCGTCATCCAGCTCGCCGGACGCGAAGCCCGCTGGATGTCGGAAGGGGCCCGGATCGCCGAGGATGCCGGTGCGGAAGTGATTGATATCAATATGGGTTGTCCGGCGCGCCAGGTGACGAAGGGTCTGTCGGGATCAGCCCTGATGCGTGATCTCGACCATGCCCTGACCCTGATCGAAGCGACCGTCGGAGCGACGCGCAAGCCGGTCACACTGAAAATGCGCCTCGGTTGGGATCATGATTGTCTCAACGCTCCCGAGCTCGCCCGCCGGGCCCGCGATGCCGGTATCCAGCTGGTCACCGTGCATGGCCGAACCCGCCAGCAATTTTACAAGGGTGAGGCCGACTGGTCGGCCGTGAAATCCGTGGTCGAGGCCGTGGATATCCCGGTCATCGTCAATGGCGACATCCACACAATTGCCCATGCCCGCGAGGCGCTCGACAAATCCGGTGCCCACGCGGTCATGATCGGGCGCGCTGCCCAGGGACGACCCTGGCTGGTCGGTGAGATTGGTCGGGCGCTCGCCGGGCTCCCGCCGCTCGAGACAAGCTGGAATGACAAGATAAATGCCCTTTCAGATCAGTATGATAACAGTCTTGACCACTATGGCGCCCATCTCGGCACGCGCATGATGCGCAAGCATTTTGCCAGTTTCTGTGATGTCGAATGCACCTCTGGTGATCCTGACTGGGTCCGTGCCCAGCGGGCCAGCCTGTGCCGGTCCGACGCCGCCGCGGATATCCATGCAGCGCTTGATGGATTGCGTCAGCTCGATGGGCGCGCTGTCGCATGACAGCCGCCGGCGCACCCGATGCCGCCAATCTGGCGGCGGACCAGGCGGCGATCCCGGTCCTGGTCTTCTCCGGGGAGGCGCGTTGTGTCTGGGCCAATACCCAGGCGGAAGAATGGCTGGGCCTGTCGATCCGGCACATGCGCAAAAGCCGCTTCGGCACGCTGTCGGCGACCTGCGCCCACCTGGCCGATATCATCGAACAGGCCTGCAGCACGCACCGCACCGTAGTCGCATTGGGCCGCATGCTGGGTGGAGGTGGTCCATTCGACGTTCATGCCCGCTGGTCCGACGAGCATGGCCAGCTCATCCTGTCTGTCCTTCCCCACCAGGAAATGGGCGCCAAGGCCTCCGAAGCACCGGCTTTGGGATTCGGTCGCATGCTGGCCCATGAGCTGAAAAACCCGCTCGCCAGTGTGCGCGGTGCGGCCCAGCTCATCCGCCGCGAAACCGATCTGGAGGGCGCGCGCGACCTCGCCCGCCTGATTATCCAGGATGTCGACCGGATCACCCGCCTGGCCGATCACTGGAGCCGGGTCGGCGACATTCAGCTGGAGCCACGCTCCGAGATCAATCTCAACCTGCTGGCGGTGAATGCGATGGAAAGCCTGCATCGGGCTGATCCTGCGACGCGGGGCGTGATGCGGGATAATTTCGACCCGTCGCTACCCGTCATCCTGGGCGATCCCGACCTGTTGATGCAGGCCGTGCTTAATCTGCTCCAGAACGCCTTTGATGCCGTACGCAATGATGCATCGGCCGAAATCGTCGTGGAAACCCGTTTCGATGCCGGCCCCAAGAGCCGCACCGGAGGCAATCCGACCCCGCTCGTCTTGTCCGTTCGTGATAACGGGCCGGGCATCCCCGAAACGCTTGGGTCGGGCATCTTCACGCCCTTCGTGACCACCAAGCCAGCGGGCGAGGGGCTGGGCCTGGCTTTTTCAGCCCGGATCGCGGCCTTGCATGAAGGCCAGATTGACTATGAGAGCAAGGCCGGACGGACCGTCTTCAATATCCGTTTGCCGATTGCCAGGAAGGAAGCCAAGTGAGCGCCCGAATACTGTTGCTGGAAGACGATGAAAGCCTGAAGCTCATTCTCTCGCGGGCCCTAGGCTCGGCGGGGTATCAGGTCCGGGCGACGGCGTCGCCGGACACGGCACTCAACTGGATCCGCAATGGCGAAGGCGATCTCCTACTGGCCGATGTGCTTCTGGACGGATCGAATTTCCTGGAAAATCTCGGCCTTGTCGCGCGCCTGCGGCCGCAAATGCCGGTCATCGTCATGAGCGCCCAGGCCACCGCCTCCACCGCGATCAATGCCGCCAAGGGCGGCGTGTTCGAGTATCTGCCCAAGCCCTTTGACCTCGATGACATGATCGCGGCGGTCGGTGCCGCGCTGGGCGATGAAGCGAAAGCGGGGCGCTCAAAGACAGCGGACGAGCCAACGGGATTCATTGGTCAATCCACGGCCATGCAATCAGCCTTCAAGGCGATTGCGCGGGCCGCGACCAGCCAGGCTCACGTGATGATCACGGGTGAGCCGGGGGTCGGGAAACGCCAGGCCGCCGAAGCCCTCCTGCGCGCCCGCGGCATTTCCGCTGATGATGCCGTCGTGGTGACGCCTTCCAACGCGGCGACCGAGATATTTGGCTCGACCCAGGCCGCGCGTCAGGTGGTCTGGCTGCGGCTTGAGGAGTGGAATGCCGGGCAGCAACGTGCGGCGCGCGACGCCCTCGACGCGGGAATTGGCCGTGTCATCGCCACCGCATCACACTCGCCGGAAACAGGGCTGGACACGCGCCTGGTTGCCCGATTGTCGGAATGCGTCATCTCGGTGCCGCCGCTGCGCGAACGTCGCAGTGATATCCCGGCGCTTTGCGAGGCCTTCCTCGCCCAGTTTGCCCGACGGGACAAACAGGAGCTGGTTCGGCTCTCAAAGGATGCCGTGCGATATCTGCAAGGCTCCGCCTGGACCGGCAATGTCGTCGAGCTTCGTTCGGTTCTGTCGCGCCTGTCTCTGTCGACTCGAGGCCGGGTCGCCGGTCTTGATGATGTCCTCGTCGCCTTCTCGGCAGATGCCGGGGATTCCCGTGACGATCTTGATGTTCATGCCAATGCCATCGCCGCCCTCTCTCTCAGCCGTGAGAATGCCCGCAATGTCGCGATTGATGCCGTCGACCGAGCCTTGTTCAGTCAGGCACTGGATCGCTGCGGTGGAAACCGGTCGCGGGCGGCGGAGGTGCTGGGCCTGAACCGCAACACACTGGCTCGCCGACTGGGTGAGCTGGACGGCGATCAGAGCGATATGTGACCTGTGCATCACGGGTGTTGATTATGTGCAACAACGGAGTAATGATGCCGTTCTGCAACATGTGAGCACACACTTGCCGAACACCCAGTCGAAGCCTCTGATCCGGAATATTTCACCGCGATCCGCCGCGCTCTTCGGCATTGGCTTTGTGACATCCGCGATCTTTCTGACCATCGCCGCGACGGGTCTGCTTGGCGATAACGGCCTGATGCGCCTGAGTGACCGCAATGCGATGGCACTCCTGATCGGGAATGCCGTTCTCATTCTCGGGCTCGGTAGCGTTGTGGTCGTCCGCTTTGTCCGGCGGGTGAGGGCGCGCCGCTTTGGCGAGCCCACGCCGCGTCTCCATCTGCGCTTCGTCGCTTTGTTCTCGCTTGCGGCGGCGGCGCCGGCGGTCCTCGCCGCGCTCTTTCTGGGTGCCGTCCTCAATCGTGGCGTTGACTATTGGTTCGGCGAGCGGATTGCGACGGTTGTCGACGGGACCGCCATTGTTGCGGGTGAAATCTACGAGCGCGAGGTCAATGCCGCCGGCAACCGGCTGAGCACGATTGTGGAGGCGCTCAACCAACCGGATGCGGTCGAGGCGTTCAGCTCGAGCCGTATCCAGTATGTCTGGGGACTGAGCGCTCTCGCAGCACAGCAAAGCTTTTCGGCCGCTTATGTGGTCGACGGGCGGGGCAATCTGCTGGCTCGCACGCGCTTCCAGGAGAATGAGCCTTATGTGGCACCCTCACCGCGCCTGTACGAACTGGCCAATGAAGGCGAGGGCGGGGTCGCTGTGTCGACGCCGGAATTTACGCCCGTCGGGACGGATGTGGTTCGCCTTCTGACACAACTTGGCGGCTATGAAGACGCCTATCTCTACGCGTCCATCCCGATGAATGTGGACCTGTTCCGGCAGATGGAGGAGGCCCGCGTCGCCTTGCGCCGGGCGGATGAGCAGGAAACCTCGATCCGCCAGACCTTCTTCCTGCTCTATTTCGAAGTCGCGGCGCTCATACTGATCGGGTCGGTCTGGCTCGGTCTGAGCGCGGCAACGCGCGTCGTGACACCGATTTCGCGCCTGGTTGCGGCCGCCGAGCGGGTCCGGCGGGGCGATCTCGAAGCCCGTGTGCAAATGGGTCGCGACGACGACGAGATCGCCGCCCTGGCACGGGCCTTTAACCGCATGACCCGGCAATTGCGCAGCCAGCGCCGGGAATTGATCGAAAGCCATGCCGAAAGCGAGCAGCGCCGCGCTTTCATCGAAGCCATTCTGGCGGGTGTGCGCGCTGGCGTGATCGGCCTGGACAAGGATGACAAGGTCACCCTGATTAACCGCTCGGCCATCGGCATGCTGTCGCCCGGTTCTGATGACCAGATCGGCATGCAACTGGATGACATCACGCCGGCGCTGAGCGATCTGGTGATGGAAGCCCGACGTCGCCCCGGTGCCGTCGCCGAGGCCCAGATTGATCTGACCACGGCGGACGAACAGATCCGCCACATCACCGCACGCGCCTCCATGGACGAAGAGGCGGGCCTCGTCATCACCTTCGATGATGTTACACGCCTGGTGACCGCTCAACGCAATGCAGCCTGGCGCGAGGTTGCGCGCCGCATTGCGCATGAGATCAAGAACCCGCTGACCCCCATCCAACTTTCGGCCGAACGGATACGCCGCAAATACCGAAAGGAAATCGAGAGTGATCTCGAGACGTTCGACCGCTGCACCGAGACGATTATTCGCCAAGTCAGCGATATCGGTCGCATGGTCGATGAATTTTCCTCCTTTGCCCGCATGCCTCAGCCCAAGGTCGAGGAAGTCGAGCTGGGGGAGCTGACCAAATCGGCTGTCTTCGCCCGTCGGGTAGCGTCGTCCGCGATGGAGGTGCGCTTCGACAAGCCCAAACATCCGGTGATGGGATTATGCGACTCGCGCCTGTCCGGTCAGGCTCTCGCCAATATTCTCAAGAATGCCTCGGAAAGCGTTGAAGCACGGATGGAAAAGGACGGCGGACCCGGAGCGGTCACCGTCCAGTTGACCGAACAGGACGGCTTCGCGGTCATTGAAGTGAGCGATAACGGGCTGGGCTGGCCAACCCCCAATCGTGAGCGCTTGACCGAGCCCTACATGACGACACGCGAGAAGGGCACGGGCCTCGGACTCGCCATCGTCAAACGTGTGATGGAAGACCATAAGGGGCGACTGGAACTTGATGTGCCCCGCGACGGTCAGGGCGCGGTTGTGCGCCTTATCTTCCCGCTCGCAGACCCAACAGAACAAGAATTTCAAAGCATACAGGAGGCCTGATCCATGGCGCGCGACATTCTGATCGTGGATGATGAGGCAGATATCCGCGAGTTGATCGGTGGGCTGCTGGAAGATGACGGGTATGAAACCCGCGAGGCCGCGCATGCAGACGGCGCCCTCGACGAGATCCGGGCGCGCAAGCCCTCCCTGGTGATTCTGGACGTCTGGTTGCAGGGCAGCCGCCTGGACGGGATTGAATTGCTCGACGAGTTTCGCGCCATTGATCCAAACATGCCGGTCATCGTCATTTCCGGCCATGGCACGATCGAAACCGCGGTCGCGGCGATCCGAAAGGGTGCCTATGATTTCCTGGAAAAACCCTTCAAGAGCGACAAGCTCCTCCTGACCGTCACGCGCGCGCTCGAGACCAGCCGTCTGCGTTCGGAAAACGCGCAGTTGCGAGCCCGTAGCGAGACGCAAAGCTCGCTGATTGGTGATTCCAGCGGGATTGTTCAGGTCCGTCAGCTGATCGACCGTGTCGCACCGACCAATAGCCGTGTGCTTATCCGGGGGCCATCGGGTGCCGGCAAGGAATTGGTCGCGCGTTTGATTCACGAAAGCTCCCCGCGCTCAAACGCCGATTTCATCGCCGTGAGTGCACCCGGCATGTCGCCTGACGGCGTGGAAGAAGAGCTTTTCGGACGCGAGAACGAGGATGGCAGCATCAAGCATGTCGGTCTGCTTGAGCGGGCCCATGGGGGCACGCTCTATCTCGATGAGATCGCCGACATGCCAAAGGACACGCAAAGCAAATTGCTGCGGCTGCTTGTCGAGCAGCGTTTCCGGCGCATCGGTGGCGCAGCGGATGTCCAGGTCAATGTCCGGGTGATCTCATCGACCGCCCAGGACCTGGCCGGTCGCATCCAGGGCGGGCTTTTCCGCGAGGATCTCTATCACCGCCTGGCGGTGGTGCCGGTGCAGGTCCCGCCACTTGCTGATCGTCGCGAGGACATCCCCGCGCTGGTGACCCATTTCGTGGAGCGCCTGACCAATTCAGCCGGTCTGCCACGCCGTCGGTTCGGTGATGATGTCATGGCGGCCTTGCAGGCGCATGGTTGGCCGGGCAATGTCCGTCAATTGCGTAATAACATCGAACGCCTGCTGATCCTGGCGACGGGTGCAATGAACGAGCCGATCACCCTCGACTCGCTTCCATCGGAAGTCGTCACACGGGAAAATCAGGATGTCGGTTTTGATGCCGAAAAGATGATTGCCCTGTCGCTGCGCGAGGCCCGGGAGAATTTCGAGCGTGAATATCTCAAGGCCCAGATCGACCGTTTTGGTGGCAATATCTCGCGCACCGCGGCCTTCATTGGCATGGAGCGCTCGGCATTGCATCGCAAGCTCAAATCTCTCGGGGTTGGCAGCCCGCAACGCGAAGGTGCGGCCTGACGCCGGCCGGAGGAATCTGACATGAAAGCGATTGTCTGCGGAGCCGGGCAGGTCGGTGTGGGTATTGCCCGCGCGCTGGCCCGTGAGGGCAATGCCGTCACGGTCGTCGACTGGTCAACAGAGCTGATCGACAATGTGGTCACGGATCTGGATGTGCAAGGCGTGGTCGGACACGGGTCGCATCCGGATGTTCTGGAGCGGGCAGGGGCTCGCCAGGCTGACCTGCTTGTCGCCGTGACGCATTCGGATGAAACCAACATGGTGGCCTGTCAGGTCGCCCACTCGCTGTTTCACACCCCGATGCGCATCGCCCGTGTCCGCGCACAGAACTATCTCGACCCGGCCTGGGGCGATCTCTTCTCGACCGGGAATATGCCGGTTGATGTCGTGATCTCGCCCGAACTGGAAGTCGGGCGTGCCATCCTGCAGCGTGTCGAGACGCCGGGCGCTTTCAATACCGCAGTCTTTTCTGGCGGTCGGGTCCAGCTGCTCGGCCTGCGTCTGGATGAAAATTCACCGGTGGCCGGATCGACCACCGAGCAGGTCATGGAGCTCTTCCCCGATCTGCGCCTGGCCGTCGTGGGCGTGCAACGGGAGCAGACGCTCTTCATTCCCAAACTCCATGACCCGCTCCTGGCAGGCGATGACGTCTACATCGTCACCGAGAGCCGCCAGGTGCGACGGATCCTCGACATCTTCGGACGCAATTCCGAACAGATTCGCCGCGTCGTCGTCGTCGGAGCCGGGAATATCGGCGTCTATGTCGCGCGGGCGCTGGAACGAGCCGGCGGCGTGAAAGTCCGCCTGATTGAAGCCAACAAGGCGCGCGCTGAAGCGGCAGCCGAGCGATTGAAGCGCACTGTGGTCCTGCATGGTGACGGTCTCGATGCCCGCTTGCTGCACGAGGCCGGGGTCGGTGAGGCTGAACTGGTCGTCTGTGTAACCAATGACGACAAGGTCAATATGCTCTCTGCCGTCATGGCGAAGCGGGAAGGGGCCGAACGGGCCCTGTCCCTGATCAATGACCGCGCCTTTGAAAGCCTGCGGGATGCACTCGATATCGATGTTCTCATCGACCCGCGTGCGACCACGGTGTCGACCATCCTCCAGCATATCCGGCGCGGCCGGATTACCGGGCTGCAAAGCCTGGGGGGCGGACAGGCCGAGGCCCTGGAAGGCGTCGCGCTCTCGACCTCGCCGCTGGTCGGCAAGACGCTGGACGAGCTCGAATTACCGGATGGTGTTGCCCTTGGCGCCGTCGTGCGAGGCGACAAGGTCATCCTGCCCTGCGATGAAGGGCGGATCCGCGAAAATGATCGCGTTCTCCTGTTTTGCAATACGGCGCTCATCCCGAAGGTTGAGCATCTCTTCCGCGTCAGTCTCGAATACTTTTAGGTCATGACGCCTGTTGCTTTTCTCCGGCCGCTGGGCGCGCTTTGGGTCCTGTTCGCAGGTGTCGCGCTGTTCGCGGCCTTCGTGGCCGCGGCCGTTGGAGAGCCGCATCTGGCTCCGCTTTTCGGAACGACGGCGCTCATCGCATTCATTCCGGGCATCTTCATTCTCACCGCGACACGCGGACTGAAATCGCGGGCCAGCGCGCTGGACGCGCTCGGCCTGGCCCTTTTGTCCTGGATCACCGCACCGGCCATGGCCGCGCTCCCCTTCTGGCTGACCGGGTATTTCGACCCGATCGACGCGGTGTTCGAGGCCTATTCGGCGGTGACCACGACAGGCGCAACCTTGCTGCCGGCCGACGATCTGCCACGCGCCTTGATCTTCTGGCGGGCCATCCTTGGCTGGCTGGGGGGGTATGCGACGCTTCTGCTCGCGATCGGTGTGTTCGCGGCTCTGGATCGGGATGTCCCTGCAATCCGAAAATCCGCCCTGCTGACATTGCGCTCTGACAATGTGTTCTCGCATCTTCCACTTGCCGCCAAACGAGTGGCGATCATCTACTCCGTACTGACCTCGCTGGTGTGGCTGGGTCTGCTGTTTGCGGGCAATGGTCTGTTCAATGCCACTGTGCTGTCGATGAGCGCGATTTCGACCAGCGGCTACACCCCGACCGATGGCGGATTGCTGGACACAATCGGGCCGATCTCAACCGTCTGGGTAATGACTGGCTGCCTCGTTGGAGCGCTGAATATCGCGTTGTTCTGGGATGTTATCCGCGACCGGTCAGTGCTGCGCGACCCGGATATTCTTGGCATTTTCGCGCTTATCGTGGGCCTGGGCGGCTTTTTCATTCTCGCCCGTCCCGGCACGCCCTTTTCTGACGTGATGGATGCGGCCTTCATCGTCACAACGAGCGGGTTTTCAGCCGGTGGCGGGACCATCCCGGCTCTGGCCGCCTCGATCTTTGTGGCTTTGATCGGCGGCGCCGCAGCCTCGACAACCGGCGGGATCAAGGTGTCGCGAATTCTGCTGCTCTGGAAGCGCATGGGCGCTGAACTGGCCATTCTGTCCGATCCACGCAGTGTTGTTCCGGTCAGCTTCCGCGGTCGGCGCGTTCACGAAGGCGCGCTCGTCGGAATCTGGGCCTATGTATTAGCTTTCGTGGCGGCGATCGGGCTTGGAACGATGGCGCTCTCATCGGTGGGGCTGGACTTCGAGACCGCCTTTCTCGCGATGACCGCGGCCCTTGCCAATATCGGGCCGATGCTGGACCAGTCTCATGAGATGACCAGCTGGCGGCAGGTACCGGACGAAGCCAAGCCGATCCTTATTTCAGCCATGATCCTGGGGCGTCTGGAAGTGTTGGCGGCGATTGCTGCTATCTGGGCCCTGTTCAAGAGGAAATAGCGGACAACCATGCGCTTTGCCTATGTAAATGGCCGATTTCTCCCGCACCGAGAAGCATCAATCCATGTCGAGGATCGCGGCTTCCAGTTTGCCGATGCCGTGTATGAGGTGTGGAGCGTCCGCAAGGGTCGCCTCATGGATTCTGACGGGCATTTCCAGCGCCTCGAGCGCTCGTTGGGTGAACTCCGGATTCCGGCGCCGCGAAGCCGGGCGGCGCTTGAGCACATCATTAGCGAATTGCTGCGCCGGAACCGGGTGACGAACGGGCTTGTCTATCTCCAGGTCTCGCGCGGGCAAGCCCGGCGCGATCATGCTTTCCCCAAACAGCGGATCACGCCGACGATCGTCCTGACCTGCAAGCGACTTGATCATGCCGCAGCGGAGACTCGAGCCGAGCGTGGGATTACTGTCATAACCACGCCCGACCAGCGTTGGGCACGCTGTGACATCAAAACTGTAAACCTGTTGCCAAATGTCCTCGCCAAGCAGGCCGCGCACGAAGCGGGCGCGGTTGAGGCCTGGCAAGTCGACACTGACGGGCATGTCACAGAAGGCAGCTCAACCAATGCCTGGATCGTCACAAAAGCGGGGAAACTGGTCACGCGTCAGGCTGATCACGGTATCCTCCACGGCATCACGCGGGCACGGATATTCAAATGCGCTCAAGAGCTTGGCTTGGAAATCGAGGAGAGGGGCTTTACCCCGCAAGAAGCCTATGACGCGCGCGAGGCCTTCCTGACATCAGCAACGTCTTTCGTCACGCCGGTGATCGCGATCGATAACCATATCATCGCCAATGGTGAACCGGGTTCGCTGGCGCTGACGCTGCGCGGGGCCTACCTCCGGGAGGCTTGAGGCCAGACTGCAGCTTCCCATGCAAAATGAAGTGGTTGCAGCACAAGGCAGGGCCTGTATACCCTTTATACGAATCGCTGATCAAAGCGACGCATGCGGAGCCAACATGTCGCACGATAAGAAACAAAATCTCCAGGATGTCTTCCTGAACTCTGTGCGTAAAACGAAGACGCCCCTGACCATCTTCCTCGTTAATGGCGTGAAGCTGCAGGGTGTCGTCACCTGGTTCGACAATTTCTGTGTCCTGCTTCGTCGGGACGGGCTGTCACAGCTCGTCTACAAGCACGCCATCTCGACCATCATGCCGGCCGCACCGGTATCCTTGTTCGAGGACGACAAGGCGGATGAGGATGCAGCGGAAGAGAGCGCCACGGATTGATTGAGCGCGAGGCGCCGGTATCGCGCGCCCTTGTCATTCATCCCGCCAGCCGAGACACGATGGGCCGCGCCGAGGCGCGCCTGGAAGAGGCCACCGGCCTGGCAGAAGCCCTCGACCTTGAAGTCGGGGACGCCTTCATATTGCCCATGCGCAAGATCGATGCGGGCCGCTATTTCGGGCGCGGCAAGCTGGAAGAATTGCGCGACCTGCTGGTAGAGCTCGAAGCCAATGTGGCGATCATTGATGCCGCACTCTCGCCTGTCCAGCAGCGCAATCTGGAAAAGAGCCTGAATGTGAAAGTGATCGACCGGACCGGTCTGATCCTTGAAATCTTCGGCCAGAGGGCCCGCACGAAGGAGGGTGTCCTTCAGGTCGAGCTCGCCCGGCTGGCCTATGAGCGGTCCCGCCTTGTGCGCACCTGGACACATCTTGAACGCCAGCGGGGCGGTGGCGGCTTCCTGGCGGGACCGGGTGAAACCCAGATCGAGACAGACCGACGCCTCCTGAGCGAGAAAATGTCCAAGTTGCGGCGACAGCTCGATGAGGTGCGGCGGACACGCTCATTGCACCGGGCCAAGCGCCAGGATGTACCGTTTCCGACCGTCGCGCTCGTAGGCTATACGAATGCCGGAAAATCAACGCTTTTCAACAAGTTGACTGGGGCTGGAGTGTTCGCTGAAGACATGCCCTTCGCAACTCTGGATCCGACGGTGAGGGCGGTGGACCTTCCCGGTGGTACACGCATTCTCCTGTCCGATACGGTCGGCTTCATCACCGATCTGCCGACCGAGCTGATCGCGGCTTTTCGGGCGACGCTGGAAGAAGTCCGTGAAGCTGACCTGCTTGTGCATGTCATTGATTCTTCTGATCCTGACCGCGATGGCCGTATCGAGGATGTCGAAGGCGTGCTCGATGCGATCGAGGCCGGTCCGGCTCACGAACAGGCCATGCTGGAAGCGTGGAACAAGGCCGATCAACTCGACGAAGACGGCCGTGAGGACCTCGCGATTTCTGTCCAGATGGCCAATCTGAAGGCCGCACGACCGTTAAAGCTGGCCCTGTCTGCCGCTACCGGTGAGGGTGTTGAAACCCTCGTCGATGCGATCGAGCGTGCGCTGTCGAGAGAGAATGAACGCCTGGAGATTACCATACCGCCCCAGGATGCACGCGCTCTGGCCTGGCTCCATGCGCATGGTGATGTCCTGGCCAGTAAAATGGACAACAAGACCGGCGCCAGCACACTTCAGGTGCGTTTGCACCCGGTCGAGGCCGGCCGTTTCCGGTCTCAATTTCCTGACCTGGCTATTCCGCAGGGAATTGGCGAGGTCGAGGACGAGGATGATTTCTAGCCGTTGGGGCTAGCCGTTTTCATCGCTCAGGCGGATTCGGCCACGCCTTTCTCGATCTTTTTCGCCTGATCCCAAAGCGCTTCCATCTCGTCCAGTGAGGCGTCGGACGTCGTCCGGCCCTGCGCCTCAAGTGCCCGTTCGATATGTCGGAAGCGCCGCTCAAACTTGGCATTGGCGCTGCGGGTCGCGGCTTCGACATCGACCTTCATCTTGCGACCCAGATTGGTGCACACGAATATTAGATCGCCGATTTCCTCGGCGACCGCGTCAGCATCATGCTGGGCCATCGCTTCGCGCACTTCAGCCAATTCCTCATCGACCTTGTCCAGAACGCGATCCGCGGTCGGCCAGTCAAAACCGACCGTGGCCGCACGCTTCTGCAGTTTCTGGGCGCGTTTCAAAGCGGGTAGGGCCACCGGAACATCATCCAGCAGGCTCTCACCCTTGTCTGACGCCTTGCGCTCAGCGGCTTTGAGGGCTTCCCATTCCGCGGTCTGGGTGACGCTGTCGCGTGTTGTCGCGTCGCCAAAGACGTGTGGATGACGGCGAACCATTTTGTCGTTGATCGCCCGGGCGACGTCATCAAACCCGAACAGACCGGCTTCGCACGCCATCTGACTGTGAAACACGACCTGAAGGAGGAGATCGCCGAGCTCGTCCTTCAACTCGTCATAGCGCTTTCGCTCGATCGCATCGGCGACTTCATAGGCTTCCTCGATCGTGTAGGGCGCGATACTCGCGAAATCCTGTTCGAGATCCCAAGGGCAGCCGCCATCGGGATCGCGGAGCTTCGTCATGATGGCGAGAAGGCGATCGATCGGGGGCAGGGTTTCTGGCGGCGCGGACATGTCGAGCTCCGATGGCAGACGCGAATTTGATCGGGCTGACCATAATCCGATTTGCTGCCATGTAAGCCCGTCAGAGATACTTAAAGCAGGATGGAAATTTCACCTCTCATACCACGCGAACGAAAATTCGAATAAGACGAAGCTTGAGACAATTGAATAAGGCACCTGAAAGTAGTGCGCTTTTTCGAACTCTATAGAAGGCGACCGATCCGTGAATTGCGTCGCAACGCAACATCAATAGCACGCATAATAAATATTATGAGAAATAAATGGTACGGTACGCCGGTGCTGCTGCAGCACACCACCTGATCTGTCGCAGTCAGCCGCGGATAGAAACCGACCCGTTTCGAACCTCGATAGCGAGCCCGTCATGCGCGGGACGGACTCCGTCCGGCAAACGCTCGGCAAGCGCACCATGATCAAGCGTGATATGGAGATTGGTGAGAACGGCCTCCGGAACGCTGACCCGGTCGATCGCCGCGAGCGCATCGTCGATATTGAAATGCGTCGGGTGCGGTTCGTCCCGCAATGCGTCAACCACCCAGCACCGGATGCCGGACAGGATGTCCGCGCTCTCATCGGGCAAGCGATTGATGTCGGCTGAATACGCCAGCTCCCCAATCCGAAATCCCAGAGATCGTATCCGTCCATGTTCCTGGTCGAACGGAATGATCGCGATTGGACCGCCCGGCCCTTCAATTGAAAGCGTGTCACCGCACGCGGGCATCGCTTTCAGGTCAAGGATCGGCGGATAACCCGATCCCGGTGGCGCCTGAAATGTATAGCTGAAGCGATTGCTCAGGCTGTCAGCGGTCGGCTTGTCCATCCAGACCGGTATCCGTTGGCGCTGGAGATAGGCGAAGGCACGCAGGTCGTCGATGCCGTGCGTCTGGTCGGCATGGTCATGGGTCATCACCACGCCATCAATGCGCCGGACCCCGGCAGACAGCATCTGCTCGCGGAAATCCGGCGATGTATCAATCACGACGCGTGTGACAGCCTCGCCGTCTGCAAGATCGGATTCACTGGCTGCGTACTCGATCAGGGCCGCACACCGTCGGCGACGGTTCTTCGGATTGGACGGATCGCAGGCTCCCCAATCCCCATTGGCCCGCGGAACACCGCCGGATGATCCGGTTCCGAGCAGCGTCAGACGGGTGATCGCGGTCATGGCCTCGGAACCCGGTCAAACAGCCGGAAGAAATTCTCGGTGGTGCGCGTCGCACATTCCTCATCGGTCCAACCCTTCACCTGGGCCAGGCCATGCGCAACATCCGGCAGGAATGCCGGTTCGCAGCGCTTGCCTCTGTGCGGGACTGGCGCGAGATAGGGACAATCGGTCTCGACGATGACGCGGTCATCAGCGACCTCGTCGCGAAACACGGCGCGGACATCCTCGGCCTTCTTGAAGGTGATAATGCCTGACGCCGCGAAATAAGCACCGAGCTTGGAAGCCCGATGGGCCAGTTCAGCCCCGCCGGTATAACAGTGCAACAAGGGGCGGAAGGCCCCCTTCCCCATTTCCTCCTCGAGCAGATCCGCCATCGCCTCATCGGCTTCGCGCGTATGCAGAATGAGCGGCAAATCGGCCCGGCGGGCGGCTTCAATATGGGAGGTAAGAGATTGTAATTGCATCTCTTTGGGCGAATACCCATAGTGGAAATCAAGCCCGGTTTCACCGATTCCGACGACCTTGGGATGCTGCGCGATCTCTATCAGCTCGTCAGCGGTGATGTCGGGACGGTCCTTGGCGTGGTGCGGATGGGCGCCGATCGTGCACCAGATATCGTCATGCGCCTCGGCGATCGCCGACACCGCTTCGAAATCAGTCAATTGGCAGCAGATCGTGATCATTCGGCCGACGCCCGCCACCCTCGCCCGCTCGATCACGGCATCGAGATCTTCGGCGAACTGCTCGCCATGCAGATTGACGTGGCTGTCGATATACATGCTCAGGCGCGGGCCTTTTCCTTGCGCGCTACATCGCGGACCTGGCCAAGCGCGCTCAAGAGGGTCTGTCTGGGGTCGAGATAAAGCGCGTTGGCATCGCGGACAAGCGCATTGAGGTCCCGCCAGCTGTCCAGCCAGGCCGTCGGGTCCTGACCGGCTTCGGCCCGGTCGCGGGCCTGGGCGCGAATGGCGTTGGCGAGTACTTCATAAAACAGGTCGCGCATCTCCTCCTGGCCCTTCAGGCTGAGGCGCTCGGCGATCTTGCGAATGTCGGCATCATTGGCCGCAGCACCGCGATCCACAAGAAGATTGACCTCGGCCGCCAACTCCACACCACCGCCGGAGATCAGAGCCAGGGCCCGCCCCGGTGCACCGCCGGCGAGACGCGCAGCCGCCAGCGCCGCACCGGTATCCGGCGCCGCGCCGGTTTGCTCGAGCCAACTGGCGGTCGCTTCCGCAGACGGAGCCCGCAGGCTCAAACGGCGACAGCGTGAGCGAATGGTGGCCGGCAAACGCCCCGGCGTATGGGTGACCAGAAACAGCACGCCGCGATGCGGTGGCTCTTCCAGCGTTTTCAACAGGGCATTGGCGGCATTGTTATTCATGTCGTCAGCGCAATCGACGATACAGACGCGCCAGCCACCGCCGCCGGAGCTCATTTCAAAGAAGTGAGGCGCCCGCCGGGCTTCCTCGACCGTGATCTCGGCACGCCAGCGCTTGCGCTTGTCATCCCAAGGGCGTCTCAATAGCAAGAGATCGGGCGTGGCCTGGGACTCGATCAGCTTGCAGACCGGATCCTGGGCACTGGCCCCCAATGGCCCGGCTTCCGGCATCGGTCGGGCACCCAGCACGCGCCGTGCGGCCCGCCAGGCAAGGCTGGCCTTGCCGACACCGCGTGGCCCGCTGATCATCCAGGCATGGTGCAGTCGCCCGCTCTGCCAGGCAGTGGCGAACGCCTCTTCCGCCACTTCATGCCCAAACAAGTCATAGCGCTCGCGCGGGGCGAGGCAGCCCGGCTGAACGTCGGACCCGATATCGGGATCCGTGCTCATGCCGGTGAAAACAGGCGTGCATTGACCATATCGAGCGCGGCGGTGAGCACCGCCTCCGGCGACTGGCTGCCATCCAGCACAACACAGCGCTGCGGCTCTTCGGCCGCAATATCGAGGAAGGCCTGGCGCAGGCGCTCATGATAATCGGCGTCGAATTTCTCGAACCGCGTAATTTTTTCACCGCGCTTTATCGTTCGCTCGAGCCCGATCGCAGGCTCAAGGTCGACGATCAAGGTCAGATCCGCGTGAAACGCACCCAGTGAAAAGTGCTGGAGCTCGGCCAGCTCCGCCGCCGACAAGCCGCCGCCGACCCCCTGATAGGCCCGCGTGGAATCAGCAAAACGATCACACAGGACCCAGGCGCCTCGGTTCAGCGCCGGTTTGATGCAGCGTTCGACATGATCGACCCGGGCCGCATACATGAGCAAGGCCTCCGTCCGCGACGACCAGCGCTCGACATCGCCGTTGAGCAAAAGGTCCCGCAGGAGTTCAGCGCCCGGCGTCCCCCCGGGTTCGCGCGTCACGACCGTATCAATCCCGCGATCGGCCAGCGCGTGCGTCAAACCGCGGATGAGCGTGGTCTTGCCTGCGCCCTCGCCGCCTTCCAGCGTGATGAACTTCCCCCCGGCCATACCCGTCAGCCTCGCAGCATATGGACTATGGCCGCGCCGATCCGCCCGATCAGACCCTTCTCGGCGACGCTTTCGGCGGCCACGAGATCATATTCCCGGGCGTCATAATCCGGCGCTTCAACGATCAGAGAGCCGACCACATCACCCTCCTGGATCGGGGCGACAAGCGGCCCATCATAGCTGACGGTTACGGTCAAGTCGCGACGTGCCCGGCGGTGCAGGCCGGCGGTGACGTCGCTTGCAACCCGAAGCGCGACGGTTTCGGTGTCGCCCATGAAGACCTCGGCCCGGTGGTCGACCGCGTCGCCCGCCTCAAACAGGCGATAGAGGCTGTAATCACTCAGAGCGGCGCGCATCATGCGCTCGGCCTCGGTGGCGCGTGCCGCGTTCGAGTCCATGCCGTTGAAGACAATGATGCGGCGCTCACCATCACGCTCGGCCGATCCGACCAAGCCGTAGCCGCTTTCCTCGGTATGCCCGGTTTTCAGGCCATCCGCGCCGGAGAAGACGCCCAGAAGCGGATTGCGATTGTATTGGCGGATGCCGTTATAGGTGAACTCGCGTTCGGCCCAGATCCCGTAATACTCGGGGTGGTCTTCGATCAGGATGCGGGCCAGCCGGGCGAGATCAATAGCACTGATGCGATGGTCAGGGTCCGGCCAGCCGGTGGCATTGGCGAAGCTCGCCGATGTCAGGCCGAGCTCGTGTGCGCGATCCGTCATCATGTCGGCAAAGGCTTCTTCTGTCCCGCCAAGGGCTTCTGCCAACACGATGCAGGCATCATTGCCGGACTGGATGATTACGCCGCGCAGCAAATCCTCGACGCGGGCCCGCGAATTCACCTCCAGGAACATGGTCGAGGAGCCGGACGCAGCACCACCGGTCCGCCAGGCATGTTCGGAGACCGGCAACTCGTCATCCAGCGACAAAGACCCGGCCTCCAGCGCCTCAAGCACCATCAACACGGTCATCATCTTGCTCATCGAGGCCGGTGGCATGGCCTCATCACCGTTGAGTGAATACAGAACCTCACCGGTCTCCGCGTCGAGAATGGCCGCGTGACTGGCTTCGGTCTGGTAGGTGGTCTGCGCCTGGAGCGGCGCCGAAACCAAAAGCGAGATGAGGAAAACAAAGGCTGAAAATACGCGCACGTCGAGACGCTCCCTGGCCGGAATCGGTAGTGGTTCGAGGCGAAGGAAGCATTGAAGCGCGGCAAGACGATGACGTCCAGCGTCGCGGTCACGACAGGGGCAGTCTTTGTGCCTAGTTTACCGCCACGATGCGGGCGTCATAAACGCCCCAGTCGGCGAGTGTTCCGCGGGCGGCGTGGGCGGCATTGCGATCCGACCAGCGGCCGACAAAAACACGCCAGATCTGACCCGTTAACGCGGTGCCGGCCTCAACCCGGACATCCCCGGCGCCATCGATGCGCCGCGCGAATTCCCGGGCATTGTCCGGGTCAGAGAAAGCGCCGACCTGGAGCGAAAATCGCCCCCCGGGCGCAGATGACGGCTGCCAGGCCGGGGTCGGCTCGATAGTCGCCGGCTGAACGGCCGCGACCCGGGTCGGTTCCGGTTGGAAAGCAGGCGTGGGTGCCGCATTGGCCTGGTAGACGCGCTCCGGAGGTGCCCCGTTTTCGTGGGCAGGGCCGAGATACCGCACGCGCACATGCGCCAGGCCGGCGCCGATATAATCGAGTTCCGTTGCAGCAGCCCGGCTGAGATCGATCAGGCGATTATCCACGAAGGGGCCGCGATCATTGATCCGGACGATGACTGAGCGCCCGTTTTCCAGATTGGTCACTTCGGCAATCGAGGGAATTGGCAAAGTTGTGTGAGCCGCCGTCATTGCATTTTGGTCAAAGACTTCACCATTGGCGGTCGGACGCCCGTGGAAATTCGGCCCATACCAGGAGGCAATGCCCGTTTCATCATAATTATCATTGCGTTGTGGGCGGTAAGTTCGACCCGCCACCGTATAGGTTCGGCCGACCTTCTGATGGTCGCTGGAGGCCGCGATAAGACCACGCGCATCGAGCGGCCTCGAGGCACGCGTGGAACCGCTTGATGCCGGCGCCCAGTTGCCCGAACCGGTTGGCGTGGAGGCGCTGCCGGAATAATGGCGCACCTGATCCGGGGTCGAGGTACAGGCCGCAACCAGGCTCAAGGCCAGCCCTGTCAGTAGAAATCGCCACGTCTGCATGCCGGGTCCACTCCTGTCCGGACACCCACCCTTCCGTCTTTTTAGCCCAGAATGGTGAAAGGAGGGTAAGCTGCAAGTGGAGAGTTGCGCAGACCCGTCATTGCCCGCTAAGTGAAGCGGACGGAGGGGTGGCAGAGTGGTCGATTGCGGCGGTCTTGAAAACCGTTGAACCGCGAGGTTCCGGGGGTTCGAATCCCTCCCCCTCCGCCATAATTTCCCAAATAAGACATGAAATGCAATGTGATAGCGCGAGTGGACTTTCTCTTGCCCTAACAAATGCCCCAACATCGACTCGCGCGTGGGCGCGTACTGCTCTCGAAATTGACCATCAGATCCGATCAAAAATTAGGGCGTTTATGACGCGCGAGCCTTAGCGCCGGTCTCCGGTTTCCGGCGCCTAGAGATTCAAACGCGCCTCATACCCTGAATTGAGGAAGCGGGAAATTGGCCCTCTAAGCCAGCTCCCGCTCGGATGGCGCTAGCGATTAACCCCGCCCCTCCCGTACGGGAACTCGCCGGGCCATCGCATTCGGACATGACGGTAAAACGCCCGGTCCGCCGCTTACAGCTCTTCGCAATAACGGCCATACGTGCGCCAATGCATGCCCTTCGGCTTGGGCGGTATGCTCTCCACGGCGGGCGAGCCGCCGAGGCGCTTTCGTATCTTGTCTGCTCGTGTCTGGACCCGGTCAAATTCATTCTCGCGCTGGAACGTGTCACCAGCTCGCGCCGGGCTTCGCTTGCTCCGGATTGCTTAATCGCCCCTTAGGTGCCACGATTTTCGAATAACTCGAAAAAACGAGGGAGATGTCTATGCGTTGGTTAGCGTTTGTCGCTGCGCTCTTAGCAGCATCCTGCACAACATATGGCGAGATGGGATTTACTGGAGGCGTAGAGCATCGCCAGGTTGGTCAGCAAGTCTACCAAATCCGCGCTGGCGGCAACGCTTTCGCTCGCCTCGGTCAAATAGAAGATTTTATCTATCTGCGCGCCGCTGAAATCGGCAGGGACAACGGGTTTAGTCATTTCGCTCTGCTCACTGACGAGAGCGGATACAGGTCGGAAACAATCTCGACAGGCGGTTACAATTACTCTGGAACCACAAACTGCTCAGGAAGCACCTGCAATACGCTCGGCAGCATGAGCGGCCCAACGACGTCAACGATAAGAAAGCCTGACGCCGAAATGCGTATTATGTTCTTCTCGCCGGAGCAGTATAACTCCCTTAGTCCGCAGGAACAGGCAATGACATTGGCTGTCGATGGCGTCTGGAACGAGCTTGCGCCACAGTACCTTGATACCGAGTGAGGCCCGTCTCCCGGTTTGCGCCGCGCTTCGCTTGCCTAGCGCCTACCTATAAGCGGTTCAAACCGCCGCGCATCCACGCCGCCGCCCCAGCGCGTCCGGCCGTGTCTCGTCTAACCTTTCCGCCCCCGCCCGCGCGATTTTCGGCGCCCGCCGCGCTCCGCAGATTTTGCGCCCCGTACGGCGCGGTTTTTGCGCCGTTCGCCGTCATAGGGCGCGAGCGTGAACCACAAATTTTGCGCCGTTGAATTTTCCTGTGGCCGCCATCGCTTGAAGCGCTGGGGCTCCGCCTTGCGGGTTTCGGTCGGATAGCAGGCGAGCGAAATCACTCGTCCCCGTGTGCCCTTCGGCCCAGCGAACGCCCCGCGCCGCTCCAAGACAAACCAGCCGCGTTCAACGCAAGCGCTTACCACGGCCCGTGCAGTATTCTCAGAACACCCCAGCATCGCCGCCGCGGTGGCGTCTGAAAGCTCGAAGGCGTTCGGCTTGCCGTGCTCAGGCGGTCGGTACGCCGCCGTCACATGCGTGACCAAATCCCGCCCCCGGCTATCAAGGGTTCGCCACGCCGGGAGGAGATACCAGCTTGAATAAATCCGGGCGTGCGGCGGCTCCCGGCGCGAGCGGCCGTTTTCATTTGCTTTCATGTTTCAGGATACGGCAGGCGCTGGGGGCGGACGCAAAGCCCGCCCTCCCGGTTTCGCCTAGTCGCCGCCTCCCTCGCTGGAAGGCGCGAGCGCCCTTATCGAAACGGTCTCATGCAACACATATCGCGCATGGCTTCCCGCGAAGGGCGGCCCGTGGCGTTCATGCCGGGTCTCGATATTGAGGCTAAGGCTCCGCAAATTGAACACATAAGCCGACCAGCGCGGGCCGGGAGTATCAATGGGCGTGACGCCCTTCGGCCCGGCTTCGGCTAGCTTCACCAGCGCCCAGGCATCCCGCCCGGTAAGAGAGACGCCGGGGCGTTCTGGCGCGCTTGGAAAGGTGACAAGAACGGTCTCCGTCATGGCCTAGTCCTCCCTATTCAGGCCCGCGAGCGAGGCGTACAGCTTCACGGTCTCGGCGGGGCGATAGGGCATGCGCGAGCGCACGAAACGCTCGGCATAGGAAAGGCGGCGGGTATCTTCACGCCGGGCCGCAAAGCGGAAAAGCGGCAGGTCGAAATGATTGCGCGAGGTCGCGCGCTGGCGTAGTTTCGCCATCGTTATAAACCTCCATCCAAGGTTTGTTTGGAATACGCCCTGGCGCTGCCGCTAACAGCGCTGGGGGCATTTCACTTTTCAGGACTGACTAGGAGCGACGGACCGCTCCAGAAGCGCGTCCATCGCATCGCGCCGGATTAAGCGCCGCGAGCCGATTTTCAGGCTATCAAGCGAGCCGTCCGCGAGCAGGCGGTACACCTGCGAGCGCGATACGCCCAGATATTGCGCCGCGTCGAGAACCGAGTAAGCGGCACGTTTGGCCTTGTCTGGCATATTGTCCTCCTTTCTCCATCGCCGAACCGCTCGGCGAACCTCGGAGGACACCTATTGACAGCATGGCGCAGCAATGTGCGACCCATGAAACTTAGTACCCTTCATGTTTCACGTCTGAGCACTATCCGCCCTTCTTCCCGCCAGCGCCGAATGTGGTTTTCATACGCGCGCGTGCTTTTTGGGATTTTCGCGCCGGGAAACTGCTCATGCGCCCGGTCACACAGCGCTTCGGCGGCCTGCGACTGCGAGATTCGCTCTTTCATAACCAACGCGGCCTCGACGACCTCGTGCGCGATGGGTAGCGCCCAGTCATCGAAATCCTGTCTTCGCGCCTGAACCGAACGCTTTGCATTTTCTCGCTTGTTGGCTTGCGATTGAGCCCCATGTCCCAGCCGCTCAGCCAAGCCAAACTCGATGATGAGTTGCCCAAAATCCCAGCCGAGCATTATGCCCTCTGACGCGGCTAGCTCTGATTTTCCAAGCGCGCAAAGTAAACGGATACTCTCCGCCCGCTTAATCATCCGCTTCGCCAGCCTTGCCTCATCACTTTCGGGGGCGCGATCAATTGCGGACTGAGCCTGCTTCAAAATCTCGGCCAAGCCATATTCCAAATGCCCGCGTGGATCATCGAGCGGCGATGTCGGCACAGTTTTGTCTTTCGCTCCGGGTTGTTGCCGCAACGGATCAAACAGAAATGGTCGGGGCCAATCCTTCTTACGGTGCATGAGCACGTCCCTTTAGCTCAATCACGTCTGCTTCAGCAGCCGCTGAAAAATAGAACTGCGCCCAGACCTCCATCATCCGCCGTCGCTTCTCCAGCGCATCGCCGCGCCGGTAAGCCTGCTCCACTGCATCGCCGACCGCATGCGCCAGCGCCGCCTCAGCAAGCTCACGCGGGAAAGTACTCGCCTCGCCCGCCCAATCGCGGAAGGTGGAGCGAAAGCCGTGAACGCTCGCCTTGCTGGCTGGTATCTTCATTCGGCGCAGCACCGCCGCGAGGGACATGTCTGATAGCGGCTTGCCCTTGGTTCCGGGAAACACCGGCGCATCCGGCTCGCCGCCGGTAAGCGGTTTGATGGCCTCCAGAATGGTGGCGGCTTCGGCCGTGAGCGGAACGCGGTGTTCCTTGCCCGCTTTCATTCGATCGGCGGGAACGGTCCAAACCTGTTTTTGCAGATCCATTTCAGACCAGCGCGCGCCGCGCACCTCACCGGACCGCGCTGCCGTGAGAATCAGGAACTCCAGCGCCCGTGCCGAAACGCCCTCGCGCGCGCGTAGTGCTGACGAAAATTCCGGCATGTCGGCATAGGGCATGGCGGGGTGATGGCCGCGCGTGAGCTTCTGCCGCGCCGGGAGCAGGTTCGCCAGATGGCCTTTCCAGCGCGCCGGGTTCTCGCCATCGCGGTATCCCTTGGCCTTAGCCGCGTCGAGAACACGCTCAATACGCCCGCGAAGGCGCGAGGCGGTTTCCGGCTTGTCGCTCCAGATTGGTTTCAGGACTCCCAGCACTTCCTCGGTGTCGATTCGGTCCACGCTGATATGCGCCAGCGCGGCCGCATCGTTCGCCAGCGTCGCCTTCCACTGGTCGCGGTGTTTCGAGTTGCGCCATTGCGGGGCGAGGCTTTCGACGACCTCCACCGCAAACGCCCCGAACTCAGGAATTGACGTGGAAGCGCGTTTCGCTGCAATTGGGTTCACCCCATCCGCAACCTTCTCGCGGGCGTCTGCGGCCCGTTCACGGGCTTTTGCGAGCGAAACAGACCGCGCCGGGCCAAGCCCCATTTCCTTCAGCTTGCCGCGCCAGCGAAACAGAAACACCCAGCGCCGCGCGCCTCCCGGCCCGACGCTCAGGTAAAGCCCACCGCCGTCGCCATGTCGCCCAGGCTTGGCGTCCTCACGCATAAGCGCCGAGACGGTCCGCGCGCTCATCTTGTTCAGCATCCGGCTTCCGGCCATTTTGCCCCGCTTTGAGACCCGTGCCCTAACAGCAGCCCCAACAATTGCCCCAACAAAGAGCCGCGATTATGGGGTACAAGCTGGGACGTGTCGAGACAGGCAAGCCCGGAAATGCTTTTGTAGGCTTACCTTTTTGAGACGTGCGGGAAAATGCGGGTACGCCGGTAATACGGACTCCCCCTCCGCCACCGGACAGCCGGACATCCGTCAAGTCAGAGCGTTTGAACCGTGCCGACAGCGATCACCGGGCCTGTCGGAGCGCCGGTCGGCGACCCGCCTGGCGGCTCCAGGCTGATGGCGAGAACCGCCCCCTCACCGATTGCCGCTACCAGCTCGGCTCCTACCGGTACGCGTGAATCCACCACGCCATCCGTGTCAGCGATCAAGCCGAGCGAGCGCGGCGCTTCACCGGGCGGGATAATCCAGAGTTCGGGCTGGACCGGATCCGCGAGATCACTCGCGACCGGACCGCTCAAGACCAGTTCGCCCGTGTCCGGCTCGAAGCGGACCAGAATGACCGGCGCCGCATCGCCATCGCGCAAGGCTGCAAAATAGCCCGAGGATGAGGTCTCGACGCCGTCCGGCTCCAACGGGCCGGCGGGACCGGTTGGCTGGACCAGGTTCACGGCAATGGCGATTGCAGCTGCGACTGCCGAGACGGCGGTGGTCGTGCGCCAGAACACCAGGCTCCCCAGCCAGCCCGTTGATGATGTCTCTGTCGTGCCTGACCCGAACAGAGCCGCTTCAATGCGTCGTTTGAGCGCCGGCGACGGCGACACCGGACTGACCGGCGCCGCCAGCGGACCCAATCGTCCCTGCCAGCGCGCCACGGCGTCCGCGAAATCCGCATCCTCTTGCAGCCGAGTTTCCGCGGCTTCGCGCTCGGACACATCGAGGACGCCCAGGACATATTCTGCCGCCAGCAGGTCGGGGCCGTGGGAAGATGGGGTCTCGTGCTCGGTCATGACGGCTCCAGGCAATCTCGCAGCTTCATGAGCGCGCGGCGGATGACGCTTTTTACGGTTCCCAGGGGTTTGTCAGCCGCCCGGGCGACCTCCGGGTAGGATTGCCCGGTCATGAAGGCCTGTCGCACAAATTCCGATTCCTTCCCGGACAAGGCACCGAGGCAATCATGCAGCCGATCCGCCTCGCCCGCAAAGACCACGAGGTCCTCGGCCGAGTGGCTCTCATCCGCCGGTTCCGGCGCGGACTCGAGTGGCGCGGTCTCGCGGCGACGGCGCAAGCGGTCAATCGCGGCATTCCGGGCAACCGCAATCAGCCAGGACATGGCGCTCGCCCGTCCGGCATCATACTTGGCGGCGCGTCGCCAGACATTGAGATAGCAATCCTGCACGGCTTCCTCGGCTTCAGCGCGGTCATGCAAGATACGCAGGGTCACCCCGAACAGCTTCGCATTCGTGATGTCATAGAGTTCGCTGAAGGCCGAGCGACTCCCGAGAGAGACCTGTTTCAACAGCGCTTTTGGCCGTTCCGGATCCATGAGTTTTTCGCACCTGTCCGATCATCAAGACCGCATAAACCGGCCACCCTCCCGGCACATAGCCCGCCGCGGCTCAAAGGCAATCCCGGGGTCGGATCGTGTTTTTGAAGCCTCGATGCATCCGCTTCGCGACGCGCTTCGTTACTGCTCCCGAGGCCGCCCTTTCGGCGGTGTCGACCCATTCTTTTCCACGCGGGGGAACACATGGCATTCACATCACGCTTATCACTCGTCCTGACCAGTCTTGCGCTCGGTACGACGACCGCGCCGGCCTTCAGCCAGGATGGCGACGGCCTGTTCAATCTGAGCGGCCCCTCTTCGGGTCGCCTGCTCCTGACCGGCGGGGTGAGCCAGGTCGAAGGGTCGGCCGGCGGCGGTCTGACCCCCTGGGCCCTGATCGCGGGGTACGGGACCGAAAACCAGATCGGTGGCGCCGGGTATTTCACCCGCGTCGAGACGGATGACTATTCACTGGAAAGTTATGGCGTCCAGGTCGGGATCTTCAATCGCGTCGAACTCTCGATCTCGCAGCAATCCTTCAATCTCGAAGATGTCGGCGTCGCGCTCGGTCTCGGCCCGGAATACGATATCGACGTGACCACTTACGGCGCAAAGGTCCGTCTGTTCGGTGATGCCGTGCTGGAGCAGGACAGCTGGATCCCGCAGGTTTCGGTCGGCATCCAGTACAAGGACAATGCCCAGGACGCACTGGTCCAGTCACTCGGCGCCGATGACGGCGATGGGCTGGATGTCTATCTGTCCGCCACGAAGCTTTATCTTGACCAGAGCCTGCTGCTGAACGCCACGGTCCGGATGACCCAGGCCAACCAGTTCGGCATTCTCGGCTTTGACGAGGATTACAGTGTCGAGTTCGAGGCGTCTGCCGCCTATCTGATCAATCGCTTTCTGGCGGTCGGTGCAGAATATCGGACCAAGCCGGACAATCTCGCCATCGCCGCCGAGGGTGACGCCTTCGACGTCTTCGTCGCATGGGCGCCGACCAAGAATGTCTCGGCCACGCTCGCCTATGTCGATCTCGGCAATATCGTGGTGGGTGACCAGACCGGCGTCTACGCCTCCCTGAACTTCTCTTTCTGATCCCGATAATCGCGTCCAAACGCAGGAGTACAATCATGCTCAAGACATTGACGACGGGCCTCGCCCTCACCTTTCTGGCCAGCTCCGCCATGCCGGCGCTCGCGGCCCAGGACTCCGCTCCGGTCACACCGGTCATCACGGACGGACAGGACCTGTTCGAACGCTTTGGCGGCCGCCCTGGCCTGGAGCGGATCATGGATGACTTCCTGGTCAATCTGAACGCGGACGAACGCACCGCGCCATTCTTCCGGGGGATCGACGAAACGCGCGTCAAGCGCATGCTTGTCGAGCAGTTTTGCGTCATCCTCAACGGCCCCTGCACCTACACCGGACGTTCGATGTCAGAAGCCCATCGGGGCATGGGCGTCACGGAGGCGGACTTCTATGCCCTCGTCGAGAACCTGCAGGTCGCGATGAGTGATAATGGGGTTCCCTTCCGGGCCCAGAACCGGCTCCTCGCAGCCCTCGCTCCGCAACATCGCGACATTATTGCGGAGTGACACCTTGCTTCGCCACGCTCTGCTGCCCCCGAAACTGCGGACTGCGCCATCATGATCGGACTGCCCTCATCCACAACGTTCCTGGCCTTGATGTCCCTTGCCATGAGCGACAGTGCACCTGATCCGGCACCGCAAGCAGAGCGTGGCGAAGTCCTTTACCGGCAATATTGCGGAAACTGCCACGCGCCAGACCGCAACAAGTATGGGCCCATGCATCGAGGTGTCTTTGGCCGCGCCGCGGGCGCCGTGCCTGACTATCCCTACTCGGACGCGCTCGCCGAGGCGGCGATTGTCTGGAATGCCGAGACCCTCGACCGCTGGCTCGCCGACCCGACTGCAATGATACCAGGTACACGAATGCGCTTTCGCCTGGATGACGCCGACGCTCGACGGAGCATTATCGTCTATCTCGCCAGCCTGAGTGACGCTGATCACCTGGTCGGACCGCAAGCAGCGCAACAGGGCGCGCAGTAGGATTCTCTGTGACCCCGTGGCTATTTGTTGTCCATCGGCGCGGGCTCTTGCATGCTGCCGCGACGGCACAGAAAAGGATTTGCCATGAAGAAGATCATCACTTTGACCGCAATGACACTGTTCGCCATCAGTCTGGCCGGCTGCAATACACTGCGTGGTGCAGGCCAGGACATCGAACGCGCCGGCGAAGCCGTTCAAGACGCGTCCAGCTAAGCCCGAACAGTCCCTCGCCCGGATTTTGGGGCCTTTCCTCAGGTCCGGGCTTGGGCCGGTAAAGCCGAAAGCCCGATCCGGGTTTCCAGGCGACGGGCGAACCAGCGGATGATGGATTCCCAGAGACGGTCCTTGAGGACAAGGCCTTCCACATCGCTTTCCAGGTTCGGATTGTCATTGATCTCGATGACGTAAACACCCTCCGGTGTTTCCTTGAGATCGATCCCGTACAGGCCACTGCCAATCAGGCGGGCCGCTGCGAGTGCCGTCTCGATGACTGCGGCCGGCGCGTCAACCACGTCGAAGGTCGCGGAGCCGCCCTCCAGCGATTTGGCGCCCTCGCGATGCTTGATGATCTGCCAATGCCCTTTCGCCATCTTGTACTGACAGGCGAACAGGGCTTCGCCATCCAGGACACCGACACGCCAGTCGAAACTGGTGGGAAGATATTCTTGGGCAATGATCAGCGCCGTGTCCTCGAATAATTGTTTCGCCCGCATCTTGAGGTCGGCTTCGGTCGAGACCTTGTGTACCGATCGGGAGAATGAGCCATCGGGCGCCTTCAACACCACCGGCGTCCCCAGCCGGTCCATCAAGCCGTCGAGCGGCTGGTTCTCGTCAATGACCTCCGTGCGCGGTGCTGCCACGCCGCCCAATTCCAGCAATTCCTTCAGGAAGACCTTGTTGGTGCAACGGATCATCGAGGCCGTGTCGTCGATCACCGGCATGCCCTCCTGCTCAGCGCGTCGGGCGAAGCGGTAGGTGACATTGTCGATCGCGGTCGTCATGCGGATGAAGAGAGCATCATACTCGGCGAGACTGGCCAAATCATTGGGACCGATAAAGGCCACCTCCACGCCCATCCGTGCGGCGACGCTGGCGAGCCGTTTCAGTGAGGCGGGTTTGGACGGCGGCATGTCTTCCGCCGGATCGGTCAGGACTGCCAGGGACCAACGCGCAGGCGACCGCTCCTTGCGGTCGGACCAGCCACGCTGGGTATAGGTTTCGAGCGCGTCGAGGAAGAAGGCCCGGACCTCGCCCTTGAGACTGTTCGGGGCCAGTGGCCGAATGCGATCAATGCCCTGCCCTGCTTTGCCCAGCGATACTTCCAGAACCGGCACGCGGAACCAGTCGAAAAGGAGCTTTCCAAAACGGGTCAGCCCGGCCTGATCGACGCGCCCGAAAGCGATTGTCAGGGTGGAGGGCAGGCTGGATGGATCGCGGCACTCGCGCGCCAGCGCCGCATTGAGCTCCGGGAGCGCCTGGGCATAGAGGCTCTTGCGGGACAGCTCGACCATGGTCTGGGCGGTCGGGGCAATCCGGTGTCCGCGAGCCTCGGCCAGCAGCGAGGCGTAATAACCCTGCGTCTGGTAGCCATAGGAGCGCGCCAGATTGAGAATATTGGGGCGGCGCTGGGTGAACAGGGCCGGATTGGCGAGGTAATCGCGAACGCGCAGCACTTTGTGCGGGGTTTCGTGCTGGGCGAGGTCGTTGGGAAATTCAACGAGAATGAGCCAGTCGCTCAAAGGGGGTCATGCTCCGCATTATCAGGCTCTGCGTGGGGGCCGGTCGGGGCTTGCAGAACCAAGGCTGTTTCACCGTCCTCGTAATAGGCATTTCGCCTGTCATGCAAGCGAAATCCGAGCCGCTCATACAAATTGATCGCCGCCCTGTTTCCGGCTCGGACTTCAAGCCGCAAGCAGTCACGCCCTTGCGCGGTCGCGAGCCTCTTTGCGGCCTCGATCAGGGCTTCGGCGACACCTCGTCGACGGCTGTCCGGCGCCACTGCGAGGGAATAAATCCGGGCGACACGGCTGCCCTTACGAAGGCTCAGCGCAAGATAGCCGCCTGCCCTCGCGTCTGTGTCCCCGAGCAGGAATTGCGTGCACCCGCCACGCAGCATGCGTGCGAGATTGCGGCGGGCAAACCGATCGGTAGTGAAGCTCGCGCCCTCGATGCTATCGATCCGATCCAGATCGGCCGGACCGGCGGCACGGACCGCGATCGACATCAGGCTTTCCAATCGACCTTGTAGAGATCAAATCGACGATCACGAAGATTGCGGACCGTACCTTCCTGCCGGGCCCAGTCCAGATCGGTCAGATCCAGATCGGCAATGGCAACCGTCTCAACATTCTCGGTACATTCCGCGGCCACGCCATCGCGCGCGAAACGGAAGTCGCAGGGCGTGAGAATGCAGGACTGGGCGTATTGGATGTCCATGTTTTCCACACCCGGCAGATTTCCCACATTGCCGGACATCACTACATAACACTGGTTCTCGATCGCCCGCGCCTGGGCGCAATAGCGCACCCGCAAATAGCCTTGGCGGTTATCGGTGCAGAAAGGAACGAAGAGGAGTTTCGCGCCGGCATCCACCAGCTTGCGCGCCAATTCGGGGAATTCACTGTCATAACAGATCAGAACGCCGATCGGACCGCAATCGGTCGGGATGGTGATGATCTCGTCGCCGCCAAGGATATTCCACCAATGCCGCTCGGATGGCGTCGGGTGGATCTTTTCCTGAGCATGCACTGACCCGTCGCGCAGGAAGACATAGGCGACATTCTGGATGTCGTCATCCTCCGTCCGGGTCGGGTGAGAGCCGCCGATTATGTTGATATTATAGCTGATCGCCAGTTCGCGCATTTTCTCGACGAAATGCGGCGTGTACTCGGTCAGGCGTTCGATGGACTGGGCATGGGTCAGCCGGGTTTCCTCGAGCGCGAGAAGCTGCAGGGTAAAGAGCTCCGGAAAGACCACGAAATCACAGCGATAATCCGAGGTCACATCGACGAAATATTCGATATTGCTGATAAACTCGTCGAAACTCTCAACCCGCCTCTGCTGGAATTGCACCGTCGCGACCCGGACAATGTCTTTTTGTCCGGGCGGGGCGTTGGCACTGAGCTTTTGCTCCACGGCATAGGGATTGCGCCAGACCATATGGCTGGCCCATCCCCGCGAGGCCCGGTCGCTGGGCAGATAGGCTTTCAGGACCCCGATCGGTTCAAACCCCATCCGGGTCTGGAAGCGGATCACCGGGTCGGAGACTTCCTGCGCCATGACAGCATCAAGATAGGCCTTGGCCGACGTGTATTGCTTGCGTTTGCGCTGCCAGTTCGGCATGCGCCCGCCGAAAACGATCCCGTCCAGCTCATAGCGCTCGGCCAATTCCTTGCGGGCGTCATAGAGGCGCTGACCAATACGCAGACGGCGGCGGTCCGGGTCGACACAGACCTCCATCCCGTACAGCCATTCACCCTTGGGATTGTGGCGCGAGGCATAGCCGCCGCCTGTGATGGAGTCCCAAGTGTGCGGCTTGAGCGCTGTATCGCCATCGATAATGAAACTGGCCGCGTAACCGACAATCTCGCTGTCATACTCCACCACGACCTGACCGTCGGCGAAGTTGGAGATCTGCCCCTGCAGCATGCCCGCTGAATAGGCTCCCATTTCGGGATACACCTTGCCGACGAGCGCGATGATGCCGGGGATATCCTCCAGCGTGGCATTGCGGACATTGAGCGTGGAACGGCTGGTTTGGCTGGGCAATTGAGACCCCTGTCAGGTGGTTGTCGGGCGCGCCGACCAGGGCACCCGTTTCAGTGGCAGTTGCGGCACGGATTCAAGGGCGCCGTCAACGCCAAACTTGTTGTTTCGGGTTCCCCATTCAGGCCGGAGACCGGCTCAAGTCAGGGTAACATCATCCCGCCAAGTCATCACGAAACCGTTGGAGGGGAAGACGTGTCCGCAATTTGCCCTAGGTTCTGAACCGAGCAGGCACGGATATCGACACATGTTCATTCACAAGAAACACCCTTGGCAAAGTCGCGAAGACGACGTGACACCGAAGGGCCTCTATCTCAATCGCCGCAAGATCATCGCCTCGGGCGGCGCGCTCGCCCTTACGGGCCTGAGTGCATGCGAGGCCCAATCGGGCCAGGACGGTGCGGCGCCCGCTGCAGCGGGCACACGACCTACCAGTGGTGAGCTCGCCCATCGCTCGGGCGACTATCAGGTCGCGGATCCTCTGACGCCTTATCCTGCGGTGACCGGCTATAACAATTTCTACGAATTCGGCGTGGGCAAGGACGACCCGGCCCGTTATGCCGGCGCCCTGACCACAGATCCCTGGTCGATCGACGTCGAGGGCCATGCCGCGCGTACCGGCACTTTCGCCCTTGAAGACGTGGTCGACTTCTCGGATCTGGAGGAGCGCATCTATCGGCTGCGCTGTGTCGAGGCCTGGTCGATGGTAATCCCGTGGATCGGCGTCCCTCTCGCCTCCGTGCTGGCGAGTTTCGAGCCCACATCGCAGGCCCGCTACGTCCAGTTTGTGACGGATCTGGACCGCGATGAAATGCGCGGCACGCGCTTTCCGGTGCTTGACTGGCCCTATGTTGAAGGCTTGCGCATGGATGAAGCCATGAATGAACTCGCCTTCCTCGCCGTCGGGCTTTATGGCGAGGTCCTGCCGAACCAGAACGGCGCCCCGGTCCGCCTCGTCGTGCCTTGGAAGTATGGCTATAAGTCTATAAAATCTATTGTGAAAATCCGCTTCGTCTCCGAACAGCCCGAGACCAGCTGGAACCGGTCCGCACCGCATGAGTATGGCTTCTACTCCAACGTCAATCCGAACCGGGCCCATCCACGCTGGAGCCAGCGGTCCGAGCGGGTGATTGGCGGCAATGTCTTCGCCCGTCGGGACACGGAGATGTTCAATGGCTACTCCGAGCAGGTCGCGCACATGTATGCCGGCATGGATCTGATCGAAAACCACTAGCCGGCATCGAGCTCTCACCCATGGCCCGCAATCCCCTCCTGCGCACCTTCAGTCGCCATCTCCTTAAGCCGCTGACCTTCTGGCTGCTCGCCCTGCCCGGGATCTGGCTGGCTTGGCAATGGGCCATGCTGCTCAACGGGCAGCCGCACGGGCTCGGCTTCAATCCGATCGAGACCACGCATCGCTTTCTCGGGGACACCGCGATCCGGATTCTTCTGATCTCGCTCGCTGTGACGCCCATTCGCGATCTGACGAAGTGGGGGCCAATCATGATGGTGCGGCGCCGGATCGGCCTGGCGGCCTTCTGGTACGCACTCCTGCACATCCTGGCCTATCTCGGGCTCGACCTCTTTATCGAAGCCGGGACGGCGAGCGGCGCTATGGCGGCCCTGTGGCGCGATGTGACGGACCGCATCTACATCACGCTCGGCATGAGTGCCTTCATCCTGCTGATTCCCATGGCGATCACGTCTTTCAACGGGATGCAGCGCTTGCTGGGGTCGCGGCGCTGGCAGGGTCTGCACCGGCTCGTCTATCCCCTGGCCATCTTGGCGGTGCTGCATCACGGCTTCATGGTGAAAGGCTTCCAGCTCGCCCCGTGGATCCATGGCGGCATTCTCGCCGCCTTGCTCGTCTATCGCCTGGTTGGAATGAAGGCCCGAAAGAGGCCGCAACCGAGCGCCAGCAAATCCTGACGCTTGATCACCAGCAAGCCCAGGCAGGACAGCCAGACCAGGCAAGCGGCCACAAACAATCCTCCACCATCCGAGTTCGGATCAATGCCGAGCGGCGTGAAGAGGTGGAAGCTGATTGCCCCGGTCATGATCGCCAGACCCAGAGCACTACCGGCGACCTGAAGGCGCCGAAAAGCGGGTATAAATCCAATCAATAGGAGTGCAGAAGCAACAAGTTCGGCAGAACCGATCACGTATTGGCTGAACAGGCCGGTATGATCAAACAGGCCCGGCGCGCCAAGGCTCGTCGCCCAGCCATCGAGCCGACCGAAGATTTCCTGCGTCTCCGGTGCGTCGGTGAATTTATAGCGCAGCGAGTCGAGAAAGATCGCCGAGACAAAGAGCGGCAATCCAAAGCGAACGATGCGCGATAGCCAGATCATCATGTTGTGTATCTCCCGAGCCGACGCCCCGGGGCGTCATCCAACAATCCTCGACGCAGGTGCGCCATCGATTGGCCGTGCGATATGGTCTATCAGCTTCACAAGCGAGTCACCCTTTAGCGATCAATCCGGAGCGCCTCATGTCACTTCACATCACCGACGCCTTCGACAGCGGCAATATTGAGGTTCTCGACGCCGCAGATCCGGGCCGGATCCGGCTGGAAATCCGCAAGGACAAGGACTCGGATTTCTATCAATGGTTCCATTTCCGCGTCACCGGCGCGATGGGCGAACAGCTCACCATGGCGATCGAGAATGCCGGCGGTGCAGCCTATCTGGAAGGCTGGCCCGGCTATCAGGCCTGTGCCTCCTATGACCGCGAAACCTGGTTCCGGATCGACACCGACTATGCGGAGGGGGTGCTGACCCTGCACCATGTCCCGGAAGCCGACACGGTCTGGTTTGCCTATTTCGCGCCCTTCTCCATGGAACGTCATCAGGACCTGATCGCCTGGGCTCAATTACACCACGCCGTTGAACTGGAAGTCCTTGGCGAGACGCTGGACGGACAGACCATGGACTTGCTGACGGTTGGCGAGGCCGACAGTGCTACCCGAACGATATGGGTCACGGCGCGCCAGCATCCCGGTGAGACGATGGCAGAATGGTGGATGGAGGGTTTTCTCGGTCGTTTGCTCGATGATGATGATCCGGTCGCCCGCAAGCTGCGCGAGCACGCCGTCTTTCACATTGTCCCGAACATGAATCCCGACGGTTCCAAGCGCGGTCATCTGCGCACCAATGCCAAGGGCGTCAATCTGAACCGCGAATGGGACAAGGCCACGCCGGAGAATTCACCGGAAGTCTTCCATGTCCTCGGCCGCATGCGCGAGACGGGCATTGATCTCGCCCTCGACGTCCATGGCGATGAGGCCCTGCCCTATAATTTCATCGCCGGTGGCGAGGGCGCGCCGAATTTCGATGCGCGCGGCCAAGACTTGCTGGATGGCTACAAGGACGCGCTCTGCCTCGCCAGCCCGGATTTCCAGACCGAGCATGGCTATGATGTGGATGCGCCGGGCACGGCCAATCTCTCGGTCTGCACCAATTATCTGGCCAATGAATTCAAATGCCTGGCGATGACTCTGGAGATGCCGTTCAAGGACAATGCGGACCTGCCCGATCCGGAATTCGGCTGGTCGCCCGAGCGCTGCCGCAAGCTGGGCGCCGCCAATCTGGACGCCATGCTGGCCACGGTCGGCGAGCTCTAGACGATGACCATCTATGTCGATGCCGACGCCTGCCCTGTGAAGGATGAGATCATCCGCGTGGGTGAGCGACATCAGACCGAGATGCTGTTTGTCTGCGATGGCGGTCTGCGGCGCCCCAATTCTCAATGGGCTCGGCTGGTCATTGTTGAAGGCAAGCTGGACGCAGCCGATGACTGGATCGCCGACCATATCGGACCGGGCGATGTCTTCGTGACAGCTGATATCCCGCTGGCCGATCGCTGTATCAAGGCTGGCGCGATCGGGATTGATCCACGCGGGAAACTCTGGACCGAGGACAATATCGGCGCCTCATTGGCGACCCGGAACCTGATGACCGATTTGCGCGAGACCGGGACGGTGACCACGGGCGCAAAACCCTTTGGACCCAAGGACCGGTCCGCCTTTTTGGATGGCATGGAACGCGTCATGCGTGCCGCAGCGGCGCGATAGCCGTGTATCGTCGGTTATGCGCACACTTTTGCGTGGGAACGTCTTGACCTGCACGTCAAGGCCCTCAGGATAGCGTCCGATAGCCAAACCTGCCTTGTGAGGCAGATGGGGAGAAATGATCATGAAACGATTGATGGCGGGCGTCGCATCCGGCGCCCTTCTGGCCGTCTTGGCCGGGTGCAGTGCACCGACCGAAACACCGGCAGGCGGCAGTGAGACCGCAGCCGCGAACTCGTCCAGCGATGCGGCGGTGACGGTCGCCGATGCTGAACGCTTCCTGGCTGATGCCGAAAGCGAGCTGCGTGAATTCAGCGAGTTCGGCGCCCGCACAGCCTGGGTACAGAATAATTTCATCACCTATGACACCAACTGGCTGCTGGAGCGGATGTCGACCCAGGGCACGGAGATGGCGGTCCGCCTGGCAACAGAAACCGCGCGCTACAACGAGCTCGACCTGTCGACCGAGATGGCGCGCAAGATGAATGTCCTGCGAGCCGGCATCACCCTGCCCGCCCCGTCCGACAGTGCTGCGGCCGCGCGCCTGTCGGAACTGACGACGCGCATGGGGTCCGCCTATTCCACCGGTCTCATGGAAATCGACGGCGAAATGGTCGATCACAATGAGCTGGAAAACATCATGCGGACCAGCCGTGATCCGGAATTCCTGTCCCATGTCTGGGCCGGCTGGCGCGACAGCTATGATCCCGAGCAGATGTCGGCCGATTATGCCGAGATGGTCGAAATTGCCAATGCCGGCGCTCGCGATCTGGGTTTCTCCGACCTCGCCGAGATGTGGCTGTCGAATTACGACATGCCGGCGGCCGAGATGGAAGCGGAAGTCGAACGCCTCTGGGGCCAGGTCGAGCCGCTCTACGAACAGCTTCACTGCTATGTGCGTGACGACCTCAACGACCTCTATGGCGATGAGGTCCAGGCGGCTGAAGGGCCGATCCGGGCTGACCTGCTGGGCAATATGTGGGCCCAGTCCTGGGCCTCGCTCAGCGACGTTGCCTCTGTCAGCGATGCCGGCCCGGCCTATGATTTGACCCAGCTCCTGGTCGATGCGGACTATGATCCGATCCGGATGACCGAGACGGCCGAGACCTTCTTCACCTCTCTGGGCATGGAAGAACTGCCCGACACGTTCTGGGATCGCTCCTTGATCGTCCAGCCACGCGATCGCCAGGTGGCGTGCCACGCGTCGGCCTGGAATCTGGATAGTGAGGAAGACCTCCGGATCAAAATGTGTACCCGCGTGAACGCCGATGATTTCGTCACCGTGCACCACGAGCTGGGCCACAACTTCTACCAGCGCGCTTATAATGATCAGGACTTCCTCTTCCAGGGCGGCGCCCATGATGGTTTCCATGAAGCCATCGGGGATTTCATCGCCCTGTCGGTCACGCCGGACTACCTGGTCCAGATCGGCCTGCTCGATCCCGCCGACGTGCCGGACGCCTCGGCGGACCTCGGCCTGTTGATGGATACGGCGCTCGACAAGATTGCCTTCCTGCCTTTCGCCGTGATGATGGATCAGTGGCGCTGGCGCGTGCTGCGCGGTGAGATCCAGCCGGAAAACTATAATGAAGCCTGGTGGGAATTGCGCGAGAGCTATCAGGGCATTGTGCCGCCGGTCGAGCGTGGCGACGGTGCTTTCGACCCGGGCTCGAAATACCACATCGCCAATAATGTCCCCTATCTACGCTATTTCCTGAGCTTCATCATGCAGTTCCAGTTCCACGAAGCGGCCTGTGAAATGGCCGGTTGGGAAGGCCCGCTGCATCGCTGCTCGATCTACGGCAATGAAGAGGTCGGTGCCCGCTTCAACGCGATGATGGAAATGGGTGCAAGCCAGCCCTGGCCGGACGCGCTGGAAGCCTTCACCGGCACGCGTGAGATGGATGGCTCGGCCATCATCGCCTACTTCCAGCCGCTGATGACGCATCTGGAAGAGCAAAACGCCACCCGCGACTGCGGCTGGTAAACGACGTGTCATAACGCAGACAAGGCGGCTCCATACGGGGCCGCCTTTTTTGTGTCCGCGCTAGCCGCCAAGGAAGACCCGTTCGACGGTCCACCACAAGGCCATCAGGGCGATGGCGCCCGAGGCGAACCGGACCAGCCATGGATACCAGGAAGCATCGGCGAAGCGGTGCAGTATCAGCCAGCAGGCTGCGACAATCGTCAGCTGCCCGGCCTCGACGCCGACATTGAAGCTCAGCAGCGAGGGCAGGATCTGATCCTGCGGAATGCCGTAATCGGTCAGCACCCCGGCGAAACCCAGCCCATGAAAAAGGCCGAAAGCGAAGACAATGGCCGGACGCCAGCGCGTCATGTCCTTGAAGACGAGGTTCTCGATCGCCACGAAGGCAATGGACAGGGCGATGATCGGCTCGACGATCGACGCATCCAGGCTGACATAGCCGAGAACCGCCAGGCCCAGCGTGATCGTGTGGGCCAGCGTGAAAGCGGATATTTGCCAGACCAACGGTTTCATCCGGGTCGAGGCAAAGAAAAGCGCCAGCACGAAGAGGATATGATCCAGGCCGCGCGGCAAGATGTGGATATAGCCCTGTTGCAGATAGAGCCCGATCACATCCCAGACTGTCTGTTCGCTCGCGGCTTCCATCGCTATCTCCCCCCTGAAGACCCGCGGCAAGCTAGGCAAGCAGACGACCGGCATCAAGCGTCGCACGCGGTTGCCAGCCCGCTGCCTTAGCCCCTACACCTCTCGCAACGACGACGGTGCCGGCGAGTCGTTCGGGCTCGCGGCCGGAGAACGGGGAGTATCGGTATGAGCGAGACATTTTCGTCCCGGGTGGACGTGTCCGGCGAGGACATTCACTGGGACTTCAAGGACGAGATGTCCTATGGCGGCTATCTCGCCCTCGACACCCTGCTTGCCGCACAAAGGCCGATCACCGACGAACATGATGAAATGCTCTTTGTGGTCATCCATCATGTCGCTGAGTTGTGGATGAAGCTGGTTCTGCACGAGACCGAGGCCGCGCTGGCCGATCTGTGCCGTGATGATGCCGGCCCGGCGCTCAAGAAATTCGCCCGCGTCAGCCGCATCCAGGAGCAATTGATCCAGGCCTGGGACGTGCTCGCCACCATGACCCCGGCCGACTACCTGGCTTTCCGGGACAAGCTGGGCGCCTCCTCCGGATTTCAGTCCTTCCAGTATCGCACGCTGGAATTCCGGCTGGGCAACAAGAATGCGACCCTCGCCCGGGTCCACGCCGACAATCCACCCGCTCGCGCGATGGTGGAAGGCGCACTCAATGCGCCCAGCCTGTGGGATGAGACCCTGCGCTGGCTCAGCCGCAAGGGCTATGACATTCCTGCGGACAAGCTCGAGCGGGACTGGTCGGAACCGTATGAGGCCAGCGAGGCGGTCGAGGCAATCTGGCGCGCAATCTATCGCGACAGCGACACGCATTGGGAGGCGTATGAGCTGGGCGAGAAGCTGGTCGACCTGGAACACAAATTCCAGCAATGGCGCTTCAACCACATGAAAACCGTCGAGCGCATCATCGGCTATCGCCGCGGCACGGGCGGCACAGGTGGCGTGTCCTATCTGATCAAAGCGCTCGATCTGCGCTTCTTCCCGGAAATCTGGACCGTCCGGACCTCGCTCTGATCGCCATGGCCAAGCTCTGGGACATTTCACAAACCCTGCGGTCCGGACTGCCGGTCTGGCCCGGCGACACAGCATTCGCCTGTGACGCGGTCTGGACGATCGGGCCGGATTGCCCGGTCAAGGTTTCCCGTCTGACCCTGTCCACCCACAGCGGCGCCCATGCTGATGCGCCCAGTCATTATGACCCGGACGGGGATGATATGGCCGCCGCCGATATCGACGTCTATGTCGGCCTCTGCCGATTGATCACGGCACAGGGGAGTGGCTCCCACGTGCATCCGGGTGATTTGGACTGGGAAAAGATCGGCGCGTCAGAGCGCGTTCTGATCCGCACCTATTCAAAATTCCCACACGAGACCTGGGACAGTGATTTCCGCGCCCTTCATGCCGACACCATCCATGCGCTCGCCGCCGCCGGGTGCCGGCTGGTCGGGGTGGATTCCGCATCGCTTGATCCGGAGACGTCCAAAACCATGGATGCCCATCATGCCGTGCAAAGGCATGGCCTGCGCATCCTGGAAGGTCTGGTCTTCGACGATGTGCCTGACGGCGCTTATGAATTGATCGCCCTGCCCCTGAAGATTGCGGGCGCCGATGCCGCGCCCGTCCGGGCTGTTCTGAGAGAGCTGACATGAAAACACGTGATGCGATAAAGGCCCTCGATGCGGCCGACCCGCTGGCCGGCTTCAAATCACGCTTCGATCTGCCGGATGGCGTTATCTATCTGGACGGCAATTCGCTCGGCGCGCGGCCTGCCAGCGTGCCGGCCCGCATGGAGGACGTTCTCCGTCAGGAATGGGGTGAGGATCTCATCCGCTCCTGGAACACGCATGACTGGATCAATGCCCCGCGCCGACTGGGTGCCAAGATCGCCCGACTGATTGGCGCAGACGCCGATGAAGTGCTGGCGGGCGAATCCACCTCTGTGAATATTTTCAAAGCCTTGTGCGCGTGCCTTCAACTCAAACCCGGGCGTTCCGTCATTCTGTCGGAGACCGGCAATTTCCCGACCGATGCCTATATGATGGAAGGTCTCGCGACCCTTTCAGGCGGTCGCATCCGCCAGCGTCTGGTCGAAACCTCCGAGATTGCGGAGGCGCTCGACGACGATGTTGCGGCCCTGCTCCTGACCCACACGAATTACAAATCGGGCCGCCTGCACGACATGAAGGCTCTCACCCACCTCGCCCAGGCCCGGGGTATTCCGGTGATCTGGGACCTCAGCCATTCGGCCGGCGCCCTGCCGGTTGAACTCAATGATTGTGGCGCCGACTTCGCCGTGGGCTGCGGCTATAAATATCTCAATGGCGGCCCCGGTGCGCCAGCCTTCCTTTTCGTCGCCAAGCGTCACCAGGAGGTGGTGTCTCCCATCCTGTCCGGATGGCTCGGCCATGCCCGGCCCTTTGCCTTCGAAGACCAGTACGAACCAGCCCCCGGGATTGACCGGTTTCAGTGCGGGACGCCGGCCATTCTCGGCCTGGCCGCGCTGGAATGCGGCCTCGACATCATGCTGGAAGCAGACATGGACGCGATCCGGACCAAGTCCCGGGCGCTGGGCGGTCTCTTCATCGAACAGGTTGAGGAGCGGCTGGACGGGTTCGAGCTGCGAAGCCCGCGCGACGCGCAGCAGCGTGGCTCGCAAGTCTCCTTTGCCCATGAACACGGCTACCCGATCATGCAAGCCCTGATCGCGCGGGGCGTGATCGGGGATTTCCGGGCGCCGGATATCCTGCGCTTCGGCTTCACACCGCTTTATGTCGGTTTCGAAGACGTGGCCCGGGCTGTGGATCATCTGGTCGAGGTGATGACGGCGGAGGAGTGGCGTGAGCCGCGCTTCAACCAACGTGCCGCTGTGACCTGAGCCGCGCGCGATTTCGCACTGGCGAACGCCCGCCGAGCCTGTCACACAGGCGGTTCAACCGGCCAATACTTGCCGATAGTGTCACACCCGCCTGGCCGCCCGGATGGCGGCAGTTTGAGCCCGAGGAGTTTTCCATGCGCCAGTTCTACGTCTTCATCAAATGCGAGCTCGGCCACACCTATGATGTTGCCGCCAAACTGGTCGACAATCTCGACGAGGCGCCCATGGTGCATTCCATCTCCGGCGCTTTTGACCTGCTGGCCCGCTTCACGCTCCAGGACGAAGCCGATATCGGCCGTTTCGTGAACCAGAAGGTTCAGACGATCGAGGGCATCAAGGACACGCAGACCATCATCTGCTTCAATGCTTTCACACGTGACCAGGGCCTCGGCGACGACTAGTCGAACCACGACGCCCCACGGCCACCCTCCATCATCGCAACTCAGCGAGTATCGCCATGCATTTCGGTGTTTTCGACCTCTTCAAGATCGGTGTCGGGCCCTCTAGCTCGCATACTGTCGGGCCGATGAAGGCCGGCAAGGTTTTTGTCGAGCGCGTCATGGCCGAACAGGCAGAGCGTCCGATCGCACGCCTGCAGACAGAGCTGTACGGCTCACTGGCCCTGACCGGCCTGGGTCATGGCACGGATACGGCTGTCCTGCTTGGACTGGAGGGCCAGGATCCGGCAAGGATCAATCCCGACACCATCCCGGATCGCCTCGCCCGCATTCGGTCCGAGCAGACGCTGCGCTTGAGCGATGGCCGGGAAATCCCGTTCGAAGAGCGCAAGGACCTGGATTTCCGCGGTGATATTCGCCTTCCCTTTCACTCCAACGCACTGAAGTTTCGCGCTCTGGACGAAGCCGGCGAGATCATTCGCGAGGAAATCTGGTACTCAATCGGCGGCGGTTTCGTGATCGATGAACACGAGGCGGGGCGCAATTCCGCTGCCGACGTGAAGGAAGGCGAGCCCTATCCTTTCAACTCGGCGGCCGAGCTGCTGGAGATTGGTGAACGCACCGGCCTGTCCATCTATCGCATCATGCTGGCCAATGAGCGCACCTTCCTGCCCGATGATACGATCCGGGCGGGGATTGAAGGTCTGTGGCGGGCGATGGAGGACTGTATTGATCGCGGCCTCAAACAGGACGGCACCCTGCCCGGCGGCCTCAATGTGAAACGCCGCGCGCCCAAGATGAATCGCGACTTGATCGCCGAACCGGTGGATCCCAAGAAGGACCCACTGGCCGCGATGGACTGGATCAATCTGTGGGCGATGGCGGTGAATGAAGAGAATGCCGCCGGTGGCCGCGTCGTCACCGCGCCGACCAATGGCGCGGCTGGCATCATCCCTGCCGTCGCCCGCTATTTCGACAAATACCATCGTGACCAGGATGATGAAGAAGCCCTCCAGCGCTTTTTCCTGACAGCCGCCGCGATCGGTTCGCTTTACAAGAAAAACGCGTCGATCTCCGGTGCGGAGGCCGGCTGTCAGGGCGAGGTTGGCGTCGCCTGTTCCATGGCCGCCGCGGCACTCGCCGCTGCCATGGGCGCCAATAATGCCCAGATCGAGGACGCCGCCGAGATCGGCATGGAGCATAATCTCGGTCTGACATGCGACCCGGTTGGCGGGCTGGTGCAAATCCCCTGTATCGAACGCAATGCCATTGGCGCCATCAAGGCCATCGACGCCGCCCGTCTCGCCCTCAAGGCGACCTCGGCCGACATGAAAGTCTCGCTCGACCAGGTCATCGAGACCATGCGTCAGACCGGTGTCGACATGCAGGAGAAATACAAGGAAACCAGCCAGGGCGGCCTGGCCGTGAACGTGGTCGCCTGCTGATCAGGCGTCCTCGCCCAGCTCGCTGACTGTGCGGCCTTCCGACAGGGTTTCCGCCCCCGAGACGACAACGCGCTGACCGATCTCCACCTCGCCATCAATCGCGATATAGCCATCAGTACGCACGCCGGGCGCGACCGCGACCTGGTGGGCAATGTCCTCGTCATCGACGACAAAGACGAAGTTTCCATTGGCCCGCAAAATGACCGCGTCATAGGGCGCGGCGAGCTGTGTGCGAGGCGTTTCGGTGGGCAGGGCTACCCGGGCAGCCGAGCCGATAATCCAGTCTGACCCCTCCAGGTCTATGCGGACCTCAAAGGTCCGCGAAACAGCATCGCCAACCGGGATGATCGCCCGGATCGGCGCGCGAACGGACGTGCTGTCGGACAAGGACAGCGTGACATCCATTCCGACCCGAAGATAGGGCGCGACGGCAACCGGGACCTGAGCCACGGCTTCCTTGTGCTCGATATCAACCAGGCGGGCGATATCGCGCCCGGGTGCCGACAATTCCCCGACCTGGATCAGGCGTTCGGCCACACGCCCGGAGAACGGCGCGCGGATTTGTGTGCGCTCCAGGACCAGCTCGGCCCGGTCGAGTGCAGAGCGGGACTCGCGGGCATCCTGGACGGCCAGATCCCGCGCTAGCTCAACCTCGCGCAAACGCGTGGCCGGCACGGTGCCATTTTCTGCCAATTGTTGATAACGCGCCGCCTCGGCATTTTGATAGCTGGCATTGGCGGCGGCACGAGCGTGACGCGCGCGGGCCGATTCCAGTTCGATGCGCGCCTGGCGATCATCCATCTGCGCGATCAGCCCGCCTTCCTCCACCTCGTCACCGGGTTCCGCGATAAAGGTGATCCGGCCGGACGCTTCCGCGGCGATCTGGGCATCATTGCGCGACATCACGCTCCCCGGCGTGTTGATGGTCCGCGCCATGTCCAGTGACACGATCTCGGAGGTTCGAACCACGGCAGGTGGCGGCGCCTGTTGGGCCAGCGCGGCGGGGCTGGCGAGCGCCAGGATCAGCAGCGCGAGCGTCAGTTTGAGAGTTTGAGCCAGCATGAGGGGTCTCCGCGGGTCAGCCTATTCGGCCGGTTGGACTTGGGAATCGGCTTGCGTCAGGTGCGCCTTGGCGCCCTCGCCGAGCCTGAGCAGGCAGGGGATCAGGATCAGGGTGAAGACCAGGCTGATACTCATCCCGCCCACAATCGCCGCGGCAAGACCGCGATAGATCGCACTGCCCACCCCGGGGACAAGCAGCAGCGGGAGCATGCCCAGCAAACTGGTCATGGTCGACATGAAGATGGGTCGCAACCGCATGCGCAACGCCGCCTCCACAGCATCGCGTCGGCCCAGCCCCTCACGTTCACCCTGGCGGGTCTGATCGACCAGAAGGATCGCATTATTGATCACAAGGCCGAGCAGGATGACGAAGCCCATCATGGTCAAAAGGTCGAGGGGCTGTGTCACGAAGAGATTCAGGATCTGCAACATAGCCACACCGCCCACACCGGCCAGCGGTATCGAGACCAGCACCAGCACGGCATCCCACAATGAACGGAACATCCCGGCGAGGATCAGGAAGAGGATGACCATCGCCATACCCATATTCATCAGCATGGTGTTGATGGCCCGGTCCAGACTGTCGGCGCTGCCGCCGTAAACAACTGTTCCATCTGCCGGCAGTTCGGCGCGAATGACCGGTTCAACCTCTTCCTGAACGACCGAGAGGATTTCCTCGAGCGAAACGCCATCCGGCTGGTTGATATTGATCGTCACCGTGCGACGCCGGTTGAGGCGTTGAATGCCCCCGACGCCAACCTCTTCTCGCACCTCCACGAGATCGCCCAGCGGCACAATGGCGCCGCTCGGCGTCGCGATCGGCAGACCGGCCAGCTGGTCGGGCGTATCCCACCCTTGCGAACGCAGGATAATGTTCATTCGGCTCTCGCCGTCGAAATACTCGCCAATGAACTGGCCATCCCCGAGCATGGCAATCATGCCGGCCACATTCCGTCGGGCCCAGCCCGCTTCCTGGATACGCCGGTCATTGGGTACCAGTGTCAGCCGAGGCTGTGTCGATTGTGGCGGCGGGTTGGCATTGATGTTAACGCCCGGAAAGCGCTCTCGCAGCATTTGCAAACCCGCCTGTGTTGCGCGGGCGCGCGCCTCCGCATCCGATGACTGGATATTGACCTGGATATTTCCACCCTGGGAGAACCCGCCAAACAGGCTGCCCTGCTGGGCAAAGCCAATCACATCGGGGATGCCGGTGATGATCTCCTCCCGCACAATGCGCTCGAGCTCACCGACCCGGGACTGGTCTTCCACGCGGATACCGGCCGTTGCACCGCCGCCGCCCGGAAAGGTCCCGAAATAGTAATTCCGCAAGGCCGGCTCGCGCTCGCCCGACATATAGGGCGCGAGGCGCTCGATCACGGTCGCAGCGACCTCCTCCTCGACCCAGTCGAGATTGGAGCCGGGTGGAAACATGAAAAAGGCATCGACCGCATCACGGCGAACCGGTGGCAGATAATCCATGTCCGGGCGTTGGAACCAGGTGAAGACCATAGGAAGGACGATGAGCGCGGTGACCATCCCGATCCGACGGCGCGGACTGTCACTGACCATGAGCACAAAATCGGCAACCCGGTTGAGAATGGGCTGTGCGGTGACAGTCTTGCGGTCCCTCACCCAGTGCTTCACCGCAACAGGAAGAACGGTGACGGCGACGATCATCGATATGGCGACGCCGACCGCGATCGTCACGGCGAGATCGGCGAATATCTGCCCTTCCGCACTACGCGTGAAGATGATGGGCAGGAAGATCGCGACGGTCGTCGTCGTCGAAGCAAGCAAAGCACCCCAGACCTGCTGCGCACCCTTGTCGGAGGCGGTATCCGCGTCTTCGCCCGCCTCCCTTCGCCGAATGATGTTCTCCAGCACAATGATCGCCGCATCCATGACCATGCCCGTGGCAAAGGCCAGCCCCGCCAGCGAGATCACATTGAGCGAGCGGCCGAGCAGGAAGAGGACGATCAGGGTTGAAAGCAACGAAACCGGGATGGCGAGCGAGATGATCAACGTCGCCCGGGCCCGGCGCAGGAAGAGCCAGAGACCAAAGATAGCCAGCACGACGCCAAGCAGCAGATTAGTTCGCAAAAGATCGATCGCCCGCATTATAAAGACCGAGGCATCAAAGGACGGCGCCATGACCAGCTGGCGATCGGCCAGCAAAGTCTCGTTGATCTCGGCGACTTCCGCCTTCACTGCATCGAGAGCCGCGAGGACATTGGCGCCCTGCTGGCGTCGCACTTCGATTCCGATGGCCGGATTGCCGTTCTGGTAGGTAAAGTTATTGCGTTCGCCGTAATTGACCTCGACGGTCGCGACATCGCCCAGCCGGACCGGCGTGCCATCGCGCCAGACAATCACCAGTTCGTCGAGCTCCTCCGGCTCGAACTCGCCCTCGAACCGCATCTGGTAGGAGCGGCGGCCGATCTCGGCATTGCCCCCTGAGACATCCGAATTATTGACAATGGCGCCAGAGATTTGCGGCAGCGTGACGCCCAGCGCCGCGGCGCGATAGGGGTCGATCGTGACCTGCAATTCCTCCGGCCGCTGACCCCAGCCGATCTGCACGCTGGCGACCCCCGGGATCGATTCCAGGCGCGGAATGATCGAGTCCTCAACGAAGGCGGAATAGTCGTGAATCTCGTTCGGATTGCCCGGCAAGGCCTGCATGAAGAACCAGATCAGACTCTGCTGCGCATCACCGCCAAAGCCGCCAATATTGGGGCCGACCGCATCACGCGGGAGCGGCGGCAATTGCGACAGGCGATTGGAGATATCAATCGCCGTCTGCGTCATGTCGGTTTCAAGCGCGAAGGTCAGATTGATAAAGGCCGAGCCCTCACCGACAAAGACGCGCATCTCCTCAAGCCCCGGCAGACCGGTGAGCAATTGCTCCTGGGGCTCGATGATTTCGCTTTCCATCTCCAGCGGCGAGGCCGAGCGCCAGAATGTCGCGATATTGACCTGGGGCCGCTCTGTGTCCGGGAAGAGCTGGATCGGCAATTTGGTGAAGGCGACAACGCCCATAAGCGCGATCAGCGCGATCCCGACGAATACGGCGGCCGGGTTATTCAGCGACAAGCGTGTCAATGGCATGTGAGTCTCCCTCGCATGCCGGTCCTAACCGACCCGACCTGTCCAGCACCATGAAACCCGGATTAAACAATGCTAAGGCGGTTCACGCATCGGTGAACCGCCTTAGAAATTCTCAACCAGAAAGCGGAAATCCACCCCTGCCTTCGGACTGTATCAGGCCGCTTCGTGTGCGATCAGATTATCAGCAACCGTGTATTTGGCCTCAGTCTGTTCCGCCACCAGTTCGAGCGTTGCGCCCGGCGCGAGCTCGATCAGATTCAACCCGCCTTCAACCACGTCGAACACACCCAGCGTGGTGATGATCCGGTGGACGCAGGCCTGGCCCGTCAGCGGGAGCGAGCATTCCTTGAGGAGCTTGGGCTCACCCTTCTTGTTGGCGTGGTCCATGATGACCACGACACGCTTGACGCCGGCCACCAGATCCATCGCGCCGCCCATGCCCTTGACCAGCTTGCCGGGGATCATCCAGTTGGCGATATCGCCGGTCTCAGAGATCTCCATCGCGCCCAGGATGGACAGGTCAATATGGCCGCCGCGGATCATCGCGAAACTGTCCGCCGAGGAGAAATAGCTCGTGCGACGCAGTTCGGTGATGGTCTGCTTGCCGGCATTGATGAGATCCGGGTCGACTTCATCGTCATAGGGGAACGGCCCCATGCCCAGCATGCCGTTTTCCGACTGCAGGGTGACGTCGATATCCTCGGCGATGTGATTGGCCACCAGGGTTGGGATGCCGATGCCGAGATTGACGTAGAAACCATCTTCCAGTTCCTGGGCAGCACGGGCCGCCATTTCATCACGTGTCCAGGCCATTATGCGACCTCCCTTTCACGAATGGTGCGTTGCTCGATGCGCTTTTCGAAGCTACCGACAAAGAGGCGCTGGACGAAAATGCCTGGCGTGTGGATTTCGTCCGGATCGAGCGAACCGAGTTCAACGACTTCCTCGACTTCGGCCACAGTGACCTTGCCGGCCGTTGCCATCATCGGGTTGAAATTGCGGGCCGTTTTGCGGAAAACAAGATTCCCTTCGGGATCAGCTTTCCAGGCCTTCACGATGGAGATATCTGCCTTCAGGCCGGTTTCCATGATGTAGGTCTCGCCGTCGAACTCTCGATGTTCCTTGCCTTCGGCGATCAGCGTGCCGACCCCCGTCTTGGTGAAGAAACCGGGAATGCCGGCGCCGCCTGCTCGGATACGCTCGGCGAGCGTGCCTTGCGGATTGAACTCCAGCTCCAGCTCACCGGACAGGAATTGGCGCTCGAACTCCTTGTTTTCACCGACATAGGAGGAGACCATTTTCTTGATCTGCTTGGCATCGAGCAGAACGCCAAGGCCAAAGCCATCGACGCCGCAATTATTGGAAATCACGGTCAGGTCCTTCACGCCGGCCTTGTGCAAGGCGGCGATGGAATTTTCCGGAATGCCGCACAGGCCGAACCCGCCCGCCATCACCGTCATCCCGTCGAAGACCAGGCCATCCAGTGCAGCCTGGGCGTCGGCAAATACCTTTTTCATGCGAACCCCGTCTCGAAGTTGATATTCGGTTCATGTTTATATCGCGCGCGCAGCAAATAGCTAGCCCGCGTCTGAAATCCCTTCGCCATCCTCGCGTGCAGCCCGCACGCGATTATCGATTTCGATGGCAAGCGCGCCGCCAAAGAAGACGGCATAGGCGGACCAATAAATCCACAGAAGGAAGACGACAAGTGCACCGAGGGAGCCATAGACGCCGAAATCGATCACTTCACCGACATAGGTTGAAAAACCTTTCGACAGCCCCAGCCAGAGCGCAGTGGCGACAAGCGCTGCCACGGTTGAGGCCCGCCAGCTCACCGCGCGTTTCCGCTTCCGCATGGTCACACGGTAGAGCAGTTCAAGCGCCACGAACATGAAGGTTGCGGCCACGCTCCACTCATTTATGAGCGAATCCAGATTCAGAGCGTCGAGGCCAAGCGCGTGGAAAAGGCGAGCCAGCAGGACGGGGATCAGCAGGACGGCGAGATTGGCCGCGGTCAACAAGGCGCCGCCGACCAGCACACTCATCATCGCCAGGATGTTGAACTGCAGGATATTGCGGATATCCCGGTCCTCTGCGAGATGGTTGAGACCGGCTATGATCGCCTTGGCCCCGCGCGAGGCGGCAAAAAGGGCAATCACCAAGGCGATGAAACCATTCAATGACAGGGCGGCGATCGGGGCATCCGCAAGCCGGCCCATCTGTCCAAGTACGAAATCCTGCGCGCCTGGCGGCATGATCTCGGCGAAACGGGCAATCTGCTGCTCCGCATCCGAGGCTGAAAAGATCAGGCCGTAGGCCGACATGGCCAGGGCGATGGCGGGAAACAGTGCGAGCATTCCGAAGAAGGAGGCGCCTCCCGCGAACAGCATCACATCCCGCGCCATCGCGCGTGAGATGGCGGCAATGATGACATCGATGATCCGCAAGATCAGATGGCGTTGCGGCGAGGCCGGCTTGAGTGGTTCGTCCATGTCCTGTCGAATGCAAGTCGCGAGCCGTTGAGTCTATCAGATACACGGCTTGTGCGGCGAAGGAATTCAGGGAAGTGCCATGTCCTTTTCGAAAGCGGTCGACCTCCTGCGGCTGGCCCGCCTTGCCAGCAATTATGGTGGCATTTCACTGGCCGAAATCGAATCCGAGTTCGAATGCGTCAGGCGCACCGCGCAGCGCATGACCCAGGCCCTGGAGCAGGTCTTTCCGGATACCGAGGATTATGTCGATGGCGACGGCATCAAGCGCTGGCGGGTGCCGCGGCGGCGGGTCGGCGAGTTCTTCGCCCCCCAGGCCGATGAAGTCGCCGCCCTTGAATTGGCAGTGTCGACGCTCGAGCGCGAAGGCCTCAAGCGCGAAGTCAGCCAGTTGCGCAGCCTGCGTCAGACCATCGACCTCTTGATGCCAGACAAGCGCCGGGCCGGGCTCGAAGCCGATGAGGAGGCCCTCCTCGAGGCGATGGGGCACGCGGCACGACCCGGCCCCCAACCCGCCTCCGACCCGGCTGTCGATGCCGCCATCGCGCAAGCGCTCAAAGGCCCTTTCATTCTGAAAATCCGCTATCGGGGGCGCCGCGATGAAACCGCCCGCGAACGCTGGATCGAGCCCTATGGCCTGTTACTGGGCGCGCGGCGCTATCTCGTCGGGCGCGACCGTGACCGCGAAGACGGGCATATGCGCCATTTTCGGGTCGAGGATATCGAGGTCGCAGAGGCAACCGAGGACTGGTTCGCCCGCGCCCCGGACTTTGATTTCGACGCCTACGCCAATCGCGCCTTTGGCGTGTTCCAGGATGACCGGGAGTTCGGTGAAGTCGTGTGGCGTTTCACGCCGGCGGCCGCGCCGCACGCAGCGCGCTACCGCTTCCATCCCGGGCAGACCAGCGACACCGGCGTCGATGGCAGCCTGACCATTCGCTTTGAGGCCTGTGGCTGGCTGGAAATGTGCTGGCATCTCTATGCCTGGGGCGACCAGGTTGAGGTCCTCGCGCCCGCCGAACTGGCGGAGATGGTCCGGGATTATCGCCGCAGCGACTTTCCCGGCCTGCCCTGAGCTCGGTCAGCGAATGGCGATACGGACACTTTCCGGCTTTTGCCAGGATGGCATGGAATGCCCGTCCGCCGTGCTCATCGCCAGCTGGTAGCCCTTATTGAGATAACGGCAGACCGACCGCAAATCCTCGACATGGAGGCAATCGATCTCATCGCCAGGGCGTTGCATGCGGTAAAATCCGTCCCGAAAACGGTGAGGCACCACATTGCGCAGACCGCTGACACCGTCGACATAAGCATTGATTGCAATCGCCATCCTGATCTCTCCATCGCGTATCGCTTCGTTGAAGATCACAATGACCGGCCTGCAGGACAAAACCTGTCACCCCGGAAGTCTGTCGAGCAAATCGCAAAAAGAAACGCCGGTCATTGGGGGTGACCGGCGTTTCGGGGGCTATCTTTACGATACTGAGTCCAGCGAACGAGCGAGGGACTAAAAAGGTTGTCCGCTGATCTCGATAATGAAGATGCCCTACGCGCCCTGAACCCGACATGAACACTTTCCTGAACCGCTTGTGCTCGGCTATCCTGCGGTGGAAACACCCTGTTTTCAGCTATCCCGAACCGGACGCCGCTTGTCGCAAACCACCTCGTCTCCAATCGATCAGTCTGCGCTGGATCGCATTTGCGAGGGGCACCGTCGTCTCCTGGCAGGCGAGGCCGACGGCTGCCTCGCAGATCTTGCCGATTCTGGGCTGGCAGGGCTGAGCCTGGCGGGCCGCGACCTGCGCGATGCCGATCTGAAAGGCGCATGCTTGGATGATTGCGACCTCACCGACGCCAATCTGACCGGCGCCCGGCTTTCCGGTGCGTCACTGGTCGGCGCGAAACTGGTCCGGTGCCAGCTCGACGGGGCCGATCTTCGGGGCTGCAATTTCACCGATGCCGACATGAGCGCAGCCCACTGCACCGGCGCGGACTTTCGGGAGTTGACGCTGCCAGCGGCAGCGGATGGCACCGGCTTGGCGTCCTTGAAAGCCACGCGTCTGGACAAAGCAAGCCTGTGCGGGTCGGTCCTGGATCAGGCTCGTCTGGCCGGTATCAGCGCTCGCAAGACACGATTTGATGAGGCCAGCCTCGCCGGTGCGCGTTTCAACCGCGCTGATCTGGAGGAGGCTGTTTTCGCTGGCGCTCTGTTTGACGGGACCGGGTTCGGCAGCGCCAATCTCACCAATGCCGACTTCCGCAATTGCGATGAGCAGGCCGCCGATACCGCCATGGCGACGATCAAAGGCCTTTTGACCGGTGCCCTGCCCGATCAACCCGACCTGCCGGAATTACCTGTGGACACGGATTCGCGCACAGCGCAGCAACGCCTCGATGATCATGCCAAACGGGTCAGAACCGGTGGCAAGGACGGGCAAACAGCCCGTCTCGACGGGCTCGACCTGCGGCGCGTAGACGGAATGCAAGGCGCAGCGCTGACCGCGCTCCAGGCCGTGCGCGCCAATTTCTCCGGGCTCGACATGCGCGAAGCCGAACTACAGGGCGCCCGCCTGACCGGTGCCGATCTCCGCCGGTGCGATCTGCGCGGTGCCGATTTACGCGGCGCGGATCTGGCGGGCGCCAACCTTTCCCATGCCGACCTTCGCAACGCCAATCTGTCGCCGCTGGAGTTGGGCGCGACGCGGCAGCTTCCGGTCAATCTGACGGGGGCGCGTCTGCGTTACGCCGATTTACGTGGCTGCGATCTCTCACAAGCGAAAGCCGAGGGTGTTGATGCCGAGCATGCCCGGCGTTGAGACGCGGCATCATCTCTCGCTGAGCCAGTCGGCCAGAACCTCATCCTGATCGGCGCCCGGCACTGCCGCGGGTCCTTGAATCGCGCCAGGTGTCGCCGAAAAGCGGGGCGCTGGCGCGGGTTGCCGCACGCCATCGAGTTCGGCATGCACACCCCGCTCGAGCATGTGAGGATGGCGTGCCGATTCCTCATAGTTCAGCACCGGTGCGAAGCAGGCATCCGTTCCCTCCAGCAGCGTGCACCAGTGATCGCGGGACTGACTCTTGAACATCGCCGCCATCGCAGCTTTGGCCTCAGGCCACCCCTTGCCGCTCCAGTCCGCCGGAAAGGCTTCGCCGTCAAAGCCGGTCTTGTCGCACAACAGGGCGAAAAATTCCGGCTCGAGCGGCCCGACCGAAATGAACCCGCCATCGGCACATTCATAGACGCTGTAGAAGTGCGCCGCACCGTCGAGGAGATTGGTGCCACGTTGCGGGGACCAGAGGCCAAAGGCTGCCAGCTGATACTGGGACGCCATCAATGAAGTCGCGCCATCGACGATGGCGGCATCGACCACCTGCCCCTCACCGCTTGCGCGCGCATGATGGAGCGCTGCCAGAACGCCGAAGCCGAGATACATGGCCCCGCCGCCGAAATCACCGACGAGATTGAGCGGGATGGCCGGTTTCTCGCGATCCCCAATCGCATCGAGGGCGCCGGTCAAGGCTACATAGTTGAGATCATGCCCGGCCGCGTGGGCGAGCGGCCCATACTGTCCCCACCCTGTCATGCGGCCATAGACCAGAGCCGGATTCCGCGTCAGCGCGACGTCCGGCCCGAGGCCGAGACGCTCCATGACGCCCGGTCGATAGCCTTCCAGCAGAATGTCCGCGCTCGCGATCAGGCGGCGCGCGGTTTCCAGGTCCGTTTCATCCTTCAGATTGAGGGCCACCGATCGCCGCCCTCGGGCGAGAATGTCAGCCGCGCCCCCACCGTGGGCGCCGGGCCGGTCGATGCGCACCACATCCGCGCCCATGTCGGACAGCATCATGCCACAGAAGGGCGCCGGTCCCAGACCGACAAACTCCAGCACTTTAACGCCTTTTAGAGGACCTTGAGCTTTCATGGGGGTTCACCTCGCGAATCATTCTTCTTGAAAGCGTGGCACTTGTGGCAAACTCACGGAATACCGGAGGTCCGGCGACGATGACTGGGGGACGAATGGGACGCGAACTCGACGTTCTCGTATTCGGCTTGTCCGAACGCGTGGATGGCCTGGCCGAGCAGCTGGGACGCCTGGCGCTCAAATCCCGACTCGTCCGGGCCGATAGCCCGCCCGCCCGCCGCCATCATGACTGGGCGGTGGCTGTCATTCTGGCTGAATGTGACCGTGATGTCGAAGACGGTATCAAGGCCTTTGAACGATTTGCGCCCGGCGAACGCCCCTTGCTTGTGGTCGGCCCGGAGAGTTTCGGGCCGCCGGAGCAGGTCGATGCCTGGATCCGCGAGCCCGCGCCGGCCGTTCAGATCGCAGCCCGAATTCGCGCCCTCTTCCGTCTCCACACGATGGAGATCATCGCCCGGCGCCGGACCGAGGTCAGCGCGCTCTACGGCCAGAAACCCGGCCTGGTCGAACGGCAGGATCAACCGCCCTGCGTGCTTTATGTTGGCGATGCGTCACCGCGCTTCATGGCCCTGCAGCACACATTGGCATCGGTCGGCGCGGATATTGTTGCGGCCTTCTCGTCCTATTCCGCGTTCGACTATCTGCACGAGCGCCCGTTTGACGCAGTCGTCCTGAATGCAGCCGGCAAGCGCGATATCGCCTTCACGATTTCCTCCGCCATGCGCCGCAATGCCCGGCTCTATCACACGCCAGTCCTGCTTCTGACAGATGATGTTGATACGACGGCTGCCGAGGAAGCCTTCGCTCGCGGTGTCTCTGACCTCTTGCCGCCGCGCACGGATGATGACGAGCTGCGCGAGCGCGTCCTCACCCTGACGGACGAGCGCCGTCGCCGCCGGGAAGCCAAGGCTATACTGGAATCCTGCCGCGACACCCGGTCTCTCGATATCGAGACCGGCCTGTTCCATCCCGCCTATCTGACGGCACATGTCGAGGATCTGCTTCAGGCCAGTGCACGCGACGAGCTGAATTTCTCAATGATTGCGTTGCAAGTCCTGCTGCCCGAGGGCAGCGAGCGGCCTGACGATGTCTCGGCGGAGAAGGCGCGACGTCAGTTCGCCGCCATGCTGCGACATCTTCTGCGTACGGAGGATGCGGCGGCACGGTTCGACAAGGATGTCTTCCTCGCAGTCCTGCCCTTCACCAATGCGGTCGGGATTGATTGTGTTGCCGCCCGTGTCGCCGCCATTGCCGAATGTACAGCGTTCGAGAGCGATGACCCGCTACGCCCCTTCCGGCTGAGCGTGCGCGCTGCACCTGTTCAGACACGCCCAGGTGAAACGGCTGACGCCCTTGTCGAGCGCGCTCGCCGCTCTCTCATCCGACCCTCTGCGGTGATCGCGAGCGCCTAATCGGCCGGACTTCCCGCATCACGCCCCGCGAGACGCCATACACCCGCAGCCAGGCAGAGAAGGCTGACCGCCATCGCGCCGCCAACCAGCTGCCACAATCGTGTGCGGGTGCGTATCTGACGAGCAAGAATGCCAGCCAGCCCAATCCGCTCAACAGCATGAATACGGGTTCGAGAAAATCTTTCATCGCGTCACCTCAAACCCTGAGGCGAGGATAGCGGCTGCGCTAATCGCGTTGATCCCCTGTTTGAGGGAGCGCTTATCAAGCGGTGGGCTGGGCAGCCGCTTTTGCCTTCACGGACAGTTCGGCCAGGGGGCCCATGGCGCGCTCAATGGCTCGCAATCGATCCTCCGGCTCGTCCCATTCAGCGCGCAGCACCAGCTTATGGTCGGGACGCACCTTGAACAGGGCCGGATTGGCGGAAATATGGGCGATCAGCCCCGGAGGATCCGCGAATTTATCATTGCGGAAATGAATGACGGCACCTTTCGGACCCGCATCCACTTTCTCCACCCCGGCACGCTTGCACAGCGACTTCACGGCGACCACACGCAACAGGGTTTCCACTTCGCTGGGTAGCGGTCCGAACCGGTCAATCAATTCCGCCGCATAGGCTTCACGTTCGGTCTTGCCGTCCAGCGAGGACAAGCGGCGATAAAGCTGCAACCGGACATCGAGATCCGGCACGTAGTGATCCGGGATCAAAACAGCGCCGCCGGCATTGATCTGCGGCGACCATTCGCCCTCGTCTTCTTCGCGTCCACCGGAGCGCAGCGAGGCGACTGCCTCCTCCAGCATGGATTGGTAGAGCTCGACCCCGACATCCTTGATGTGGCCGGACTGTTCTTCGCCCAGAAGATTGCCCCCGCCGCGCAGGTCCAGATCGTGAGACGCCAGGGTGAAGCCAGCGCCCAGGGAGTCCAGCGACTGCATGACCTTCAGGCGCTTCTCGGCACTCTCAGTGATCTTCTGGCGCATGGGCGTTGTCAGATAGGCATAGGCACGCGTCTTGGAACGCCCGACACGACCTCGCAGCTGATAGAGCTGGGACAGGCCGAACCGATCCGCGCGGTGCACGATCAGCGTGTTCGCCGTCGGGATATCGATCCCGGACTCCACGATCGTGGTCGAAAGGAGCACATCATAGCGACCCTCATAGAAGGCGGTCATGATGTCCTCGAGCTGTGACGCCGCCATCTGGCCATGGGCCGAGACGAAAGTGACTTCCGGCACGCTCTCGCGCAGGAAGGCAATGGTCTCCTCCAGATCGGTGATCCGCGGCACCACAAAGAAGGCCTGCCCGCCGCGATATTTCTCCCGCAGCAGCGCCTCCCGAATACTCACCGGGTCAAAAGGCGCGACATAGGTGCGCACAGCAAGGCGATCGACGGGCGGTGTTGCGATGATGGAGAGGTCGCGAATGCCCGTCAGGGCGAGTTGCAACGTTCGGGGTATGGGCGTCGCCGTCAGGGTCAGGACGTGCACGTCGGACCGCAACTCCTTGAGGCGTTCCTTGTGCTTGACCCCGAAATGCTGCTCCTCATCGACCACCAGCAGACCGAGATCGGAGAATTTCACGGTCTTGGCCAACAGGGCATGGGTGCCGACGACAATTTCCACTTTGCCATCAGCCAGCTCGTCACGGGTCAGCTTGGCTTCTTTCGCGGAGACGAGGCGTGACAGGAGGCGGACCTTGACCGGCCAGCCCCGGAATCGGTCGGAGAAAGTCTTGTAGTGTTGCCGCGCCAGCAAGGTTGTCGGCGCAACAATGGCGACCTGCTGACCACTCATCGCAACAACAAACGCCGAACGCAGCGCCACTTCCGTCTTGCCGAAGCCCACATCACCACAGATTAGACGGTCCATGGGCCGTCCCTTGGCGAGGTCGGAGAAGACATCATCAATCGCGTTCAGTTGGTCATCGGTTTCCGGATAGGGAAAGGCGGAGCAGAACTCGTCATAAATACCGCTCGACGCCTCGATCGGATCGGCTTTGCGCGCCAGGCGTTCCGCCGCGATCTTGATCAGCTGGTCGGCCATGTCGCGCAGGCGTTTCTTCGCCTTGGCCTTGCGCGCCTGCCAGGCCACACCACCCAGCTTGTCCAGCTGCGCGGTCTCGGACTCCGCCCCATAGCGCGAGAGAAGTTCGATATTCTCGACCGGCAGGTAGAGTTTGGCCTGACCGGCATATTCCAGCTCGATACAGTCGTGCGGCGCGTCCTGCACAGGCAGGGTCTTCAGACCGATGAAACGGCCCAGGCCATGATCGGCATGGATGACCAGATCGCCCGGCGAGAGCGAGCCGGCTTCAACAATGATATCAGCCGATCTACGCTTTTTCCGGGGACGGGCCAGACGGTCGCCCAGAATGTCCTGTTCGGACAGGACGGCGAACGTTTCGGTTTCAAAGCCGCGCTCGAGCGGCAGCACGGCCCGGCACACGCTGCCCTTCCCGCTTGCTGGCAGAGTCGCCCAGCTCTCCATCAAGGGGATGCGGCTCAAACCATGATCGCCCAGCACACTGGCCAGACGGTCCGACGCCCCGCCGGTCCAGGAGGCCAGCATGACGGTCTTGCCGGCGCTGGTCAGCGCCTTGATGTGGCTGGCGACCGCATCGAAGACATTGGTATTCTCGGCCGTGCGTTCCGCGGCGAAGCCACGCCCCTGCTTGCCACCAATATCGATGGTTTGAGGACCAGGGTCGCGGAAAGCGGTGAAGCGACGCACCGGGCGATCGGCCAGGGCGGTATTCCAGTCCGGCTCGGTGAAATAGAGCGCCTCCGCCGGCAGAGCGCGATAGGTCGGCGCAGACAGGGCCGATTCATGCCGTGCCTCACCGGCCGCCATGCGGGCTTCATAATAGTCAGCGACCTGGTTCAGACGTTCGTCCAGCGCTTCTTCGGCGAGGTGATCAATGGCCACCAGGGCACCTTCGGGCAGATAGTCGAAGGGTGTGTCCAGCTGATCGTAGAAGAGCGGCATCCAGTGTTCGACGCCAGCCGGGCGGGCGCCGGCACTGACCGCCTCATAGACCGGGTCACCGCCTTGCACGGCACCGAATGTTTTAACGAAACCAGAGCGGAAGCGCGAAACACTGGCTTCATCGAGGAGGACTTCGCTGACCGGTGTGAATTTGATCCCGGGTAACTGGCGCAGCGAGCGCTGGGTTTCCGGATCGAAGGCGCGGATGGATTCGAGCGTGTCGCCGAAAAAGTCGAGGCGAACAGGCTCTGCAGCACCGGGCGGATAGACATCCACCACTCCGCCGCGAACCGCGAAATCACCCGGCTCCATGACGGTCGCCGTCCGGGCATAACCATTGACGGTGAAGTGCTGGGTGAGCGTGTCGAGATCAACACTCCCGCCGGGCTTCACCGCAATTCCCGCGCCTTCCAGCACCACCCGGGGCGGACAGCGCTGCGCCATGGCGTTCACCGTGGTTACAACAAGCGTCGCCGGACCGAGCTCACCGGATGACAGCCGCGCGAGCGTCGCCGCGCGCCGCGCCGCCACACGCGGGCTGGGCGAAATCCGGTCATAGGGCTGACAATCCCAGGCCGGAAGCCGCAGGAGTTCGATGTCCGGCGCAAAGAATTGCAGCGCCGAAACGAAGGCCGCCGCGCGGGAATCATCACGCGCAATAAAGACATTCACCCCGCCGCGCAGGCGGGCCGTGTCAGCAAAAACCAGGGCATCCAGCCCTTCCGGCGCGCCACACACAGTCGCCTGACCGTGAACAGCGGCGATCATTTCAGTCCCAGACACGCCGGTCGTCGTCGCTTCCACGGGGCCAGTCCTTGCGCTTATTGCTTGGGGCCGTCGCCGTAGGCGGCATCGGTGTCCACCCGGAAGCCCTTCAGGGCCGTCATGACGGAAGTATCGAACTGAGGCGGTGTCGGCTGTTTGCCGATGATCCAAGCATAGATGTCGGCGTCTGGCTCATCCAGCAGAACTTCAAAATCAGTCAGCGCCTGAGGGCTGAGCTCATCCAGATGGGTATCGGCAAAGCGGCCCAGGATAAGGTCGGCTTCCTTGAAGCCGCGGCGCCAGGCACGAATGCGCAGTTTCTTGCGCTGGGTTTCGATATCATCACTCATGACCCGGGCATATAGTCCTCCGGATCGCCGCCGTCGACCGGTGGCAGCCGCACAACTTGCCGATAAGGTGCAGATCATGCGCCCAGAGATTCTTTTTCCGCTCTTTCAGGACGTCACCAAACTGCCCGGCATCGGACCGCGGTTGGCGACGCTTGTCGAGAAAGTCTGCGGCGGCCGCATTCGCGATGTGTTGTTCACGCCGCCGACCGGACTTGTCGACCGAACGCGGCGGGTCCCGATCATGGACGCCCCGACCGGTGAGATCGTCACGCTGACCGTGACTGTGGAAACCCATATCCCGGCCCAGCGCCAGGGCCAGCCCTACAAGGTGCGCTGCCGTGATGAGACCGGCTTTCTCCACCTGATCTTCTTTCACGCCCGCCGCGACTATTTGTCGAAGCTTTTGCCGGAAGGCGAAACGCGGGTGATTTCCGGCAAGGCGGAGCGCTTCGGTTCGGAAATCCAGATCGTCCATCCCGATCTGGTCATCACCGAGGACGAAGCCGGCGACATGGCCCTGATCGAGCCGGTTTACCCGCTGACAGCCGGCCTGACAGCGAAAGTCATGCGGCGAGCAGTCGAAGGCGCACTCACGCTTGTGCCCACACTTCCCGAGTGGATTCCGGGAGACTTGCGCGGCGAACACAGCTGGCCGGCTTTCAAGCCGGCGCTTAAAGCCCTGCATGCGCCGGACTCGGCTCAGGCACTCAATGCCGAAGCGCCGGAGCGGGAGCGTCTCGCCTTTGACGAGATCTTTGCCCGTCAACTGGCGCTGCAAATCGTGCGGGCCAGCCGACGCGCCCAATCCGGTCGCGCCCTCACCGGCTCGACCGAGGCTGTCGAGAAACTCCTCGCTACCGCGCCCTTCAAACCGACCGGCGCCCAAATGCGGGCGTTTGAGGAAATCCGCGCTGACATGGCCTCCCAGGCCCGCATGACCCGCCTGCTTCACGGCGATGTCGGCGCCGGCAAAACCTTCGTGGCAGCCCTTGCCGCAGCCCAGGCGGCCGGAGCCGGGGTGCAAACTGCGATCATGGCGCCGACGGAAATTCTTGCTCGGCAGCATGCAAAGACCCTGGCTGACATGCTTGAACCGGCAGAACTTTCGGTGATTGCCCTGACCGGACGCGACAAGGGCAAGACCCGCGCTGCCCTGCTCGAGCGTATGGCGGCAGGTCGCGTGGATGTCGTGTGCGGCACACATGCGCTGTTCCAGGACGGGATCGAGTTTGCTGATCTCGGCCTTGTCGTGATCGATGAGCAGCATCGTTTCGGGGTCTCCGACCGCATGCGCCTGACCTCCAAGGGCCAGCGTCCCGACACACTGGTCATGACGGCGACGCCGATACCGCGCACGCTTTCGCTCGCCGTCTATGGTGACCTGGACGTCTCGCGGCTGGACGAAAAGCCCGCCGGGCGCATTCCGCCGGAAACCCGCCTCGCCTCGATGGAGCGCCTGGATGAAGTGATCGAGGGCGTGCGCCGGGCCATCGCGCGCGGTGACCGGGTCTATTGGGTCTGCCCGCTGGTCGAGGAAAGCGAGATGTCCGAGCTCTCCGCCGCCGAGGACCGCTGGCGCCATTTGCGTGCCGCTCTGGGTGACGACCGAATAGGTCTCCTGCATGGCCGCATGAAGCCAGCGGAGAAGGAAGCCGTCGCGACGGCCTTCAGGGCGGGCGAGATGGATGTTCTGGTGGCGACGACAGTCATCGAGGTCGGCGTCGATGCGCCCGATGCAACGGTGATGATCATCGAGCATGCCGAGCGCTTCGGCCTCGCCCAACTTCACCAGCTTCGCGGCCGCGTCGGACGGGGCAAGAAGCCGTCATCCTGCCTCCTGCTTTACAAGGGGCCGCTCGGGGACACCGCACGGGCCCGACTGGAGATGATGCGCGAGACCGATGACGGCTTCCGCATCGCCGAGGAGGACTGGCGCCTGCGCGGGGCCGGTGACCCGCTCGGACTGCGCCAGAGCGGATTGCCGGAATTCAGATTGGCCGATATCGAGCAACACGCCGCCCTGATCGAGGTCGCCAATGATCACGCACGCCTCATTGTCCATCAGGACCCCCAACTGAACGGCAAGCAGGGTGAGGCGCTGCGGACCCTGCTCTACCTGTTCGACCACGACCAGGGCGTGCGCTTCCTGCGCTCGGGCTAGTGGGGCTTGGTGACTTCGTCTGGCAGCTTGGCCCGGACCTCATCGGGCAGCTTGTCCGGGGTCACCATGCCGAAAGAGATAATCAGCTTGGCCGCTTCCTCGACGCTCATGTCGACATGGATCGTGTTCGACCGCGACGTGTAAAGCAGAAACCCCGATGTCGGGTTCGGTGTCGTCGGGACGAAGAGCGCGATCACGTCATCGGAAATCTTGCGTTTGAGATCACCCTGCCCATCGGCCGACACGAAGGCGACAACATAAAGGCCTTTCATCGGGTATTCGATCAGCACCACTTCCTTGAAGGAGTTTGCTTTTCCCGAGAATACCGTCTCCATGATCTGCTTCAGCGCGCCATAGACATTTCGCACCAGCGGCACGCCATTGAGGATACGGTCGCCGACACCGATCAGGGTGCGGCCGAAGATATTGGCCGCCAGGGCGCCAAGCGAGGTGAGCAGGATGACCGCGATCAAAACCCCCAGACCCGGAATCGTGAAATCCGCGGGAAGATAGGTTTCCGGGTTGTAGCGCGCAGGGATCAGGGGCTTGACCACATTGTCGACGAAGCCGACGAATGACACGATAAGATAGAAGGTCACGCCCAAGGGTGTGGCAATGACAATGCCAGTGAGGAAACTGTTGCGAAGCCAGCGAAACATGGCGCTCCCGTCCAGATGACGCCGGATTGGCGTTTTTACTACCCCCCGGCAGCGGCCCCAGCATAAGCCAAGCCAAATCAGTCGCCAATCACGGCTGCACGACCTCAGCACACAATACGCGTAACAAGGAATCGACTCGACATGCTCGCCAATCCGACTTCGATCGCGCGCTGGATGATTATTGCCGGCGGGCTTGGCCTGTTGGTCATCTCGACGCTGGCGAGCTGGTTGCTGCGAGATCAGATTTTCCAGACATTCCAGGACCCGGGCGAACCCTTTCAGACTTATACGCCGCCAGCGCCTGCTGACTACGCCACCACCGATGCCTGGTTCGCTCAGGGAAACTTCAGCAACCCCGACGAAGCCGCCGTTTTTTTCGTCCACCCAACAACTTATACCGGTGGGGCGAACTGGAATGGTGAATTGGACAAGGAGAGCGCTGTTCGCGAGGTCGTCGATATCGCCTTGCCCAATTATGCGGCGCCCTTCGCACGCTCGGGGGAATTGTTTGCGCCGCGCTATCGGCAAGCGGCCCTCTACGCCTTCATGAATAATCGCGAGGACAGTGTTCAGGCTCGCATGTTCGCCTATGAGGATGTCGCGCGCGCCTTCGATACCTTCCTTCAACAGATTGGCCCTGATCGCCCGATCATCCTCGCCGGTGTTGGTCAGGGAGGGTTTCACGCGTTGGGCCTTCTGCTCGATCGTTTCTCTTGGGATGAGACCCTCCGCGTCAGGCTGGTCGCCGCCTACATCATCGACGCGCCCGTCCCGCTGGATCTTTTCTCTGACGCACTTGCCCCAATCCCGCCCTGCGAGACGTCCGAAGATGTCCGCTGTGTCTTGGCCTACTCCTACGCCCAGCCAGAGGAATCCAATCGCATCCGCATCCTCACTGAGCGCACGATGAGCTGGACGCCGGATCGGGAACTCGCCTTTGTGGAAGGCCGGGGCCTGCTATGCATCAATCCGGTCCTGGGCGCGCGAACCAGTGAATATGCCTCTGCCCGCCAGCATCGCGGGGGCGTCGCGGCCGAAGGACTGCCGCCGGACACCACCCCGGCCCCGATCCCTGGCCAGACCGGCGCCCAGTGCGCAGACGGAATCCTCTTCGTGGACGAGCCACGTCATCGTGATCTGCAAAGACCCAATCGCTTGGCGGAAGATTTCCGCGAGCCGCCCTTCAATCTTTTCTATGAGGATTTGCGTCTGGACGCGGCCCAGCGCGTCTTCACGCTGACCAGTATCCTGCAAGAAGAGCGTCGTTGGGCTCCGCCGCTCGACGACATCGAGGATGTCGAGGACACGCCGGTTGTCCCGATTCCGGACCGACGCGAATTCTGAACTGGTGGGCTAGAGGCCCTTGGCCAGCGCATCGAATTCCAGCAAGCGTTTCACCAGCGCTTCGAACTCACTGAGTGGCACCATGTTGGGGCCGTCAGACGGGGCATTGTCCGGATCCGGATGGGTTTCCATGAAAACGGCTGCAACACCGATCGACACGGCGGCGCGGGCCAGGGTCGGTACGAATTCGCGCTGGCCGCCGGACGATGCGCCCTGACCGCCGGGCTGCTGGACGGAGTGCGTGGCGTCGAAGACTACCGGCGCGCCGAACTGCGCCATGATGGGCAGGGAGCGCATGTCCGAGACCAAGGTGTTGTAGCCGAAGCTGGCGCCACGTTCGCAGGCCATGACGTTCGGATTGCCGGCGGCCGCGATCTTTTCGATCACATTCTTCATGTCCCAAGGGGCCAGGAACTGCCCCTTCTTCACATTGATCGGCTTGCCGGTTTCGGCCGCCGCGATCAGGAGATCCGTCTGGCGGCACAGGAAAGCCGGGATCTGGATGATATCCACAGCCTGGGCCGCAATGCGGGCCTGTTCTTCCGAATGCACATCCGTGAGCACGGGAAGTCCGCTGGTCTCGCGGATTTCCGCGAAAACCGGGAGTGAGGCTTCCAGGCCAAGGCCTCGCTGAGCCTTGATACTGGTCCGGTTCGCCTTGTCGAAAGACGTCTTGTAAATCAGGCCGACATCCAGCCGGTCCGCAATCTCGCGCAATTGCGCGGAGACCTCCAGGCCATGCTGCCGGCTTTCCAGCTGGCACGGCCCCGCAATCATGGTGAGTTTGCGGTCATTGCCAATCTCTATCGGGTTGCGACCGGGACGCGGGATGGAAATGACGGAATTGACCTGGCTCACGCGGGCTCTCCTTGTGGTCGCGAATGCTGCCGCTCGACTGATCCGATATCGGATCGACGACGTAACGAGACAAGGCCCTTATTGAGCGACAGGACCAGAATGGCAAGTTCCAGCGCCACCGACACCGCCCTCGTCTGGTTTCGGAGAGACCTGCGCCTTCTTGACAATCCGGCGCTTCATGCCGCTGTTCGCAGTGGCCGCAAGCTTGTCTGCGTTTTCATCCGCGAGACGCGTGGTGAAACGCCGTCCGCCCCGGGCGCCGCCTCGCACTGGTGGATGCATCATTCCCTCACGCGTCTGGCGGAAGATCTGGAAGCGCGCGGCGGCCGCCTCACCCTGCGAACCGGTGACCCGGCGGAGCTCCTGCCGGCGCTGGCGCATGAAGCCGGCAGCCGGGAGATTTACTGGAATCGAGCCGATCGTCCGGAGGTGGATGCGCGTGATTGTCGATTGGCCGGCCAGCTCGAAAGAACAGGCATCAAAGCGCGCGGCTTTCGTGCGAGCACGTTGATCGATCCGGCCAGCCATCTCAATGGATCGGACAAGCCCTACCGGGTTTTCACCCCGTTCTGGAAAGCCGCCCTGCGGACACTGGACCCGCGTGATCCCTTGCCAGCACCGACGCGCCTGACCGAAGGCGCGGACCTCGCGAGCGAGGCGCTGGATGACTGGAATTTGCTGCCGAGCCGACCCAATTGGGCGAGTGGATTCGAGGTTGACTGGACGCCCGGTGAAGCGGGAGCCCATGCCCGGCTCGACGATTTTCTCTCCGGCCCGTTGGCCGCCTACCCGACAGATCGGGATCGCCCCGACCGCGAAGGCACATCCCGCCTTTCACCGCATTTCGCTTGGGGCGAGATATCCCCGCGCACCGTTTGGCATCGTGCTCGCGACCATGCCGAACGCGGCGGAGCGTTCCAGCCGGTGGAGAAATTTCTTTCCGAAGTCGGTTGGCGCGACTTCGCCATCTACCTCGCACACCATTTCGGCGATTTGAGAGCCTCCAATTTCAATACCCAGTTCGACCATTTCCCGTGGCGTGACAACGCGGCGGGTCTGGATGCCTGGAAGCAGGGTCAAACGGGTGTTCCAATCGTTGATGCGGCCATGCGTCAGCTCTGGCAAACCGGATGGATGCACAACCGAACACGGATGATCGCGGCCTCCTATCTGATCAAGCACCTCGGTGTTCACTGGCGTGAGGGCATGGCCTGGTTCGAGGACACGCTGGTTGATGCCGACCTCAATGTGAATGCCGCGAGCTGGCAATGGGTCGCCGGCTCCGGCGCTGATGCCGCGCCTTATTTCCGGATATTCAACCCGGTGAGCCAAGGCGAGAAATTCGATCCGGACGGTTGCTATGTGCGGCGCTTTGTGCCGGAGCTCGCCAAGCTGGACAGCAAGGCCATCCACGCGCCCTGGGACCAGCCAGAGAGGATTCTCGCGATGGCGGGCGTTACGCTCGGAAAGACCTATCCCAAACCCATCGTGGCACTGAAGCAGGGGCGCGAAAGCGCTCTGGCCGCCTACCAGCACATGAGGGATCGCGCCTCTGCCGCTGCCGAGACCGCCGACGCCAAAACCTGAGCTCAGGCGTCGCGCAGCCGGTAGACAATGTCTTGATCCCGGATCGAAAAGGCGCATCCGACCCAGCGGCCGCCTGCATCATACCAGAGGTCCACAGTCACGGTGCCGGTCATGCGGAACCGACGCGCGTCAATCATGCCGCTCACCGTCTCGATACGGTCCATGCCCATATCCTCAATCGTGACGGCCATGGGCTCACCCGTCTCGGTATTCAGCACGGCCGGGAGCCCAGCCGCATACCCCGACCAGTGACTGGATGGAACAAGATCACCGACACGCCCGGCGTCGGAGACAAGCCGGCCTTCGTCGTCACGCTCTAGCGCGTAGCGGGTGCGGTCACCGTCCTTCAGGGTCATCGCCGCAAGCGAGACAAGCTCACCGTCCTCCCAGACCTCTTTGGACTCGTGTTCGTATCGGAAAACAGTCACCGGACCGAAGCCGACACGCAGGCCAATCTCGATCTCCACTTCCATGCGGCCATCGGCGCGCTCCGAGAACTCAACCCGGTGTTCGCCAAAGGGCGAGCCATTGCGGAAGACATCAAAAGTGACATCCTCCGGCAATTCCGCCGAGGCGGGCACCGCGGCAATACCGAGCGCGGCAAGGGCAAGAAGCGTCGTCTGAAACATCTGGATATAGCGGGTCATGCTTGACCTACGTGCACCACCGCGATCCGGATTGCAGGCCTTGCCATTTTCTTTTCCATCCGCGACACCAACTGACACCGGTCGGCCCAACCTAGGAGACTTGCCCGTGCAACCTGCCCGCAGCGTTATTGACTTGATTGGACACACACCGCTGGTTCGATTGAACGCCGCCTCAGAAGCCACGGGATGCGAAATCCTTGGCAAAGCGGAATTCCTCAATCCCGGCGGTTCCATCAAGGACCGGGCAGCGCTGGGTATCATTCGCGCAGCAGAAGCCAGCGGTTCACTGAGGCCCGGCGGCACGATTGTCGAGGGCACGGCCGGGAATACCGGCATTGGCCTCGCCCTCGTCGGCGGCGCCCTGGGTTATCGCGTCGTCATCGTCTTTCCACGCACCCAGTCGCAGGAAAAGAAGGACGCTATCCGTCTGCTCGGCGCCGAGCTGATCGAAGTGGACGCCGTGCCCTACGCCAATCCCAATCACTATGCGCGCTATTCCGGAACGCTGGCGGCAGAGCTGAAGGAAAGCGAACCCCATGGCGCGATCTGGGCCAACCAGTTCGACAACACCGCCAATCGCGACTTTCATGCGGCCACGACGGCGCAGGAAATCTGGGAGCAGACCGATGGCAAGCTGGATGGCTTTATCTGCGCGGTCGGATCCGGCGGTACGCTTGGTGGCGTCTCACAGGGCCTCAAGGCCAAACGTGACAATATCCAGATCGGCATTGCCGACCCGGGTGGCGCGGCGCTTTACGGCTTCTTCAAGGATGGCGAGCTGAAAGCCGAAGGCACTTCGATCACCGAGGGCATCGGTCAGAGCCGGGTGACCGCGAATCTCGAAGGCATCCAGGTCGACCGCGCCTATCGCATCAGCGATGACGAAGCCCTGCCGATTATTTTTGAACTGACTCAGAATGAAGGCCTGTGCCTGGGCGGGTCGTCCGGCATCAATATCGCCGGCGCGATGCATATGGCCCGTGATCTGGGGCCTGGTCATACGATCGTGACCATCCTTTGTGACCACGGCGCCCGCTATCAGTCCAAACTCTACAATCCCGATTTTCTGCGCGAAAAAGGCCTGCCCGTGCCGGCCTGGCTGGCTTGATGTCCAAGGGGCTGATCTGCGCCAGCGTGGCAATTTCGCGCCTGTCTGATCCGGGCACCGTCTTTCTGGATGCCAGCTGGACCTTTCCGGCCGGGCCGAAGGGTGGCGCTGAGGGCTTTATCCCGGGCGCACGATGCTTCGATATCGATACCGTCAAGGATACCGCCAATGCGCTGCCGCACATGTTGCCGTCCGCGCCTGAATTCGCCCGGCACGCGCGCGAACTCGGGATCAATGTCGACAGTCACCTGATCGTCTATGACCGTTTCGGCCTGTTCAGCGCTGCGCGGGTCTGGTGGATGTTCAGGGCCATGGGGCTCCATACGGTCGCTGTGCTCGATGGCGGCCTGCCGGCCTGGATTGCGGCTTCCGGTCGGGTTGAAGACCAGCCGGCAACGCATTGGTCAGATGGCGATTTTCAGGCCGTTCTCAATCCGGCCTGGGTCGCCGATCGGGAGACCGTGACCGCGGCAATCCGCACCGGTCAGACCCAGATTCTGGATGCGCGTGGGAAGGCCCGTTTCACCGCCCGCGTCCCCGAGCCCCGCGAGGGCATGCGCGCCGGCCATATGCCGGGAGCTCGCAATCTTCCCTTCACTGCCTTGCTGACATCCGAGGGCAGGCTACGGATCGACGAAACCCTCTTTGCGCAGGCCGGGATCGACCTGGAGCGGCCGGTGATCACCACCTGCGGCTCTGGGGTCACGGCTTGCATTCTGTCGCTGGCACTGGATTGTCTGGGGTATGACTCTGCCGTCTATGACGGATCCTGGAGCGAATGGGGCAGTCGTCCCGATACGGAAATAGAAACAGGACGCGCCGCGCCATGAAAGACGAAACCCGCCTCACCCGTCTGGGTCGACCGCATGATGATCGTGGACAGGTCAATCCATCCGTCGCGCGCGGATCGACCATGCTGGCGCCGTCCGCCGCCGCTCTCTACAATTTTCCGCCAGGACGCAAGCATTATGGCCGGGTCGGCCTGGGAACGCATGACGCCTTGCGGACGGCCCTCAGCGAGCTGCAGGGCGGAGCGGGCTGCGCCCTCACCTCGTCCGGCCTGATGGCCAATACACTGTCCATCCTCGCAGCGACCGAAGCCGGAGGGGAAGTCCTGGCGGCGGATTGCATTTACGGACCGGTCCGCAACTTCCTGCTGACACAATTGGCGCGCTTCGGTGTCTCGACGCGCTTTTTCGCCCCCCGTATGGGGGCGGAAATCGGCGACCTGATCACCGACAAGACCCAGGCCATCCTGCTGGAAAGCCCCGGCTCCCTGACCATGGAAATGCAGGACGTCCCCGCGATTGCAAAGGTCGCGCGCGAAAAGCGGGTCATCACCATCATCGACGACACCTGGAGTGCCGGCCTGACCTTCAAGCCGCTTCAGCTGGGGGTCGACTATGCCGCCCAGGCGCTGACCAAATATGTCGGTGGGCATTCCGATTTGCTCATGGGCGCTGTCGTGGCGCGCGACGAGGCGCTGTTCCAGCGCCTGCAGACGACCGAGCGCGCCTTCGGCTTTCACACTGGACCAGACGACGCCTATCTTGCCCTGCGTGGCTTGCGGTCAATGTCTGTCCGGATGGAACGCAGCGCCGCCAGCAGCCTGGCCATCGCCGACTGGCTCGCCACGCGGTCCGAAGTCGGCGCCATTCGCCACCCGGCCCGGCCGGACCATCCCGACCATGCCCTCTTCCAGCGCGACTTCACCGGCGCCTGCGGCCTCTTCGCCTTTGAAGTGCCCGGCTGGGATATCGCGACCTCGGAGCGTTTCCTCGATGCGCTGAATGTCTTCGGGATGGGCTTTTCCTGGGGTGGCTATGAAAGCCTCGCCATTCATTGTGATCCGCAATTGAAGCGCACGAAGACGGACCACAAGCATGAGGGCGCGCTGATCCGTCTCTCGGTCGGCCTGGAAGCACCGGAAGATTTGATCCGTGATCTCGCGCGGGGATTTGCGGCAGTCGGCACCGAAGGTTGAACGATCCCCCCGGCCCCACAGGGGCGCAAGCGCGACGGCGCGTCGGCGCTCATGCGCCGCCCCTTCGGAGGCGTTCGCGCAGCGAATTGCCGTGAGATCAGAAAGCTGGCGCTTCCGGCAGGACTCGAACCTGCAACCATCCGCTTAGAAGGCGGGCGCTCTATCCGGTTGAGCTACGGAAGCTGAAACTGTGAGGGATCGCGCCTAGTGCGACCAGGGCTGTTTGCGATCAGCCGCAAAATTGTCGGCATAGGATTTCGCATAGCGCTTCGGCTCGTGCGGTTCGACGACCTGGAAGGGAATGCCCTGGCGCTTGGCATAGGCCACCGCGTCTTCCTGGCTGTCAAAGGTGAGCTTGATCTGTCCGCGCATATCGGAGCTGGAGGTCCAGCCCATCAGCGGATCGGGGCGCTTGGCCATTTCAGGCGAAAATTCGAGCACCCATCTCTTGGTCTTGCCGCGACCGGATTGCATCGCATTGCGTGCGGGACGATAGATCTTTGCGAACATGCGCCTCTCCCAATCAAATCACGACACTGCCGGGCGGGACCCTGCGAAGGCCCGGCAAATGGTCGGGGCGGCAAGATTCGAACTTGCGACCCTTCGCTCCCAAAGCGAATGCGCTACCAGACTGCGCCACGCCCCGACTGAGTGTCCTTATGTAAGCGAGTCCGGCTTAAGGCAAGCCTACTGCGCCTCGGTCGGGCTTTCCTCTGCAGCGACGCCCGCGTCGGCCGGCATGTCCGGCTCGCTATCATTGCCGAAAATGGCGTGATGGACGCTATCACCGGGGCGTAGTCCCAACTCGATCGCCTGTCCGGCGCCGAGTTCAAGCACGCCGGCCACAAGGGCCTCGGCCGGCAGGCTGCGTAGCGACTCGGCCTGGGCGAAGGCAATGATTTTGACGATCTCGCCGTCAGGCGCGACGAAGATGATATCGAGGTCCACGAGCGTGTTGCGCATCCACATGGCGGCCGATTCAGGCGGCGCGTACTGGAACAGCATGCCAGTGCCGGGCGCGACCGCCCCACGCCACATCATACCGCGTTGCTTCTGCTCAAGCGTCGTGGCGAGCTCGGCCATGATGACATGGGTGTCACCACTCGCCGTCTCGATCCGGACCGGATCCGGCCCACCGAACGAAATCGGCGCCTCTTGTGCTGTCGGATCAAGAGCAGGTTCAGGGGTCGCGGTCTGGGCCGAGACGGCCCCGGCCAGACCAAGAGCCAGAAGGCTGGAAAGGAGTAGGTTTCGCATGAGCGCAAGCTAGCGGCGCACCCGTGCCCGTGCAACGGGCAAACGCAAGCCGCCTCACCGGCCAGGCGGCCGCCGCCTCATCCTGTCGGACAGGACGCGCCGTCCGCCTTGATTTCTGCTGCAAGGGCGCCCTTTGGGCCCTCTACGCACCGAATTTCCAACCGATCGCCCGGCTGGATGTCATCCAGTCCGGCGCGCCGCAAGGTTGCCGCGTGCAGAAAAACGTCACCTTCAACTTCATCGCAGGTCACAAAGCCGTATCCGCGCAGAGCATCAAACCACTTCACAACCGCATCACAAAATGGCGCATTCGAGACCGTATAGGGATGGAAACGACGTGGCCGCGTCTCAGCGCCGCTGTCACCGCCGGTCATCTCGACCAGCTCGACCGCCTGGCGGCCCTTGTCGCCCTGGACGGCTTTGCACAGCACTTTCGCGTTGGGAAGCGCAGGCCCCTGACCGAAACGCCTCAGGCAACTCGCATGCAGGAGGATATCCCCCTGACCGTCACTCGCATCGATAAACCCGTAGCCCCGAGCCGGATCGTACCACTTTACCCGGCCTTCGAGCTCAAGCATCTCCGTATCTTCAAAGACTTCGTGAGCCAAAACCATAACATCACTCGCTTAAACAACCCTTGAGCGAAAGATTGTTACACAAATTGATATATGAAGAGAAGATGAATTCGCGAAGAATATAAGAAACGCGCCGCCTAAATATTGACAGTGAGAGCTATTCGCACCCCAGAAACCACCACATGTAGTAGTTTCGCCGATTTTGCGACGCAACTTGATGCGGTTCGAATGACAGATCGGTAATGTGCATTTTTCTCGTTTCAGGCGAATTCCCGATGCGTCTGTTTCCGTGAAATCACGGGCAGATGCATCAAAGACACACCCCGAAAGGAGTCGCTGCGTATGAGCCGACCCCGAATCAGGCCGACATCAATCATTCAACAAGGAGGCTGCAAGCCGCTCGGAACTCGCGAGTCGGTCCACGGCGGCGGCCGACCGATAAATCGCGGAATTGGACGCATGTTCGGAGCATTCCACCGACTCGACCCAACAACGCCCACCCGTCGCCGCAGCGACGATTTCCGACGCCTTGTGAAACGCCATCTCGGCCATCCGCTCGCAGCTCGTCCCTTCGACAATCCGGACCTTGGCCAATCCACGCTCGCCGAGCGCCTCCAGCGTCGGCCGCTCCGGATCGTCGACCGCGACCAGTAGCGAGTGGTCAAACATGTCGTGCAGCCAGTCCTTTATGGGACCGAAGCCCCCCTTGCCGAAATCGAGAACCCAGCCGCGCTTGTCGAGCTGTTCCGCCGCAAAAACGAAGTTGAAGCCGAACGAATAGCCGTGCAGGAGCGCGCAATGACTGTCGGCGGCCCATTGCCGCGAGCAACAGGAAAGGCCGCGCTCATTGCCATAGGATTTGGTCGACAGATGGGCCATGCCCGCTTTCTCCACTCGATAACCGGAGTGGGCCTATAGCCCGCGCCCCGCGCAGAGGCAAACCCGTCCACCCCAAGCCGGACCTGATAAGGGCCGACACTGATGGAAAATCATCTGTGTGGGGAAGACATCGTGGCAGTCCCTAGGGGAATCGAACCCCTCTTTCCAGGTTGAAAACCTGGCGTCCTAACCGATAGACGAAGGGACCGCAGCGATGTGAGGGCCGTCGTATAGAAAAGCCTGAGCATCCTTGCAAGCGGGATTTCTGCAAAAAATCATTCCGCTGCAGTTGCGAGGTCTTCCAGGTGGAGCTGCACCCGTTCCCGCCCCTGCCAGCTGTCCAGTTTAAGCCGTCCGAAAGCGTGGAGCAAGTCCGGGCCCGCCGCCAGCAGGGCCTCACCAATCGAGGTTTCCGCGCAGCGAAAGCAGATGCCGTCAACCCGACGGCTGTCGATATCGGTGAGCGTGAAACGCACATGATCTGTGCCCACCCGCTTGGCGAAGCTGACCCGCATCCGCGGCAGCACGAAGCGCGGCTCTGCATTCCCCTGACCATAGGGACCGGCCCTTTCCAGCATGCGCGCCAAGTCGAGCGTGAGTCCAGAGGCTGACAACACGCCATCGGCGCGCAGGGCCATGGCATCGGCTGCAGCGGCCAGTTCCGGCGCGAGGCGCGCGTCGAGATCGGCCACCAGCTCGGTGATGCGGTCCGGATCGACGCTCAGACCACCGGCCATCGCGTGGCCGCCGCCGGAGATCAGCAGCCCGGCTTCGCGGGCGGCCGCAATGGCGCCGCCCAGATTGACGCCCGGAACAGACCGTCCCGACCCCTTACCAATCGGCGGGGTGGCCTCGCGGTCAATCCCGATCACGATGACCGGCTTGTCAAAGCGTTCCTTGAGGCGGCCGGCCACAACACCAATCACGCCGGGATGCCAGCCCTCGCCGGCCGCGATGAGAATGGCGCGATCCGACGCTTGGCGCTCCAGCTGGGCCGACGCGGCGTCCAATACCTCCGCCTCGATAGCGCGACGTTCGGCATTGAGGCGGTCGAGCTGATCGGCAATGCGGATCGCCACGGCCTGGTCTTCCGTGGTCAGAAGCGTCGCCCCGAGATCGGACTTGCCGACCCGGCCACCGGCATTGATGCGCGGCCCGATCAGGAAGCCGGCATGATAGGTTGTCGCCTCACCTTCCACGCCCGATTTCTCGGCCAGGCTACGCAGACCGAGATTGCGCCAGCTGGTCATCGCCTTGAGACCCTGGGCGGTGATCGCGCGATTGATGCCGGTCAGCGGCACGACGTCGCAAATCGTTCCAAGGGCCGCCAGATCGATCCAGTCGAGCAGGTTGGGCTCATTTTCCGGCGTGATCGCGCCTCGTCGGCGGCCCTCGCGATTGAGCGCAGCCAGGAAGATAAAAGTCACGCCAGCGGCGGCGAGATGGCCGCAACCCGAATTGTCGTCCGCACGATTGGGATTGACCAGAGCGGCAGCGGGCGGCATCGCCGCATCCATCAAATGGTGATCAATGACGATGACATCGAGATCGATGGTCGCGGCGTGCTCCAGCGCCGCATGGGCCGCCGCGCCGCAATCGACGGTAATGACCAGTTCCGCACCCCGGGCCTTCAGCGTGTCGAAGGCCGCACCCGATGGACCATACCCCTCCTCCACCCGATCCGGGACATAGATGTCGGCGACACGGTCGAAATGCCGGAAATAGCGGATGAGCTGCGCCGCCGAGGTAGCGCCGTCGACATCATAATCGGCAAAGACCGCCATGGGGCGCTCGGCCTCGATCGCGTCCCAGACCAGACGGGCCGCCTTGTCCATGTCGGCAAAATCCGCCGGATCCGGGAAACTGTCGCGCAGGCGCGGCGTGAGATAGCTGGCCGCGGTATCAGCGGTGACCCCCCGGGCCACCATGACGCGAGCCAGCGCGTCAGGCACGCCCTGCTGGCGGGCAATGGTGACAATCTCGGCCTCATCTGCCTCACGCAGGCGCCAGCGCTTGCCGGACAGCGAACGGCTCACCCCCAGGAGTGGAGATGAGCCGCCTGTTTGTGTCGGATTGTCGTCGAGCATCACACCGTCGATCAGGCCGCCGGTCGGGCTGACCGGATACGGCGGACCGAATGATCGGCTGAGTCGAGCAAAAGCGTATGCGTGTGAACGAGATTGCCGTCCTTTCGGACACCATCGACCAGATCACCATCGGTGACGCCGGCGGCAACGAAGAGGCAATGGCTGGCGGCCAGCTCGGCGACGTCATATTTGCGATCCAGGTCGGTCACCCCCGTGCGGGCGGCGCGCGCACGCTCATCATCATTACGGAAGACCAGGCGAGCCTGCATCTGGCCACCGATACAGCGCAGGGCCGAGGCGAGCAGAACACCTTCAGGCGCACCACCCTGGCCGATATACATATCAACACCGGCGCCAAGACCCGCCGTACCCATGCCGCCCGCGACATCGCCATCGGGAATGAGACGAATGCGGCCACCCACTGACTTCACACCATCCATGATCGGCTTGTGACGCTCCCGGTCGAGTATGCAGACCGTGATCTGCGAGGGATCGACCCCCTTGGCTTTGGCCAGATTGAGGACATTGTCTGCCGGCGTCGCGTCGAGATCGATGACGCCGGTCGGCAGGCCAGGGCCCACCGCGATCTTGTCCATATAGGTGTCAGGCGCATGCAGCAGGCCACCGCGCAGCGCGAAGGAAACCAGAACCAGTGCATTGGGTTGGCCCTTGGCGGTCAGCGTCGTGCCTTCAAGCGGATCGAGCGCAATGTCGATTTCGGGCCCTTCGCCGGTGCCGACTTCCTCGCCGATGAAAAGCATCGGCGCTTCGTCGCGCTCACCTTCGCCAATCACGATCCGGCCCTTCATCGGCATGGCATTGAGGCCAGTCCGCAAAGCGTCCACCGCCGCCTGGTCCGCCAATTCCTTTTCACCGCGACCAATCCAGTCATAGGCGGCCACCGCTGCGTGCTCAGCCGCACGGACGGCCTGAAAGGCCAGATTGGTCAGGGCTTGCGTGTCGCTCATTTCGTCTTCCTCATCAGCCCGTCCGATCTCGGAACGGGCGGCATTTTGCCAATACTATTGTTGGGGAGGCTGGGTTCTGGCCTGCCCGTCATCCACAAACTCACCGGCGTCGGCGCGCCGGTTCCTTTCCTCGCGCCGTTCCGCCTCGGCCTGCATCTCGGCGCGTTCAGCGAGCAGACGTTGCGTCGCAGCATCCATGGCCCTGGCTTCCCTCGCCGGAAGCGATGTTACCGGTACCACCGCGGGAGCCTCCCGTCTATCCCCGGCTCGGGCAAGGCGCTCCTCAACCCAGGCCGGATTGGCATCATCCGACCCTGGCATGTCGACCACGGCACAGCCGCCGATACCAAGTGTCACCGACAAGGCGAACAGGACATGTTTCATGAGCTCTCCCCGCGCTGGACGCGCGTCGCGCTTTCTATACGCTGATAAGGGTCTGAGTCACCCGTTGATCACAAGGGATTGCCATGAGCGACACGTCAGGAACAGGCAAAAGCCACGGCCCCGCCACAACGGACGACCAGCCAGGCAAGTCCAGCTGGGCCGCGTTCACCGAGAAGGAGCTCGAGACGCTCGATAATGTGTCGCGCAACTTGATGCAGGCCTCATTGAAGTCGCAGCATCTGATGTCCGATGTCATGCGCAAGGCAATTGAAGGCGATCCGGTCCTGCCGAATGCCGATCCGTTCCATTCAGCCCCGGAATTCCAGGAAGTTTGGGCGAAGATCGTCGAACAGCCCGACCTCATGATGCGGGCCCAGGCCGATCTCATGAAGGGCTATATCGACCTTTGGTCGAACACGACCAAACGGATGATGGCCAGTGACACACCCACCACGCCGGCAATCAGCCCGGAACCCGGTGACAAGCGGTGGCGCTCGACCGACTGGTCGGAAAACCCGGTCTTTGATGCCATCAAACAGTCCTACCTGCTCAATCAGCATTTCCTGATGGGGCTGGTCGGCAGTGTCGACGGGATTGATGAACGCACCAAGCGCAAGGTCGAATTCCTGACCAAACAAATGACCGATGCACTGTCGCCGACCAATTTTGCCCTGACCAATCCGGACGTGCTGCGCGAAACCATGCAAAGTCAGGGCGAGAACCTGACCAAGGGCCTGCAAAACCTCCTCGATGATCTCGCCTCCGGCGATGGCCGCCTGGCGCTCAAGCAGACCGACATGGAAGGTTTTAAGGTCGGCCGGGACATGGCCACGACGCCGGGTGAGGTCATCTTCGAGAACGAGTTGATGGAGTTGATCCAGTACGCCCCGACCACGGAGACCGTGAAGGCGCGCCCGCTCCTGATTGCACCGCCCTGGATCAACAAGTTCTACATCATGGACCTGCGCGAAAAGAATTCCATGATCCGATGGCTGGTCGACCAGGGCTTCACCGTATTTCTCATCTCTTGGGTCAATCCGGGCACAGAACTCAAGAACAAGACCTTTGAGGATTACATGCATGAAGGGCTTTTCGCGGCCCTGCATGCGATCGAAGCCGCAACGGGTGAGACGTCGGTCAATGCGGTCGGCTATTGCGTGGCCGGTACCCTGCTTTCCTCCTCCATGGCCTGGCTGGAAGCCGAAGGTCAGTCCGACCGCATCGCCTCGGCAACCTTCTTCGCCGCCCAGTCCGACTTCGAAAAGGCCGGCGACCTGCTCATCTTCATCGATGATATCTGGCTGAAGGAAATCGAGCGCATCATGGACAGCCAGGGCGGTGTCCTGGACGGGCGCTCCATGGCCGACACGTTCAATCTGCTGCGCTCGAACGATCTGGTCTGGTCCTTCGTGGTCAATAACTACCTGCTCGGGCGCCAGCCCCAAGCCTTTGACCTTCTGTACTGGAATGCCGACCAGACCCGCATGCCCAAGGCATTGCACCTCTGGTATCTCGACAATTTCTACAAGAATAATCGGCTGGCGAAGGGCGAGCTTGAGCTCGGGGGCCACAAGCTGGATCTCGGCGCCGTGAAAACACCTGTCTATATTCAGGCCTCACGCGAGGACCATATCGCGCCCTACCCGTCGGTCTATCGCGCCGCCCGTCTGTTTGGCGGCCCGGCCCGCTTCATGATGGCCGGGTCCGGCCATATTGCCGGCGTTATCAATCACCCGGACGCGAAAAAATACCAGCACTGGACCAATGACGCCCTGCCCGAGACTGTTGAAGCGTGGATCGAGGGTGCGACGGAGCATCCCGGCTCCTGGTGGGGCGATTGGCGCGACTGGCTGCTCGAGCGATCCGGTGAGGACGTCCCGGCCCGCACACCCGGCGACGGCAAGCTCAAGCCGATCCGCAAGGCTCCGGGGCGCAATGTACTGGTTCGAAGCGACGCTACGAAGGCAAAATCGGAGAAGCCGGAACCTGCCGGTTAGGAGTCGGACTGGCCGAATTGCAGCTCGACATAGCGGGCATAAAGGCCGCCGCGCCGCAGCAGGGCGTCATGGCGCCCCGTGTCGACCACTTGCCCGTTCTCCAGCACAATGATCCGGTCCGCCGAGCGGACGGTCGCGAGCCGGTGGGCGATCACCAGCGTCGTGCGCCCCTCGGACAGGGTCTCCACGGCCGACTGGATCAATTGCTCACTCTCGGAATCCAACGCACTTGTCGCCTCATCCAACAGGAGAACCGGCGCATCGCGCAGGATGGCACGCGCAATCGCGAGACGCTGGCGCTGACCGCCGGACAGGCTGGCCGCCCGTTCCCCCAGTGCGGTGTCATAGCCGTCGGGCAAGACCTGGATGAAGGCGTCAGCATTGGCCGCGCGGGCCGCGGCCTCGACGTCCGCAACGCTCGCATCGGGTCGCCCGAAGCGGATATTGTCAGCCACGCTCCCGGAGAAGAGCGGCGCATTTTGCTGCACGATGGCCAGTTTCGCGCGCAAGGCCTGCGGATCGAGCTGGCGGATATCGATGCCATCCAGGCTGATCCGACCGCTGAGCGGGTCATGCAGGCGCAGGAGGAGCTGGAACAGGGTTGTCTTGCCGGCCCCGGACGGACCGACAATCGCGACCGTTTCACCCGGCTGGGCGTCGAAACTGACGCCGCGAAGCGCCGGCTCTGCCTCGCGGCCGGGATAAGCGAAACTCACCGCTTCAAAGCCGATCGCCCCCTGTACAGGTTCCGCCAGCACCGCGACGGGCGCGGCGATCGGCAGTGATGCTTGCGCGCCCAGCAATTCCATCAGGCGCTCCGTGGCTCCGGCGGCCCGCATCATTTCGGTATAGGTCTCGGTGAGCATCCCCACGCCGCTGACGGCGACAAAGGCATACATGACGAATTGCGTCATCGCGCCGGGCGTGATCGCGCCGGCCTGGACCTGGACGGCGCCAAACCACAGGACCGCGATCAGGCCGGTCAGGATCACCGAGAAGATGAGCGCGGTCATGACTGACCGCACGCTGATCCGCCGCATGGCGGAGACGAAAGTCATCTCCACCGCCTTGGAGAAGCGGCTGGCTTCCTCGCGCTCACGGGTGAAGGCCTGGACCGTCTCGATCGCCTGCAGGGTCTCCCCGGCCCGCGCCGAGGCATCGGCCAGATTATCCTGACTGACCCGCGAGAGGCGCTGGATCCGGCGCCCGAACAGCATGATCGGTCCCACCATCAGCGGGCCGAGCGCCAGAACGAGCAGGGCCAACTGCCAGCTCACCACCACCATCAGGATCAACGCGCCGGTCGTCGTTGCCACAGTCCGCAAGGCCACCGAAATCGACGAACCGACCACGGTCTGGATCAGGGTCGTATCCGTGGTCAGGCGCGAAAGCACCTCGCCCGTCCGGGTTCCCGCGTAAAAGCGGGCATCCAGCGAGAGCAGATGCGCAAACACATCCTGGCGCAGATCGGCGACCACACGCTCACCGAGCCGGCTGATGAAGTAGAATCGAAAGGCACTGGCCAGCCCCAGTAGAACCGCCACGCCCATTCCGGCGAGGAAATAAATCCCCAGTCCCGATGTGTCCCCCAGGCTGGCGCAGGCCGCGGACTGGCTCGCCCCCGCGAAGCCGCAATCGACCACCAACCGGAAGGCCGCTGGCAGGAGCAGTGTCAGGCCGGAGGCCAGGAAGAGAAACACCGAGAAGGCCGCCAACAGCCCCGGATAGCGCAGGATATAGGGCATTAAACGACGCAGTGGCTGCACCGATTTGGCCTTCTCGCGATGCGCCTGATCCCGCTCAAGCTCGGCGGCAAAGCCGGAGCCGCGCGCTTCGTCCGCGGCCGCATCGCGCGCGGTCTGGGTGTCAGTCATGCAATCACTTTCAGTTCGACGGTGGCTCAGCCCGGTTTGCGGGCGATGACGAACAGCGCCGCGCCGGGTTTGGGCCGCCAGTCATAGGTGATTTCGAACCCGGCTTCGACCATCTCTTGCTTGAGCCGCTTGGCACCAAAGGCCTTGACCGGCGGGAAAGCACCGAAGATTTGTCCGATCGGCAGGATCGGCACCATGAACCAATAGCCGTTCAGCAGACAGGCCGTGCTAGTGATGAAGAGCCCGCCGGGGCGAAGCAGCGTCATCGCCTTGTCCATCGCGGCATGCCGATCATCCAGCAAATGCAGGATGCTCATGCCGAGCACGACATCGAAACTGCCCTCCGGCGCCTCGAGATCGGCGAAGTCGACCCGCTCATAGGTGATGTTTTCGATCCCGGCCTCGGCACCGCGTGCCGCGGCAATCATCAGCATCTCGCCGGAGATATCCGTCGCAAGAATGGTACCGCCCGCGTCTGCAAGCCGACGCGCCGTACCGCCTGTGCCACAACCGAATTCCAGCAGGCGTGTTTCCGGGCCCAGATGCTCACGGATCTTCGACAGCTTGAACTCCCACGACTCGACATCCGCAATCGGGTCGTTCGAGTATTTCTCGGCGATCTTGTCCCACCAGCGTTGTGCGTGCGTCATGACATTCATCTCCACTGTGCAATCGCCTCGTGCGAACACCCTGATCACCGGTTTTGACATACGCTGAGCGAATATAAATTGCCGCCATACGGACATCTGATATACGCATTTGCATGAATTGGAACGCCGTCTCCTTCGACTGGAACCAGATCCGCGCCCTCCTCGCGACGATCGAGGAAGGGTCTTTCTCAGCCGCCGCACGCGCGCTGGGCCAGACCCAGCCAACCCTCAGCCGCCAAATTGCCGCGCTTGAGGCCGATCTCGGCATCACCCTGTTCGAACGCAACCGCCGCGCCACGGTTCCGACAGGCGCCGCGCTGGAACTGGTCGAGCATGTCCGGTCGATGGGCGAGGCCGCGCAACGAATTTCGCTGACCGCCTCGGGTCAGTCCAGCGCCGTCGAAGGGCGGGTGACCGTGACAGCGACCAATATCATGGCGTCTTTCTATCTCCCGCCCATCATCAAGCGGATCCGCGAGGAGGCGCCGGGCATCCGCCTCGAGATCATCGCCTCCAACGAGCTGCAGGATCTGCAAAAGCGTGAGGCTGACATTGCCATCCGGCATGCCCGCCCGGAGCAGCCCGACCTCATCGCCCGTCTGGTCGGCGAGACAACCGGGCACCTCTACGCCCACCCGGACTATCTCGACCGGGTCGGACGCCCGACCTGCCTGGACGAGGTCAACCGTCTCGATTTCATCGGTTTTGAACAGAATGAACGCGTGATCGAGCACCTCAATGCGATTGGACTCAGCCTGACGCCGGAGAATTTCAAGATCAGCAGCGGCAGTTCCACGGTCCATCACGCCCTGGCCATGCAGGGCCTCGGGGTCACCCCGATGACGCGCGACTGGATCGACCAGCACTCCATTCTCGAAGAGGTGTGGCCTGAGCTGGCCCCGATTCCGATCCAGACCTGGCTGGTCACCCACCGCGAACTGAACACCAGCCGCCGCATCCGCGTGGTCTTTGACCATATTGCCAACGGCCTGGCCGAGCAGGCGCGGGATCGGCCACGCGCACGCAACTGACCCGAAACAAAAAAACGGGCGGTGCCAGTGGCACCGCCCGTCTTGTTTCTCGCGTGTTCTGTAAAGCTTAGCGCTTGGAGAACTGGAAGGAGCGGCGGGCCTTGGCCTTGCCGTACTTCTTACGCTCGACGACGCGGCTGTCGCGGGTCAGGAAGCCACCGGCTTTCAGGACCGGGCGCAGGCCCGGTTCGAACAGCTGGAGAGCCTTGGAGATGCCGTGACGCACAGCACCGGCCTGGCCGGACAGGCCACCACCGACGACGGTGGCGACAATGTCGAACTCGTCGACACGCTCGGCCGCCTGCAGCGGCTGCTGAAGCAGCATGCGCAGGACCGGGCGGGCAAAATACTGTTCCTGGTCACGACCATTGACCGTGATCTTGCCGTTGCCGCGCTTGATCCAGACGCGGGCGACCGCGTTCTTGCGCTTGCCAGTGGCATAGGAACGGCCGTGCTCATCGATTTTGGGCTCAGCCGGAACGGACTCGTCAGCCACCACGGCGCCGGCATCGGCTTCCTTGATGACGTCTTTGAGGTCTTCGAGCGAGCGGGCTTCTTCTGACATATCAGCCTCGCGTATTCTTGGAGTTCATGGACTTGAAATCGACCACTTCCGGCTGTTGGGCCTCGTGCTTGTGATCGGGACCGGCATAGACGCGCAGGTTCGAAAATTGCTGACGGGCCAGCGGGCTGTCTTTCGGCAGCATGCGCTGAACAGCTTTCTCGACCACACGTTCCGGGAAGCGACCATCCAGCAGTTTCGCCGGGCTGGTTTCCTTGATGCCACCAGGGTGGCCGGTGTGGTGATAGTAGCGCTTGTCATCACGTTTGGTGCCGGTGAAGACGACCTTCTCGGCATTCACGATGATGATGTTGTCGCCCATGTCGACATGGGGGGTGTAGTCCGGACGGTGCTTGCCGCGGAGGCGGGTGGCGACGTAGGCAGCGAGACGACCGACAACGGCGCCCTCTGCATCGATCACGATCCACTTCTTTTCGACATCCGCCGGTTTAACGGAGATGGTTTTCATATTGATATTGCCTCAGGCCTAGCGTGGCTCGGGTTGAATTCGAGCGCGCCGTTTAGAGGGCATTTTCACCTTGGTCAAGCAGGTGACGGATTTCAGCTGTAATTTTATGCACCTAGGAATACGGTTACATTTTACCACACACTGCAGAAGCGTCATGTCTCCGTCGTGAATCTCGCGTAATTACAAGGTGTTCCCGCCGCCCCGGAGTTACCGATGTCCCTGTCCCGCCGTCATTTCCTGCGCAACAGCGCTGCAACCACACTCGCCTTTTCCGGTCTGGCCGCCCTCGCGGGCTGCCAGCGCCCCTATCCGGCTGAACAGGGCTATTTCAACGAGGTCGAGGGATTCGGTCCGTTGCAAGTCGATCCGGACGCGCTCGTCGATCTGCCGCGGGGCTTTTCCTATGATGTGATCTCCTCGGCTGGACAGCCCATGAGTGACGGGCTGGTCGTACCGGGCGATCTTGACGGCATGGCCTGTTTCCAGAAGGCCGATGGCCGCCTGGTTCTTGTCCGTAATCACGAGCTCCGCTTGGGCGATGCCGAGAAATCGCCTTTCGTGCCGGACAATTCGGGGCTGGAGCGGATTGATCGCACCCGGGTCCATGACTGGGATGAGAACGGCAATCCGCATATCGGCGGCACCAGCCATATCATCCTCGACCCGGAAACCCTGGCGGTCGAGGACGAGTATCTGTCGCTGGTCGGTACGGTCAATAACTGCGCCGGCGGCCCAACGCCCTGGGGCAGCTGGCTGACCTGCGAGGAAACCGACCTCAATCCCGGGCCCCAGGCCGGCGTCGAGCACGGCTATATCTTCGAAGTGCCCGCCGAGGCCGACGGGCTGGTCGAGCCCGTCCCGCTCAAGGCCATGGGACGCTTCCGGCATGAAGCTGTCGCCGTCGATCCGCGCACAAGCATCGTCTACGAGACCGAGGACGAGTATGACCGTGCCCTCTTCTACCGCTTCCTGCCGAACGTCCCGGGTCAGCTGATCGAAGGCGGCCGCCTGCAGGGCCTCGCCGTTCGCGGACGTCCCGGCTTCGACACCCGCAACTGGGAAAGCGAGACGGTCCAGCCGGGCGAATGGCTCGAGGTTGACTGGGTCGACCTGGACGATGTCGAGGCGCCCAACGCCGATCTCGCCATTCGGGGTATCGCCAGCGGTGCCGCCCAGTTCACCCGCGGCGAAGGCATCTGGTGGGGCGAGAATGAATGCTATTTCGCCTGCACCGATGGCGGTCCGGACCGGCTCGGCCAGATCTGGCGCTACCAGCCCAGCCCGAATGAAGGCGAAAGCGGCGAAACGGCCTCGCCCGGTCGCCTCCAGCTTTTCTACCAGAGCCATGATGCCGCCATTATGGAGCGCTGCGACAATCTCTGCGTCGCGCCCTGGGGCGATCTCATCGTTGTCGAGGACGGACCTGAAGACCAGTACATCCGCGGCGTGACGCCCCAAGGAGAGGTGTATACGATTGCCCGCAACGCGGCCTCCGGGCCGGATGGTCAAAAAAGCGAGATTTGCGGTCCATGTTTCAGTCCCGACGGTTCGACTCTGTTTTTCAACGTGCAGCGCTATCCCGGCCGCACCTTCGCGGTCCGCGGTCCCTGGCCCGGGCCTTCGCTCTAGGCGCGTCCCTGCTGGCGCTGAGCGCCTGTGGTCCCGACGCCGAGAACACGACCGAGAACAGCAGCACCAACCCGCTTGAGGAAGGCGGCCCGGTCGAGATGACCGTGACGGCTGCCTTCACCGCGGTCGAGGGCGGCAATAGCGTGGTCGGTTTCCTGCCCGACCCGCAAGCACCCTCGCTTGGCTTTGTGCTCTCGGCGCCGCGCAATGGCGGCATCGACATCTTCGACCTCGACGGCCTCCTCAAGACCCGCCATGCGGGCGAGCGCCTGACCGGTCTTGCCACTGCGCCGAATTTCGAGCTGCGCGGCGAGAGCCTGCCGCTGATCTTTGGAGCCGCAACCGATTCCAGCGCCGTGCGCGGCTATGCGGTCATTCGTGATGGCGCCCAGGTGCTAGACCTGCCGCTGGGCGAGATCGAGCCGATTGACGGTGTCTCGGGCCTTTGCCTCCTGCGCGAAGGCGCCGGCTTTGTCGAGCTGGTCATTCTGGGAACAGGCGCGCGGGCGGAAATCTGGCGCATCCGCGATGCCGGCGATGATCTGCTGGACGTGGAGCGGATCCGCGATTTCCCCCTGCCAGACCCGGCTCGCCAGTGCGCGACCTTTGACGGCGACATCTACACGGCCAGCCCGGCCGGTGGCCTCGCGCGCCTGAGCCATGAAGGCACACTCCTGGCCGACGCGGCCTATCCGGCGGCCAATCTGACGGTCGGCGAGTTCAACGGGACTCGTCTCGTGCTGGCCACCAATGGCAGCGGCGATACCGTTGAGACCTTTGATGCAGCATCGCTGGAGGCTGGCATCTCGATTGACATTGTCGATGGCCTGTCCACGCCCGGGGTCGGCACTCCGGCCGGACTTGCGGTTACCGACGCCAATTACGGCTACACCGCCTATGTCAACGGCCTGCTGGCTGTCTTTGACGCCGAGACCGGTCGCCTCAAAGTCGTCTCGCGGGACGTGCTGACACGGGCTGTCTTCGCGAACGAATAGCCGGGTAGATCACGGCTTTTTCTGATCGAGACTTGATGAGCCGCGAAAGCGGCTCATTTTGCGTCGCCTTCGCCCAATTCGCGGGCCCGCTCGATCAAGGGCCGCGCCTTGAGCGCCGCCACGGCCTCGACCGCCTTGCCGGCCAGGTCACAACCGATCTCGTCGAAGAGAGCATCCATCATCGCCCGAATTTTCTCCAGAATCACCATCATCGATTGATACTGTTCCCGCCCCCGTGCGGTCAGGATTAAAACCTTGCTTCGGCTATCCGTTGGATGCGGGCGCTTGGTGATAAGGCCGAGTTTGATAAGGGCCGCAATCCGCTGGGTCGCAACCTGGTGAGGTTGATCAAGGGATGTCGCGATATCCGCCGCCGTTACATCGGGAATTTCACCGATCATCAGGACCGTTGAAATCGCCCGTGGCGGGATCTCAATCGCCGCCGATTCCAGCAGGACCTGACCCTGATCGGCCAGTGTTTCCACCAGTCTGAGCAATTTGTTCGACACAAATGCCCGGCTCAGCACGTGGGTATCCATGATGTTGCTTTCGCGCACGGCTTGCCCTTTATACAATCAGTTGTACAATTTGATGTATAAAGTACACCTGACACCCCTGCCCGTAAAGGAAGGTCACGTATCATGACGGCAGCACAAGACGACAAACGCAAAACGACCATCACCCTGCTGGCTTTCCTCGGCATTCTCGGCATCTTCAGCGCCATTGCCCATTACGCCATCGTCGCCCTGGTACCGACCTCCCTCTATGTCGGAACGCTCATGGTGATGCCGACGATGGCGGCCTTCCTGACGCTGAAGCTGCGCGGACGGAAAATCGCGGACCTGCCGTGGCGATGGGGAGGCCATGGCGCCAATTGGGCCGGATACCTCATTCCCCTTCTTTATGTCTCAATTGCCTATGGCATCATCTGGCTGAGCGGACTCGGTGGCGTCGGCAATCCCGAAACGATCAGCGAATGGGGCCAGTCACTTGGCCTGCCCGAAGCCCCGACCTTTGCCGTGATCTGCCTGATGGTCGTCTTGATGGCCGTCGTGCAGTTCATCAAGTCGCTGGGCACGATTGCCGGCGAGGAAATCGGCTGGCGCGGCTTCTTTGTGTGGGAGTTGCGCAAGCTCTTCTCGTTCAATGCCACATGCCTGATCAGCGGCAGCGTTTGGGCCGTCTGGCACTACCCGGTCATCATCGCCTATGGCGGCGGGGACACTTTGTTTCAGCTGGGGTGCTTCACCGTGATGATCATCGCGATGAGCGTCATCATGACCTATTACACTTTCAAGAGCCGGTCCGTTTGGCCCGCGATCATGTTCCACGGCGCCCACAACATCTTTATCCAGAAAATCTACACGCCTTTGACGATCGAAACCCCCTCGACACCCCTGTGGGCGGATGAGTATGGCCTCATGATCCCGGCTGTGGTCAGCCTGATAGCCGCCGTTTACTGGCAACGGGCACGCAAGGCCGGTCTCTAGGACGAAACAGTCCTGATCAGACCGCCCGGCGTGCCGTCCAGGCCGCACAGACCACTGCAATGAAGAGCAGGATCGCGCCGCCCTGGTGCGCCAGAGACAATGAGAGGGGGACGACCGCCAGCAGCGCGGCAATGCCGAGCGCGATCTGGCCGATCACGAGCGCCGGCAGGATCACCATGAAGGGTTTGAGCGAGACCCGTGGCTCGCGCCAGATCAGCGCGGCATGGGCAAAGACACACACCGCCACGATATAGCCCATCCAGCGATGATGCATCTGAACGGCGGCATGGCTCTCGAAGATCGCCGGGAAGAAACTCATCCCGCCAAGATAACCCTCGGGGATCAGATCACCATTCATCAGCGGCCAGGTGTTGTAGATACGACCGGCATCCAGACCGGCCACGAAAGCCCCGAGGATGATCTGCAGGAAGACCAGACCGAGAAGCCCGGCCGTCACACCGGCCAGACGCCCGCGGCGCAGCGGTGGCGGCCCGTAGCGCGCTTCCAGCGACAGCCAGATCGACGCTCCAAGGATCACGAACGCCATGCCCAGATGCGTGGCCAGGCGATACTGGCTGACATCCAGCCGGTCCGACAGCCCACTCGCGACCATCCACCAGCCGATTGCGCCTTGCGCGCCACCGAGCAGGAAAAGCCCGAAAAGGCGCGGCTTGAGTCGGGCGCTGAGATGACCGCGCAGCCAGAAGAAGACGAAGGGCACGAAGAAGACCAGTCCGATCAGTCGGCCCAGCTGACGATGCCCCCATTCCCACCAGAAGATGAACTCGAATTCCTCGAGCGTCATGGATGAGTTCTGAACCTGGAATTCGGTCGTCTGCTGATACAGCGAGAACTCGCGCTGCCAGTCCTCCTGGGACAGTGGCGGGATGGCTCCGGAGATCGGTTTCCATTCAGTGATGGACAATCCGCTGTCGGTCAGCCGCGTCGTGCCGCCGATGATGATCATCAGGCAGACAAGGGCGGCGACAACGAGTAGCCAGGTGGAAACGGCGCGGCTGATAGTACTGGAATGATACGACATGCAATCTCCCGGTCGCGCTAGGTAGCCCATCCACAGCCACAGGCAAGCCTCCGGCTTCATCCGGGCGGGGCGTCATGCTGATAATGCGCTCGCAGGACAGGACCGGACGCGCCATCATGTCGCAACCGGCGAAGGTGTCAGGGAGAGACAGGCGTGGCCAAGACCAGTGAAACAGTCATCATTCTCGGCGCTGGCCAGGCCGGCGGCCAATGCGCGGCCTCGCTGCGGCGCAGCGGGTTTGAAGGGCGTATCATCCTGGTTGGCGAGGAACCGCATCCACCCTATCAGCGCCCGCCCCTGTCCAAGACCTATCTGTCCGGTGAGATCGATGGGAGCCGCCTCTGGCTGCAACCGCCGGAAACCTGGACTGAACAAGGTGTCGAACTGCGCCTGTCGAGCCGGGCCAAACGGATCGATCCGGACCGCAAGCTCGTCGTCTTCTCCAATGGGCGTGAGGACACCTATACCCATCTCGTAATCGCCACCGGATCCCGCGTCCGCCCCCTGCCCGTTCCCGGCGCCGAGCTCGACGGCGTGCGATATCTGCGCTCCATCGCCGACGTCGACAAGCTGAAAGCGGACGTCCAGCCCGGCAAGCGGATCGCCATTATCGGCGGCGGCTATATCGGACTGGAAGCGGCCTCGGTGGCGTCAAAGCTCGGCGCGACACCCATCGTTATCGAGGCCATGGACCGCCTGCTGGCCCGCGTCGCCGTGCCTGAAGTCTCGGATTTCTACCGCCAGGCCCATGAGGCGCGCGGTATATCCATCCGGCTTGACGCGCAGGTCGCAGCGCTGAAGCCCAAGGCGGGCCTGTTGTCCAGGGGCAAGACTGTCACCCGCGTCGAGTTGAACACGGGCGAGAAGATTGCCTGCGACAGCGTCCTCGTTGGAATTGGCGTCATGCCCAACCAGGAACTCGCGGCTGCCTGCGGACTGGACACTGGAAATGGTATCCTGGTCGACGACCAGTGCCGGACCCGTGATCCGAGCATCTTTGCCATCGGCGATTGTGCCGAACAGCACAACTGGCTGACCGACACGCGACTACGCCTGGAGAGCGTGCCCAATGCGCTGGACCAGGCCAAGCGCGCCGCCGCTGCGATTTGTGCTGCTCCTGCGCCGAAGCCGGAAGTGCCGTGGTTCTGGTCCGACCAGTTCGACCTCAAGCTCCAGACCGCCGGCCTGATCGGCGCCCAGGACACCACCATTACCCGCGCCGGCGATGCGGAGACACCGCGCAGCTTCTTCCATCTCGCCGACGGCGTTCTCATCGCCGCAGACTGCATCAACGACCCGCAAAGCTTCATGGCCGCCAAGCTGATGATCGAAAAACGCGCCAAACCAGATCCTGCGGCGCTGGCCGACCCGGACGTGACGATGAAGGATGTGATGAAAGCGGCTCTGGCGGGAGCGCCGGCGTAAGTCGCTTCGCAAGCAAATGGTCGGAGCGGCGAGATTCGAACTCGCGACCCCCGGTCCCCCAGACCGGTGCGCTAACCGGGCTGCGCCACGCTCCGACACTCACTTGCTGGACAGGCAGGCCCGTCCGATGGGGAAGTCGCTTATAGGGTGAGCTTTCCGGCTCCGCAACAGGCGTGTCAGCGCGTTGTGCGGTCGATCCGGAACCGGTCTGTCGATCACGGTTCCAGTGCGGCTTTCAGCTTGGCCCGGGCATTCTCCAGATCCGCGAGAATATCATCGAGCTGACGCTGGGAACCGTCGGCCGGCCGCGGACGCGCCGGCGCGGTCGCGGCCGGTGTCTCACGGTCCGCAGCGTCAATGGCAAGGGCATCGCGAGGCTGAACGGCCTCGCCCACACCCATCGACATCACCGCAGCGACCCCGTGATCCTTGAAGTATTTGCGGGCGCCCTTGATCGTGTAGCCATCCTCATAGAGGAGGCGTTTCACACCGCGCAGCAATTGCAAATCCTGGGGCCGATAGAAACGACGACCGCCCGCACGCTTGAGCGGACTGATCTGGGCAAATTTGCTTTCCCAGAAACGCAGGACATGCGCCGGGATTTCCAGTTCCTCAGCAGCTTCGCTGATGGTCCGGAATGCGTCTGCAGACTTTTTGGTGACCGACATGCGCCCTTCGCGTCAGCCTGCGGGCTGCCCTAATCCTTGGACAGAGCCGAGTCGACGCGCTCCTTGAGAACTTGCGACGGTTTGAACACCAGAACGCGACGCGCCTCAATCGGCACCTCCACCCCGGTCTTCGGATTACGTCCGACACGTCCACGCTTGTCCCGCAACAGGAAGGAGCCGAACGAGGAGAGCTTGACAGACTCACCTCTGGCCAGCGTATCCGACACCATGCCCAGCACGGACTGCACGAGATCGGCCGATTCCTGACGTGACAGCCCCACCTCTCGGTAGACCGCTTCCGCCAGATCTGCTCGCGTCAAGGTTTTGTCTGACATAGCTATCCCCACAAAGACGAGATCAGGCTACGCCCCACAGGCGGGTCAGGTCAACGCCAAGGTCTTGGTTAAGTGCGAGAAACCGGTCGCGACCTGTTCAAAATCGTGCGAGCGCCGCTCCCCAGGTGAATCCGCCGCCCAGTGCTTCCATCAAAACCAGGTCGCCGCGCTTGATGCGCCCGTCCTGCACGGCACGGTCGAAAGCCAGCGGCACCGAGGCCGCAGATGTATTGCCGTGATCGGCAACGGTCGAAATGACTTTTTCCGTTGGAATAGAAAGCTTTCTCGCCACACCTTCAAGAATTCGCTGATTGGCCTGATGGGGTACGAACCAGTCAATGTCCTCGATCGAGACGCCGGAACGCTTGGCGATCGTGGTCATGGATTCAGAAATATTCGTGATCGCGTGACGGAAGACCTGATTGCCGACCATGCGCAAATGTCCGACCGTCCCGGTCGATGATGGGCCGCCATCGACATGGAGCAAATCCTTGAAGCGACCATCCGAACGCAGATAGGTGCCCAGGATTCCCGAACGCTCGGCGCCCTCACCCGTGTCGGCCGCCTGCAAGACCATCGCGCCAGCGCCATCACCAAAGAGCACGCAGGTTGAGCGATCCGTCCAGTCGAGAATGCGCGACATGGTCTCTGCGCCAACCACCAGAGCGGTCTTGGCCTGGCCGCGGGCCAGCATATTGTCGGCCATGGCGAGCGCGTACACAAAGCCTGTGCAGACCGCCTGGACGTCGAACGCCGCCCCCTTCATCGCCCCGAGCCGGGCTTGCAGCATGGTGCCAACCGAAGGGAAGGTGAAATCCGGCGTGGTGGTGGCGACCACGATCAGGTCAAGATCGTCAGCCTCCAGTCCGGCGTCTTCGAGGGCCCGCCGCGCGGCGCGCTCGGCCAGGTCACAGGTCGTGATGCCCTCACCTGCGATATGGCGCTGACGAATACCCGTCCGCTCGCGAATCCAGCTGTCACTGGTATCCACCATGGCGGAGATCTCATCATTGGTGAGGATCCGCTCGGGCAGATAAGAACCGATTCCGGCGATACGCGTACTCAACTCGGTCATGAGGCTGCCGCGACTTCCTGCTCTTCTTCAAAACTGGCGAATTTGTCGAGATTGGCGCGGATCTGGGCCATGAAATCGCTTTGGGCCATCACATAAGCCAGGCCGAGCGCGGAGGCGAAACCCTCACCGTCCGCGCCACCATGTGATTTCACCACAATCCCCTTGAGACCCAGCAGCACACCGCCATTGATATAGCGCGGATCCATGCGCTGCCGCAGGCGCTCAAGCGCCCCGAGCGAGAGCAGTCCGGCTGCAAGCTTGGCCAGAAGCGAGCTGGTCAGCGCTTCACGCACCCAGCCGGCGACCAGTCGAGCAGTGCCTTCAGCCGTTTTCAGCGCAATATTGCCGGTAAAACCGTCGGTGACGACGACATCAATGCCCCCGGCCGAGATGTCATTGCCTTCGATGAAACCCTTGTAAGCGATATCCAGGCCCGATTTGCGGATCAGCTGATCTGCTTCACGAACCGTGTCATTTCCCTTGAGTTCTTCCTGGCCAACATTGAGCAGACCAACCGACGGCGAATCCCCGCCGAACACAGCACTGTGATAGGCCTCGCCCATGATGGCGAACTCGACCAGCTGGGTGGCGCCGCACTGCACATTGGCGCCCACATCGAGCACGACGGTATGCCCTTTCGGCGTCGGCCAGTTAGCCGAGATGGCCGGGCGATGGACGCCCTTCTTCATGCGCAGGATCACCTTCCCGATCGCCATGAGCGCACCGGTATTGCCGGACGACACAATGGCCCCCGCCTCGCCCGCCTTCACACTCTGGATCGCATTCCACATCGAGGACCCGCGCGCCCGGCGCACGGCTTCACTCGGCTTGTCCGTCATCTGGACCAGCGTGTCAGTGTGTCGCAATTCGCAGACGGCGGCGACCTTCGGATGCTTCGCCAGAAGTGGCGCCAGCTGCGCCTCGTCGCCATGAAGCAGATAGTTCGCCTTGCGGTCCGGCCAGCGTTTGAGCGCATGGCCGATACCCTCGACGACCGCCTCGGGTCCGAGATCTCCGCCCATGGCGTCGACCGAAATCGTGGGGATAGCTGTCATGAGTAGCGGTGCAATGTCCCTCGCAAAGGCGCGCTGCGCCGAAAGCCCGCGGAACTTAGACCATGACTCAAGCAATGCAAGGCAGCAAGACGGCGATCAGACCGCCGGAAAGACAGGAGAGAGGCCGCCGATCAACGCTGCCCCGCCTTGTGCCTGCAAGGCTTGAAACGCCGAGTTGACGTATAGGGCAAGGGCTGGCGCCCGCGGATCATCGGGCTCGGCATTGAAAACATTGCGCGCAAGCACCGCCTGCAATTCATCCGGCTGGTCATGGCGCGCGGCCTCGCGCAGTGCTTCGGCACGACCATAGAACCCCTCGGCCATAAAGCGTATTTTCTTGCCAACACCCGAGTCGCCCACCCCCATCTCGCGCATGGCCGCATCGAAATCGTCAAACATCGTGTCGAAAAGCGCCTGGCTCAGCCGGGTCGGGTCCTCACCCTCTTCCGATTTCAAGGTCAGCACGACGAGCGCGCAGTGCAGGATAATCATCTCGAACCGGCCTTCGACTGTGTCCGGAACGCCCAGCCGGGCATAAAAACCCGGCCTGCGGGCCGCCGCCACCACATCGCGATAAAGCGCTTCAGCGCGCAGCTTCTCCGGCTTGCGGCCGAAAAGACGGTTCAACATGCGATCCGCTCTCCCAAGAATTGGCGCTTGAAGCTAAGCTCGCCCTTGGTTAGGTCAAGACAACGCCGCACGCGTCATCAAGTCGCGCGTGGCAGACCCATCTCGCAGGAGTTCCTGATGAAGCGTCGCGTTAGCCTTACAGTCCTGATTGCCGCCTGTGCAATCGGCGCCTCGGCCTGCAATCCCGTCCTGCGTTCGCATGGCTATCGCTACACCACCCAGGACGTCCCGGAGATCCTGGTCGCTGAAGACACCGAGTCCTCAGTCCTGTCGCGCCTTGGCAATCCGTCGACGCGCGGAACCTTTGAGGACAATACCTGGTATTACATCTCCGCCACTCGCGAGAGCCTCGCCTATCTGCGGCCGGCCACTCGTGATCGCCGCATCATTGCCGTCACCTTCGACGCGAATGGCGTGGTCTCCGAGGTGTCCGAATACGGGCTGGAAGACGGCCGCGTCGTCGCCTATGCCGACCGCGAGACGCCGACGCGGGGCCGCGAACTCACCTTCCTGGAACAGCTTCTCGGCAATGTCGGACGCCTGCCGTCCGAACAATTCGGCGGCGAGCAGAACCTGCCTGGCGGCGCCGGTGGACCGCGTCGCGATCAGTAGATCGGCAAGCAAGTATCATCGCAACAAAAGCCCTGACCAATCGGTCGGGGTTTTTTGTGGGTGGATGTATTCACTCCGACTCCAGGCAGAGCGGTCGCCTGGATGACTGGACGCCATGCGCCGATAACCGATCGCCCCCTCGAGACGGCGCATTTCCCAACACCCCGTCATCCCCCGGATCGCGGCCCTGCCGCGACCGGAGAATGACGGTAATTTAGGATTTCGTGTATCTTTGTCATCCCGGGCGAATGAGGTGCGAAAGCAGGCCGCAGAGCCGGGATGACCAATACGCCTGAAGTCAAAACTTATCCCCGCCCTACGCCCCCATAACCGTCATCCTGACGAAAGTCAGGACCCAGTCTCGCAGGCGCGATTTCGCCCAGCATGGCAACAGCTTGCGTCGCAGTCTGGGTCCCGATTGCCATCGGGATGACGGTGTGTGGGGTGGGGATAGGGATAAACCTTATCCACCCTCCTTCCGCCCCATCACATAATCCTCCCGTTCCCAGGCCATCTTGAGGCTCGGACCGGTTATCCGGGGGTTTGGGAATAGCGGAGCGCATCCGGTTTGGCGGGGCTGACCACCATCAGACCCGGTGCGGCCGCCGATGGGACTCGCGGCACAACGATTGACCGCCCTGATCCCGTCGGCTTCGATTCGGGGGCTGGAAGGCAACCCGGGAAAACTCCGCGTGCGGGATGCTTGTCGTGGCTACCGTTATCAAATCAGCGCTTTATCGGCCTCGGCCGGTATCCCGCACTCCCTCTCTACCCAAAACGCCAGGCGGTGACGCCGTGGCGACCAGACGCTCGTCCACACACCGGAAAAGAAGGAGTGAGCATGCGCAATCGCAGGCATACACGGCGCCGCAAGGCACGTCACAACACAGGAAGGTCAACACCCTGCGGGGTCACACGGCCCGCTGCCGATTCCGCGAGGGATGTCGATCCGGATGACCATCCATTGTGGGAGCGCGATGAGGTTGGCGAGGATTGTACCGCCATTGAGTTCGCCCGCACCGTTGGACAGGCTCTACCCGCGCCACGCAGCGTCATTAGCTGGGCGCTTGCCGGCCAGGCAGAGCCACACGAGGCGGTCATACCACGCGAGGAAAGCCTGATCTGGCGGGCCTGTCAGGCCGCCTTTGACAATGCCGAAGCACTCTGGCTGGCACGCCGTGCAGAGCGCGCAAAAAGAAAGAGCCCCGGCCAGAGGCCGGAGCTCTTCCCGGATCAGAATTGATCCTGCCTAGTGAGCCAGCACGGCCAACAGGAGCAGGGCCACGATATTCGTGATCTTGATCATCGGGTTCACGGCCGGACCAGCGGTATCCTTGTAGGGGTCACCGACGGTGTCGCCGGTCACGGAGGCCTTGTGGGCTTCCGAGCCCTTGCCGCCGTGATGGCCGTCTTCGATATACTTCTTGGCATTGTCCCAGGCACCGCCGCCGACAGTCATGGAGACCGCGACGAAGAGACCATTGACGATCACGCCCAGCAGCATCGCACCGACCGCGGCCAGGGCTTGCGACTGGCCGGCAATCAGGTCGATCGCGAAGTAGAGCACGATCGGGGACAGAACGGGCAGAAGCGACGGCACGATCATCTCGCGGATCGCCGCCTTGGTCAGAATGTCCACGGCGCGGCCATAATCCGGCTTCGCCTTGTACTCCATGATGCCCGGGATTTCCTTGAACTGCCGGCGAACCTCAGTCACCACGGCGGTCGCCGCACGCCCCACCGCCATCATCGACATGCCGCCGAAGAGGTAAGGCAGAAGGCCACCAAAAAGCAGACCGACGATCACATAGGGATTTTCCAGCGAGAAGTCCGGCTGGATACCCAGAAGGTGCTCAACATCCGTCGTATAGGCCGCAAACAGGACCAAGGCGCCCAGACCGGCCGATCCAATGGCATAACCCTTGGTGACAGCCTTGGTCGTATTGCCCACGGCATCCAGCGTGTCGGTCGTATTGCGCACGCTTTCGTCGAGCCCGGCCATTTCCGCAATGCCGCCGGCATTGTCGGTCACCGGACCGAAGGCATCGAGCGCCACGATCAGACCGGCCAGGGCCAGCATGGTCGTCACCGAGATGGCAATGCCGAACAGGCCCGCCAAGGCATAGGTACCCAGGATGCCACCGATGATGATCAGGGCCGGCAAGGCCGTCGATTCCAGCGAAACCGCGAGGCCCTGGATGACATTCGTGCCGTGTCCGGACTCGGACGCCAGGGCGACCGACTTCACCGGACGATAGCCCGTCCCGGTATAGTATTCGGTGACCCAGATAATCGCGGCTGTGACGACCAGACCAATCAGGCCGGACCAGAACAGGTTCATCCCGGTAATCATCTTGCCGTTCACTTCAGCGATATCGCCCATGCCGATCGTGAAATCGGTGACGAAGTAGAGCGCACCGATCGACAACACACCGGCAACGATCAGCCCCTTGTAGAGCGCCCCCATCACATTGGTGCCCTTGCCAAGGCTGACAAAGAAGGTGCCGATGATCGAGGTCACGATACAGGCTGCTGCAATCATCAGCGGATAGAGGACCATCGTCGTGGCCAGCCCGCCGGTGAAGAAGATTGCTGCCAGCACCATGGTGGCAACGACGGTCACCGCATAGGTCTCGAACAGGTCAGCCGCCATGCCGGCACAATCACCGACATTGTCGCCGACATTGTCAGCGATCGTGGCCGCATTGCGCGGGTCGTCTTCGGGAATGCCGGCCTCGATCTTGCCGACCATGTCGCCCCCGACATCCGCACCCTTGGTGAAGATACCGCCACCAAGACGGGCAAAGATCGAGATCAGCGAAGCGCCGAAACCGAGCGCGACCAGCGAATCGATAATGATCCGACCGTTCTCTTCACTGCCGAGCACCAGTCCCATCGGACCGGTGAGCACCCAGTAATAGCCCGCCACACCCAGCAGGGCGAGACCGGCAACAAGCATGCCCGTGACCGCACCGGAGCGGAAGGCGACCGCAAGCCCGGCCGCCAGGCTCGTGCTGGCAGCCTGGGTCGTGCGCACATTGGCGCGGACCGAGACCAGCATGCCGATAAAGCCGGCAGCGCCGGACAGAACGGCCCCGATGGCGAAACCGAGTGCAACCTGCCAGCCAAGGAATACGGCAATCAGGATACAGACGACGACGCCGACAATGGCAATGGTGGTGTATTGACGTTTGAGGTAGGCGTTCGCGCCTTCCTGAATGGCCGATGCGATCTCCTGCATCTTCTCCGTGCCTGCGCTCGCACTCATCAGACGCTGGGTCTGAACGACCCCGTAGATGATGGCGAGAACAGCTGCCGCAATGGCCAAAAAAAGCATGTTCATGGATTCCAGCCCCGTTTGTTCACTTCGTTGTGGTCTCGGAAGGAATACGGGAAAGCACGCGCGTGTGACCACGCCGACCTTAGACAACTTCCCCGCATTTGTTCTTATTGTTGGGGAGACTATGCCCAAAGCATTGGGGCGGTGCAACACGCACTCTTTATCAAGTCAAAACATTGACTTGCTGCGCTGCAATACAGAATTATCGGCGAAAAAGCCGGGTATCGGCCTGGCGAATCTCGATGCGCTCGATCGCACTCGCGCCATAGTGCTCACCGAGCGCAGCCAGCCAGACCTCGACAGCGCGGTCATTATCAAGACCGGTGCCCTCTTCGTTGGAGACAGGCGTGCGGTAGGCCGCCCGCACCGCAGCGTCCAGCGCGTAATGCGCATCATCACGGACGTCCCAGAGATTGTGGCCGGCCGCGACGCGAACCCGGATCTGCACATAGGCGTATCCGGTGAGGTGCCCGTGACTGGACAAGGGGGCAACTACCGTCGGCATGGTGAAGCTTCGTGGATCGTCTTCCTCCACCTCATCCTCTTCCGGCTCGTCCTCTTCGGACCCGGCGCGGTTGAAAAGGGTCAGGAAGCGATTGCCTCGACTGCCTTCATCGTTGGATCCGCCTCCGGATTCCGCAGGCGGTGCGACGAGGCTGAAAGCCGGTGCGGGCAACAAGCCTGCCAGAAAAATTACAGCCACAAGGGCGACGACATTACGCATGAAAGCCTCTCAGTCCGCGGGCAGACTGCCAGCTTTGCCTCAAAAATGCGTAAATCCGCCGCGGTCAGGCGCGACAACCTCGCCCAACCCATTCCGCAGCTGGATACCACTCCCCTCCGCAACGCGGCCGATCCGGGTCAGGGGGAGATCGAGACCAGCGCCGATTGCGTCAATTCGGGCCCGGTCGCCGGGCGCCGCCGTGAAGGCGAGCTCGTAATCGTCTCCACCAGCAAGCAGGCGCAGGACATCACCCTCCGGCGATGCCAGCCAGGCCGAGCCCGCGCTTGACAGCGGAACGGCATCGATCTCGATGTCCAGCCCGCATCCACTCGTCCGGGCGATGTGGCCGAGGTCGGCAATCAGCCCGTCTGAAATGTCGATAGCACTACTGGCCACTCCGCGCAGGGCCTCACCAAGTGCCAGGCGCGGCTCGGGCGCCGTATAGCGGATTAGACACTCCGCCAGCGACTCAGCCCCTGTCTCCGCTGCCATGAGACCGAGAAAGCCATCGCCGATCTGTCCGGAAATCCAGACATCCTCACCGGCACATGCACCACTGCGGGTTAGCGCGGCGCCGCTCGGCACGGCGCCAATCAGCGTGAGGCTGATGGTGAGTGGCCCCGGCGTTGCGGTGGTGTCACCGCCGACAAGAGCGAGCCCGAAACGCGATTGCTCCCGGTGCAAGCCCGCCAGGAAAGCTTCGCGCCATTTGGCATCGAGCGAGCGCGGCCAGGACAGGGCTGCCAAATAGTGGCGCGGCGAGGCACCCATGGCAGCCAGATCGGAGAGATTGCTGCGCAAGGCCCGGCTGGCAACGGTTTGGGGTGTGTCCTTGTCGCGAAAATGAACGCCCGCGATCAGGGTGTCACAGGCCAGGACCAGGCTCTCACCCGGCGCCGGGTCCAGCAGGGCCGCGTCATCTGTGAGACCAAGGGCAACGGGATCGCCCTCACTCAGCGGCACGAGATGCCGCCGGATGAAGTCGAATTCGCCGTCGCCGGCCATGGCTCAGAATTCGTCCGGGCGCGCGTCGCGAGCCGCCCGGTCAAAGGCGGCATTGATGAATTTCGGCTCGGAGCCCTCGAAAAAAGCATTGGCGATCTCGATATATTCATCAATCACCACGCGGGCCGGAACATCCTTGCGATGCAGCAGCTCAAACCCGCCGACACGCAGAATGGCCCGGACCGTCGAGTCGAGACGCTCGAGGCGCCAGCCTTCAGCCAGCAAGGCATCCATGGCCGGATCGACCTTGGCCTGCTTTTCGACAACACCGCTCACCAGACTCTCGAAGAAATCCTCATCCGCCTCGACATATTCCGCTGCTTCATGATCACCGCCGAAACGATGATCACGAAATTCGCGGATGACGGCCGACGCACCTTGACCACTGATCTCCATCTGATAGAGCGCCTGGACAGCCGAAAGGCGGGCAGCCCGACGAAGACGGGCCCGGTTTTCCGATGCGGATTCCTTGCTGGCTGCAGCCATGGTCATGCGCTCCTGAAGCGGTTGCGCAGCTCGATCAGCATCATTGCTGCATTGGCTGCATCCGCGCCTTTATTCTTGTCGATCGCGCGCTTCAAGGCCTGGGCGCGGTTCTCGACGGTCAGGATACCATTACCAACCGGGATGGCCCGCAGGTTCAAATCCATGATTCCACGCGCCGATTCACCGCAGACATAGTCGTAGTGCGAGGTCTCGCCACGAATGACACAACCCAGCGCGACATAGCCGTCATAGCCGGCGCCAGCCTTCTCGGCCTGGGCAATCGTGCCGGGGATTTCCAGCGCACCGGGAACCTCGACGACGTCGAAAGCAAAACCCTTGGCTTCGATGGCCTCCTGCGCGCCCTTGATCAGCGCGTCGGCGATGTCGCGGTAGAATGTGCCCGCGATGATCAGATATTTCGGCGCGCTCATGCGTCACCCTCCGGAAAATGCCGCTCTTCGCGGATGGACAGACCATAGCCCTCAAGCCCGACAATCGTTTGCGGCTTGGTGGTCAGGAGAATCATGTCGCGCACGCCAAGATCCAGCAGGATCTGCGCTCCCACACCGTACTCACGCAGACGCCGCGCCTCGCGCTCATTCTGCGGCAGGCTGGGATGGGCGCCCAAGCGTTCGATGATCGCCGTGTGCGAGGTCTCGCGGATGAAGACCATGACCGCCGGGCCCTCCGCCTCGGAGATCGCGCGAATCCCGGCTTCAACTTTCTCGCCGCGTGGGCCGCTTTCATGCAGGACATCGTCGACGAAGCTCACCTTGTGCATGCGCACAGTGGTTGGCTCGTCTGTGTTCGGCTCACCCTTCACGAGGGCAACATGCTCGGATCCATCCAGCGTATTACGGAAGACGACGAGCTTGAACGGGCCGCCGAATTGCGAGGAGAATTCGCTCTCCAGACGGCGTTCGATAAAGCGGTCATTCTTGCGACGATAGGCAATCAGATCAGCAATCGTTCCGATCTTGAGGCCATGCAATTGGGCGAAAGCAACGAGATCGGGCAGGCGCGCCATCGACCCGTCCTCATTCATGATTTCGCAGATTACCCCAGCCGAACCGGCGCCGGCCAGGCGCGCAACGTCAACGGAGGCCTCGGTATGGCCCGCCCGCACAAGTACCCCGCCATCACGCGCCACCAGCGGGAAGACATGACCCGGCGTCGCGATGTCATCAGCGCCTTTGGACGGGTCGGTCGCGACTTCAATCGTGCGGGCCCGGTCATGGGCGGAAATACCGGTTGTCACACCCTCACGCGCCTCGATCGAGGTGGTGAAGGCCGTCTGGTGACGCGAGCGATTATCGCTCGCCATCAATTTCAGGTCGAGTTGGTCGACACGTTCCTGGCTCATGGCGAGACAGATCAGGCCACGGCCATGCTTGGCCATGAAATTGACCGCATCCGGTGTGGCAAACTTGGCCGGTATGACCAGATCACCTTCATTCTCGCGGTCCTCGGCGTCGACGAGGATGAACATGCGCCCATTGCGCGCATCCTCGATAACGTCCTCGATAGGGGAAAGTGGGATGTCGCTCACGCGCGTCTCCAAATATCAGGCCGGCGAGAATTCGCTCAGACGGGCGGCGTAGCGCGCCATGAGGTCAACCTCAAGATTGACGTGTGCGCCAATTTGCAGCGCGCCGAGTGTGGTGACCTCCGCCGTATGCGGGATGATCATCAAATCAAACGTGTCGCGGGTGACCGTATTGACGGTCAGCGAGACCCCGTCGACCGTGATCGAGCCCTTGCGGGCTATGAATCGATTGAGATCCGATGGCGGCCGGACGGAAAGAATGAGCCATTCCCCCTCCTCGCGCCGATCTACCACCTCTCCGACGCCGTCGACATGACCGGTGACGAGGTGCCCGCCAAGCTCCTCGCCCATCGCCAGGGCGCGCTCGAGATTGACCGGGTCGCCAACCTTCCATTTGCCCAGCGTGGTCAGGCGCAACGTCTCCGGGGACACCTCAACGGCGAACCTGCAACCATCTGTCGTCCGGCGCTTCTCCACAACGGTAAGGCACGCACCGGCATGGGCGATCGAGGCTCCCAGCGCGATTCCATCAGGCTCGTAGGGCGCGTCGATCTCGAAGCGGCGCACGCCCTCCCCGGAGATGGCGCAAATGCAGCCTTTGGCAGTAACGATTCCGGTAAACATCAACCCGTCCGTTCGTAGGTTTCCTGCAGATCGACGCCGCGCTCCACGACGCTTGTCCGCCTGAAAATGGGGGCTGCGTCGAGTGTCTCAAGGCCAAGAGCTGCGAGAACCGGTAATCCGTCACCGCCCAGCACTATTGGCGCCCGAAACCATTCGATACAATCCACCAGTCCGTCGCGCACGGCAGAGGCCGCAATCGCCGCGCCCGCCTCGATCATCACGCGCTCACGGCCAGCCATGGCCCGAGCGAGATCTCTGTACGGAACCAATGTGACGGACCGGTCTCCCCCCTTGAAGACCCGCGCGGTCGCCGGCGTCCGCCCCTGACTGTCCATGATGATGATATCGGGTTGACGCTCGCACCCGCCTTCGGGGCGCGCCGTCAATTGTGGGTCATCCGCGAGGATGGTGCCAATCCCCGTGAGAATTGCGTCATGCGCCGCACGCATGCGATGCACCACGGCGCGACTCTCGGGCCCCGTGATCCATTGCGAGGCGCCGTTCGCCAGTGCGATCTTGCCGTCGAGCGAAGTCGCCAGCTTCAATGTGACACGCGGACGCGCCGCGGCGCTCATTCGTTGTCGTCTTCGCTTGTACCGAAATGCGCGCTCAGCGCTTCATCGGTGATGAATTCACGGAAGTCCTCGACCTTGTGGAAATCCTTGTAGACCGACGCGTATCGGACATAGGCGACCGCATCAAGATTCTTCAGGCCTTCCATGACCAGCTCGCCAACCCGGTCAGAGGTCACATCGGTCTCACCGGTCGACTCCAACCGCCGGACAATGCCTGAAATCATCTGGTCGATCCGGTCCGGCTCGATATTGCGCTTTTGCATCGCCAGCTGGATGGACCGGTTCAGCTTGTCACGGTCAAACGGGACCCGCCGCCCGGACTTCTTCATTACGGTCAGCTCACGCAATTGCACGCGCTCGAACGTGGTGAAACGGGCGGCACAGGACGGACATTGCCGCCGACGACGAATGGCATTCCCGTCCTCTGCCGGACGGGAATCCTTCACTTGGGTATCGGGATGACCGCAAAAAGGACAACGCATGCGGGTATCTTAGGCCAGTTCTGGATAGATGGGGAAGCGCGCAGTGAGCGCTTTCACCGTCTCGCGAACCTCGGCCTCTATTTCCGCATTGCCCTCGGGCTGATCCACAAGTGCATCAAGCACCTTCACCATCAGCTCACCAATCTGCGCGAACTCCGCCTCGCCAAAGCCGCGCGTCGTGCCGGCCGGCGAGCCGACGCGCAGGCCGGATGTCACCGTCGGCTTTTCAGGATCAAAGGGCACGCCGTTCTTGTTGCAGGTGATATAGGCTCGCTCGAGGGCTTCTTCGGCGATATTGCCCTTGAGCCCCTTCGGGCGCAGGTCAACCAGGGCCAGATGGCTGTCAGTCCCGCCCGAGACGATGGCATAGCCCCCATCGGTTATCGCCTTGGCCATCGCCTGACAATTGGCGACCACCTGTTTGACATAATCCTTGAACTCGGGTTGCAGGGCTTCGCCGAATGCGACCGCCTTGCCGGCGATGACATGCATGAGCGGACCGCCCTGCAGGCCGGGGAAAATAGCCGAGTTGAACTTCTTGCCGAGGTCGAGATCGTTGGACAGGATCATGCCGCCTCGCGGGCCGCGCAAGGTTTTGTGGGTCGTGGTCGTGCAGACATGGGCGTGCGGCATCGGATTGGGATAGACCCCACCGGCCACCAGGCCCGCGACATGCGCCATATCGACCATGAGATAGGCCCCGACCTCGTCGGCGATCTTGCGGAATTCGGCAAAATCGATCTCGCGCGGATAGGCCGACCCACCGGCTATGATCAGCTGCGGCTTGACCTCATGCGCCTTGGCGCGAACCGCATCATAGTCGATGCGCGCATCACGCTCGCGCACGCCATAGCTCTCCGCCTTGAACCATTTGCCCGACATGTTGGGGCGTGCGCCATGCGTCAGGTGACCGCCGGCATCAAGGGACATGCCGAGAATCGTGTCGCCCGGCTTGAGCAGAGCGAGAAAGACGCCCTGGTTGGCCTGACTGCCGGAATTCGGCTGGACATTGGCATACTGGGCCCCGAAGAGCGCTTTGGCGCGCTCGATGGCAAGTGTCTCGACAACATCGACATGCTCGCAGCCACCATAATAGCGGCGGCCCGGATAGCCTTCGGCGTATTTGTTCGTGAGCGGCGAGCCTTGCGCTTCAAGAACCGCCCGAGAGACGATGTTCTCAGACGCAATCAGCTCAATCTGGCTTTGCTGGCGTTGAATTTCCTCATGGATCGCGTGGGCGACATCGCGATCGCTCTCAACGATTGATCGGGTGAAGAACGGGTTTTGCTGTCCGGCTTCGCGCTGGGTATCGGGCATGACGCTTCCTCATCACATTTGCCTCGTGTGATAAGGTGCTGCTCGGACTGGGGCAAGCGGACAATTGGCGTGTCTGCAGACCAGATCACCCCCACATGCCCCCAATCGAATTACTTGAGCAATTCTACCTGCGCTGTCACAACTGAAATATATTCAACCGCACTCTCTTGAACTCGACATCAAGTCATAATATCGATCGTTCATTGCAATAATGAATGAAGTCACTACGTGTGACGAAAGCAAGACAGTGTTTCCGGAAAGGTTCTGTAAATGGCCGATGACATGCTCCCCGATATCGACAAGGAAGAGTTGCTGAGGATGACCACCGATGTCGTCGCATCCTACCTCTCACACAATTCCATGCCGGCCGATAACGTGCCTGATCTGATCAAGTCAGTGCATGCGACAATGAAGGAAGTCTCCGAGTCGGAAGTCAAACCGGAGCCGAAGACCAAGCCGGCGATTGCCGTATCCAAATCGGTTGCTGACGACTACATCGTTTGCTTGGAAGACGGCAAAAAACTCAAGATGCTCAAGCGCTATCTGCGCTCCCAGTACAATATGTCGCCAGATGATTACCGCCGAAAATGGGGCCTGCCATCGGATTACCCGATGGTCGCGCCAGCCTATTCGCGCAAACGCTCACAATTCGCCAAGGATATTGGCCTGGGACGCGGCAAGAAAGACGGCTAGCTGGCCCGACCTAGACTTCAATGCCGCGACGGCCGGACCCTGGGTCCGGCCGTTTCTTGTTGACCGCTTCCCGCTTGAGCTTCCAGGCCAGCTTCGCCCGCGCGAGGACATCAATGTCCGCGCGCGGGGTCTTGGCGGGCACCTGGAAAACGACCTCCTCGGCAGTGGCACCGTCAATGGCCGCCACGCGCAAGGCATTTCCAACTCGCTGGATTTCGACGAATATTTCGCCGGCCATTGTCCGACCTCGCTCGGGCAGACTGAATTCAGGCCCGGGCCACCCCGGTCTGTTCGCACGCCCGCTCCCAGACATCATCCAGTGCCTCGATGAGCTGGTCAAACATTCCATCGTCGTGTAGCGGGCTGGGCGTCAAGCGGAGGCGCTCCGTTCCCCGGGGCACAGTCGGATAATTGATCGGCTGGACGTAGACACCATGCTCTTCGAGCAGCATGTCGGAAATGCGTTTGCAAAGCACCGGATCGCCCACCTTGATGGGAACGATATGGGTCTCGGATTCCATCACCGGGTAACCGGCCTCGGCGAGGCGCGCCTTCAAGGTCGCAGCGCGCTCCTGGTGCGACTCGCGCAGATGATGCGCGGCCTTGAGGTATTCGACGCTGGCCCGCGCACCGGCGGCCAGGGCCGGTGGAAGGGCGGTGGTGAATATGAAACCGGGCGCCATGGAGCGGATAGCGTCGACAATCGCGCCGTCAGCAGCGATATAGCCCCCCATCACGCCAAACGCCTTGCCCAGCGTGCCTTCAATAATGTCGATCCGGTCCATCAGGCCTTCACGTTCGGCAATGCCGGCGCCGCGAAGACCGTACAGGCCAACGGCGTGGACTTCGTCGAGATAGGTCAGCGCGCCATATTTGTCGGCGAGGTCGCAGACGGCTTCCAGAGGGCCGATATCGCCGTCCATGGAATAGACCGACTCGAAAGCAATGACTTTCGGCGCATCGGCCGGTGCGGCGGCCAGCAATTCTTCCAGATGTTCGAGATCATTGTGACGCCAGATGCGCTTTTCGCAGCGCGCCCCTTTCACGCCCTCAATCATGGAGGCGTGGTTGAGCTCGTCGGAGAACATGATCAGGCCGGGCAGGATCTTTCCCAGGGTCGACAGCGTCGCCTCATTCGCAATGTAACCGGAGGTGAAGAGCAGCGCCGCATCTTTCTGGTGCAGATCGGCGAGCGAGCGCTCAAGCTCGACATGATAATGGGTGGTACCGGAGATATTGCGCGTGCCGCCGGCACCTGAGCCAACATCATCGATCGCCTTTTTCATCGACTCCACGACGCAAGGCACCTGGCCCATGCCAAGATAATCATTGGAACACCAGACCGTAACGTCGCGGACCTTGCCCTCGTCAGAGCGCCAACGCGCGACGGGGAACTCACCCTTGCGCCGCAGAAGATCGGCAAAGACGCGGTAGCGACCTTCAGCCTTCACACGACGGACGGCATCCTGAAACGCGGTTTGGTAATCCATGGGGCGGGCCTTTCACGACGATCACTACATGCCAACCGGACGGTGAGTCGACGTATAGTCCGTAATCACCCGTCCGTATAATGGACGAAGCGCCGCACCCAATGGATTTTTTCATGAACAGTTGGACAGGCCCTACATCCGGAAACGGATGTGATCAGCCCAGAAGCGTTCGATCCGTGCCAATACCGTATTCATGGCCGGCAATTGCTCGACATCAACACCGCCGACCGGGTTCAGCGACGTTCCCTGCCGCTCGAAAAGCTTGTTCAAATGAGCACAGACAGCGAAACCGCTATCGGTCAGGCTGACCCGCACGGCACGGCGGTCCACCGCCGACCGCTCATGACGGATATAGCCGGCATCGACGAGCTTCTTGAGATTGTAGGACACGTTGGAGCCCAGATAATGGCCCCGCGTCCGCAGCTCACCTGCCGTCAATTCCTGGTCGCCGATATTGAACAGGAGCAGGGCCTGCACACTGTTCAGATCGTCCAGCCCCTCACGGTCGAGCTCATCCTTGACCACATCAAGCAGCTGTCGGTGGAGGCGTTCCACCAGTTGAAGAAGCTCAAGATAATCGGAACTCGGCGCCGCTTCCGGTGCCACGCTTTCTGCCATCGCCATCACACACACTCCACCCGATCTTTGATGATCGTTTTTTACGTTCAGTGCGGACTGTAATGTGAAAGCGCAAAAATCCCCTTAACAGGGCCGTTCAAATTGAAATCAGCGGTTTTCCCAGCTTCCATCCAACAGCTTGTAGATGCCGGAAAAGTCTGACGGACCGCCGCCCAGATTGTCGAACATGGCGTAGAGCGCTTCAGCCTGGGCGCCCAGCGGCGTGGTCGCTCCGGCGCTTTGTGCCGCGTCCTGCGCAAGCTTGAGATCCTTGAGCATCATGGCCGTGGCGAAGCCCGGCTTGTAGCCGTTATTGGCCGGTGTGGTCGGGATCGGGCCCGGGACCGGGCAGTAGGAGGTCATCGACCAGGACTGGCCGGACGCCTTGGACGCGATGTCGAAGAAATTCTGTTGGTCCAGGCCCAGCTTCTCGGCCAGGGCAAAGGCTTCGCAGGTGCCGATCATGGTGATCGCCAGCAGCATGTTGTTGCAGATCTTGGCCGCCTGGCCGGCCCCGACTTCACCGGCGCGGATGACCGCCTTGCCCATCGCGTCGAGAATGGGTTCCGCCGCTGCGAAATCGCCTTCACTGCCACCGACCATGAAGGTCAGCGTGCCGCCCTGGGCCGCTGCGACGCCTCCGGAGACCGGGGCATCGACAAAGCGGAAACCCTTCTCCACGGCCAGACCGCCGACATGGCGGGCACTGTCGACATCAATGGTCGAGCAATCGAGGAAGAGCGTGCCCGGTGCCGCAGCGTCAAAGATCTGGCCTTCATAAACAGCGCGTACATGCTTGCCGGCGGGCAGCATGGTGACCACGGCCTCGCTGCCGGTCACCGCATCAATGGCGGAGTTGGCTGGCTTGGCGCCCTGCTCCACGGCCTGAGCTATGGCGGCGGCGCTGAGATCGAAGGCGTGCACCTCATGCCCGGCCTTGACCAGATTGGCGGCCATGCCGGAGCCCATGTTTCCAAGTCCGATAAAGGCGATGCGGGCCATGTTTTCTCTCCCCGGGGATCGTGGTGTTCTTTGTGATGTCTTTGTAGTGATATTTGTCAGCGTCTAGGCCGTGTCTTCGAGAAAGCTCATCTCGTGAGCGTCATCGAGTGGCGCGAAGGCTTGCTCGATCTCGCTATCATCCGCGGCCGGCGACCAGTTCGGCGACTGGTCCTTGTCGATGATCACCGCGCGGACACCCTCGTAGAAATCCGTCCCCGTCAGGCACCAGCTCGACACGCGCAAATCCTGACGCATCACATCCTCGAAAGAGAGATCGCCGCCCTTGCGCAAACAAGCCAAGGTAAGCTTGAGCGCCGTCGGGGATTTGCTTGCCAGGATTTTTGCCTGCTTGGCCGACCAGCCATCCCCAGCCCCGTCGATGCGCGCCGTGATCTCGTCGACACTGTCACCGGCAAAGGCTGCATCGATGAGACCGCGTGTGACCGACAGATCGCTGTCACCGGGATCACCGGAGAATTCCTCCAGCAGGACTTCCAGCGATTCTTCGCCGGTCAGATCCGCGTTTTCGAGCGCTTCGACAAGCGCGTCATACTGGCCCGACGGGCAGTAATGCGTGGCCAGACCGGCGGCGACACAATCGGGGGCTTTCAGGCGGGCGCCGGTCAGGCCCATCCAGGTGCCGATCTCGCCGGCAAGGCGCGGCAGGAAATAGGCGCCGCCGACATCGGGGTGAAAACCGATCCCGGTTTCGGGCATGGCGAACATCGTGCGATCACCGGCGACCCGGTGCGAGCCGTGCACCGAAACCCCGACGCCGCCGCCCATGGTGATGCCGTCGATCAGCGCGACATAGGGTTTGGGATAGTGGTGGATCAGCGTGTTGAGCCGATACTCGTCGCGCCAGAACAGCCAGGCCTGGTCGTCGCCCGCCTTGCCACTGTCATGCAGTTTGAGAATGTCCCCGCCGGCACAAAACCCCTTCTCGCCAGCCCCGTCGACCACGATGACCTGCACGCTGTCATCATCACGCCAGGCCTCCAGCGCCTCGATCATCGACAGGCACATGCCATGGGTCAGCGCATTGAGCGCCTTGGGACGATTGAGCGTGATCCGGCCAACCTGGCCAATCTTGCGGGCGATGATTTCGGGTTCGTCGGTCATGGTGATCCCTGATGTCCTGGCAATACAAATGTCACGGAGCGGCTTTGCCACCCCCTACTTCATCACATCCTTGGCAATAATCACGCGCATGATCTCATTCGTACCTTCCAGGATCTGGTGGACGCGGAGATCGCGGACGATGCGCTCAAGCGGGTAGTCCTTGAGATAGCCATAGCCGCCATGCAGCTGCAGCGCCTGGTTGGCGACGTCGAAACACGTATCGGTCGCGAACCGCTTGGCCATGGCGCAATACTTGGCCGCGGACGGGTCGCCGGCATCAATGGCAGCAGCGCCGCGATAGAGCATCATGCGTGAGGCTTCCAGCTCGGTCGCCATGTCGGCCAGCTTGAACTGGGTGACCTGGAATTGACCGATCTCACGACCGAACTGTTTGCGCGTGCCGACATACGCCTTGGCCAGCTCGAAGGCCTCGGTCGCCCCGCCCAGCGAGCAGGCACCGATATTGATGCGGCCGCCATTGAGGCCCTTCATCGCCAGGGTGAAACCCATCCCCTCTTCCGCCAGCAAATTCGCGGCGGGAACACGGCAGTCCTCGAAGGTGACGACGCGGGTCGGCTGGGCATTCCAGCCCATCTTCTTTTCATTGGCCCCAAAGGAGAGGCCCGGCGTGTCCTTCTCGACCACAATGGTCGAGATGCCTTTCGGTCCGTCACCGCCCGTGCGGCACATGACGACATAATAATCCGACGTGCCGGCGCCCGAAATGAAGGCCTTCGAACCATTGAGCACATAATCATCACCATCGCGCACGGCCTTGGTGCGCAGTTGGGCCGCATCCGACCCCGCACCCGGCTCGGTCAGGCAATAGGAGGCGATCTTCTCCATCGTCATCATGCCGGGCAGGAGGCGCTGGCGCTGCTCCTCATTGCCCCAGCTATCGATCATCCAGGCGCACATATTGTGGATCGACAGGAAGGCCGCCGTCGGCACACAGCCACGCGACAGCTCTTCAAAGATGATCGCGGCATCAAGGCGCGACAGGGCCGATCCACCGACGTCTTCGCGGGTATAAATACCGGCAAAACCGAGCTCGGCCGCCTCGCGCATCACCTCGACGGGGAAGTGTTTTTCCTCGTCCCACCGGGCCGCATTCGGCTTCAAGCGGTCATCGGCGAATTTTTTCGCCATGTCGCGGATCAGGGTCTGATCTTCTGTGAGAGCGAAATCCACAGCAGCGCTCCTGTTGCTAATCGGATGTTTGACGGACAAATCTTGCCTGACGGCCTTGGCCGGAGCCGTAACGCGGGTTTGCCGCGGCGGCAAGTTTGATATGTCATTGAAAAGCGCAAAGACCAGAGGCCGCCATGTATCCCAATACCCGCCTTCGCCGCACCCGCCAGGCTGACTGGTCCCGTCGCCTCGTGCGCGAAAATGCCCTGTCGGTGAATGACCTGATCTGGTCGGTCGTGGTCTCCGACACGGCAGACCCGGTCGAGCCGGTGGCGGCGATGCCGGGCGTGGAACGCCTCTCCCTTGCTGCACTGGCGAAGGCGGCGAAGGAGGCCCAGGCCTTGGGCATTCCGGCGATGGCCATCTTCCCGCATATCGATCCGGGCAAGAAGGATGATGGCGGCAGCGAGGCCCTGAACCCTGACGGTCTGGTCCCCAATGCCATCAAGACCATCAAGGATGCCGCGCCCAATCTCGGCGTGATCTGCGATGTCGCGCTGGACCCCTTCACCACCCATGGCCATGACGGCATTCTCGACGGCGACCGCATCGCCAATGACGCCACCGTCGAGCGCCTGATCGAGCAGGCCCTGCTCCAGGCCGCGGCCGGCTGCGATGTCGTCGCCCCGTCAGACATGATGGATGGCCGTATCGGCGCCATTCGCGAGGCGCTGGAATCCGCCGGCCATCACGACACGATGATCCTCTCCTATGCCGCCAAATACGCCTCGGGCTTCTACGGTCCCTATCGCGAGGCGATCGGCTCGGCCGCGGCGCTCAAGGGCGACAAACAGACCTACCAGATGGACCCGTCCAATCGCGATGAATGCCTGCGCGAGGTCGAGCTCGACATCGCCGAGGGCGCCGACATGGTCATGGTCAAGCCCGGCCTGCCCTATCTCGACATTGTCCGTGCCCTCTCCGACACCTTCCCCGTCCCGGTCTATGCCTTCCAGGTCTCCGGCGAGTACGCCATGATCGAGGCAGCCGCCGCCAATGGCTGGATCGATGGCGACCGGGTGATGATGGAGAGCCTGCTGGCCTTCAAGCGAGCAGGTGCGGCGGGTGTGGTGACGTATTTTGCGAAGCGGGCGGCGATGACGCTGGGCGGTTAGCCACTTACGAAGCCCCGGTTTCAACCGTCATCGCCGGGATGCCTTTCCGGCCTCGTGGGATGTCGGCGGTGTCAGTGCGAGCAGCGGCTGAACTGGGCAGTCAGGTCCCCTAAAAACCGCGCCTTTGGCGCTCACCCCGCCCTAAACCACTTGCCGAGAGACAGCCGTATCCGGTTCTTGAGCTCAAGGGGCTTGCTCGCAAAGCGGCGCCTGCGGCGCCCTTGACCTCAAGAACCGGATACGGCCCGCTGACCTACAAGTGATTTATGGTCGCCTCCGCGCGAGGCGCCGCCTATTTCTACACATCGAGCTTTCCCGGCGATTGTCATCCCTAATGAACGCCCCGCGAACGCGGGGCGAAAGTCAGGGACCCAGCTGGTCGTCACCACATCGGCCCCCGCCTTGCGTCCGGCCTTCGCGGGACATTCGGCGGGGATGATACGTGTACCGGGAAGAAAGGATTTCGCATGCCGTGCTCACCCCGAGACAAACAACTTGCCGAGAGATAACCGTCTCTGGCCTTGCCAGCACTCAATATAATGTAGAACGAATTCCAGTAATCCACAAAATATAGCGTGGTGACGCTTGCGTCACCTGAAGCACAAGCCTACCCTCCGACTTGTGTTGTGGTTCACGGGCGTTGTTTCAAACAAACACTCTGGGGAGACACACATGTCGCTGGACAAGATCATCTATGCCGTCGCCGCGCTCGCCGCGGTGATTTTCGCTTTCGTCACCTTCGAATTCACGGGCCTCATCCTGGTCGTTCTCGGCCTGGCCTGCGGCTTCTTCGTGAAGGGTGACCACCGCCGCGGTCTGCTCATCGCCGCGATCTTCCTTATGGCTGGCGGGGCTGGCGCCCTCGGTGGCATTCCGGCTGCCGGCGACTATCTGACAGCCATCTTTACCAATTACGGGGCCGTGCTCAGCGCCGCATCCATCATGGTCATCGTGATGGCCACGGCCGAGCGCCTCGTGCCGGGCATGTCGGGCGACTGAGACCCGTCAGCCGACCTGATATCCACAGAGCTCCGGGCCCTTCGCCCGGGGCTCTTTTCGTTTGGCGCTGATTGACCTGGCGCCCAGGCCTGCCTAGTCAGCCTGCATAACTCCGGATCAGGCAAGCCCCATGTCCAACACCCCCACTCGCACCACATTCACCGTCCAGGCAATGCATGCCATCGACCAGATCACCGGTGCGGTCATTCCGCCCATCCAACCGGCGACGACCTATGCCCGTGGTTCAGACAATCAGCTGATCGGTGAACAGGATTACCGCCGCCCGTCCGGTCCGACCGAAAAGCAGGCCGCAAAGGTACTGGCCATGCTGGAGGACGCGCCGGAAGCGAAGCTCTTCTCCTCCGGCATGGCAGCAATCGCTGCCGTGATCGAAAGCGTGCCGACGGGCGGGCATGTGATCGCCCAGACCGAGATGTATTACGGCGCTAAATTGCTGATGCAGCGCGCCGCTGCAAAAAAGCGCATCACGCTCAATCTTGTCCCGCCCGGCGATCTGCACGCCCTCACCGCGGCCGCTCGGCCCGACACGAATCTGATTTGGATCGAGAGCCCGGCCAATCCGTCCTGGGCCATCGTCGACATCGCCAAGACAGCGGATATCGCTCATGCGGTCGGCGCGACACTGGGCGTCGATTCCACCTGCGCCCCGCCCTGCACCACCCAGGCCCTGACACTGGGGGCCGACATCGTCATGCATTCGGCGACCAAATACCTCAACGGCCATTCCGACGTTCTGGCCGGCGTTCTGGCAACGCGGGAGGTCAATGCGCGTTGGGAGGAGATCGGCGAGATCCACTCCAAGACCGGTGCTGTCCCGGGCGCCTTCGAGACGTGGCTCCTGATGCGCGGCCTGCGCACGCTCTGGGTCCGCTTCGAGCGCCAAAGCGCCAGCGCGCTCACCCTCGCCGAAGCGCTTCAGGGCGAAAAAGGTCTGGAGGCTGTGCTTTATCCCGGCCTGCCCGGTCATCCGGGCCATGGCGTCGCAACGCTCCAGATGAGCAATGGCTTTGGCGGCATGCTGTCCGTCCACATAGCCGGTGGCTATGACGCCGCAGCCCGATTTGCCGCCGCCACTCGCCTTTTCACCCAAGCAACCTCGCTCGGCGGGGTGGAGAGCCTGATTGAGCATCGCAAGCCAATCGAGGGGCCTGACAGTCCGGTCGCCGATAATCTGGTGCGCCTGTCCGTGGGTCTGGAAGACCCGGCCGACCTGCTCGCCGATCTCCGACAGGCGCTTCAGGCTTGCCGGGCGGCGTAAACCGCTATAGCGCTGAAGGCTTCATTGTCTGGAGCGTTTATGCGCCACCTTCTTGAGTCCTGATACGGCCAGCCCGCCCTTCTACGCGGGTCGGCTGGTTTGATTGAAGACCGTCTGCGATACGCGTCGCAAGCGAACAATACTTCTTTATCAGGAACAAGACATTGCAAGACCTTTCTAAAGTAATACTTCGGCCCGCAATTCTGGCCGATGCCGAGCCGCTTGAAGCGCTGTCTGCGCGCACCATCCGGGTCAAATATCCCGACATTATCGGCGCCGAGACTGTCGAGGGGTATATCGCCTCCGGCGCCATCGCCGCCTATTATCGCGAGAATGTCGCCACGCTGACCGTCGCCGAGTGCGATGGCGTGCGGGTCGGAGCCTGTGCCATCAAACCGGGACGGATCGATCTGATGATGGTCGATCTGGAGCACCACCGGTCCGGCATCGGCGAAACCCTCCTCGCCCATGGCGAGATGGCGCTTTTTGCGGCCACCGATCACATCGTCCTCGACTGCTTCCGGGACAATGATCAGGCGCGACGCTTCTATGCCAAGCATGGCTGGAAGGATGGTCGCCTCTTCACGGACGCGGACAGCGGCATCGCGATGATCGAACTGACCAAGGCCAAACCGCCTCACCTGGCAATCTAGGCTGCGGTTACACCCGACCTCACGCGGCGCGCGAATGCGCCGCGTGAGGCTCGTCTGACCCGGGAACGCGTTGGAAGTCATCCACGATTGCGCTAAGGTTGCAGGCCACAACCGGCTTCGGGGGAGGCTTACATGCTCGCAATCGAGAAATCATGCCCATCCTGTGAACACCGCCTGCCAAGCGGCGAGCTGTTGAATGTCAAACGCGAGACGCTGACCAGTTGCGAGTATTGCGGCGCCTATCACCGCTGGCGCCCGACCGCGCTGATCGGATTCACCGCCGCCCTCGCCGCCGTGAAAATCCTCGTCGCCATCGCGCTGGGCATGATGGGTCTGTGGGCCTTTTTCGCCCTCTTCGTGGTGGTGTCCATCCCGGTTTTGACCTTCCTGACCCTGCAGGGCCTGGAACCGGTACCCGCGGATTTCGGTGGCGTTGCCCAGGACAGGCTCAGCCCGCGCGACAAGCAGTCGACGCTGCACTGAGACAAGAGGAGCCCCCATGTTCAATTGCCCAAATTGCCAGACTGAGCTGCCGGACAGGCAGGCCCTGCTTCGCAATGCCAACCGCGACGTCCCCTGCCCGCATTGCGCGGCCCGCATCGGCTGGCGCTATAACAGCCGGATGGCAGCCATGCTGGTACTGGTTGTAGCGGGTACGGCCTTGCTGGCCATGAGCGCCAGCACGCTGCCCGCCGTCGGTCTGCTCAGTGCAGCCTTGCTTCTGGTTGGAGCGTCCGTCTGGCTTGGATGGACCGGCCTGAGACTGGTTGTGGTCACTCCCCCAGCTTGATCGCCGGCAAGGACCATTTGAACTGGATCGCGCAGCCGCGCAGGACCAGAGCCAGAAGCGCCGAGCCCAGCGTGACAAGGCTGGGATTGAAACCCAGCGTCATCCCGCCGACATAGGCGGCGGCGCCCGCGAGCGCGGCCAGGGCATAAATGTCCTCGCGCAGAACCAGCGGCACATCATTGACGATGATATCGCGCATCAGGCCACCAAAGGCGGCGCTCATCATCCCGGTCAAAAGCGCGATCGTCCAATGCGCTCCCGCGGCCAGACCGGCCTGGGCGCCAAGGACACAGAAGACAGACAGCCCGATCGCATCGGCCCAGATCAACGCCGCACGGCGGGTGGCGATCGCCTGCGCCCAGGGCGAAGTGAAATAGCCCAGCAACGCGCCAAAGACCGCGACCAGCAAGTATTTGGGCTCGACGATCCAGTAAACTGGCAGAGAGCCGAGCAGAATGTCGCGCAGTGTCCCGCCGCCCATGCCGGTAACCGCGCCAATGATCGCCGCACCAAAGGGATCCAGTGCCTTGCGCGCCGCGAGCATGCCCCCGGAATAGGCGAAAAACCCGATCCCGGCATAATCCAGCAGGATGAAGAGGGCTTCGATGCTCACGCTTGATCCGTGTCGGATTGCGCGCGCTTGAGCGCCCGGCGAGCCTGCTCCAGTGCCAGCAGGTCGGCGAGGTCCCTGGCGCGCCAGGCAGCCCCCATCATCAAACCGCTGATCAACATCCAGATTGCCAACATGATCACCACGGTATCGAAACGTTCGAAACCGAGCCGGGTCCAAAAGTCCGGATCAATTTCGGATATCCCGAAAACAGCCGCAACCGGGATGGTAACCATCATGAGCGCGACCGTGCGAAATATGCGTTCGGTGCGTTCGGCATTGAGACGCGCCCACTCGGCCAGAAAGATGACCTGCGCTTCATCAAGGCCGCCCAGCAGGCCGAGCCCCAGCTTCCAGTGCCGCGAGCGCACAAGCATGGACATCTGGTCATTCGAGACCTGATAGAGCATCCGCTTGGTGAAGCTCGCAAATACGAGCAGCCGCCAAACAGCGAACAGCTGGGTCAACCGCTTCCAAACGCCCATCACGACCGGGTCATTGGCGATATAGCCCTTCGGTTCGCTCATGTGTCTGACTTCGTATCCGGACGCTCAAGGCGCGCAATCAGGCTGGACGTGTCCCAGCGATTACCGCCCATGGCCTGGACGTCGGCGTAGAATTGATCGACCTGGGCGGTGACCGGCAGGGTGGCACCATTGCGACGGGCCTCGTCCAGCGTGATCCGGAGGTCCTTGCGCATCCAGTCAATCGCGAAACCATAATCGAACTTGCCGGCGACCATGGTTTCCCAGCGATTCTCCATCTGCCAGGACTGGGCGGCGCCCTTCGAGATGGCGCCGATCACCAGTTCCGGGTCGAGCCCGGCGCGCTGGGCAAAATGCAGGCCTTCCGACAGGCCCTGGACGATGCCGGCAATGCAGATCTGGTTGACCATCTTGGCCAGCTGGCCGGACCCGGCCGGTCCGATCAGGGAGATCGCCTTGGCATAACTGTCCATGACCGGCTCGGCGGCGGCAAATGTATCCGCCTCGCCGCCGCACATGATGGTGAGCTGGCCATTCTCGGCGCCCGCCTGGCCACCAGAGACCGGCGCGTCGAGAAAGCCGATACCGGCATCACGCGCCTCGATATCCAGCTCGCGCGCGAGTTCGGCAGACGCGGTTGTGTGATCGACCAATACGGAGCCCGGCTTCATGGCGGGGATCGCCTGCTCGGCGACACGGCGCACATCAGGATCATCGCCCAGGCACATCAACACGAAATCCGCATCGCCGACAGCCGTTTCGACCGTCTCGGCAGCCTTGCCGGCATGCCGTCCGGCCCAGTCGGCCGTTTTGCTCGCCGTGCGATTCCACACAGTGATCTCATGGCCAGCAGCGGCCAGATGGCCCGCCATCGGGAAACCCATCACACCGAGACCCAGAAATGTGCAGATTGCCATTGCGCTCTCCCCAATCGCTTCACCCCTTGCTAGTCTTGTCGCGAATGGGGAGCAAGTCATCATGATCAAACGTGTTCTGAGCTATCTCGGCTGGGCCGTGGGAGGACTGGTTGCGCTGGTCCTGGTCGCCGCCCTGATCATCGGCAACCGGCTCTATGCCTCCCTGCCCCAGACCCGCGGGACAATCGAGTTGGCCGGACTCGAGGCCGAGGCCAGCATCGTGCGCGATACCCATGGCGTCCCCCACATCTTCGCCCAGAGCGACCATGACGGTTTTTACGCCATGGGCGTCGCCCACGCCCAGGACCGGCTCTGGCAGATGGAGATCACCCGACGCGCCCTGCGCGGTCGCCTCGCCGAAATCCTCGGTGAACCCGGCCTCGACACGGATATCTTCTTTCGCACCATGGGTCTGGGAGACGCCGCCGATACCGCGGTGGAAAACCTGCCCGCCGACGTCCAGGGCGCGCTTGAAGCCTATGCCGCCGGCGTCAATGCGGTGATGGCCGCGCCCGGCTTCGTACCGCCGCCGGAATTCCAGATCCTGATGTTTGACCCCGAACCCTGGCAGCCGGCTGACACGGTCGTGGTCTACAAGGCCATTGCCCTCGACCTGTTCGGCAATGCCTTCCAGGAGCCACGCATGGCCGAGCTTGTCGCCCGGCTGGGTGAGCAGCGCGCCGCCGAATTCATCGGTCGCTATCCCGATGACGCCCCGCGTTCGCTGACCATGGCCGATATCGGCATCGAAGCGACACCCCTGCCTCCGGTTGACGAGCCAGCTCCCGTTATGGGTCCGGAAGACACCGGCCGCGATGGATCGAACAACTGGGTCCTGTCGGGTTCGCGCACAACAAGCGGCCTGCCGATTCTCGCCAATGATCCGCACCTCGGACTCGCGGCACCGGCGATCTGGTATCTGGCGCGCCTGACCACGCCGGACGGCTCCGTGGTCGGTGCGACCTTGCCCGGCACGCCCTTCGTGACGCTGGGGCGGACGGACGAGATCGCCTGGGGCTTTACCAATACCGGGCCCGATGTCGGCGATCTGCATGCCGTGACCGAGGCCGATGTGACCGGTCAGCGCGAGGAGCATATCCGCGTACGTTTCAGCGAAGACGTCATCATCCAGCGCCGGGAAACGGCCACCGGCCCGGTCCTCGACCCGAAGCATTTCGACTACCCGGTGCCAGAGGGCAGCGACTTCTTCGCCCTGCAATGGATGCTGGACGAGCCTGATGACGCCACCACGGGTGTCGGTCTGCACATCATCGAAGCCGATGGCTGGGATGATTTCGTCAATGCCATTCGCGGTTTCGTGGCACCCCAACAAAGCATGGTCTTCGCCGATCGCGACGGTGATATCGGCTTTTACGCCCCGGCCCGCATTCCCGTCCGCGACGCGGACGGCAATTGGGTCTCAACCATTCCCTTCGAGGACTTGCCCCATACTCTCAATCCGGATCGCGGCTTTGTCGCGACCGCCAACAACAAGATCGTGCCGGACAACTATCCCCATTACCTGACCTCGGAATGGTATGGCGTCTCGCGCATTCGCCGTATCTATGACGGCATCAATGCCCAACCCGTCCATGATCTGGACAGCCTGCAAGCTTTGCAGGTCGATACGGTCAATGACACGGCCTTGCGCCTGCTGCCGGTTCTGCTGGAAGCCGAGCCGCGTACAGAAGCCGGCCAGGCCGCCCTCGCCCTGCTGGCCGATTGGGATGCAGACATGGCCGTCGACCGGGCCGAGCCACTCATCTACTCAGCCTGGATGCGTCAGCTCAGCCGCGACATCTATGGCGACGAGCTCGATGACCTGTTCTCCAGCTGGCATGGTGACCGGCGGATTTTCATGATGGATGTGCTGACCGGCGATCTGGGCCATTGGTGTGACAATGTCGCGGTGGCCCGCACCGTGACCTGTCGCGATCTGACCGGCCCGGCGCTTGACCAGGCCATGGCGTCCGCGATCGAGGCCTACGGCCAAGACTTCACAAGCTGGCGCTGGGGCGATGTCCACTATGCTCGTCATGCCCACCGGCCCTTCTCCGATTTCCCGGTCCTGTCAGACTGGTTCACCATCGAGACGCCGGTTCCCGGCGATGGCTCAACGGTCAATGTCGCGCATTATTCCTATCGTACACCGGGCTATGATGTATTTCACGGCGCCTCCTACCGGGCGCTCTACGACATGGCCGATCCGGACACGTCGCGCTTCATGATCACCACCGGCCAGTCCGGCAATGTCATGTCGCGGCATTATGACGATCTGGCGCCGCTTTGGGGACGTGGCGAATATATCGAGATCCCGACCGGCTGGACGCTGGAGACCCGCCCGGAAGGCGTGTCGGTCCTGACGCTTCAGCCCGGCTCGCAGTAGGTCGAGCGATAAAAGACCAGGGCAGGCGCATCACGCGGCGTGTCGAAATCGATCACGCGGCCGACGAGAATGTCATGGTCACCGCCCGGGTGGATCGCCTCTGCCTGACAGGTAAAGCGCGCCACGGCGCCCTCGATCAGCGGTACCGTATCGCCCTCCCAGCCCGTGCGGCATTTAGCCAGATCCGCTTCCAGTGCACAGGCATGGGCCAGGCCGGCCTGGTCGGCGGCCAGCACATTCACGCCCCAATGCCTGGCATGCTCGAAAATGCCGTAGCGCTCTGTGGAGCGTTCGATCGACCACAGCACAAGCGGCGGATCGAGTGAGACCGAGGCGAAGGAGTTCACCGTCATGCCCAGCGCCTTGCCATCGGCAAAGGCCGTCACCACGGCGACGCCGGTAGGGTAGCGCCCGAGGGCATCGCGGAATGAGCGGCTGTCGGCCAAGGGATGTCCTTTTGTCTGCACGAACCGGTTCGGCTTTCGAAACCGGACCTTAACGCTAACGGTCTACAAGACGGGAAGGTAAATAAACAAGGCGGGTGGACATGGCAGCCTCGGATCAGCCGATTGTCATAAAGAAAGTCATCAAACGCGGCGGAGGCGGACACCATGGTGGCGCCTGGAAAGTCGCCTATGCCGACTTCGTCACTGCCATGATGGCCTTCTTCCTGTTGATGTGGCTGATCAACACCACAGATCCCGATCAGAAGCGGGGCATTGCCGACTATTTTGCCCCGGCCAGCGTGTCCCCGTCCAACTCCGGATCAGGCGCACCCCTGGCGGGCACAGCCCCTGGCGATGATGGCGTGCAAGGCGCGGGCGAAACGTCACCGCGGGAGCTGCTCGCACCCAGCGCGCCACAACTCAATGACCGCGACCGGCAACAAGTCCCGGAAGGTTCGCCGCAAGCCGTCGATTCAGTCAATGAAATTTCCTCCTCGGCAATGGTCGAGGCACGACAGCGCCGGGATGCAGCCGAGCTGCATTCCGCAGCCGAGTCCTTGCGTCAAGCGATGCAGGACCTGCCCGAACTGGCCGAGCTCTCAAACCATGTGCTGATTGACGAGACGCCCGAAGGCCTGCGCATCCAGCTGGTCGACCAGGAGGGGCGTCCCATGTTCGAGCCGGGGGCGGTCGTACCGAATGAGCGTGCGATAACACTTCTGCGCGCGGTCGCCCGGATCGCCGAGCGTCTGCCGAACCGGCTTTCCATTGCCGGTCATACGGATAGCGCGCCATCCGCGCCTGGCGCGGACTATACGAATTGGGAGCTCTCCGCCGACCGTGCCAATGCAGCTCGCGCGGTCCTGCAACGCACCGGTATCACGGATGACCGCATTTACGAGGTGCGCGGCAAGGCCGGGTCTGAACCGCTCTATCCGGATGATCCCTACATGCCCGGAAATCGCCGAATCTCGGTCGTCCTGCTGCGTGAAGCGCCCGTCATGCCGAGCGGTCACGAGCTATAGCACCGATCATGAACAGTTCCGGATACTTCCGCCACGGTGCGCCAGGACACGACGGCGCAGCCCCCGCTCCTAGGGCAGAGACCCCTTCACGCTACCTTCTGGAATCGCTCCGCTGTCGCCTAAGCGGAACAAAGAGAAATGCTGTTCTGGCGGTCACGACGGACTCTGTCGCACCACGCGGTCACTCGCTCGGCACACCGTCCCTCCGACGCCTGCACAAGCACTCACGAAAGACTTCGCAAGCGCGTGGGACGCGTGCTAGCGTTCCGCCTTGGACATAGCGGGTCCATGGCTTCCAGAAATTCGCGATGATTGAATCAACGTCACTCGATGTGTGGCAAATGTGGGCAATTCTCGGCGGGCTATCGCTGGCGATTGTCTTTTATGTCTGGGACCGGGTGCCGATCGAGATTGTTTCAGCCTCGATTGTGGCTGTTCTCATGGCCTTCTTCCACATCTTCCCGCTCGCGACGGGCAATCCGAGTGCGGCCGACCTACTGGCCGGTTTCGCCAATCCTGCACTGTTCACGATTTTATGCCTGCTCATCGTTGGTCAGGGCATTTTCCAGACCGGCGCGATGGAAGGCCCGACCCAGCGCCTGCTTGATTCCTTCGACCAACACCCCAAGGCGACCCTGGTGGGGATGTTCGCCTTCGTGTTCGTAATCTCCGCCTTCATCAACAACACGCCTGTTGTGGTGATGTTCGTGCCGATCCTGGTTGCGATCGCCAAGCGGATGGAAAAAAGCCCGTCAAAACTGCTCATTCCACTGAGTTATGTCTGCATCCTGGCGGGCATGACGACCTTGATCGGCTCTTCAACCAACCTGCTGGTTGCCGACACACTGATGAATGCGACCGGCGAACGGCTGGCCTTCTTCAGTCCGTTCATACCCGGCATTTTCCTCGCCGCTGTCGGGGTGGTCTACATTATCTTCATCCTGCCCTATCTGCTGCCCGACCGCGCCTCGATGGAGAGCGAAATCGCCGGCGCCGGAGGCAAGCAATTCATCGCCCAGCTGGAAGTCACCAGCGACCATCCGCTGGTTGGCAAGAAGCCTGTCGCTGGCATGTTCGCCGACCTCCCGGACATGACCGTACGAATGATCCAGCGCGGCGAGCACGCCCTGTTGCCGCCCTTCGACCAGGTAGAGCTTAAACCCGGCGATCTCGTCATCGTTGCTGCGACACGGCAAACCCTGACCAATCTCCTGGCCAAGCGCGCGGATTTCCTGCGCGGGATGCTGGAGGCCTCAGGGCCAGGCGAAAACCCCAATCCCGGCGAAAATCTCGTTATGGCAGAAGCCGTTGTGGCCCCGGGCTCACGCGTGATTGGCCGCACCATCCGGCAGATCGGATTTCGCCACGCGACCGGCTGCATCGTCCTTGGCATTCAGCGGCGATCCCGGATGATCCGCTCCCGCATGGGTGAGATTCGCCTGGAAGCCGGCGATACCCTGCTGCTCTTCGGATCCTCGACCTCATTGCGCGGATTGCGGGCCGATCGCGACCTCCTGATCATGGAATGGGCAACAACATCGATCGCCGACCCGAGGCGGGCCAATCTCGCCCGGGTGATCTTCGGCGGTGTTGTGCTGACGGCCGCGACCGGAATATTGCCGATCGTTTTGGCGTCCTTCCTGGGGGCCGTGGCGATGATCCTGGCCGGCTGCCTGAATACGCGTCAGGCCGCGCGGGCCTTCGACATGAAAGTCTATCTCCTGATCGGGTCGGCAATCGCCCTGGGAACCGCGATGCAAGTGACCGGCGCCGCCGACCTCATGGCGACCGCTGTGGTCGTGGCCTTCTCGCCTTTCGGTCCTGTCGTGCTGATGTCGGCGCTCTTCCTGCTGGTTGCGGTGCTCACCAACGTCCTCTCCAACAGCGCAACCGCCATCTTGTTCACGCCGATCGCGGTGGGGGCTGCCAACCAGATAGGCGCGGACCCAACACTCTTCGCCCTGACAGTACTTTTCGCTGCAAACACCTGTTTTGCAACGCCGATTGGCTACCAGACAAATTTGCTCGTGATGGGCCCCGGTCATTATCGTTTCGCAGATTACCTGCGTGCCGGTGCGCCCATGGTGGTTCTCTTCTGGATTGCCTTCACGGTCTATGTCAGCCTGCTCGACATGTTCGGCATGGTCTGATCGGACCGGAACAGCCACTCACCGCCAGCAAGAGGCGATCGGCGTGACCCACCCGTTTGCAACCCGGCAGATTCCCTTCTTTCTCACGGCCTCCGCGCCCTGCCCCTACCTGCCCGGGCGTTTCGAGCGGAAAGTGTTTACGCGCGTCGAGATAGGCGAAGGCCCCGCGCTCAATGACGCGCTCACCCATGCCGGTTTCCGGCGGTCCCAGGGCGTCCTCTATCGTCCGGCCTGTGAAGCCTGCGACGCCTGTAAATCCGTTCGTGTGGATGCCGAAGCTTTCGCGTGGAAGCGACGTTGGCGCAAAATACTCAATCGCAATGACGAATTGCGTGTCTCGGTCGAGACCCAGACCGCGACGATGGAACAATTCGACCTCCTCTCGCGCTATCTCGACAGTCGACATGGCGATGGCGACATGGCCGGCATGTCGTTCGGCGAATACGTCATGATGGTCGAGGAAGGTGCCCAGCGCACCCATGTCACCGAATACCGCGACCGCGACGGCGTGCTGCGCGCGGCGGCCCTGACCGATGTGCTCAAGGACGGCTTGTCGCTGATCTACAGCTATTTCGATCCCGATTGGGACCGCCGCAGCCTGGGCGTCTACATCATCCTCGATGCGGTCCGTCAGGCCGAATTGGCCGGTCTGCCATTCGTCTATCTGGGCTATTGGGTGCGCGACAGCCGCAAGATGAGCTACAAGGCGCAATTCCAGCCGCTGCAAGTTTTGACGCCCTCGGGCTGGCAGCCGCATGCCGAACTCGCTAACCATGAGGACGAGGACGAGCACGACGGTTTCGACTGAGCGATAACGCGCGGCGAAACCCGGGGGAGACAGACATGGATCGACGCACATTCATCAGCGGCGGCGCCGTCGCTGCGGCCACAGTTGCCACCGCTTGCGGGGAAACCGGGCAGGACACTTCCGCCGGTCCGGCAGCCCCCAATATCAATCGCGGAGTCACCCGCCTGCGCATGGTCACGACCTGGCCGGCCAATTTCCCGGGCCTTGGGACGGCCGCCAACAATGTCGCCGATTACATCAACCGCATGTCCGGCGGGTCGCTGGAAGTCCGGGTCTATGCCGCCGGCGAAATCGTCTCGGCCTTTGAGGCCTTTGACGCAGTCTCCGAAGGCACGGCGGACATGTATCATGGCGCCGAATACTACTGGCAGGGCAAGTCGCCGGCCTTCAACTTCTTCACGGCCGTGCCCATGGGCATGACCGCCTACGAGATCATGGGCTGGGTCGAGGCCGGTGGCGGCCAGGCCCTGTGGGACGAGCTGTCCGCGCAATTCAATATCAAACCCTTCCAGGCCGGCAATTCCGGCCATCAGATGGGTGGCTGGTTCAAGCGCGAGATCAATACGCTGGAAGATTTCCGCGGCCTGCGCATGCGGATTCCCGGCCTGGGCGGCAATGTCCTGCGCGAGCTTGGCGGCGCGGCCGTGACCCTGTCTGGCGGCGAAATCTACCCGGCGCTGCAATCGGGCGCGATCGACGGCACGGAATGGGTCGGCCCGTGGAATGATCTCGCTTTCGGTTTCTATCGTGAAGCGCCCTATTATTACGGCCCGGGCTTCCACGAGCCGGGCTCCTGCCTGGGTGTCGGGATCAACAAGACGGTCTGGGACAATCTGGCCAGCGACCACCAGGCGATCATTGCTTCAGCCTGTCGCACGGCAAACAATATCTCCATCGCGGAATTCCAGTACCAGAACGGCCTCGCGCTCGATGTGCTGGTCAATGAGCACGGCGTCGAGCTGCGGCGCTTCTCCGACGAAATCTGGACCCAGATCGGTCAGATCTCCGAACAAGTCGTCGCCGAAACCGGAAATGCGGACGCGATGACCCGCCGCGTCTATGAAAGCTATCTGGCTGCCCGCGATACGATGCGCGGCTGGGGCCGGATCTCGGAGATGCCCTATATGGTCCAGCGCGAACGCGTTCTGGGCGGCTGATCATGCGCTCCGGGGACAGGCTATTTCTGGTCCTGATCGGACTGTCACTCGTCCTGCTGGGTGTGGACGTGGCAAGCAGCGGCGGCGTCGCGGCATTTTCCGGTGCACACCTGCCCGGCCTGGCCCAGACAATCGGCGGGTGGATCGGGCGGATTGGCCTCTGGCTCTCCCCGCTCCTTCTGCTTCCGCTTCTCAGCGGTATCGGCGGGCGCTTTGTCGGCCTGCCTGAACCTGTCTGGTCGGTCCAACGCCGCGCCGTGGGCGTGATCGACACAATCACGTTGAGCATTGGCGGTGGCGCCCGCTGGTTTGCGCTCGGCCTGGTCCTTGCGACCGCCCTGATCGTCATACAGCGCTATGTCTTCGGCTATGCCTCGACCAAGCTCGCCGAGAGCGTGATCTACATGCATGCCGGTCTTTTCCTTTTCGCCTCGGCCAGTACGCTGCTCCAGGGCGGTCATGTGCGGGTGGATGTCTTCTTTGCCAGGATGAGCGCGCGCGGACGGGCCTGGGTAGACCTGCTGGGCACCTATCTCGCCCTCATCCCGATGAGCGCCCTCATCCTGTGGTCCTCCACGGGCTATCTCAATTCGACCTGGCGGATACTCGAAAGCTCACGTGAAAGCGACGGCCTCGCCTTTGTCTTCCTGCTCAAGACCGCCATCCCGGTCTTTGCCATCCTGATGATCCTCCAGGGCGCCTCCATGGCGGCCCGGGCGGCGATGACGCTGGCCAACCAGCCCTCCCCCGCCCTGCCTGACACGATCGAGGGAGAGGTCTAGATCATGAGCCTCTTCATCGAGCTGCTGCCCTTCCTGATGTTCATTGCGGCCTTCGCGGCGCTTCTGCGCGGCTATCCGGTCGCCTTCACCCTGGCTGGCGTCGCCCTGGCCTTCGCCCTGATCGGCATGGCAATCGGCGAATTCGACCCGATCCATTTCCGCGCCTTCCCGCAGCGCATCTACGGCAATCTGATGGAGATGGACCGCTCCATCCTCGTCGCCGTCCCGCTCTTTGTCTTCATGGGCGTGATGCTGGAGAAGTCGAAGATTGCCGAGGAACTCCTGGAAGCCATGGGCGCGCTGTTCGGAACGATGCGCGGCGGGCTGGGGATCTCGGTCGTGATTGTCGGCGGACTGCTCGCCGCCTCGACCGGGATTGTCGGTGCGACCGTGGTGACGATGGGCCTCCTCTCCCTGCCGACCATGCTCAAGCGCGGTTACGACCCGGCGCTGGCGACCGGAACGATCGCGGCTTCAGGTACGCTTGGGCAGATCATTCCGCCCTCCATCGTGCTGGTCCTGCTGGGTGATCAGATTTCCAATGCCTATCAGGAAGCCCAGCGCGCCCAGGGCATTTTCTCACCGGACATTGTCTCGGTCGGTGACCTCTTCGCCGGCGCGCTCATCCCCGGCATCCTGCTGGTCGGGCTCTATATCGGCTACCAGATCGTCATGGCGATCTTCAGACCGGAGAGTGCGCCGGCCGCACCGGCCGACAGCCAGGTCTCGATCGGCAAACTCCTGCATGCCCTCATTCCCCCGCTGGCGCTGATTATCGGCGTGCTGGGTTCCATCCTGACCGGACTGGCGACACCAACGGAAGCGGCCGGTGTCGGGGCGGTTGGCGCGACTTTCATCGCGGGCGCCCGCAATGCCGGCACGGCATCCAATCCCCGACTGGGTCAGCTTGCCAGCTATCTCGGCCTCGCCGCCCTGCTTGGCCTGATCGCCCTCGTGGTCGTTGCCAATATCGGGGCAGACCGGAGGCTCTATGTCACGGATCTGGGGACGCTTGGCGGCCTGGTGACCGGCGCCCTGGTGGCCCTGACTGTGCTGGGCGCGGGCTGGAGCCTTTTCCGCCTGAAGCGGTCCGGCGTGCTGGATGAGGTCATGAGTTCCACCGGCATGATCTCGGCCATGGTTTTCGTGATCCTGATCGGCGCGTCCCTGTTCTCACTGATCTTCCGAGAGCTTGGCGGAGACGACACGGTTGCTGCGGCCCTGCAGGCGGTTCCGGGCGGTGTGTTCGGGGCGGTCGCCGTGGTCATGCTGGTGATGTTCATCCTCCGCTTCTTCCTTGATTTCATCGAAATCACTTTCGTCGTCGTGCCGATCGTTGCGCCGATCCTGCTGATGATGGGCGTAGACCCGGTCTGGCTCGGCGTCCTGATGGCGATGAACCTTCAGACCAGCTTCCTGACCCCGCCCTTCGGATTTGCGCTTTTCTATCTGCGGGGCGTGGCGCCGAAGTCGGTAAAGACGACGGACATCTATCGCGGCGCGATTCCCTTCGTCATCATTCAGCTACTGGCCATCATCGCGGTTGCCGCCCTGCCCTGGCTGGCGACCGGTCTTCCGGACTGGCTGTACGGATAGGAGGCGCCCGTGTCACCGCATCGCAAGCTGGAACTCCAGCGCGCCTTTGTCGCCGCGCTGGCACTGATCATCTCCGGCATCTTCCTGTGGATGATCCGCGACTATCTCGCCGCGCTCTTCCTCGCTGGCGTGATCACGCTATTCCTCGCCGGGCCGCATGACTGGCTCACCCGCAAATTGGGCAACCGGCGCGGGCTAGCGGCCGGCCTGCTGGTCACGGGGGCGGTCCTGGCCTTTGTGATTCCTGCCGCAATATTGATGGGCATCGTCGCCGAGCAGGCGATCGATGTGACCGGCATGGTCACGCCCTGGGTGCAGAGCCAGGTCAGTCAGATCCGCCAGGACGGGTTGGATGGCCTGCCTGACTGGTTACCTTTCCGCGACGAAATGATCGAGTATCAGGCCTCCATCACCGCCCAGATCGGCAATCTCGCCGGCACAGTCGGACGCGTCCTGGTCAATTCACTGCGCGCCGGGACGGGCGGCTTCCTGATCGCGACCCTGAACTTCTTCATCCTGGTTTATGCGCTCTTCTTCTTCCTGATGAGCGGTCGCCAGGCGGCACGGTCCGCAGTCACCCTCCTCCCGATGACGGTGGAGGCACGTGACCTGATGGCCGAACGCACGACCTCGACCATCCGCGCCACGGTAAAAGGGTCCTTCCTGATCGCATTGGTGCAAGGCGCCCTGACCGGAATCGGCCTGTTCTCCGCGGGTGTCCCCGGGTCGATCTTCTGGGCCGCCGTGGCCGCCTTGCTGTCCATCATACCGATGATCGGACCGCCGCTGATCTGGGTCCCGGCCGCGATCTGGCTGTTTGCCACCGGCCAACCCATTGCGGGCGCGGCCCTGGTCGCCTGGGGCGCGGTCGTGGTCTCGACATCGGACAATCTCCTGCGTCCCATCCTGGTCGGCAAGGACGCCAAGATGTCCGACTTGATGGTGCTGATATCGACCCTGGGCGGGCTGACCCTGTTCGGCGCCGTCGGCATTATCATCGGGCCGGTCATAGCCGCCTTATTCACCTCTGTTTGGTTCATTTTCCGCGAGAGCTTTGCCGGCTTGCTCGAGGAGGATGAAAACGGACCGGCCCCTGCCAGCGCAGAGCGCTCGGACGACAGCGAGCGCTGAGCTTCCTAAGGTGAGCGGGAAGCACGGCGATTCCGATACGACAGCTTTTGACCCATCTGCTTCCGGTACGCTAGGCTTGCGACCGGCGTGACCGGGGAGTGCGCATGTCTACCGAGAGTCGGCTCATTGCCATCATTCTGGCTGGTCTGATTGCGCTTCCGCTTTTCTTTACGGTTCAGATCGGACTGGCTGCGCTCGGCCTGACCCAATTCACGCTCGACCCACAGAATGCAGACTATGTCCTGCGCGCCACGCCATTATGGGCCCTGATCGCTCCGCCGCTACGCGTCCTCATCCTGTGCATTGCATTCCTGCTACTGGCCCGCCGATCGCGTTGGCTGGCGACGATCGCGCTGATTGATGTGGTCGTACACACAACGGGCTGGTTGACCATTATATCCAATGCCAGTTTCACCCTGCCAACCGGATTCATATCGTTCGGACTGCAAGGTGCTCTGATCTATGTCTTGATTCAGGCTGGCTATTTCCGCCCACGACAGTCCTGACGACCGCCGGACCGCCCGACACCCCGCTCCGGTACGCGAGAAGACGACGGGCGCACGCTTGCCCAGGAATTTCCCCGACACCCGGCGGCAGGAGACCCCGGAAAGGCAGGTTCAGGGCCGATGACCGCCCTGCCAATCAAAGCACCAGATCATCCCCGTCAAGGGATGGCGCGAAAACCGATTTGGGCAAAAGCCTAAAAGGCCTACCGGTTCGGCGAACATGCGACATCCGATCACATCGGAATGTCCGCGGGGCATCCCGCAGCCGATCGAAGGCGATGACGTACCAGACCGGATATTTGAGCAGGAGATAATGTGGCTCAATCCGACGCTCTGACCGGACGCCGTCTTCCCGCGCGTAATGGATAGTCAGGCATTCCTGGTCGATGAAGGCCTGGTGCAGCGTCTGCACAAGCATCTTCGCCGGCGACGCAATACCGGCCTGGACATGGGTCGATGCTGTGCTCCCGATCAGGATACGCGATTTCAGCCGCTTCACACGGTCGCGCTTTTCAGGAGAGAAAGAGGCGATCAACTGGCGCCGCACCGACGCCAGATTGGCCAGAAAGAGGGGCGATCCCATTTTTTCGGCGACATCAATACTGATCAGCAAATCAACCGCTTCCGGGTAGGCCAGATTCAGTCGGCCCACGCCCCAATTGCGATCCAGCCTCACCCCGCCACCCCGGCCGCGATCGGCGTCGATGGGCAGGCCCTGCTCGCGCATCAGGTCGAGATCCCGGGACACGGTCCGGACACTCACCCCGAGCTCGGATGCGAGGCCCTGAACCGTACACAACTCATCCTGCTTGAGCTGGGCCGCCAGCAATTCCAGCCGCCGGAGCCTGTCGATTGATCGGGTGCGCGCCATCTCACAAATAGGACATTGAATGACCTATTTGTCGATAGTCTGGATTTGTCGCCGGGAAAACTTCCCGGTCCAAGCGGGAGAGACACGCATGAGAATGAGCTATTTCGTTCTGGGCACAAACAACATCGACGCATCCACGAAATTCTATGACGCCCTTTTCGCGCAATCCGAAGTCGCACCGGCCATGCCCGCCGGGCGCATGACCTATTGGGTCGGCAAGGACTTCGCCTTTGCGATTGCGCGTCCCTTCAACGAAGAACCCGCCACGCCGGGAAATGGCACAATGCTGGGCCTGGATGTGGGCTCGCATGAGGCAGTTCATCGCCTACACAAGCTGGCGATCGAACTGGGCGGGACCTGTGAGGGCGAACCCGGCCAACGCGGCCCTTATTATTCCGGCTATGTCCGCGATCTGGACCGGAACAAGCTCTGCCTGTTCAGCCAATAGGGCGTGTCCTAAATCTCGGGTATGGCGCTTGTCGGGACCCGGCGCTTTCCGCCGGCGTGCTCGACCAGCATCTCGATCCGCTTCTCGATCGGCGGATGGGTGGCAAACACACCCATGAAGCCGGTCTTGGGGTTTTCAATGAACATTTCCCGGACTTCTTCCGGCGAGTCCTCGACCTCGGCATTGCCGGAGATTTTCTCCAGCGCCGAGATCATGGCGTCGGGATTGCGGGTCAGCTCGACAGCGCCGGCATCGGCCATGTATTCGCGGCGACGTGACAGGGAAAAGCGGATCACGATGGCGAGCAGATAGGCGATAGCGATGATGGCGAGGCCAATCACGATCACGAGCCCGCCGCCGCGCCCGCCCGACCGCCGGTCACCACCGGCACGCAGGCCCAGCCAGAAAATCCGCCGGAAGACGATCTCCGCAGCAAAGGAGATGATGCCGACAAAGATAATCGAGATGACCAGAAGTCGCACATCCTTGTGACGGATATGGGAAAGCTCGTGGGCCAGCACGGCTTCCAGCTCTGACTTGTTCAAACGTTGCATCAAGCCGCGCGTGACCGTGACAGTCGCCTGGCTCTCCGAGAGACCGGAGGCATAGGCATTGAGCGCGCCGCTTTCGATCACAGCCAGTTTCGGCATGGTCAGGCCGCGCGAAATACAGAGATTTTCCAGAAGGTTGTAGAGTTCCGGCTCGTCCTTGCGGGTAACCGGACGGGCGCCTGTGGCGGCATTGATCATCGACTGGTGAAAGAACCAGGCAATGACAAACCAGACCGCCGCGATACCCAGCGACCAGGCGCCGATCATCGGCAGACGGGCCAACTCGCTTGACCAGAGACTGGCCATCTCGCCCGCGGCCTTTCCCGAACCCGCGGACTGCCCCGGATCCAGGAAGCCGGTCATCAAAATGGTGAGGGCATAGCCGAGTGCGACCAGCAAAACCGGAAAGGCAGCCAGCAGGAAAACCGACCGCAGATTATTATTCCAGATATGGGTGCGGAGCCCGGCCGTGCCCCAGACCATGACCTAGAACTGCACCTTCGGGGCGCCGCGCTCGGCCTCGGCCACCTCGAAATATTCGCGCATCTTGAAGCCCATCGAATTGGCAATCACGACCGCCGGGAATTGCTCGGTCGAGGTGTTGTACTCATTGACCGCATTATTGAAGAAGCGGCGCGCGGCCGCGATCTTGTTTTCCAGATCGGCGAGCTCGGCCTGCAATTGCATGAAGTTCTGATTGGCCTTGAGGTCGGGATAGGCCTCCGACAGGGCAAAGAGCTGGCGCAAGGCACCGGAGAGCATGTTTTCCGCCCCGGCCAGATCCTTCACCGAGGTCGCATCAATCGCCGTCTGGCGCGCCTTGATGACATTTTCCAGCGTCTCCTTCTCGTGGCTGGCATAGCCTTTCACGGTCTCGACCAGATTGGGCACGAGATCATGGCGCTGCTTCAGCTGGACATCGATATCGCCCCAGGCCTGGTTGCAGGTCTGCCGCAGCGCGACCAGCCGGTTGTAGACCATGACCAAAAATACGCCGAGGGCGATGATCACGAGCAAAAGAATGATGCCGGTATCCATGCCTGTCTCTCCTTGAGCGGGCAAAACTGAAGATGTCACACCGGCCTGCGCGGTCGGTGCACGTTCAAATCACTACCTATTCCGCTTTCGCCTGGGAAGCGAGGAATTCCGAACCTCGCGGCGAGAAGCGCAGGGAACGTGGGAATCCGCGCGGCGCCATCTTGCCGGCCTGGGCCCGTTTTGCCGTCCACAAATGCCAGTCATCGAGGCTGAATCGACGCCCCGCCCCATCAAGCCAGGTCAGGCCGTCCTCGGCATTGAAAACGGTTGCATCGGCCAGCTTGGCCCCCTTGCCGCCGAGCAGCTTGACGCCCTTGCCGCGACTCATCACCGGGATGTCCTCGAGCTCGAAAACCAGCAGCTTCTTGTTCTCGCCGATCAGGGCACAGCGATCGCCCGTTGCCGGAATACACAGGAACGCCTCATCGCCTTCGGCGAGGTTGAGAATCTGCTTGCCGCCCTTCTTCATGGCGACGCAATCGCTTTCCTTGATGCGGAAACCGGAATTGCCGTCTGACGCGACAAGGAGTGTGCGCTCCGGATCGTATTTGAACAGACCGATCGGCGCCGCGTCGTCCGGCAGATCGACATGCAGGCGCACCGGTTCGCCATGGCCGCGGCCACCCGGGAGTTTCGAGGCTTCCAGCGTGTAGAACTTCCCGTCCGTGGCGAACATGAGGAGCTTGTCGGTGGTCTCGCATTTGACTGCGAAGGCCGACTTGTCGCCCTCCTTGAACTTGAGCTCGGTGACGTCGTTGATATGACCCTTCAACGCCCGCACCCAGCCGCGTTCGGACAGGACAGCGGTGATGGGCTCGCGCACCACGAAGGCCTCGATGGGCGCATCGCCGGAGATGTCAGGCGCCTTGTCGAAGACGGTGCGGCGTTTGCCGAGCGGGGTGGTTTCGGCATAAAGCTCGCCGAGTCTGGTGACTTCGCCACGCACCTTGTCCCATTGCAGGGCCGTAGAACCGATCAGCTCCTGGAGGCTCTTGCGCTCGACGCGCAGACTCTTGTCTTCCTTGCGGATTTCAAGTTCTTCCAGCTTGCGCAAGGCCCGCAGGCGCATATTGAGAATGGCTTCCGCCTGACGCTCGGTCAGTTCGAAATGCGCCATCAGCTTGGCCTTCGGCTCATCCTCGAAGCGGATGATGCGGATCACCTCGTCCAGATCGGCATAGACGATGAGATAACCGGCCAGCACTTCCAGCCGGTCCTCGACCTTGGCCAGACGCGTCGTGGCCCGCCGCACCGCGACCTCGCGGCGATGCTCGAGCCAGATCTGCAAGACTTCGCGCAGGCTCATCACCCGCGGCACGCCCTTCGGGTCGAGCACATTGAGGTTCAGCGAGACCCGGGTTTCCAGATCGGTCAGCTTGAACAAGCTCTCCATGAGCATGTCCGGATCGACCAGTTTGGATTTCGGCTCCAGTATCAGGCGGATATCTTCGGTACTCTCATCAAGGACATCATCCAGCAGCGGCAGTTTCTTGGCATCCATCAGCTGGGCGATGCGTTCAACCAGTTTGGATTTTTGCACAAGGTACGGGATCTCTGTGACCACGATGCGCCACATGCCGCGACCGATATCTTCCTTCTCCCACTTGGCCCGCACCCGGAAACCACCGCGTCCCGTCTCATAGGCCGAGCGGATCGCTTCGGGCGGTTCGACAATCGTGCCGCCGGTGGGCAGGTCGGGCCCCTTGATGTGCTTGAGGAGCGCTTCGGTTTCGGTTTCGGGGTTGTCGATCAGCGCCATGGCCGCGGCGCAAATCTCGGCGACATTGTGAGGCGGCACCGAGGTGGCCATGCCGACGGCGATACCGGTCGAGCCATTGGCCAGAAGATTGGGAAAGGCACCGGGCAGGACCAGGGGTTCACGCTCGGACCCGTCATAGGTTTCCTCGAAATCGACCGTGCCCTGGTCGATATCCTGCAGCAGCAGCTCCGCCGCTTTGGTCAGGCGCGCTTCGGTGTAACGCATGGCGGCAGCACCATCGCCGTCGATATTGCCGAAATTGCCCTGCCCCTCGACCAGCGGATAGCGCGAGGCGAAATCCTGGGCCAGACGGACCAGCGCCTCATAGACCGACTGGTCGCCATGCGGGTGGTATTTACCGATCACATCACCGACCACACGGGCCGATTTCTTGAACGCCTGGTCCGGGTTCAGCTTCAGCTCGCGCATCGCATAGAGGAGACGGCGATGAACCGGCTTCAGACCATCGCGGGCATCAGGCAAGGCCCGCTGGGTGATCGTCGAAAGCGCATAGGCGAGATATCGCCGCGACAGCGCCTCGTCGAACTTCTCCTCGATGATATGCCCGCCGTCGGGATCAAAATGATCGCCCATGAAGCCCACCTGACTGATTCGTGTTTGTCCCAGTATAGGCAGGGCTGACGGGCAAGGCAGGGTCCGGACGCAGGATTAGCTGTGGGGAAGGTCCCGCACTCCGGCACCAGATCCCGAGCACTGCCCGATCAGATCTGCTTCGTGACCCAACCGTCAGCTAGTGCCCATATTGCGGTGATAGGGCGCGCGGTAATTCAGGCTGCCAAGGCTTGGAGGGCAGAATGAAAACCGTGATTTCAATAATCGCTGCGGCATGTCTCGGCACAGCCGCCTTGGCGCAGGACGACATGATCGACAGCGCACAGCGTACAGCCGCCATCGACGAACTGGGACGCCTGATTGCGGACCAGTATTATGACGCCGAGGCAGGCGCACGGATCCAGGATACTCTCCTGAGCTTCGCCGAGACCCGCGAAGCAGGCGAAATCGGTCATGGCGGCGAGCTCGCAGCTGTGCTGACCGAACGCCTGCAGGCACTCGATCGACATTTTGACATTCAATGGCGCGGCGTTGAGGAGATTGCCAGGACGCGCGCCGAGTGGGCGCAGGCGGACGTGGCCAGCGCCGAGACTGAAGCCGAACCGGACCCCGACAGATGGGCATCCCTGCGCCGACGCAATTTCGCCTTCGCGGATGTCAGCGTGCTCGACGGCAATATCGGCTATCTCAACCTGACGGGCTTCGCGCCGATCGAGGTCGCCGAGCCGACCGCGCATGCCGCGCTCGACTTCATCGCCCACACGGATTCGGTGATCATCGACCTGCGCGAAAACGGCGGCGGCGCACCGGACATGGTGCAATACCTGCTCAGCCACTTCCTGCCTGAAGGCGAGGCATTGCACTACAACACATTCCGGACCCGCGTCGGCGAGGTCATGGACATGCGCACCCTGCCCCGTCACCCGGCCGGCCACCGGCCTGAAGTACCACTCTACATCCTCGTCAGCCCGGACACGCTGTCAGCCGCCGAGGCGCTGGCCTATCACCTTCAGGCCATGGGTCGGGCCGTCATTGTCGGGGACGTCACAGCGGGCGGCGGCAATCCCGGCGACTTCTTCCTCGCCTCGACGGGCTATTCCATCTTTATCCCGACGGCGACCTCCATCAGCCCGTTCACCGGGACGAACTGGGACGGGACCGGCGTCGTACCGGATATCGAGATCGACGCGGACGACGCCATGGACCGCGGGCTTTTCGAAATCTATCAGCGCATCGTCGAGACGTCCGATGACGGCAATGCCGCGATGATAGCGGATTGGCTCCTGGCGCCCCTGTCGGCCCGCTTCTCGCCCTGGACCCCCGACACACACGCACTCATGGCCTTTGTCGGACAGTACGGTCCCCGCCGCGTCTGGCTGGAAGGCGAGCGCCTGATGTATCAGCGCGATGATCGCGATCCGACGGAGCTCTTGCCGATCATGCCGGGCACCTTCCGCTTTGCCGACAGCGAGGACTATCTGATCGACTTCCTGGGGTATGAAACGGGACGCGCCGAAGCGCTTGCCCTGCGGGTCGAGGGCGGCATGACAGCTCCCGCGCCGCGTTCGGATTGAGCGCGTCGACTGGAGCCGAATTCATCAATGCCTGACCGGTTTCAGGAGCACGGAACGGGCAGATCGTCGAGCGCGCAGAGGCGAAGTATCGCCGCGGCAACGCCTCCTTGGATCTCTCCTCGATGCTATGCCCGCTGCCGGCATCAAAATGATCGCCCATGAAACCCACTTGGCTGATTCGTGTCTGGGTCAGTAAATTCAGGGCTGGCGAGCAAGGAAGGCGCCGGACGCTGGATTAGCTGTGGGGGAGTAAGGGACGGGCGACCGACGCGTCCCCCTAGTCGAAACAAGCGCGGTTGGTGATCCTCTCACGCATCTGACGGAGGATTATTCCATGGAAACGCTTTGGTCTGATTTCTGGTGGGTGGTGATTTTGCTTGTGCTCATTGTCGCCGGTGGTGGCATTCAGTGGTCACGCAGAAAGCGCTAAAGCCGCCCCACCCGCTCCAGCTCCGCCATCAACCTTCCCCGCGCCTCGGGCAATTGCTTGTCGATCGGCCATAACACGCGGCGTTCCAGGAAATAGCCGGTCAGGGCGAGGCCACGTGCGATATCGCCCTCGGCGATCTTGCCCGAGCCGGCCATGAAGGGCGGGAGTTCGAGGAGCTTGGGGGCGTAGGGGGCGGCTTCCTCGCGGCAGACGGCACGGCCGGTGCGCGGCGAGATATGGGTGAGGTCCTCGGTCACGCCCGTCACCGCGCAAGCCGACATGTCGAGCCCATAGCCCAGGTCTGACAACAGGCCTGCCTCCCAACGCACATAGAGTGCCGGCCAGATATCGGGGTTGTCGAAGGCGCCCAGAAGCAGCTGGAAGCCCTGGTGGACGCGCGGATGGGCTTCGCGTTCGGGCAAGCACATCACGGCAACCGCACACGCGGAATTGAGAGCGGCCAGCGCAGTGCGATCCTCCATCACCATGCCGGCGGTGAGGTCATCCGCCTCGATCTGGAACATGCCGAGATGTTCCGACAGGCGGGCGCGCCAATTGACATTGATCTGATTGCCCGGCTGCAGGATCGGCCGCATGGAGCGCGAACGCGCTCCGCGCACCAGCCCGGCATGACGCCCCTGCTCCGCCGTCAAAACCTCGACGATTGCCGACGTCTCGCCATGCGGCCGAACCGCCAGCACTATACCCTGATCACGCCATTCCATGGAGTGGTTGTAGGTGACTCGTCACCAAGCAGCATCCAGCAAATGCCGGAATACACGCGAAACGATCCATTGGCGCTCCACCCCGACCGGCAAAAAACTGGCATGATCGCGTGAAAATCTAACCCGCGAGATCAAGCCGCACCGGTACGGTCGGCGCCAGACGGCCGTCAATGAGCTCGAATGTCAGGATGACCGCCGACTCGGATCTCTCGCCATCGAACATGTCCACATAGAGGACGCTCAGCGTGCACGCCTCGGAGGCGCTCACACAGCTATCCATCAATTCCGCGTGGTTGGGACCGCCGACATCCTCATTGGCCGTCGGCAGTGAACCGAAAAGACTCGCCAGGACACCCGGCAAGTTGTGTGACAGGCCCTGCGCATCGAGCACACCGACATAATCTGAACCTTCCAGGTCGATGGGATGGTCCGGGCCCGCGAGGATCAGTGCTTCGAGCACCTGAGCGCTCAAAAATTCATCCAAAGGCGCTTTCGGATCTGCACGCTGAGCGGCAACCGACGTGGTGATTATCAAGGCAACAAGTACAGAAGCCGCGGTCTTGAGCGCTTCCCGAACAGGCAAGTAGGGCATGGGTTTTTTCCGTGTCTTTGATCGAGGTCAGTCGTCAGGATGTTCGCGACAGGCCAAGACCTGGCCCACGGCAGCCGTCAGCTATCCAGCAAGTCTAAGCAGCGCGACACCCGCTCTGCAAGCGCGTTAAATTCATTGGCGTCGCCCCACCCTCGCCTCTGGCTTGTATGGCGCCCCCCTGCTGCTAGTGTTTGGTCCTCAAATGGGGAAATGCAGATGGCGGCATCGGGTAGAATGCGGTTCGGGCTCGCCGGATTAATGGCGGTTGTCCTGACGGCTTGCAGCGGGGGTGATGACTCGGCCGAGCTCGAAACGACGGACCCCATTGCGCCCCCGGTGATCGAGACCCAGCCTGACATCTCACAGGTCGCAGAGCCGCAATCAGCCGCTGAACCGGCGACGCAGCCGGCGCCTGACAAATCTCCTGACCGCCCCGAGACCGAGACGCCGGCCGCCCCTCAAGGCGTGACGGTGGACACCCTCGCTGCCACGGAATCACGCCCGCCCTGCGGCGGGTCGTCGACCTGCGTGCATGCCGGGTCCATCTCCGGCGGCCATGGAGAACCGGGGATCGAGGTGCATTACGACCCGGAACGCAATGACGCGATTGTCCGGTGGGGCCATGCCCTGGGCGACGTTATCGCCTGCGCGGATGGCGGCGATACGATCACCGCCTGTGTCGCGGACGCGCCGTTCGACCAGTCCTGCAAGGATGAATTTGACCGCTTGTCCGGGCTGGCCGACGAGCTGGCCGCCTTTGATGCCGTATTCCTGAGCGCAGGAAGTCCGTGTCGCCCGCAGGAGGGTCAGCCATGAACCGCAAGCTTGCCGCCCTGACCGTCCCGGTCGCCGTCGGACTGGCGCTGACGGCCTGGGATACCCGCGTCATCACCGGCGACCCCTGGATGTCGATCTATCAGGAGGCACCATCTGCCAGCCTGCCTGAACACAGCCATGTCAGCGACGACACCTTTGATTATCTCGACCCTTCAGGCGATTTGCGTCGGCTGTTCGGACGCGGTGGCAGCGCGACCCTGGATGTCGTCGATCTGAACGCCAGTCATTTCCGGGCCGATGAAATGGCCGAGACGGCCCGTGCGGGAGATGACCCGGACACCGATGTCGAAGAACGCCGCATCCCACCACCGGGGCATTTTGCCGGCCTACCAGATTATAGCTATGCGATGTATGACTGGCTCAACAAGAATACGACTTGTCCAGCTTTTAGGGATTCCGCCTATACGTGGCGCTGCCATGAGTTTTTCGGCTGGCTGGGAGGCCTGAACTCGGTCCATTTCGGATCGCAGGCGACCGAGATGTACGCGCATCATCACCGCAATGCGCTTGCCCTCGCCGGTCGCGCCCGCGAGATGCGCGATGCGATGACGGAGCCCGAACGCGAACTCTATGCGGACGAATTGAAAGAGGCCGAATTGCTGGCGCTTGCCTATGAAGGCTACGCCCAGCATTTCCTTCAGGACCGGTGGGCGATCGGCCATATGTGGGAGCGCTGGGACGCGCCCGACCCACAGCAGATGCCGGTCAGCCTGCCTCAGCACATCCTGATCGGCGGCCTTGCCGGGCTCATCCACGGCTCGGAATCCCTGATCAATCAACATCGCTGGATGCAAATTCTCCTGACCCGGGCCGACCCGATGTCGTCTCCTGTGCCCGGGCCGGACAATGTCGCCATCCCGATGGAATATCGCCATGTTCGGGCGGACGGCGCCGGACCAGCCACCCCCGCAATCGGGGATGAACGCTTCCAGGACGCCTTGGACAATAATTTCAGCCTGAGCAGCTATTACTCTGACGCTGCCGATCAGGCGCTTCATGTCCCGACCCAGCTGGCGGGCCTGAGACAATGCGCGGGCGCGGGCTGGTCCGAGGTCATCCGTGCGCTGGGCCCGAATGATGCGGGAGGCTTTGGCATTTATCAGGCCCCGCTCTCCGCTTCCGCGCCGGACTTTGCTGTCATCGACAGGGATGATTGCTGGAATATGTGGGCGACCAATGAGTCGATGATGACCGGTCTGCTGGGCCCCAACCCCGAACGATCAATCGCCTTGATTGCGGCGGTGGACTTCACTGTTCCCGGGGATAGCCCGACCCTTGCCGAATATCAGTTCTCCAGTGCCACCCAGGTTGTCGGCGACCGGGCAGAACTGGTCGCCTATGCGGCCCGGCTTTGGCTTTATGGCCGCGATGAGCCCGAAGGCACGCAGGTCGCGCGCGGCGAGATGATTTCATTCGCCCACAGCGTCGCGAGTCTCTTCGGCTTCGAAAATCTGGCCAATCCCAATACGATCTGGGACTTCCAGGAAGGCGGTTCCTATGGTTTGCCCAGCTATGTCGAACCGGTCGGACTGGTCACCGAGGGTGCTGGCGGAACCGTCGCGACCCTGCCTGAAACAGATGTGCGCGGCCGGGATATCGAGACCCTATACGGCGCATTCACCGGCGCACAATCCGATTACTGGTGCGAGAATCGTGACGTGCTGCAGGACCTGCGTGCCGAGCCGACAACCCGCAATCGCCAATTATGCGAAGACATTGCGGGGCGGATGTATCAGGGGACGCACCCCGGCTATGGCGGCCCCAACACGCAAGAGCGCTTGTTTCAATCCAGCCCCGTGCGCTCGATCTGCCAGATCCGAGATGTCGGTGTGGAGTCAGACCAGATCGATGACCCGGACAATCCCTACTGGCTCGATCAGGGATATGTGCCATCAAACCCGGCACGGCCGGGCCACCGCCCCCGCTTCACGGATCAGGCGGCCGTTGCCAATTGGTGTGCTCGGGTCCCCGTCATCACCCTGGTGGATGAGCCTGAACTGCGCGACCAGAACATCGTCGCCCTCCTCTCGATTGACGACGATCAGCTGATCCTGAATGGCCAGGATTTTGGCGATCAGCCGGGCCTGGTTATGGCAAAACCGACCGGAATCGGTCGCGCTCGCCCCCTGGAGACTGTCATCAGCTGGAGCGATACCCAGGTCGTATTGGATGTCTCAGAATATGACTGGGATGCCGGCGATGACTACGCCGTGACGCTCCGTCCCGCCTACGAAACCAGTCTTTGGACGCGCGGTCCGACGGTCAGCGACTATTATGTGCGGGTTCGTGAACCGATCGAGATCGAGACAGTTGAGCTGGATCTCGGAGGGGCCGGGCCGTGCATGACGCCCGTACCGAACTTCGAGATCGTCAATCTGCGGCAATCCATCAATCCCACAATGACGTCCGACGCGCTCACCGAGCTCGCTGGAGAGTTCTCCTCTGACGTCGATCAGGTGCGGGGGTATTACGCGGCTCAACTGGTCTGCATGCAACAACTCGCCAGCGAGCGCACCCAGACCTTGCGGGACGGGGCCGATCTGGGGGTCGACCTGATCGAGGCAAGGCGCGGCCAATACTATTATCTGACCCGACTGAACGCTCCGCTCGGCGTTGAGATGATGGTCAATTCTCCGCCCCATGACCAGACCGATGCCTATTTGTGGCAAGATCTCTACACGACCTATATCGAGCAGTTGCAGGGCTCGATCCGATTCCTTGAAGGCACTGACCGGGTGGTGCAGGCATGGGCGCAGGCTCAGGCTTCCGATCCGCCATTGACCCGCGGCAATGTGGACCTTTCCGACTTGATCTGGTCGTCCGGCAGCGTTCAGGACGTGCTCGAGCAAGGCTTTCAGCCAAGCCCGACAAGCCCGTCCTCAGCCTCTCCCAATATGCCGCGGGAGGTCATGGCGGCCTTGCAGCAAATGTCATTTGTTGGCGTGGGCCTTGACCTGGAAATGCTCGGTGACGGCGCGCTGGCAAATGCGGAAGAAACACTCAGAGGCCTGCGCACATGGACACAGGTGCAGCACTCCCTGACCCAAAGCGCCATTCCGCAACTCAGAAATGAGATGAACCATCTTCAAAACGAGACCGAGCGCCTGCTGGATGAATCGCTGAGCGCGCATACCCCGGAGGACTGCACCAGCCTGATGAATATACCGGGCTGCCTGGTTTACGGCAATGACGCTGATCTCGATGGTTACTACGAGACAGCCAACTGGATCGACGCCCTCACAGGCGGAATCGCTCGACCTGAACCCCAATATCTCAGCTCATTGAGTGGCCTGTTCCAAACGCCGGACGGGTATCAGCGAAGCCTGCTCACCTGGCCGTCCGAAGATTCGTACCAGGCTTCGATTGCCGGGCCGCGCGGTGCGGGTACGCAGATCGTCAGGCCGACTGGCTCGCCGAAATAGGGAGAGGCCAGAACCGTCCCTAGACGTCAAAATCCAGACCCACATCCTTGTAGTGCGAGCGACGGGCCATCCATTTGGCGTCGACCTTCACATTGAGGAAGAGGTGAACCTTGCAGCCCAGCACGGTCTCCAGCTCCTTGCGGGAGGCTTCTCCGATCGCCTTAACGGCGCTGCCGCCCTTGCCCAGCACGATGGGTTTCTGGGTTTCGCGCTCGACGATGATGGATTGCTCGATGCGCAGCGAACCATCGCGCAGCTTCTTCCACACCTCGGTCTCGACCATGGAGGCGTAGGGCAATTCCTCGTGCAGGCGCAGATAGACTTTCTCGCGCGTGATTTCGGCAGCGAGGATGCGGGCCGGCAGATCGGCGACCTGGTCTGCGGGGTAGTGCCAGACGCCTTCCGGCATCAGGCCGGCGATGAACTCGCGCAGCTGCGGCACGCCCGACCCGGTCTTGGCCGAGATCATGAAGACCTCGGAATAAACCCCGGTCTCGTAGAGCTCTTGCGAGATCGCCAGAAGCTGGTCGCGCGGCATGAGATCGACCTTGTTGAGGACAAGGATGGCCTTCTGCTCGGTCTTCTTCAGGCCCTCGGTGACGCGGTCATCATCCTCGACCATGCGGCTGTCACCGCTCTTGGAACCGCCATGAACCATGCGGGCGCGGGCACCGGCATCGACGACATGCATGATAGCATCGGCCTCACCGGCGCCGGACCAGGCCGCCGCGACCATCGACTTGTCGAGCCGCGTCTTGGGCGCAAAAACGCCGGGCGTGTCGACGAGGACGATCTGGGTCTGGCCGGCCAGCGCCACGCCGCGCACGGCGAAACGCGTCGTCTGCACCTTGTGGGTGACGATGGTGACCTTCTCGCCGACCAGCGCGTTCACAAGGGTGGACTTGCCGGCATTGGGCGAACCGATGACCGCGGCAAAACCGCAGCGTTGGGGAGTGTCAGACATGCTGTCCTTCGCGTTTCAGGAGCGCTTCCGCGGCGGCCCGTTCGGCCGCCTGCTTGGAACCGCCCTCGCCCACAGCGGGCGTGAGAGATGAAAGTGTGACTTCCACGGTAAAGACCGGCTTGTGATCCGGTCCGGAGCGTTCGGTGAGCGTATAGCGTGGCGCGCCGAAGCCGACGCGCGCGGCCCATTCCTGCAGCGCCGACTTGGCATCGGCCGGCTTGGTCTTGAGCGCGTCGATCCGCGGGCCCCAGTGATGATCGAAAAAGACCTGCACGGCCGCCCGTCCACCATCGAGATAAATCGCTGCCATCAGGGACTCGCAAGCATCGCCAAGGATGGAATTCTTGTTTCGACCGCCGCCTTTTTCCTCGGATTTGCCAATCCGCAGGGCGGCGCCGAGATCGACCTCGCGGGCGACATCGGCGCAGGTTTCCTTGCGCACCATGGAATTGAGCCGCGGCGCCAGCGCGCCTTCATCGGCCTTGTCGAAGGCCTTGAACAGGGCTTCCGCCGTCATCAGGCCCAGCACGCGGTCGCCGAGAAACTCCAGGCGCTCATAGGTCGGAATGGTCCGGCGCCCTTCGGCGAAACTGCCATGGGTCAGGGCGCGCTCGATCAGGCTCTTGTCGGTGAAAACATAGCCGATGCGCTGCTCCAGCTGGGCGATCGGGTCAGCCATGGGCGAGCCCGTCAAAATGATGACCCAGCGGCCGGGCTTCCAGCACGACAAAGGCCTGGGCCCAGGGATGGTCATCGGTGATGGTGATATGGGCAAAAGGCTCATGCCCGTGCGGGGTCAGTGCCAGGGCGCGCTCCAGGGCTCGGCCCTTGAACTCCAGCGTCGGTTTGCCGCCCGGCAGATTCACCACGCCGATCTCCTTCCAGGAAACTCCGCGCGCAATCCCGGTGCCGAGCGCCTTGGCACCGGCCTCCTTGGCCGCAAAGCGCTTGGCATAGCTCGCCGCCCGCATCCGCCGCTTGTCGGACTTGGCCTGCTCGATCTCGGTGAAGACACGCTGGATGAAGCGATCACCAAAACGCTCGATCGACTTCTCGATACGCCGGATATCCATCAGGTCGGATCCAAGGCCGATGATCATGAGCCCGCCCGCGCTTCCTCAATCAGCCCGCGCATCGTTCCCACCGCCTCGCGCAGGCCGCGGAAGATGGCTTCGCCGATCAGGAAATGGCCGATATTGAGTTCGATCACTTCCGGGATGGCGGCGATGGGTTTGACGGTGTCATAGGTCAGCCCGTGACCGGCATGGACTTCCAGACCGCGCTCATGGGCAATCGTGGATGCCGCCTGCAGACGTTTGAGGTGATGCTCGACCTTGGCCGTGTCGCCTGCGAGGAAAGCCTCGCAATAGGCGCCGGTGTGGAGCTCCACCACGGCAGCCCCCATGGCTTCGGCGACGGCGATCTGGACCGGGTCGGGCTCGATGAAGAGCGAGACGCGGCTGCCGCCTTCGCGGAGCTGGCGAACATAGGGCGCGATCACATTGTGGCCGGCGGCGACATCAAGACCGCCCTCGGTGGTGCGTTCCTCACGCTTTTCCGGGACAAGGCAGACCGCGTGCGGCTTGTGGCGCAGGGCGATGTCCAGCATTTCCGGCGTGGCCGCCATTTCCAGATTGAGCGGCAGATCGATCTCGGCCATCAGCCGGTCGATATCGGTATCGGTGATATGGCGACGGTCTTCGCGCAGATGCGCGGTAATCCCGTCGGCACCGGCCTCGGAGGCCTGGCGCGCGGCGCGCACCGGATCAGGATGCTCGCCCCCGCGTGCATTCCGGATCGTCGCCACATGGTCGATATTGACGCCGAGACGAATACTCATGCCAGGCCGCGGCTCCCGGGCTTGATGGCCGGGATGGCTTCCAGTTCCGGCGGCAGCTGGTCGGCCGGATAGGCCGGCACCTTGTATTCGGTCAGCGCGATCAGCGGCACGCCGACATCAGCCTCACCGCCCGAGCGGTCCACCAGGCAAGCCTCGGCAATCACCGTGGCGCCGGTCTTGTTGATGGCCTCGATGCATTCACGCGAAGACAGGCCGGTCGAAACGATGTCCTCGACCACGAGGACCTTGTCGTCACTGGTCAGCTCGAAGCCGCGACGCAGGGTGAACTCGCCATTCTCGCGCTCGACATAAAGGCCCTTGAGGCCCATCTGACGGGCCATCTCATAGCCCGGCACAATCCCGCCGACCGCCGGCGAGACGATCACCGTCGGGGCGTCGCCCAGCTCGGCGCGCACTTTTTCGGCCAGGGCCTTGCACAGGCGCTCGGTTCGTTCCGGCTCGGAGAAGACACGCGCCTTCTGCAGAAAGACGGCGCTGCGCAGGCCGGAGGAGAGGATGAAATGGCCCTCGAGCAGGGCACCGGCGGCACGAAACTCGGCCAGGACTTCTTCGCGGGTCATTCTTCCTTGATCTCCTCGACTTCCGCGCGCGCCCGTTCGGCGGAGACAACAGTCTCGCACATGCGCACAGCGGCCAGAATATTTGCCAGATGGCGGGTATCGAACACTTCGACATCAAATTCCATGTCGAAGAAGTCGGCGGCCCGGTTTCGGGTGGTCACGCTGGCGATATTGCCGCGATTTTCCGATACGGTCATGGCGATTTCGGCCAGAGCGCCAGGCTCATTGTGCATGACGGCATTGATGCGGGCGATCGAGACGGCATTGCCCTCGGCCTCTGCCGTCCAGGCGAGATCGAGCCAGTCATCCATCGACCCTTCCTCGAATTGGGCCAGGCGTTCGCAATCAATGGTGTGGATCTCGATGCCCTTGTCCTTGCGCAGGAGGCCGATAATCCGGTCGCCGGGCAAAGGTGAGCAGCATTCGGCGAAGTGCAGGGTCACGCCCTGGGTCAAACCTCGGCCCCGCACATAGAGACGCGCCTTTGAGTCCTGGATCAAGTCGCGGCTGGTGGTGTCCTCGCGCTCGTCGAGCCGCCCCGGGAAAGCCGCATTGAGCAGGTCACCCGACGTGATCCGGCCGCGTCCGAGCGTCTCATACATCTCGTGGATATCCTTGACCTCCAACCGCGACAGAGCGTCCTTGAGATCATCCTCGATCAGGGTCCGACCCTCGCGGCGGAAGGCGTGCTCGGCCATGATCTTGCCAATACGGTGGAATTCGTCGCGCTCGCTTTCGCGGATCAGGCGGCGGATCGCAGCCCGCGCCCGACCGGTCACGGCGAGATTCTCCCAGCCCGCCGGCGGCTGACGCACCCCGCCCTTCACGATGGCGACGACATCACCATTATGCAGACGGGTCCGCAGCGGTCGCTCCCGACCATTGATCTTGGCCGCCACCGTGGTGTGGCCGAGCTCGGTATGGACGGCATAGGCAAAGTCCAGCGGCGTTGCTCCGACCGGCAGGGAGATAAGATCGCCCTTGGGCGTGAAGCAGTAAACCTGGTCAGCAAACATCTCGAGCTTGGCATGCTCGAGGAATTCTTCCGGATCGCCGCCCTGATTGAGGATTTCCACGAAAGGACGCAGGCGTTCCAGCGGATCGCCACCGGCGGCCTCGGCCGCGGCCGGATCATAGGTGTAGGTTGAATTCTTGTAACGCCAATGCGCCGCCACGCCGCTCTCGGCGACCGATTCCATCTCTTCAGTGCGGATTTGCAGCTCGACCCGCACATTCTTCGGTCCCATCACCGTGGTGTGCAGGGAGCGATAATTATTCGGCTTGGGCAGGGAAATGAAATCGCGAAAGCGTTCCGGCACACAGCGCCAGGCCTGGTGAATGACGCCCAGCGCCCGATAGCAATCATCCGGCGTGTTGACGATCAGGCGGAAGGCATAGATGTCGGCGATTTCCTCGAAAGTCAGCCCCTTGCGCTCCAGCTTGCGCCAGATCGAATAGGGCCGCTTCTCGCGACCGAATATCCGGCCATCAATACCGGCTTGGGCGAGACTGTCGGTCATCGCCGCAGAGACCGAGGAGACTTCCTGGGCGTGCTGCTCGCGGAGCCGTTTCAGGCGGGTATTGATCGATTCATGGGCGGCGGAATTGAGATGCTCGAAGGCCAGGTCTTCCAGCTCGACACAGACCCGGTTGATCCCGATCCGGCGGGCCAGCGGCGCGTAGATTTCCAAAGTCTCGAGCGCGATCCGCTCGCGCTTGTCCTGGCGCGAGATGGCGTCGAGCGTGCGCATATTGTGCAGGCGGTCGCACAGCTTGACGATCAGGACGCGGACATCGGCCGAGATGGCGACCACCAGCTTTTGAAGATTTTCAGCCTGTTTGGTGCGCTTGGAGCGCAATTCCATCTGGCCGAGCTTGGTGACACCATCGACCAGGCCCGCGACCTCCTCGGAGAAGGCGCTCGTGAGGTCTTCCAACGTGGCGGGCGTGTCTTCGACCGTGTCATGGAGCAGGCCAGTACAAACCGTCGCCACATCCATGCGCAGCTCGGCCAGGATCATCGCGACCTGGGCGACATGTGCGAAATAGGGTTCACCCGACTGGCGGCGCTGCGGCCGGTGCGCTTCTTCCGCAAAGTCATAGGCACGCCGAACAAAGTCGGCATCGACCTTGGGAAAATAGCGTCGAATACGCGCTATCAGCTCGTCCGCACTTGGTATGGCGGGCGGCGGCGATGCCAGTTCTGGTGACGTCGCGCCGGGGGTCAAGACGCGTTAGAGGCGGCCGTCAGGCGCGCCGTCCCGGTCATTCTGCAGAGCCTTGAGCATTTCCGCCTCGTCCAGCTCGACCGGCGGGGCCGGCAGGGCTTCCAGCTGCGGAGAGCGCTCTTCCCGGGCGGCATCTTCCTCGTCTTCGCTCGGCAGCACGCGCTGCAGACCGTTCACGAGGCTGTCCTTGAGCGCGTCCATGTCGAGCGTCTCGTCGGCGATTTCGCGCAGGGCAACGACCGGGTTCTTGTCGTTGTCCCGATCAATCGTCAGCTCGGAACCGGCCGAAATGTTGCGGGCGCGATGCGCCGCCATCAGAACCAGACGGAAACGATTGGGAATTTTTTCAATGCAATCTTCGACGGTGACGCGAGCCATGCGCGCGATCTCCTTGAACCAGCGCTAGAGGTTTTGGAACCGCGTTACCTAATCCCCTCGCCCTGCAAAAGCAAGGCTGTCGGGTGAGAGTTTCCCGCCCTCTTGCAGTGCATATGTTGCGCTGCGATCCGCCTGCGGCAGCGCGGCGATCAAATCGTCGATGCCGCGCCCGCTCACCGGGTCGTGCCAATCCGGCGCGATCTCGGCCAGCGGCAGCAGGACAAAGGCCCGTCCGGTCGCTCTGGGATGCGGAATGACGACGCCGTCCTCCCCGTCGAGCTGTTCGCCGCGACAATCGATCAGATCGAGGTCCAGCGGCCGCGGGGCATTGCGCTCACTGCGTTCGCGGCCGAAGCGCGCTTCGAGCGTGTGCAGGACGTCGAGGATGGCGCGCGCGGTCTGGTCGGATTTCACGGCCACAACGGCATTCACGTAAGGCGGATCGGACGGATCGGGCCAGGCCGGGCTGTGCCAGTCCGATGACGCCGCAAGCACCGTTAGCCCGGCCTTGTCCATCGCGGTACGGGCCCTGGCCAGCGTCTCGCGTGGACCGGAAGAGCCCTGTGGAAGGTTGGCGCCGAGCGCGATATAGATTGGACCAGATTGAATCGACATATTCCACATCGCTATTTGAAGGTTATTGCCATGGCTTTTTATCCGGATGAACGGATCGGACTCTTCATCGACGGGGCCAATCTCTTTTCCACCACCAAGGCGCTCGATTTCGACATCGACTTCAGACGCCTTCTCGAGGAATTCCGCAAGCGGGGCAAGCTGATCCGGGCCAATTACTACACCGCCCTGCTCGAGCATGAAGACTATAATCCCTTGCGTCCGCTGGTCGACTGGCTCGACTATAACGGCTTCTCGGTGATCACGAAGCCGGCCAAGGAATATACCGACGAGCATGGGCGCCGCCGGATCAAGGGCGACATGGATATCGAGCTCGCTGTCGACCTGCTCGAAGCCGCGACCTATCTCGATCACATCATCCTCTTTTCCGGCGATGGCGATTTCCGCTACGCACTCGCTGCGGCCCGCGCCAAGGGGGCCCGCATCTCGGTCGTCTCATCGCTCAAGACCAACCCGTCCATGATCTCCGACGATCTGCGCCGCGAGGCGGACGCGTTCATCGAACTGGACGACCTCAAGGCCATGATCGGCCGCAATGGGGGCGGTGCGTGAGCCAGGCCTACCCGCCCGAAGCACCGCTGGACTGTCCGCTCTGCCCGCGCCTGGTCGCCTTTCGCGAGGCGATCGCCGCGGATCATCCCGACTGGCACAATGCGCCGGTGGACTCCTTCGGCTCCGATCAGGCCCGTCTGTTGATCATCGGGCTGGCGCCCGGCCTGCGCGGTGCCAACCGGACCGGTCGTCCCTTTACCGGCGACTGGGCGGGTGATCTCCTCTACGCGACGCTCGACCGCTTCGGTTTCTCACGCGGCCGCTATGGCAGCCATGCCGATGACGGCGTCGAGCTCGTTGATGCCATGATCACAAATGCCGTGCGGTGCGTTCCGCCGGAGAACAAGCCGGTCGGGGCCGAGGCCAATACCTGTCGGCCCTTCCTGACCAGCCGGATCGCCGCCATGCCTAGGCTGCGAGCCGTCCTCTGCCTCGGCAAGATTTCGCACGACAATACATTGCGCGCATTGGGCCTGCCGCTGAAGACCGCCAAGTTCGGGCATGCTGCAACCGCGGACCTCGCCGGACCGAACGGCCCCATCCGGCTTTTCGACAGCTATCACTGCTCGCGCTACAACACGAATACGGGCCGCCTGACCGAAGCCATGTTCGACGCCGTCTTCGCCGACATCCGCGACTGGCTTGCTACCAACCCCTGAAATCCTGCCGACTGTTTATAGTTAATGGGAAGGCGCCTGACAGGCGAATATCCGGCACTCTGCACGCATCAGAGTTGCCACTTGCTGGCAGGATTTCTGGGCGAACAGGCCCGACAGGACTCGAAGACACGCATCGCCGCCTCGCCGGAGAAGCGGCAAGCAGGAATGCAGAATCCGCCCACCGCTCCACGGTATCGTGTCAGGGAATCCGCCGCGACTGGCCTGCCCGAGGCGGGGCAGGTCTCTTTGAGGACATTATCCAGCGCTAGCGTCATGGCATTAACCCTGTTTCTGCGTTCTTGCGGGTTCCCGCTGGATATCTCGCCTGATCAATGGCATGAATAACCACATGCTCCCTTTTTCTGCCAAGCCCGATCAAACCGAACGCTGTGTCGCCTTTGTCACCTATCCGGGTGTGAAGCTGCTCGACATTACCGGCCCGCTCCAGGTGTTCGAGGATGCCAATAATTTTCTCGGACGCACCGCCTATTCGACGCCAATCGCGTCTTACTATGGCGGTCCAATCGAGACCGATGCCGGCGTGCTGCTGAATACGCGCCGCCTGGCCGGGATCGGCCTCGACGAAGAGGACACGCTGATGATCGCCGGCGGCAACGGAGTCTTTCCCGCCTGCCGTGATTTGCGCCTGGTCCAGGCGATCCAGAAAGCTGCGGAGAAAGCCGGGCGCATATCTTCCACCTGCACCGGCGCCTTCCTGCTCGGAGCGACCGGTCTGTTGTCCGGGAGGCGTGCCGTCACCCATTGGCGTTATTGCGACCAGCTCGCGGAAGACTGTCCGGAAACCGAAGTGGATGCGGATCCGATTTTCATCGAGGATGGGCGCATCTGGACCTCTGCCGGCGTGACGGCTGGAATTGACCTCGCCCTGGCCATGGTCGAGCGCGATCACGGGCGCGACCTGGCGCTTGATCTGGCCCGTTCGCTCCTGGTCTACGTCAAACGCCCGGGCGGACAGTCACAATTCTCCGAAGCCCTGCGACAGCAAAAGCGCTCGGCCACTGGTCGTTTCGACGCCCTGCATTTCTGGATGAAGGAGAATCTCACCGCTGACCTTAAAGTCGAGGCCCTGGCCGAACGGTCCGGCATGAGCCCACGCAATTTTGCCCGAATCTACACCGAGGACACTGGCATGACACCGGCCCGTGCCGTCGAGCAATTTCGGGTCGATGCCGCCCGCGCCATGCTGGAAAACCCCAATGTCTCGATCAAGACCGTCGCGGGCCAGACCGGTTTCGGCAATGACGAGCGCATGCGGCGCTCCTTCGCACGCCTGCTGGGCGTGACGCCGCAAGCCTATCGCGAGCGTTTTGCCGTCGAAATGGCTGACAGCCTCTGACCGCCTAGCCGTAATTCTTCATCAGGCGCGATTTCTGCTTGTTCCACTCGCGGTCCTTGATCGTCTGGCGCTTGTCGATGTTCTTCTTGCCCGTCGCCAGGCCGATCTGGAGCTTGGCTAGACCACGTCCGTTGAAATAAAGGCGCAGGGCGACAATCGTCCGCCCCTGCTGTGTCGCGGCGCCGGAGAGCTTGGCAATTTCCTTCTTCTTCAACAGGAGTTTGCGGTGACGCCGCGGCTCGTGATTGAAGCGATTGGCCGGGCCATAGGGCGGAATATCGGCATTGATCAGCCACAAGCCCTCACGTTCCGGGCTGACATAGCTCTCGGCAATATTGGCGCGGCCTTCGCGCAGGGATTTGACTTCCGAGCCCATCAGCATCAGGCCGGCTTCGAACGTCTCCTCGATCTCGTAGTCATAACGGGCGCGCCGATTGACCGCGACGGCTCCGAATTCGGTCTTGGGTTTGCTCATGGCGCTTTCTATCAGGCCTGATCCAGCAGGCCGGCATGGACGAGTGCCGCTCGCACCGCAGCATTCGACGCTTCATTCGGCTCGGTCAGCGGCAGACGCAATTCGGTGTTCATGACACCCAGAACCGACATCGCATACTTGGTCGGCCCGGGGCTGGACGAGGTGAACAGGGCGTTGTGCAGTGGCATCAGACGATCATTCAGCGCCCGCGCCGTATCCCAGTCCCCGGACAATGTGGCGTCCTGGAATTGTGCGCACAAGGCCGGTGCGACATTTGACGTCACCGAGATCGCGCCGACACCGCCCGTCGCGTTGAAGCCGAGCGCCGAGGGGTCATCACCGGACAATTGCACGAATTCACCGTCGATCAGGAGACGGTGCCGGGAAACACGCGCCATATCGCCGGTCGCGTCCTTGATGCCCACAACACGCTCCAGCATCGCGATCCGCGCGACTGTCTCGGCATCGATATCGACGACGGTCCGGCCCGGCACGTTATAGACAATGATCGGCAATTCGACCGCGTCATGAATGGCCTTGAAATGCCGGTAGAGACCTTCCGGGTTCGGCTTGTTGTAATAGGGGGCAACCACAAGCCCGGCATCAACGCCCAATTCCAGGGCGCGCTGCTGGTTCTCGATCGCGACAGCCGTATTGTTCGAACCGGTGCCAGCAATGACCGGCACGCGCCCCTTCGCGGTATCGGCGACGATCTCGACCACGCGCATATGTTCGGCAAAGGTCAGGGTCGCGCTTTCGCCCGTCGTTCCGCACGGCACGAGTCCATGCGTACCGGCCGCAATCTGACGCTCGGTCAGGGCGATGACAGCCTCTTCGTCAACGGCCCCGTTCTTGAATGGGGTGACGAGTGCAGTGATGGACCCTTTGAACATGTTTCATTCCCGGATACGGCCAAATCAGCGCGCGACCATATCGACCGCGCCGGTCACGGCCAAGTGTTCTTGTCAAGTCTGGACAGGCCCGCGGATTTGCTGTGATGATGGGCGTCCCAGTCGATCCAAGAGTGTCCCGTTTGCCATGATCGCACGCTGCCTCGCCGCACTTGTGTTCCTTGCTGTTTCCGTTCCCGCGGACGCGCAGGTTCCGACACCGCGCATCCGACCGGAACCGCTCAATTTTTCCCAATACCTCTCCGACGCCGATTTCCAGCGCTTCCGCGAGGGACTCGATGCCGCGGATGATGAGGAATGGGACCGCGTGCGCGCGCTCCGCCTCGAGCTAACCGATACTGCCGCGCGCGACATCCTGTTGTGGCGGATTGCTCTCAATGATGCCCGGGCCACTTTCCTCGAGCTCGACCTTGCCCTGAGCGAGCTGGATAATTGGCCACGCGACAGCTTCATCCGCTCGGAAGCAGAGTCGAAGATTGACAGCTCCGGACTGACAGCGCCCTTTATTGTCAATTGGTTCGAGGAAAACCCGCCGACCACCGGGCGCGGACGGGTCAGCTTTGGCGAAGCGCTCATCGCTGTCGGCCGGACCACTGAAGGCGAGGAATTGCTGCGCGAGACCTGGCGCTCCGGCCGCCTCGCCTCCTCGGTTCAGAGTGACACCTATCAGCGCCACAGTGACCTTTTCACCGAAGACGACCACATGGCCCGGATCGATTACCTGATCTGGTCCAATCAGCGCTCCCTCGCGCGCCGCGTCCTGCCACTCCTGAGCGGCAATAATCGCAATCTCGCCGATGCCCGCCTGCGCCTTGCCGGCCGCCAGAGCGGCGTCGACCGGGCGGTCAACCGCATTCCCGCCAGCCTCTCCAATGATCCAGGTCTTGTCTTCGAAAGGGCGCGCTGGCGCCGCCGGTCCGGATTGCGTGACAGCACCCTGCCCTTGCTGCTGCAATTGCCGGACAGCCACACGGATGTGACGGCGCTGGAATTGATGTGGACCGAACGCAAGCTGATGATCCTGACCCTGATCCGGGACCAGGAGTATGACACCGCCTACCAGCTCGCCCGCGCCCACGGCATGTCCCGCGGAGCTGATTTCGCGGATGCGGAATTCATGGCTGGCTGGCTCGCCCTGGTCCATCTTGATCGAGCTGAAGAGGCGCTCGCCCATTTTACGCGCCTGCACCAGAACGTTTCGACGCCGGTGAGCCAGTCTCGGGGAGCCTATTGGATGGCGCGCGCGCTGGACGCTCTGGGGCGCCCGGAAGAAGCCGCCGTCAGCTATGCAGAGGCGGGTCAGCACTCCACGGCCTATTATGGCCAGCTCGCCCTCACCCAGCTGCCGGGTGCGTCCGGTCAACTTGCCCTGGAGCGCGATCCCGAGCCGACCGAAGAGGTCATTGTCCGTTTCGAGGCCCGCCCGCTCGTCCGCGCCATGCGCCTGCTTGCCGAGCAGGACGAGGAATATTACTTCCGCCTGTTCAGCTACCGGCTCGACGATCAGCTGACCGATCCGCAGGAAGCGGTCCTGCTGTCGCGCCTGGCCAGCAATTACCTCTTCCTGCGTCAATCCGTGCGCGCCGCCAAGGCGGCTCGCCTGCGCGGTATCATCCTGCCGCAAAGCGCCTATCCGACGATCACCCTGCCACCGCAGACCAATGTCCGCGCCCAGCGTCCCGAAGATGCCCTCGTGCACTCCATCATCCGCCAGGAAACCGAGTTCGGACAGCACGCCGTCTCCGGCGCCGGCGCTCGCGGCATGATGCAGTTGATGCCCGCCACGGCCCGTGCGACCGCCCGTGATCTGGGCGAGCCATACCGTTTCAACTGGCTGACCGATGATCTCGACTACAACCTTCTTCTGGCCATGCACCATCTGGCCGAAGTTGTGGACGACTATGACGGCTCTTATGTGATTGCGCTGGCGGCCTACAATGCCGGCGCCCATCGCGCCAATCGGTGGATCCGGGATTATGGCGACCCGCGTGACCCGGACGTCGATCCGGTCGACTGGGTGGAAAGCATTCCCTTCTCGGAGACCCGCAATTACGTCCAGCGGGTGATGGAGAATCTGCAGGTCTACCGCTCGCGCCTGAATGACGATGCGGCCGTACCGCTTCTCATCGAGGACGATATGCTGCGGGGCACGGCGCCGGTGCGCGTCGTCGTCGATCCGCAGCAGTAAGTTTCATCCCGCCAGTCAGTCGTAAATGACGTGCTTGAGCGCGTCGCTGATCGGATCGCCAATTCCGCTGAGTTCAATCAGGACCCCAGCCTCCGTATTGACGAGGGTTTCGGTAAACGCCGGCAGCGTACCGCCGGCAATTCCCTTGACCGCATCTGTCGCGCGATCCCCCATCGCACCCGTGACATAGCCCTTGCCGAAGGCGGCAAAATACTCGGCATAAATATCGCTCGGATCGATCTGACACCCTTCCGCCGCCGCGGCCTCGGCATTCGCGTCCAGCTCACCGGTCTCCATCGCGTCCGTGACAAAGCCAAGCATGACCGTCGAGTAGCACCAAAGCCGCAGATTGGTGTCGAGAATCCCCACAATACCACCCAACTGGGCCCCACTCACGCCCAGCGGAGACCCGACACCACTGGCTGTTATCCCCAGCACCGTCAGCATGCGCCGGATACGCGCGAATTCATCGATTGCCTGCCGCGCTCGCGCGCCCTTCACTTCAGGCGCGAAAAAGCGGGCCTCAAGCGCGCCATTTCGATCGATCAACCAGCCGGCCTGTCCGTCCGGTGTCGCCAGCAGGCTGCCCCCGCGCTCTGACAGGACGCGCGCAATATTGGCCGGCCATTCGGCCGGCAGGGCTGTATCCGGGTCAATCATCACCAGATCTGCCGCACTTTCCATCAATGCATTAACGCCGTCGCCGTCCAACACCTCCGCCTCCGCAACGGCCAGGGCCAGACCGAGACGCGGCGAGATCCGGCCATCCGCATGACGCGCATGCCCGTCGTGTAGAACATCGAGCCTGCGCACGAGATCTGCCGTCTCCGCGTCAATGATATCCACGACCGCAGCGCGCAGCGTGACGAGCGGCTCACGCCGCACGGCGCGCTCACCCAACAGATAATCCACCTGCCCGATCAGACCATTGCTGGTGGCCAGACCGTCGAGGCTTGGCCCGACCGGGCTCGGCAGGGTCTCCGCCGTGCCTGACTCGCGCGCAAGGCGGGTTTCGAGCTCGAGCCGCCACTCCGCGAAATAGCGGCGATAGAGCGCTTCGGGCGCGAACTGGCCTCCCGCGAGGAAGATCGCGCGACTGCCCAGTAGCTCGTCCTGGCTTCCATCGCGCCCCAGTTCAATCAGGGTGCGCCGCCCGCCGAGGGACTGCGCGCCCCGTCTGACCTGCAATTCCAACCGCGCCGCTGACGCCGCGCCGGTTTCCGGAACCGCGTACTCGCCGCTGACCGCCAGATCACCTTCACCGAGGGCGAGCGTCATGCTTTGCGTGTCCCCGGCGGTGGCGAAGGGAGCGGTGTAGCGGATCTCCAGCTGGGTCCCGAGGGCCCGGCGGATCGAAGCAATGGTCGCATCGGGATGGCTGTCCTCGGGCAAGGCCCAGACCCGATCAAACACGCCCTGGAAACGTGCGGTCTGCGTCTCCGGCACTACGCCGAAGACGCGGCCCGGAAGGGTCGCAATGGCAGACTGAACGGCGGCGAAGTCGGCGCCCAGCTCGCCATCGGTCATGACGAGGAAAACAGAATCCCCACGCGCCACTTCGGCAGCCATTTCCAGCGCCGCGGCGAGATTGTCGCCTTCGCGAACAATCAGGCCGGAATTATAGGCCAGTACCGCATCCCGACGCTGGAAATAGAGTTGATCACCGGCTGCGAGCTGCGGCTCTCCGGCTGCGGAAATTGCGACAAACCGATCCATGCGCCCCATGGCCTCCACCAGGCCTCGCCCGAGCAGACCGGCTGAGAAAAGATTTCCCTCGTCGATCATGGACGGAGAAACATCGGTGATGAAGACGATGCGCGGCGAGCTTTGTGGCTGCGCCGTGATGCGGGGAGTGAGGGCTTGGCCCTCAACTTCAAGGCCAAGATGAGGAGCATACCACCGCGCACCCGCCGGCGTATCGGTCTGAAGGGTCAGACCGACCTCCGGCCAGTCCGCGGTATCGATCCCCGCCAGCGTAACCTGCGTGACCGCGGGCGCCGGCGGCAAGCCCGACGCGAGACTCGTTGGCCCATCGGCGGCCAGCGGCAGGATATTCCCGCCAGAGCTGAAAGCGCGCCCGGCAACCGGATCGCCCGCGCCAGCGATCACCGGCCGCCAGGCCGGGACGTCCAGCTCACCCGGCGCGCTGGTCAGGAAGGCCTGCAGCTGAGCGGCCGGCAGAAAACGCAGAACCGGCTCCTCCGACATGCTTCCGCGCCAGTCAAGCACACGCTCACGCCCGCCACCGGGTGTCACGAGGTCCACGGCAATCTCTGTCGCGGTCAATCCAGGATCCCGCCAGGCCGAGGCGTCATCCGGACGGTCGAGACCCGGAAAAACAGGATCGGCAACCTGCCAGGCGCCGTCTTGCAAAAACTCCACCCAGACCCAGGCCTGGCCTGGCCCCTGCCATGTGTCGGACGGATCAAGGCGGAGATGGCCGGCGAGGCGCTCTTCCGACCGCTCAAACGCCGCGCGCAATTCCGCCGGGACCGCACTGGCCTGAGCGAGCACAGCCTGGCGGGCGGCCGCCTCATCAACACCAAGCGCTTCATAGAGCGCGGTCAGACTGTCGCGTCGATCTGTCTCGACCGTGCCAATGACCGGGTCTGCATCGGGCCAACCAGCGCCGCGCATACGCACAGGCAATCCCTGCGATTCCAGCAGAGCTGCCAACAACACGGCCTGATCGGCCGCGTTCGCGCCGCGCAGAATCATTACATCATCCGGTGAAAGTCCGCGGCCCTCATACTGTTGCAGCCAGACCCGGTCGCGCACAAAAGCCAGACTGGCCTCCGGCGTGGCCAGGACAGGAGCCGCCTCGGCCACGCTCAACCCCGGCGCGGCATAATCCGCTTCGGCGGCCTGCAGGAGTCCCAGCAAGTCGAGCTGCCGGTCGCGCGCGCCATCATTGCCCATCAAAATCCAGAGGAGCACGGCGAGCAGTACCAAGGCCGCGATACCGGCGCGCAAGGATGTGACGTGTCGGGTCAATCCATCCATGATCGAACGCCCGCAGTTTCGCGGACATAGCTGTCCGTCACGGTGTTGATGTAGCTCGTCTCGCAACGGGTGGAGAGATTGTTGCGGATGCGGGCTCCGTCGATCCGGACCTGCCCGCTTTCGCTGAAGCCAAAATGAACCGAGTGCACCGGAAACGGCGCCTCCCATTGGTCCGGGCAAGTGTCTCTCATGCGTTCTGGATACCGAATGATCGCAAGCAGGTCGACGCGATCTGGCGAGACCTGTCCGATCAGCCACTCATCACCGAACATATAGCCCCAGACCGCGTAGTAATCATTCTCCGGGTCGACATGGGTAAAGCGCATCTCGAGCGCGCCGCCGCGCTGTTCATGATAAGCAATCAGCTGGAAGCTGCCCGACATTTCCCATCGCCCCGACAGGTCCGTGAAGCGCAATCCGCAGGGGTCGAAGATCTCTATGCCGGACTCACCGACATCCGGGTCGCGGACGTTCAGCGGTGGTCCATAGGTTCCGAAGGGACAGGGACGTTCCGTGGCGGGCTCGATCGGGCCGGCAGCCCGGATCGCGGCCAGCAGGGCCAACTCGGCGTCGGTCAGCGAAGCGCCTTCGGGCTCGTCGATGGCAGGATTGGCGGCCTCGTCTGAGCGCGCATCCGGCTCGGTCGCTTCCTCGGGCGGCTGGGCAGATACGGCCGGGACGGCGCCCTGAATGACCAGTGCGACCGCGAACCACAAGGCATAGCATGGTCTGGAACCCGGCATGCAACCTCCCCATTTCGGCTCAAAGGTTAACGCGCGGGACCGGTTCCGGCAATCAATCCGACGATCAGGGTCGGTCTGCGCCTTGCGATGCAACCTCGCGCTCCCTCTCCAGCGCGGCCAGGTCGCGGGCCAGAAATGCAAGTGACTGCTCAGCCCTCAGAAGGTGTTCACGCGCCTGGTCCAGCTCCCCACCGACCCAGAGCGCCATACCCATGGCGCGCTCAGACCCCGCATCCAACGGCGCAAGGCGAAAGGCTGTTTCGGCATGACGCCGAGCCTGATCCGCGAGGGCGCCATCCCCCTCGCCCATCCGGCTCAACCGGGCCAGCACCAGCGCCAGGCGCGCATGCGCCGCCGCGAAGTCCGGTTCCGCCGCGATCGCCAAGTCCAGTTTCTCCCAGGCGACCAGGAGGCCCGCTTCGTGCCCGAAGGCCATGGCACTGAGCGCCTCAAGATACAGTTCTCGCGCGTCTTCGGACAGCGCCATTCCGGCGAGAATCTGGTCAGGATAGGCGGCGGCCAGACGGTCTTGCATGCGCACGACGAAATGCGCTGCAATACGGTCACTGACATCCAGATCTGCAGTGGACGGGAAATCATAGAGCTCGGAAGCGATCAGGCGACCGTCGCGGCGGTCGGTCAGGCGCAGACGTATCCGGCGCGTCTCACCGTGCCCTTCAAGGGTCAGATCCAGGCGCACGCGCCCGGCAGACGGCGCCGCTTCGACAACATCAATCCCCTGGAGCGCGGCGAATTGGGCGGCCACACTCTCCGCCAGCACCTCGGTCGCCGGCTCGCCTGCCGCATAGCTGACGATCAGCGCTGCAGGCGCCGAGCGCGGCCAAAGCATCAGGAGCGCCACAACGAACACCATCACCGTTGCGCCCAGAACCAGACCCAGTCGCCGGTAATCCGGCCGCGACTGTTCATCCGCTGACGCAAACAGGACCGGCACATCAAGTCGGTACCCGCGATGCCGGTCAGAGGGCACAGGATCGCCGGCAAGGCCGGCCTGTCGCAGACTCTCACGAAGCAGGCGCGCGCGCTGTTTGATGGTATCCGGTCCAATCTGAACCTCGCCCCAAACCTCAGCATGCAGTCTGTCGACAGCCACACTATCCGGCGCAGCCGCGGCCAGGGTCACGAGGAATCGATAGCTGAGATCCGACAATTCGAGTGCCTGACCTGACAGGCTGACCTGTCGTCGCGCGCGGTCAATCCGCAGTTCCTGGACAGCCTCTCGCCCTGTCTTCACCGATCTTCACTCCACTTCACGTGCATCGCGACATGCCAAGCCTAGCCTGAGCCGACCTAGCCATCCCGGAGTTTTGACATGTCTTCTACCAAATGGGGATGCCGGGTCGCTGAAGCGACCTTCATCCTGCTCTTGCTCTGCCTCGTCGCGACCGTTCCGGCCCGTGGTCAAAGCGTAAGCGACCGGCACCCGGATGCAGTCCATCTCGCATGGTTCAGCACCCTGCCCTTTCGGGAAACACCCTTTGCTGATCTCGTCGGCCTCCACCCGATGACAGCCGAAGCCGCCCGCGAGCGCAATCATTACCGATTTGAATACGATGCCGAAGGCCGCCCGGTCCGGGTCAGCTTCCGGCTCGGTGAGCGGATCCGTGATCTCAACACAACGGCGAACTACTATTTCGAGGCGCCCAGGATCGATATCGACTACGCAGACGGACGGGAAACCCGCCATTATTTTGATCGCCACGGCAACCGCATCGCCGTCAATGGCAGTGTCTTTGAAGCCGTTTTCAGCCTCGACAGCCGCGGCTACCGCCAGAGTCTGCGCTTTCGCGCGATCGACGACGCGCCGACCGAGACCCATTGGGGTGTCGGCCTCTATGAATGGACGATAGCGCCAGACGGCACAGTGCACGAACACCGCGAAGGTCTGGATGGTCAACCGGCGCCTCTCCGGCGCGGCTTCCCCTTCCACGACATCCGGCTTCATTACGGACCGGGCGGTTATCTCGCCTTGATGGAGAATTACGGCGATGGCGATCGCCTGACCCTGAATGAACTCAATGCCGCTCAGGACCGCCTTGAATTTGCTGCCAATGGCGATATGCGCGCCTGGAACGTGCTTGATGAGACCGGCGCTCGCGCTGTCGGCAATGGACCCGGCGTCGCCCGCGGGCAGATCGGTTATGATGCAAACGGCCTACAAATCTCCCAGCATCACCAGGACGCCGCTGGTCGGCCCATGGTCTCCGACTATGGCTGGGGCGTGACACGGAGTGAGCATGACCGCTTCGGCAATGTGATCCGGCGCAGCAACTTTGCCCTCGATGGTGCCACACCGCTCGACAATCCCCGAAATGGCTACAGCTATTACACCTATCAATGGTCCGAGAACGGGCTCCACCAAACGGGCCTTGCGCTCTTTCACGCAGATGGGCGCCCGGCCCTGCACCCGCGTGGTGGCTTTGCAGAGCGGCGCCGCGACCATGATGCCTACGGCCGGTTGATTGAAGAGCGCTTCTTTGACCCCGACGGCCTGCCCACTGATCGGAGCGACAGCGGGGCGCACCGTATCGAGCACGCCTATGATGCTCGAGGTCGACGGGTCGTAACGCGCCTCTTCGACGCCGCCGGCTCACCTGTCGCGCATCGAAGCGACGGGTGGCATGCGCGCCATTTCAGCTATCACGGCCTGAGCGGCGTGGTGGACCGGGTGACCGACGAGGGTGTCGACATGGAAGGACGCCAGCCATGACCGCCCTGACAGCCGCTCTCGCCCTTGCCAGCCTGCAAGCCGCCAGTCTGGCCCCCGAACAGACCGCATGGTCGGAACAAACCGCGCAGGCCGCCCTTGATGCCGTTCGGGAGGTCAGCGGTGTGCCCGGCCTGTCCCTGGCCATCGCGATAGCGCCGGACCAGGGTCTCACTCTGACCAGTGGCCTGTCTGACATCGCGCAAGCCCGCCCCGTCACACCGGCCACCCAGTTCCGGCTGGCGAGTGTATCGAAACTCTATCTCGCCTCCCTTGCCGCGCGCCTGCACCAGGAGGGGCGTTTCGATCTCGACGCACCGGCATCTGACTTTCTGCCTGACCTGTCGCCCCGACTGGGCCGCGTCACGGGCCGCCAGCTGGCCGCGCATATCTCCGGGGTGGGTCACTATACCGAGGCGGATCGCTGGCCGGATCTCTACACCCGGCACTATGATACTGCGATCGAGGCGCTGGCCATCTTCGCGGATCGCCCCCTGCTCGCCGAGCCGGGGACGCGCTATCACTATTCAAGTTTCGGCTACACCTTGTTGACGGCGGTGATCGAAGCCGCCACGGGCCGGGTCTATCCGGACCTGCTCGCCACCGAGATCCTGCAGCCCTTTGGCCTGCCGGAAACCGGTCCCGATGATTTGGCGCACCGGCCTGAGAGCATGACCACGCTTCACACATTGACGGATGGAGTCGCGCGCCCGGCCCCGGTTCGCGATTACAGCTATAGCTGGGGCGGTGCCGGGATGCGGGCGAGCGCAGGTGATGTCGCCCGCTTCGGGCTCGGCCATCTCGATCCGGCGCTGACCCCACCGGAGACCTGGGACACGCTGCAGGCGACGACCCGGCTTGTGGACGGACAAGTCGTCAGTGATCGCGGCTACAGAGTGGGCCTGGGCTGGCGGCGCATGACCGACCCGCTGTCCCGCGAAGTCGCCTTCCACACAGGCGTAATTGTCGGAGGGCGCTCCGCCCTCCTTGTCTATCCCGAGGAGTCCATTGCTGTTGCGCTTCTGGCGAATTCGGGCTGGGTCGCCCAGATCGACCGGACAGCCGCCCTGCTCGCTGCGCCCGTCCTTGAAACACGCCCGCTCGACAGCCGCGCAGGCTGTCCGGAGACGGACCTGCCATTGGCGGGTTACTTTGATGGTCAAGCGATGACCGCCAGGCTGATCCTGAATGAGCGCGACGGACTGTGCCTGGGTACGCTCGAGCTGGATGGCGGGCTGGAAGTCTGGCTCGCCGGTTTTAACCCGGCGAGCCGTCCCTACCCGCTTTTTGCGTTATCGTCTCAGGCCGGTCATTCGGTCTGGCTGCTGGCGACCCCGGTCGGACTAGCGGACATCCATATGGAGATGATGGAAACCGGCCCACGACTGACAGCGTCATGGGGGGCACGAGCGCTGACGCTGTCAGCCGCGCCGCAATGACTGTCTAGAACTGCTCGGAATAATGCGTGACCACATGGATGATCACGACGGTGGCGGCGTGGGCGACGATGCCGACTGTCCACCAGATCGCGGGCCATGCCATTTCGCCGACATTGCCGATGCCCAGACCGATGCCGATGAACACCACCATGCCGAGCACATAGCTGGCCAGGTGGATCCAGAAGGACAGGAGGATGCCGGCCCGGGCACGCCGGTTTTTTGCCCGGAGCCGGTCGCTCACTTCGGTTTCCGGATCGATGCACAGTGCCATGGTGTCGACATTGAAGGCGGCCGCCAGGGCCATCAGCGTTTCGCGTGATCCGGCTTCGCCATTCTCGATGCGCTGGATCGTGCGCAAGCCGATACCGGCCAGGTCTGCAAGGTGTTCCTGCGACCACTGACGTTCCTCGCGCCAGCGTTTGATTTTCGGGGCGTCGACCTTGAAGCTCATCTTCTTCTCCTGCCTGTTGGGTCCGGTCGGTGGCCACCCCCTCACGGGCCGGCCTGCCGTCCGCGTCCAAACAGCTCTTCTGCGCTCGTCGCGCCACGCCAGACGCCCGCCACAGGCACGCCAACACCCCGCCAGCTGGCCGCCACTACCGACCGGCCCGCGGTCCGAACGCCCTGGCCTGCAGGGCGATCAGACCCGCTGCAGCGCCTGCTGGAAGACGGCCGGGTCGACATTGCCGCCAGTTGCGAGCACACAGACCGTCTTATCGGCGATATCGAGCTTGTGGGACAAGACCGCCGCCAGCGCGGCCGCTCCGCCCGGCTCGACCACGATTTTGAGATGGCGCCAGGCTGTCGCAACGGCGTCGAGCGCGTTGTCATCACTGATCGCCGCGCCGCCGGTCAGCTGGGACGCATTGAGCGCCCAGGTCATCACACCTGGCGTTGGCGTTATGATGGCGTCGCAGATTGAACCGGTCAGGCGCTCATTCGTCTCCCGCTTCCCGCTGGCGAGCGATCGCCGGTGATCATCAAAACCTTCCGGCTCGGCGGCCCAGATTTCGACACCGGGGAAAGCGTCGCGCATGGCGAGCCCGACGCCGGCTATCAGTCCGCCGCCGCCGGCACAACACACGACAATGTCAGGGCTTTCACCGCGCGCCCGCAGCTGTTGTGCGGCCTCCAAACCGGCTGTGCCCTGACCGGCAATAACAAACGGGTCCTCATAGGGCGGGACCAGGACACGTCCCTCCGCGGCCGCGATCGCCTGCCCGATCTTTTCGCGACTTTCCGTGCCGCGATCATAAGTGACGACCTCGCCTCCCCAGAAGACAACGCCCTCGACCTTGGAGCGCGGCGCATCGGCCGGCATCAGGATCTTGGCCGTTGTGCCGTTGATCCGGGCCGCCGCAGCAACCCCCTGGGCATGATTGCCGGAGGAATAAGCGAGAATACCCCGCTCCTTTTCAGCATCATCCAGCCGCGAAATGCGGTTGAAAGCCCCGCGAAACTTGAACGACCCCGTGCGCTGAAGGCATTCGGCCTTCACGAAAATCCGTGCGCCCGTGCGTGCATCGAGCTGGTCATTGCGCAGGAGTGGCGTGCGCACCGCATGCCCCTCCAGCCGCTTGGCCGCATCCAGAATGTCCGCATGGGACGGCAGGGAGACGGGCTGGGTCACGGGCATCACTCCTCAACTGGACGGGACACGATCCGACGCCGCATCTTGAAAAAACGCATAAGCAATTCAAATCGATTGAGCAAAGGGATTGCGCCGTCGAGCGATAGACCGTTTGATTGGCAAAACACAAACACGAAGCAACGGTTGATATTCAGGGGAAGAACATGACTTTGCGCGCACACATGATGGACTGTCCGTTGATGATTTCGGACATTCTGGTCCACGCGGCAAATTGCCATGGCGATCAGGAGATCGTAACGCGTCTGCCGGAAAGCGGTCAGATTCATCGGCAAAATTACGCCCAGACCCACGAGCGCACCAAGCAGCTGGCCAATGCCCTGCAAAAGAAGCTCAAGGTCCGCGAGGGAGACCGGGTGGCCACGATCGCCTGGAACTCGCATCGCCATTTCGAGCTCTATTATGCCATTTCCGGGGTCGGCGCGGTCGTGCACACAGTCAATCCGCGGCTCGACCCCAAACAGTTGATCTGGATGCTCGATCACGCCCAGTCCAAGACGGTCTTCTTTGACAAGCAGTTCGCGCCGCTCATCGATGCAATCTCCAAGGCCTGCAAATCGGTCAAGAACTGGGTTTTGATGACGGACAAGACCCATCTCGACAGCGTCCAGACCAAGTGCAAGAGCTATGAGGAACTGATCGCCGACTACCCGTCCGATTTCGACTGGCCGGTCTTCGACGAGTTTGCCGCGGCCGGACTTTGCTACACGTCGGGCACGACGGGTGACCCAAAGGGCGTGCTCTACTCGCACCGCTCGAACGTTCTGCACGCCATGGCGAGCGCCTCGGCGGACGTTATCGGCGTCGGGGCCCGTGGCACGCTACTGCCAGTCGTGCCCATGTTCCACGTCAATGCCTGGGGCATTCCCTACGCGGCACCGATGAATGGTGCCAAGCTGGTCATGCCGGGCGCCCAGATGGATGGGCCCAGCATTCACGAGCTCATCGAGAGCGAGAATGTCAGCTATGTCGCCGGCGTGCCGACCGTCTGGCTGGGCCTGCTCAACTATCTCGAGACCGAAGGCAAGCGGATTGATACGGTCGATCGTGTCCTGATCGGCGGTTCGGCCCTGCCGGAGGCCCTGCTGCGCGCCTATGAGGACAAGTATGGCGTGGTCATGCAGCAAGGCTGGGGCATGACCGAGATGAGCCCGCTGGGCACCGTCAACTCCCTCCTGCCCAAGCATGACGGGCTGGATCGCGAAGAGGTCATCAAGATCAAGTTGAAACAGGGCCGCCTCGTCTTCGGTGTCGGCATGCGGATTGTCGATGATGAAGGCAAGGAATTGCCCTGGGACGGCAAGTCCTCCGGCCATGTGCAGGTGCGCGGCCCCTGGATCGCCTCGGGCTATTATCGCGGCGCCGGTGCCGAGAGCTTCACCGAGGATGGCTGGTTCGAGACCGGCGATGTCGCCCATCTCGACGGCAATGGCTTCATGACCATCACCGACCGCTCGAAGGACGTCATCAAGACCGGTGGCGAGTGGATTTCCTCGATCGACCTGGAAAACGCTGCCATGGGTCATCCCTCGGTCGCCATGGCCGCCGCCGTCGGCATGCCGCACCCGAAATGGCAGGAACGCCCGCTCATGGTGGTCCAGCTCAAGGAAGGCGCCGAGCCGAATGCCGCCTCGATCATAGAGTATCTGCGCGGTGAAGTGCCGAAATGGTGGCTGCCCGATGCCGTCGAGTTCATCGACGAGATGCCGATCGGTGCCACCGGCAAGATACTCAAGACCAAGTTACGGGAAATCTACAAGGACTACGAATTCCCCACGGTCGACGCGTAAGCGTCCGATCAAGGCCGACAAGATCAAGCCCCGGTCGGCTGGCCGGGGCTTTTTCTTGTCGGGTGTCTGACGCGGGACTTGAATCGGTTCAATCCCCCCTCGATCTCCCTTGTGCGCTTTCGCAACCCCTCCTACATTCATATCGAAATTCGATAAGCCCTCCTGAGGGCGAAGGAGACAGGACAATGGAGGTTTACGTCATGGGTGGTGAAGTCGCGGTGATTGGTCTGCTTGCCTACTTCCTGCCGACCCTGATCGGCCTCCTGCGCGGCCACGACAATACATTTGCGATCTTCCTCACCAACCTCTTGTTGGGCTGGACTTTCATCGGCTGGATCGTGGCCTTCATCTGGTCTTTCACGGCAATCCGCCGGCGCGTGCGGGCCTAGGGGTTCCCCAGACCCTACTCACGGGCTGACCGCCCAAGCCTCACACCTCAACGGTCAGCCAGGCAAACGCGCCACCCCAACCGGCCCCAAACCGGACAATGCTGCGCCCGGATCGCCCCCAACGATCCGGGCGCTTTTTGTTGGGGACCATTCTCATTTAGATATTCATCAAAATACGGCTTGACCTCATTTCGATCATTAGCTAATTATCGAGCTGAACGCGGGCCAAACCGTCCCCCGACTTCCCGGCCCCACCATCATCACCGCCAGCTCACCGCACCGTCACGGGCGAATGCACCCGGCTGGCCAAACACCGGAGGACAATATGCCGATCATCCGAATTGCTTCGCCCTTGCTGACAGGCCTTCTGGTCGCGCTCTTGCTGACACTCGCCCCGGCTTTCGCCCAGGACAGCCCCAATACCCCGCCGGCCGGCGACTGGCTGGGCGTGCTGGCGACACCGAGCGGCGAATTGCGCTTGCTGGTCACGGCGACCGAGCAAGCGGATGGCAGTTTTCGGGGCCAGCTGGAAAGTCTCGACCAGGCCCCCGGGCAAAAAATCCCGATGAGCGAATTCGCCATTGATGCCGAGACAATGCGCTTTTCCATTGCCGCCATGGGCGCTTCCTATAACGGCGTTTGGAACGATCAAACCGAATGCTATGAAGGCGAGTTCAGCCAGGGCATGAGCTTTCCCCTGGCTTTCGCCCGGCCCGCGGCTGTCGAGGTGACCGTCATCGAAGGTATGGATGGCGTCTGGGAGGGCCTGCTGGTACGCGGCGAGACCGAATTGGCTTTCACCCTCAATGTCGAGACCGGCGAGGACGGCACACAGGTCACGCTCGATTCCGTCACACAGGCGGCTTATGACATTCCCGTATCTGATTTCACCCGTGAAGGTGATTCGATCGGCTTTCGTGTCCCGGCAGCCAGTGTGACCTATCGCGGCGCCCTGAATACCGAGGGCGACACGCTGACCGGCCAATGGACCCGCCCTGGCTTTCCCGAAGCCGAGGTCAGCTTTCAACGCACGGCCGAGATCGTCACGGGTCCCAATCGTCCACAGGAGCCGGTTGGTCCTTTCCCCTACAGCGTCGAGGACGTCCGCTTCGACAATCCCGAGGCCGCCGGCGTCACCCTTGCCGGCACGCTGACCATACCGGCCGGCGACGGCCCCTTCCCGGCCGCCATCCTGATCTCCGGCTCCGGTCCGCAGGATCGCGACGAGACCGTGTGGACCCATCGCCCCTTCGCCGTGCTGGCCGATCACCTCACGCGCCATGGCATCGTCGTGCTGCGCTATGATGATCGCGGCTTCGCCGAGTCGACCGGCGATTTTGCGTCCTCGACCTCGATGGATTTCGCCTCTGATACCGAGGCCGCGCTGGCCTGGCTGCGGGGTCGGCCGGAGATCGACACATCCGCAATCGGCTTGATCGGCCATAGCGAGGGCGGACTGATTGCCCCGGTTGTCGCCGCCGACAATGACGCGGTCGCCTTCCTGGTGCTGCTGGCCGGTCCGGGTACGACCGGCGAGCAGATCATTCTGGACCAGTCGCTGGCAGCCGCCCGCGCCGGTGGGCGGAGCGAAGAAGACCTGGACGTGCTGGCACAGCTGATCCCGCAAATCACCGGCACGGTGAGCGCGGCAGCGGATGAGGCCGAAGCCCGAACTGCCCTGACAGCCCTTCTGACCGATGCGAGGCTAGCCCTGCTCGGCGCCGCGCCGGCACAGCGTGAATTGCTGATCAGCCAGAATGTCCGCGCCTGGCACCGCAACTTCCTGCGCCACGATCCGGCAGACTTTCTGCCGCGTGTCGATCAGCCTGTGCTGGCCCTGAATGGCTCGCTGGACCTGCAGGTTCTCCCCGATGCCAATCTCGCCGGGCTGGAAGCTGGCCTGTCCGGCAATCCCGACACCACGGTGGTCGAGCTGGAGGGTCTCAACCACATGTTCCAGAGGGCGCAGACAGGCACGATCGCCGAATACGCCGAGATCGAGGAAACCTTCGCCCCGCACGCGCTGGAGCTGATCTCGGACTGGATCGCGGAGCGCTTTGTCGATTGAGCGCGGCGATAGGGGGACAGGTAGAATTAGCGCTTGGCGTTAATTCTACCTGTCCCTCGCTCATCGCTGACCTCAAAGCCAGGTCGTGATCTCATTGAGGCTTTTCTTGACCAGGGCGTGTTCCGGCACGGTGGCATCTTCGGCCGGATAGCCTCCGACGATCAGCATGTAGGGCTTTTCCTCGACCGGGCGCTCGCAGACCTCGTTGAGGAAACGCATCGGATTGGGGGTGTGGGTCAGCGTGACCAGGCCGGCCTCGTGCAGGGCGGCCAGGAGGAAGCCGCAGGCAATGCCGACGCTTTCATGGATGTAGTAATTCTTCTTGTCCTGACCGATTTCCTCGCCGCCGCGTTTCTGGGCGAAGACGGCGATCAGGACGGGGGCGTGTTCAAGGAAAGGCTTGCTGGCATCGGTCCCGAGCGGGGCCAGGGCGTCGAGCCATTCCTGTGGCGCCTTGCCGTTGTAGAAAGCCGCCTCCTCTGCTTCGGCCGCCTCGCGCAGGGCCTTGCGCTTGGCCGGATCGCTGAGCACCACGAAATGCCAGGGCTGGTGATTGGCACCCGACGGAGCCGATCCGGCCGCGATGATGGCCTGCTCGATCACCGCCCGTTCGACCGGCCGTTCAGAATAATCCCGAACCGTGCGACGGCGCAGCAGGTTCTGCGTGAAGCGGCTGACCCGCTCGCGCATCTCGGCCTCAGGATATTCGATATAGTTTTCAAGCGGTACGCGTTTTTCCATGCCCATCAGGACCCTCCCCGGTCCAAGTGAGGTGAAACCATCAATCCCAGTCCAGCACGACCTTGCCGGACTTGCCGGCGCGCATGGCGTCGAAGCCCTTCTGGAATTCGTCGGCCTTGTAGCGGTGGGTAATGATGCGCGAAACGTCGAGACCGCTCTCGAGCATGGCGATCATCTTGTACCAGGTCTCGAACATCTCGCGGCCATAGATTCCCTTCAGCGTGATCGCCTTGAGCACGAGCTGCCCGAAATCGACCTCGATCGGCTTGGACGGCAGGCCCAGCATGGCAACCTTGCCGCCCATCACCATGTTCTGGAGCATGGAGCCGAAGGCCTGCGGCGCGCCGGACATTTCCAGCCCGACATCAAAGCCCTCGGTCATGCCGAGCTCTTTCGCCACATCCTCGATCTTCTCCTTCGAGACATCGACCGTGCGGATATTCGGCGCGACCTGGCTGGCCAGGTGGAGGCGGTGGGTATTGATATCGGTCAGCACGACATGGCGGGCGCCGACATGGCGGGCAATCGCGGCCGCCATGATGCCGATCGGGCCGGCGCCGGTGATCAGCACATCCTCGCCGATCATGTCGAATTGCAGCGCGGTGTGCACGGCATTACCGAGCGGGTCGAGTATGGCGCCGATCTCGTCGGGCACGTCTTCGGGCAGCGGCACGACATTGAAGGCCGGCAGCTTCATGTATTCGGCGAAAGCGCCCGGGATATTCACCCCGACGCCGCGGGTTTCCGGATCGAGATGGAAACGCCCGGCGCGGGCAGCCCGGCTGGTCACGCCAACAACATGTCCTTCACCGGAAACGCGCTGGCCGACTTTCACGCGGGTCACATTGGCACCGATATCGACAATCTCGCCGGCATATTCGTGGCCGACAACCATGGGGGTGGGCACATTCTTGGCGGCCCAGTCATCCCAGTTATAGATATGGATATCCGTCCCGCAGATCGCGGTCCGCCTGACCTTGATGAGGACGTCATCCGGGCCGATTGTCGGCTCGGGCACATCCTCCATCCAGATGCCTTCTTCCGGCTTGGCTTTCACCAGGGCTTTCATGCGCTTCCCTCACCTTGTGGCGTCCCCGTCTTGGCGGGTTTGTCGCGAAGATACATCACAGCGGCGATGGGGAAAGTGAGCATCATGGGAATGAGCAGTATCGACATCAGCTCGGCGACATGGCCGTTTGATCCGCTGACAAAAGTCGCCAGCACCGACAACGCCCCGACACCCGCCGGAACCGCCAGGATCCGACGCCGGTCCATCCACAACATGGCCGCCATCCAGGCCGCATAGGCGCCGAGCAGCCCCCATTTGATCCAAGTGTCGATACGCAGCATTTCGATGCGCACCGGCAGGAAGCTGTCAAAGGCATAGGAGACCAGCTCGGCCTCACTGCTCGCCTCATCGAAATAGCCGTCCGGGAGGCAGTCGCGCAACACGACATTATCGCGGCCATCCGGCGGCTCGATATCGGGGCCGCAGACCGGGTTCTCGATCTCGGCAAGAATGCCATTGATGGTGGCATTCTCCTGCCAGTCGGCGGGGATGGTGGCGAGCGCCAGTCCGACCCCGACCACAGCGAGAAAGCGCCCGCGCAGCGCCATGCCCAGAAAGAAGACAGCCGCCATGCCGGCATAGGCCAGCGGGAAGAACCAGTCGAGAAATTGCACCTCGACCAGCCAGGCCCGCAGATCCGCCGCCTCCTCGCCCTGAAGGAAGGCTATGTCTTCAACGTCTTCAGCGAATTCCAGCGCCAGAATGGGGGTCTTGAACCCGTCCGCCATGGGCGCGCTGCCCAGATTCGGCGGCGATCCGAACAGGGCGAGCGGGAAGGCAAGCGTGGCTATGGTCAAGACCAGTGTGGCCACAAAGGCCCAGCGTGCAGGTGTCATCTCATCCCCCGATCACCCGCATTGTGAAGCGTCGCCCGGCGCGATCAAGCGGTCAATCGCTCGGCCACGGTCTCGCCGATCGCCAGCGACGAGGTCAGTCCCGGACTCTCTATGCCAAACAGCGTGACCAACCCGGCCAGGCCATGCGTGTCCGCACCGTCGATGCGAAAATCAGGCTGCGCTTCACCCGGACCATGCAGTTTGGGGCGGATACCGGCATAATCAGGCATCAGCGCACCGTCCGGCAGGTCCGGCCAGAAGCGCCGGGCCGTCGCATAGAAGGCCTCGGCCCGATCCGGGTCGACGGTGTAATCCTCGGTCTCGACGAAAGCGAGGTCCGGTCCGAAACGCGCCTGTCCGCCCAGATCGCGGCGGTAATGCGTGCCCAGCGCACCCGGAATGGGCAGTGGATAGACCAGATGCGAAAACGGCGCCTTGCCCGACAGGGTGAAATAGACGCCCTTGCCATAGTGCAGCGGCGGGATGGACGGGGCCGGAAATGCGTCGATCCGACCGGCCGCTGACTGGGCGCCGAGTCCGGCCGCGATCACCAGATAGCGGGTCGTGACCTCGGTCGCATGCTCGCCGCCGGTCCGGACCAGAAATCCACCGCCGTCCAGCGGAGTCGCGCCGGCGAAGGGCGTATTGACCGCAATCGCCCCGCCATGCCCGGCAATCTCGCCGGCCAGTGCGTCCATATAGGCATGGGCATTCATGACGCCGCTTTCTTCCGACAACAGCGCCGCTTCGGCCCGCAGCTCCGGTTCCAGCGCCCGCGCCTCGGCACCGCTCAGCCGCCGCATGCCGCCGACCTGATTGGCATGGGCTTGATCGAGGATGGCGTCCAGTCGCTCGATTTCGTGCGGCTCGGTGGCGACGACCAGCTTGCCGCATTTCTCGTGCGGCAGATGATGGTGTTCCAGAAAGGCATAGAGCATCAGCCGGCCCGCCACGCAGAGCCGCGCCTTGAGCGAGCCGGACGGATAGTAGAGCCCGCCATGAATGACTTCCGAATTGCGTGAGGAGATGCCCTGGCCAATCTTTGATTGGGCCTCCAGCACGATGGTCTCATGCCCGCGCCGGGCAAAGGCCCGCGCCGTGGCAAGCCCGACCGCCCCCGCGCCCACAATGATCACATCCGTTTCAAACGCCATGACGATCACGCCCCTGCGACTCGACCCCATGATCGGTGCTCGCGTGCGGCGGGTAAATGCGGCACCAAAAAAAACCGCCCGATGAGGACCACCGGGCGGTTCAGCTTTCAGTCGTTCAATGGCTCGCTAGCCTTCAGCGGCACTGACCGGCGGAAAGATGCGCCCAAGCGGGCCGGCCTGCGGGATCGGGGCCAGCAAGATCCGGCGGACCGGGTTCCAGGCGGCCCCCAGCAGCACCACGACGGCGCCCAGGACCAGCAAGGTCACAGCCACGACCGCGCCGGCTCCCAGATCGGACCCATTGACGATCACCCCGATCGAAACACCCGCGGTGACAAGACCCGAGACGATCAGGGCACGGCGATTGATCAGCAGCGAGACCAGGGCGAAAAGACCAATCACGGTCAGTGCGGTGACGGCCAGACGCATCGACTCGGCACTGTCGGTTGCCAGGGCGGCGAACAGGTTGAGATTTTCCGGATTGGCGAAATCACTCTCCTGAAAGGTCCAGCCGGTCTGGGTGATGTTCAGCACTGCGCCCAGCAAGATGGGGGCCGCGAAGAAGTGCAGCCAGAACGCCGTACCGGACAGCCGAGTCTCGCGGCCCGGGTCCCGGGCGTCGAAGAGGATACCGGCCAGCAACAGGGCACCACCGGCGGCGACATTAATGGTCGGGGACCAGACGATCACTGTATAGGGATCGATTGCCAGCAAGGTCATGACCGCCGTCAGAACAACGCCAACGCCCATCAGGCCACCCGCAAAGGGCAGGCGATAGCTGACATAATAGGCCGTGACCGGCAGCAGGAAGGCGAGACCGAAGACGATCGGCATGAAGCGGATCGAGGCTGGCAGCTGCGCCAGAACCATGTTCACCGCCTCGCGGCCGAATTCCATATTCTCGACCGCATCATCGGTGATAGAAAAACTGTCCTCGGAAATCCCGGCGCCATGGATCAGGAATTGGGCATAACCCCAGACCAGCACGATCATGGTCGCCACACCGAACACGCCCGACAGGACGATGCCCGGCAGGATGCGGCGCTGTTTGCCGACCAGGAGGGCAGAGAGCAGCCAGGCAAAGATCCCGATCCCGCCGATCAGCGCCATGAGCGCGTTCTGCCAGGCCTGTTCGCCCTCATCGAGGCCAAGCCCCGCCATCACCTGGCCGGCACCGGCACCAAGGCCCGCCAGCAGGATGAGCACACCGATCGTGGTGAAGATGTCGTGGAAATTGTTCAGGAAAGGCAGCATCTCGTCCGATGGACGGGCGCTGCTTGCAGTCACTTCGCTGGTATCCGTCATGTCAGTCCCCTGTTCACGTTACCCGTGTGATGCCCCCCGGCGATCATTCGGATGCAAATTCGCCGATGAGGCGAATTTGTGCGGGGCACACTACGCGTGTTTGGGGAAAGCGTGAGGGGGAAAAGGAACGAGCCCGTCCCCGCCCGCTCCGGTCAATTCCAACGAAAGACGCAACCGCATGCGGCTCACGCCAATTCTCTCGCACCGGCGACCGCGCCAGGCGTCTCGCCAAAACGGTTTGTCGTCGGGACACTCGGCACCAGCCCGGAGAACACGAGGACAAGACCATCAAGCCAGGCAATCTGTGTGAACAACATCAAACCAAACAAGGGAACCGACACCCATATCGCCATTCCAAAGTCATGCCAGCGTCGGACGAAAAAACTCCCCCACGAAGCAAATACGACAAGAAACCCAGGTATCGAGATCCATATCGGGTACGCGTCGATCCAGTTCTGTCCCGTCAGACGCCCCCCGAGAAAGGCCAATCCAATGAACAAGATACCAACAGCAAGCCCAACTGGAATCGCGGCCAACAGCCCGGTCACATATTCGACGCGGTTCACACGCCCTTGAAGGCTGAACAGATGAGGCAAAACCATCTCCATGGTGCAACCATAATCATCACACGCTTGGAGGGCAAGAAGTCTAGATAACCCCGAGCTCCTTGCCTACCTTGCTGAACGCCGCCACGGCGCGGTCGATCTGCTCCGGCGTGTGGGCCGCGGACATCTGAGTGCGGATGCGGGCCTTGCCCTTGGGCACGACGGGGAAGAAGAAGCCGATCACATAGACGCCCTCGCCCATCAGCCTGGTGGCCATGTCCTGGGCCAGCTTGGCATCGCCCAGCATGACCGGGATGATCGGATGCTCGCCGGGCAGGAGGTCGAAACCGGCCTCGCTCATGCCGGTGCGGAAGCGTTTGGCATTATCGAACAGGCGGGCGCGCAGATCATCGCCCTCGGCGACCATGTCGAGCGCTTTCAGCGAGGCGCCGACAATGGCCGGTGCCAGCGAGTTCGAGAACAGATAGGGCCGCGAGCGCTGGCGCAGCATGTCGATGATTTCCTGGCGCGCGGCGGTGAAACCGCCCATCGCTCCGCCCAGCGCCTTGCCCAGCGTGCCGGTGATGATGTCGATCTCGCCGAGGACACCGCAATGTTCCGGCGTACCGCGACCCTTTGCGCCCATGAAACCATGGGCATGGCAGTCATCGACCATGGTCAGCGCGTCATACTGTTTGGCCAGGCGGACGATGGATTTGAGGTCGGCGATATAGCCATCCATCGAGAAGACGCCATCGGTGACGATCAGGATATGGCGCGCGCCATCGGCCCGGGCCTGTTTCAGCTGGGCCTCGAGGTCCGCCATGTCGGAATTGGCATAGCGATAGCGTTTCGCCTTGCACAGGCGCACGCCATCAATGATGGAGGCATGGTTGAGCGCATCGGAGATGATCGCATCCTCCGGCCCCAGAAGCGGTTCGAACACACCGCCATTGGCGTCAAAGGCGGCGGCATAGAGGATGGCATCCTCGCAGCCGGTGAAGGCCGCGATCCTGGCTTCCAGCTGCTTGTGCAGGTCCTGAGTGCCGCAGATGAAACGCACCGAGGCGACGCCGAAACCATGGCTGTCGAGCGTCTTCTTGGCGGCCTCGATCAGCTCGGGTCTATTGGCCAGGCCGAGATAGTTGTTGGCGCAGAAATTGATGACATGGCTCGACGCCCCGTCCGCCGACACATCGATCTCGGAGAATTGTTGCGAGGTGATGATCCGCTCGCGCTTGTACAGCCCGTCAGCGTCGATCTGGGCGAGTTCGGCTTTGAGGTCGGCAAAAAAGGCGTCGGACATGAAGGGCTCCCAAGGGTGAGTCTGTGTTGCCCACCTTCTATTGCCCTGCCCTTGCCTTGTCATCCCGGCCACCCGCATTCGCGGGCGCAGGCTCCTGCCCCGCGAAGGCGGGGCGCAGAGCCGGGACCCAGATGTCGGGAAGTTCGCCGGAGAAGGTACCGCATAGGGGTCCCAATGTGTTTGCGGGACAATGGTGATTGCACAAACGACACCATCAGCTATCAGGCCGTCGCAAACGGCTATCACAGACCGCCCCGGCCAACGCAGAAACAAGCGAAAGCAATACGATCCAGAAATAGACGAAGGTCGAGTCGTGATGCACCACGCCGTCCACGAGACACCGGCCGTTCTCGTCGAAACACGCGCGATTGCTCCAGTAGACCACCGCAAACAGCCAACCAAACCAGACCGCCATCCCGGCAAAAATCAAAGCCCACGCCTTGGCAAGCAGTCTGATCATGGCCGCTACCGCCCCTACTCCACGCTCGGCAAATCCAGCCCCTGCTCGCGGGCGCAATCCTTCGCAATCTCATAGCCCGCATCCGCATGGCGCATCACGCCGGTCCCCGGATCATTCCAGAGCACGCGGCCAACGCGGGCGGCGGCGTCTTCGGTACCGTCGGCGAGGACGACCTGGCCGGAATGCATGGAATAGCCCATGCCGACCCCGCCGCCATGATGCAGCGAGACCCAGGTTGCGCCCGAGGCGGTGTTGAGGAGGGCGTTGAGGAGCGGCCAGTCGGCGACGGCGTCGGAGCCGTCCATCATGGCTTCGGTTTCACGGTTCGGGCTGGCGACCGAGCCTGAATCGAGGTGATCGCGGCCGATCACGACCGGGGCAGAGAGCTCGCCCGTGCGGACCATTTCATTGAAGGCGAGACCCAGCTTGTGGCGTTCGCCCAGGCCGACCCAGCAGATGCGCGCCGGCAGGCCCTGGAAGTGGATGCGCTCGCGCGCCATCTCGAGCCAGCGGTGAAGATGCGGATTGTCCGGGATGAGTTCCTTCACCTTGGCGTCGGTCTTGTAGATATCCTCCGGATCACCCGACAGCGCCGCCCAGCGGAAGGGACCGATGCCGCGGCAAAACAGCGGACGGATATAGGCCGGCACGAAGCCGGGGAAATCGAAGGCGTTCGAGACGCCCTCATCATGCGCCATCTGGCGGATATTATTGCCATAATCGAGCGTCGGAATACCCTGCTCCCAGAAGGCCAGCATGGCTTTGACCTGTTCCGCCATGGAGGCCTTGGCAGCAGCCTCGACGGCGGCGGGATCGCTCGCGCGCTTGTCGTCCCATTCGGCCAGCGTCCAGCCGGCGGGGAGATAGCCATTGGCCGGATCGTGGGCCGAGGTCTGGTCGGTGACCATGTCTGGCTTGACGCTGCGACGCACCAGTTCCGGGAAGACTTCCGCCGCATTGCCCAGGAGGCCGACCGAGACCGCCTCGCCCTTGGCGCAGGCCGCGTTGATCATGGCCAGGGCGTCGTCGAGATTGTCCGTGCTCTTGTCGAGATAGCCGGTCTTCAAACGCATCTCGATCCGGCTGGGCTGGCATTCCACCGCCAGCATCGAGGCACCGGCCATGGTCGCGGCGAGCGGCTGGGCGCCGCCCATGCCACCCAGGCCACCGGTCAGGATCCACTTGCCAGTGAGATCGCCATTGTAATGCTGGCGACCGGCTTCGACGAAAGTCTCATACGTGCCCTGAACGATGCCCTGCGAGCCGATATAGATCCAGGAACCGGCCGTCATCTGGCCGTACATCATCAGACCCTTCTTATCGAGCTCGCGAAAATGATCCCAATTGGCCCAGTTGGGCACGAGATTGGAATTGGCGATCAGGACGCGCGGCGCATCCTTGTGCGTGCGGAACACGCCGACCGGCTTGCCGGACTGGACCAGCAGGGTCTCGTCTTCCTTGAGGCGTTTCAGGGTCGCGACGATGCGGTCATAGCTCTCCCAGTCGCGCGCCGCCCGGCCGATCCCGCCATAGACGACCAGTTCTTCCGGCTTCTCGGCCACTTCGGGGTCGAGATTATTCATCAGCATCCGCAAGGGCGCCTCGGCGGCCCAATGCATGGCGTCCAGTTCGCTGCCATGCTTGGCGCGGATGATGCGGGAATTGTCGCGGCGGGTCTGGGACATTTACTTCACTTCTCCGGAATAGAGACTTTTGGCCGCGTCCAGGGCGGCTTTCATGACATCCTTGAGCGCGGCGCGGAGCTGGTCGGCCTTGGCCGTCTCCAGCGTCCAGGGCGGCGCCTCGCTCATATAGGCGGACTGGGCGAGTTCCATTTGCAGGGCATGGATATTCTGGCTCGGACGGCCAAAGGCGCGGGTGATGAAGCCACCCTTGAAACGGCCATTGACGATGGAGGCGTATTCCTCGTGATCCATCATCGCCTTGACCGCCCAGCGCTCGATCATGCGGTCACAGCTCTCGCCGCCATTCGTGCCCAGATTGAGGTCGGGCAGTACGCCCTCGAACAGGCGCGGCACTTCGGATGCAATGGAATGCGCGTCCCAGAGCAAGGCATAGCCATGCTCCATACGGGTCGCCATCAGCGTTTCGGTCAGGGCACGGTGGTAGGGGTCATAGTAGTCGGTGCGGCGCTGCTCGACCTCGTCATCATCGGGCGCCTCGCCGTCCTTGTAGATCGGTGTGCCGTCAAACAGGGTTGTCGGCACCAGATCCGTCGTCGCCTGGCCGGGATAGAGCGAGGAGCCCGTCGGGTCGCGATTGAGATCGATGACATAGCGCGAATAATTGGCGCGGATGATCGTCGCGCCCAGCCCGTCAAGAAAGTCGTAGAGTTCCGGAATGTGCCAGTCCGTATCCGGCAGGCCGCCCGCCGGCTCGCTCAAGCGCTCTGCCAGTCCCGGCGCCAGGGCCGTGCCGGAATGCGGCATGGAAACAACGAGCGGCGAGGAACCGCGCTTGAGTGTGAAGACGTCCATCAGGCAATCCCGGGAAGCGTGCCCGCATCCGCGACAAGCCCCCTGCCCGTCACGAGATCGCGCGCACTGGCGATGTCGTCGGCAAAATAACGGTCATCGCCATAGGCGGGAACCGTCAAGCGCAAGTGCGCCTTGGCGGCTTCCAGCACTGGCGAGGAGGTCAACCCGTCATGGAAATCCGTGCCCTGGGCAGCGCAGAGCAGCTCGATTCCGACCACCGCATGGAGGTTTTCCGCCATTTTCAAAAGGCGAAAGGCGCCATGGGTCGCCATCGAAACATGGTCTTCCTGATTGGCCGAGGTCGGAATGCTGTCGACCGAGGCCGGATAGGCTTTCTGCTTGTTCTCCGAGACCAGGGCCGCGGCCGTGACATGGGCGATCATGAAGCCGGAATTGATACCCGGATTGGGCGTCAGGAAGGCTGGCAGTCCGGAGACGGCGGGGTCGGTCAGCAGCGCAATCCGGCGCTCGCAGATCGAGCCGATTTCGCAGGCGGCCATGGCGATCTGGTCAGCGGCGAAGGCGACCGGCTCGGCGTGGAAATTGCCGCCGGAGATGGCTTCATCGGTATCGGTGAAGATGAGCGGGTTATCCGTGACCGCATTGGCCTCGCGCTCCAGCACGGCACCGGCCTGGCGTAGGAGGTCGAGCACAGCGCCCATGACTTGCGGCTGGCAGCGCAGGCAGTACGGGTCCTGGATTTTCTCGCAGCCTTCATGGCTTTTGAGAATGTTCGAGCCTTCCAGAAGCGTCCGCAGGGAGGCCGCGACATCGATTTGGCCAGGATGGCCGCGCAGGCTGTGAATGCGCGGATCAAAGGGCGCGACCGAACCCTTCGCGGCATCGACGCTGAGCGCCCCGGAGACCAGGGCCGCGCGGAAGCCGGCTTCAACCTCAAACAGGCCAGCCAGGGCCAACGCGGTCGAAGTCTGGGTGCCGTTCAGGAGGGCCAACCCTTCCTTCGGACCGAGCTGGACCGGTGCCAGACCTGCCTTCGCCAGACCGTCCCGCGCCGGCATGCGCTCGCCCTTTAACGTGACATCGCCGGCCCCGATCAGTGCGGCCGACATATGCGCCAGCGGGGCCAGATCGCCCGAGGCGCCGACCGATCCCTGGGACGGGATGACCGGCAGGACATCGGCATCCAGCATCGCCTGGATGGCTTCGATCGTGGTCCAGCGAATACCGGACGCGCCGCGCCCCAGGCTGGCCAGTTTCAGCGCCATGATCAGGCGGACCATGCGCGCATCGAGCGGATCACCAATCCCCGCCGCGTGCGACAGGACAAGACGTTCCTGCAAAGTCGCCAGCTCGTCATCGGCGATCCGTGTCTGGGCCAGCTTGCCGAAACCGGTATTGAGACCGTAGACGGCCCGGCCCGAGGCGATCAGCCGGTCGACCGTCGCGGCAGCCGCATCGACATCGGACTTGGCTGCGGGATCGATGCGGATTTCGGCGCCACGCCAGATTTCAGCCCAATCGGCCAGCGCCATGGCGCCCGGTTTGATGGTCACAGCTGTCACTGCCACTCTCCTGCGAGGATGCGGCCGTGCAGCGGCCGGCGTCCGATCCATTGAATGATTTCTGCGGGACGTTCGACGTCCCAGATGGCGATATCCGCGGCCTTGCCGACTTCCAGCGTTCCGATCTCGTCCTGCAGACCCAGCGCGCGCGCCGCATGCCGGGTCATGCCGGCAAAGGCTTCCGGCAGGGTCAGGCCGAACAGGATGCAGGCCATGTTGGCGGCGGTAAGCAGGGAGACCAGCGGCGAGGTGCCCGGATTGGCGTCGGTCGCAACGGCCATCGGCACGCCGGCAGCCCGCATCGCAGCGACCGGCGGCAATCTGGTTTCGCCAAGGGCGTAGAAAGCGCCGGGCAGCAGCACGCCGACCGTACCCGCCTTGGCCATGGCGGCGACACCGTCCGCATTGGTGTATTCGATATGGTCGGCGGACAGGCCGCCAAACTCGGCTACCAGCTTGGCGCCGCCCGTGTCGGACAACTGGTCCGCATGCAGTTTGACCGGCAGACCCACCGCCTTGGCCGCGATGAAGAGGCGCCGGGTCTCCTCGGGTGAGAAACCAATCCCTTCGCAATAGGCATCGACCGCATCGGCGAGACCGTCGCGGGCGGCTTCGCGGATGAGCGGAATACAGATTTCGTCGATATAGCGGCCGCTCTCGCCCTTGTATTCCGGGGGCACGGCATGGGCCGCAAGCAGCGTCGCTGAGACCCGCATACCAGACGCGCGCTGGACGCCGCGCGCGGCGCGCAACATGGTGCGTTCGCTCTCTAGCGTCAGGCCGTAGCCGGATTTGATCTCGACCGTGCCGACACCTTCCTGGGCCAGGGCATCGAGACGAGACAGGGCGCTGCCAGCCAGTTCCGCCGCACCCGCCTGCCGCGTTTCCGCGACAGTTCGGGCGATGCCGCCGCCCGAGCGGGATATACTCTCATAGCTCTCACCGCCCAGGCGGCGCTCGAACTCGTCAGACCGATCCCCGGCAAAGACGAGATGGGTGTGGCAATCAATCAGCGCCGGCGTAACCCAGCGGCTGGCCAGGCGGTCGACCTGATCGGCCTCGCCCGGCACCTGATCCATTGGACCGATCCAGGCGATGCGCCCGTCCTTGATCCCGAGCGCCGCTTTCTCGATCACGCCATAGCCATCATCACCGGCGACTAGGGTCGCGAGGCGGGCTTCCGTGAGCAATCGGTCGAAATGCATGCGGGCGATCTCCGGTCAGGGTCTTTGCAAGCGGCTAATTGTCTATACAATAAAGACGCGTTTTCGAGTCTGTCCAGCCGGGAGACACCGTGTCCACTGAATTTCATTGCGCGCAGGCCCTGCTCCCTGACGGTTGGACCGACCAGGTCCGTATCCAGGTTGATCCGACCGGGTTGATTAAATCCATTGAGGCCAATCAGTCACCCGGCCCAGACGCGATCCGTCTCGGAACGGTTGTTCCTGGCATGGCCAATCTGCATTCCCACGCCTTCCAGCGGGCCATGGCCGGCCTGTCCGAGCGACGCGGACCGGGCGCGGACAGCTTCTGGTCCTGGCGCGACGTCATGTACCGCTTTATCGACCGCCTGACGCCCGAGGCCGTTGAGGCGATCGCCGCGCTGGTCCAGATCGAAATGCTGGAGGCGGGCTATACCGCTGTTGGCGAGTTCCACTATCTCCATCATGACCAGACCGGTGCAGCCTATGACGATCCGGGGGAGATGGGGGCGCGGATTTGTGCCGCTGCCGGGCGGACCGGCATAGCCCTCACACTCCTGCCCGTCTTCTATCGCCATGCCGGTTTCAATGACGCGCCCGCGAGCCACGGCCAGCGCCGTTTCCTCAATGATGCGGACAGTTTTGCTGCGCTGGTTGAAGCGGCCCGCAAGCATGTGTCAGCGCTGTCCCATGCCCGGATCGGGATCGCGCCGCACTCCCTGCGCGCGGCGTCCATGAATGATATCTCGGCCATTCTTCCGCTCGCGGACGGCGGTCCGGTCCATATCCACATTGCCGAGCAGACGGGAGAGGTCGAAGCCTGTCTCGCGGCGACCGGCCAGCGCCCGGTCCGCTATCTCCTGGATCATCAGCCCGTCGATGAGCGCTGGTGCCTCGTTCATGCCACGCATATGGACACAGACGAGACAATCGCCCTCGCCGCCTCGAGCGCCGTGGCCGGGCTTTGCCCGCTCACAGAGGCCAGCCTCGGCGATGGCCTGTTTCCGGCCGTCGACTATCTCGCCGCCAAGGGACGTATCGGCATTGGCTCGGACAGCCATATCCGGATCGATCTGGCCGAGGAGATCCGCCTGCTGGAATATGGCCAGCGACTCTCCCGCCGCGCGCGCAATGTCCTGGCTGGCACGGGAGCCAGCACGGGGCGGACGCTTTTCGAGGCGTGCCTGAGCGGCGGCGCCCAGGCCCTGGCGCAACCCACGGGCCGTCTGGCCCCGGCGCAGCGGGCCGACTTGGTCGAGCTTGAGACTGACCATCCCGTCCTGGCCGGACGCAGCGGCGACACGCTGCTGGACAGCTGGCTCTTCGCGGGAGATGCACGGCAGGTTCGCAGCGTCCATGTCGGGGGCCGGTGCCGGGTCCATGCCGGGCAATCCCTCGTCCGCCCGGAAGTCGAAAACGCCTACCGATCGGCCCTTCACTCCATTCTGGCAGACGAGACCGCATGACGGATTGGCGCGATCAGATCACTCTGGATGATGACGGGCCGGTTTATGACCAGATCCGCCGGGCCATCCTCGACCAGATCCGAACAGGAGACTGGGCGCCGGGCTATCGCCTGCCGTCAGAGGCGGATCTGTGCGATCATTTCGGCACGGCGCGGATGACCGTCAATCGGGCGCTGCGCGCCCTGACCGAGGACGGGCTGGTGGTCCGCAAGCGCCGCGCCGGCAGTTTTGTGGCCCAGCCCGATGCCCCTGCTGCCATGCTGGAAATCGTCGACATGGCGAGCGCCATCCCGGCGCGCGGGCAGCGCTACGGCTATCGCTGCCTGGCCAGCGAGACCGTGCCCGCCGACGAGGATGTCGCGCGCCAGATGCGGCTGCTGCACGGCGCCCGTGTCCAGCATGTGCGCTGTCTGCATACAGCCGATGACGCGGTCGTCGAGTATGAGGAGCGCTGGATCAATCTCGCCCTTCTGCCGGAAGCCGCCCAGGCCGATTTCGACAAGGAGGGGCCCGGCGGCTGGCTCTTGCGCAAAACGCCCTGGACGGAGGCCGAGCACACGATCTCGGCCATCAATGCGAGTGACGGCCTGGCGAACGCGCTGGGCGTCGCGCCAGGTGCGGCCTGCCTCGTTCTCGAGCGGCGGACCTTCCAGGGCGAAGACGTGGTCACGCTTGCGCGCCTGACCCATCCCGGCGACCGCCATGTCATGAGCGAGCGGTTCGGACCGCGCCGCCATGGCCGAGAGTGAATGACAAGAGCCCCGCCTGTCGGTCACATGTCTGACAGGCCCAGCGATTCGCGGGGGCCGGCCAATCCGGATTTATGACATCCATGATGACTGCACTTGCCTTGGCGGCCACGGCCGCCCTGTCGACCGAGACCTGTCTCGACCATACCAGCTATACGTTCGGCTTTGCCGACAGCCGCCTTCGCAATGTCGAAATTCTTCGCGATGAACCCGATGGCCGGTCCGAGCGCGGTGAATATCCGGACGGCACTGTGGTGACGCTCAGCGCTGACTATTGCAGCGAGCGTGAGGTCACGCTGACCATGGATGCGCGCGCAGATGCCCAGAACATCATGCGATTGCGACAGGTGTTCGGACAGCTGGACCGTTTTGTCAGCTGCCCGATCAGCGACTGGAACGGCTTCGACGCCGCCATGGACGCAGCCGGCGCCTCACTCGACGCCGGCGACGCGTATGACAATGGTGGCAATCCGATCGACGGCGATGGCGTCAACGCCATCTACCTGTCCATCGGACCAACCGGTGAGCGGATTGCCGCAACGATCCGCTGCGTCCGGCCTATCGACTGACGGACGCCTCAGGACGGCCGGGAAGCCCGGACGGCGTGACGCTTGCGCAGGATGTCGACCACGTCTTCCAGGCTGAGATCGCGTGACTCGAGCAGGACCATGAGGTGGAAAAGCAGGTCGGCGGCTTCGCCGGCCAGTTCCTCGCGGCTTTCCGAGACTGCCGCCATCGCGACTTCCACGCCCTCCTCGCCGACCTTCTGGGCCGGGCGCTTGGGCGCCTTCGCCATCAGCCCGCCAACATAGGAATTCTTCGGCTTGTCCTTCTTGCGCTTGCGGATGATGCCCCGCAAATGAGCAAGAAAACCGAGACCCGGTCCCGGGTCGTCGCCGAAACAGGTCACCGTCCCGGTATGGCAGGCCGGGCCCTTGGGCTTGACCTCGACGAGCAGCGTATCGCTGTCGCAGTCGGCTGACAGATCGACCAGTTTGAACGTGTTGCCCGAGGTCTCGCCCTTCTTCCACAGCCTCTGTTTCGAGCGCGAGAAGAAATGCACCTTGCCGCTCTCGAGCGTGGCCGCAAGCGCCTCGGCATTCATGTAACCCAGCATGAGAACCTGGCGGGTCGCCACGTCCTGGATGATCGCCGGAATCAGGCCGTCGCCCTTTTTCCAGTCGAGCGAATTCGCATCAATCATGGTCTGACCCTGATTCCCTCACCACCAAGCCAGGCCTTCAACTGCCCGATCTCGATGACCCCCTTGTGAAACACGCTGGCGGCCAGCGCACCATCGACCTTGGCAAGTTCGAACACGGATTTGAAGTGCTCTTTTTGTCCTGCCCCGCCGGACGCGATCAAAGGTGTGGTACACACCGCCCTCGCCGCCTGCAATTGCTCGATATCATATCCGTCGCGAACGCCATCCTGGTCCATGCAATTGAGCACAACCTCACCAGCCCCGCGATCCACGGCCTCGACAATCCAGTCCAGCGTGCGACGATGCCCGACCACGGTCTTGTCCGGATCGCCGGTATATTGATGGACCCGCCAGGCGCCTTCAATCACCCGGCTGTCGACACCAAGCACCACACACTGACTGCCAAACTCCGCGGCGAGCCGGTTGATGATTACGGGGTCCTCGAGCGCCGGCGTGTTGACGGAAATCTTGTCGGCCCCGGCGAACAGACGCGCGCGGGCGTCATCGACGGAGCGGATCCCACCTGCCACACAGAAGGGAATATCGAGTTCACGCGCAACGGCGCTGACCCATTCCGGCTCCACCGTCCGGCCCCGGGCGCTGGCGGCGATGTCATAAAAGACCAGCTCATCCGCGCCTTCCTGTGCATAGCGCCGGGCGAGGTCGACAATGTCACCGACATCCTCGTGGTCGCGGAAGCGAACGCCTTTCACCACACGCCCATCACGCACGTCGAGGCAGGGAATTATGCGTCGCGCAAGCATGCCAGGGCCTCCGCAATCGTGAACCGGCCTTCGTAGAGCGCCTTGCCGGAAATCGCGCCGGCCGCGCCTGCCGCCTTCGCCGCGCGCAGATCATCAAGCGAGGCCACGCCGCCGGATGCCTGCCAGGCGATGCCGGGATAGTCCCGCGCCAAACGTTCATAGAGGGCGATATTCGGGCCGGAGAGATCGCCATCGCGGCCGATATCCGTGACCAGGGCATGAGCTAGGCCGCTGCCATTATAAGCCGCGACGACATCCTCCAGCGTGGTGTCCGTTGTGTCCGTCCAGCCCTTGAGCGCTGGCCGGTACTGGCCTGCAATCCGGCGCACATCGAGCGCCAGGGTGATGTGATCGCCGCCATAGCGCTGCAACCAGTCCCGCACACGCACCGGATCGGTCACGGCCAATGAACCGATGATGACGCGCTCGACGCCCGCTGCGAGCAGGTCTTCAATGTCTTCCGATGTGCGCACACCGCCACCGGTCTGCACGCGAAGGCCGGTCTCGCAAATCGTGCGAATGATCTCGCCCTGCCGGCGGGCCCCGTCGCGGGCACCGCTCAAATCGACCACATGAATCCAGGTCGCGCCAGCCTCCCCGAATTGCTCGGCGACCGCACGCGGATCCCCGCCATAATCGGTGACGGCGTCAAATTCGCCCTTGTGCAGACGCACGACACGCCCGTCCAGAAGGTCAATTGCCGGATAAAGAATCATACCGAACTCGTTGCAAAATTTGCCAAAATTCGCGCACCCACGACGGCAGACCGCTCCGGGTGAAACTGGCATCCCGCGACATGGTCCTGGCGCACCAGCGCCGAGACCGGACGGCCATAGACGCAGGTCGCGGCCGTGACCGGACCGACCGGCGCGTAGAAACCATGCACGAAATAGACGTGATCCCCGGCCTCGACACCCGCCAGCAGAGGCTCGTCGGGATCAAGATCCTCCAGGGCATTCCAGCCCATTTGCGGCCAGACACCGTCTTCCGGAGCGGGCAGTTTCTCGATCGTGCCCGGAAGAAGCCCCAGGCACTCAACATCGCCCTCGGCCGAGCGCTCGAACAGCATCTGCATGCCCAGGCAAATCCCCAGCAGGGGACGACGGTCCGCCTTCAGTGCCGCATCCCAACCCGCCTCGCGCAGACGCGCCATGGCCGGGCCAGCCGCCCCCACGCCGGGCAGGATGAAGCGGTCGCAGCCTGCCATCTCGGCAGGCGTCGCTATCACACGGTAGTCCAAGCCGGCTCGTTCCAGGGCAAAGCGGACCGAGGCGAGATTGGCGCAGCCGGTATCGATCAGACCGATCATCATGCCAGCATGCCCTTGGTCGATGGCAAGGCATCGCCCTCGACACGCAAGGCCTGTCGCAGGGCCCGGCCAAAGGCCTTGAAGCAGCTTTCCACCATGTGGTGGGCATTCTCGCCCTCCACCTTCATATGGATGGCGGCACCGAGGCTTTCGGCGATCGAGCGGAAACAATGCGCCGTCATCTCGACCGGAAACTCGCCAACACTCTCACCGGGGATCTCGCCTTCAAAGCGCGCAAAAGGTCGCCCGGAGAGGTCGATCCAGACCGCGGCACGGCTTTCATCCATGGGCAGCTCAAAGCCGAACCGACCTAGACCACGCTTGTCGCCGAGCGCATCGCGCAGCGCCTCACCGAAGGTCAGGCACACATCCTCGATCGTGTGGTGACCATCAATCTCCAGATCGCCTTCCACCGCGACGTCCAGCGAGAAGCCGCCATGGCGCGCAATCTGGTCGAGCATGTGGTCGAAATAGCCGATCCCGGTGGAGATCCGGATCGGACCGTCGCGATCGAGATCGACCGTGACGGTGACATCGGTCTCCTTGGTCTTGCGTCGCTTGGTGCCGGCGCGCGGTTGATCGCCCGTCTCCGGGACGAGCGAGCCAGCCTTCTCGCACCGCAAGCGCATGGCCAGGGCATGGGCATCAAGCTGTTCCAGCGCGGCCAGTCGCTCCACGGTCGGCGCCATGGACGCAGCGCCTTCGCGGCTGGCGCGCAGGATGGTGGTGGTCTTCTGGAAGCTTTCCACGCTGACACCGCCATAGGCCTTCGCGGCACCCGCTGTCGGCAGGGTGTGATTGGGTCCGGCGGCATAGTCACCGGCTGCCTCCGGGGTCCAAGCCCCGACAAAGATCGAGCCGGCATGACGCACGCCGGCCAGCAGGCGTTCGCTCGCCTCGGCCTGCAGGATAAGGTGTTCGGGCGCGTAGAGATTGGCGATCTCGATCGCATCCTCGACGGTATTGCAGATCAACGCCCGGGAGGCCGAAAGCGCCTTGCGGGCAATATCAGCCCGCGACAGGCCGGCCAGCAGGCGGTCGACGGACTCCATGACACGCGCCGCGGTCGCGTCATCGAAACAGACCAGCATGACCTGGGCCGAGGGGTCGTGCTCGGCCTGGCTGAGAAGGTCACTGGCGACCAGGTCCGGATCGGCCTGGTCATCGGCGATTACCATGACCTCACTTGGCCCGGCCGGCAGGTCGACCGCCGGTCCACCCGGGAGACTGCTGACATAGGCCTTGGCAGCCGCGACATAGGCATTGCCCGGGCCGAAAATCTTGTCGGCGCGCGGCAGGCCGGCAACCCCGCCCGCCAGCGCGGCGACAGCCTGGGCGCCGCCCAGCGCGTAGACCTCGTCCAGACCGAGCAGGTCCGCCGCAGCCAGAAGCGCCGGATTGACACCGCCCTCACCGCTCGGCGGCGCAACGACAACAATCCGGGGCACGCCAGCGAGCTGAGCCGGCACGGCCAGCATGACCAGGGTCGAGACCAGCGGCGCCGACCCGGCCGGCACATAGAGCGCAGCGGTGTCGATCGGCGTGGCCCGGCGCGAGGCGGTCACGCCCGGCCAGGTTTCGACCGAGTAATTGCGATAGCCTTGGCGGATGTGGAAACGCCGCACGGCATCCGCGGCGGCCTTGATCGCCTCGGCATCAGCCGGATCCATCGCCGCGCGCGCCGCACGAATGGCTTCCGGCGACACCCGGAATCTCTCTGGTGCATAGCCGTCGAGGCGCTGGGCATAGGCGCGCACGCCCGCCTCGCCCTTGTCGCGAATGGCATCGACGATATCACGCGCCGCGGCGTCGGCGGTATCGATGCCGATCGGGCGGGCGAGCGCCGCAGCGCGAGCCTCTTCGGAGGCATCTGTCCAGTTCAGAATATCCATCATGGTCTTGATCCCGAGTGCACTGCTCAGGCGAGCATTTTTTCGATCGGCAGGACGAGGATGGCGCGCGCGCCTTCCTTTTCGAGGGCTTCCAGCGTTTCCCAGAAGACCCGCTCGCGGCACACGGCATGGACCGCGACGACATCCTCGCGTCCAGCGACCTTGGCGATGGTGGGTGCATCGGCGCCTGGCAAGAGAGCGCGGATGGCATCAAGCCGGTCGGTCGGCGCGTTTAGCATGATGTATTTGGTCTGCGAGGAGGCAATGACGCCATCGGCGCGACGCATCAGGACGTTGGCGATGGCATCCGTGTCCGCAGCGCGGTCTGCCTTCCGACGGATCATCACGGCTTCACTCTTGAGCACGGTCTCAAAGGCTTTGAGACCATTCGCCTGCAGAGTCGCGCCTGAAGACACCAGGTCACAGATCGCATCGGCAATGCGCAGGCGCGGTGCCACTTCCACCGAACCGCGCATCTCGACGATTTCCGCCTCAATGCCACGATCCTTCAGATATTTCGCGGTGAGAGCCGGATAGGAGGTCGCAATCGCCTTGCCGGCCAGATCCTCGACCGAGCGGATATCGCCGTCCTGAGGCGCCGCCAGTTTCAGCGTACAACCGGCAAAGCCGAGACGCAGGGCCACTTCCAGTTCGCGGGCGCGACCGCCGGCGGCCTGCTCCTCGGCCAGCACATTTTCACCGACAATGCCGTAGTCGCAGGCGCCGCTGCCGACGAAGTTGGGGATGTCGTCATCGCGCACCAGCATCAGATCGACCGGCATGTTCTCGGCTCGCTGGTGGAGCTTGTCACGCCCATAGGCGAAACGCAGGCCACAGCGCTTGAGGAGGTCCATGCCTCCTTCTGCCAGACGGCCCTTGCTTTGTACGGCAATACGCAGACGGGAGGTCACGATTGGCTCTCCTTGAGACGGTTGAGAATGGTGCGATAGCCCTGCCAGGGCTCCTGGCTGAGAAAGCGGGCGACCCGTGTCACGGTGGTGGTGCTGGCGCCGGTCATCTCGGAAATTTCACGATAGGAATGCCCACCTTCATTGAGCAGGCCGGCAACTCGCCAGCGTTCTGTCAGCGTTTTCATTTCGCCCGGCGTGAGGAGATCGCGCAAAAAGCGTTCGGCTTCACCGGCATCACGCAGGGCAAGGATCGCCTCGCTGAGAGGCTGCAAATCAGTGCCAGCAGCACTGGAAGACTGGCTCGTATCGGTCATGGGTGGGCTCCTTGACCGTCGATATAGCGTGTTAGCGCGCTAACACAATAGCAAATTCAGCCGGGATGCAGTCCGGGGCTTGCTTGGCGTCGCGCCAGCCACCGCTTATATACTTGCGAAGCTACGCAACTAATGAGTTCCGCCATGCAGTATGATGACATGAAGCCGATGGCTGAGACGGTGGCCGATCTCATGAAGACCCTGGCCCACCCCAATCGCCTTCTCGCCCTCTGCGCGATGATGGAGAAGGAGCGCTCGGTCGGCGAGCTCGCCGAAGCATTGGGCATGCGCGACCAGGCCATGTCGCAGCAATTGGCGATCTTGAGAAACAAGGGCCTGGTCAGCACACGGCGGGACGGCCAGACCATTTATTATGGCCTGGCCGATGCCCGTATTACCGCCGTGATGTCCGCCTTGTACGCGACCTATTGCGACCCGGACGAGACACCGTCCATCTAACCCGGGCGGAAGCCAAGACGGGCGAAGATCGAACTGGCCGGGCAAAAACCCGTGAAGCTTGCCTGCAGCAACATGCCGCTGACGCCGGCGCCGAGCAGCAGCCACCAGGGCGAAATCACGACACCCAGCCCCACCGAGACCAGCATCAGGAAGGACGCCATGGCCATGACAGCCTGCTGGATGGTCATGCCGGTCGGGGCATTCTCGGCCCTTTCCGTGGCCAGCTGGCAGGTTTTCCAGTTGAGAATCCCGCCCTTTACATGGCCGGCCACATCAACCCCTGCCTCACGGCACATTTGCAAGGCACGCCCGGATCGTCCGCCGGACTTGCAGTGCAGGATGATCTCGCGATCCTCGCCGCGCGGCAGGGTCTTCGGATTGAAACCGGACAGCGGCGCCAGGATGGCGCCGGGAATGCGCTCATCGGCAAACTCGCCCGGCTCGCGGACATCAATCAGGAGATAACGCCCGGCTTCCAGGCCGGCCTGCACGTCCTGCGGTTCAAAATCCTTGTGGTCTGTCATAGTAGAATTCCAATCATTGCGTGGCCCGGCTTCGGGCTGTTGATCCTGATATAATCGTACTTGCATAGTTTTGCAAATATATTATATGTAGACCACAGAATGAATTTGATCGGCAGACGGAAAGGCCGAGCCATGACACAGACACCGCACGTACAAGCCTTCTTCGATGAAGACACTTTCACCGTCAGCTATGTGGTATCCGATCCCGCGACCAAGCGCGCGGCGATCATCGATTCCGTGCTGGACTTCGACCCCGCCTCCGGACGCACCGCGACCCGCTCGGCCGATATCCTGCTCGAGCATGTCCGCCGCGAGGGCCTGACGATCGACTGGGTGCTGGAAACCCATGTCCATGCCGACCACCTCTCGGCCGCGCCGTATCTGGCGCGCGAAACCGGCGGCCAGATCGGTATTGGGTCGCATGTCACCCATGTCCAGGCCGTGTTCGGCGACCTGTTCGACGCTGAGCCCGAATTTGCCCGTGACGGCTCGCAATTCGGCCATTTGTTCAAGGATGGCGAGCGGTTCAAAATCGGTTCGATCGACGCCGAAGCAATCTACACGCCTGGCCACACGCCGGCCTGCATGGTCTACCATGTCGGCGACGCGGCCTTCGTCGGCGACACGCTCTTCATGCCCGATTTCGGGACCGCACGCTGCGACTTCCCCGGCGGTGATGCGAGCGCGCTCTACGCCTCAATCCAGCGCATTTTCGCACTCCCGGACGAGACCCGTCTTTTCATGTGTCATGACTACAAGGCACCGGGCCGCGATCATTTCGAATGGGAAACAAGCGTCGCCGAGCAGAAGGCCAAGAACATCCACGTCCATACCGGCATAAGCGAGGACGAATTCGTCGCCATGCGCACCAAGCGCGATGCCGAACTGGCCATGCCGCGCCTGATCCTGCCCTCGGTCCAGGTCAATATGCGGGCGGGCAATCTGCCGCCGCCGGCGGACAATGGCACGCGCTATCTCAAACTTCCCCTGAATGCGGTCTAGGCCGGTGAACACGCTGACCCGTTTCCTGCCCGGCCTGGCCTGGTTGAAGGGTTACAATGGCAGCACGCTGACGCAGGACGGGCTGGCCAGCCTGGTCACGGCTGTCCTGCTTATCCCGCAAAGCCTCGCCTACGCCCTGTTGGCCGGATTGCCCGCGCAGGCGGGGCTTTACGCCTCCATCGCACCTCTCGTCGCCTATGCGCTGTTCGGATCGAGCCGCGTCCTCGCTGTAGGACCGGTCGCGGTTGTGTCCCTGATGACCGCGGCCGCGATTGGATCGCTCGGCCTCACTGACCCGGCGGAGATCATGGCCGCCGCGGGCGCCCTCGCCCTGCTGTCCAGCCTGTTGCTGGTCCTGTTCGGGATTTTTCGCCTCGGCAGTGTCGCCAATTTCCTGTCCCGACCTGTCGTGGAAGCCTTCATCACCGCCTCGACGGTCCTGATCATCGCCAGCCAGCTGCGCCATTTTCTGGGCGTCGACATGCATGGCGCGACCTTGCCTGAGCTGGCGGTCTCCCTGTTTCAATCCGGCAATCCGCTGGTTGATTTTAACCTGACAGCCCTGATCGTCGGCGTCACCAGTCTCGCCTTCCTGCTGGCCGCGCGCTCCGGTCTGCCAAGACTGCTCGAACGCCTGAACGTCTCCGAAAGCCTGATTAGCGGGATCACCCGCGCGGCGCCCGCCGTTCTCGTGGCCGCCACAGCCCTGAGCGCCTGGCTGATGGGCCTGAACGCCAATACCGGACTGGCCATTGTCGGCGAACTGCCCTCCGGCCTGCCGCCCTTCGCCTTTCCGCTGGTACCGTTGGAGACCTGGCGCGCCCTGATCGGACCGGCGGCCCTGATCTCGCTGGTGGGCTTCGTGGAGAGCGTCTCTGTCGGCCAGTCCCTCGCCGCCCGACGCCGCGAGACCATTGAACCGAACCGCGAGCTCCTCGGCCTCGGTGCGGCCAATGCCGCCGCGGCCTTCACCGGGGGCTATCCGGTGACCGGCGGCTTTGCTCGCTCCGTGGTCAATGAATCGGCGGGCGCAGAGACGCCGCTGGCCGGCGTCTTCACGGCCGTGATCATCCTGCTGGTCGCCGCTTTCCTGACACCTCTTTTCTACCATCTGCCAAAGGCCGCCCTCGCCGCGACCATCCTCGCCGCGATCTGGCGTATGGCCAATTTCAAGGATGCCTGGCACGCCTGGAAATACTCCCACGCCGATGGCGCCGCGGCCTTCCTGACCCTGGTTGGCGTGCTGTTCCTGGGCGTCGAGATCGGCCTGACGATGGGCGTAGCCCTGTCAGTGGGTCTCGTCCTGCAGCGCACGATGAGGCCGCATTGGGCGGAAGTCGGTCAGGTCCCGCGGACCCACCATTTCCGCAATATCAACCGGCATGACGTGATCTGCTCGCCGCATGTGGTCGCGCTTCGGATCGATGAGGCGCTCTATTTCGCCAATGCCCGATTCCTCGAAGCTCTGGCCGGTGACATCCTGGCCCGCGAGAGCCGGCCCACCGACCTGGTTCTCTTGTTCCCGGCCGTCAATTTCGTTGATGCCAGCGCGCTTAGCAGCTTGCGCGCGATCAACTCGCGGCTGCTGGATGGCGGCGTCCGCCTGCACCTGTCCGAGGTCAAGGGGCCTGTGGCGGACAAGTTGATAGAGGCCGGTTTCTTCGACGAGCTGTCCGGTGAAGTCTTCCTGTCCCACTACGCCGCGATGCGCACCCTCGACCCGCAGACAACGCTGCGAGCCGAAGGGATTGCAGACGACTAGGTCAGCTGCACCCGCCGAAATGGTCCGATTGCCTGTCAGGACTGAATCGTTATCGTTCACCCGACGAAATCGCAGACCCAGTGCGGAGCCTGACCCATGTCCCATACCGATCCGAACGCCATCTTCCCGGTCCCCGCGGATTGGACGAATCGTGCCGGTATTGACGCCGCACGCTATGCCGACATGTATCGCCGTTCGATCGAGGATCCGAAGGCCTTCTGGCGCGAGGAAGCCAAGCGGATCGACTGGATGACGCCCTTCACTGAGGTATCGGACGTCAATTGGGACAAGAATGACCTCCATATTCGCTGGTTTGCGGACGGCACGTTGAACGCCTCGGTCAATTGTATTGACCGGCACCTGCCCGAGCGCGCCCATGACACGGCGATCATCTGGGAGGGTGATGACCCGACCGTCGATGCCCACATCACCTATGCCCAGCTGCACGACCATGTCGGGCGCTTCGCCAACGGGCTCAAATCCATCGGGGTAAGGAAAGGTGACCGGGTCACCATCTACATGCCGATGATCCCCGAGGCCGCCTACGCCATGCTGGCCTGTGCGCGGATCGGTGCGGTCCACTCTGTCGTCTTTGGCGGCTTCTCGCCCGACGCCCTTGCCGGACGCATCACCGATTGCCAGAGCCGCTTCATTATTACCGCCGATGAAGGCGTGCGCGGCGGCAAGCCCATTCCGCTCAAGGCCAATGTCGACAAGGCCGTCGCCACCGCCGGCGGGGTCGAGAAGGTCGTGGTCATCCAACGGACTGGCGGCGATGTCGCCTGGGACGAAGCGCGCGATATCGCCTATGACCAGCTTATCGCCGATGCCAGCCCGGATTGCCCGGCAGAGCCGATGAATGCCGAGGATCCGCTCTTCATCCTCTACACCTCCGGCTCGACCGGTAAACCCAAGGGCGTGCTGCATACGACAGGCGGCTATATGGTCTGGGCGTCGATGACGCATGAATACGTCTTCGATTACAGAAAAGGCGAGATCTACTGGTGTACGGCCGATGTCGGCTGGGTCACCGGCCACACCTATATCGTCTATGGCCCGCTCGCGAATGGTGCGACCACACTCATGTTCGAGGGCGTGCCGACCTGGCCCGGCCCGGACCGGATGTGGGCTGTCGTCGACAAGCACAAGGTCAACACCTTCTACACCGCCCCGACCGCCATCCGCGCTCTGATGCGCGAGGGCGATGAGCCGGTCAAGAAACACTCCCGCGCGTCATTGCGCCTGCTGGGAACAGTCGGCGAACCGATCAATCCGGAAGCCTGGAACTGGTACAACACCGTCGTGGGCGATAGCCGCTGCCCGATCGTCGATACCTGGTGGCAGACCGAGACAGGCGGCGCCCTGATCACACCCCTGCCCGGCGCGACCGACCTCAAACCCGGCTCGGCGACAACACCCATGTTCGGGGTTGAACCAGCCCTGATGGATGCCGAGGGCCAGCGCATCAGCGACACAGGCGCCGCCAATGGCAATCTGGTCATCTGCCGATCCTGGCCCGGTCAGGCGCGGACGCTTTACGGCGATCATGACCGCTTTGTGGAAACCTATTTCTCGACCTATCCCGGCTATTATTTCACCGGTGATGGCGCGCGCCGTGATGCCGACGGTTACTGGTGGATCACCGGGCGGGTCGATGATGTGCTCAATGTTTCCGGCCACCGGCTGGGCACGGCCGAGATCGAGAGCGCGCTTGTCGCTCATGACGACGTCGCCGAAGCGGCCGTTGTCGGCTACCCGCACGACGTGAAGGGCCAGGGCATCTACTGCTATGTCACGCTGATGGGCGGACGCGACCCGGCCGATGAGGATGTTGACCTTTTGAAGAAATGGGTACGCCAGGAAATCGGCCCCGTGGCGACACCGGACCTGATCCAGTTCGCGCCTGCCCTGCCGAAGACACGCTCGGGCAAGATCATGCGCCGCATCCTGCGCAAGATCGCCGAGAACGAGTTTGGCAATCTCGGCGACACGTCTACACTGGCCGACCCGGGCGTCGTCGACGACCTGATCGCAAACCGGAAAAATCGATGAAACGTGCCCTCGCTCTCGTCTCCGCCACCGCTATGCTGGGCTTGTCGGCCTGTGCGACAGAGACCGTTCCGATGTGCCGCGCGCCCATCGCCTACGAAATGGCGGCATTCTCGGCGATCATCAGCCATAACGAGACCGCCGTCGCTGACGCGATGGCGCCGGGCTTGCTGCAAAACGCCTTCATCTCACGCGACCCGATGGTGCGCAGTCATGTCTGGGGTGCCGAAGGCAATACACGCGGCACGGTGACCGGCATGCTCAGCCAGCCGCCCCTGTGTATTCTTGACGATCCGAATTTTACCGCGACCGAAGCCTCGCGCCAGATTCTGGTCTATCCGCAGCGCGCCCATGACCGGGTCGCCCCGCCTGCGGAAACCCCGCTGCTCGACGCCCCCCTGCCCTGGGGCATTTATCGCGGCGACTACATGACCTGCCGTTTCGAACAGACCGCGACCGGCTGGAAGCTGGCCGATCTGTGCGGGTACCGGATGCCGGGTGCGGGCGTTACGGGTTAGACCAGACGACGGACTTTCCGTTGGCTTGTCATCCCCGCCGGACGTCCGGCGAAGGCCGGACGCAGAGCGGGGACCCAACTCTTTGCAATCACATAGGTCCATGACCTTCGCCCCGCTTGCGCGAGGCGTCCATCAGGGATGACAAGGTACCAAGCCCCCAAACCAATGCGGGGTCCGGGCCGGTCTTTTCGACCTCGCCCGAACCCCGCGCCTGAGACGACCAACCGTCATCAGCTCGTTGTTTGCTAGTCCTCGAACTCCATCAGCTTCATGGGCGCCTTGAGTTCTGCGGTGAGGCGATCATAGGCCGGCAGAGTGAGGAATTCGGCGAATTCCGCCGACAGGACCAGCTCGGTGAGGATGTCGGCAGCGTCACGGATGCGGTCGCACAGCTCGGTCTGGTCCGGCACCTCGTCCTGGATCGCCGCACAGATATCCTCGATCTTGTTTTCCAGCATCGGGCCGGTCAGCGCCATGCCTTCGACCGTCGAGCGGTCATAGGTCCGCCACTGCCAGAGCTGCGCCCGGGCAATCTCGGCGGTGGCCGCATCTTCCATCAGATTACGGATCGGGACCGCGCCACGACCACCCAGCCAGGCGGCGATATAGCGGATGGCGACATCGATATTGTCGTTCACGCCGGCATCGGTGATCTCGCCTTCCGGCGCTTCCAGCAATTGCTGTGTGGTCACCGGCCGCTCATGTGGATCAGCAGGCCGATCGAGCTGGTTGGGCCCCTTCATGTGCTTGTCGAAGATCTCCATCGCGACGGGAACCAGGTCCGGATGGGCGACCCAGGTGCCGTCATGGCCGTTTTTCACTTCGCGCAGCTTGTCCTCGCGAACCTTTTCGGTCGCGGCGGCATTGGCTTCGGGATCATTCTTGACCGGGATGAAGGCCGACATGCCGCCCATCGCATGGGCGCCGCGGCGGTGACAGACTGCGACCACACGGCGCGAATAGGCTGCCATGAACGGCACGCTCATCGTGACCGCGGAGCGATCTGGCAGGACATGATCCGGGCGTGACTTCAGACGCTTGATATAGCTGAAGATGTAGTCCCAACGGCCGCAATTGAGGCCGACGATATGGTCTTTCAGCTCGTAGAGAATCTCGTCCAGCTCGAAGGCAGCCGGAAGCGTCTCGATCAGGACCGTGGCGCGCAGCGTGCCACGCTCCAAACCCAGCTCGTCCTCGGCATGCTGGAGGACCAGGCTCCACAAGCGCGCTTCCAGCCGGCTTTCCAGCTTGGGCAGGTAGAAGTAGGGCGCGGTGCCGCGTTCCTTCAGGGCGGCGTGATTGTGGAAGACATAGAGGCCGAAATCGAACAGCGAGCCGGAAATGGCCTGGCCATTGACCTGCACATGACGCTCATCGAGATGCCATCCGCGCGGACGGACGATCAGGACCGCCGCATCATCCTTGACCTGGTAGCGCTTGTTATTCTTCGGATCGGTGAAATCGATCTCACGCCGATTGGCGTCGCGCAGATTGATCTGGCCTTCAACGAGGTTTGACCAGAGCGGCGATGTGGCGTCCTCGAAATCGGCCATGAAACATTTGGCGCCGGAATTGAGCGCATTCACGACCATTTTGCGATCCACCGGACCGGTGATCTCGACACGGCGGTCCTGCAAATCCGCAGGCGCCGGACGGACCTTCCACTCGCCGGAGCGAATATCGACGGTCTCGTGCGGGAACATCAGCAAGGCTCCCTGGTCGAGCTCGGCCTGGCGTTCCTTGCGATAGCGCAGCAGGGACTGGCGGCGCTTTTCGAAACGGCGGTGCAGGCCGGCCAGGAAGCCGAGCGCTTCGTGGCTGAGAATATCGCGATAGCCGGGCTCGAGATGGCCGAGGACTTCGACGCCGGAAGGGGCAATGAGGGTCATGTCATTCTCCTGATGCGGGAGACAAGACCGGGGTGCGTTCGGAGAACCGCACCCCGGCAAGGAGCAGTGAGTAAGGCGTTACTCGGCTGCGAACTGGGCCGACTCGGTGGACGCGCCCATGGCGGTCGTCGAGGCGGTGCCGCCGGAGATCGCCAGCGAGACCTTGTCGAAATAGCCGGTGCCGACTTCACGCTGGTGGCGCGTCGCGGTGTAGCCATCGACCTCGGAAGCGAACTCGGCCTGCTGCAGCTCGGAATAAGCGCCCATGCCGCGGGACTTGTAGCCGCGAGCCAGTTCGAACATGCCGTGATTGAGCTGGTGGAAACCGGCCAGGGTCACGAACTGGAACTTGTAGCCCATGGCGCCGAGTTCCTGCTGGTAGGTCTCGATCGTGGCCTTGTCGAGATTGGCTTCCCAGTTGAAGGAGGGCGAGCAGTTATAGGCCATCATCTTGCCGGGGTACTCCTTCTGGACCGCCTCGGCGAAACGGCGCGCCTCGTCGAGATTCGGCTTGGAGGTTTCCCACCACAACAGGTCGGCGATCTTGGCATAGGCCAGGCCACGCTTGATGCAGTGATCAACGCCAACGCCTTCTTTCAGGCGGAAGAAGCCTTCCGGCGTGCGGCCGGCGTCGAAATCGATGAATTCATGGTCGCGCTCATCGATGTCTGAATTGATCAGATTCGCCGATTCCGCATCGGTGCGAGCCACGGTGATGGTGGAGACCCCCATCACGTCAGCGGCGAGACGGGCAGCGGCGAGATTGCGCTCGTGCTGGCTGGTCGGGATCAGGACCTTGCCGCCCAGATGGCCGCACTTCTTCTCGGCCGCGACCTGGTCTTCGAAGTGAACGCCGGCAGCGCCTGCCTCGATGAAGGCCTTCATGATCTCGAAGCAATTCAGCGTGCCACCAAAGCCGGCTTCGGCATCGGCGACGATCGGGGCGAACCAGTCACGGCTGGCTTCGCCGGTCTCGCTGACTTCGATCTGGTCGGCGCGCTGCAGGGCGCGATTGATCTTCTTGGCCAGCTCCGGCGCTGAATTGGCCGGGTAGAGCGACTGGTCCGGGTACATGGTGCCGGCCGTATTGGCGTCGGCGGCAACCTGCCAACCGGACAGGTAGATGGCTTTCAGGCCGGCGCGGACCATCTGCATGGCCTGGTTTCCCGACAGCGCGCCCAGGGCATTAATGTAGGGCTCGGTCTTCAGGAGTTCCCACAGCTTGTTGGCACCGCGCTCGGCCAGGGTCTGGCTGATGGTGACGGAGCCGCGCAGCTTTTGCACATCCTCGGGGGAGTAGGGACGCTCGATACCGTTGAAACGATCATCGGCCGTATTGGGGACCAGTTCCGCAAAAGTCGTCATTTTTATCTCCGTTCCGGCTCAGCCGGTTCTGGGTGATCAGGATTGACCCCAAGCTGTCAAACGGAACGGAGAGTGTCGATATGGCTTTTCCTATAAAGAGGTTTCAGTGTAAGTTACATACATTGTGTGATTGTCAGTTTGTAAATTTTGGTACAAGTCATGAGCGACAACCAGGCCTTTGAGAAAATCTTTGCCGGCGCCCGCCTGCGCCGTCTACGACGCGAACGCGGCATGACCCAGGCCGAGGCGGCCGAGGCGCTGGGCCTGTCGGCCAGCTATCTCAACCTGCTCGAACGCAATCAACGCCCGGTCACCGCCCGTGTCCTTCTGGCCTTGGCCGACGCCTTCGATGTCGATGTCCGCAGCTTTGCCAATGAGAGCGACCGGCAATTGATCGCCGACCTCACCGAGGCCGCTGCCGACCCGGTCCTCTCCGGCCTCGAACTGGACCGGATGGAACTCAACGAGTTGGCCGACAGCCAGCCGCGCGCCGCCGAGGCTCTGACACGCCTTTTCCAGTCCTATCGCGAAATGGCGACGGCGACGGCCGATCTGGCGACCCGGGTCTCGGGTCCCGGCGCGACGACGGGTGGTCCCGGCGCGGTGCTGGAATCGGTGCGCAATGCGATCGACGCGCACCACAATCACTTCCCGGAGCTTGAGGAGGCCGCCGAAGCCCTGTGCGAAAGGGCCGGCCTGCGCAGCCGCAATCGCGATCAGGCGCTGGCGACCTATCTGCAGGACCAGCACGGCTTCACGGTGCGGGTCCTGGACGAGGATGTGATGGCCGGCGCCCGTCGGCGCCTCGACTTTCACGGGCGCCGCCTCCTCCTGTCGGAAACCATCGCCCCCGCTTCGCGCGGCTTTCATATCGCGGTGGTTCTGGCCTCGCTGGAACAGGCCGAGACGCTGGACCGGCTCTGTGACCAGATCGACCTGCCCAGTCCGGAGGGCCGCCGCCTCCTGCGCATCGGGCTGGCCAATTATTTCGCCGGTGCGGTCCAGATGCCCTATGCCGCCTTTCACAAGGCCGCCGAGACGCATCGCTATGATCTTGACCTGCTGCAACGCCGCTTCGAGGCGAGCTATGAACAGGTTTGCCACCGCCTGACCACGCTGCAGCGGCCAGGCGCGCGCGGCCTGCCCTTCTTCATGATCCGCGTCGATGCGGCGGGCAATGTCTCCAAACGCTTCGGCGGCGGCATCATGCCCTTTGCCCGCGCCGGTGGCGGTTGCCCGAAATGGAATCTCTACGACGCGCTGCGCCTGCCCGAGCGCATCCTGACGCAGGCCTTCGAACTGCCCGATGGCACCCGCATGCTCTCCCTCGCCCGAGGCCAGTCGACACCCGGTCCGACCGGCCAGCCGCCGGTCCTGCATGCCATCGCCCTGGGCTGTGATTGGGACAATGCCGGCAAGGTGATGCACGCCGACGGCATGGCAGAAGCCTCGCCTGCGCCGATCGGCTTGGCCTGCCGCCTCTGCGACCGTGAGGACTGCGCCCAGCGTGCCTTCCCGCCGCTGAACCGCAAACTGACCATGGACCCGCACCAGCTGAGGGCTTCGCCTTATGCGTTCGGGGAGAGTTGAGGGAGACACCCCAATAGAAAAGGGCCCCGCAGGATGCGGAGCCCCAGTCCGGGATAACGTGTGAGGTGACCGCTTCTACTCGGCCGCGCCGGCGACGGCGTTGACATAGGCCGTGCGCACATCCTGGTGCTTCACTGTGTCCAATTCGCGGGCGATTTCCTCGTCCTGCTTGGCCAGAGCATCGAGATCCTGGTCGGCATAATGCAGGACGCCCATATCCGCATAGGCGGCCTGGATCTTCGGACCCCACAGGCCGATATCCTTCACCACAGGCACGATACGCTGGAAGAGAAGCGTGCGGAAAAGCTTGTTCATTTCGGACTGCTCGGCCCAGGCGACGCATTCCTCGACCGGCAAGCCCATGACTTCATAGACTTCCCGCGCCTGGAAACGATCACGCATGTGATAGCAGGCCTCGACCAGGAATTCCTCGCGCTCATCGCGCTCGGCCTGGGTCAGGTGCGGGTAGAAATCGCGCAGTGACAGGCGACCAAAGGCAACATGGCGCGCCTCGTCTTCCATCACATAGGCATTGACCATCTTGGCCAGCGGGTTCTGGGCGAGATCACGGATCGTGCCGAAGGCGGCCAGGGCCAGCCCCTCGATAACGACCTGCATGGCCAGATAGGTGAAGTCCCAGCGACTGTCGCGCAGGGCCTGGTCGACCAGCTGGCGCAGGGGTTCGGTCATCGGATAGGCGACGCCGAATTTCTTCATCAGATTCTTGTAGGCCTCGACATGGCGGGCCTCGTCCATGACCTGGGTCGCGGCGTAGAATTTCGCGTCGAGATCCGGCACGGATTCCACAATCTTCGCAGCACAGATCAGTGCAGCCTGCTCGCCCTGCATGAATTGCGAGATATTCCAGGCCTGGGCGTGACGGCGGAACTCGATGCGTTCCTTCTTCGTCATCTTCTCCCACATCGGAGAGCCGTGCAGCGCAATGCCTTCATCGGGCAATTGCATCGGGTTTTCCGGGTCGAGCTCGAGGCTCCAGTCGATGCGATTGACCGCATCCCACTGCATGTCCTTGCCCTTCTGGTAAAGGTGCATGAGCGTCGAGCGACCGTCGTCATACTCGAAATCGAAGGTGGCGTTGAACTGTTCCGGAACCGACCAGTGCTTGTCGATATCCGGCATCGGATAGAGCTCGCGAAGCGATGCCATGGCGCGTTACCTCCCCAGGAGCGACCAAACGTGTCTCGTGCGTGTGCGTTTATCGCATACAGCGCTTTGGTGAACAATGTTCACAACACAAACGTGAGTCATATTCCCGTTTTTGGCAAGAGGGAATCCGGTTTGTGATCGCGAAACCGGAACGCGCCCGGCTCCGCACGCGATTGCGGCGGAGGTGGGAGGAAGCGGGATGCCGGCGGACACCGGGGTGTCCGTGTGGCTGGTCTGCGGTGTCCGTGGTGTCCTCGGCATCCCGCTTGCGGAGTTTTCCCGGGCTGTCTCCACCCCGATTCCAATGCGCCAGGTAGATGGGGTCGGTCGTTTAGTGCCCCGCGACCCGGTCGCACGC
>NZ_CAMYLS010000018.1 GCF_947259345.1 uncultured Maricaulis sp. | reverse complement strand
GCGTGCGATCAGGTCGCGGGGCACTAAACGACCGACCCCATCTACCTGGCGTGTTGGAATCGGGGTGGAGACAGCCCGGGAAAACTCCGCGGACGGGATGTCGGCGATGTCACGTTATTCAAATCAAACCGGTTGACGGCATTGGCCGGCATCCCGTTCCCCCTCCCATCCTTCCGGCGCGAAAGCGTGCGGGGACAAAGGCGTGCGCGCCCGAAACACCTGCTGCTTGACACATATAAACATATCTTTATACGTGAAGCTGCGCCGATTTGATGTCTAGCTTGCGGGCGCGGAATAAGTGCGGCTAAAGCGGATCGATCGAGGCACGGCAGACGCCATCCTTTTCATTCGCCTCGTCAGAATCCCGCAATCGGCGTGTCCGCGCTTTCCGCCCAGACGGAATGTGGAAGAATGTCTCTGGTTGCGGCACTTGATTATCCCCTCGATACGCCCCCGACGACGGCCCTGACGCCGCGCCTGCGCGTTGTCCTGCTCGGTTGCGGCACAGTGAATGCCGGCGTGCTGGCCGGTCTGGAAGCGATGGAGACCCAGGTCGAAATTGCGGCCATCGTCACCCGCAAGCCGCGACGCAAGGGCGATGAACGCTATGCCTGGCTGACCGATTTGACCGCGGCCTTCGACACCGGACCGGATCTCGTCATTGACGGCCTGCCCGATTGCGCCGCAGCCGAGAAAGCCCTGACCCTCGCAGTCGAGCGTGGCATTCATGTCATTTCCGCCAACAAGGCCGTCATCGCCCGACGCCCCGACCTGGAAGCCCGGGCCCGGAAGGCCGCCACAGGTTTCGCCTATTCTGCTGCAGTCTGCGGCGGTGTCCCCGTGCTGGAGACCGTGGCCCGGCTGAAGGCGGCCGGCGAAAGCGTGACCCGGGTTCGCGGCGTGCTCAACGGCACCTCGAATTTTGTCCTCGGCCTGCTTGAAAAGGGCGTCGGCTTCGACGAGGCCATCGCGGCGGCCCAGGCTGCCGGCTTTGCCGAGGAGGACCCCAGCGCTGATCTCGACGGGCTGGATGCCGCGGCGAAGCTGGCCCTGATCGCCCGCGCCGCCTTTGACATTGCGCCCGATGCCTATGCCATCCCGGCCGACAGCCTGTTCGACCTCTCGGTCGGCCAGATCCTCGGGGCGCGGGAAAACGGATTGCGTTATCGCCAGGTCGCCGAGCTGGAGACGGGTGAGGATGGCGTGACCGCCAGTGTCCGCCTGATCGCCCTGCCGGCCGATCATCCCCTCGCCCGGGTCGAGAATGAGGAAAATGCCGTCGAGGTCAGCTGCGCCAGCGGCACCACGATCGTGCTCAATGGCAAAGGGGCCGGTCAGACACCGACCGCCGGCTCGGTCCTGTCGGATGTGCGCGCCCTGCTCGCCGAGGGCCGCCATCAATGAGCGTGACACTGGAACACCCCCCGGCCCTGCGATGTCGGGATATCTCCACCATCGCCCTCACTGGCACCGGCTCGCCGGTCAAGGTCACGGGCCGCGTGACCGGGCCGGACGGCGCCCCTGCCGTGCTGGTCCTGGGCGGCATTTCCTATGGCCGGGTCGTTGCGGACACGGCGCAGGAAAATGGCTGGTGGCGTCAGCAGGCCGGACCCGGCAAGCCGATCGACACCAATCGCTACCGCATACTCTCCTTTGATTTCATCGGCGCGGAGGTCCACCCCTATCCCACGACACAGGACCAGGCCCGCGCCATTCTGGCCATCGCCGACGCCGCCGATATCCGCGATGTCGCCATTGTCGGGTCTTCCTATGGCGGCATGATCGGCCTGGCCTTGGCCGAGCTGGCACCGGAACGGGTGCGCGAACTGGTTGTGGTCTCGGCGGCCGACCGGGCCAGCGAGATGACCAAGGCCTGGCGGTCGATCCAGCGCGACACGGTCGAGCTGGCCTTGCGCCTCGGCGATGGCAAGGCGGGGCTGGACCTGGCCCGCCGGATCGCGGTCACCACTTATCGCACGCCGGAGGAATTCGAGGCCCGCTTCGCGGCGCCGGATCCGGACAGCCGCGACGCAAACGGCGTCACCGGCTATCTCGCGGCCCAGGGCGAGCGCTATGCCGACCGGGTCGACCCGGCGCACTTTTTGGCCCTGTCACGCTCGATGGATGAACATCGCGTCGATGTCCGCGCCATCGCCTGCCCGGTGACCTGGCTCGCGGTCGTGGAAGACCGCCTGGTCCCGGTCGACCAGATCGCCGACGCTGCCAAACGCACGCCCGACAGTCGCCTGATTACCTTCAGCTCGCTTTATGGCCATGATGCCTTCCTGAAGGAGGATGCCATCATCGCCTCCACACTGAACGAGATTTTCGGGAGCTGACATGTCGAGCGATCAACGTACCAAGGCCGTCCGGGCCGGGCTGAACACCGACCGCAGCTGGAATGCCGTCATTCCCCCACTCTCGCTCTCGACCGCCTATCGGCGCGAGGACCCGGCCATCCAGCCGGCCTTTGACTATGCCCGCACCGGCAATCCCGGACGCACCCTGCTGGCCGACGCCATTGCCGAGCTGGAAAATGCCGCCGGCGCCATCGTCACCGGATCGGGCATGTCGGCGATCGATCTGCTCCTGCACGGCCTGCCGCACGGCGCCCGGGTGCTGTGCTCGCATGACGCTTATGGCGGCACGCGGCGCCTGCTGGACGCGCGCGGTCGCGGCGGTCGTCTGGTGCCGGTCTATGTCGAGACCAGCGATCTCGACCAGGTCGCCAATGCGCTCAACCAGGACGCCGCCCTGATCATCGCCGAGACGCCGTCCAATCCACGCCTGCGCATCTCCGACCTGAAGGGTCTGGCGCGTCTGGCCCGCAATGCCGGGACCGAGCTGGCGGTCGACAATACGGTGATGTCCCCCATCCTCCAGCGACCGCTGGACTGGGGCGCCGACTATTCCGTCCAGTCGGTGACCAAACTGCTCAACGGTCATTCCGACATGGTCGGCGGAGCCGTGTGCTGCGCTGACCCGGAGCGGGTTGCCGAGCTTGCCTGGTGGGCCAATTGCGTCGGGGTCGGGGCGGCCGCCTTCGACAGCTATCTCGCCCTGCGCGGCCTGCGCACCCTGCCTTTGCGGGTGCAGGCCCAGTGCGAAAGCGCCCTCGCCGTCGCCCGCTGGCTGGAGGCCGATCCGCGCATTGCCCGCGTCGATTATCCCGGACTGGAAAGCCATCCGGGCCATGAACTCGCGGCCCGTCAGCAGGACGGGTTTGGCCAGCTGATCAGCCTGGAACTGGCCGAGGGCGCGCCCGACCCGCGCGACGTCGTGGCCTCGCTGGAGATTTTCACGCTGGCGCAATCGCTGGGCGGGGTGGAAAGCCTGTGCTGCATCCCGGCCCTGATGACCCATGCCTCCATGTCGCCGCAAGCGCGCGCCGAAGCGGGTGTCGCCGACAGCCTGATCCGGCTTTCCATCGGACTGGAAAACGCCGAAGACCAGATCGCCGATCTCGACAAGGCCTTGTCGACGACCGACTAGACCGCGTCGGACCGGACCCGCGCCACGGCCTCATGCCAGCCCTTGCGATCAGCCGCGCGGCGATCCGCGTCGCCGCCGGGCGCGAAACTGCGGTCGGCTTTCCAGACCTTGCGGCCATCCTCGAGCGAGGCAAACAGGCCGCAGCCCAGACCGGCCAGGAAGGCCGCCCCCCAAGCGGTGGCCTCGACACTGGCCGGGCGGACGGTCTCGATCCCGGTCAGATCGGCCAGACGCTGCAGGAAGGCGTTGTTGCGGGCCATGCCGCCATCGACCCGCAGGCTGCGCGCCTCGACCCCGTCGGCGGCCATGGCGTCGAGCAGGTCGCAGGTCTGGTGGACCGAACTGTCCAGCGCCGCCCGGGCGATCTCGGCCCGGCCCGATCCGCGGGTCAGCCCGACCAGGGCGCCGCGGGCATCGGCATCCCAGTAGGGCGCGCCCAGACCGGTGAAGGCCGGCACGAGATAGACACCGCTATCAGGGTCGGCGCTATCGGCCAGCGCCTCGATTTCCGAGGCCTTGGCGATCAGGCCGAGCCCGTCGCGCAGCCATTGCACGGTAGCCCCGGCCGACAGGACCGAGCCTTCCAGCGCATAAGTCGTTTCGCCAGCGATACGATAGGCGATCGTGGCCAGGAGCTTGTTCTTCGAGCGGACGGGCTTGGCGCCGGTATTGATCAGCAGGAAGGCGCCCGTGCCATAGGTCGATTTCATCTCCCCGGGCTCCAGGCAGACCTGGCCGATGGCCGCCGATTGCTGGTCACCGGCCACGCCGCAGATCGCCAGTTCGCGGCCCAGCACGGTCTTTTCAGCCGTCCCGAAATCACCGGCACTGTCGCGCACCTCCGGAAGCAGGGCGGCCGGCACATTGAACAGGTCCAGCAGGTCCGGATCCCAGCGATTGGCGCTGATATCATAGAGCGCCGTGCGGCTGGCATTGGTCGCATCGGTGACGTGAAGCGCGCCGCCGGTGAGTTTCCAGATCAGCCAGCTATCGACGGTGCCGAAGGCCAATTCGCCCGCCTCAGCCCGGGCGCGGGCCCCGTCCACATGGTCGAGCATCCAGGCAATCTTGGTGGCCGAGAAATAGGGGTCGAGCACCAGGCCGGTGCGCTCGGAGACCCGCTCGGCATGGCCGGCCTGACGCAGGGCGGCGCAAGTATCGGCGGTGCGCCGGTCCTGCCAGACGATGGCGTTATGGATGGCTTCGCCCGTCGCCCGGTCCCAGACCAGCGTCGTTTCGCGCTGATTGGTGATGCCGATCGCCTCGGCCCGCCAACCGGCCTTTTCCGCCGCGGCGAGCGCTTCGCGGGCCGTCGCCCGGACGGTGGCCCAGATCACGTCGGCATCATGCTCGACCCAGCCGGGCCTGGGATAGATCTGCTCGAACTCGCGCTGGGCGGTGCAGATGACCTCGCCCTCGGGCGAGAAGACCACAGCCCGCGAACTCGTCGTGCCCTGGTCGATCGCCAGCAGCGCCTTGCGTTTGGAAAACATCGCCATCCTCCCCGATCGCGGCCGGTCTGCTTGCGGCCTGTCCCGCCCGTCGAGTGACTATAGCCCTGACGGCGGCCGAGAAAACGCGTTAGGTTCACCCCAAACGGGAGGATGCATGAGCGACGCGACATTCAGGCTCGAGCGGCTGGCCAGCCCCAGCGGCGCCGATCTGGCGATCTATGCCCAGGATGCCGAAGGCACGCCGCGCGGCATTGTCCATATCAATCACGGCCTCGCCGAACATGCCGGACGCTATGCCCGCATGGCTGACCAGCTGTCCCGGCGCGGCTATCATGTCATGGCCCAGGATCATCGCGGCCATGGCGCGACCGAGGCCGCTGATGGGGGTCCGCGCCGCTTTGCCGACGAGAATGGCTGGGACAAGCTGATGCAGGATGTCGGCGCGGTTCACGCCGAGGCGCGTCGTCGCTGGCCCGGCCTGCCTCTGGTGATCTTCGGCCATTCCATGGGCTCGGTGATCGCCTTCAACCATATCCTGAGAGCACCCGACAGCGTCACCGCGGCGGCGATCTGGAACGGCAATATGGCGCTGGGCGGCCTGAAGGGGGTGATGCGAATCGTGCTCTTTTTTGAAGCCCTGTTCGGTGGCGGCAAGCTGGCGACCAGCCATACGCTGGACAATCTCACCTTCAAGGCCTGGAACAAGCGCTTCCCGGAAGGCCGCAGCGATGCGGACTGGCTGTCGCGCGACACGGATGAGGTGGACGCCTATGTCAATGATCCGGTCTGCGGCTGGCCGTCCACGGTCTCGCTCTGGCGCGATTTCCTCTCCGGTGTCGCCTATGCCGAGGATGACCGCCATCTGGCCGCCCTGCCCAAGGCGTTGCCAATGCATCTGATCGCAGGCTCGAAGGACCCGGCGACCGAGGGCGGCAAATCCATGGAGGCCCTGGCCAAGCGCCTGAAGAAAGCCGGGCTCACCGATGTCCGTCTGGAAGTGCTCAAGGATTTCCGCCACGAGACGATGAACGAGATCGGCCGCGATGCCCAGATCGACGCCTTCGCCGACTGGCTCGACCGGGTCACCGGCTGATCCATGGCAGCCCGCGATGTCGTCATTATCGGCGCTGGCGCCGCCGGCCTGATGTGCGCCATCGAGGCCGGCAAGCGCGGTCGCTCGGTCACCTTGATCGAGCATGCAAAGGCCCCGGCCGAAAAGATCCGCATCTCTGGCGGCGGCCGCTGCAACTTCACCAACATGCACGCGACAGCCGAGAATTTCCTGTCGCAAAACCGGCATTTCGCCAAGTCGGCGCTGAAGCGCTACACCCAGTGGGACTTCGTTGACTGGGTCAACGGGCATGGCATTGCCTGGCACGAGAAAACGCTGGGACAGCTCTTCTGCGACCATTCGGCCAAGGACATCATCGCTGCGTTGTTGAAAGACCTGCGCCAGACGGGTGGCGAGCTGCGTCTGTCGACCTCGGCGACCTCGGTCGAGCGCAAGGGCGAAGGCTTTGCCATTGCGCTGTCGGACGGCTCAAAGCTGGACGCGACCTCCCTGGTCATTGCCTCGGGCGGCAAATCCATTCCGAAAATGGGCGCGACCGGGTTTGGCTATGATATCGCGCGCCAATTCGGGCTCGACCTCGTCGAGACCCGCCCGGGACTGGTGCCGCTGACCTTTGACCCCGACACGCTGGAGCGGTTCAAACCCCTGGCCGGAGTCGCTGTGGACGGGGCTGCCTGTCACGACAGGATCCGGTTCGAAGAGGCCATGCTCTTCACCCATCGTGGCCTGTCCGGGCCGGCGATCCTGCAGATATCCTCCTATTGGCGCGAAGGCGACGATATCCGCCTTCACCTTCGCCCGGATCTGGACTTCTACGCCCTGCTGCGCGAGGCGCGGCAGGCCAATGGACGACAGGCGGTGCAGACCGCGCTGGCCGAGCACCTGCCCAAACGTCTCGCCCTGATGCTGGTCGAGGAGGCGGCGATTACCGGCAATCTGGCCGACCAGTCCGACAGGCGCCTGAGGGCCTTTGCCGATCGACTGGAAGCCTGGCCGCTGACACCGACGGGCTCGGAAGGCTATCGCACAGCCGAAGTGACGCTGGGCGGGGTCGATACGGCGGGCCTGGACAGTCGCACCATGGCTGCGCGAAACGTGCCCGGCCTGTATTTTATCGGCGAAGTTGTTGACGTTACGGGCTGGCTTGGCGGATACAACTTCCAGTGGGCATGGTCGTCCGGCTGGTCTGCCGGTCAGGTCGTGTGACAAAAAAGACTGGGCGAGGACATTTCGCGGATTTGTTCTCGCCATGAAACGGGATGGGGGGTATCTCTAGGGAAAGTGAACGACGTTCGCTGGCCGGGCGACGCGTCGACCGTTTCCGACGAGACAGATTTGGTCATGAAGTTCAATTCGTCCTACCTTTATGCGGCCGGCATCTTTCTGGCCGTGGTGTTGCTGTTCACGGTTGGAACCGCCCTGCGCAGCGACGCCGTCATCCAGCCGGACGAAGCCTCAAGCACGCACCCACTGTTTGAAGTCGTCACCCGGACGGTCACTGCCTCGCCGCGCCCGGCCGAGCTGCGCCTGCGCGGCCGGACCGAGACGATCCGCGCCGTGACTGTCCGCGCCGAAACCGGCGGCCGCGTGGTCGAAGCCCCCATCCAGGAAGGCAGCCCGGTCTCGGCCGGCGATGTCATCTGCCGGCTCGACGTCGATGCCCGCGCCGCCGGCGTCGATCAGGCCGAAGCCGATTTGCGCGCCCGCCAGCTGGAATATGACGCCGCCGTCGAACTGATGGCGCGCGGCCACCGCTCCTCCAACCAGGTCGCCGCAATGGAGGCCGCTCGCGACGCGGCCCGCGCCCAGCTTCGCGCCGCCCGGGAAGAGTTGGCCAATATCGAGTTGCGCGTCCCCTTCGACGGTTATTTCGACGGGCGCGATGCCGAAATCGGTGACTTCCTGCGAACCGGCGATCCGTGCGGCACGGTCCTTCAGCTCGACCCCATCCTGGTCATCGCGGAAGTCGCCGAGCGCGATGTGATGGCCTTGCAACCGGGCATGCCTGGCAGTGCACGCCTGCTCAGCGGACAGCAGGTCGACGGGACGATCCGCTTTGTGGAACGCCGCGCCAATCCGGCAACCCGGACCTTCCGGGTCGAGCTGGAAGTGCCCAATCCGGATGGCGCAATCCGCTCCGGCATTACGGCTGAAATCCGCCTCAACCTGCCGCTGGAACCGGCCCACCGCGTGCCGGCGTCCATCCTCGCATTGAACTCCGACGGTGATCTGGGCGTGCGGATCATCGAAAATGGCGACACGGTCCGTTTTCTCCCGATCGAGCTCCTCAGCGATGATGGCGAGCAGGTCTGGGTGAGCGGATTGCCGGACACGGCACAGATCATCGTGCTCGGACAGGACTTTGTATCGGATGGCACGCGTGTCGAGGTGCGTGAGGAGGGAGCGAGCCGGTGACCGGTCTCGTCGATTTCGCCATCGGCCGGGCGCGGATGATCCTGGCCATTTTCGTCTGCGCGCTGATCGCCGGACTGATCGCCTTCGCAACACTGCCGCGCGAAGCCGACCCCGACATTCCCTTCCCCTTCGTCATCGTCGCCGTACCGCTCGACGGGATTTCCCCGGAAGACGCCGAACGCCTGATCGTCCGCCCGACCGAAACCGAGATGCGCGCGATCGAGGGCCTGGAAGAGCTCAATGGCACGGCCAGCCTGGGCGCCGGCACGCTGGTGGCGGAGTTCGACGTTCCCTTCGACGCCGACCAATCGGTGCTCGATGTCCGTGAAGCCGTCGACATGGCGCGCCGGGAATACCCGGAAGATGTCCGCGAGCCGGTCATTCAGGAATTCAATTCCGCGCTCGCCCCGACCATCGCCGTTCAGATCTATGGCGAGGCGCCGGAGCGCGCCCTTTACCGTACCGCCCGCGCCCTCGAGGACGAGCTGGAGGCTCTGCCGCAAATCCTGCAGGTCGACATTCAGGGCCTGCGTGAGGAAGTGCTGGAAATCGTCATCGACCCGGCGCGGCTGGAAACCTATGGCGTCACCTATGCCCAGCTCTTCAATGCGGTGCAGTCCAATAATCGGCTGATCGCCGCCGGCTCACTGGACAGCGGCGAGGCACGCTTTCAGGTCAAGGTGCCGGGCCTGTTTGAAGAGGCAGAGGATGCGCTCAACCTGCCCCTGACCCGATCCGGCGATACCGTCGTGACCCTGCAGGACGTCGCCACAGTGCGCCGGACCTTCAAGGATGCCGACAGTTTCGCCCGCTATAACGGCGCCCCGGCCTATACTCTCCAGGTCGTGCGTCGCTCCGGCGAGAATATCATGGACACCGCCGCCGCCGTCCGCGCGCTGACCAATGAGATTGCCGCGACCTGGCCGGAAACCATTCGTCACGATTTCTCCCTCGACCTGTCGACCTATGTCCGCGACAGCCTGCAGAGCCTGACTTCCTCGATCATGCTGGCCATCATCCTGGTCCTGATCATCGTGGTCGCGGCCCTGGGCCTGCGCTCGGCACTGCTGGTCGGCATCGCGATCCCATCCAGCTTCCTCTTCTCCTTTCTCCTGCTCGACATCTACGGGCTGACCGTCAATTTCATGGTCATGTTCGCCATGGTCCTGGCGGTCGGTCTATTGGTCGATGGTGCCATCGTCGTCGTCGAATATGCCGACCGAAAACTGGCCGAAGGCGCGACCCGCAAGGAAGCCTATGCCAGTGCCGGCAAGCGTATGTTCTGGCCGATCGTCTCCTCCACAGCGACAACACTGGCGGCCTTCGTGCCCTTCCTGTTCTGGGATTCCATCCCGGGCCAGTACATGGCCTTCCTGCCACTGACCCTGATCTTCGTTTTGAGCTCGGCCCTGGTCATGGCGCTTGTCTTTCTGCCGACCCTGGGCTCGGTCTTCGGTCGCAAGGGCGGGGTAGTTGATACCAACAGCGCGGTCGCGCATCTCAACGCCCAGGAAGATGGTGATCCCACCGACCTGCCCGGGCTCACTGGCCATTACGCTCGCCTGATCGCCCGGCTTGTCAAACGGCCGGTCATGGTCGCACTCGCCGCGGTCACCATTGTCGTCGGCGTTGTATTCAGCTTCGGCGCGACCGCCTCGAACATGCGCACGGAATTCTTCCTCGATGCCGAGCCGGAGCAGCTTTATGTCTTCGTGCGGGCCCGCGGCAATCTCTCCCCGGCCGAGCAGTATGAGCTGGCGCTGGAAGCCGAGACCCGGCTGGCCGGCATTGAGGGGATCAAGGGCTATTACACCGTCGCTGGCACACCGCCCGGCCGCTCGCCTTTCGACGGCGTCGGTGCGGCACCGGCGGATAGCGTGGCGCGCATCTTTGTCGAGTTCGAACCCTTTGGCCAACGCCCCAATGGCCGTCTGATCGAGCGGCAGATTCGCGAGGCCATGGTCGGGATACCCGGGGTTATCATCGAGGTCCGCCCCTTCCAGCAGGGACCGCCGGTCGGCAAGGATATCCAGGTCGAGCTGCGCTCGAATGATGCAGAGGCACTGGAGGCAGCCACTCGTCTCGTGCGCGGCTATGTCGACCAGATGGACGGGCTGGTCGATATCGATGACACCCTGCCGCTGCCGGGCGTGGAATGGCGGCTTGATGTCGACCGCGAGGAAGCCGGGCGCTACGGCGCCGACGTGACCCAGCTGGGCGCCGCCGTGCAGCTGGTCACAACAGGCACACTGGTCGGCCGCTACCGTCCGGACGATGCCGATGAGGAAGTCGATATCCGCGTCCGCTTTCCCGCTGCCGACCGCGACATTTCACGGCTCGACGATCTGCGTGTGAACACCCAGACCGGCGCCGTGCCAATCTCCAATTTTGTGACCCGGGAAGCGCGCCAACGCCTCGACTCGATCTCGCGCCGTGACGGCAAGCGCGTCCTCATTGTTCGCGCCAATGCCGATGAAGGCTATGCCGGCAATATCCTGTTGACCGACCTTCGCGGCTTCATTGCGGACCGCATCGCCGACGGCACCATTCCGCGCTCGGTCGAGGTCAATTATCTCGGTGCCGACGAGGAGAATGCCGAGGCCGGCGCCTTCTTTGCCAGCGCCATGGCCGCCTCACTCTTCATGATGGCGGTCATCCTGCTCTGGCAGTTCAACAATTTCTGGCATGTCCTGCTGACCCTGCAGGCTGTGGTGCTGTCGGTCATCGGGGTCTTGCTCGGCGTAATGCTGACCTTTCCCTATATCTCCATCCTCTTCCTGGGCACGGGCGTGGTGACGCTGGCCGGGATTGTCGTGAACAACAATATCGTCCTGATCGACACCTTCCAGCGCCTGCGCGGCCTCGGCATGTCGGTCGATGAGGCGATTGTTCGGACAGCAGCCCAGCGATTGCGACCGGTCATGCTGACCACGATCACCACGATTTTCGGCCTCTTGCCGATGGTCTTCCAGATCAATGCCGACTTTGCCCACGGCACGCTGTCGATCGGCGGTCCGGCCAGCGAATGGTGGGTGCAATTGTCCTCGGCCGTGGTTTGGGGCCTGGGCTTCTCGACCCTGCTGACCCTGCTGCTCACGCCGGTCATGCTCGGCGCGCCGTCCCGCCTGGCCGGCTTCTTCGGCTTCGCCCGCAAGGAGAGCGGGCCGGGGACGGCCGAACCGGCTCCGGCAGAATAAACCGCTCTAACGCGACACCCGGACCAGGCGCCCGTCCGCCTCGTCAGTGAGCAGCCAGACCGCGCCATCCGGAGCCACACGGACATCGCGGATACGGGCTTCCAGTTCACCGAAGAGGATCGCCTCACCGACGACTTCACCGCTCTGCAGATCGACACGACGGACATGGCCGGACGGGGTGTCGGCATCACCGGCGATCAGGGCCGCGACGAGCAGATCGCCCTCCCATTCGGGAAACATGTTACCGCGATAGAGCGCCATCCCGGCCGGCGCGATGGAGGGCGTCCAGACGTGCAGGGGTTCCGCCATGCCCGCATAGGCCTCAAACGGCGTCACCAGCGCCCCGGTATAGTCCGTGCCCTCGCTGACGATCGGCCAGCCATAATTGCGGCCCTCGATCAGGACATTGATCTCATCGCCACCGCGCGGACCGTGCTCATTGGCATAGAGAATACCGCTGACCGGGTCGAAGAGCACAGCTTGCGGATTGCGGTGCCCGATCGAGAAAACGCCGGGCGCGGCGCCTTCAAACGGGGATGGCATCGGCCTGCCATCCAGGGTCAGGCGAACGAAACTGCCGAGATGGCTGGACGGAATCTGAGCCTGCTCGCGAAAATCGAAACCGTCTCCAATGCCCAGCACCAGCGTTTCGGGAACCGGCGCATGGCTATCGGCACGATGATCCGTAATGCTGCCGGGCAGAAAGCTGATCCGGCCGCCATAATGGACATTGGATTGTCGGTGCGGCGCAGCTTCGAACAGAATTTCGAAGTCCTGAAGGGCTTCGCCCTCAAACCGGCCGCGACCAAGATAGAGCGTGTTGTCGTCCGGCTCACCCGCACTCCAGGTCAGATAGACCTCTTGATTATCCGCGAAGTCCGGCGCCAATGCCACGTCCAGCAGCCCACCCTGACCGGACCAGAGGACGTCGGGCACACCGCTGACCGGGGTGGAAAGGTCGCCATCAGGTGTGACAATGCGCAAGCGGCCGGGCTTCTCGGTGACAAGCATCCGGCCATCAGGCAGGAAGGCCAGGCTCCAGGGGTACTCAAGGCCCTCGGCCACGGTGTCCAGTTCTGGCGCGCGACTTTCCGACTGCCCGATTGCGGGCCCGGTCATCACCGCTGCCACCAAGGCCAGACTTGCCCAGATCATGCGCATCGCGCCACTCCCGAATTGTCGCAACCGGCGTCACCCTATAGGCTCCATCGCAGGCTGTAGAGGGCCCGGATGGGTCAGGAAGATGAACCGGTTGCGTATCACGGCAAGTTATCTGGCCGCCGTCCTGGTCGGAACGTTTCTCGTCAGCCTGGCCAATACGCATATCGATCTGCAGGCGCTGGTCGCAATCGGGGCCGACATTCCGCTGGCTGTCCGCCTCGACGCCCTTGGCCGTGATCTCGCCGGTTTCGGCCCGACGCTGGCCGCGCTGACCGGCATCGGATTTGCCATCGCCTTTCCGGTCGCCGGCCTTGTTTCCCGGGCATTGGGACCCGGCTGGCGCTCTATCGGATATTTTCTGGCGGGCGCCGTCGCCATCATCGTGATGATTTCGGCGATCACGATTTACTATCGCACCGCCCTCGGCTCGCTGATCACACCGGTCGCCTCAAGCCGGGAAATCAGTGGTTTGCTGATGCTGTCGATCGGCGGCGGCCTGTCCGGGCTTCTGTTCGCGCGTCTCAAACCGGCCGCACATTAACCGTGGCATTCCGCATTCTATTCAATTGAATTTCGAATTCGGTCGGGTTGGCAGACCGATCCTTAAATCGCCCCTGTCTAGCCTGCAGGTCACGAGAAGGGGTGCTGATGACACGTATTCGCGAAACCGTCCGGTCCGATCTGCGCAATATCGTCAAGGGCGGTGCGACCTCGCGTATCCTCGACCTGCACTCGATCGCTGGGCGCTACGGCGAATTCGACGCCCATGCCGACGCCCCCTTCTTTCTCAATTCCCGGCTCAACCGCTGCTTCATCGTCAAACATACCGTGCGGGCGCATGAGCGGCCCTATGTGATGTCGAGCCAGCCCGTGGTGACCAAGGTGCTTGTGCCGCTTGCCCATGATGATCTCGCGCTGGGCGGCCACGCCGTTTTCGTCGAGGAAATCGGCTTTGCCAACAAGATGCGCTCGCTGTTCGAGAGCAAGGAAGAGCCCCATCTGATGGATCTCGACATGATCCGCCTTCGTGAACTGGCCGCCCTGCCTTCCTTCGACCCTTTCCTGCTGGCCGAGCGGTTCCGCGATCATGTCCGCCCCATTGATGAATGCTACTTCAACATAACCGATGCCGAGGTGGAGCGGATGGAGCAATCCGTCGCCAAGCAGATTGTCTCAGTGGTAGCCTTGGCGTTCGGGACGACTGATGCCGGCCGAGATGACGAGCGTGCGATGCGCTTTACGCGCCAGCTCCTCTCCGGCGATCTGGACGGCCGCATGCAGGCTTTGCGCAAGTCGCTCGACATGACCGAAATCGAGTTCAAGACCGGCATCTTCGGCTGGAAAGGCATTCTCTATTATCGCTGGAGCATGGGCGAAGCACTTGATGCGCTGAAATCCTTCATCACCCAGCTCAAGGCCGTAACCATCGTCGGAGCCTCGGATCACGAGTATAACGAGCTTCAGCACATGCGCCGCTCCATAATCGAGGAAACCCGGCATCGCTGGAAAAGCCTGACCTCGGTGATGGATGAATATGAGCTCGTCTTCGGTCGCTTCTGTCGCGGCGAGGACGCCAACGGCTTCCGCAACTTCCTGCTGAAAGCCCCGAGTCTCTTCTACGACGTGGGAAGCGACCTCTCCGTTGTCAGTCATATCCCGGGCTATTGGACCTATTGGTCCAAGCAGAATTCCAAGGGTTTCCTGCAAGCGCGCGAGGCGGTGATGCTGTTCTCTGACTTCATCGCCAGCGTAACCCGGGTTTCGCCCGGCAGCGAAAGCCGCCTGGACGATGCTCGCCGGCGCACACATTCACCCATCCCTCACCCGGTCGTCCAGACGTTCAGCGCCGCCTGACCAATCCCACGCCCGTTCACGACCCGTCTGACAATGCGCCGCGCGCCCCGACCCGTCGAAAGATGACGGTCGACATGCGAGACCCGGACCTGCCCGGATCGAGCCATTCCCGTCCGCTGCCGAGCCGTTCGCGAACCGCCCCCTGCCGCGCCACGTCATCCTGCCCTAGGCCAAAGCTCTGACGAGCCGAGCCAGCCGCGACCTGTGCTGGACGGCTGAGTGTTCATGGTCCAACACAGGATGACGACAATGAAGTACGCAACCCTCATCGCCGCCACGGCCACCCTCTCCTTCAGTGCGATCGCCCATGCCCAGGAGGAAACCTATGTCTCCGGCCAGTTCGGCCTGCGCGCGGTCGAGGAAACTGACGCCAGCTCCGGTAGCGTCGATATTGAAAGCGAGTTGGGCAATGCCGCCTACTACGCCATCGCCGTCGGCCGCCGCTATGACGGCATGCGCTTCGAGATCGAGCTGGCGCGCCGCGGCGGCGAGATCAATAATTTCTCGATCGCCGGCACTGACCAGGCAGTGAGCGGGGAAGGGCTGGCCGCGACCAGCCTGATGGCCAATGCTTTTGTCGACTTCAATACCGACGGTCGGGTCTCGCCCTATCTCGGTGGCGGGCTGGGTCTGGCCCGGGTGACGGCCGATTATGCGGGCGCGGGTGGAACGGTTTCCGGGGACGCCTCCGCCCTCTCATTCCAGCTGATCGGAGGCGCAAGCATCCAGATCTCCGAGCGCGTCGAACTGTTCTCGGATCTGCGATACATGCGCGTGATGGAAACCGATCACGCGCTGACGGCCCCGCTCGGCTCGTCAGACGTATCCTTCCAGTATGACGGATACACGCTCGGGGCCGGCGTCCGCGTTTCCTTCTGACACCCGCCGATCTACTGGAAGAGCGCGCGCACCTGGCCGATGAGGGATCGGCTGACGGGCGCGCGCTCACCCGTTTTCAGGATCAGCTCGTGACGATTGCCGGGAAAGGACTCCAGGCGTTCCACGCCATCGAGCCTCACGATCCAGGACTTGTGCACCCGCATGAAATTGTCCGGCATCAAGGCGGCGAGCTTGCCGATCGACTTGTCATGCAGCTTCACGCGGCCATCACCCAGCACCACCTCGGCGTATTTGTCAGCGCCACGGACCAGGCTGACCTCGTCCAGCGACACCCGTTCGATGCGACGCCCATTGCGAAAGCTCAGATAGCGCGCCTTCTCTGATCGTGTTTCCGCCTTGCCGCGAAAGCGTTCAATGGCCAGCGCAATCCGCTCGGCCTCGAAGGGCTTGGTGACGAAATCCAGAACGCCATGATCAAAGGCCCGTGCGGCCTGGTCGGCATAGGCCGACACGATAATGGTATGGGCGGAATGGCTGGTCATGCGATCCAGAATCGAGAACCCGTCCTCGCCATGCAGATTGAGATCGAGCATGACCAGGCCGAAATCGCCGGTCTGCAATTGATCGACGGCCGCCTCGACACCATCGACCCGTTCGATCCGCCCGGCCCCCTCGCCCAGCGCGGCCCGACAATGGCGTTCGACCCGGCGGGCGACGATGGGCTCGTCCTCCACGATCAGAATATTGACCCGGCTCATTCACCCACTCCGGCGATATGGATCCGACTGACCCAGTCCTCCCCGTCCGGCGCCGCCTCGAAAGACCAGCGCCCGGGCGCGAACTCCTCCAACCGCGCCTCGATGTAGCGCGTGCCCGAACCCGAGCCGAGCGCAGATGCGGCGCGCGCGCCGAGGACGGGTACGCGCAGCAAGTAAGTGGTCCCGGACCCATTCGCTTTGGCGGTCAAGGACAGGGTCACGCGCTGGCCATCATAGCGATTATGGCTGATGGCATTCTCGATCAGCGTATGGAACAGGCCCGGCGGACATTCCGCCGTCTCCTCCAACCCCTCCGTCTCCAGGGTCAGCTGCGCCTCGAGCCGCAAGGCCATCATTTTCAGATGACTGTGGCACAGGGCCAGTTCCTCACGCAGGGTCACACGCGTCTGCTCGATCATGCTGGCCAGGGACCGGAACTCCTCGGACAGGGCCCGAATGAAATCCCGGGCGGCAGCCGCATCCGTCTCCTGCAATTCCAACGCGACGGTGAGGCTGTTCATGATGAAGTGCGGCTGGATATTGCGCTTCACCAAGGCCGCCTGCAGGCGCGAGGCTCGCAGCTCGGCCCGCCGAATTTTGATCTCACCCAACACGACATCGACGATCATGCTTACCGAGATCAGGGCAACGAGCAGGGCGAGGAATATCCGCAATTGCTCGCCGAACACGAGGATCGCCGCGAGGCAGATCAGCGATGCCGCGGCATAAATCGGGGCCTGACGCGGCCGACGCGACCAGGCTGACAGGCTCATTGCGCCGGCCAGAAGTGCCAGAAGCAGGAAAGCCTGCTGATCACTCTCCATGCCGCCGAAGGGCCAGGGCAGGAGCGCGACCACAAGGCAAAGCCCCGCGAGGACGGCCCAGAGCCGAGGACGACCGAGCATCAGACGCCGATGGATGATGGCGGCGGCAAGCGTATAAATCGCCATGCTGGCGAGAGTGAGAAGGATGACCGCGGCGAAAGGCGGCAGGAGCGGCACGGCGAAGGCGCGGCCGTCGGTATCCAGCAGGAAGATCACGATCGCCCCGGCGCAAAGGCCGACCACCATGATCAGCTCGATTCGGCGCGTGCCCCAGATCCAGATCCCGGCCGCGGTGAAGAGGAGGAAGCCTGCCAATAGCGCCGCCGCACCGTCCATCGCATCCCGTCGCCGATCTGCCCGCGCGACGGTCGCCGCCTCATCAAGTTCGAAGCGCAGAAAGGCCGCATCACCATCTGCCACGCTGGCGCCGTCGATCCGAAACGCCAGGACATGCCGCCCCTCGGTCAGCAGGCTCGCAGGCACACCGATATGGGTCAGCTCCGGCCGTTGCGCATCGCCCGGTTCGCCCGGGCGGCCACTCCCCCCGATTGCCCGCCCGTCCAGAAAGACCTCATAGGCCGCATTGGACCGGATGGAGAGTAGGGGGCTGTCCAGAGCGGGAGCGCCGAGGCGGGCGCGAATCCAGAACAGTCCATCCTGGGCGCCGGAATAGTGTGCCAGAGATTGCCAGTCACTGGTGTCGAGATCAGCGGCGCTCCAGCCCGGATCATCCCCGGCCTGCCACACAATGAGCGTCTCGTCCGACTGTGCCGTCGCTCCCGCCGCGGCGAGCAGGATGGCCGGGCCCAGCACGAGCAAAAGCAGGAAGCGGGGCATGATGATGTTTGGCATGGCTCCTCACGGGCTGCCAGCACAGGCCTTGATGAAAAAGGCCGACCCAGCGGGGCCGGCCTTCTCCCGATCCGGTTGAAAGACCGGTCTACTCGATCGTGACTGGCATCAGATTATCATCCGAATTGCGGTCGATCAGCTTGTTGTAAGGATCGATGCCGACATAGAGCGGCTCTTCATCGACAATCAGTTCGATGCGCATCGTGGTCTCGTTGATGCGGTGCTTGTCCATGTAGAGCACGTGATCATTGCCCTCATAGGCATCATCGAGATTTTCCGTGAAGACACCGATATCGATCATGTAATCAATGTCCTCCTCGGTCTGCTCACCGGCGCCATCGGCCTCGTATTTGTGAGCTTCGACCTCCAGAACGACATCCCAGCGACCATCTTCGCGTTCACTTGCCGTGGCCGAGGTCACATTGAGATCAAAGAGAACGATGCGCTCGAAGAAGTCGTGGATGATGGCCTCATGCTCGGGACCGGCCTCCTCGCGCAGGATACGCAGGAAATCCAGCGTTGTCGCATAAGGATCGGACGAGTAGGCCCGCTCGTCGATCAGGCGTTGCATGGTCCGGTTGACGGTCTCTTCACCGACATAGTCCTGCAGCGCATACATGATCACCGAGCCCTTGCGGTAATGGATGTATTGCTGGTTTTCGACCCGGTAGAGCGGCTGCTCCTCGATCGCTTCGGATCCCCGGCCCGACAGATAGCTGTCGAGCTCGAACTTCAGGAAGCGACGCATGTGATCCTCGCCATATTCCTGGCGCATGATCATCAGGGCCGAATACTGGGCGAAGGTCTCGATCAGCATCGTGCCACCCTGGACATTCGCGGACATGACCTGATGCGCCCACCACTGGTGCGCCGCTTCGTGAGCGGTCACGTAGTAGACATAATCAATGTCCTGCGGGTCCGAGAGATCGGCGATGAAGCCAATCCCTTCCGAATACGGGATCGTATTCGGGAAGGACTGGGCGAAAGTCGCATAGGCCGGGAATTCCAGGATGCGGTACTGGCGATACTGATAGGGCGAGAGGTGTTCGGAGAAATATCCGATCGAGTCCTCGCTGGCCTCCAGCATGCGTTCGACATTCCAAGCGTGATCGGGATGGTAGAAGACCTGGTAGAGAATACCGTCAGTCTCCCGCTCCGCCACTTCATATTCCGCCGAAAGCCAAGAGTAGAAGTTCAGGATCGGGCGATCCATGACGTATTCGAAACAGGCACGCGCCTGGCCGTTCTCACCCGTCTCTTCCCAGCTCCGCTCCAGATAACCCGGGGCGATCGCGGTCTGATCCGCCGACGTGCAGACTTCCGAACGGAAGGTCACATAGTCGGAATTGGTGATCCCGTTCTCATACCAATGGGTTTCATCCTCGAGCGGGAAAGCCCGTTCGATCGGCTCCAGGCCTTCGCGACGGCGTTGCTGCCGGTCGGTCAGGCGCCAATTGCCGTTAAAGCCGATGATCGGCATGGACTGACCATTATTGAAGAAGGTGCCGTTGTGATTGACGGTGGTCACATTCCCCGAATTGCGGAAGCCCGGATTGGCGTTCTCGACCGCAAAGTCGAAGCGCCGGGTTTCACCGGGTTCGAGCGGCGTGCCGAGATCGAATGAATAGAGGTAGAAACCCTCATCTGACGAGGCCAGCTCGCCGCCTTCAATCTCCTGCGAGAGTATGGTCGTGCCCTGGCCGTAGGAGATCCACAGCGTATCGATCGCCGTGTCTTCCTTGTTCTCCAGCACATAATGACCGCTCGCCGTATAGCGACGCTCACCGGGATAGATGTCGACATCATAGGCGGTCTCGACAATCGTCGGCTGCGGCACGTCCTGCAGGTGCAGATACTGACGCTCATACTCCGCCGCCAACCCCCGGGCATCCGGCCCGGAAATATAGGTGTTGAGGATGTTCGTGTTGTAGAAAATCCAGCCACCCGTGCCGCCAGCGCCGACAATGGCAATAATGGCGACAAGTCCGGTGGCGGGCGAATAGCCTGACACCATTCGACCGACGCGCTGGAAGATCGGGCTCAGGGCGCCCCGGCTCCACAGCTGATAGGCCAGGACCATCAGCAAGAGGGCCCAGAAGCTCCAATAAGCGGTGAACCAGAGCGAAATGCCGAGGAAATGGCCATATCCGTTCATGTCGGAGTAAGGCGCGCCCGGCAGGGCACCGAACTGGTAGAGATTATGGTCAAACCCGATCTGGCTCATCACCAGCGTCGCGATGAAATAAACCAGCATCGCCGCCATGCCGAGCCAGCGATTGTTCAGCACGACCTGGAAGAAAATCGCCAGGGCTGACAACAGGACGGACGGGATGATGAGCTCCATCACACCGCGTATGGCGTACTGGCCGATTTCCAGACCCGTATAGCCCATGGCCAGCTGCGACAGCATGCCGGCCACGACAGCGACCACGGCCAGTGAAGTAATCACCACCGCCATCGACACGAATTTCGCGGTGATGAAGACCCAGCTTTCCGTCGGCGTGGAGTCGGTAATTTCGTTGAAACCGAAACGGCGCTCGCGCCACATCAGTTCGGCTGCGTAATAGATCACGATCACGATCGGGATGATCGAATAGGCCCCGTTGATCGTGTTCATGATCACGCGCGTGACCGGGAAATTGTCGGTCCCGTAAATGCCATTGGCAAGGAAGAAGCCCGGGATCGTGTTGAACAGGCCGAGGGCCAGAATGATCCAGAAGGCGATATTGAGCACGACGCCCTTCACTTCGAAGCCGACCCGCGCCGCAAATTGCTGGCGCGATGCCGAGCCGCCCAGATTGGGCGTGGCCCGCGGCAGCTCGATATCCGTGATGGCATGGCTTGCACCCTTGGCAGCCACGGCCGACTTGCGCTTGGCGCCTCCACCGGCATTGCCGCGACGGAAGCGGAAAGTCACGAGATTGACGATCAATAATGCGAGACCAATCCCGATCCACATCAGGCGATTGGCCAGCAGCGTGCCTTCGAACGGTACCACCTGGCTGTTCTGTTCGAACGCCGTCCAGTAACGCGTCGCCTCACCGAATGTGTTGAAGCCGAAGGGGTCAATCAGAGCGAGGGTCTCGCGCAGGGTCGGTTCCTGACCGGCAATGGCTGAACCAACAAAATACAATACAAGCAGACCAACAAATCCGGCCCAGACCAGCATGGTCGAGCGCGTGAAATTGGCGACCGTGAACAGGATTGTCCCGACCACCCACATATTCACCAGGCCGAAGGCCAGATAGACATAGACGAACCAGTCCAGCCGCGTCGGGCCGATCAATTCCTGGTCCAGCCAGGGCATGACCGAGCCGATCAGGAAGGCCAGCGGGACGCTGGCGAAGCACAGCGCCGTTGCCAGAAAACCGCCAATGAAACGGCCAAGGACAAAGTCGAACTCCTTGATCGGACGCGAGAAGAAGAGCTCCTCGGTCTTGAAACTCCGATCCCGGATCACGCCGGAGGACAGGAAGGCCACCGGGATCAGGCCGCCGAAGAGCGAAAAGATCAGGACATTGATGGTGAGGGCGTTGGGCGAGTTGATATTGGTCGCGCCACCGCCACCGACCTGGATATTGTCGATCGTGACCCCGCCATAGACGAGGAGGAAGAAGATCGCGAAAACCGCGATGAAAACGGGAGAGAAAAGCTGGTAGCGGATCTCGAACCCGGCGATCTTGGAGAGCATGATGTGCTCCTTTCAGCTGGGTTGAGACTTACGCGGCCGCCGCGTCGGACTGGCCGCCGCGGATGGTCGAGAAATACACATCTTCCAGATCCGGCGTCGCCGCGGCGAAATCATCGCCCGGCTGGCTGTCGGCCAGCACGCGGATCATCACCTGACCCATGGTCAGGCGTTCGGAGATGACATTGTGGCGGGTGCGCAGTTCGGCGAGATCGGACTTGGCGGCGGTCTTGGACCACACCTTGCCCTCAAGCGCCTTGACCAGATCGGCCGGAACGCCCTGGGCGACAATCTTGCCCTGGTTCATGATCGCCATTTTCGGGCAGAGGTCGGCGACGTCCTCGACGATATGGGTCGACAGGATGACCACGACATTCTCGCCGATTTCCGAGAGGAGATTGTGGAAACGGTTGCGCTCTTCCGGGTCGAGACCAGCGGTCGGCTCGTCGACGATGATCAGCTGCGGATCACCCAGGAGAGCCTGGGCGATACCGAAGCGCTGGCGCATGCCGCCGGAATAGGAGGCGACGGACTTCTTGGCATGCTGGGAGAGATTGGTCTGTTCCAGCAGGGCTTCGACGACCTGTTTGCGCTCCTTGGCATTGGTCAGACCCTTGAGGACGGCGAGATGGTCGAGCATGGCCCGCGCCGACATGCGCGGATAGACGCCGAAATCCTGCGGCAGATAGCCCAGCGTGGCGCGCAGCGCCTTGGGATCCTTGACGATATCGATCTCATCAAAAGTCGCCGTACCGCTGTCCGGCGCCTGCAGGGTCGCCAGCGTGCGCATCAGCGTCGACTTGCCGGCGCCGTTCGGGCCCAAGAGGCCGAACATGCCTTTGGGTATGTCCAGCGTGACCCCGTCCATGGCGCGCACGCCATTGCCATAAGTCTTGGTGAGATTATTGATCGTCAGCATATGTGTCCCTCGCCCGCTCGCGCCGGCGTCCCTCTGAAATCGCTTTGGACCAAGCCTAGGCCTCGCCCGATTATGGCGCAAATGAGGCTTTGTTCAGGATTGGCGCTAGAGGGACGCTGAGAGCGGATTGTCCCCCCTAGCGAAATCCTGCCGGAAACGGGTGACCGGCGAGCCGCGGACTAGTATGCGATGGCTCATGGCTCCACCGCTTCTCACGCTTCAGAACATCCACCTCACCTTCGGGGTCACACCGCTGCTCGCGGGGGCCGAATTGCAGGTCGAGGAAGGCGAACGCCTGTGCCTTGTCGGGCGAAATGGATCGGGCAAATCGACCTTGCTCAAGGTCGCCGCCGGTCAGGTTGAGGCGGATGAGGGCGACCGTTTCGTCCACCCCAGCGCCACCGTCCGCTATCTGGAACAGGATCCGGATCTGACTGGTCACGCCACCTTGCGCGAGTATGTGATGGCCGGGCTGGCGCCAGGCGATGCGGATTATCGCGCCGACTATCTGCTGGAAAAGCTGGGCCTGACCGGTGAGGAGATACCCGGCGAAGTGTCCGGCGGGGAAGCGCGCCGCGCGGCGCTGGTCCGCGCCCTGGCACCGGATCCGGACATCCTGCTGCTCGACGAGCCGACCAACCATCTCGACCTGCCGGCGATCGAGTGGCTGGAGGAGGAGCTGCGTCATTGCCGCTCCGCCCTCGTCCTGATCAGCCACGACCGCCGCTTCCTGGAAAACCTGACCCGCAAGACCGTCTGGCTCGATCGTGGCCAGACCCGGCAGCTGGACAAGGGTTTCGGTGCCTTCGAGGCCTGGCGCGACACGGTGCTGGAGCAGGAACAGGACGAGCTGCACAAGCTCGACCGCAAGATCGTCCGCGAGGAAGACTGGCTGCGCTATGGCGTCACCGCCCGGCGCAAGCGCAATGTCCGCCGCCTGGGCGAGCTCAACGCGCTCAAGCAACAACGCCGCGATCATCGCGGACCGCAAGGTACAGTGAAGCTGGAAAGCACCGAGGCCGACGCCTCCGGCAAGCTGGTGGCCGAGGCGAAATCGGTCTCGCTGAGCTATGGCGACCGGGCCATCGTCAAGGATTTCTCGACCAAGATTGCCCGCCATGCCCGCATCGGCCTGGTCGGTCCCAATGGCGCCGGCAAGACGACGCTCCTGAACATCCTGACCGGCCAGCTGGCCCCGGATGAGGGCTCGGTCCGGCTCGGCACCAAGCTTGAAATTGCCTCGCTCGACCAAAAGCGCCTGGCTCTCAAGGATGACTGGACCCTGTCGGAAGCACTCACCCAAGGCTCGGGCAACCAGGTCGAAGTCGCCGGCAAGACCAAGCATGTCATGGCCTATATGAAGGACTTCCTCTTCCCGCCGGAACAGGCCAACACGCCGGTCCATGTTCTCTCGGGCGGTGAGCGGGCCCGGGTCATGCTGGCCCGTGCCCTGGCCCTGCCGTCCAATCTCCTCGTGCTCGACGAACCGACCAATGATCTCGACCTGGAGACGCTCGATCTCCTGCAGGGCCTGATCTCGGACTATGCCGGCACGGTCTTCCTGGTCTCCCACGACCGGGACTTTCTCGACCGCTGCTGCACGTCCGTCATCGTCTCGGAAGGCGATGGCATCTGGCAGGAATATGCCGGTGGTTATGGCGATATGGTCACCCAACGCGGCGCCGGCGTCAGCGCGCTCGACAAGACGGGCGGCAAGGCCTCAGGCGGCAAGGCCGGGTCAAAGGCGGCAGCCCAAGCCGCCCAGTCCAAGCCGGACCGCAAGCGCATGGCCAACAAGGATCGCTACGCCCTCAAACTCCTGCCCGGCGAGATCGACGCGCTGAGCGAGGAGATCGCCCGACTGGAAACCGAAATGGCCGATCCGGCCCTGTTCGCCGATAGCGCCCGCTTCACAAAGGTTTCCGAACGCCTCGGCGCTGCCATGCAGGAGCGGGCCGACAAGGAAGACCGCTGGCTGGAACTGGAAGCCCTGCGCGAAGAGATTGAGGGCGAGGGCTAGGCGCTAGCGCTGCGGCGGATTGGCCAGGACGAAGCCGATCCAGCGCTCTTCCGAGACAAAGCGGGGGCGTTCGTTCAGATGGACGAAACGCGGCCCCAAGCCGGCCTCGACGATCTCGGCCTCGCTCAGACCCTGCGCCGCCATCTGTCGGATCACTGAGACCGAGTTTCGCAGCTCGGCAGCCCAGCTCGCGAGGTCGCCCAGTGTTGCCACACGCGGCGCGGCGGGCCCGAATGTCGAATGGCCCGGGACGACGCGTGTCTCCGCCGGGAAGGTCTCGACCATCCAGTCGATATTGGCGAAATAGCCCGCCGGATCGCCGCCGCCGGCGACGTCAATGATAGGGTAGCGGTCGAGGAAGAAATGATCGCCCACGGCCAGCACACCCGCGTCCGGGAAATGGATCCAGAGATCACCTCCGGTATGGGCAGCGGCGTTCGGGAAGTTCCCGATCCGGACCGCACCGCCACCGAGCGAGATCTCACCGTCCACCGCGAGGCGCGTCATCCCCGGCTGGACGGGCAGATCGTCGAACTGATGCGCGGTCGCGATCTGGACGAGCGGACGCGGCAGGGCCGGGGCGGCGTCCATATGGTCCCGGTGGGCGTGGGTGGTGACCGCATAGAGCGTCCCCTCTCCCAGTTCGCCTGCCACCGTCTCGGAAAGCAGCTCCGCCGTGTGCTCGAGCCCCGGATCGACAACCAGCACAAAACCCTCACCGCGATAAAGCAGGGTCGAGGGATTCCCGACCGGCGTATTGGCGCGCAGGAAATCGAGATTGTCGGCCAAGGCCATTGGGGAGAAGTCCGGCGCGCCCTGGGCAGAAGCGGAAAGGGGGGAAAGAAGCGTGGCCGCCAGCAGCGCCACTGCAAGGCCGGAATACCCGGCACGCCATGTCATCATTGCAAACTCCGTCACCGGTCACGGCGCCAAGGCGCCGCGACCTGATTGAAACCGTTTGCCCGAAATCCTCAGCGCAGGGCGCGAGAGTGTGCCGGCCCGAGGAGTACCGCGTTCAGGAGCAGAAGGTCCAGCCCTTCGAGATAGGCGCGCGTTGTCGGTGATTGCGTGATGGCCACGACCTGACCGGCGCCCTGACGGGTCGACAGGACGAAAGGCTTCAGCGCCAGCTGGTCGGCATACTCCTCCCAGAGATAGCCGCCGGCGAGCAGCTCCTCACGCGCGGCAAAGCGCAGCGCGGTCGTCGCATCGCCCATCGAGACCGGGGCATAGATATCCGACCCCATCACCAGCGCCGCGGCACCATCCGTATATCCAGCCGACATCCAGGCATTGGTGTTGGCCTCAACATTGACAAGGGCCCCCGGCGAGGATTCGGGCAAGGCTCCCGCTTCCGCCTCGAGGACCTGCAACTCGCCCTCATTGGCCAGCACCGTACCATCGACGATCTCGCCGGACCCGGCAGACGCGTCGCGCGGGGCATCGGCGGCTCGCTCGCGCTGGGCCGGGATCAGGCCGGTATCGGAATCGGCCAGCCAGCGGGTGGCATCGCCCAGACCAACCAGGATGCCACCGCCGCGCACATAGGTGCGGATGGCGGCAGTCCCCGAACTGCCCAGCGCACCGGACAGGCCCGTCCAGCCCTGCTCGGGGATGATCAGCACATCGTAATTGTCCAGCTGGGCGCGGCTGACCGATCCGGTCCGGATCACCGAGACCGGAATGTCATAGCGGCGTTCGAGAACATAGCGGGTCGCACCGGCGGACGTCGGGTCCGTACCCTCGTCCCACAGCATGGCGACGCTGGGCGCGCGCAGGGTCAGGAAATTGCCGCTGCCCGGATTGGGGCCTTCATCAACCCAGCTCGACTCCATGCCCTCGAAATGCGCCCCGCTCTCGGCCGCGAGGCGGCTGATCAAGGCATCAAGATCCTCCGGTGCGCCATGGCGCGGAATGACGACAGAGCCGCGCGGGAAACGGCGATCTCCGATCCGGAAGGCCAGGTCACTGGTCCGCATCATCACGCCTTCGCGCCCGAGCGCGGCGACGAGCCGGGCCTGGCCGGCATCGGTCCAGGGAATGACATAACCCCAGTCAGCGCTGTGGTCCGTGGTCACCCGTTCAATCGGGGCTTCCGGCTCCACCGCCTCGGTCGAGATAGGCGGCGTACGACGGCAGGATGTGGCGTCGACATTGCTCATGAGCGGCAGCGACCAGGCGGTCACGTCATACAGCTCGTGTCCCAGCCCCTCGGCACGCCGCCGTTCCTGCTCGGCCATGAAATCGGCGGGCAGGTCTGTGGTCGGCACCAACAGGGTCCGGGCCAGGCGCCCGGCCGGCTGATCAAAGCGGACCAGGAAACCGCCCTCCTCAAAGCGGGCGCCACAGGCCGAGACGCCGGGTGCGACGCGGCCGACCTCAATGCCCTGCGCGGCGAGATTCCGGGCCATGCGTTCCGCGCCCCAGCGATTGCCGCTCAGGGACAGCATCATCGCCTGCGGATCAGTTGAACTGCTTGCCGCGCTGTCGCGGAAGGCGACAAAGTCTGACAGGAAGCGCTCGCGGTTTTCAGCGACGACCTGGGCTGTGGAAATGCTGGCCACGAAGTGGTGGTCCACCCCATCGCCATAGGTCAGCAGGGACCCGTCGCGGCGGCGCCATTCCAACCCGCGCGCCGAGCCCTGCTCATAGGTCATGGCCACGGCGCCCTGCAGGGTCGGCCACATATCGCCATAACCCGGATAGAAGGCGTCATAGACTTCACGCGTGAAGAAGGCATAGCCGAGGCGGTCAAACCAGTTGCCGTGATTGCGTCCGATCAGCTCCTGGGCATCGCGCTGGGATTGCACGATTTCCGGATTGAAGGGCTCGGCCGAGGGGGCAAAGAAATAGGTGCTGTCGCCGCTCATCTCGTGCGCATCCACCACGACGACCGGTCGCCAGTCGAGAATGGCCTGGGTGCGGCCACGGGTTTCCGGCTGGGTGCGGGCAAACCAGTCGCGATTGAGGTCAAACAGATAGTGGTTGTAACGTCCGCCCGGCCAGGGCTCGTCATGCTCGGCGGTGTAGCGGTCAGCGCTGGACTCCAGCCCGCGCGCGGCCCGGAAACTCTGGATGAAACGGTTGCGGCCATCGGGATTCTGGGTCGGGTCGACGACGACAATCGTGTTCTCGAAAATCGTCTCGACGATCGGGTCATCCTGCGCTGCCAGCAGGTGATAGGCCGTGCGCAAACCGGCATCTGTCGAGGAGATTTCGTTGCCGTGCACGCCGTAGGACAGCCAGACCACCGCCGGCAATTCTGCGATCAGCGAGGCGCGACTGGCCGCATCAAGGCCGCGCGGGTCGGCGAGGCTGGCAAGACCGGACTGGATCTCGTCAACACGGGCCAGCGTGTCGGGGCTCGCAATCACGGCATAGGCGAGCGGACGGCCTTCCCAGCTTCGGGCGTATTCAACCACTTCGACCCGGTCCGGCGCGGCGGCCTCAAGCGTGTAGAGATAGTCGATCGCGTCCTCGGGCGGCGTGATTTCCTCGCCAAACCCATAGCCGAAAGCCGCTCGGGAATCCGGGATGGCCGGATCATAGCGGGTCTCGAAGGGCGTCGTCTGCGCCAAGGCGCCTCCGCAAGCGGTGATGACGGCAAGGCTGGCAGCAAAAATGGCGCGGTACATGAAACCCCCCGGGCAAATTGATGGCGCAGTTAATCAGGTTTTGAGGCGCTGGCAAAAGCCCTGAACCAGCAATCTACGGCGTGACAATCGCAAATCCCGGATCAGGCTGTTCCAGCATGGCAAAAAAGCCAAACAGGGCGAGCCTGTCGCCGCTGACCGCGAACTCGTCCGAGCCGATCATCTCCATCAGCCCGGCCTCCTGCTGCAGCAAGCGCAGCCAGAAGGCCCGGGTAAGGGTGACACTGGCATCGGCCGCATCGACCGGCGGTCCAGCCTGATGGTGCATCACGCCGTTGGACAGACGGATCACGTAATGCTCATCAACATCGGTAAAGGCGAAATTGAAGATGCGGTCCTGCCGCGCTGCCGCCTCACCGTCCAACCGGGTCGCCATGGCGGCAAAGAACATGTCGAGCGGGATAGACTGCAGGATAGCCGTCCCGGCCGCCGTTGCGTCGAGCGCCTCGACGCCATGGCGCAACTCATAAGCGCCAGTCAGGTAGACATCACGCCAGGGGGCGCTTTCGGCGCGATAGCCCAATTGTTCATAGGACCGGGCCAGGAGTGAGCGCGCCGACGGCGAGTCCGGTTCTGCAAAGACAGCATGCTGGGACAACTCCGCCGCCCAGCGAAACTCACCCGACGCCAGGGCTTCATCGCCGAGTGCCAGTACCGCATCCAGACCGCCCATGGCCGCAACATAGCGATGCGCGGCCTCGCCCCTCGGCAGGGGATCGAGATGAGCCGGGACACCGTCATACCAACCGAAATAGCGTTGATAGACGGCCCGGGAATTATGTTTGAGCGTGCCGTAATAGCCCTGGACGGCGAAGACCGGCTGCAGGCTGTCCGGCAGGGTGATGGTTTCGGCAATCTCGTCCGGGCGGAGGCCTTGCGCAGCGAGACGCAGGGTCTGGTCGTGGATATATTTATAGACATCGCGCTGGGCGGTCAGGAATTCAGCGCTCTCGGACGCGCCCCAGACCGGCCAGTGATGGCTGTTGAAGATCACCTCGGTGCGCGACCCGAACCGCGTCAATGCCTCGTCAATCGCGTCCGACCAGGCCAGGGCATCGCGCACCTGGGCGCCGCGCAGCGTGTAGAGATTGTGCAGGGTGCGCGAAACCAGTTCGGCCCCGCACCAGGCCTCCAGGTCCGGGAAATAGACGGTCAGCTCGGCCGGTGCCTCGGTCTCCGGCGCATACTGGAATTCCATACGCACGCCATCGATCTCCAGCGTCTGACCTGTGTGATCAATAATATGCGTTGGCGCTGCGATCGTATGGGTGCCGAGCGCCGGGTGCTTGCCAAGTCCCGAACCGACATGGCCGCGTTCCGACCGCGGCAAGCGGGTCCCATACATATAACCGGCCCGCCGCCCCATCACGATGCCGGCCATGACATTCTCGCTGACCGCGGCCTCGAGAAATCCGGCCGGTGCAATCACCGGCGTATCCGGCCCGGCGACCGCACCGGCGCCGCCGAAATGATCGATATGGGAATGGGTCAGGATGACCGCGCTGACGGGCCGTTCGCCGAGTTCGCGATTGACCAGGTCCAGTGCGGCCTGCGCCGTCTCGACCGAGGTCAGAGGGTCTATGATGATCCAGCCGGTCTCACCGGCGATGATCGACATGTTCGCCAGATCATAGCCGCGCACCTGGTGGATACCCGGCGCGACCTCGAACAGACCATGCGCCTGGTTCAGCGCAGCCTGGCGCCACAGACCCGGATGCACGCTGTCCGTCGGCGCCGCCTCGAGGAAGGCATAGTCCGCCGGACGCCAGATCACCGCGCCGTCGGGATTACGGATCTCAAGATTCTCGTCGCGCCCGACAAAACCGCGCAGAACGAGGCGGTCGTCCTGCGACGGGTAGGCCGCCAGACGGGCGGAGGTTTCGGCATGGTCGCGCGCGACGCTCGGTGCTGCCGGCAGAAAACCGGCCGCGTCCGGCCCATCGGGCCCGCTGGTCGCCGCCGTGACCGGATCGCCCTCACCGCAACCCGCAAGCAGACAACACAGGCCTGCCAGAATGAGTATCGGTACCCGCATGACCGTCTCCCGAGAAAACACTGTTCACTTGAACCTAGCCGCCTTCCATCCGCATGGCGATGAAAAACCGAGCCCTCCGCAGGTCAAGCGCTAGAATTTGCTGGTTTTTTTGATGAAGCCCACTAGGTTTGTCGCCATGTTTCGCCACGCATACGTGGCAGTTGGGCCGCCGGGAAACCTCATGAAGCTCGATACGTCTTGGAATGAGGCCCTCAATGACCTGGGGGTTGCGGGCGCAGCGCCTCGCCAGGAGATGGTGGCCCGAGCGGACCGAACCCGTGTGTCCGCTGGCACAGCGATCATCGCCCAGGACGAAGCCGATGATCGGGTTTTCCTATTGCTCAGAGGACGGGCTCGGGTTGTCCTTTTGTCCGAGAACGGTCAGGAGATTTGGCTCGACGCTTTCGAGGCCGGTGCTGTTTTCGGCGAGCTCGCCGCGCTGACCGGAGCGCCGCGCATCTCCGGTATTATCGCAGAATCCGACTGTGACCTCGCCGTCTATGACGGCAGGACATTCTTTGATCTGATGCACCGGCATGGCGAAATAGGCTTGGCACTCGCTCGCATCCTGGCGCGACGTGTTCAGCACACCACGCAACGCATGTTCGAGCTTTCAGCCTTGTCGGCACCGGGGCGAATCTACGCCGAATTGCTGCGCATGTCCCAACCGGTCGGCTCGGACGGAACGGCGCGGGTTATCAAACCTGCCCCGTCCATGAAGGAATTGGCTTCGCGCGTGAACTCCACTCGGGAAACCGCCTCGCGCACGATCAATGACCTGCAGAGAAAAGGGCTGCTCCAGAAGCTTAAAGACCGGATCGAACTGGTTGATCCTGAACAGCTAGACCGGTTGCGCGGCTCCAGCTGATCGCGCACGTCTCAGCCGGGCCGCCGCCCGCAACGGCAGTGCGCGCAGGGCATAGAGCCTTTGCTCGGGCATATGGGAATCGATTCGGGTCTGGCCGACATACTCACTGCGAAAGTCAGAGGACGACATCGCCAGCGCCGCCGCAAAGGCTTCGCTGACAAAGATGGATCCGGGCACTGTCGCCGCCTCGATACGCGCCGCGACCGCCACCTGACCGCCAAAGAGTGAGGGGCGCTTTTGCAGCGGGTCCTTGCCTTCGTGAACCGGGCCAAAATGCCCGGCAATGCGCAATCCCAAAGAGGTCGGCAAGTCCTGGGCGCGCATGTCGATTCCGGCAAAGGCCAGCCTCAGGCTTTCCGCTGCCCGCGCCGCCTGCTCGACCGTCCGGAACGCCAGGAACATACCATCGCCCCAGCTGTCGGCATGCACGGGCAGGTCGGCAAGCGCGTCACAACATTCGGCCAGCGGTTTGAGCACCGACTGGACGAAATGCGGAACGCGATCATCCGGCACAGAGGATGAGCCGGCAATGTCCAGAAAGAGCATTGCCCGCATTGCGGGTCGGAAGCCGGGCTCCGGCGCAGAGTTCCGGGGCGCTGGCGGCGCTGTCTGGCGCGGACCGGGATAGGCGAGGCGGACCTGGTCAAGCCCGCACTCCAACCACAGCTCGCCATCGCGCCGGGTCCCGAATTCAGCATCAAGGCCGCGCTCCCCGCCGCCCTCGGCGATCAGCACCTGCAAGGGCCGTGTGGCGAGGACCTGCGCGCGCATACGGGCCATACCCATGGCCACCATGCTCGCGTAATTGATGGTCTCCGGTGACAAGATGCGCCGGTCGCTGGTCAATTCTATAACTTTCTCGGCCCTCTCCAGGCAGGCATCAAATCGGGCCCGCCAAGCGTCGCCGAAGGGATGGACGGACGCGTCGACAAACGCCGGCACCGGGACTGGCAAAACCAGATTCAGCTCGCAGCCGCGGGCCAAGGCCGACTCGGCGATGATAATGTCCGACCCGGCTGCCAGGGCGCCGTAGACCGCGCCGACATTGTTGCGCGCGAGGGTGATGTCGACGATATCCCTCAGCCGCGCCTCCGACCCTTTGGCGAGGCGCCCCTCCCCTTCACCCAGACCGAAGATGTGGCCGGCGAAATGGACAGGGCGAGGCGGCTCAAGCGCCCGCAACCAATCGGCGTCCATGCCGAGAACCGATACGAGCAGGCGAAGCTGACGCAAGGTTGTCGCATGGGCCAGGTGATTTTGCGGATCCTGCCGAAAAGCCTCTCTCAGTGTGGAGCGGGCCGCCGACAAATCCCCAAGCAAAAGATTGGCTTCCGCCTCGGATGCATAGCGATAATAGGCAGCTTCCGGTGTCGTGGCGGCATGTCCGAAACTGCCGAACAGGACTTCCCGCGCGAAACGTTCCGCCTGACCGGCCTCGCCCGCCAGCATGAACATGCTGGCGGCGTTAACGGCCGGATAGTGACCGCCCGTCCGAGAATAGACATCGGCATACTTGCGGCCGCTTTCGAGCGCCAAACGGGCAAAGTCCTGACCGTGGGCTTCAAGCGCGAGCGCCTTGAGCAGCCGCGCACCAACCGCGAGGCAGTCCTCGTCATCACGGACATCAGCGAGACGGTGATCCCGATACGCGGCAAAGGCGCGCTCCAGGGCGCCAGACCTTATCAAGCAGAGGACGGCCCTATGCTTCAGCCAGACGTCATTTGGCTGATCCTGTAGTCCTGCCTGGCAAAGATCATATGCGCGAGCGAGATCGCCGGTATTGAATCGGTTGATGATCTGTTCACGCACATCTGGTCTCCGGTCGCATGCCGCCGTGCGTGCTTCGATCTTTCCGATCAAGGCGGGTTAAGCTCAACGGATGGATCAATGATGATGCGCGTGGACTGATTGCCTGCATCCTGCGACGCGTTGATGAAGAGCGCGAATTCATATGTCGCAGGCGCCTCGACCGGCTTGGTTTGAAGTTGGAAGCTGTAAGGCTTGCAGTTTTCACCATTCAGCATGAGCCAGTCCAGTCCGCAGAAGGCGTGTGACGGATCCTTGCCTTTGAACTTGATACGAGCCGGTTCAAATCCCCAACCGGGCACATGGATATGGAATATCAAGCGTGTTCGACCATGGGCGGCCTGATCGAATGGGCAGGGCACATCGTTGGAGCAAGACGTCCACATACCCGCCAGTGCCGCCGAAACGGCGGTCCGCAGGGTCGAGGCGTCTGCGTTGGCGAAGTCATTCACGGTTTCCGCAAAGATTACGAAAATCTGAGAAATCTCGGTCTCGTCAAAGGCTTCCCGCCCGACATCATTGCCCGTCATGACAACAAAGCCATCGGAAGCGCGCGCGATCAGGCTGATCTGGGTCTGTATCGGGGCCAGATCACAAGCGCCCAGTAATTCTTCCTGGGTAACGGTCCCGTCAAATGCGTCCTTGTCGATCACAGCCATTCAAAATCCCCTGCAGTTATTTGGCGGGTCGCCTGATCGGGCAAATCAGCCAAATCCTATTCCGCATTCATCAGCGGCAGATCGAGTCGCTCATTGGCATAAGCGAGCTCGGCGATGGAATCGACGCGGAGACGATTCCGGATGGGCTCCAGTCGGCGGACAATATCGGAACGTATCCGTCGCGCCTGGGCAGTCTGGCCCTGCGCCGCCAGGGCATCGGCAAGCGTGTTGGCGCCTGCGGCGAAATAATAGGGCGCGCGTTCCAGCGCATCCGACCAGTTATCCACCTGCCCGAGAGTCGCCAGCATATGCTCGACCGATGTTTGCGCGGCCTCGTGATCACCACGCGCCGCGAAAATTCGCGCCTCGATCAGGCTCGCGTGCAATCGCGTGACAGCAAAACTGGCGCCTTCCGCACCGCCCCAGGCAGGATGGGCCATATAGCCCGTGGCAGCCACATAAGCGTCCCGCGCGCCAGACGGATCGCCGCTATAGAGCTCGGCCTGCGCCTGCCAAAGACGCTGCCGGACCGCAATCAGACGCCATTGCAAATTGTCCGGCTCGTGCGCGATCAGGGCTGAGGCCTCCAATGCGGAGGATTCGAGTATTGCCAGCGCCAATTCGATATCGGCATCGGTCGTGGTCTCGCTCGGCATGACCAGCAAGCGCGCAAGGGCATATTCCGCAGCGATCACGGTGCGCCGGACGCGCCAGTCCTCCGTCACATCAATGCGCCCGCTCTCATAAAGCTCCAATTGCTCGCGAAGCACTGCGATGGACGCGTCCCGGCCGTCCGTGATCTCCGAAACAGACGCGACCCAGGCGAGGGTCCTCGCGACATTCGACCAGGCCGGGTCATCGTCAGGCCGACCCGCTGCGATGACCCGGAATCGTTCGAGGGACGCTCTTGCCTCCACAAGCGCATCCGCCCACCGCCGCTGACCCACATACAAGGTCCCGATATTCGAGTGGGCATGACCGACCTCAGCCTGCCACTCGGCATTCTCCGGATCGGCTTCGATTAGCTGATAAGCGAGGTCTCGGTACTCGACGAAACGACGCTCCGCCATTTCCAGATCGCCCCGGCGCCAGGCGAAATACCCGACCCAATAACTGCTTTGAGCGTGCTCGTAGATACGTTCGGGCATCGTCGGATCGACCGCGAGAATACGGCTCGTGGACTCGTAGGCGATACGAAAATGCTGGTAGGCACTGTCCAGATCACCCTGCGCACTGTCGATTTCGCCCAGGAGATGGAAGGCGCGCGCCCGCCGGCCCAGCTCGTCTGTTGTCATGGCCGCCGGACCTTGGTTGTCGTAATACTCGATGACCTTGGCGCCCACGGCATCAAGTGCATCGAGCCGCCCGACCGGTTCCAGATTGTCTCGCAGATCATTCAACATGAACTCAATGAGGTCCTCGGCCTCGGCCTTGCGCCGTTCCGCCTCGGAGCGAGCCGAGACGGCCAGCAGCGTCAATGCCACCATGGTAACGGAAATTAGTACAGAGACGCCTGTGATGACGGTCACGCGGCGTTGCCGACGCTGGAGGTCGCGCTGGATCAACTGGTCCAGGCTAACCCCGATCAATCCTGCCACGAGTTTGAGCAGCGCCATGCGACGCCCGTCGGCCTGCCGCCGCATGTCGGCGGCGACCGGCTCGTTGACGACGCCATCAGCGCCGGGTTCCAGCAGGGCGGGCGGAAAGCAGGCGAGTCCCGGCTCAAGCTCCGGGTCTGCGTCAGGATCACCCGCCAGAACCGCGGCGAGTACAACACCGTCGGGATTGAGCTGACGATAGGCGCGGATCTCCTCATTGACCCAGCGTGACACCACGGAATCCGGCGAACAGACGACGATCAGTGTGTCAGAACTGGCCAGCGCTTCACGGACTGACGCTGTCAGGCTGCCGGTCGCGGCCAAGTCTTCCCGATCTCGAAATATCGGGGCCAATCTTCGAGGCACCGGCCCTTTCGGTGTCTCGCGTCCAACCAGCCGCGAGGGCACACGATAGGTTTCAAGCTGACGGTGCAGGGCACGCGCGAAATCCTGATCCCGATGGCTGTAACTGATAAATGCGCGGTAGCGCGTGCCCACACTCATCGCCTGTCCCCAAATCACGGACAACCATCATTGGTGTTTCGCAGCAGTCGTGCAACCGGGAGCCGTTACCCGCCAGCCTGGCAAACTCAGCTTTCAACACGTTTCCGGCATGCCCGCGCCAAGGCGCTTCGCTGGCAACCACAAAACCCGGCCCTCATTGCGCCGGGGTGGGCCAAGCGCGACGGGGTGCAAGGCGAAGTTGGGGCTTCGCATGGGCAAGGACTTGCACCCCGCCGTTCCCGGAACAGCAAGCTGCACGCGGGAGTTTGGGGCCGCTCGTGGAGCGGTTTGGAGAATCTAGCAACATGCTGCCTTGCAACATGTGATGGCGATCACGCCGGCATGGATTTTGACCTAGCCGCCAGCCAGCGGTTCGACCGCCAGTCCGGTCAGCTCGATTGTCACCCCCCCAAAGCCCGCGCGCGTATGCAGGCGCACCGGCAAATAGGCTGACTCTCCGGCGATCGGAGCGAGCCAGAGGACCAGCGGGTGCCGCAGTTCGGACTCACTTGGATAGTCTTCCGGATCATAGCCGGAAATCGGTTCATACCAGGCATGGCAGAGAAGTGCCTCGCCGCGCCAGGCGCGCGTCCGGACCCGGTCTGTCCCGACAGTTTCCAGACGAAGATCATAGCGCGCCTTGCCGTCGAATACGGCGAGACGGCCGTCACACCCCTCGCCGCCTTCCAGACGGCGCGACAATTCAAAGAAGGCCGTCATCGGATCGATCACATCTGTCCGGTCGCTGGCACTGGCCGGCGGCACGCCCCAGGAGCCAAAGGGCGGCTCCACATTGGATCGGGCCACATCATCCGCAAATTCAACCCGCACGGAACGGACTTTTGAACCGGTCCGCTCGACATGCTGATAAACGGCCGGCTCGCGGGCACCATTACCCCCCTGTCCGGAGACTTCTGCGCGAATATCGAAATCGGTGAAAAGCGCCGCGAGCCCGGCCGCCTCGATATAGCTTTCAGCCGCATATCCGGCGTCGCCGAAACGCGCATCGAGCGTGATTTCACCGACTTTGAAGAAGAGAACCGAAGACGCATAACGCGCCGAGACCCGCACAGCTTCGGATGCAGACCGGGGCGCAAGACCAGCCTCATCGCTGCCGGCAGCGCCCGTGGCCAGACCGAGACCCAGGCTCAGGCCGATTCCGGCCACAAGACAGAATTCACGCGTCGACATGACAACCCCCGGTACCAGGCACGCGACCAATCTCGCCCGGCCCTGCGACAGGATGATGGCAGGTCAGGCCGGAATCAATGCGTCATCGCGGTGCGACGCGACAGCAAGATCGGGGATCGCCAGCGCGCCCTCCTCAGCCGGCCCGGCGAGTTGGCGAAAGCCGGAGAACAGCTCCCGGCCCATGCCGATCTGGACCGCTGAAGGCGGCGTTGCCAGAGCGCGATTATCAAACCCGTCTGCCTTGATCTCGAGCGTGCCGGCGACCGCATCCAGGCGGACAAGATCATCATCAAGAACCCGGGCCAGCGGCCCGCCGAGCGCTGCCTCCGGGCTGACATGGATCGCCGCCGGCACCTTGCCGGACGCGCCCGACATGCGCCCATCCGTCACCAGGGCGACCTTGAAACCCCGGTCCTGCAAGGACCCCAGTGCCGGGGTCAACTTGTGCAATTCCGGCATGCCATTGGCGCGGGGTCCCTGGAAGCGCAGAACCGCGATGAAGTCGCGGTCAAGTTCGCCCGTCTTGAAGCGGTCGAGGAAATCATCCTGGCTTTCGAACACGACGGCCGGCGCCTCAACGATGCGATGCTCCAGCTTGACCGCCGAAACCTTGATCACGGCGCGGCCAAGTGGACCGTCGAGGAGTTTCAGCCCGCCATCGGCGGAGAAGGGCTCCGATACCGGGCGCACAATCTCGAGATCGCCGGACTCGGTGGCGGCCGGCTGCCACATCAACCCGTCGCCATCGGGGAAAGCCTCGCTGGCATAGGCGCGCAAGCCGTCGCCCATCACCGTCTTCACATCCTCATGCAGCAGGCCGGCATCGAGCAGTTCGCGGATGACATAGCCCAACCCGCCCGCGGCATGGAAATGGTTCACATCGGCCGGCCCATTGGGATAGACGCGGCACAGGAGCGGCGTGATATCGGCGAGCGCATCAAAATCGGTCCAGTCGACCAGGATGCCGGCGGCCCGGGCAATGGCGATCAGGTGAATGGTATGATTGGTCGAGCCGCCGGTCGCATGGAGGCCGACAATCGCGTTCACGATCGCCTTTTCGTCGACGATTTCGCCCATCGGGGCATAGGCGTCCTTGTCGGCGGTGATCGCGGCGGCACGCTGGGCTGCAGCCCGCGTGAAAGCCTCGCGCATCGGGTCGGCCGGGTTGACGAAAGCGGCGCCGGGAATGTGCAGCCCCATGATTTCCATCAACATCTGATTGGAATTCGCCGTTCCGTAGAAAGTGCAGGTCCCCGGCGAGTGGTAGGATTGGCTCTCGGCCTCCAACAGGGCATCACGGCCGACCTTGCCCTCGGCAAAGAGCTGGCGGACCTTGGCCTTCTCCGGATTGGGCAGGCCGGACCGCATCGGGCCGGCCGGTACGAAGATCACGGGGAGATGCCCGAAGCGCAGCGCGCCGATCATCAGGCCCGGCACGATCTTGTCACACACGCCCAGGCACAGGGCAGCGTCAAACATGTTGTGAGACAGGGCCACCGCCGTCGACATGGCGATCACGTCGCGGCTAAACAGGGAGAGCTCCATGCCCGGCTGGCCCTGGGTGACGCCGTCGCACATGGCCGGTACGCCACCGGCGATCTGGCCAACGGCACCGACCTGATTCAGCGCCTTCTTGATGATGTCCGGATAGGGTCCGAAAGGCTGATGCGCAGACAGCATGTCGTTATAGGCGGTGACGATGCCGACATTGGCCCAGCCACCATCTTTCAGGGCGCGCTTGTCCGCCCCGCCACAGGCGGCAAAGCCGTGGGCGAGATTTCCGCAGGACAGGGTCGAGCGATTGCGACCCGTCTCGCGGGCGGCCGCAATCTGGGCGAGATAGGCCGAACGGGTCGGCGCGCTGCGCTCGCGGATACGGTCCGTGACGGCGCGAAGGGTCGCCTTGATCGTCTGGGTCATCATCAGTCTTCCGTTCAGGCGGACGCGCTCAGCGCGTCCAGTGAATTTCGGGGCAATCGTCCGGCGAACGCAGTAGGACGCGGATCGGCATGTCTGCAATCGGGCCGGCCTCCATCGCGGCTTCAAGTGCGCGCTTCTTTCCGTCGCCGGCGACCAGAAGCAGGCTCAGCCCGGCGCCCGCCAGCGCGGCCCGGGTCAAGGTGATGCGATCCGTAAGCGCGCCGGTCACCGCGGTTTGCTTGGCCCGAATGGCGGCAACCGGCGGTCCGGTTTCGGCAAGCGCGACGTCCAGACCATCGGCCCGCGGGAACCAGGACGCCGTGTGACCATCCTCGCCCATGCCGAGGATCAGCACATCCGGCGGGAAAGACACGCCGACCAATGCGTCCTGCACGGCCGCCAGTCCGTCGAGCGGCGTCTCACCCGGCGCCTTGAGGCCGATCAGGCGCGCTGCCGATGCCGCGCCGATCATCAGGGTGGATTGCAGGAATGTCTCGTTTGACCCGCCCTCGCCAGGCTCGACCCAGCGCTCATCAACCAGAATGACCGTCACTTTCGACCAGTCGATCTCGGTGTCGGCCAGTCGACGATAGAGCCCTTCCGGCGTCGAGCCGCCGGATACCGCAAAGATCGCCTCACCCCGTTCAACAATTGCCGCAGCCAGGCGGTCCGCCACAGGCTGCGCCAGCGCCTCGGCCATGGCGGCCTTGTCGGCGTGTTCGGTGAAAGTGAGGTTCGGATTAGCGGTCAAGGCCATCAAACCACTCTCTCTCCTCACGGGCCAGCAGAAGCGCAGACTGGGTCGGGCCATCTGTGCCGGCCTGATAGCCATAGAGTTTGGCCTGGCTGTCTTCCCAGGACTGGATGATCCCATCGACCCAGCGCCACGCCGCCTCGACCTCGTCGCGGCGCATGAAAAGACTGAGATTGCCACGCACGACCGCCATCAACAGGCGTTCATAGGCATCCGGATAGTCCCGTTCGAAATGCTCGGCATAGGCCAGATTGAGCGGGACGTAGCGCAGACGGAGCCCGCCCGGCCCGGGATCCTTGGTCATCAGCATCAATTTGACGCCTTCATCCGGCTGCAAGCGGATGACCAGGCGATTGGGATGCATCGCGCCTTCCGCCGCGCCGACCACATCGTGCGGAATGGGCTTGAACTGGACGATGATTTCGGAGCGTCGCGCGGCCATACGCTTGCCGGTCCGCAGATAGAAGGGGACACCGGCCCAGCGCCAATTGTCGACATGCGCCCGCACGCCGACAAAGGTCTCGGTCTGGGTGGCCTGACCCACCTCCTCGGCATAGCCCGGCACGGTCTCACCCTCGACCGCGCCAGCCTGGTATTGGCCGCGGACCACATCCTGATTGACATTGGCCGCCGTCACCGGCCGCAAAGCCTTGAGCACTTTCAGCTTCTCGGTTCGTACCGCATCGGGATCCAGCGACGCAGGCGGCTCCATCGCCACCAGGCAGGCGAGCTGGAGGAGATGGTTCTGGACCATGTCCCGCAGGGCGCCGGAGCGGTCATAATAGCTCGCCCGTTTGCCGGCCCCGAGGGATTCCGCAACCGTGATCTGGACATGGTCAATCCCGTTGGCGTTCCAGATCGGCTCGAACAGGTAATTGGCAAATCGCAGGATGAGCAGGTTCTGGACGGTTTCCTTGCCCAAATAGTGGTCGATCCGGAAGATGTTGTTTTCTTTGAAAACTTCACCGACCTTGTCATTGATCGCGCGGGCCGTGTGGTAGTTTGAGCCGATCGGCTTCTCCAGAACGATGCGTGCGTTCGGCGTGTTCAGCTTGTGAGCCGCCAGCCCGGCGCAGATCGCCCCGTAGATCGAGGGCGGCAGCGCCAGATAATACAGCCGGATCTTGGTCTCATCCGGATCGAGTGCGGCAGCGAGGTCTTCCCAGCCAGACGTCTCACTGGTGGCGTCGACCGAGACATAGGTCAGGCGGCTTGCGAACCTGTCCCAGGACGCCCGGCGCTCTGGCGAGGTCTTTGCGGAAACAACATGAGTGGCGGCCATCTCCTGGAAGGCCGCCGATTCCATGGAATCCCGCGAGGCGCAGATGATACGGCTGTCATCGGTGATCTGCCCATCGCACCAGCGATGGAAGAGCGCCGGGATCAATTTGCGCAAGGCCAGATCCCCGGTGGCACCGAATACAACAATATCAAAGGGTTCGACGGGTACGAGTTCGGCCATATCCGGCTTCCTGCTTGACGCGCCGTGCCGTTGGTGCGTCGCGATCTACAATAATGTTACCCCTAACATAGGGCGGGCGACCGGTCGACCTTGATCTCCATCCTGGCACAATTCAGGCCGGTCTGCGCCTGCGCGCTTTGGGCGCATCCTCCAAAAGGTCGGGGCCGTCTAATTTCCCAATAAAATTGTGGAGACAGACGAGCATGACCAAGAATGCCCCGCGTTTTCTGGCCCGATACGCGCTGGAAACCGTACCGCGCTACACCTCCTATCCGCCCGCGACCGCCTTTCATGAGGGCATCGGACTGGCGGACTGGTCCGTCTGGATGCAGCAACAACCGGCAGGATCGGAACTGTCCCTCTACATTCACATCCCGTTCTGCAAATCCATGTGCTGGTATTGTGGATGCCACACCACCATCCCCAACCGGCATGACCGCATCGCTCGCTATCTCGATGCGCTGGACACCGACATCAAGCGCCGGGCCGCGCTGACCCCCGCCGACAGTCGCGTGTCTCATATCCATTTTGGCGGCGGCTCGCCGGATATGCTGCGACCGGCGGAGTTCGCACGCATCATGACACGGCTGCGCGCGCATTTCACGGTAGGGACGGGTGCCGAGATTGCGGTCGAGCTCGATCCTCGCGGGGTCACGCCGGACCTCTGCGCAGCATTGGCCGAACACGGCGTGACGCGGGCCAGCCTGGGCGTGCAGGACCTGTCCAGCGAAGTCCAGCTCCTGATCAATCGCATCCAGCCGCGCGGATTGGTCGAAGCCGCTGCAGACATGCTGCGCGCCGCCGGCATCCGGGCCATCAATATGGACATGATGTACGGGCTGCCCGCCCAGACCGAAACACGGGTGATCGCCACCGCGACGGCGCTGGCGGAGATGGGCGCAGACCGGGTTTCCGTCTTCGGTTATGCCCATGTGCCCTGGTTCAAGAAGCATCAGCGCGCCATCCCGGAGACCCGCCTGCCCGGCGCCTCGGCGCGTTTTGACCAGATGCTCGCCGCTGCCGCGACCCTCGGCCAGGCTGGCTATGACGCGATCGGCTTTGACCACTTTGCCTGCCCCGACGACCCACTGGCCGTCGCCGCTCGCGACGGCACACTGCGCCGCAATTTTCAGGGCTACACGACCGATGCCAGCGACCTCCTGGTCGGATTGGGGGCGTCAGCGATCAGCGAAACACCCCAAGGCTATGTACAGACCATCGCTGATCCGGTGCGCTATGCCGAGGCGGTCGAGTCCGGTGAAGACATGCTGACCCGCGGGGTCGCGCGGTCGCCGGAGGACTATGCCACCGCCACACGTCTTGCGGATCTGCTATGCCGTTTCGAGACCGAGCTGACCGCAAGCGATCGTGTCGATGCCCTCGAGCCCGTCATCGTCGACGGGCTGGCCCGGATCGAGGCGGGGCGGCTGATCGTCACCGCGCGCGGCAAGCCCTATGTCCGCAATATCGCCGCCCGCCTCGACCCGGCCTTCCAGCTCGCCGAAAACCGTCACAGCACCGCAGTCTGACGCCATAAAGGGGAGGACATCCCGCCTTGCGGGTCCTATAAAACCGGGATTGCGTTCCAAGGTGACCCGGTTGAAAACCGCCCTCCTCCCAGCCCTTGTCCTGTTGAGCTGTTCGGTAGCCCATGCCGAGCCGCTCGCGCGTGTCCAGGGCGTCCGGGATGCGGACCTCCTCGCCGCCATCGAGCTCGCCATCGGCGAGCGCGACACACGACCGGACACGCCGGCGACGAGTGCCATGCGCGATGCCCGGACCGCCGCCGACCGGACACGACGGCTCCTGCGTTCACGCGGATATTATGCAGCGCGTGTCGATACCTTCGTTGACGATGCCGGTGGCGCGCGCCTGCGAGTCCTGCCAGGCCCGCAATTCACCATCGGACAGGTCGATGCACAGACCGGTGATGCCAGTGACGCCCGCGCCCGTGCCCTCGAGGCGATCGACCTGCCGACGGGCGCGCCGCTTCTGGCCCAGACTGTCATGGATGCCGAGGCGCGTGGGCTCCGGTCGCTCCAGAATGAGGGCTGGCCGGACGCCGAACTCCTGGAACGCGAAGTGGTGGTCGATCATGCCGGTCCGGACGGGTTGATCACCTTCCGGTTCGAGCCCGGCCCCTTCTCGCGCTATGGCGAAATCAGCCGCGACACCGGTTCGTGGAATCCACAATTCATCGCGCGCATATCGCCGCTCGAACGCGGCGGCATCGCTTCACGCGAGGCGATGCTGGACTACCAGCGCCGCCTCGACAGCCTCGCAAGTGTGCGCTCGGCCCGGGTCACGCTCGGCCCGCCGGTTGATGGCACTGACGCACGCACCGTCGCGGTGGACCTGACGGCCGCCGATCGCCACACGATCGAGACCGGCTTGCGTTATTCGACCAGTGAGGGCGCCGGCGCGGATGTCGGGTGGACCCGCCGCAATGTCCTCGGCAATGACGAGACCCTGACTCTCTCGAGCACGCTGGCAACCCTGAACCAGTCCGCAACCGCGCGCCTGGAACGACCACATTGGCGGCGTTACGCCCAGACTCTTTTTCTGCATTCCGGGCTCACCCGTGAAACCACGGATGCCTACGATCAGGACGAAGTCGAGGCCGGGGTCGAGATCACCCGCCGCGTCGGCGAACGCCGCCTATATGGTGTCGGCCTGACGCTCGACAGCTCGCGCGTCACCGACATTGCCGGCGAGCGCGACATCATCACCGCCGCCCTTGATCTGAGTGGCGGTTATGACAGCCGCAATGACGCGCTCGACCCGACCGGCGGGCTGCGGGCCAGCCTGCGGGTCACGCCCGCACTGACCTTTGGTGATGTCGATGGCCGGTATGTTCGCGTCGAGGCCCGTGCCTCCGGTTATCACCCATTGAGCGACACGCTCGTGGCTGCGGTGCGGGCGCGGGTCGGATCGGTCCTGGGCACATCAGCTACCACACTTGCCGCCGATGACCGCTTCTACGCCGGCGGCGGCGGCTCGGCGCGCGGCTTCGAATACCAGTCTCTCAGCCCGATCGGATCGGACGGTGAACCCTTTGGCGGCCTGTCCGTCGTCGAACTGAGCACGGAATTGCGCTGGCGGGTCACGCCGCAATGGGGTGCCGTCGCCTTTATAGACAATGCCATCGCATCCGATCTCAACGCCCCCGAGTTTGGGGGCATGCGCAGCGCCATCGGTGTGGGTGCGCGCTATTATTTCGACTTCGCGCCGGTTCGCATTGACCTCGCCACACCGCTGGACCGCCGCACGGGCGAGCCAGGCTTCCAGATCTATCTCAGCCTCGGCCAGGCTTTTTGAGCATGGCGCTCCCCGCCCTCATACGCCGCATTGCCCTTCTGGCCGGCATGACGCTGATCATCCTTGGCCTGATGGCGGTCGGATTGCGTCTGGCGGCGGGGAATGCGCCGGGACGCTGGCTGGCCCACAGCCAGCTCGATGGTCGAAACCTTCCCGGCATTGGCCGTATCAGCGTGTCCGGGCTAAGCGGCGACCCGCTGGCCCGCCTGCATATCGACACCCTCACACTAAGCGATGATGAAGGCGTCTGGCTGACAGCCGAGGACATCACGCTCGATTGGCAGGCGCGCAGCCTGATGTCGCGACCGATCCGGATCAATGAGCTGATGATCAACCGGATTGCTGTGGCCCGCCGCCCCGTGCTTGCAGAGCCGGTTTCGCGGAACCGGTCCGGCTCCGACGGCGGCCTCCCCTCTCCGCCCGCCATCGATCTCCGCACGCTGGCGATCACGCGCCTTGTCCTCGCCGAGGGGCTGGCCGGGCCCGCAGCCGAACTCTCGCTCGAGGCCACTGCGCGCCTGCGTCCGGAGGTCAGCCGGATCGCGCTCGATGCCAACAGGCTGGATGCCCCGGGGGACCGACTGAATGCCGATTTCAGGCTGTCGACCGACCAGGTATCCGGAACACTGAGTGCTGTCGGCGCGCCCGATGGAACGCTCGCCGCCCTTCTGCGCATGCCCGGACACGCCGTACGACTGGATGGGAGCCTCGACGGGGACAGCGCCACGGGTCGCGGTACGGTGGACCTTGTCGCGGACGGCGAAAGCTGGGCGCGGGCGGAGTTGGCCTGGGACGCCACGCACTGGACCACAAGCTCACAGATTCAGCTCGCCAACTGGAGCCTCGTGCCGGACCGACTGACCGCCGAAGTCGAGACCGTTTCGGCAAGGGCATCGGGCCAACGAGGGGATGCCGTCACGATTGAGACGGTCACTCTGGAAAGCCGTGGCAGCCACGTCAGCTTGCGTGAGGTCACCTCGCCAGAAATCCTGGCGAACTACGAGATCAGCCCAGCTTTGCTCGACCGGCTGTCGGGCGGGCAAGCGGCCGTGGAATCGCTGACGGGACAGGCCGTCATCTTTCGCGGTACAGCTCCGCGCATCGTCCTCGAACCCGACCTTCGGGGCCTGATGTTCGACCCGGTCAGCGCGGCGCAAATCAATGGACGGGTCGAAGTCAGCCTCCCGAGCGGCCGCCCGCGGCTGGATTTGGATATCGAGATATCCGGGTTGGCAACGGGCCAGGCGGAGGCGGATCGCCTGCTTGGCGACGCTTTGCGGGTGACCGGGCGCGTGCATGACAGAGGTGGTGAGGACGGGTGGCAGATCGAGCCCGGCTTCTCGATCAACGCACCGCTGCTGACAGTCACCGCAAACGGCCATCTTCCACCGGGCACAAGCTGGCCAATCGGTGAAGCTCGGATCGAGATCGCCGAGACGCGGCAATTGCTCGATAGGGTAAGCGGCCCGGCCGCAGCCCAAATCACCTTCACCGAGAACCGGAGTTTGACCGCGCAAATCGACACCACAGCGATGACCTGGCCGGATACAACGCAGGGGCTGCTCGACGGATTACAGGCCGAGCTGCACCTTTCCGGCGAGGATGATGCCTGGACGATATCCCGGCTGTACGCCCGCAGCCCCGCGCTCGACCTCACCCTGACCGGCAATGCGCGCAACGCGCAGGACTGGCAGATTGGCGGCGACCTCGCCCTCGTCGGCGCACTACCGGTCGCCGCAGCCGAAATCGAGGGCGGCCTTGCGACGGCGTTTCGCCTTGTCCGGGATCCCGAGGCGCTGCGTATCCGCGCGGTGACCACCACGCGCCGGCTGCAGGCGGGACCACTGGATTTACAGTCGCCCCGGCTGGGCGTGCGCGGACAGTTAAGCCAGGGCCCGGACGAAATGAGCCGCCTGGAATGGGTCTTTTCCGCAGAGAGTGAAGCCGGGACCGCGCTGGCGATGAATGGGCGCTTCGAGTCCGGATCAGACCGCTTGGATCTGACACTGGCCAGCGGTCGGTATGGCGACGCCCGGTTTGAAGGTTCTGCGGGGATGGTCGGTAATGAATTGGCCGTCACCCTCAACGCCCTGCGAGAAGATCTAATGGCGCTCAATGCCAGCTATAGCGGCCACGCGGATGACCTTCTCGAAGGCCGGTTGGACGCCGAGCTCACACTCGAGTCCCAGCGTCTGGGCGCCGCCGACCTCAACGCCGCCAGCCTGACCCTGGCCGGCCCGCTCTCCGGCATGATACTGGCGGCCAGCGCGGATGGGCGCATGCGATCAAACGTCGATCTCAACGCGACCGGAGAGGCCGCCATCACCGCGGACGGGGTCTCGGTCAGCTTGTCTCCTTCGGGCAAATGGGCAGCCCACAACTGGAACACGTTGGAACCCATCCGCTTTACCACAGGCGCCGACGGCGTCTCGGCCTTCGCCTCCTTCACCCTCGGCGGCGGACGTCTCGACCTTGACCTCCAAACCTCCGGAATCAGCCCGGTCGCGAGTCTCACCATCGACAGCCTGCCAATGGGTGTGCTGGCCGACATCACCGCGATGCCCGCCACGCAGGGCGTGCTCTCCGGAAGCGCTGATCTGCGCGAGCGTGACGGAGTCTGGCGCGGTTCAGCGCAATTGGAAGCCACCGGCCTGCTGGCCGGTGATCTTCCGGACATGCCCGAGATGAATATGGTGCTGACCGCGTCGCTGCAGGACGAGGCCAATGCCAGCCTGCGCCTGACCGGCGGCGGCCTGGAGGCCAGCGGGGAGATCAACCGCGCCGGACCGACCCTCAATATCGCCCGGCCACAAGGGGAAGCAGATGCGCCCCTGTCCGGTCAGATAACGGCCAATGGCGAGCTGATGGCCCTGGCGGCGCTTGTCTTGCCGTCGGACATACTGATGGATAGCGGGCGCATCGACAGCGAATTCATCGTCTCAGGCACAGTCGGCGAACCCCGGTTGAACGGTACGGCCACCCTGCGCGACGGACAGATCAATGCGACCACGGCCGGCAGCCTCGTGACCGAAGTCGAGCTCGACCTCATTCTCAGCGAAGACAGCGCCGAGCTCACCCGCTTCTCCGCCTCTGACAATCGGGAGGGCCGGCTCTCCGGCAGCGGACGGGTGGCGCGGGACGCGGCCGGGCGTGTCAGCGGAGAGGGCCGCTTCACCTTCGAGCGTTTCGTGGCCGTTCGCCGCCCGGAACTGACCCTGCAGGCCAGCGGCGACCTCGCACTGACGCTCGACGAAACAGGGCTTCTGGTCAACGGCGAAAGCCGGATCGATCAGCTGCGGACCCAGCCCACACTCAATGGGGCAGGCTCCATTCCGCAATTGCAAGTGGTCGAGATCAATCTGCCGAAGGACCGCCGCGCAGCCAATGAGACTCGCATCCCGATCCGTCTGGATTATCGCGTCCGGGCCGAGAACGGACTGTATGTCTCGTCGCGCGCCTTCTCGTCGGAATGGGGTGTCGACCTGCATATCACCGGTCCGGAATCCAAGCCGGCGCTGAACGGGACAGCCAATCTGGTCGGCGGCACCGCCTTTGTCTTCAACCGCCGCTTCAGCCTCGCCAATGGGGTGGTGACCTTTGACGGAGCGCCTGGCGATGCCCGCGTTGATCTGACCGCCATCCACAGCCGCACGGGTTTTCGCGCCTCCGCCCGGGTCGAGGGGTCGGTCCAGGCTCCGACCATCACCCTGTCCAGTGATCCCGCCTTGCCTGAGGACGAAATTCTCTCTCGCCTGCTCTTCGACCAGTCGGTCAGCGAGCTGGGTGCTTTTGAAGCCGCTCAACTGGCAGCCCAGCTCTCCGGTCAGAACCTGCTGGACGTGGTCGGGCAATTGCGCGACCTGGCGGGCATAGATCGGCTCGACATCTCGACCAATGAGGATGGCAATCTGTCAGTTGTTGGCGGCCGACGCTTTGGCGACAATGTCTATGTCGAAGTCGGCAGCACCGGAGCTGCGGCCATCAATGAAGCCCTCATCGAATGGTCGCTGACCGCCGACCTGTCAGTCCTGTCGCGCGTCTCGGCTGACACCGACGCCTCCGTCGCCATTCGCTGGCGGCGCGATTACTGAGGCCTCGCAAGCGCTTGCCTCACACGGGAACGCGGAGTACGGCTGGGGTCAGCTTCACAGGCCGAACCTCGCTGAACTGATCGCCGCCCCTATCGGAAAGACGGACGCATGAAGACATTCTGGCTGTCGCTCATCAAGCCGAACGGTGCTTGGGCCGGGATCTTGTTGTTCCTGACCCTGGTCGCGATCGTCGTTGCCGGCACAACGGGGCATCTTGATGTCGTACGGGAATATCTCGATGCGCCCATGCTCACCTTCTCGGTCGGCAGCCTGTCGATCAGTGCTTATGACTCGCTGCGCGGCATCCTCGTGCTGGCGCTCGTCTTCTGGACCACGGCCATCGTCGCAGCCCTGGTGGAAGGGCGCCTGAGCAAGCTGACCCGGATGCGGCCAACCACGCGCATCCTGATTACCAAGGTCTTCCAGATCGCGCTCTACGTGGTCGCCTTCCTGGTGACGATGGACCTCATGGGCCTGGACCTGACCACTCTGACCGTCTTCTCCGGTGCGCTTGGAATTGGCCTTGGCTTTGGTCTGCAGAAGATTGCCTCGAACTTCATTTCCGGTCTGATCCTGTTGCTGGAGCGATCCGTCGAGCAGGATGACCTGATCGAATTGCCGGACGGCATAACCGGCTTCGTGCGCCGGTCGAGCGCCCGTTACACACTGATCGAGACCGTCGATGGCAAGGAAATCCTGGTTCCCAATGAGGACCTGATCACCAATCGCGTTACCAATTGGACGCTGACCAATACGCGCGGCCGGATCGAGATCGCGGTCGGAATCTCCTATGGCTCGGATCTGGAACAGGCCCAGGCCCTGATCCTCGAAGCCGCCCGCGAACACCCGTCCACGATCGAGGATCCTGCACCGCAATGCTTCCTGCGCAATTTCGGCGACAGTTCGGTCGATTTCATCCTGCTCTTCTGGATCGGTGATGTCGTGCAGGGCCGCTGGGCGCCGCAGAGCGAGGTCATGTTCACGATCTGGCGCAAGTTCCGCGAAGCCGGGATCGAAATCCCCTTCCCGCAGCGCGACGTCCATATCAAGTCGCCGCCTTCGCCAACGGAGGCCTGACATGGATGACAGCGCCGGCATTCTCTACGCGGCCTCGATCACCGGAGATGGCGGCGCCCATCCTCTGAGCGGCGAAGCGGTCGCCCATGAAATCCAGGATGATGCCCTCGCCTGGGTGCATCTGGATGCACGTCATGACGCTTCGCGGGACTGGATCGAGCGCGAGCTGGACTATCTCGACCCGCTCATCATCGACGCCTTGCTGGCCGAGGAGACGAGGCCGCGCATGCTGGAATTCGAACAGGGCGCGATGATGATCCTGCGCGGCGTCAATCTGAACGCTGACGCCCAGCCCGAGGACATGGTCTCGATCCGGCTCTGGGTCGATCCGCACCGGATCATCTCGGTAGAGCGGCGCCCGCTCAAGGCAGTGAAGGATATCCAGGACCGGCTCGCAATCGGGAATGGTCCCAAGGACGCCGGCGAGTTCATCGGCCTGCTCTCGGCCCGCCTGTTCGAGCGCATGGAACCGGTCATGACCGAGTTGCATGAGCGTCTCGACGAGGTTGAGGAGCGGGTCATGGAGGACCCGTCCATCTCCGAGCGTCAGGCGATCACCGCGCTGCGCAAGCAGGCCATCATTTTCCGTCGCTATTTTGCGCCCCAGCGCGATGTCATCGCCTATCTGCGCACATCAGAGCTCGTCTGGCTGAGCACGGCCCACAGGCGGCGTCTGCAGGAAAACCTCGATCGCATCACCCGTTATCTCGAAGACCTCGACGCCATTCGCGAGCGGGCGCAGATCGTCAAGGACGAGTTGGCCAATGCGCTGGCTGACCGGATGAACAAGAATCTCTATGTGCTGTCGCTGATCGCCGCGATTTTCCTGCCGCTGGGCTTCCTGACCGGTCTGTTGGGGATCAATGTCGGTGGCATACCCGGTGCCGACCTGCCCAGCGCCTTCTGGATATTCCTCGCCATCCTGACCGCGATCAGCGCGGTCCAGATCTGGGTTTTCCGCCTGTTGAAGTGGCTGTGAGCTAGCCGGCCGCCCGCGCATCATCGCGATCGGTGTCGGATTCGCTACCACGTTCCTGCATATAATCCAGGAAACCTGCGAGCGGCATCGGCCGACCGATATGATAGCCCTGCGCATAATCCGCGCCCATGCTGGCCAGGATGGCGATACTTTCCGCATCCTCCACACCTTCGGCCGTGACTTTCATACCAAGACTATGGGCCAGATCGATGGTCGATTTCACGAGAAGACGATCCGACTGCACCGTGCCGAGTTCCAGCACGAAAGCCTTGTCGATCTTCAACTCCTCCGCCGGGATCGAGCGCAGATAGGACAGCGAGGACAGGCCTGCGCCATAGTCATCGATCGAGACCGAAATACCGGCGTCGCGAAGCACATGGATGTTTTCCAGCGCCGCGTCCGGCTTGTTGATGACCGCGGTCTCGGTGATCTCGAAACAGATGCGGCCACTATGGCGGGAAAGCCGGTCCAATGCGTGACGAATGAACCGTTCGTCACTGACCAATCGTCCGGAGATGTTGATGGCAACCTGCAGGTCATGTCCCGCTGCCCGCATGCGTACCTGATCGGCGATCGCCCGGTCGAGCACCCATTCGGTGAGCGGCAGGATGTGGCCCGTCTCCTCGGCCAACGGAATGAAATCGTCCGGCCCGATGAAACCGCGCTCAGGGTCTTGCCAGCGCAGCAGGGCTTCGACCGCCGTGGTCTGTTGAGTGCGGAAATCGTATTTGGGCTGATAGGCGAGAAAGAGATGCCCGTTGCCCAGACCGTCCATCATCCGACTCATGAGCGACAGCTTCACGGTTGGATCACCATACCGTTCAGAATCGAACACGGTGACCGGCACATCGGCCTGACGCGCCTGGTCGAGGGCAACCGCCGAACATTCGATCACGCTCAAGCCGGTGTCGGCCGCCTTGTCGACGGAGACCAAGCCGACCGCAGCATGCACATCGACGCGCTCGTCCTCGATCGCAACAGCCTGGTTGGCGTTCGCGCACAGCTCGGCCGCGCCCCCCAATGCCATGCGAAAATCTGTCGCCGTCAGGACCACTCCGAGCGTATCGGAGGCGGTGCGACCGATGAAGGCCTCCGGACAGACCCGACACAAGCGTTCTTCGATCCGGGCAAGGATCCGGGAGGCCAGCCGGTAGCCGATGGCGGCCCGGATTTCGGCAAACCGATCAATCCCGATGGTCAAGGCGTAAACCTGATCGGCCGGGTGCGTGAGGAGCCGCATTTCGACCTCGCCCTCGAGCGCCGCCAGGTTCGGCAAACCTGTTTCGCTATCCCGCAGGGCCAATTCGCGAATGCGCTGCTCACGCGCGGCAATGGTTTCACCCATCGTGTTGAAGCTTGATGCCAGGCGGGCAATCTCGTCGCGACCGGCCAAATCAACCCGCATGGCCTCACCGTCGGCGAGCCGACGGGCGGCCCGCTCGAGGGCCTGGATCGGATTGGTCAGCCCGCGGGCCAATATCCAGGTGCCGACGATCAGGACCAGAAGTCCGGCCAGTCCGGCCGCGGCAATCGATACGAACATGCCGCGAAACGGCGCCATGGCCAGCGCGACGGGATATTCCAGAACCAGCGCGACGGGCAGACCGTCGATGAAGGCATCGATCGGCAGGATACTGGCCAGCGCCGCCTTGCCCGGTGTGTACCGGACCCCGCGGTCAAATTGCGCAATATCGATCTCGCCGCCCGTATAGTGGGTCAACCCCGGCGCGTCGGGATCCTGGGCCGTCCAGTCACCGTCCGACTCACGCCAGTACAGGCGGGCATCCAACGGGATGGAAGACAATTCTGTGAGGTCCGATAGCCCGGTTTCCGAGAGCCGATAGGCGAAGACCACCCAGCCGACCCGCGTGGGCGCCCGAACCGGTCTGGCCACCGCGTGGTGCGGAGCTCCGGCGATCAGCAGGACACCGCCCGCCGAATCACGACTGGACAATATCTCGAAGAGGGCACCGTCCCGCATTTCCAGACCGCTGGGCTCGACGCCGACGATTGAGCCGTTCTCGGTCATCACAAAGGCAAGGTCGAAGCCGAAACGCTGGCGCAGGTTTTCCAGCGCCGAGTCGATGGTCGGATCGTCCCGCGTGGCGACGGCGGCCCGAAAACCAAAATCGCGGGACAGGATGTCCGCGGCATCGCCCATCTGCTCGGCGTGCATGTCCCAGATGCGGTTGAACACGGCGGCGGTGGCCGACATCTCACCACGCACCATGCCGGTCGCACTGTTCTGAACCGTGAACAGCGCCGCGGCTCCGACACTGAGCAGCACAAGGCTGAACAGGCCGGCATAAATGACGGCCAATTTGGTGCGGAGAGAACGGAAGGTCAGCATCTTGGTCAGTGCTGCCCCAGAATGTCGAGCGTGACCTGCGGCGCCGGATCGACCGCCGGATCAAAATCCAGCGTCACCAGATTATTCTCGGCATTGCCATAGGGGTGCCACACGGTCAGCGTGGTCATGCCGGTCGGGACACCGGTCAGGACCGCAACACCATCTCCATCGGTCCGCACGGCGAAGGGCGTGTCGACGACCCGGATGAAGGCGATCATCTGGTCATGAATATTACAGCCCAGCGGCACGGCACCGGCAGCCGAAAAGGCGACGCTGCGTTCCTGCTCACGCCCGTAAAGCTCGAGTTCAAACTGATTTCCACGGGCGAAGGAATAGACGTGATGGCGCACCCGGTCACGATTGGGGAAGAACACCTCTGCGCCGCGCGGCACCACCAGGACGAAGGGGTCGAACTGGACGTCCACCTGTGCCATTTCAAGTGGTTCCGCCGGAATGAAATCCGCAGTCAACTCGCCAGGCAGGCTGACCACGGCGTTGGGCACGGGCTCGCCCGCTGAATTGGTGACACTGACCCGCAATTCCGCAGCGCCGGCAAGGCCCGGACAAGCGGCGAGACCGAGGGCGAGAAGCGCGAAGCGAAGCAGGCGACGTATCGAGATCATGACGAAGGCATACCTTGAAGAATTTAGGATTGCGTGAAGCGTCAGCGGGTCACGACATCGCCGTGCATGGGGGCGAGCCGCGCGAGGAAGCGATTCTGCATGGCGAAAGGAACACCCTCGGCATCCATCGCGTCCTGAAGGTTTTCAACCAGCGCGTTGAATTCTGCCGTGGTGACGCCGTGATCGACATGAACGGAGGCCATGGAGCGGCCAGTATAGTCACACGGACCACCCAGAATATAGCAGAACTGCTCGATCAGCGTCCGCCGCAGGCGCGGCCAGTCCGACGCGCGGAAAACACCTTCAATGCGCTCATCGGCCTGAATGCCCGCGATCAGCCCGTCCACGATCCGGGCAATACCGGCCTCGCCATTAAAGGCCGCCAGGACAGCCGGGTCCGTAATCGGCTCGGCACCGGCATTGGCGTTGGAGACTTCATAGGGATCCACTTCCAGTTCACCCGGCATGGCGTGCGGCGGCTGTGCTGCGTGGGCTGATACCGTGAAGGCGATGGACGTCAGGCCCGCGATCAAAATCGAGTTGAATGACATGGAGCGCTCCTAGAATCCGGCCTGGAGGGAAAGATAGAAGCCGCGCTGATCGTCGAAGGTCGCGATCGAGCCGAGGTCGACCCAGGCGGCTGTGACGGTCAGGTGCTGGTTGACCGCATAGGCGGCGAAGAGATCGACCCAGTCATCCTCGCCGGCAAAGCCGAGATTGTCCGGCTTGAACCGATACTCCGCCCCGATGATGAAGCGACGCGAGAGCATGTATCCGGCCGAGAACTCACCCTGAAGCGAGTGATCATTCAGCCCGCCATAACCCAGCAGGCCGGTCTGGTTGGCTTCCGTCCATCGCAGGGTCGCGTTCAGAAGGAGGCTGTGCTCGAGGAGGAGCTTCGTCGCGGCGAGATAGACGTCGTAACCGCTGTCATCTGCGGCCCCGACCGCCCGCACGATGGCGCCCTGATTGTTCGACTTGTGCTGAACGCCCAGTGCGACCTGCGGCACCCAACTGTCCTGATCATACACCGCATCGCCAAACAGGCGAATTTTCGCGCCGATCACGTCCTGCTCGAATGTGAAGCCCTGGCCCAGACCCAGCGCGGCGCCTGCGTCCTGTGTGTCGAAGCGCTGGCGCGTCCAGGACAGTTCGAAACGGTCATGAATACCAATCGCGAAACCGGCGGACTGAAAACGGAAATCCTCAAGCTCGACCTGGGTCGCATGGGCGGTCCCGCCAATACCACGCTCGGTCTCATTGCCGGTGATCAGCGCCCAGCTGGACAACCCACCACCACCCGACCCTTCGATCGTGCTGATGCCGCGGGTGAGAAGAAGCTTGCCGCCGGTTTCGAAATCCTGGGCTTGCGCCGTCGCGGCAAGGCTGGCGGCGGACGCCAGTCCCAGACCTGCGATCATGGTATGGATCAAAGTCAATTCGCCGGCTCCCCTTGCCACCTGGCGCGCCCACGCGCGCAGTCCGGATGGCAAGAGGGTTAACCGGCCGACGTTGAAATTTCCTTTATGCCCCAGCGCGCTGGTGCGGTATTTGGCACCGACGCTGCAGTCCTCGGCCGATGGCGCCTGCCGTCTCGAGACACCACAAGCACGAGGCGAAGGGCCGGCCGATCCATCGTGCCGCGACGGTCAACACTCATGTGGTCACCGGGGCGGTCTAGCCATTCTTCGAAATGTGGTAGAGCCATTGAAGGTGACGCTCGAAATTGCGCAGGACTTCGCGGATCAATTGGACCTTGGAGTAGCCGTAAACGCAGTAATGCTGGCCACCTTCCGACAGCATGACCTCGGCGCGGGCGTATTCCTCGTCCGGGCTCTCGGAGGCTTCCGCCGTCTCTTCGGACTCGGGCGTGGAGAAATAGGGCGCGTCATAGAGGCGTCTTTCCACACGGAACACGAATTCCGGCTTGTCTGAATCGTGGACACGCATGCCGGCCTCGCCCTTGGACTGGGTCAGCTCGACTTCATAGCCGTGCGTCTTCAGCTCTTCGGAAATTTCGGCCAATGCCGGCACAACGGTTTTCTCGATGTAGCCGTCAACCTCCTTGCCGGTCGGACGCGAGAACATGAGACGCAAGCGCGCCCGCCATGGCATGGTGGCGCCCTCGACCGGCAATTGGACCGCTGTCTTGACCCCCGCCTTGCGGGCTGTCTCGTGCGAGAAGGCCCGTATCAGACCGACAAAGGCGAGCAGCAGGATCAACGTAAACGGCAATGCCGCTGCGATGGTTGCCGATTGCAGGGCTGCAAGCCCGCCGGTGACCAGCAAGGCTGCGGCCACTCCGCCTTCCGCCAGCGCCCAGAACAAGCGTTGAGAGACCGGCGGATTGAGGCTGCCGCCCGACGCCAGGGTGGCTTTGACCAGTGAGCCGGAATCCGAAGAGGTCACAAAGAACGTCGCCACAAGGATGATCGCCAGCACCGAAGTAATAGAGCTGAATGGCAAATGTTCGAGGAAGGCAAACAGCGCCAGCTCGCTATTGCCATCCCTCACGACATTGACCAGCTCGTCCGCAACACCGGACAGGGCCAGGCGCAGGGCGCTGTCGCCATAAACCGTCATCCAGAAGAAGGTGAAGGCCGTTGGCCCGAGCAGGACGCCGAAGATAAATTCGCGGATTGTCCGGCCACGCGAGATGCGCGCGATGAACATGCCGACAAAGGGTGACCAGGAAATCCACCAACCCCAGTAGAACAACGTCCAGTCGCCGACCCAGGCCCCGTCGCCATAGGCGTCGAGATTGAAGGTGAGTGTGGCCAGTTGATCGAGATACTCGCCGATATTCTGGACATAGGCGGAGATCAGGAAAATTGTCGGCCCGGCCAGGACCACGAAACCGATCAGGGCAATGGCCAGATAGAGATTGAATTCCGACAAGCGGCGGATGCCAGCGTCCAGACCCGCAACGACGGACAGGGTTGCCAGCGCCGTGATCGCCGCGATCAGGATGAGCTGGATATCCGTCGAGATCGGGATCTCGAAAAGCTGATTGAGACCGGCATTGATCTGGGTCACCCCGAAACCGAGGGATGTCGCGACACCAAATAACGTACCCAGCACCGCAACGGTATCAACAACATGGCCGATCGGACCATAGATCCGGTCGCCGATCAGCGGATGCAGCGCCGATCGAATGGTCAGGGGCAGGCCGTGCCGGTAGGTGAAATAGGCCAGCGACAACCCGACCACGACATAAATGCCCCAGGCATGAATGCCCCAGTGGAAGAAGGTCAGCACCATCGCATGGCGCGCCGCTTCAACGGTTTCCGGGTCGCCTTCTGGCGGGAAGATATAGTGGGTCAGTGGCTCGGCGACCCCGAAGAACATGAGGCCGATACCCATGCCGGCGGAAAACAGCATGGCAAACCAGGGGGCAAAACCGAATTCCGGCTCACTTTCGTCCGGCCCCAGCTTGATCCGCCCCCAGTCCGAGAAGGCGAGGATCAACAGGGCCACCAGGAAGAAGCCCACGCTGACGGTATAGATCCAGCCAGTGGAATCCGTGATTGCGACGCGGAGGCTGTCGAAAATGCGTTCTGCCTGGTCGCCGGCAATGACCGCATAGGCCACACCAACAAGGGCCAGTATGGCAGCAGGAAAGAAGACGGCGGGTTCTATTCTACGCATTGGGTATTCCTCGCTTTCGCGTCAGCATCAGGCGTGGGTATGGTAAGCCTCAAGCGCTGGACCAAGCGCCTGTTTGAGCGGATCGAGATGGGTCTCGAATTTCTTCCATTGCGCGACGCCGCTATCGAAAATCGGTTGGCGTACTTGTTCCGAACTGGCGGTCCGCACCGCACGCTCGGTGGCATGGAAGTCGATACAGGCCTGCTCAAACGGCAGACCGCAAAAATCGAGAAGACGCCGCACCTGCCCGTCCAGGTCGGCGACGACGTCCTCATAGTTCACGCGGAGTATCTGGCCGGGCAGGACCCGATCCCAATGATCCATCAGCGAGACATAATTGCGATAGTAGTGCCCGATCTCTTCAAGGCCATAGGTGAATTCCTGCCCCTCGGCGAATAATTGCTTGAAGCCGGAGAAGCAGCAGGCCATCGGATGACGACGGGCATCAATGATCCGGGCATTCGGCAGGATCAGCTTGATCAGACCGATATGGCGAAAATTATTGGGCATCTTGTCGGTAAAGCGCGGCGCGTCGGCACGGTGGATGCGGGTATTGTCGATATAGTCCCGGCCCAGCTCCGCCAGCTGCTCTTCGCTCAACTCGTGCAGGATGCGCGGATAGCGCGTCTTGTCACTCAGGCGTTTGCGGCCGCGCAAACGATGCGAGAGGGCGAGGATATTGGGCAGTTCCAGTGTACCGTCCACCTGGCTGTGGGAGGCGAGGATTTGCTCCAGCAAGGTTGACCCGGCGCGCGGCAGGCCGACGATAAAGATCGGGTCCGGATCCATACAGCCCTTGCCGGACTGGGACTCGAACAGGGCGGCATCACAAATTTCGGCCTGGGCCCGGAGCTCGTCTTCCATCTGCTCGGTCGTGTAGCGGGTCTGGACCCGTTTCAGCGTATTGCCCTTGTCGTAGAAGGCGAAGGCCTCGGCGATCTCGTTGCGATCCTCGAAGGCCTTGGCGAGGGCGAAGCTGATATGGACGCGGTCCTGGAAGGCCAGGTCCGAGCCCGCTTCGAGCGCCTTCATGCGGGCGATTTCATCATCCGTGAAACGGTAGGTCTTGAGATTGGCCAACCCATACCAGGCGTCCCCGTGATCCGGCTTGCTGGCAAAGGCCGCGCGATAGCTGGCGATTGCCTCGTCCTGACGGCCCAGCGTCTTCAGCGCATGACCGCGCGAGGTCAGGGTCGCCGGATCGTTCGGCAGCGCCGCAAGAATTTCGTCGAACAGGCCCAGCGCCTCGTCATAGCTGCCGGTCTGCATGCATTCGATCGCATAGTGCGATTTGAAGATCGGGTTGTCGCGATCACCCTCATAAAGATGGCGCGCCTGGTCGAGTGCCGCAGTGAATTTCTGTCGCTTGCGCAGGACCTGGATATGGTCGAGCCGCAATTGCGTATTGTCGGGCTCGAACTCGATTGCACTTTCGAGCAGAAAATCCGCATCCTCGAGGACGCCGAAACGATTGCCCAGCTCGGCCAGGAGCCGCATGGCCTCGACATGATGCGGGTTCTTCTGAAGGAAGGCCCGACAAAGGCTTTCTGCCTTGAGCAGCTTGCCTTCGTGCAGGAGGTGGGTGACCGAGACGAGCTCACGCGGCAGCGCGTTGATGCGCTCGGCCTGGGCCGTTGCATTGCGGGCTTCCACCGGACGACCAGCCGCTTGGTGCAGCTCGGCCTGAGCCTGCCAGCTGGCGACCAGCGCCGGGTTGAACCGGCAGGCCCGCTGGTAGGCCATCAGGGCGCGTTCCGTCTTGCCGAGCGCGCGCAGGAGATGACCTTCCTCCTGGAAGGCGCGACCGAAATCGGGCGCGGTGCGCTTGATCCGGTCGAGCGCGGCACGCGCTTCGTCATATCGTTTGAGATAGCGAGCGCAGACCGCCTGCATGTAGAGGGCATCAGTATGATCCGGCGACGCATCCAGCACGGGCTGCAACGTCTCCAGAGCCGCATCGAAGCGGCTGTCATACATCTGCTTTTGCGCTGTGATCAGCGCCTGGACATGGGTGTCCGTCTCTTCTTCCACGCAGGGGTCTCCACCGGTCTCGCAGAACACAGAAAGCGTCCCTTGAAGGGACGCTTTCCATAGTGGCCCTAAGGCCCGTTGCTTGTCAGGGCCTAGTACTGCACCCCGACCCGCACGCCGATCGTACGCGGCCGGATCACCGTCACACGCTCACGGTCGAAGACGAAGTTGTTCGCAATCTCACCGCGTTCATCGGTGAGATTATTGGCGAACAATTCCACCGACCAGCTCTCACCGGTCAAACCGGTCGTGAAGTTCAACGAAGCATGGCCTTCAACTTCCACCTTGTTGATCTCGATGACGTCAGAAAAGCTGTCATCCGTGATCGTGATCTGGGGCATCACATGCGCCATCAGACCATTGTCCATCGGCCACTCATAGCGGGCGCGAACATTCGCCTGATAGCTCGGCGCGAAGGCGAGTTCGGACCCGACGAGGACGTCATTGGTCGGCACCAGCACTTCCGTGATCTCGGTATCGAGCAGAGAGAAAGCGCCGACAACTGTCAGGCCCGGGATGTCCGCCGGAGCCCAGGTCACTTCACCTTCAATACCGCGGATTTCGGCGTTGGCGGCATTATCCGAGAAGAAGAGATTGGTGATCGACGGGTCGAAAATCGTCGTCTGGAGATTCTCGATCTCGACCAGGAAGGCATTGCCGTTGAAACGGACCTGGTTGTCGAAGAGGTCGGTTTTCCAGCCGAACTCGTAATTGACCACTTCATCCGTATCCAGGGCGAAGGGCACGGTGTAGCCACCAGGACCCGCAGCGCCGCCCGGACGGTTCAGGAGACCCGGACGGAAGCCTTCCGACACGGTCGCATAGAAGAGCGTCCCATCGGTCGGGCGCCATTCCAGCGTTCCCTTGAAGATAAAGCCGTCAGTCGCGGCGACATCGGGATTGCCGAACGGATTATCCGGAGCGTAGAGCGCCGAGATATTGGTTCCGAAAACCTGGGCATCATCAGTCTGACCGAAGTTGAAGAAAGAGCCGTTCGCACTGCCCTGCAGGTCGACTTCGATATCGTAGTAGCGCGCTCCCAGCGTGATCGAGAACTGTTCGGTCAGGTCGAAGGTCGTCTCACCGAAAATGCCGTACTGCTCATCCGTGCGCAGCACATCATTGCGGAAAATGACGCCCGCCGGGAAGGGGCCCGGATCGGAGAAATAACCCGGAGAGGCATCGCCGACAGCGCCCGTCACTGCGAGATTGGTCAACGGATAGTTCGGTGCAAAACCGGTGGTCACGCCATCAAAGGAAACCGCATTGACCGAGCCCGGATAGGTGAAGTCATTGCGCTCGGCCACTTCCATGTCCGAGTAGAACCCGCCGAAGGTCGCGCGGATGCGACGATCTTCCGGCGTGTTGAAACGCAATTCCTGGGTGAAGACCTTGGTGCGCGTATCGGACTGCACGAACAGGTTCGGCGCCTGACAGGTGCCGGACGGGGCACCCCCCGGATAAGAGACCGAGCCGTCACAGATATAGTAAGGCAGATACTGGCCGACGAAGAGATAGTCGGAATAGTCGACGCGCTGATCGGTGTTCCGATCCGTGTATGCGCCGGTATAGACCATCTCCAGCGCGCCAAGGCGGCCTTCCAGCGTCCAGCTGGTATTGTGGAAATAGTCATCCAGCTCGTCTTCCTCGAAGCGCTGGATTTCCAGATCACCGAGGGTCGGATCCATGAAGAACACGCCTTCGGAGTCCAGCTGCTGCTGCATGTGCATGACAGTCAGGGACCAGTCCGCATTGAAGTCATACAGGGCGCTGAGGCGGAAACCGGAATAGGTCGTGTCGTTGAAGTCTTTTTCCAGCAGGCTCGAATTGTTGGCGTCGAGGAAGGTGACACCGGACAGGTCGGCGGTGGACTGGAACCCGGCGCGCGTGGCATTCACCGGAACGCCATTGTCACGCATCGTGCCGGCGGGACGGAAGCGCGCCGATTCCGACGCATTGCGCGTGCCGGGCACGTTGTCGATATAGCCACCCTGTTGGTCGACATAAACGACACCACGGATGGCGAAATTATCCGCCAGCGGCATATTGACGACGGCCTCGGCCTTGTTGGACATCTCGCCGTTTTCGGTGAAGGAAACTGCGAAATTCGTCGAGGCGGAGAAACCGGACGGGTCCGGGCGATTGGTGATCAGGCGGACCGTGCCAGCCTGCGACGACGAGCCATAAAGCGTTCCCTGCGGTCCCGGCAGGACCTCGACCCGTGCCAGGTCAGCCGCGTAGACGTCGAGATTTCGACCGGGCTGCGAGACCGGCTGCTCGTCAAGATAGAGGGCGACATTCGGCGCCAGACCGGCCACCCCCGCCGTGGTCAGGTTCGGGGTCGTGGAGGCGAGGCCGCGGATATAGATCGTGGCCTGGCCCGGACCGGAACCGCCAGCGGTGACACCCGGTAGCTGTTGCAGGTAATCGGTGAAAACATCGACGCCAAGCTCGTCCAGTGTCTCTTCGTTCATCGCATTGACGGCGAGCGGAATATCCTGGGTGCTTTGTTCGCGCTTGGTCGCGGTCACGGTGATAACGTCGACCTGGGCGGCGGCGAGGCCGGCTCCGGCAATCGACAGGGTCGCGGCGGTCAGAATGGTCGTGGAAAGTGCCCGTTGCTTCAGCATGACGTAATGACAGTCCCTTTTGGCGTTACGGTTGAAGGGCTGTGTAGAGTTTCCGGTACGCGCTGACCAGTATGCTTTGAGTTGAAACTTTCAGTGCGAAACATCCTTCGCCGCCCGACGCGGCACAGCATGCCAATATATCTTTGATAAAAAAGACGAAAAATAGAACCGTTACATGAATGCGACAGGCCGCGCCGAAATCCGGTTTCGCTTTGCTTACACCATGGCAGTCTGTGAATATTCGAAATCGAAGCAGATGGCACGCACACGGTTCGCGCAAATCTGTTGGAATGTGACGGGTCTGGCGGTACATCAAACGCGGGACAAATCGGGCAAGGCGAATGAGCGATCACGACGAAATTCTTGTGGCACTTCGGCGCATTACCCGCGCAATTGACCTGCAATCAAAACGCCTCGTCAAAGCGACCGGGCTCACCGCACCGCAGCTGGTTGTGATTGATACACTTCGCAAGCGAGGGGATTTGTCGCCCAGCGCGATCGCGCGTGCGGTCTCGCTCAGCCAGGCGACCATCACTTCCATCCTCGACCGCCTGACCCAGGCCGGTCTCGCGGAACGCGTGAAAAGCGACACCGACAAGCGCGTTGTAATGGCCCGATTGACCGACACGGGCCGGGCGGCCGGGGAGAATGCCCCGGAACTGCTGCAGGCCGGCTTCCTGCGCTCCTTCCGGGAGCTGCAACCCTGGGAGCAGAACATGCTGATCGCCTCCCTGCAGCGCATTGCCGAGCTGATGGATGCCGAGGACCTCGACGCCTCGCCCTTCCTCGATACCGGCGAAATCACCCGATGAGCCCGGCGCCCGACCGCGCACTGGCGGGCCTGAAAGTCGTCGAGCTCGCCCGCATCCTGGCCGGCCCGTGGATTGGCCAGACCCTCGCCGATCTGGGTGCCGACGTGATCAAGGTGGAAAGCCCGGCCGGGGACGATACCCGCAGCTGGGGCCCGCCCTGGATCGAGCATGAGAGTGGGCGCGCGGCCGCCTATTACCATTCCTGCAATCGCGGCAAGCGCTCGGTGACCGCCGATTTCCGCAAGGCCGAAGACCTCGATTTCGTACGCGCCCTGATCGCTGACGCCGATGTCGTCATCGAGAATTTCAAGGTCGGCGGACTGGAGAAGTACGGCCTCGATCATGCCAGTCTCGTGGCCGAACATCCGCGCCTGGTCTATTGCTCGGTCACCGGCTTCGGCCAGACCGGGCCCTATGCCCATCGCGCCGGCTATGACCTCGCCATCCAGGCGATGAGCGGTGTCATGGACATTACCGGCGAGGCTGATGGCCCGCCCCAGCGCCTTGGTGTCGCCTTCGCCGATATCTTCACCGGGCTTTACGCGACCATCGCCATCCAGGCCGCCCTCGCCCAGCGCAAGCGGAGCGGGCGCGGCCAGTTCATCGACATGGCCCTGCTCGACTCCATGATCGGTGTGCTCGGCAATCAGGCGCTAAACTACTTCGCAACCGGAACACCGCCGCGCCGGATCGGCAATGCCCACCCCTCCATTGTGCCTTATCAGGAATTCACCTGTTCGGACGGCCACATCATCATTGCCTGCGGCAATGACGGCCAGTTCGACCGCCTCGCCAGGGCGCTGGCGCTTGACGAGGCGATGCGCGACGCCAACCGGACCAATGCCCAGCGGGTCGGCAACCGGACAGAACTTGCGGGTGTGATGGCGGAAAAGCTTGCCGTCATGTCTCGTGATGAGGCCCTCGCCATGCTCGAGGCCAATGGCGTACCGGCCGGGCCGATCAATACGATTAGCGAAGCCTTTGACGACGCGCAGGTCCGGGCCCGTGGCTTGGCGATCACGTCGGACGGCATCCCCGGCCTGCGCTCACCCATCCGCATGTCCGACAGCGAAACCGGCGCCACAACACGCGCCCCCGGCCTCGGCGAACACACCGAGGCCGTGAAGGCTGAATTGCGCAGGAAAGGGTGGAGCGGACCCGGGAAGGAATAGGGGTCCGCTCCGATCAGCGGGTTGGCGCCGCCAATCTTAGCTGTTGAGTTTTTCGCCCTTGGCCGCCTTGTCGGCGAGCAGTGGCGAGACCTGGTGGCCATACGCCTTCAGGCCCTCGACGACGACGTCCAGGCCGATCGTGTCAGCCCAGAACATCGGGCCACCGGTATAGGCCGGCCAGCCATAGCCATTGATCCAGACCGTATCGATGTCCGATGCCCGCTGGGCCATGCCTTCCTCGAGGATTTTCGCGCCCTCATTCACCATAGGAAAAAGCAGGCGATCGCGGATTTCCTCGGCGGAATAGGATTGCGGCGTTTCGCCGGATTTGGCGACGAAACCGGCAATGATCTCCTCGACTTCAGCCGATGGCGTCCGGCGGCGATTCTCGTCGTAATCGTAAAAGCCCTTGCCGGTCTTCTGGCCGCGACGATCACGCTCGCACAAGACGTCGCGAATGGTTTCGCTGTTGGATTTTTCCTTGTTCCAGCCGAGATCGAGACCGGCCAGGTCGGACATCTGGAAGGGACCCATGGGCATGCCGAAATCAGTCAGCGCATCATCGATATCCCAGGGTTTGATGCCCTGCATGAGCATGGCATTGGCGGCCTGTTGGCGCGGTGACAGCATGCGATTGCCGATGAAGCCGTGACAGACCCCGGCAACCACGGCGACCTTGCCGATCTTCTTGGACAGAGCCATCGCCGTTTTCAGCACCGCCGGGGCGGTCTTGGCAGCGCGCACAATCTCCAGCAGACGCATGACATTGGCCGGCGAGAAGAAGTGCAGGCCCAGGACATGGTCGGCACGCTTGGTGACGGCGGCCATCTCGTCGACATTCAGATAGGAGGTGTTGGAGGCCAGAATGGCGCCCGGTTTCACGATCGCGTCCAGCTTGGCGAAGACGTCCTTTTTCACGTCCATATTCTCGAAGATCGCCTCGATCACCAGATCGCTGTCGGCAAGGTCATTCATGTCGAGCGTCGGCGTCAGGCGAGCCATGCATTGCTCGACCTGTTCGGCCGTGAACTTGCCGCGCGCTGCGGAGCGTTCGTAATTCTTGCGGATGATCGACACGCCGCGATCAAGAGCGTCCTGCTCGCGTTCGAGAATGGTCACCGGAATGCCGGCCGACAGGAAATTCATGGCAATCCCGCCGCCCATTGTGCCGGCGCCGAGAATACCGACCTGGTTGATCGGCAGGACAGGTGTGTCGGCGGCAATGCCATCGATCTTGCTCGCCGCGCGCTCGGCAAAGAACACATGGCGCAGGGCTTGGGACTGGGTGCCGGACACCAGCTTGCCGAAGAGCTCACGCTCTTTCTTCACACCCTCTTCGAACGGCAGGTCGATCGCGGCGCGGACAGCCTGGACGCAGGCCTCCGGTGCTTCGAAGCCCTTCAGACGGCGCATCTCGATCTTGCGGAAATTGTCAAAGAAATCATCGCCGAGGCTGGAATCGATCTTGTCCGTGCGGGCGCTGGAGACGGGATGGCTGGCCGCACCGATAACGCTCTTGGCAAAGGCAACGCCGCTCTCGACAAGCTGATCATCAGCGACAAGCTTGTCGACCAGGCCGATACGCTCGGCGGCGGCGGCCGGTATAGGGTCACCCTTTACGATCATTGGAAGGGCCGCCTCAACGCCCACAACCCGCGGCAGGCGCTGCGTACCACCGGCGCCCGGGAGGATGCCAAGCTTCACCTCCGGCAGGCCGAGCTTCGCCGAGGCGATTGCGATCCGGTAGTGACAGCCCAGCGCAACTTCCAGACCCCCGCCCAGCGCCGTGCCGTGAATGGCTGCGATCACCGGCTTCTTGCTGGCCTCGATCGTGTCGATCACGTCCGGGAGTGACGGGCCAACCGGCGGCTTGCCGAATTCGGTGATGTCCGCGCCGGCGAAAAATGTCCGCCCTTCACAGGTGATCACCACGGCCTTGATCGAGTCGTCCGAAGCGGCCTGGGCCATCGCGTCGGCAAGGCCCGCGCGCACGGCCTGACCCAGCGCATTGACCGGCGGATTGTTCGAGGTGACGACGAGCACGTCCCCGTCCTGGCGCGTTGTGATGACCGACATCCCGTTCTCCTGCTTTGCCGCCCGCTCCGGGGCGTTTCATTGGCTTGTTTCACGCAGCGGAACCCGTCCGCAGCGCGCTTGCAAGGCTGCATACCCTGCATTCGATATAGTAGGCAAGCGCATCACGCGCTAGGGCGTTATGCTGAGGCCTTGTGATAAATATCGTTCGCCAGTATCGTCAAAACAACAAATATAACAGCAAACCCGAAACAGGATTTCGTTGGGGATGGAAAATCAGGACACAGCAGCCCGGGCGGCTGCGGACTTGTCTGTGCCGGCCAGCTGGCCGGCCTGCACGCTGGAGCAGGCAAATGCGCTTCTGTGCGCGCCTGACACCAGGTTCGCCATGGACACCGTCACCATTCGCGGGGTGGAAACCCGGGTCTGGAAACACGCCCTCGGCACTCTTCCCGATCTGGCTCGCCATGCCCGCTCCCATGGCGACCACATCTTTACTATCCACGAGGATGAGCGCGTCAGCTATGAGGCCTGGTTTCGGGCGACACGCGCCCTCGCCGCCGAACTCGCCTCAATGGGGATTGGCAAGGGCGATCGGGTCGGCCTCGCCATGCGCAATCTGCCGGAATGGCCCGTCGCCTTCTTTGCCGCGACCAGCCTTGGCGCCATCATTGTCCCGCTCAATGCCTGGTGGACGGGTGCGGAGCTCGGCTACGGGCTGAAGAATTCCGGCGCCTCGGCGCTCATCTGCGATGCCGAACGCTGGGAGCGCATCGCCCCGGAAGTCAGCGCCCTGCCCGAGCTCGCCCACATCCTGGTCAGCCGCGGTGACAGCGCGCCGGATGCCCCGGCCCGGCGGCTTGAGGATTTGATCGGGACACCGGATCGCTATGCCGGACTGCCCGAGGGTGATTTGCCCGCCGTCGAGATCGCGCCGGACGACCCGGCCACCATCTTTTACACCAGCGGCACGACAGGGAATCCAAAGGGCGCGCTGGGTACGCACCGGAACATCCTGACCAATATCCTGTCGTCGGCCTTCGCGGCGGCCCGGGCCTGCCTGAGGCGCGGCGAGGCGCCCCCGGCCCCGACGCCGAAGATCATGCTGACCGTGATCCCGCTCTTTCACGTCACCGCCTGCAATGCCGGCCTGATGGGCGCAATTTTCGCCGGTCATTCCATGGTCTTCATGCCCAAATGGGATGTCGTCAAAGCCTTCCAGATTATCGAGCGGGAGAAGGTCAATACGACCGGCGGCGTGCCAACCATTGCCTGGCAGCTGATCGAGCACCCCGACCGCGTGAAATACGACCTCTCCTCGCTTGAAGCGATTGCCTATGGCGGCGCACCATCGGCGCCGGATCTGGTCCGCAAGATCAAGGACGTGTTCGGCGCCCTGCCCGGCAATGGCTGGGGCATGACCGAGACCTCGGCAACGGTGACCAGCCATTCCTCCGAGGACTATCTCAACCGCCCCGACAGTTGCGGCCCGCCCGTTGCTGTCTCGGACATCAAAATCATGGCCCCCGATGGCAGCCGCGAATTGCCGGTTGGCGAGGTCGGGGAATTATGGGCGCGCGGCCCGCAAATCGTCGCCGGTTACTGGAACAATCCGGAGGCGACGGCGGAGACCTTCATCGATGGCTGGATCCGCACCGGCGATCTCGCCCGCGTTGACGAAGAAGGTTTCTGCTACATCGTCGACCGCGCCAAGGACATGATCATTCGCGGCGGCGAGAACATCTATTCGACCGAGGTCGAAAATGTCCTTTACGAGCACCCGGCCGTCACCGACGCGGCCCTCATCGGCCTGCCACACCGCACGCTCGGTGAGGAACCCGCCGCCGTGGTCCATCTGGCCCCCGGCCAAAGCGCCACCGAGGACGAACTCAAGGCCTGGGTGCGCGAGCGCCTGGCCATCTTCAAGACACCGGTCCGCATCCTGTTCACGGACGAAACGCTGCCGCGCAATGCCAATGGCAAAATCATGAAGAGTGAACTGAAACCCCTGTTCGAGACCGAGCAGGCCTGATCCGCGCCGGGACCAACCCGGCCACTCAAGGGGAGAAAGCGATGCTGATCGCGACACTGATGATCGCCGGCACCAGCCTGCTGGCCCAGCCGGACGGCTATTCACCGCCGGATTATGACGCCGCCGAGAGCTGGCTGTGCCGGCCGGGTCGCGAAGATGCCTGCACAATTGATCTCGACACCACCATCATCGACGCCGATGGCAGCATGCGGGTCGAGGGTTATGAGGCTGCGCAGGATCCGGGCGTCGACTGCTTCTACGTCTATCCGACCGTATCGAATGACCTGAGCGGCAATTCGGACATGGTCGCCAATGACGAGGAAAACCGCGTCATCGCGGCTCAGTTTGCCCGCTTTGGCGAAGCCTGTCGCACCTTCGCGCCGATGTATCGCCAGGTCACCCTGACCGCGCTGCGCTCGATGATGGCCGGACAGGCGACCGATGCCGATGGCGTGACTGCCTATCTCGATGTCCACGCGGCCTTCGCCCACTACATGGAGCACGACAATAATGGCCGCCCCTATGTCCTGATCGGACATTCCCAGGGCGCGCGCATGCTGGAGCAATTGGTCGCCCGCGTCGTCGACGGCCAACCCGCCCAGGACACGATGCTCTCGGCCATGCTGATCGGCTATAATATCGCCGTGCCGCCAAGCGAGCCGGTTGGCGGCGCCTTCCAGGCCGTTCCGCGTTGTGAAGCGGCAGACCAGACCGGTTGTTTCATCGGCTATGTCTCCTTCCGGGCGGACGCGCCGCCGCCGGCGGCGTCACGCTTTGGCAAGCTGCCCGACCCGGCTGTCGAAGTCGCCTGCACCAACCCGGCCGACCTGGCGGGCAATTCGGATGCTCCGCTTGAGGCCTACCTCGCCACCGAGGGCGCCTTCACCTCATCGGAAGCGGCCGGTCCGTGGGTCGCGGGCGGCGACGCCGTGACGACCGATTTTGTCCGCGTTCCAGGCCTCCTCACCGGACAGTGCCTGAATAATGAGCATGGCAGCTATTACGCCATCTCCATTCATGGCGACCCGGCCGATCCGCGCACCGACAACATTGTCGGCGATGTCATCGCGAATGGAGTTGTTCTGGACGATTGGGGCCTGCACCTGCTGGATGTCGGCATCGCCCAAGGCGATCTGATCGACCTCGTCTCCAGTCAGGCGGCCGCCTTCGAACGATAGAAACAGGATCACTGCCCCGGGCTGGGGTGGCTGGTGAAGGCAGGGCGGGCCGCAAGGCTCGCCCTGTTTTCATTTGCGGTCAGACGAAGATCGCCACGCTCTGCATGCCGGTGATGACGGGCTCGCGATCGGCATTCCAGACCTGCATGATCTGACTCGACGAGCCTTGTCGCGCCAGGTCGGCCGTCGACCGGGTGAGCCACCAGCCATCCGTCGTGGCCGGCTCGGCATTGAGCAGATTGATCTGCCAGGTCATCGAGCTGATCGGACCCGGCTTGGCAAACAGCGCCATCGCAGCCGGCGGCAAGGCATCACCGATCGCCATCAGCTCGACCATCGGATGCAGGCCCTCGCGCTCGCTCAGACGCACCCAGCGCATAAAGTCGGGGGTGTGACGCGCCTCGATCGGAAGCCCGTGGCGATAGCTCAGATTGCTGGTGAAGAATTTCGGGTCCGGATTGGCCATGGCCGGCGCGGCGTCGGCGAAATCGGGAACCTCGGGCCGGGTCGTTTCGGCATAGTCGATACTGGAGTCCAGCCCGATCATGAAGACGAAGAGCGCCTTCAGCCCCAGCTTGCCATCGCCATAGACATTGGCCTCGATGAAGGCCGCTGTCCGGCCCCGACGCAGAAGCTCGGTCTTGACCGTCACCTCGCCCGCCAGCGGCCCGACAAAGGCAATCTGGGCCGAGCGCAAGGGCGGGAGATCGGGTTGGGATCGCAGCGCCGCCTCCAGCGCGATCGCCGCCGTCAGTCCGCCATAGGCGGTCCGCCCCTGCATCCATGTGTCAGGAATAAGCGCCGTGAGTTCGTCATTGCCGGAGCGCGCGTCAGCGAGGATTTGCGGGAGCGACATCAATCATCCTTGAGCGTATCGAGGGCGGCGCGGGCCGCGAACTGGGTCGAGGCCGCCACCGGGTGTGAGGTCGACAATCCGCCATCAACCGCGATCGCCTGTCCATTGACATAGCTGGATGCCGACGATGCAAGGAAGAGCGCCGTGGCGGCAATCTCCTCGGGCCGACCGCCGCGCTGAAGCGGGTTGAGCTGACCGATCCGATCCTCCTTGCCCGCCGCCCGGGCATGGTCATAAAGCGGTTTGGTCATGCCGGTCTCGGTCAGGCCGGGACAGATCGCATTCACGCGTATCCCGGAGCCGACCAGACTCTGGCAGGCATGCTGAACCAGATTGATCACACCGGCCTTGGAGGCGGAATAGGCCACCGGTCCGGCGCCATAGCGCAAGCCCGCAACCGACGCCGTGCAGATGATCGACCCGCCACCGGACTTCATCAATGCGGGCGCGCCATGCTTGATGGCCAGGAAGGGTCCGATCAGATTGACGCGCAGCACCTCGGCCCAGGTCTCGGCCGTGGTGTCGAAGAAATCGGGCAGCCCGCCGGTGATCCCGGCATTGGCGTAAATCACATCGAGCCCGCCAAACACCTCGACCGCCTCGGCGACGGCTGCGATCACATCAGCCTCGACGCCCGCATCCATGACCCGCACGCGCGCCTCGCCACCCGCTGCCTTGATGGCCTCGGCGGTCTGGTGCACGGCTTCGGACTTGTCACAGGCCAGGATCCGAGCGCCCGCTTGAGCGAAGAGCAGGGCCGCGGCGCGCCCGATACCGGACCCGGCGCCCGTCACAAGGGCGGTCTTTCCCGCCAGGCTGAACATGGACATGTCTTGCTCCCCGATCCGTTTCGTCCTGAGCGATGGGCCTGTCAGGCACCGGCCTTGCGGGCAAAGTCCCAGGCGGCTGTCGCCAGCGGGACCAGGCGCGCTACTGTTGCCTCCGCCTTGTCGCTCGAGGCATTGCCATCAATGATCCGCTTCTTGATCCCCTGGATGATGCCGACCAGGCGGAAGAGATTATAGGCGAAGTACCAATCCATCGCCGGCACGCTGTCGCGTCCGGTCCGCTCGCAATAGAGCGCGACAGTGTCGTCGAGCGTCGGGATGCCGGTGGCGGCGAAATCCAGCCCGGCGAGACCCGCCCCGCCATCGCCCGCCGGCATCGCCCATTGCATGGCGTAATAGGTGAAGTCGGCCAGCGGATCACCGAGCGTCGAGAGCTCCCAGTCGAGCACAGCCTTGATGCGGGTCCCGTCTGGTTCGAAGAGGGCGTTGTCGATACGGTAGTCGCCATGAATGATCGAGGTGCGTGTTTGCTCCGGCACCGTGCGCGGCAGGTATTCGATCAGGCCTTCAACCTCGGGAATGTCGTCGGTTTGGGACGCCCGGTATTGCTTGGTCCAGCGTCCGACCTGGCGTTCGAAATAATTCCCCGGGCGACCATAATCCCCCAAACCCACCGCTTCATGATCGATCGAATGCAGATCGGCCAGCGCGACCGTCAGGGCCCGGTACATCTCGCCGCGCGCAGCTGGCGCCTCGCCCGGCAGGGAACCGTCGGCCAAGGAGCGGCCATCGACCAGCTCCATGACGTAGAATTTCGCGCCGATCACCGTCTCGTCCTCACACAAGGCAAAGGGCTGCGCGACCGGGAAGCCGGTGGGATGCAGGGCGGCGATCAGGCGATGTTCACGGTCCACCGCGTGGGCCGATGGCAAGGTCGGCCCGAAGGGCTTGCGGCGCAGGACATAGGCCTGATTGGCGGCATCGAGACGATAGGTTGGGTTGGATTGGCCGCCAGGAAACTTGCTCAAGCGGATCGGCCCCGCAAAGCCGGGAATGGCGGTTTCAAGCCAGCGCGCAAGGCGCTCCAGATCGATTTCGTCTCGCGTCACGGCGTCAGGCGCTGCAGTCATGGGTCTTCCTGATTGTGCATTGGCAGGCGCGGTCATTCCGCACTGCAGCAAAGTTAGACCATACCGTTTCCTCGGTAAATGGTTAGAATGCTGTCAGACAGGACGGCAATTAGTGGAAGAAACGATGATATGGCAATGATTTCTGCGTCGCACGACAGAACCAGAAATTTACATACCGATTTTGCTATCTTGGCAGCGAGGGGGAAATGGCAGAAGGGTCGCGCGACTGCGTGACGATATCAACAAACTCTGCTAAGCGAATGATATGAATGCGACTCCGAAAACCGAGGACTCAGCGAAGACCCGCCGCTTCCACCAGAAGCGCGAGCGGATCCTCGACGCGGCAGCCACGCTGATCAATCGCCATGGCGTGCGCGGCATGACCTTCGTTGATGTCGCCCAGCTGGTCGAATTGAACACGACCAGCATCACCTACTACTTCAAACGCAAGGAATTGCTGGCCGCAGCCGTGCTGGAGCGGGCGCTCGAGCGGATCGAGGCGCTGGTCGCCGAGGCAGCCGCCGAGCCGACCCCACGGGCACGGGTGGAGCGCTATATTCGGCTCAATTTTGACCTGCAGGCGCGTATCAACGCCGAGATTGAACGTCCGATCGCGGTGATCTCGGACATTCGCGCCCTGAACGAACCCTTCGGCAGCGAACTGACGACACGCTATGTGCAGGTCTTCCGGAAGCTGCGCACCTTCTTCGACGCGCCGAAATCCCCGGAAGAAAAGATTCTCGGCACAATCCGCGCCCACGTTCTGGTTCAGAACATGTTCTGGCTCCCGGCCTGGCTTTCGCAATATTCGACCGGTGATTATGACCGCGTCATCCATCGGATGATCGAAATCTTCGAACACGGGATTGCACGCGACGGCGCCAGCTGGACGCCGGAACTCCTGCCCATCGACGAGTCCGAACTGAAAGTCGGGATTGAGGGCATGCCCGGCAATTTCGCGCGCGCTGCAACCTTCCTGATCAATGAGCGCGGCTATCGCGGCGCCTCGGTCGAGCAGATCGCCTCCGAACTCAATGTCACCAAGGGCAGCTTCTATCACCATCTGGAAGCCAAGGACGAACTGGTGCTGGAATGCTTCCGTCGCTCCTATGGGCGGGTCTCGCTGGTTCAGCGCGCCGCCACCAAGGCCGGCGGCAATCAGTGGCAGCAATTATCGTCCTCGATGGCGACCTTGCTGAATGTCCAGCTCTTCAGTGAATTCCCGCTCCTGCGGACAACGGCGCTGCAGGCCCTGCCGACCGATCTGCGCAATGACGTGCTGGATCGCTCCAACCGTATGGCGCGGCGCTTCGCCGGCATGATGATTGACGGCATCACCGAAGGCTCGGTCCGTTCGGTCGATCCGCTGGTGGCCAGCCAGGCCATCATGGGCGCGCTGAACTCGGCCTATGACCTGCGTGACTGGATCAAGGGCATCGATGCCGATGCCGCATTCGCCTACTACGCATCGACGCTCACCTACGGCCTGTTTTCGCCGCCGCCAAAACCCTTCAAGGGCTAGGGCAAGGCACGAAAAATGGCCCCGACCGACTGGTCGGGGCCCTCTTCATTTCCGGTTCGGAGGGATTAGAACTCGGTGTTGAAACCGACCCGGATGATCCGTCCGACCGGGTTTCCGGTGAACGGGTCATAATTGTAGTCCTGACGCGCAAAGCTCGGGTCTTCGTCGGTCAGGTTGATGGCCGTGAACGAGAAGGTCGAGGCTTCACCGAAATGATAGAGGAGATTGAAATCGGTCGTCAGCTGACTGTCGATCGTGGCCCCCTGCATCAATACCGGATTGCCCGCAATGTACGGGTTCGGCGCGAACGGACCTGTGCCCAGATCAGCACGCTGATCGCGATAGCTGTCCGAATAGGTGAAGGTCAGGCGGGTATCGATATTCCCGACCGTATACTCCAGGAAGCTCCGCGCCTTCCATTCCGGCACCGGGTAGGCGGTGGTCTGGAAGTTCATGAAGCCGACACCGTCGAAGCCCTCCTGGACAACGACACCTTCCACGGTTTCCGGACCGAGCTCATTGCCCAGCATGTAGGTCGCGGTGATTCCGGCATTGAGCGATCCGCCGAGAACATCCCCGAAATCATAGTTCAGGATGAAATCGAGACCGGAGCTGGTCAGATCGCCACCATTGACCGTTTCCGTCCGTACCCGTGCGATATTGGCGGCCGCACAAGTCCCGGCACCGGCAACGCCGCCGCCATCATTGAACTGGAAGCGCTCACGCAACCCGTCGAATGCCGGGTCAGTACAGTTCGCCGGATCGGCAAACAAAGTCGCGACCATGCCGGAAAGCGGCTCGGTTGTGATCGTGTCGGAAATCTCGTAGCGGAAATAGTCGACACTGGCCGTGAAGTTATCCGTCGCGAACAAAGCCCCGATCGAGTAGTTCGTGGCCGATTCCGGCGCCAGCGCCGGATTGCCGAACACGTCCACCGGACGGAAGCTCGACGCGATCACCTGCAGTGACGTGACATTCCGGTTTGCCAGCTGCTGGGCCGGCGGGCCACGGAAGGTCGTGCCGGCGGAACCGCGCAGGGCGAAGCCCTCCGTGATCTGCCAACGCGCCGTCAACTTGGGATCGAAGGTCGACCCCGTCTGCCCGCCATAGTCCTCGTAGCGAGCCGCGAGCTGGACGTTGAAGTCGTCCGTGACCGGCAATTGCAACTCACCGAACAGGGCATAGACATCATTGTCAGCGTCATTGTTCGCATTGGACCCGAGGAAACCCCAGGCACCAGTTTGCGGGTCACAGGTCGTATTGCCATTGACCGGCGTGTCCCGGCACGGGTTGACGGCGATATTATTGTTGTCGCCATAGACGGCCGAGAAGGTGTTGTGGCGGTACTGACCCCCGAACCCGTACAGGACCTGGCCTCCAGCCAGCTCCCAGCCGGTCTCGCCGCTGATCGTCCCTTCAGCCACGAACAGCTCGGTCTCCAGCGTGGTCGAGCCACGCACGAAGAACCAGTTGATCAGTTCGGCACTGTTCTGGTTGGGCTCTGAGCCGGGACGCTCAACACCGGTGACGGCGTTGCCCGTCGCCTGATTGCCGAACGGGTTATAGAACTGACACGAGCCTACGCCGGGTGTTCCGGTCGCAGGATTACAGCCAGCGCCACCCAGGCCGTTCAGCGCCAGCTGAACGCGGTCACCGAAGCTGTCATAGCCATCATAATAGCGCTCATAGCGATGATAGGTGACATTGAAGTCAAAAGACGTCGTGTCATTCAGCTCACCATTGAGCCCGGTCGATATCCGGAAGCTCTCATTCTGGCGAATGCCGGTGGCCGAGCCCAGATTGTCCGGATTTCCGGCGAACGCGGGATTGCCGCCAGCGAGAAGCGGCCGGAATAACAGGGTCGGGAAGAGCACAGCCAGCGTACCGGCCGGAACGATCCCGGGATTCTCCGCCACCATCTGCTGGAAGCCGGGGTTCGCAGCCGACACCACGAAGCCGCTCGGAGAGCCACCCACACCCGCTGTCGGCGCCTGGGTCAGGAGATAGGACGGCGAGGTGCGATAGTGCGGCACCTCGTCATGGCCGTAGAGCAGGCTCATTTCCCATTCGACCGTGTCGGTAAGGTCAACGGCCAGCTCGCTCCAGATCTGGTAGCGATCCTCTTCTTCGACGAGGGCGTCAAACCCGGTATATTGCGTCCGGCACCAGCCAGCCGTCGTGACGTAACCACCGAGCGGGGCGCAATCCGGGTCAGCACGCAGACCGCCGATCGGACCAAAACCAGCCGGCGTGATGCCAAGCGGCAGGAAGGTTGCGGGGTTGCCACCGCCTGTCCAGCCCCCTTCGGGGTTCGATTCAAAGTCCTGGACCGCAAAATCGCGATCCCGGGCCAGAAGCTCTGAACGATGCTGGTAGCCAGCGGCGATCAGGAAGCTGAAATTATCGCCCTGATGCCCGAAACTGCCTTGCAGCGTGTAGTCGCCATCCGTGTCGGAAATGAAGGAGTAGTCCCCCCCGAAGCGGAACCCGTCCTGGTCCGACCGGGTGATGAAGTTGACCACACCCCCGATCGCGTCAGATCCGTAAATCGCCGCGGCACCGTCCTTGAGGATCTCGATCCGCCCGATGGCCGCAGCGGGCAGAAGGTTCAGATCGACGAACGGGACCCCCGTCCCCGCCGGTACAAGGCGCCGGTTATTCAGCAAGACCAGCGTCCGCTGCGGGCTCAAGCCGCGCAGGTTGACGGACGCCATGCCTTCGGTGGCCTGCGACCGGCTGTCGAACTGGTTGGTATCGCCGATGACACCGCTGGAAACCGGCAGAGCCTTGATCAGCTCGACCGGCGATGGATTGCCCAAGCGGGCAAGTTCTTCGGCAGACAGGACATCGACGGGCAGCGCCGCATCCTCCGGGGTGCCGCGGATCGCGGAACCGGTGACGATGATCACATCGTCTTGCGCCTGCACCGTCGCGGACAGACCTGCCACCATGGCAAGTGCCGTCAACGCGCTGCTCGCACGCATGAGACCTTTAACAGTCATAATCTCCTCCCAGACTGGCGCGGCTGCCTTGTTTTTTGCATACCGCACATTCGATTAGATCAATCGGATTCTGACTAGTCAAGGAGATAGACGGCGTTTCACAAGTTATAATTGGCGATTTCGACGCTGCACTGCATCATGACTTGCCGCCTTAAGGTGACGCGGTTCGCGTACTGCGGAAACTAGAACGAGCAAACTGGCGACCAGGCTGATCAGCGAAATCACAAAGACCGGCAGCAGACCCGCCATGCTGGCAACAACGCCGCCGACCACCGGGCCGATTGTCGCCATACTGGTTTCAACCGTGGTCGAAAGCGCCAGCCGCATCGGGATATCGTCGCGATTTCCAAACTCCAGCACCAGCGTGGTCGAGCTCATCATGTAGCCGGACGCCGCCGCCCCCAGGCCGAAGAAGGCCAACAGGAAATGCCAGGTTTCCTGGGCGAAGATCATGCCGAACAGGGACAGCGCCCAGGTCGCGACGGTCAGGATGAAGGTGAGCCGGAAACCATAGCGGTCCCCCAGCGTGCCCCAGAGCAGATTGGTGATGGTGTCGGCGCCCAGGAAAGCCAGAGAGAGCAGGCCGATCATCGCCCCGTCAACCTCCAGCTTGCGCCCCGCATAGATGATGCAAAAGGGGATGACGATCCGCCCGGCCGTGGCCAGCATCTGGGCGATCAGGAAATTGCGGTAATCCCGGTCGACGAGCAATTGCGGGAATTCACGCACCCTTGCCATCACGCCCATCTGGACCTTTACGGTCGGACTTTCCGGCTCGCGCAGGAAGAGCCAGAGCGCGCCCAGGCCCAGACTGGTCAGCACAAAGGCAACCATGAAGGTCGTCGCATAGCCATTGCCCAGCGCATTGGTCTCGATGAGATGCACCCCCGCCCACCAGGACAGGGCCGCCGCGATGGCCCCGCCGGCAATATTGCGCCAGGCCTGCAATCGCCCCCGCATACGGATCGGGATCACCTTCGACAGCAGGACCTGGAAGGCGACACGCTGGGAGCCCAGGAAGAAGCCGAAGAAGAGCAGGAAAAGAAAGGTTGCCGTGATCAGGACGGAGCCGGTCAGGAACCAGCCGGCAACGGCCAGACCCAGCAGCTGAAGCCGCATAAGGATGCCGATCGTCATCGCCGCCGGCATGACCCGGCGGCGATGCTCGATATGGGCCGCGCCCATCACCGGAGATGCGATCGCGCCAAGCTGGATCAAGGCCTGGCCCAGACCGACAAAAATCGGCGAACCGGTCAGCATGTGCAGATAGGCGGGGACGAAAGTCGGCGCGAAAATCAGCCGAAACCCGGTCATGCCCAGCATGCCATGGGTGAAGTGGGCGATATAATTGCGCCGCAGATTACCCTCGACGTAGTCGCTGTAGATCTGCTCTCGCCCCTCTGGCGTCATCACGTCCTCCACCACGCCGGTCACAGGCTGGCCGGCGGGTGAAGGCGGGATGGGCGCGTCACTCAATAGTCGTTCAATCGGGCAAAGCGTTCGCGATGGAAGGCCCCGTTTCCATACTGGGCCTCGAGAATGCGCGCCCGCTTGAGATAGAAGCCGGCATCATGCTCGTCGGTCATGCCGATCCCGCCATGCAGCTGGATCAGCTCGCGCGAAACGAGATGCAGGGTCTGGCAGGCCCTTGCCTTGGCGAGGGCCACGCGGACCGGCACATCATCCCGCTCGGCATCAATGGCCTCGAGCGCCCCTTCGACGACGGACCTCATCAGCTCGATCTCGGTGAAGAGATTGGCCATGCGGTGCTGCAGTGCCTGAAAGCGCGACAGGATTTCGCCGAATTGCGAGCGCGTCTTGAGATAGGCCAGCGTGTCCTCGAAGGCCTGCACGGCAAGGCCGAGCATCTCCGCGGCGACACCGGCCCGGGCGCGGTCGAGCACCTGATCCAGCAGATCATCGCCGCCCGCCTCAAGCCGCGCGTGGGCGGGCAGTGAGACCTGGTCCAGCGTGATCGCGGCATGAGAGCGGAAATCGATCAGCTTGCGGGTCGAAACCGTGACACCGGACGCCTCGGCCGGCACCAGGAAGAGGCCGACCCCGCCCTCATACTGCGCCGCCACGACCAGAAGATTGGCCGCATCGCCTTCAGCGACAAAGCACTTCTCCGCGCTCAGCGTCCAGCCATCGCCCGATGCCTCCGCGCGCGCCTTGATCAGGTCCGGTGCGTGCCGCGGACCTTCATCCACCGCCAGGGCGGCAATCGTCTCGCCGCTGGCAATGCCGGGCAGCCAGGCTGATTTCTGCTCGTCGGACCCACCCAGAAGCAGCGCGCTTGTCGCCGCCAGCGAGGAGGCGTTGAGCGGGCTCGCGGTCAGCGTTCGCGCGCACTCCTCGAGCACGAGACCCAGGCTGAGATAGCCAAAATCCGAGCCGCCATAGGCTTCCGGAATGATCACCCCGGTCCAGCCCATCTCCGCCATCTTGGCGAACGCCTGCGGGTCAAAGCCGATCGCGGCGCCGGTATCGCGCACCTTGCGATAGGCCTTCACAGGCGATTCCTTGCGGGCCCAATCGCGCGCCATGTCGCGCAGCATGGTCTGTTCTTCGTTCAAAACGGCCATAGCCTTTGCTCCCCCGTCCTATTGATGGTCCAGCATCCCGAGGATGCGCTTGGCGATGACATTGTTCTGGATTTCGGTGGTGCCGCCATAAATCGACACCGCCTTGCCCCAGAGCCAGCCGCGGGTAGAACCGAGTTCGAGCGGATGGAACCCCTCGCCTTCCCAGCCCAGACCCTGCATGCCCATGATTTCCAGGGTCAGCTCGGCGCGTTCCTGGGTGATGCGGGCACCGACATTCTTCAGGATGGACGAGGCCAGCGAGACCTCGCCGCTCTTCGCCTCGGCGGTCACCCGGCGCGCCGTCGCCTGGAAGGCGCGCGCCTCCATGTCATGCTTGATGATACGGCCGCGCAGATCGGCGTCGGCGATCCGGCCCTGCTCATCCACACCAACATATTTCTTGGCGATATCGGCGAGCGTCGGCCCGGCTCCGCGCCCCATCCGGCCACCGCCGGACAGATTGGTGCGTTCGTGCTGGAGCAGGCGCTTGCCGATCGTCCAGCCATTGCCGATCTCGCCGACGATCTGGTCCTTCGGCACTTTCACATCAGTGAAGAAGGTCTCGCAGAAGGGCGAGGCGCCGGAGATCATCCGGATCGGCTTCACCTCGACCCCCGGCGACTTCATGTCCAGCAGGATGAAGGAAATCCCCTCATGCTTCCTGGTTGTGTCAGTGCGCACCAGGGCGAAGCACCAGTCGGCCCATTGCCCGCCCGAGGTCCAGGTCTTCTGGCCATTGATCAGCCAGTGATCCCCCTTGTCCTCGCACTTGGTCTGCAAGCTGGCGAGGTCGGAGCCGGCACCCGGCTCGGAATAGCCCTGGCACCAGCGAATCTCGCCACGACAGATCGGCGGAATATAGCGCTGCTTCTGTTCCTCGGAGGCGAACTCGAGAAGCGTCGGCCCAAGCATCATCACGCCCATGCCACCGATCGGGTTCCAGGCATTGATCCGGGCCATCTCCTCCTGAAGGATACGCGCCTGTTTGGCATCAAGACCGCCACCGCCATAGGCTTTCGGCCAGGTCGGCGTGCCCCAGCCCTTCTCGCCCATGGCCTTTTTCCAGGCCGCCGCTTCCGGGTCCGGTTTCGAATCCCCTTCGACCGCCGCCAGCAGGTTTTCTTTGCCGACGAGGGATTGCGGGAAATTGTCCGCGAGCCAGGCCGCGGCCTCGGCGCGGAAATCCTCCGCCGTCGAGTCGGGGCGTGTCATTTCGGTTGTCGCCATGATCAATCTCCACTGGGGGTGAAAAAGGGCAGGGATGGTCCATCCCCGATCGCTTCCGCGTCGCGGGCCTGCGGTGCCAGCCGGACACGCTGGCCGATGGCCAGGGCATCCAGATCATCCGCGACCAGATTGGTCAGCAGGGCCGGGCCCTCATCGAGCGTGACATAGGCCACCGCAAAGGGAGCGCCGTCGCCGCGCCGCATGACCGACAGGCTGTAAATCTCGCCCTCGCCCCGGGTGTCGAGCCAACGCGTCTCGGCTGATCCGCAATGCGGGCAGATATGGCGCGGGTAATAGTGAGCCTTGCCACAAGCCTCACAGGTCTTGATACGAAGGACGCCCTCGCCCAGCCCGTCCCAGAAGGCTTGCGTTTCCGGATTGGGCTGCGGGGCGGGAAGCTTGCGCGCACTCATGACTGACGCTCCAGGATGATGGTGGCGGCGCCGTGCCGGGCACCGAGCGAACCGCCAATGCCGGTGGCGACCGCGAGATCGCAATTGGACACCTGGACGGCAGGCGCCGCCTCGCCGCGCAATTGCCGGACGGCCTCGATCACCTTGGTGATGCCGCCGCGGAACATGGGATGGTTGTTGCAAAGCCCGCCGCCATCCGTGTTGAAGGGCAGCTTGCCGGTGCCGGAGATCAGATTGCCGTCGGCAACGAATTTCCCGCCCTTGCCCTTGGCGCAGAAACCCAGATCTTCCAGCTGCAAGAGGACCGTGATGGTGAAGCTGTCATAGATGGAGGCGTATTTGATGTCGGCTGGCGTCACGCCGGCTTCCTCAAAAGCGCGCGGACCGGATTGCGCCGCCGCAGAGACGGTCAGGTCGAGACCGAGACCCCCGGCCGGCCCCTTGGTCGCCTCCCCGGCCCCAAGCAGAGAGATCACCGGCCGGTTCAGCGTTTTTGCGATTTCCGGCGAGACCACGACCAGCGCGCCGCCGCCATCCGTCGTCACACAGCAATCAAGCCGGTGCAGCGGGTCGGCAATCATCGGACTGTTCACGACATCCTCGACCGTGACCACTTTGGGCAGCATGGCGTGGGGATTGTGCTGGGCATGGTGAGACGCAGCGACCTTGATCCAGGCCAGCTGTTCCGACGTGGTGCCGTGTTCGTGCATGTGACGCGCCGCACACATGCCGTAGCTGGTATGATTGGTCAGACCGACCCATTGCTCGAAAGCAGCCTCCGGCGCGCCGGGCCGGAAGCGTTGCACGGCTTCCGAGCGCGGCCGACCGGCCAGGGTGATCAGCGCCACCGAACACTTGCCCGCGGCGATGGCCTGGGCGGCATGGGCGACATGCTGGATATAGGTACAGCCGCCCATCTCGGTGGAATCCGTGTGCCGCACAGTCAGGCCGAGATAATCGATCATCGAGATCGGCCCGAAGCCGGGCGCATCGGTGGCACAGAAGTAGCCATCAACATCCCTCAGCGACAGACCGGCATCGGCCAGCGCCCCGGCCGCACACTCGGCATGCAGCTGCGGTGTGGTCATGTCCGGCGCCAGCCGGGTCGGGTGTTCAAAAGCGCCGGCAATACAAGCGGCGTTACGCAGGCTCATGCGAGCTCCTGTGAGTGATTGGCGATATTGATCATTTCGCGCCCGGTTGGGTGTGAGGAGCCCCCTCTTCACGAAGCTTCAGAGCTGCGAGGTTGGCTTCATGGCTGGCCCGGTCCAGGCGATAGAAATGCAGGAAGAGAGCGCCTGCGATATAGAGGAAGGCAACGCTGGGCACGTAGAGAATGGCCAACATGTCCACCGAAGCCGGATCGACATCGGCGGGCTGGGCGCGCTCCGGCAAATCGACAATGGTAAGAAGGATACCCGCCGCCATGAGGCCAAAACCCGTCACGCATTTCTGCATAAAGGAATTGGCCGCATAGAACAGGCCTTCCGCGCGGCGACCCGTTTTCAGGTCACTATCGTCAATGACGTCTCCGATCATCGCATGAACAAGGATGGCCGACGAAATGCCACAGGCCGAATAAATCGCCTGGATGACGAAGAGAGTCGGCAGCAGCGCGGGGTCACCGTCGTCAAAGAACAAGCCATTCAGGCGCAGGATGAAAGGCGTAATACCGAAGAGGATGGCGGCAATGGTGAGCACAAAGGCCGCGGCTCGTTTGCCAATGCGCTTCGAAATGATTGGCGCGAAGATCAGCGCAAGAAAGGCCCCGAGCAGGGGATCGGCCGCCATGATCGCCAGCTCTGCGGAATTAAATCCCCAGAAGAGCGTGCCGAAATAGAGCGACAGCGCCGACGCCATTCCGATGGCGGTGTATTTCAAAACGCCGAAGCTGAGGATCGCCAGGAAGGCCCTGTTTCCAAACGTCTTCGCCATCAGCTTGAGCGTCCCGAACGGGTTTCGACGCTCCGGTGGCGGCAGCTTTCGGAGATATTTGATCCGATGATGTGTCCCAACGGTCGAGATCATAACAGTGGCGAACATGAGAAGCGATCCGACCAGACCGAACGTATAATATCCGGCGGGGTTCAGCTGGCCGATCGGGTATTCCTCGGTCGGGGCAAGCCATATCCACAACGCCAGGACCGACATTCCGATGCCGCCCAGGTAGCCGAAGAAATACCGATAGCTGGCGATCGAGGTACGGTCGTCATAATGGGTCGAAAGCTCCGGTGCGAGCGCGGAGCTGGGAATTTCATAGAGCGTGATGAATGTCCGCACGGCCGAAGACAGGACAGCCAGATAGATCACCAGATCCCACCCCGCGATTCCCGAAGGCGGGTGCCAAAGGAAGAAGAAGGAGGCGGCCGCGGGAATAGCCGACAAGTACATCAACGGATGGCGTCGCCCCCATTTGGTGCGGAGACTGTCGGAAATCTGGCCGACAATGGGGTCAGAGACGGCGTCAAAGACCAGCGCGACCAGAATAGCCAGGGAGACCAGTGCCGCCTCGGCACCGATCACATAATTGTAGTACCACAGCAGGTAGGCTCGGAAGGCGACGTCCTTGACGCCGTAAGCCATCGAGCCGACGCCGTAGAGAAGCTTTGAAATGTATTTGAGCGGCGGCGCCGAGATCGGCGAAGCAGTATCAGTCATGTGTCCTCCACAAGGAATTGCGGATGGACGGACACGTGAAGCCCCGTTTCATCGATGTCGTCCTCCCATGGGGCGCGCCTTTTGGCGTCTGCCCAGTCACTTTGCCCGACAAGGCCGGGCAATACCCAGTCTCAATCAGCGCCCACACTCTCGGCCAGCTCGCGCACGATGTCGGCGGCGTCGCCGTATTTCTCCAGCGCGGCGGCCTTGAGATTGGGGATGGAATAGTCCGGAAAGATCGGGTCCTCGACATCGCGATAGGCGCGCAGATGCTGGCGCGCGACCGTCACCTTGTGGACCTCGGTCGGCCCGTCGGCGATGCCCATCACGAAGGCGCCGATGACCTGGGCTGCAAAGGGCATTTCCGGCGATACGCCCAGCGAGCCGTGAATGTGCAGGGCCCGGCCGGCGATATCCTTGTAGACTCGGGGCATCAGGGCCTTGATGCCGGCGATGTCCTTGCGGACGAGCTTGTAGTCCTGGTGCTTGTCGATCATCCAGGCCGTCTTGAGCGCGAAGAGGCGGAACTGCTCGAGCTCGATATAGCTGTCGGCGATCTGCATCTGCACCGCCTGCTTGTCGGCGATGACGCCATCGCGGGTCTTGCGCGACACGGCCCGGCGACACATCAAGTCGAGCGCGCGCTTGCAGGCGCCGACTGTACGCATGGCGTGGTGAACCCGGCCACCGCCCAGACGGGTCTGGGAAATCACGAACGCCCCGCCGCGCTCACCCAGGAGATGATCCTTGGGCACGCGCACATCGGTATAGCGGACATAACCTTCCGAGCCCTCCGGCTGGCCATAGACCGCCACATTGCGTACGATTTCGACGCCGGGCGCGTCGGTCGGCACGATGAACATGGACATGCGCTGATAGGGGTGACCGTCCGGGTCGGTGACCGCCATCACGATCAGGAATTCCGACCATTTGGCATTGGTGGAGAACCATTTTTCGCCATTGATCACCCAGTCATCACCATCCTCGACGGCCGAGCAGGTAAAGAGGAGCGGGTCGGACCCGCCCTGCGGCTCGGTCATCGAGAAGGCGGAAACGATCTCGTTGTTCAAAAGCGGCTTGAGATAGCGGGCCTTCTGTTCCTCGGTACCGTAATGGGCGATGATTTCGGCATTGCCGGTATCCGGCGCCTGGCAGCCAAAGACGGTCGGCGCAAAGGCCGAGCGCCCGAGAATCTCATTCATCAGGCCCAGCTTGACCTGGCCATATCCCTTGCCGCCCAGCTCCGGTCCGAGATGGCAGGCCCACAAGCCCTTCGCCTTCACCTCGTCCTGAAGCGGACGGACCAGCGCATTACGCTTGGGATTTTTGACATCATAGGGGTGAAAGCCGAGATGGATGAGGGGCTCGACCTTGTCGCGGACGAAGGTGTCCATCCAGTCGAGCTTGGCCTGAAACTCTGGATCGGTCTCGAAATCCCACGCCATTTCAGCGGCTCCGCCCCATGCTTTCATATTATCGGTATGAGCATACCTGTTTTTTGAAAACCGACAAGAGCGAGAAATAACAGCTGCTTTTGCATACCGACCATCCGGAATTTGAAGCTTGCTGCCCAAATTTGAGGAAAGGGTCCGGTTTTCTCTTGCCCCGCACCGGTGCAGGCGACTAAAACTTCATCACAATTCGTCGGCGCATAAGGGGAGAACAGGCGCAAACCGGAATGAGAGCATCGCCACCGATCCGCCCAAGCCGGGTCTTCGAAGCGCTGCCGAACCGCACGCCACAGCCCTGACCGCCAGTCCATACACCTCCTTCCCGAACCCACACCTTCCGCAAAGCAAAGAGATACAATCATGCGTGATGCCGTCATCGTCTCCACCGCCCGCACCCCGATCGGCAAGGCCTATCGCGGCGCCTTCAACGCCACGCCCTCGCCGACCCTGTGCGGTCACGCCATCGCGTCGGCCGTCGAGCGCTCCAAGGTCGATCCGGCGGAAATCCAGGACGTGATCATCGGCGCCGCCCTGCAGCAGGGCGTGCAGCACACGATCGGCCGCACCGCTGCCCTGCGCGCCGGGCTGCCGGTCACCGTGGCCGGCCAGTCGATGGATCGCCAGTGCTCCTCCGGCCTGATGACCATCGCCACCGCGGCCAAACAGGTCATCGTTGACCGCATGGATGTGGTCGTCGCCGGCGGCGTCGAGTCGATCTCCATGGTCCAGACCAAGGAAATGCGCGTCCAGCCGGACCCGGAACTCCTGGCCATGCACAAGGACATCTACATGCCCATGCTGCAGACCGCCGAGATCGTCGCCAAGCGCTATGGCATCTCGCGCGACCGCATGGACGAATACGGCCTGCTGTCGCAGCAGCGCACTGCCGCGGCCCAGGATGCCGGCAAGTTTGATGATGAAATCGTGCCGATGAAGTCGACCAAGATCGTCGTCGACAAGGCCACCGGCGAAACCTCCAAACAGGACGTCTTCCTCGAGAAGGATGAGGGCAATCGCCCGAGCACCGAGCTGGCCGGACTGCAGGGCCTGAATGCGGTCATCGAAGGCGGCACCATCACCGCCGGCAATGCCTCGCAGCTTTCCGACGGCGCCTCGGCCTGTGTGGTGATGGAAGCCGAGCTCGCCGCCAAGCGCGGTCTCGCCCCGCTGGGTCGCTATATGGGCATGGCCGTCGGTGGTACCGAGCCCGACGAAATGGGCATTGGCCCGGTCGTCGCGGTGCCGAAACTGCTCGAGCGCTTCGGCCTCAAGGTCGATGATATCGGCCTTTGGGAACTCAATGAGGCCTTCGCGGTCCAGGTCCTCTACTGCGCCGACAAGCTGGGCATTCCGGCCGACAAGCTGAACGTCAATGGCGGCGCCATCTCGATCGGTCACCCCTATGGCATGTCCGGGGCCCGCATGGTTGGGCACGCCCTGATCGAGGGCAAGCGCCAGGGCGCCAAATACGTCGTCATCACCATGTGTGTCGGTGGCGGCATGGGCGCAGCCGGCCTGTTCGAAGTCCTGTAGTCACATCGACCTCCGCAAATGGAAAGGCCGCGCCGGATTATCCGACGCGGCCTTTTCATGACGTCGACCGACCGGCGCAGTCGGCGCCTAATCATCCCGCAGACGGATCAGGCCCTCCTGGGCCGTGGAAGCGACCAGCTTGCCATCGCGCGTGAAGAGCTGACCGCGATTGAAGCCGCGACCGCCGCCCGACCACGGGCTGTCCGTGTCATAGAGCAGCCAGTCACTCATATCGACATCGTCATGGAACCAGACCGCGTGATCGAGGCTGGCCGACTGCATCTTGCGGGTCATCCAGCTGATACCGTGCGGCTGCATGCAGGTGCTCAGCAGCGCCATGTCCGAGGCAAACGCCAGGATGGCGCGATGCATGACCTGGTTGTCGCTGGCCAGATCGGTGGCGCGGATCCAGATCTGCCGCCGGGGGTCGCGCTTGCGCGGATCGACCGGCGACCAGGGATCGACCGGGCGCATCTCAATCGGTCGCGGCCGGGTCATGAAGCGGTAGAAGGGCTCGGGGATCTGGTCCTTCATCTTGCGCAGGAGCTCGACCTCGGTCGGGAGCGTGTCCGGCATGGCGACATCGCCCAGATCGACCTGGTGGGTCAGCCCCTTCTCCGGACGCTGGAAAGACGCCGTCATGTTGAGGATGGGTTTGCCGCGCTGCATGGCAATGACACGGCGATTGGAGAAGCTGCCGCCGTCATAATCGCGCTCGACCCGATAGATGATGGGGAAGTCCTCATCGCCCGGGCGCATGAAATAGGCGTGCAGCGAGTGGACCTGGCGCGCATCATCGATCGAGCCGACCGCGGCATTGAGCGCCTGGCCGATCACCTGGCCGCCAAAGACCCGGCCCCGACCGCCCGGATTGCGCCGTCCGCGATAGAGATCGACATCGATCTCCTCGACATCGAGCAGATGCACCAGGCCCGCGGCCAGCTCGGCCGGCGTATAGTCCCGGCGCTTCTTCTTTTCGCCTTGCGACGTATCAGCCCCATCCATGGCGGCATCCTCAGCTCGATCCGTGTGCGTGGCGACAAGTCTGGACCGCGCCAGCCCAAATTTCCAGCTTTCGGTACGGTACGATGCAGGATGCGCCGGGCAGAGAAAGGGGCCGGTCCCGGCAGGATCGACCCTTACTCAGTTCGGACCACAGGCAGGCTGCGCGTTAAGAGGCGACCAGCCGCAGGGATTTGGTCGGCGCATCCCATGGCAGGTGCTGGGCATCGAGGATGACCATATTGTCACGGTTCACGATTTCCGGCCGCGCGTGATAACCGAGCAGCTCCTTGACGTCCTGGTCGGTGTGACGGGCCAGCATCATGGTTTCGTCGGAGGAGAAGTTGGTCAGGCCACGGGCCACTTCCTCGCCGCTTTCCGAGTAGACGTGAAGCACGTCACCCTTGGTGAACGTGCCGTGGATCTTGACGATATCCTCGTGGCTCACGCCACTCGTGCTGGTCGCCAGCGCTTCGGCCGCGGCGTCATTGAGCACCAGGCTGCCAGCGCGCTGCAGGCGATTGGTGAGCCAGACGGCCCAGGACGAAGCCGGAGTCCCCTTGGCCACGCATTTGGTGTGGCGTCGCTCGCCGGACAGGACGGCCGAGACCGGACGATCAATGGTCCCTTCGGCTATCAAGGTGGTGCACCCGGCATTCTGGGCCAGGTTCGCCGCCTGGATCTTGGTCAGCATGCCGCCGGAGCCGAGCGAGCTCGTGCCGGAGGTGACTTCGAGATACTCGGTGACGTCATCAATCGTCTCGACGAATTCCGCGTCCGGGTCGGACGGGTCGCGATCATAGAGGCCATCAATACTGGTCAGGATGACGAGGTGGTCGGCCTGGATCATCTGGGCCACCTTCGCGGCCAGGCGGTCATTGTCGCCAACGCGGATCTCTTCGGTCGTGACGGTGTCATTCTCGTTCACGATCGGCATCACATCGCGTTCGAACAGACGCTGGATCGTATTCTTCGTATTGAGGAAGCGGCGGCGCTCCTCGAGATCCTCAAGTGTCACCAGGATCTGGGCAATGTCGAAACCGTGCTCGTGCGCGACCTGCTTGTAAGCGTTCAGCAGAAGCGGTTGGCCGCAGGCTGCAGCGGCCTGCTTGTCGAGCACGCCCGCTTCTTCCGGCGATGTCTTCATTGCGTTCAGGCCAAGCGCGACCGCGCCGGAGGAGGCCAGCACAACATCATGACCTTCATCGCGCAGGCGGGCGATATCCGCCAGCAGCTCGTTCAAGAAGGCATAGCGAAGGGTCAGCCGGCGATCATTGGCCAACAGGCTGGACCCGATCTTTACGACAATGCGTTTACGCTGGCTCACACGTTTCTCCTGATTGACGCGCCGGATTGGTGCGGCGCAAAACTGAGCCGCAAAATATTTAGCATTCGAAATTTATCAACCCCGGATTCCGCAAGAAATCGCCCTCAAAGGCCTTGCCTTAGCTACACAAGGCGTAATTTCTTATACGGGGCGTGCGATTCCGGTCCCTCCTTGCGACCGCATATATAATTTGAATTCGAAATTGTTTTTGCTATATACCGCCTCAACACGCGCTCGACCCGCCCCGGCGGTTCGGGCATTTTCATATGAGCAGGGCTCGATGACGCCGCTGCGCGATCATTCTAGGGAGTTGCCAGGGCATGGACATACTGCTGGTCGGATGCGGAAAAATGGGCGGCGCCATGCTGCGCCGCTGGCTCGACGCCATGCCGGCCCGGTTCACCACAGTGAACCGGAGCGGTCGCGCCTTGCCGCCGGGAACCGAGCATGTCTCCGGCGCGGACGCGCTGGATGGCCGACGCTTCGACGCCATCATCATCGCCGTCAAACCCCAGCAAATCCCCGACGTCTTGCCGGATTATACCGAATTTCTGGCCGAAGGCGGCTGTTACGTCTCGATCGCGGCCGGCTTCTCGGCGGCCTCGATCAGCAAGGTTGTCGGCGACAAGCCGGTGATCCGCATCATGCCCAATCTGCCGGCCCTGATCGGACGCAGCGTGAACGGACTCTACGCCAATTCCGCCTGCGGCCCGGCCCATCGCGATCTCGCCGACCAGCTGGCCAAGACCACCGGCACGGCGGTCTGGCTGGACAGCGAGGACGAACTCGACCGCCTCACCGCCGTCGCCGGCAGCGGCCCGGGCTATGTCTTCGAGATCGCGCGCAGCTATATCGCCGCCGCCGAAGATCTGGGCTTTTCCCGCGAGACGGCCCGCGCCCTGGTTCTGGAAACGATCGGCGGCGCCATCGAGATGGCGGCTCGCTCGGAGGATGATGTCGCCGAGCTACGCAATTCGGTGATGAGCAAGAAGGGTACGACAGAAGCCGGCATCAACGCCTTGCGGCGTGACGGCCTGCTGGACGCGCTGCTCAAAGACACGACCCGCGCCGCCTATGACCGAGCGGTCGAACTTCGCTGATTGCCGGTCCCGCACTTTTGAACAACACTCCAACCCCACAGGAAACCATGTCAGATCGTATGCAAGCCTATATCGAACAACTCGGCCGCCAGGCCCGTGAGGCCTCTCGCGTACTCGCGACGGCGTCCACGGAACGCAAGAATGCTGCGCTCATCGCTGCCGCAGCCGCCTTGCGGATGCGGGCGAATGACCTGCTCGAGGCCAATCGCATCGATGTCGACAGCGTCAAGGAAGCCGGCAAGCCGGCCGCCTTTATCGACCGCCTGATGCTGGATGGCGAGCGCATCGAAGGTGTCGCGAATGCGATCGAGTCGATCGCCACCCTGCCCGACCCGGTTGGCCGCGTCCTGGCCCAGATCGACCGCCCGAACGGCCTGCGCATCGAACGCGTCGCCGTACCGCTCGGCGTCATCGGGATGATCTATGAATCACGCCCGAATGTCGGCGCCGATGCCGGTTCGCTCTGTCTCAAATCAGGCAATGCGGTGATCCTGCGCGGCGGTTCGGAAAGCCTGAACTCCACGCGCATCATCGTTGACTGCATGAAGGAGGGCCTGCGTGAAGCCGACCTGCCGGAAGATGCGGTCCAGATGATCGACACCTCGGACCGTTCGGCGGTCCAGCATCTCCTGCAATGCACGCAATATGTCGATCTGGTCATTCCGCGCGGCGGCAAGGGCCTGGTCTCACTTGTGCGGGACCAGGCACGCGTGCCGACGCTCCTTCATCTCGACGGCAATTGCCATACCTATGTCCATGCGGCGGCAGACCTCGACAAGGCGGTCGCCATTGTCGAAAACGCCAAACTGCGCCGGACGGGCATTTGCGGTGCCACGGAAAGCCTGGTCGTCGACGAGGCTGTCGCGGCGGAGCTCCTGCCGCGCCTCGTTGACCGCATGAGTGATTGCGAGTTCCGCGGTGACGACGCGTCCATCGCAATCGATCCGCGCATCAAGCCGGCCGATGAGAGTGATTGGGATACCGAGTATCTCGACGCCTGCCTGTCGGTGAAGATCGTCAAGAACCTCGAAGAGGGCATCAATCATGTGGCCGCGCATTCCTCGGCCCACACGGATGCCATCGTCACCGAAGACCTCGACGCAGCCACCTGCTTCCTGTCGATGATCGACAGTGCGGTGGTCATGCACAACGCCTCGACCCAATTCTCCGATGGCGGGGAATTCGGCATGGGCGCCGAGATCGGCATTGCCACCGGCAAGATGCATGCGCGCGGCCCGGTCGGCCTCGAACAACTCACCTCCTTCAAATACCTGGTGCATGGCGAGGGCCAGACCCGACCCTGAAACCGGCCCTGCCAGCGGGGCGAATGACGCCCCCTTGAGCCGAGCACCGAATACCGCGACCTTCCACCTTTCGTTTCGCTGAACCCAAGGCAAGTCCATGGATATTGAAGCTCTTATTTCACTGGCGCTCTACTTCGTCCTGATGATGGCGATCGGCCTCTACGCCTATCGCAAGTCAACGGATGACGTATCCGGCTACATGCTGGGCGGACGCCAGCTTCACCCCGCCGTCGCCGCACTCTCGGCCGGCGCGTCGGACATGTCCGGATGGATGCTGATGGGCTTGCCGGGCGCCATCCTGCTGACCGGCATCTCGGAAAGCTGGATCGCGATCGGCCTGATGATCGGTGCCTATTTCAACTACAAACTCGTGGCCCCGCGGCTGCGGGTCTATACCGAGGTGGCCGACGACGCGATCACGATTCCGGACTATTTCGAGAAGCGTTTTGCCGACAAGTCGCGCCTGCTTCGCGTCATCTCCGCCATCGTCATCGTGGTTTTCTTCACGATCTATACCTCGGCCGGCGTGGTTGCGGGCGGCAAGCTGTTCGACGCCTCCTTCGGCCTCAATTACCAGGTCGGCCTCTTCCTGACCGCCGGTGTCGTGGTGGCCTATACCCTGTTCGGTGGCTTCCTGGCCGTCAGCCTGACCGACTTTGTCCAGGGCGTGATCATGTTCATCGCGCTGATCCTGGTGCCGGTGGTGACCATCATGCAGCTGGGCGGCTTCGGTCCGACCGTGGACGCGCTGAGCACGCTCAGTGTAGACGTCAATGGTTGGGACAAGGCCTATCTCTCCATGATCCCGCAGGAAAGCATGGGCCTCGCCATAGTCGGCATCATCTCGACCATGGCCTGGGGTCTGGGCTATTTCGGCCAGCCGCACATCATTGTGCGCTTCATGGCCGTGAAGTCCCTGAAGGACGTCAAGATCATGCGCCGTATCGGCATGAGCTGGATGCTGATCACCGTGATCGGGGCAGTTCTCACCGGTGCCGCCGGTCTGGCCTATGTGAAGAGCCAGGGCATCCAGACGGCGGAAGGCCTCAATGTCGCCCGCGTCGTGGAAGCACCGACCGATGCCACGACCACAATGAGTGACCTGGATTCGATCGACACCACCGGCGCTTTTGCAGACGGCGATGTCGTTCTCGGTGACCAGGAGACGATCTTCATCCTGCTCTCCCAGGTCATTTTCCACCCCTATATCGCCGGCTTCCTGCTCGCCGCCATCCTGGCTGCGATCATGAGTACGATCTCCTCCCAACTCCTGGTCTCGTCGAGTTCGCTGACGGAGGATTTCTACAAGATCTTCCTGCGGCGCAATGCGAGCCAGAAAGAGCTGGTTCTGGTCGGGCGGCTCTCCGTCCTCGCCGTATCGCTGATCGCGATCGGACTGGCCTTCAATCCGGACTCCAACATTCTCGGCCTGGTGTCGAATGCCTGGGCCGGTTTCGGCGCCGCCTTCGGACCGGTCATCCTGGTCAGCCTGTTCTGGCGCGGCATGACCCGCCTGGGCGCAATCTCCGGCATGATCGCCGGCGCGGTAACGGTGCTGGTCTGGATTTACGGCCTGCAGCTGTCCGGCGTCATGTACGAGATCGTTCCCGGCTTTATCGCCTGCCTGGTCACGCTTTATGTCGTGTCCAAGGCAACCGCAAAGCCGGGACCGGACGTCACCGACTATTTCGACGAGATGCACAAGCGCATCAAAGCCGGCTAGTCGCGGACAATGCTCCGCTCAACAAGAAAGCGGCGGCCCATCGGGTCGCCGCTTTTTTCTTGCCCGGAACAGCAGGGCCTGTGTGTCAGGCCTTCATCGCCGCGGCCGCCGCGGCGTTGCCGGTGATGGCGTCCCAGTCACCGGCCTCGATCATCGCCCCGGTCGCGATCCAGGATCCGCCGACACAGACGACATTGGGCAGGGCCAGATAATCCGGCGCCATCTCACGGGTGATCGAGCCGGTCGGGCAGAAACGGATATCGGGCAGCGGACCGGCGATCGATTTGAGATAGGGACGGCCGCCCGCCTGCTCGGCCGGGAAGAATTTGAGCACCTCGAAACCGGCCTCGACCGCGCTCATCGCCTCACCGGCCGTGGCCACGCCAGGAAGAACCGGCAGGCCGGAGCCCAAAAGCGCAGGAATGAGTTCCGGCGACAGGCCCGGGGAAACCAGAAAGTCGGCGCCGGCAGCCATCGCATCGGCGACCTGTTCCGGCGTGCGGATTGTCCCCATGCCGATGATCATGCCCGGCTCGGCCGCCTTCATCGCGCTGAGCACGTCGAGCGCCGCCGGGGTCCGCATGGTCATTTCCACCACACGCAGGCCGCCGGCCTTGAGGGCGCGGGACAGGGGCGCGGCCTTTGCCACATCCCCGACAGTCAGGACCGGGATAACACTGGCAGCGCGAACGAGAGTTTCAAGCGTGATGAGGGTCATGAGAGACGAGTGCCCTGTTCTGCCAGTGCGGCGGCACCGCGCAAGGCGGCCCCGTCCGACTGGATGAGACGAATGGGTATATCGGAGACATAGCGCGTCATCGGGCCGCGGCCCAAAAAACGGGCCCTGAAGCAACTGGTCTCCAGCAGACTGCGGATGCGGGGCAGAATGCCGCCGCCCAGATAGATGCCCGCGCGCGATCCGGTCAGGACGGCGACATCACCGACATACCCGCCCAGTGCGGCACAGAAGAACTCCACCACTCTGGCGCCCATCGACTCCGGATCGGCGAGCGCTTCACGGGTGATGTCTTCCGGTCGGTAGCCCGGCCAGCTGGCGCCGTCGATCTGGCACAGGGCACGGTGGATATTGACCAGGCCACGGCCGGAGAGAATGCGCTCCCAGGAGACGAAACCATATTCGCGGGCAAGGACGCGGCCGACCTCGATCTCGAGATCGGTTCTCGGCGCAAAGCCGGCATGGCCGCCCTCGGTGGCGACCACCTTCACGGTCTCCCCATCAGGCACGAGCAGTCCCAGACCCAGCCCCGTCCCTGGCCCGAGCACGGCGATGGGCGTGCCCTCGACCGGATGACCATCGGAGATCTCGACAATATCGGCGGGCGGCGTCAGCGGAGCGCCCCGGGCCTGAGCCTCGAAATCATTGACGGCCATCAGGGCCGCCATGCCCAGCTCACCACCCAATTCGTCCGGACGGAAGCTCCAGGTCGCATTGGTCAGCTGGACCCGCCCCGACCGGATCGGCGAAGCCACCGCGAAACAGGCCCGGTCCGGGCGATCGCCCTCACAGCTTTCCAGATAGGCCATGGCGGCATCGCGCAAATGCTCGAAATCCTCATTCCGGAGGCGCCGCACCTGGTCGAGTTCGAAGCCGCGCGTGACGCTGCCGCGCGCAATGGCGAAACGGGCATTCGTGCCGCCGATATCGGCGACCAGATAGCGCGGTTCATTGCTCATTGCCGGCACGGCTCGTCCCCGAAGTCTGCGTGCGCTACCACCCCGATGCCAGGGCAGGCGCGTCATCTGCCTTTATGCGTCATCTCTATACGGCATATGTTACCCCTAACATAGACCCTGATTTCATCCGCCTCGACGACACGCCCTTTTCAGCCTGGCCGGAACAGGCCAGACAGATGGGCCGACAGAATGGAGACCGTGCATGACCGACCTCACCGGCAAGACCATCGCCATCACGGGAGCCTCAAGCGGGCTCGGCCGTCACTTCGCCGGCCTGCTGGCCGCAAAGGGCGCGAAACTGGCGCTCATGGCGCGTCGCACAGACCGTCTCGAAGCCGAAGTCGACACGCTGCGCGCAAGCGGCACTGATGCCATCGCCCTGCCGCTGGATGTGACGGACATTGCCGCCATCGGCCCTGCGCTGGACCGGGTCGAAGCGGAGCTGGGCCCGTTGTCAGTGATGATCAACAATGCCGGCATTGGCGGTGAAGGCATGGCCCTGGACATCACGCCGGAGCATTTCGACCAGACCTTTGCGGTCAATACGCGTGCCGTCTATTTCGGTGCCCGCGAAGCCGCCAAGCGCATGCTGGCCTCCGGTGTGGCCGCCGCCCGCGACGCCCGCATCATCAATATCGCCTCCATCGCCGGCCTGACCGTACTGCCGGGTCTGACCGCCTACTGCGCGTCCAAGGCCGCCGTCATTTCGATGACCAAGGGCCTCGCACGCGAGTGGGCTCGCCAGCACATCGCCGTCAATGCGATCTGCCCCGGCTATATCGAGACCGAGATCAACGCCCACTGGTTCGCCACCGAGGGTGGCCAGAAGCAGATTGCGCGCCTGCCGCGCAAGCGTCTGATGGACATCACCGCCCTCGACGACGCCCTCCTGATGCTCACCGGCCCGGCCGCCGGCCAGATCACCGGCACCGCCATCACCATTGATGACGGGCAGGTGCTCTAGCCGGCGCTCGGGCAGACGCCTATTCGAACACTTTCAGCAGGTCGCCGGTCGAGCCGCCTTCCTTGATCTCGCGGAGGCGTGCATAGACCAGGCCTGAGGCGATCAGGCCGATCGGAAGGACGACAGCCTGGAAGGCGGCGCTTACAACGGTCAGCCACCAGGGCGTTGCCGCGGCAATCGAGGCCGGATTCGAGGCACCGGACGTGATCTCGCCGAGATCCATCACGCTGGTGAAGATCACCGCAGAGTAGATGGCGGACAGGATCCAATTGAGAATGACCAATACGAGTATGATGCCCACGATAGCCCAGCGATAACCCTTGGTGAGCTCCTCGCTGCGCCCCAGCGCGGAGAAGCCGGCTTTCTCGAACACGATCGCCGGGACATAGACGTACAACAGCGCCAACACGTACAGACCCGGTACGATCAACAGCAGAAAGCCGATCATGGTCGCGATGCCGGCAATGATGCCCAGAATGAGAATAGGCAGAAAGCCGGTCACGGCGCCGCGGACAGCTTCACCGAGCTGGGCACCTTGTCCGGTATGAAGCGAAATCGACATGCGCACGACCACGGCCTGAAGCAGGATCACCAGAAACCCGGACAATGCCGCGATCGCCAGGCTGCTGGTAAAGCTGGCCATTGAATCAACCGTGCTGGGCATCAATTGTTCGCTGACCGGGTTCAGGACCAGGAGCGTGTAGATCAGGTATGGGACGAAGACGATCCCGAACATGAGCGGGAAGTTCTTGAAATAAAGGTCGAAGGTGCCGCCCAGGATTCGGCCGACGCCGAGCTCGGCTTTGAAACCGGGTGTTGGGTTGGTATCCGTCATGTATCCCCCTTGTGGTGCTGATGGTGGTGTAAACGTTGAAAACTAGTCGCCGTCACGGTGATGCTTGTCGTCACGCACATCCCCGAACATTCGCTTTTGCTCCAGGAAGGCCCGCTGTGCGGTGTAGAAGGCGTGCAGGAATTCGTGGGCACGACCGTCCGGCACCGGCTCTTCAAAGCCGATCTTGTACCGGATCTGGGCTGCGACCTGGACCAGGCTGTCCCGCCTGCGCAGATCGGAACGGCGTGTCTCCGACCGGCTCCGCAGCAAGCTTTCCAGGGTCTGCAATTCAAAACTGCCATAATGCTCCAGCTGTGCCGGCGCGAAGTCGAATTCAATCCTGGGCGTGGACGTCGACAAATCCGGCAAGAGCACGGCTTTTGGCCGACAGGTGACATAGGTGTTGGCGATCAGATCACCCAGACGCTGTCGCTTTGAATTGGTGAGTGGAATAATCAGAACGATTGCGATCCAGACCAGCAGGATCAGATTCCACACCGTGCCCAAGCTGCCGGACACAATCAGCATCGTGCCGGGCATGAATATTTCGACTTCCTTCATCAGGTTCCGCGCGACGACGGCATGCGTCGTCAATCCACGCCCATCGGCACCCAGGACCCGCAGGCCGGTCGCTCGCTTTCCGACGGTCTGCCCGTTCCAGAACAGCTCGGTGAGGATGTAGTAGGGCGCCCGGATCACCAGCATCAGGATGGCCGCGAGTGAGGTGACAAGCGGCTCGATTGTGAAGGGAAGCACCGCGAGCAGAAGGATGACCGACACCATCACAACGACCGTGATGAGAATGTCGAGCAGCTGAGCCCCGAAGCGGGCCGCAATCCCCGCGACCTCAAAGCGGATCGGCACCCCTTCCGGCGGAACCAGCTCGAACCAGCGGCGGGCGTTCTCGAGTTTGCGTGCCATCTCTGCAGGTGTCTGCAACCGGGCCATCACCGCGCCCTCCGCCCGGCCAGCATGAACCAGCCGAGCCACAGCAGGCCTATCCCCCAGCCCATCACAATCCGCAACGTCGTGTCCGTGATGAGCTGTCGGGCAAACCCTTCCAGAAGGCCGGCGACAAAGAGCATCAAGGCCGCCACCAGGGCCAGTTTCACTGCATCTTTCGAAGAGGCTCGCAAGGAGTCCTTGCGGGAGAGGCCGCCGGGGAAAAGGACGGCGAGACCCAGGCGGAAGCCGCCCGCCGCTGCCAGCGCCAGGGCGCTCAACTCGGTCACGCCGTGAATGGACAGCCAGCCAAACAATTCCATCCCCAGGCCCCGGTCCGCATAAAGCGCCCAGAAGGCGCCAAGGATGAGACCGTTATAGAGTGTCAGAAGCAGGCTAGGCACACAGGCGAAGACCCCCAGCGCAAAGGAAAACAGGGCGACCCGTGTATTGTGCGAGAACAAAAAGGCCGCGAAGGCGCCCAGCTGGGCCAACAGATTGCCCTCTGTGTCGAACAAGCCGGCGCGCAGGGTTTCCGTGCTGGCCCCCGGTCCGCGCTCACCGGCCAGCCCGGTCGGCACGAAGGTATAAAACCAGGCCGGGTCCTGCGCAAAGAGAAGCGCGGCGACCCAACCGCCCAGAAAGAGTGCCGCGAACGCCATCAAGATGGCCCAGCCGGACCGCCGCACAGCGGCCGAGGCGGATCCGCCGAAAAAGCGGCCCATCACACCGGACAGGCTTTCCTGCGGCGCATAAACAGCCAGGAAAGCCCGGGCCACGAGCGTTTCAAGATAAATCAGCAAACTCTTGTCGAGCGAGATATCGCGCGCCACCGAGAGTGATGTCGTTGCCTTGCGATACAGTGCTGCGAGCGCACGCGATTCCTCGAAGTCGAGCCGCCCGGCGCCGCCGGACTCGACCCGCTCGACCAGCGCTTCAAGCGCGCGCCAGTCGGCTTCGCGTTCAGCCCGGAATCGACTCGAGCGGATCGGCTGGCTGTCGCTCATGCAACCTCCCTCGCCTTGAGGTCGAGATAAGTCGAAACCAGGCGCGGTGTGAGCTGGTCAGGCCGGACATCCAGCACCATCACGCCCAGCTGGCCGAGGCGTTCGAGCACAATCCGCCGGTCGCGCAGCAGGTCGGCCGCGGACACGGCTTCAGCGGCGGCATCCAGTGACGGCACCGGCACGCGCGCCATGTCCTCCGTCTCCGGATCGCGCAAGGCGACAAAGATGACCAGATGGTCGCGCGACAGGCGGCCGAGATGCTCGACCATGAGTTCAGACGTCGTGGTGTCGACAAAGTCTGCGAAGATGATGACCAGGCTGCGTCGGCGCAGGCGTGTTTTCAGCGTCGCGAGGGCCAGGGTGGGATTGCTCTCGGCGCTTTCATAGCTCAGGGCCGCCAGCGCCCGTCGCAGCTTGGGGAATATCTGGCGCCCGGGCTCCGGCGGCATCCAGCTGTGCGGACGGGCATGGTAGGTATAAAGGCCGACCTGGTCGCCGCCGACCGCTGCCGCCCAAGCCGTCGCCAGCGCCGCATTGATGGCGTGGTCAATCTTTGGCAAGCCGGCGATGGTCTCACGCATCAGATAGCCATGATCGAGCGCGATGATAATGTTGTGGTTGCGCTCGGCCCGCGTCTCCTTGGACAGCATGCGGCGTTGCCGCGCCGAGCGTTTCCAGTCGACCCGCCGCAAACTGTCGCCGGGAACATACTCGCGCAGCTGGTGGAATTCCGACCCTTCACCCTCGGCGAATGACTCCTTCTGACCATGCAGGCTGGTGTGAACCGCCAGGTCGATCTGGCCCTGGGTTACGGGCCGGATATCCGGCATCACCGTGACCGAATGGGCCAGTTCCGAGCGCGGAATGAAATCGAAAAGCCCGAAGCGGGAGGGCCAGTTCAGCCAGACATGGCCAAGCGGCCAGTTGCCGCGCGCGCTGCCTTCCAGCGACAATTCCAGCACGGCCTCGTCGGTCCCGGCATGGAGCGCCGCCGGGCCGCGCACGCCCTCCGGCCAATCAAAATGCGCCATCATTCCGCGCGGAGCGCCGGGCGTGATGTGTAAGCGGAAGATCACGCTCTGCCCGGCAAAGATTGCGTTCGGCCCCTCCAGCTCAAGACGCCGGCGACGGCGCACACTGCCCGCCAGATCCAGCACGAGGATGGAGCCGAGGACCAGCCACGGCATGGCCAGCAGGCTGCCATCCTGCGTCGAAAAAGGCAGAAGGAGCGCGGTCACCGCGAGCGCAATCAGCGCCGCCCAAAGCAATCGCCTGGTGGGTCGCATCAGCGCGGCACCTCGATCCGGGTCAGAATGGCGCTCAGCACATCATCGGGTGTCCGCCCCTCGATCTCCGCCGTCGGACCGAGCTGGATGCGATGGCGCAGCGCCGGCAGAACGAGGGCCTGGACATCATCGGGAATGGCATAATCACGCCCGGCCAAGGCGGCGCTGGCCCGCACGGCCGCCGCCACCGCGTCGGCGGCGCGGGTCGAGGCCCCTTCGCGTACATCCCCGTCCGTGCGGGTCGCTCGGACGATGTCGAGGATGTAGGC
>NZ_CAMYLS010000017.1 GCF_947259345.1 uncultured Maricaulis sp. | reverse complement strand
GCGTGCGATCAGGTCGCGGGGCACTAAACGACCGACCCCATCTACCTGGCGTGTTGGAATCGGGGTGGAGACAGCCCGGGAAAACTCCGCGGACGGGATGTCGGCGATGTCACGTTATTCAAATCAACCGGTTATCGGCATTGGCCGACATCCCGTTCCCCTCCCATCCCTCCGGCGATTGATGCGTGCGGAGCCAAAACTGTGCGCTTGGGCGCCGCAACCCACACTCCACTGCCCGACAGGTGACAAAGCCGGATTGCTCGCGCCGCGCGAGAGCGCTATAGCTCCCGGCTCGCAAGGCTTGGCACCGTGGCGGAGTGGTGACGCAGCGGATTGCAAATCCGTGTACCCCGGTTCGATTCCGGGCGGTGCCTCCAGCCTTCCCGCGAATTTCCCGACCGATAATCAACCGCCCGCTCAATACGGGACGGGCTCACCCTTGTGGTCGAAAAAGCCGCCGCTCTGGTCTACGCTCAGGGCCTCGATCACGCGCAGGATATCCGAGGCTGCCTCCCCTGCCGGGCGGACATCCAGGCCGGATTTGGAAAAGGGCGCTGACAATCTGGTGTCGACCGTACCCGGGTGCAGGGCCACGCAAATTGCTTCCGGTCGCTTGCGCGACAATTCGATGGCCGCACCACGCACGAACTGGTTCAGCGCTGATTTCGAGGCGCGATAGGCATGCCAGCCTCCGAGCCGGTTATCACCGATCGAGCCTACCCGCGCCGACAGGGTCGCGAATACCGCCCGCCCCTTGCGCGGCAGGAGAGGCAGGATGTGTCTCATCAGCAAGGCCGGCCCGACCGCATTGATGGCGAAAGCCTTGTGCAGATGGGCCGGGTCAAGATCGCGCAAGCTCCGCTCGGGCGAAAATTTCGCGTCGTGCAGGAAGCCAGTGGCGTCAATGACCAGACGAATCTCGCCCGGCTGATTGACCAGCCAGTCGGCCGCTCCGGACAAACTGTCGGGCTTTTCGAGATCCACAGCCGGAGTCGATCCGCGCGACAGGCAGATCACGCGGTCATAGGCGTCATGTGCGATCAGGGCCGAGACCAGGGCTGCGCCCACCCCGCCGGTCGCGCCGATCACCACGGCCAATCGGGCTGTTGTCCTGCTCATCGGCTCACCATCTGCTGGTCTGCTTGAGCACTGTCTACGTATCGAACGGGTGAGTGGATGAGGGATGCCACATGACTGATCTTGTGCTCGTTCTGGGCGACCAGCTCAGCCCCGGCCTGCCAAGCCTGCGCCAGACCCGGCCCGAGGATGCCGATATCCTCATGGTCGAGGCAATCAGCGAGACGGATTATGTCTGGCACCATCGCAAGAAGATGGTGCTCATCTTCTCGGCCATGCGCCATTTCGCAGCGGCTCGGCAAGCCGAAGGCCGGAAGGTCATCTATCACCGCCTCGACCAGGACAAGCCCTGCGCCGATTTCGCCGACGGGATCGAGCGCGCGCTGGCCGCGAACACCTATGACCGCCTGATCATTACCGAACCGGGCGAATGGCGCCTGCGTCGGGAATTCGAAACCTGGCACGACCGGTTTGGATTGCCCGTTGTGGTCCTGGAAGACGACCGCTTCTTGTGCTCGCACGACCGGTTCGCCAGCTGGGCGGAAGGGCGCAAACAGCTGCGCATGGAATATTTCTACCGTGAGATGCGGCGCGAAACCGGCTTGCTGATGGAGGGCGACAAGCCGGCCGGCGGGAAATGGAATTACGATGCCGAGAACCGCAGGCCGGCCACCGACGACCTCTTCATGCCTCGCCCCCACAGCGTCGAGCCCGATGCCATCACCCGCGAAGTACTGGACATGGTGGCTGATCGCTTTCCCGACGGCTTCGGCGACCTGGAACCCTTCCGCTTTGCTGTCACGACTGACCAGGCCGAACTCGCTCTGGGCCATTTCATCGCCACGGCTTTGGCCGAGTTTGGGCCCTATCAGGACGCCATGCTGCGCGGTGAAGCCTTTCTCTGGCACTCCGTGCTTTCCGCGTACATCAATATCGGCCTGCTCGATCCGCTCGCCGTCTGCCAGCGTGTCGACGCGGCCTGGCGGGCCGGCGATGTACCGCTCAACTCGGCCGAGGGCTTCATCCGCCAAATCATTGGCTGGCGCGAATATGTGCGCGGCATCTATTGGCGCGAAGGTCCCGACTATGTCCGCCGCAATGCTTTGGGCGCTGAACGCCCCCTGCCCGACTTCTACTGGAGTGGTGAGACCGACATGGCCTGCCTCGCGGCCGCGATCGACCAGACACGCCGCGAGGCCTATGCCCACCATATCCAGCGCCTGATGGTGACGGGCACATTTGCCCTGATCGCCGGCATCGATCCGCACGCCCTGCATGAATGGTATCTGGCGGTCTATGTGGATGCCTTTGAATGGGTCGAGGCGCCCAATACGATCGGCATGTCGCAATTTGCCGATGGCGGTCTGCTGGGCTCGAAACCCTATGCCGCGAGCGGCGCCTATATCGATCGCATGTCCGATTATTGCGGCGATTGCCGCTATAATGTGAAGGACAAGACGGGGCCGGACAGCTGCCCGTTCAATTCGCTCTACTGGGACTTTCTCGACCGCAATGCCGACACGTTGCGCAGCAATCCGCGTCTGGGCCCGGTCTATCACAATTGGGACCGGATGGATGACGCCAAGCGCCAAGCCTATCGTGATCGGGCCCGCGACGTCCTCGCCGCGCTTTAGCTCACCGCGCCCGGCGGCAGCGGTCGGAGCAGTATTTGACCTCATCCCAGACCGCCGCCCATTTGCGGCGCCATTCGAACGGCCGACCGCAGCTCGCGCAGATCTTGGCCGGTTTGGGTTGTCTGGAGATGTGGCGGGCCATGAGCCGAACCTAGTGCCCGGCGGCGCGCGGACCAGTCCTAGCCTTCACTCGCCTGTTCGCCGGTGGTCACGCCCGCCTTCTCCAGCTCGGCATCCAGGCGCCCGGCGAGGAAGAGGCCGTACATGCGGTAATCACCGATGAGCGACCAAAGTGGATAGGTGAAGGTCGCCGGCTTGTTGCGCTCAACGAAGGCATGACTGACCCAGGCGAAGAAATAGCCCGAGACCGGCACGGCCAGAAGCAGCCACCAGGTCTGCGAAGCCAGCGCGTAGATCAGGACGAATATGGCCAGGGTCGAGCCGACGAAATGCCAGGCCCGCGTCCAGGGCTTGGCGTGTTCGCGCAGGTAAAAGGGCCAGAATGATTCGAATGTGGCGTGTTCGCGCATGGTCACCTCCGGTGATTCGCCTGCCGAATCAGTAGCACGGCAGCTTTCTCGCCCGAATGCGGGCCGTTATCATGGTGAATGATGTCTGTGGCGTTTTCCACGTATTTCCATGATTCCATTAGGAAACAGGCAAGGACAATAAACCAAATCCCCAATTCTCCCGATCCCATTAACTCCGCTTTAAGGGTTCGGGGCTGATTTTGAGTGCGTCTTCCCGTGAAGACACCCCACCATCCACCCAATGCCTTTTCGGGAGCCCCAGCGGCTCCCGATTTTTTTTGCACCCACTTGCTGCTTCTTGCACACAAGGGTGCTTGCGCCCCGAGCAAAAGCTCTGATAAAAGCCGGGCCTCGCTTGAGAGCACATGTTCCTCGGTAGCTCAGTTGGTAGAGCAGGTGACTGTTAATCACCGGGTCGGCGGTTCGAGCCCGTCCCGAGGAGCCATTCTCAAGTCCTACCCCGCCTCGCGGGGCTGAATGGCCCGCTCTCCGGCGGGCTTTTTCATGCCGGATTTCAGCAAGCCGCCCTATTCCAGCCGCTCGTCCAGCGCCCGTGCCGTCCGGAAGAATCGCGCTCGCAAATCAGCAGCATGCGGGTTGTGGCGCTCGATGGCGCGGAACAGCGCGTCGCTGTCACCCGCGACCAGATCCGCCGCCTGTTTCAGAAGCTCATAGCTGCGCGTCGTATAGGGCGCAGCCGGCAGGTCGAGATCGGTGATGACCTTGGAGACCAGATGGGTCAGGGCCTGCACGCTGGCCATGGTGCGGTCATGGGTGTCAGCGTCGGACACATGCACATCGAGCCGCAAGTCATCGCGCAGGAAATTCGCCACACAGGACGGGTCCACGCCCGGCTCGGGACACAGAACGATGGATTGTCCTGCCAGCCCGTGCGCCGCGCTCTGCGGGCCGAAAAGCGGGTGGGTCCCGAGAATACGGGTGGTGTCGGGCAGCTCGGTGCGCATCGCCGCCATCGGTTCCAGCTTCACCGAGGCGACATCCATCACCAGCGCCCCCGGCTGAATGAGGGGCGCAATCTCGCGGCACACCTCCGCCATGACCTGCACAGGCACCGCCAGGATCACGACCGGGCGCGACGCCGCCTCTGCGAGCGAGACAAGCGTCACGCCGTCCAGCGCGGTAACTGCCGGGTCATGGACGACCAGATCGAGATGGGGGACGAGATGGCTCGCCGCCAGACGCCCGAAAGCGCCCGCGCCGATCAGGCCGACGGAAAGGCTCGATGTCATGTCCCGGCGCTCTCCGCGTGAGCGGAATCGCGATCGGCGGCCAGCTGGCCGACAATTCGGTCCACCTGTCGCGAGCCACGCCATACGCGCCAGAACAGGTAGAGGACGCCCACTGACACCAGGCCGGCGGTTGCTCGGTAGGCGACGACAAGGGAGGAAACGATCAGATTGGCCGGATTGTTCTCCAGCGGCGCGAATCCAAGCCCGAACACTTCCGGCACATCGCCGAGGGCACCCCGAAACACCTGGTCAGCCAGGAAGACCCCAATGGCCGCCCCCGACGCGGGATAGCCCGCAGCACCGGTCACCGGGTCGGCATAGCCCGGAAGAAGCCAAGGATGTGACCAGATAACGATAAAAAGAAGAAGGGATGGCCCACCGATACCGAGGGCAACGAGGCCAAACGCCCGAAGCACGGCTTGGCGGCGGGCGGTGGCGCGTGTTTCTCGCAATTCCACAATCCGCTTGTCGATAGAGTCCGGGCGTGTTGGTCGGCGGCCGCGCTTTTGGAGCAGAAGATCACTCTCCTTGAAGCCCTCAAGCACATTCAATTGTCGGCGCGCCAGCAACAAGAACCCGATAAATCCGAGCCCAAGACCAAGCCACGCATAACTTCGCTGGGCCTCCGGCGAGGTCAGAACCTGCCCGACACCCGAGCCAGAAAAGGCCTGCCAGCCCTCTAAAATCATGTCCATGAGACGCCCCCGCGCTGCTGTGAGCAGACTAGGCAGCATGGCGGCAAAGACAACGCCTATTCGGCCATGCGAGCCGTTTCCAGCGTCTCGCCCGCCGCAGAGACCGCTTCGCTCTGAAGCCGCCACATATCGGCATAGAGCCCGTTCAGGGCGAGCAGCTCATCATGCGTGCCCGCTTCCGCCACACGACCGGCATCGAGCACGAAAATCCGGTCCGCTCCGGCAATAGTCGAGAGGCGGTGGGCGACGGCAATCGTGGTCCGGCCCCGGGCGGCATCGCTGAGCGCGGCCTGGACCTCGCCCTCGGTCTGACTGTCCAACGCCGAGGTCGCCTCGTCGAGGATCAGCACGGCCGGGTCCTTGAGGATGGCGCGGGCCACACCGACGCGCTGTTTCTCGCCGCCCGAGAGTTTCAGGCCACGTTCGCCGACCAGTGTCTCCAGACCCTCCGGCAGGCCGCGTACGAAATCCGAGAGATGCGCACGCTCCAGCACGGCCTCGATCTCCGCCTCGCTGGCATCCGGCTTGCCATAGATGACGTTGGCGCGGAGCGTGTCATTGAACAGCACCACATCCTGCGGCACGAGGCCGAGCGCATCGCGCAAGCTGGTCTGGGCAATGCCACGCAGGTCCTGGCCATCGATCAGCACCCGCCCCTGCTCGGGATCATAAAAGCGGAAGAGCAGGCGCAGCACGGTCGACTTGCCGGCACCCGAGGGTCCGCAAATCCCGACAAAGCCGCCGGCGGGTATATCCATGCTCACCCCGCCCAGCGAGCGCGAGCGCCCATCATGGGTGAAGGCCACATCCTCGAAGCGCACCGCCCCGCCGGCCAGCTTCAGCGGTCGGGCATCCGGCGCATCATCGACATCGGGCTCCAGCGCCAGCGTCTCATAAACACGCTCCATGTCGACCGCGCCCTGCTTGATCTCGCGATAGGCCCAGCCAAGGATGTTCAGCGGCTGATAGATATTCATCAGCACCATGGTCACCGCCGCCACATCGCCGACGCCGAGCACGCCATTATAGGCTTTCCAGCCAGCCGTGAGCGCCATGGCCAGGAGGCCGGCATTCATCACCAGGGCCTGCAATCCGTTGAGCAAGGCCAGCGAGGACTGGGACTTCGCCGCGGCGCTGGCATAGCGCGTCATCGCCGAATTATAGGCCTCGCTCTCGCGTTCTTCGGCGGCGAAGGCTTTCACCGTCTCGAAATTGATCAGCCCGTCTACGGCGCGGGCCGAGGCTTCATTATCGGCCTCATTCATCTGCCGCCGGATGACGACGCGCCATTCAGTCATCGACCAGGTCAGGCCCATATAGACCGCGATGGTGACCACCGCGATGACTGCGAACTCCCAGCCGTAATTGGCACTGAGCACGATCGCCGCCAGCGTCAGCTCGAACAGGGTCGGCGCGATGTTGAAAATCAAGAAGCGCATCAGGAAATCGACGGCACGGGCGCCGCGTTCGATGATGCGCTGCAGGGCGCCGGTGCGCTTGGTCTGGTGATAGCCGATGGACAGACGCTGGACATGGGCGAAAGCCCGCACTGCGGTCAGGCGCTGGGCGTCCTGGCTGACCGGCGAGAACAGCGCGTCGCGCAATTGCGGCGCCCCGACCGACATGAAGCGCGCTACGGCATAGGCGATGAAGGCCAGCGAGAAAGTCGTGAGGACGCCGGGCCAGAGCGTGCTGCCCTGACTCCCCTCTCCCGCCGCGCCGCCGCCGCCGCCGCCGCCGGTGGCCTCCACGATCAGATTGATCCCGTCACCAAACAGGATCGGCGCGCCCACGGAAAAGAGCTTGGCGATGATTGTCAGGACCAGCGCCAGGCCCATGCGAAAGCGCCATTTGGCCATGTCCGGCGAGGCCAGCAGGGCGAAAAGGCGCAGCATGGTCAGCCCGAGCGCCCCCTTGGGCGCCACTTTGGCGTCTTCCGCACTATCTGGGGCTGTCGGTCTCATGACGACTAGAGATAGGGCGTGGCGGTGTCACGCGCCAGTGAGCGGTGTGCCAATGATCTCCGCCGACTCAATCGGGAGCGGACTGCGCGCCGACTATGACCGCTCCGCGATGGTTGCGCCATTCCCGATGCAATGCCGTGATACTGCTGATCAGCCCCCAGCCTCCGAACAAGGCCATGGCTAGCTTCATGTATTCATTGGTCGGCTCGGCGGCAAAGACATCGCCGGCCAGCACCATCTGGAAGAGGGCCGCCGAGAGTATCAGGGTCAGCACTGCCTCGACGCGGCGTGAGGACCGCGTCACGCGGCCGGCAAGCGCTTGCCAGGCAGGGACGAGAATGGACAGCGCCAGCAGGCCCCACAGGACCGGCGCGCGCTCCGCCGCGAAGGCCGGATCATAGGCGAAGGCGTCGAGCAGGGCGGTCGGGGCAGCGCCGCTCGTCAAACCCGCCATGACCTGTGCCGGACCAACGACCAGGATCGCCAGGCCGGCCGACCAGAAGGCGGTCGAGGCGACCATCAAGGGCCGGTTGACCGCAGCCGGATCACGAACCGGAGGCAGCGCAGTCGGCGACCATTTACCCCGCAGCCAATGACGACGGGCAAAGCCGACGATCCAGAACACGACCAGTAATCCGCCAAGGCATTGAAGGGTTGCCGCCAACGTCTCGTCAGCGATCCGGCTGCCGAAAGACGGGTCGGATCGCGCCGCCGGATCGGACAATGCAACGCCCAGCCCGAGGACCGCCAGGGCACCGACCAGGATCACGGCCAGCTTGCGGAATAGACATGCGTCAAAGGCCTCGATCACTTGAGCCGGCCGGTGATAGCTGAGCGCCACGGTTTCCGGATGCCCGAACCCCAGCAACAAAGCCTCCGCCGTCGCCGCGTCGGGCTCGCCCCCCGGCGCCCGCCCGGCGAGTTCTTCGTTCAGGAGGGCCGACAATTCGGCGCCGATATCGGCGCGTCGCCTTGCCGGCAAACGCCGGGTCACCGCCTGCACATAGCGGGCAATCAGTTCCTGGGCAGTCATTGGTCCGCTCCATCCGTGACAAGTCCGTCCATAACCGCGCCAAGCGCGTGCCATGATTTTGAAAGCCGGGAGTAGAGATGCTGCCCGTCCTCGCTCAGCGTGTAGTAGCGCCGCGGCGCCCCCTCTCCGGTCCGCCACTCGCTGACCAGCACGCCCTGCGTCTCCAGCCGCCGCAAAAGCGGATAAAGCGTGCCCTCCTCGATCTCCATGCCTCGCGCCGCCAGCGCCTGGCGCAGGGAGTAGCCGTATTGAGCGCGGGTCAGCTGCGACAGGGCCGCCAGCACGATCGCACCGCGGCGCAATTCGAGTTCAAGCTTCGCGAAGGGGTCATCAGTCTCTACCATATGCCGCACTGTACTGTGAGTCGCACAGTAAGCAATGAGAATCTCCCGGAGACAGGGTGTCAGGCCTGGAGTTTACCCGCATCCGAGCGCCGGCCTCAGGCGAGGTCGGCCCGGGTCCAGGCATGCCAGAGCACGGGAATAAGCAATGGGCAGATACAGAAAACCAGCCGGTGCCAGCCGAGCAGGCCGCTTCCGACCCGAAGGAGCAGCAGACCAAAGCCGAAGGCGGCAAAGCCGATCCAGCTGCCCGTCATGCCGGTCAGGATCGCCGCCAACGGCCCAAGCTGTGTATCGCCGGGGTCCCGGGACCACCCCACCATGACCCCGTACGGATAGAACGCAATCAGCAGGGCATGGATGATATGCAGACCGACAAGGACCACGCCCACATCCAGCAGGATGGGAGACCAACGGCGCCAGGGCGAGGAATCCAGGTCGAGCGGGAGGTCCTTTTCAGGATCGCCCATCGAGGCTAGCCGCCCTGCCCGTCTTCTGTCGGAGCTTCGAGCACTTGGCCAGGATAGATCAGGTCCGGATCCCGGATCTGCTCACGATTGGCCTCATAGATGACGGTGTACTGCACGCCTTCGCCATAGAGTCGGCGCGCCAGGCGCCAGAGCGAATTGCCCGGCTGAACAACCACCGAATTGGGCCCCATATTGAGATCCTCGGCTGCGACGCGCTCGAACGGCAGGACAATGACCGCACTGACATGGCCGTCTTCATCGACCTGGTCGATCTGGAGGTCATAAACGCCCGGCGCCAGAAGCGCCCCGGCCTGCAAGGTCCAGCGACCATCGCGTCCGACATTGGTCTCGCCGACCTGGGCGCCATTGGCATAGATGCGGACTTGGGTGCCAGCTTCCGCGCGGCCGGAGAAGATCACGGCGCCGGTCTCGTCATAATCGACGGTTTCCAGCACCAGTGGACCCATTTCACCCGTAGAACAGGACGGACATTGCCAGACACGACTGGCTTCGCCCGGACGACCGACCACGACCAGCGGGGTCGGACCACGCTGTTCCGGGATGGAGACCACGACGACCTGTTCCGAGCGCAATTCGCGCCCGTCCTGGGCGGTCATCAGCAAGGACAGCTCGACCGCACCGGAGGGCAGCGGATCATTCAGAATGATCACCCACTCGCCGCGCTCGTTGATCGGCATGCGATCGGTGCGCGAACTGGCATTGTCGAATTCCAGCGCGACATCATTGGCCAGCAGTTGAATGGCCGCGCCGGGTTCACCACGGCCCGCGACGACCGCGGTACCGGCCGGAGCCACACGGACAATGTCGAAAACCGGAGCCGCCAGCATGGCATCGCTCGGATCGGGCTGGGTTGTTGTCCCGGCAGGAGACACCGGATTGCCGACCGCGGGCGCAGGCGCTCCATCGTCGGCGGGCCCGGGACGATACATGATGAAGGCCAGCGCGGCGGCAATCGCCAGCGCGGCAAGGGCTGCAGCGATGATAAACGACCGCGTGGCGGTCATGGCGGCTCTCCCGTCGTCAATTCGGCTGGACACAAAAGTGCGCTCCGGCATACCGGAACTGGATGCAAACCTCGCGCCGTCAGCCTTCGGCGAATAGCATCCCGGTTCGATAAAGCAAATATGAGTGATGTGACGATGGCAAAACTAAGGTCGATTGGTGTCTTCTGCGGATCACGTATGGGTGAACGCAAATCCTATGCAGATGCCGCGGAGGCGGTCGGCCGCGCCATCGCCCAAGCGGAATGCCGTCTGGTCTATGGGGGGGGCGATGTCGGCCTGATGGGGATTTCCGCCTCGACCGCCGCCGCCGAGGGCGGGTCAGTATACGGAATCATTCCCGGCTTCCTGATCGCCCGCGAGGGTCATCTCGAGGGGGTCGAGATCAAGATCGTGGAGACGATGAGCGAGCGCAAGAGCCTGCTCATCGCCGAGAGCGACGCCTACATCATCCTGCCCGGCGGAACCGGAACGCTGGAAGAAGTCTTCGACGTCATTTCGCGCCAGCAGCTGGGCTTGCAGGACAAGCCGATCGTTTTCCTCAACACGGACGGCTTCTGGGCCCCCTTCATCGACCTCATCGCTCACACGGTCAAAGAAGGGTTCACCCCGCAATCCCTGGCCGACCATGTCGATCTGATTGACCGGGCTGACCTGGCAATCGCCCGCATTTGCGCCCAGCTCGACGAGCAGGACACGGCGAAGGCCGAAAAGGCGGACTGATCAGTCCGCCTCGCCTTTCGGGTCGAAGACGTCTTCAATCGTCAGGTCGAACGCACCGGCCAGGGCAAAGGCCAGGGTCAGGGACGGGTCATGCTTGCCGGTTTCAACCGCATTGATGGCCTGGCGCGACACATTTACCCGTTCACCCAGCTCGGCCTGGCTCCAGCGGCGCTCGGCGCGCAGCACGCGCAGCCGGTTCCTCACCGGTACACCACATATTTCTGGAAGCAGCCGACCAGGCCCCAAAAGCCGATCAAGGTCGGGAATATCCAGATTGTCGGGAAGGCGGGTAGTGCTAGAGCACCTTCCAGGAAACCGTAGGCGAAGCTGCCGAACCCCATCAACAAGGCTGCGATGATCATCGCCTCGGCGATCAGGCGCTGCTTGAATTCGTCAATCGAGCGATAGAACACGACCACGGCCCACAAGGCGAACAGGCCGGGTATGACAGGCATCAGGGCCACCGCGCCGCGCATCAGGGGTCCGGTCTCGTTGGACCCCAGCCAGGAGACCGAGCTGATCAGGATCAGCATGTAGGCCACCATCGAGGCGGTGAAGCGGATCATGTAGCGCTTGACGTTCTCGGCCATGATCAATTCTCCTCATTCTGGCGCACAATCACAGCACCCAGTGCGGATCGGAACCTGTCCGGCTGGTCGAGCATGATGAAGTGGCGCGAGCCATCGATCCGCAGCAGGTCCAGCGAGGCCAAACCGGCATATTGCCTTGCATAGACGGATTCGAGCTGGTCCGCGCTCATCGGCGAGCCCTCGCTCCAGGCAATGAGCACGGTGACCGGCGCGGCGACATCCGACAGGACCGGGCTGTAGTCCGTTGCCATGACCTCGCCCATCGCGGCACTGACAACGGCCTGATCGGCTTGTTCCATCCAGCTCATGACCTGCGCCTGTCCGGCCTCAGTGATCGACTGGACCGGAAGGCCCTGTCGGGACATGGCGAGGAATTGTTCCCGCGGCGCGGCCGCCATCTGCGCTGAGACGCCGGCCGCATAAGCTGCCGCCTGGCCCGGCGTGATCGCCGGATTGAAGAGCCGGGCGAAGAAGGGCGCACTGTCGACCACGACAACGTCGCTGACGCGTTCTGGCGCGCTCGCGGCGATCTGCAAGGCAATCTGCGCGCCCATGGAGTGACCAACGAGGACGACGTCGTCGAGGCCTTCGGACTCAAGCCAGCGATCCAGATCTGCGACCGCACTGCCGATGACACCGGCTTCGCCGCGCGGCACGGCCGGCACATCGCCGAAACCGGCCAGGGTCACAACATGGGCGTCGATATCCGGGCCCAGCGCCGCGACGGTCGAGTCCCAGACGTCGCCCGGGGTTGCGAGCCCTGGAATGAACACCACGGTCCGGCCCTCGCCCGAACCGTTTCGTTCGATCTCCAGGGTCGCCAGATCCTGGGCCTCGCTGCGGGCGACCATGGTTGCGGTCACGATCGCCACCATGATCCCGATCCAACCGGCCATACTCATTCGTCCGGGTCTGCGCGCTTTCATGAGTTTCTCCATCAGCTTTTCATGACTTATTGTCATGCTTACCTGATATTCCGATCCAGAATTGTCAAGACAACATGACAATAAGTCATGCTGGCCATTCTAAACGAGACTCGCACAGACTTGATTGGAGCGTGAAGCTGTCGATGGGCAATCTCCGGCGCTCCCGGGCTGTATCAGCCTCCCTGCGTCAAGTGGAATGTCGATGTTACTGACCCTTCTCTCGCCAGCGCTCGCCAGCCTCACCCTTCTAGTCCAGACCGCCGAGACGGACCCCGCACCGATTTCTGCCGCCTTCCTTGCGGAAGCCGAGCGGCAGATGAGCGACCCGGCCGCGCCCGGGCTCGCCGTGGCGCTGGTCGAAGCTGATCGCGTGTCAGACATCATCACGCTTGGTACGGCAGACACGGAAACCGGTCGGCCCCTTTCACCGACCAGTCCATTCCGGTCGGCATCGACGCTCAAAATGGTGGTGGCCGCTGCGGTGCTGCGCCAGGCAGAGATTGACGGGGTTTCGCTCGACACCCCTATCGGAAGCCTGGCACCGGACCTGCCCGGATTTCTGCATCCGATCACCCTGCACCAATTGCTGACCCATACCGGCGGGCTGGTGGACCGCACGGATGATTTTGGCCGTCTCGACGCCGCCGCGCTGCGTGACGCCATTCTCGCCCTCGAGCCGGACACACTCTACCTGCCGCCGGGCACGGCCTTCAGCTACTCCAATATCGGCTACAATATCGCAGGCTATGTTCTGGAGCGCATGGCGAGCGAACCCTTTGATGTCGCGCTCGAGCGGCTTGTCCTGTCCCCTCTCTCGATGGACCACAGCACATTCGAAACCGCGCGGGCCCAAGCGCTCGGCTGGGCCGCACCGCACTGGCAGGGCACACCGCTCGAACGAAATCCCGAAAACCGGGCCGAATGGCCCTCCGGCATGATGTATACTAGCGCCGCCGATGTGGGGCGCTTCCTGGCCGCGCTGATGCAGGACGGGATCATTGACGGCGAACGCGTCTGGCCCGCCGGCCTGAGCGAACGCCTGGTCACGGACCATGTCCGCGCCGAGGAGACGGCGACCGGCTTCGGTTATGGCTATGGCGTGATGATCGGCACGTTCGCCGGACACCGCGCTTGGTTCCACTCCGGTGGCCTGCCCGGCTATCGCGCCAATGTGCTGGCCTTGCCAGATGACAATCTGGCGATCGCGCTGCTGGCCAATGGTGAGGGCTTTGACCGAACTGCCCTGCTGGAAACACTCATCCCGTCAGCGCCCCCAAGCCCAACCTCACCAAGCGGCCCGATGAGCGGTGACGTCGCGTCCATGCCGCGCCTGGCCGGGCTCTATACACAAGCCGATGACCTGCCAAGCCTGTGCGTTTATGAGCGAGACGGCGCCCCCCGTATCGACAGTCGCGGCCGGACGCTGAGCCTGCATCGCGATGGCGAGACGGGGCTGGTGGGGCTGGATGCAGACGGCAACGTGCGAGCCCGCTATCGCCTCTATTTCGACGCGCGCGGCGAGATCCTGGCTTTGGGCAGCTGGGTCCGCGCCTTCCGGCGCACGGCGGATAGCTGTGATTAGGCCGCCTCACCCGCCAAACGCTTGAGAACCGTCTCGCGACCGATGAGTGGCAAGAGAACGGCCATTTCCGGACCGCGCGGTTCACCCGTCAGCATGAGCCGCAAGGGCATGAAGAGTTGCTTGCCCTTGCGGCCGGTGGCCTCCTTCAGGGCATTGGTCCAGACCGACCAGCTATCACTGTCAAGCTCGCCAGCGGGCAAATAATCGGCCGCAACCGCGGCATAGTCCGCCTCCTCGATCACCGGGGTGACCGGGCCATCGATCAGCGCGGCCCAGGCTTTCACATCGGCCAGGATTTCCAGATTCGGACGCACAGCCTCCCAGACCGCCTCGCCCTTGTCGGCACCCAGCTCGGCCAGGCGCGGCTGGGCCGCCGCATAGGGCATGGCGTGCAGGAGTTTGGCGTTCACACGCTTCAGCTCTTCATCATCAAAGCGGGCCGGCGAACGGGACAGCTTGCCGAGGTCAAAGCCTTCCAGAAGCCCGTCAACATCCGCAAAGGCGTCAACCGGGTCGGAGGTGCCGATCTTGGCCAGCAGCGACATGATCGCCATTGGCTCGAGGCCTTCCGCATCGCGCAATTCCTGGATCCCGAGCGAACCGAGACGCTTGGACAACTTGCCGCCATCGGCACCGACCAGCAGGGCCTGGTGTCCAAAGAGCGGCGCCTTGCCGCCAAGGGCTTCAAAGATTTCAATCTGGGCGCCGGAATTGGTGGTGTGATCCTCACCCCGGATGATGTGGGTGATATCGGCTTCGATATCATCGACCACGCTGGGCAGGGTGTAGAGATAGGAGCCGTCCTCGCGGATCAGGATCGGGTCCGACAGGGACGACGTCGCGATCGAGACATGGCCGCGCACCATGTCGTCCCACTGGACCGGATTGCCCGACAGTTTGAAACGCCAATGCGGCTTGCGCCCTTCAGCCTCGAAGGCGGCCTTTTCGTCATCGGTGAGGGCCAGAGCGGCGCGGTCATAGACCGGCGGCCGGCCATTGGCCATTTGCAGGCGACGCTTGCGGTCCAGCTCATCGCCGGTCTCATAGCACGGGTAGAGCAAGCCCTCGGCCTTCAGCTTTTCCGCCGCCGCGGCATAACGATCAAAGCGGTCAGACTGTTTGAAGGTCTCGTCCCAGGAAATGCCCAGCCAGGTCAGGTCGGCGCGGATGCCGTCCTCGAAAGCCTGGGTCGAGCGCTCGACATCGGTATCGTCAATGCGCAGCACAAAGGTGCCACCCGACTTGCGCGCGAACAGATAGTTGAAGATCGCGGTGCGGACATTGCCGACATGAAGCTTGCCGGTCGGGCTGGGCGCAAAACGGACTTTGGTCATCGACGTGGAGCCTCACAGAGATTGAGGCGCAGGGCTTAGCGCTGTCAGGGCAAAGGGGCAAGCGGGGGGTGCGGATGGGGGCGGGCTCGCTAGTCGAAGATGCGCGCCTTCATCGCCTCCTCGGCCACATCGGTCGCGCGTCCGGGACGCCCGGCCAACCGCCAATAGCACCAGCCGGCGGCCGCGCCGATGACGAGGAAGACCAGATAGAGCCAAAGCGGGAAAGGCCGTGGTCCCGCAGCGGCGCCGAAGGCCAAGGCGCCGACCAGCATTCGCAGAAATACCACCGAGAGCAGCGCACCGGCGACGAGCTCACAGAGCGGTCGCGACCATTTCATGACGCGAAACAGACTGACCAAGCCCCAGACCGGCAGCGCCGAGACAGCAGCCGTGACACCACCGGCGAATGCCCCCCAGACAGGCGCCATTGTGACGCTGCCCCAGTAAGCCTGCCGCCCCGGATCGCTGGCCGCATCGATCGCGCCAATGAAGGCAAACCCGGCAATCACCACCACAGCGGCCAGATAGCAGGTCAGCAGCCAGGCCCCGATCGCGCGCCACGCATTGCGACCGAAAAAGCGCTGGAACACTGTGGGCATGGCGGGTGTCCTCCTGAGGCGGGTGCGCGACACTCAAGCCACGGCTCGCGACCGAATTAAGGCCGCACCGACAGCCGCCAGTACACCACGCCGCCGACTAGTCCTGCAGCCGCAAAGAAACCGGTCATGGGCAGGCCTTCCAGGCCGTACTGGAGCGGAAACCCAAAAATCTGGATCGTGGCCGCCCCGGTCAGCGCGCCCATCAGGAGATGGGAGGCAAGGCCGTACCAGCCGGCCGCGCGCCTCACCCAAGTCAGGATCACAGTCGGCAGCGCCGTCAGCGCGGCGACATAGAGCCCGATGAAGAGGCTGCCGGGGATGAGGGCTTCCAGGAAATCGCTGTCGAGCGGGTCCAGTCGGCCAGCCTCAATCCCACCGACAACAGCAAACCCGACAATGATGGCCAGACCGGACAGGAGTGCGGCCACGAGCCAAGCGAACAGGTTCCGGAGCGTCCCGGCGAGGCTGAAGGGCGGGCGTGTGGTCGCGGTCACGAGGTTTCTCCATTCATCAATTGATTTGCGCGCGGTTTCCCTGCGGCGACCCAGTAGGCACTGCTACCGAGCGCGCCCAACAGGGCAAAAAGGAATGCGGCCGGGTCCCCGCCAAGCCAGGCCGCCGAAACCAGCAGGCTCAGCACGGCGGGAATGCCAGCGTCGGTATAACCTCGCTTCAATCCGAGGCCCCGGACAAGATTGACCAGGAGAATGGCGGGGATTCCGGTCAGCGCCATCGTCACCACAAGTGCGATGATGAATACAAGCGGTGCGACCGGGGCAAGGCCCATACCGACGAAAAGACTGACTGTGCCCGAAACCGCGACGCAGGCCACGAACCACGCCTTCAAACCCGCCCCCACATCTACCTCGACCGGTGCTGGTGTCGTGTTCGCTACCATGTCTCAGCCCCTCTACTTCGATTGATCTTCCCATTTCTGTTTTGACAGAAATTACAGACTATATGAATGAGGCAGGGTGACGCAGGGGATCTGGACATATGCGCAAAGCGCGAACCGGTCACCAAGACCGGATACGGCGCAGTCCCGGCAAGCGGTTTATGGATGAATGCGCACCAGGGGTACGCTTTGCACAGGTCCTCGCCCTCAACGGGCGCGGTGGACCGGCGCGCAGCGTCGAGACCGAGTGGGTGATGGGCGGTCGGTGTCGGAACGATGGCGCGCCTCAACCTGTCCGACGCATCGCTCCGCGACGCGCCACCTTCCCCATCAAGGGGAAGGACCGTCGCCCCTAGTTCCGAAACCTGTTCGTGATCGGATACCTCCGGTCGCGGCCGAAATTCTTGGGGCCGATCTTGACGCCGGGCGGGGCCTGACGGCGCTTGTATTCAGCGCGGTAAAGCAGGTTTTCGATGCGCTTGACCTCGGCCTCATCATGACCGTCCGCGACCAGATCGCGGACCGCGCGTTCTTCCTCGACGAGACCATAGAGGATGGCATCGAGCACGTCATAGGGCGGCAGGCTATCCTCGTCCTTCTGGTCCTCGGCAAGCTCGGCTGAAGGTGGCTTGGTGATAATGCGCTCGGGAATAACCTGGCCGACCGGGCCGAGGCCGACCTGGTGATTGGCCGAATTGCGCCACCAGGCCAGTTCGAAAACTTCCGTCTTGTAGATGTCCTTGAGGGCGTTATAGCCGCCATTCATGTCGCCATAGAGGGTGGCATAGCCGACCGCCATTTCCGACTTGTTGCCGGTCGAAAGGACCATCGGCCCGAACTTGTTGGACAGGGCCATCAAGACCACGCCGCGGGCCCGCGATTGCAGGTTTTCCTCGGTCGTGTCGGGCTGGGTACCCTTGAAGGGCGTCGACAGGATGGCATTGAAGGAGGCGATCGTTGGCTCGACATCGATGATGTCATAGCGCACGCCCAGCGCCTCGGCACAGGCCTTGGCATCTTCCAGGCTTTCCTGGCTGGTGTATTTCGACGGCATCATTACCGCCCAGACCCTGTCCGCTCCCAGGGCGTCGACGGCAATGGCCGCCGAGATGGCACTGTCGATGCCGCCGGACATGCCCAGCACGACCCCGGGGAAGCCGTTCTTGTCGATATAATCGCGCAAGGCGAGCGTCATGGCTTTCCAGTCCGCCTCGAGGCCGGACTTCACCGAGACCATCTTGCCGCCAGCGCCAAACCAGCCCTTGTCCGTCTTCACCCATTCGACCGCGTCGATGCATTCCTCGAAGGCCGGCAGGCGCTGGACCTCCCGCCCCTCACTGTCGCGCGAGAAGGAAGCGCCGTCGAAGACAAGCTCGTCCTGACCGCCTACCTGGTTGACGAAGATCATCGCCTTGGGGCTGTCCCACTTGTCAAACCAGGCGGAGAAGGCCTGGTTGCGCTCGCGCTCGATCGTGCGACGCCAGGGCGATCCATTGAGGGTGATGATCATCTCCGCCCCCTTCGCAATCAGCGCCTCGGGCACGACGCCCAGCCACAAGTCCTCGCAAATAGGCAGGCCGAGCTTGATGCCGCGCCATTTGACGATCTCCGGCACCGGACCCGGCTCGAAAACGCGCTTCTCGTCGAAGACCGCATAATTGGGCAATTCATGTTTGAAGCGCAGCGCGACCAGCCGCCCCTCATCGAGCAGCGCAACGGCGTTGTGCAGGCGCTTGTTCTGGCGCCAGGGCAGGCCGATGAGAATGGCCGGGCCCTCGCGAGTGATCGCGGCAAGCTCGTCCAGGGCTGTACGGCAGGCTTCCACCGCTGAGGGCTTGAGCACCAGGTCCTCGGGCGGATAGCCCATCAGGAACATTTCCGGGAAGAGGACCATGTCGCCGCCACGCGTGCGCGCCTCGGCATGGGCAGCGCGGACCTTGGCCAGATTGCCCGCAATATCCCCAACAACCGGGTTGAGCTGGGCGGTTACGAGCAGGATGCGATCAGTCATGCGCGCGACTTAGACCGCGCCGCGGGCAACGGCAAGTATTCTCGCGCGCATCGCGGTCTGAGTCTGGCCGGTCCTGCGGCGCCGGTCAGCTGCCATAGGTGCGGGCACCATCGACCGCCCGCGCCGCATCCAGCGCCCGCAGGCCGGCAATCCCCGGCACCGCCACAGGCGCGCCATCGAGCACAGAGGCGATGAAAGCATTGACGTTTGCACCCAGGGAATCCCTGGCGCTGGGATCCTCCGCAAAGTCGGGATTCAATTCGTAAGGCGTCGAATTCTCGAAAGTCTTCGCGACGAAATCGATCTCCAGCACGCCGGTCTCGTACTCGACCCGCATCTTGCGCTCACGCTCGTGATGAACCCGGCTGGCGATCAGGTCTGCCGTGCAGCCATTGTCGAAGACCAAATGCGCCTTGGCGACATCGGGATGACCGAAACGACCCTCATCGACCAGACCCTTCACGGTCTTCACAGCACCGCCGGACAGGGCGATGACGAGATCGAGGTCATGCACCATCAGGTCCAGCGTGACCGAAACATCGAGGCAGCGATCAGAGGGCGGGCCCATCCGGCTGGCGGCGATTTTCTTCGGCGTCGCATCGACCGCGAACAGACCCATAGCGTTGAAGACAAACCGCTCCTGATGCCCGACCTGCAATACACAGCCATGCTTTGAAGCCAGCGCAATCAGCTCGCGCGCCTCCTCCACCGATGCGGCAATCGGCTTTTCAACCAACACATGCTTGCCCATGGCCAGTGCTGTCGCCGCAGCCTCGAAATGATGCACGGCCGGGCTGGCCACGGTGATGGCATCGACCTCGCCGAGAAATTCGGCAAAATTGTCGAACCCCTTGGCGCCGTGCTTTTCCGCCAGCGCGCGGGCGCGCTCGATATCCGGCTCATAGACACCCACAAGCTCGACCCGCTCATGAGCGGCGTATTTCGACGCATGGAAGCCGCCGAACACGCCGGCACCGACAATGCCGGTCCGCAGGATGCGAGAATTGGATGTCATGAACTCACCTCATTTGATGGCGCCGTGCATAGCGCCGCCGCCGTCACGATCAAGCATGGCATGCATCACCACTTGTTTCGGGCGATTGCAGGGCAGAGGCTGCAATCGCTTGTCGACCGGACCCACAATCACGCCTTGCACCGGCACAGGCCCGCCCTAGGATGGCGGGAAGACGGGGGAATGCGCGTGACAGACAATCAGGACAAGCGGGACGGCGCAGCCAAGCAGGACGGCGATACGCCGCTCGATTCCCTCTCCATCGCGGTCTTTGACGTCGATGCGCGGATATTCCGGACAATGCGGGATTACTTCCTCAAACCGGTCACAGTCGCCACCGCCGGCATTTCGCGCGATTACTCACTTTATCTGTCTCCGATCCGTGTCTTCATCGCGCTCTTCTCCTTCCAGTTTGTTGCCGCCGCCTTGTTTGGAACACCCGTTACGGCCACGATCGAGTCGATGACCGCCGCAGACCCCGATGTCGATATCGACGCATGGCTGACAACGGCGCGCGTGCAATTTGAGGCCCCGCTCACCCTGCAAAGGGTCGAGGATGAATTGAAAGCGGTCCAGTCACTCACACTTTGGCCGCTGACCGTGCTTTCCTCGATGCCTTATCTGATTGCGCTCAAACTCTACCGGCCGTCGATCCCGCTCTGGGGCCATCTGCAGATTTATCTGGCGGTCACCAATGCCAGCTTCATCGTCATGATCGCCTTTATCCCGCTACACACCTTCGGTGGCGCCGGGATGGCAATCGGCATGACGATCGCGCTAGTGATCTTCTTTGTCTATGCAGGCATCCTGCTGGCACATTTGTACGGCGGATCGGCGAGCGCTCTAGCCCTGAGACTTGTGGGACTGATCGCGCTCCTGCCAATCACCATGTTAATCACAATGGTCGGCACCTTCTTCACGATCGACTGGGTACTGGAAAACTCATTCGGCCTGCATCTCATGGCCCTGATGGCGCCGGAGGCCTTTGCCGAACTATCCTCACCATAAGAAAGAAACGGGAGTTGGTTGATGAAATCGCGTGAAATCCATTTGAACGCCTATCTGAAGGGCGCACCGGATCCGAAATATTATGACGTCGTGGAGACGGAAGTCCCCGCGCCGGGCCCGGGCGAGGTGCTCGTCCGCAATCTCTTCATCTCGGTTGATCCCTACATGCGCGGCCGCATGAGCGGTGTCCGCACCTATATCGGCCCCTTCGAGCTGGGCAAGGTGATGGAAGGCGGCGCCGTCGGCGAAGTCGTCGAGAGCAATTTCGACGGGCTGAAGCCGGGTGATCATGTCTCCTCCATGTTCGGCTGGCGCGAGGGTTATGTGGCCCCGGGCGAAGCCCTGACCAGGATCGACACCAGCCAGCTGCCGCCGCAAGCCTTTCTGGGTATTGCCGGCATGCCGGGCTTGACCGCCTATGTCGGTATCAAGCGCATGATCGACCTGCAGCCAGGCGAGACCCTGTGGATGTCCGGCGGCGCCGGCGCGGTCGGCACATCCGGCATCCAGTTCGCCAAGGCCATGGGCGCTACTGTGATCGCCACCGCCGGCGGACCGGAGAAATGCGCCTTCGTCAAATCGCTCGGCGCCGACCATGTCGTCGACTACAAGGCCACCGACGATTTGACCGCCGCGATCGCCGAAGTCGCGCCCCAGGGTGTGGACGGCTATTTCGAGAATGTCGGCGGCACCCATTTCACGGCGGCGCTGAACTCGCTTCGTCCGAAAGGCCGCATGGCCGCCTGTGGCATGATCCAGCGTTACAATGACACCAGCGCGGCAACCCTGCCCGACAATCTCACCCAGATTGTCGGCAAGTCTCTGACCATTCGCGGCTTCATCGTGTCCGATCATGCCGACATGTTCGGTGATTTCGTGAAGGATCTCGGGGCCTGGATGGCCGCCGGCAAGATCAAGCCGGCGGAAACGATCATGGAAGGGATCGAGAATGCGCCGGCCGCTTTCTCCGGTCTCTTTACCGGCCAGAATACCGGCAAGATGCTGGTCAAGATCTGATGACGGAGGGGGCGCGGAAACCTCGGGACCTTTCCGGTCTCGAGGAAGTCCTGGAGGATGTTGCCGGGTTCAATTTTCGAAGCTTTCGCACCTTCTTTGACCTGGTCGCCAGACCGGGCCAGGTTTTCCGCGCCTACGCCCTGCGTGAAACAGAGACTTACACGCCAGCCCTGCGCCTCTGGCTCGGCCTGACGGTCGTCCTGGCCCTTCTCAGCTTCTTTTTCGGGGGTCAGGACGATTTGATCCGGCAAGTCATCGGCAATTGGCCCGATGCCCAACGAACGGCCTTCCTTCACTCGATCGACGGGCGGATGGACGACTTTGCGCAAATCTACGCCAACACGTTCAGCCTGTTGCAGCCGATCATTGTCGGTTTCTCGCTGGGACTGACTGTCTTCCTGATCGCAGCGCTCGATCGCGGGCTGAGCTGGGTTGCCCGTATTAATCTGACCTTCGGTGTGTTGGCCACAGGATCGCTTCTGGGTCTTGCCCTGTTCCCGATACTGGTCCGCTTCCCGCAGCTGGGGCTTTGGTCACTGATTCCGATCTGGATGGTCTATTGGCTGACACTGTTTCGCGGCGCGCCGGAGGTCCTCGCATCGGGCACCGCCGGACGGATCGCGAAGGCGACCCTGATCAGCTGCGTCATTCTCGTCCTGTTGATGATCGCGGGAATGATCACAGTCGGCATCAGCATGAACCATGCCGTGACAAGCCTGCAGGCTGCGGCGGCCAACGCGGCGCCCTGACAGCTAGCGCCGCGTCAGTCGACCCAGCGTCCAACCGCCCGCAATCGCCGCACAAACCGGTGACCAAGTGGCCCCCGCACCTGCGAGATGGGCGAGCAAATACACCCCCAAACCTGCTGCAAGTGCGAACGGGAGCATGCGAATCGAACGATTCGCGGAGCGCGCGTTATGAGTCGGTTCACCCTGATACATGCTGCCAATGGTACGCAATTTGGGGGCCGAACTGCGAAAAACCGTGTTTTGACCGGGAAAATGCAGCGAATTGGCTCGGATTCGCCTGTTGCGCCTTGCAATCGCGGGCGGTTCTTGGCCTTGATGGACCGTCAACGAACACGCGATAGCCGGACGGATACGATGACCGTACTTGCCGGACCGCGAACAACTGGGGGGAACCCTATGAACAAGTCTGATCTCGCCAAGTCTGTCTCTGAAAAGACCGGCCTGTCCCGCGCTCAAGCGGGCGAAGCTGTTGATGCCGCCATCGAAGCCATCGTGGGCTCGGTGAAGGGCAATGACAGTGTCCAGATCGCTGGCTTCGGCACCTTCTATGCCAAGCACCGTGAAGCCCGTGAAGTGCGCAATCCGCGCACCGGCGAAACGATGATGTCCAAGGCTCGCACCGCGGCGGCTTTCCGTCCGGCGGCTGCCCTCAAGGACATCTAATCAGTCCAACGGGTTCTGATTACGTCAAACGCCGTCCGGATCACTCCGGACGGCGTTTTTCTTTGGGTTTCTTCCCCACATCGCGGGTCCCCTCCCCATTTGGCATGGGGAGGAAGGCAGCCCCTACGCCGCGTCGACAGCCGAATTATTGCCCCGAACGCGCTTGAGGCTTTCGGCGATGCGGAACGCCATGTCGAGCGCCTGGTCGGCATTGAGTCGCGGATCGCAATGGGTGTGATAGCGCGCCGCCAGATCGGCCTCGGTGACGGTCTTGGCACCGCCGACACACTCAGTGACATCGCGGCCCGTCATCTCGAAATGCACACCGCCGGGATAGGCACCCTCGGCATAGAGCACATCCATGAAGCCCTCGAGCTCCAGCAGGATGCGATCAAAGTCGCGCGTCTTGTAGCCATTGCCGGTCTTGTGCGTATTGCCGTGCATCGGATCGGACGACCAGACCACATTGCGCCCGGCCTTGGTGACGGCAGCGGCGAGCGCCGGCAGGTTCTTGCGGACATTGTCCGCGCCCATGCGCACAATCAGCACGAGGCGCCCGGCTTCATTGTCCGGGTTGAGGGCATCGATCAGCGGCAGGAGATCATCCGGCTGCATGGTCGGCCCGCATTTCACACCGACCGGATTGGAGATGCCGCGGGCATACTCGACATGGGCGCCGTCGAGCTGACGGGTCCGCTCGCCGGTCCAGATCATGTGAGCAGACGTGGCATACCATTGCCCGGTATTGGGATCGCGCCGTGTCAGCGCCTCCTCGAAGGGCAGGTGCAGGGCTTCGTGGCTGGTGAAGAAATCGACCGCTTCCAGCGACGGTGCGCTGTCCCGTCCGATACCGCAGGCCTTCATGAAGGCCAGGGCTTCGGAAATGCGCGTTGCGGTCTCGGCATAGCGCTCGGCTGCCGGGCTGCCGCTGACGAAGTCCTGGGTCCATTGGTGGACATTGTGCAGGTCGGCATAGCCGCCCGAGGCAAAGGCCCGCAGCAGGTTCAATGTCGAGGCCGACTGGTCATAGGAGCGGATCAGGCGCTGCGGGTCCGGCTCGCGGGCCTCCGGCGTGAACTCGGAGCCGTTGACGCTGTCACCGCGATAGCTCGGCAGGGTCACGCCGTCGATGGTTTCCGTGTCCGAGGAGCGCGGCTTGGCAAACTGACCGGCGATCCGTCCGACCTTCACGATCGGCTTGGACGCGGCGAAGGTCATCACCACCGCCATCTGCAGCAGGACGCGGAAAGTGTCGCGCACGCCCTCGGTCGAGAATTCCTTGAAGCTCTCCGCGCAATCACCGCCCTGCAGGAGGAAGGCCTTGCCCGCGCTCACATCCGCCAATTGCCGACGCAGACGCCGCGCCTCGCCCGCAAAGACGAGGGCCGGACGGGCCGAAAGCTCGTCGATGACGGCCTCCAGCTTGGCCGCGTCCTTGTAGTTCGGCATCTGGCTGACGGGCTTGGCGCGCCAGGATTGGGGAGACCAGGTCATGTTACTCTGCTGCCTTCAACTCCGGTGGCGTCCATTTTTCCTTCATGGTCACCAACTCTTCCGCACTGGTCGGATGCACGGCGCAGGCCGCGTCATATTGATCCTTGGTCAAGCCCGCCTTCACGGCGATCCCGGCCAGTTGGATCATTTCAGGCGCATCCGGCCCGACAATATGCACGCCCAGCACCCGCTCTGTCTCCCCGTCGACGACGAGTTTCATCAACATCCGCGAGGCTTCGGACGTGAGGGATAGTTTCATAGGCCGGAACGACGTCTTGTAAACATCAACCTGTGCATATTTTTTGCGCGCATCGACCTCCGAGAGACCGACAGAGCCAACCGGTGGCTGCGTAAACACGGCTGACGCAATGTCTTCGTGGTCATAGGCGGTCGGCTTGTCGCCAAAAACGGTCGCCGCGAAGGCCGCCCCCTCGCGAATGGCGACCGGGGTCAGATTGACCCGATTGGTGACGTCGCCCACGGCGTAGACATTGTCGGCCGTGGTTTTCGAATAGGCATCGACCTTGACGGCGCCCTTTGGATCCAGCGCCACGCCGGCCTTCTCGACCCCAAGTCCGTCAACATGGGGATTGCGGCCGATGGCATACATGACGACGTCGGTGTCGATATGGTGCCCGGTATCGAGATGGACACGCTTGCGGCCATCCTCGAGTGCTTCGATGCGCTCGAAGACGGAGTGCGTGATCACACGCACGCCCGAGCGCACGAGTTCTTCATGGACATGGCTGCGCACATCATCGTCAAAGCCGCGCAGCACGGTATCACCACGATAGACCTGACAGACATCGGCGCCCATGCCAGCAAATATCTGGGCGAATTCACAGGCGATATAACCGCCGCCCGCGATCACGACATGCTTGGGCAGTTCTTCCAGGTGGAAGGCCTCATTGGAGGTAATGCCCAGTTCGGCGCCCTCGATGTCCGGGATAAAAGGCGTACCGCCAACCGCGATCAGGATCTTGTCCGCAGTGACGGTTTTGCCGGACTTCACCAGTCGGATCGTGTGCGCATCCTCGAACACCGCCCGGTCCTCGATGATCTCGACGCCGGAATTATTGAGATTGCGCATATAGATGCCGGACAATCGATCGATCTCGGCATCCTTGGCATTGATCAGCTTTTCCCAGCTGAACGACGTCTCGCCGACCGACCAACCATAGTTCTCGGCCAGCTTGAACGTCTTGGCGAACTCGCTGGCATAGACCAGAAGCTTTTTAGGCACGCAGCCGCGGATCACACAGGTCCCGCCGACCCGATACTCCTCGGCCACAGCGACACGCGCCGCGCCATGCTGTTTGGCCATCCGGGCCGCGCGCACGCCGCCGGAACCGGCGCCGATAACGAAGAGATCGTAGTCGTATTGGGTCATTCAAATAGCCTCGTTGAATAAACTGGGGCGTTCTAGAGCTCCATCACCCGCGCATCACCGTCCTCTCCGACGATGACCACGCGGGCCAGATCAATGAACAGGCCATGCTCGACCATGCCCGGAATCGCTTTCAGAGCCTGGTCGACAGCCCGGGCATCCGGGATAGCCTCGCATGCCGCATCCAGAATGTAGTGGCCACCATCTGTGACCAGAGGTTCCAGCCCGTCACCCTTGCGGCGCAACTGAACGTCCGGTGATGTCACACCGGCCTTGCGCAGGGCGTCATAGACATGGCCTGCGGTCAGCGAGAAACCGAAACGGTCGACCTCGACCGGCAGAGGGAATTTGCCCAGGGTCGAGACCAGCTTGGTTTCGTCGACCATGACGATCATCAGGTCCGAAGCGTGGGCAATGATCTTCTCGCGCAAAAGGCAGGCGCCGCCGCCCTTGATCAGCTGGAAGCGACCATCGACCTCGTCCGCCCCGTCAATGGTGATGGCGATGCGATTGACGTGGTCGACATCAATCAGCGGCACACCATTCTCGGTCGCCACCTCGGCTGTACGCTGCGAGGTGGGCACGCCGCGCACATCCAGCCCCTCCTTCACCTTCTCACCGAGGAGGCGCAGGAAAATCTCTGCCGTCGAACCCGAGCCAAGCCCCAGCGTCATGCCGTTCTCGACATAGGAGAGCGCGGCCGCGGCGGCGCGGGTTTTCTGGCGTTCGGCACTCATTGGTCGACGCCGCCCAGGAGGACGTATTTGAGTTCGGTGAACTCCTCGACGCCCCACTTGCCGCCTTCCCGACCGATCCCGCTCTCCTTGACCCCACCAAAGGGAGTCGAAGCGGCACCGACCATGGGCGCATTGACGCCAATCATGCCGTACTCAATGCCCTCTGACAGGCGGTGCACCCGGCCGACATCATTGGTGTAGATATAAGCCGCCAGGCCGTAAGGCGTGTCATTGGCCAGCTTGATGATGTCATCTTCGCTCTCGGCCCGGTAGACCGAGGCCACCGGTCCGAAGATTTCCGAGCAGGACACATCCATGGACGGGTCACCACCATCGATCAGTGTCGGGGCATAGAAGGAGCCGCCAAGTTCATCGGTCAACGGCTTGCCGCCCGTGACGATGCGGGCGCCGGCCTTGCGGGCCTGGACAACCAGCTTGTCGACGCGGCCCACGGCTTCCATGTGGATCAGCGGACCGACATCTGTACCCTCGGCAAAACCGTCACCGGCCTTGAGTTTGGAGATTCGCGCTTCCAGCGCCGCGACCAGTTTGTCGGCAATACCCGGCTGGGCGATGATCCGGTTGGCCGAGACACAGGTCTGGCCGGAGACGCGGAATTTCGAGGCGATCACGCCGTCGGCGGCCTTCTCGATATCGGCGTCATCCATGACGATGAAGGGCGCATTGCCGCCCAGCTCGAGCGCGACCCGCTTCACAGTCGAGGCGGCCTGCTTCATCAGCAATTTGCCAACGGCGGTCGAGCCGGTGAAGCCGATCATGCGGACATCGTCCGAACTGGTCAGCACGCCGCCAATGGCCGGGGCATCACCGCACACAACATTGAACACGCCGTCGGGAATGCCGGCCCGCTTGGCCAGTTCGGCCAGAGCCAGGGCGGAGAGCGGGGTTTCCGGTGCCGGCTTGATCACCATGGTGCAGCCCGCAGCCAGGGCCGGGGCGCATTTGCGCGTGATCATGGCATTGGGGAAATTCCACGGCGTAATACAGCCAACCACGCCGATCGGCTGGCGGATGGTCCAGCCGCGCGAGCCCGGGAAGGGCGTCGACAGGGTCTCGCCATGCACGCGCTTGGCTTCTTCCGCCGACCATTCGATGAAGGAGGCGCCATAGACGACCTCGCCCTGGGCTTCCTTGTTGACCTTGCCCATTTCCAGCGTGATCAGCGTCGCCAGATCCTGGGCGTTTTCCAGGATCAGCTTGTGCCATTTCATCAACAGGGCCGCGCGTTCGAAGGATGAGCGCTTTTTCCAGCTTTCAAAAGCGCGGGTCGCGGCAGCCACGGCTTGGCGGGCACCGGCTTCGCCGACATCACCAATTGTGGCGATGACCTCATTATTGGCCGGGTTGATGATGTCATCCGCGCCTTCACCCTTTACCCACTGGCCATCGATAAAGCTGTCGGTACGAAACAGGCTCTTGTCGCTCAGGCGGTCCGTCACACTCATGTCTGGCTGTCCTTTCTGGATTTCCGGGCCTGCTTGGCGGCATGGAAGCGCGCCGCCCAGCCCGGCTTGTGGGTTTGCGGGGTCCGCGCCAGGCACAGCGCGGCCGCGGGTACATCCTGCGTCACGATCGTGCCGGTCGCCGTGAAGGCGCCCTCGCCGACTGTAACCGGCGCGACGAGACAGGTATTCGACCCGATGAAGGCATTGGCGCCGATCACCGTGCGATGCTTGTCATATCCGTCGTAATTGCAGGTGATGGTTCCGGCCCCGACATTGGCGTTCGCGCCGACCGACGCATCGCCGATATAGGTAAGGTGGGAGACTTTTGCGCCCTCTGCGAGCTGCGATTTCTTGATCTCGACGAAATTTCCCACTTTCGAGCCCGCCCCCAGCTCGGCGCCGGGGCGCAGGCGGGCGAAGGGACCGGCATGGGCACCGCGACCGATGCGCGCACCCGCAATATGGGAATGGGCATGGATGACCGCATCTTCCTCGATCTCCACACCGGGACCAAAGACGACATTGGGCTCGATCACGACATCACGGGCGATTTGCGTGTCATGCGCGAAGAAGACCGTTTCCGGCGCAAGCAGGGTCACCCCGTCCGCCATCATCTGCCTGCGCATGCGCGCCTGAAAAGCGGCCTCGGCCGCCGCCAGGTCGGCGCGCGAATTGACACCGAGCACTTCATCGGGATCGGCGATGACAACGGCAGCCCGCAGACCACGAATCCGGGCCAGACCAACCACATCCGTCAGATAGTATTCGCCATTGGCATTGTCATTGGTGACCTCGCCCAGAAGGTCGAAGAGAAGCTCGGCCGGAGCGGCCAACACGCCGGAATTGACCAGGCCAACCGCGCGCTCTGCCGCATTGGCATCCTTGAACTCGACAATCCGGTCCAGATCGCCGACCTCATTCGTGATGAGACGCCCATAAGCGGCCGGATCCGCCGGCTCGAAACCGAGCACAGCCACCGACGCTCCCGCTTCGAGCGCTTCAAAAACACGGCTGACCGTGCCCGCAGTGATCAGCGGTGTGTCGGCATAGAGCACGATGGCGTCGCCGCTCAGAGCGGCCAGCGCCTCGCGGGCTGCCTGCACGGCATGGCCGGTGCCCTTGGGCGGGTCCTGCAAGGCGGTCCGTGTGCCGAGCGCCTCGGCTGCATCCTTCACTGCCGGAGAATGCGCGCCATAGACGGTGACGATATCGGCCGCCCCGCACTCGCCGGCCAGCGCCACGGCCCAGTCCAGCATGGGGCGTCCCCCGACCGGGTGAAGCACTTTCACTGTCTTGGACTTCATCCGCGTGCCTTGACCGGCTGCGAGGATGATGGCGGCGCGGGTTCGGGACATTGCGGCTTCCTTGTCCTGTGGAATCGACGGTTTCGACCTGTCGAGCGCTATAGCCTATCGCTCCGGCGTGCGTAACCTAGCTTCTCCTGCTTTCAACGCTCAAAGGCCTGAAATCATGCCCGACCTGGACGATGCTGCCCTGTTTGACGGCGCCGCGATCGCCTTCGACCTCGATGGCACGCTGGTCGATACCGCGCCGGACCTGCTGCGCGCGCTCAACGCGGTGATCGTCCCGCGCGGCCTGGTCGCCGTGGAATTGAGCGCGGTGCGCGCCATGGTCGGACGCGGCGCGCGGGCCCTGCTCGAGCGGGCCCATGACAGTCAGGGGCGCAGGCTGGAGGGCGCAGAGGCCGCGGTTGCCGAATTCATCGAGATTTACGCCGCCGATATCTGCGCCGACAGCCGGGTCTTTGACGGGGTGGAGGCGACACTGGACTGGTTGCGCACACGCGGCAGTCGGCTGTCCGTGTGCACCAACAAGCCCTCTATCCTGTCGGACGCCTTGATGAAGGAAACGGGTCTGGCAGGGTATTTCGACCGCATCATCGGGCCGGATCGCACGACAGCCAAGAAGCCGGCCGCCGACCACTTGCTGGATTCACTCGGCAACGGGTATACGCGCGCGGCCCTGGTCGGGGATAGTGAGCCGGATGTTGCCTCGGCGGCCGCAGCGGGCCTGCCCAGTATTGTGATGAGTTATGGCTACAGCGAAAGACCGGCCGGCTCCTTGGGAGCCGACCGGGTCATTCATGCCTTCAGCGATGTACCGCTGGCGCTCGCTCAATTGTGGCGAGCGAAGACCTGAAATCAGGCCGTGCGGCGCTCACGACCAGCGTCATTGGCAGCGCGGGTCGGCATGCCGTTGACGAGGTTGGAACGCACATCCGTGCGTGCAGAGCGCATGGCGGGCATAAAACCGGCTTCCACGAGATCCACGGAAACATCATAGCCGCGCTCGGCCCAATAGGCTTCAATACGCGCTTTGAGACGACGCGCACCGTCGGGCGTGCACAGATCATTACTCATGAACAAAACCTCCTGCTCGACCGAAGCTGTCCTCGGCCGGGAATTGCGTCCAATCGGGTGATTGACGGGACCGGCCACTGCGGCCGAATTCCAGCTTGGTGGAGGCTGATATAGGCAGGGGGCGGATATGACGAGAGCATGACGGTGTGGCAAGTTGTCGCACTCCACGCGTGTCCCATCTGCTCTTCAACTTCCTCGCGTAGTTGACCGGTCCGAAGTGCCTGCTTATACGGTCGCTTTCCGGAAACACCGGGCGATTAGCTCAGCGGGAGAGCACCTCGTTCACACCGAGGGGGTCACTGGTTCAATCCCAGTATCGCCCACCATTTCCATTCTGCCCCGTCCAACATGCCCGGCGAGTAGCGCGCAATTGCGCGTTGATTCCACGCGAATCCTCTCGCCTCGAGAACAGCGGCAACGCCCTGCGGCGCGATGGCGCAGTCAATTCCTGCAGGGATTTCTTGCGAAACATTCTCAGAAGTGGGAGAGGTAATGCAAATCAGTCTTAACGGGTGAGCCATGAAACCGGTGAAATTCTTCGCATTTGCTGCCAGCCTCGCGGTTGCAGCCTGTTCACAGCCGGCCGATGAGGCCAGCGAGACCGCACAAGTCGTCAATGTCTACAGCGCTCGTCACTATTCCAGCGACGCCGCCATCTATGCCGCCTTCACCGAGGAAACCGGCATCGAGGTCAATCTCGTTTCAGCCAATGGCGACCAGCTGATCGAGCGCGTGCGCGCCGATGGCGAGCGCAGCCCGGCCGATGTCATCATCACCGTCGACGCCGCACGCCTGCATCGCGCTGAAGAAGCCGGCCTGTTCGCACAAACCGATTTCTCGGACCTGACCGATACGGTCCCCGCCAATCTGATCGATCCGGAAGGCTATTGGGTCAGCTTCGCCAAGCGCTCTCGCGTCATCGCCTGGTCGAACACGCGGGTCCAGCCGGGCGAGATAACCTCCTATGAGGATCTGGCCGATCCGCAATGGCAGGGCCGTATCTGCGTGCGTGGCAGCGGCAATGCCTATAACCAGTCGCTGCTCGCCTCCCTGGTCGCCCATCTCGGCGAAGAGAGCGCCGAGGCCTGGGCCCAGGCCATTGTCGACAATATGGCGCGCGACCCGCAGGGCGGTGACCGCACCCAGATCAACGGCATTGCTGCCGGCGAATGCGATGTCGCCATCACCAACCATTATTATTACGCGATGATGGTCAATTCCGACGATCCGGCCGCCCAGGCCGCCGCGGCCCAAGTGACGCTCTTCTTCCCCAATCAGGAAACGACCGGCGCTCATGTGAACGTGTCCGGCGCCGGAATCGCGATGAACGCGCCGCACCCGGACAATGCCCGCGCCCTGATCGATTTCTTCTTCTCTGACACCGCCCAGCGCGCCTTTGCCGAGATGACCAATGAAATCCCGGTCCGCACCGATGTCAGCTGGGAGAATCCGACCCTGGCCGCCATGCTGCCCTTCAATGAAGACGACCTGAATGTCTCCGACCTGGGCGATCACAACGAGACGGCCCAGCGCATCTTTGACCGGGTCGGCTGGCAGTAGGCGTGAGTCTGACGGCTGCCTTCAAACGCCCGGGCACCCTAATGCCCGGGCGGGCCACCAGCCTGGCCATCCTCGCCGCGACCCTGTGCGCGGCGCCGATCCTCGCTGTGGTCTGGATCGGCCTGTCCGGCGAGACCGGTGATTATCTGCGTCATCTCGCCGGAACGCGACTTCCCACCTATCTCCTCACCTCTGCTCTGGTTGGCCTGATCGCGGCGGGTGGTGCCGGGCTGATCGGCACGGGGCTGGGCTGGCTGATGGCGCGGACCGAGTTTACCGGACGCCGCACGCTCGGCTGGATTCTCATCCTGCCACTCGCTGTCCCGGCCTATGTCGCCGCCTATGCCTGGCTCGACCTCAGTGCCGCTGGCGGGCCGCTGCACGCGGCCACGGGCGGCCTCTTCCCGACCATTCGCGGCAGCTGGGGGGCGGGCCTGATGTTCGCCCTCGTCCTCTATCCTTATGTCTACCTTCTGGCCCGCAACACCTTCTCCAGCCAGTCCGCCGACGCCTATAATGCGGCGCGCACACTGGGTGCCGGGCCCATGTCCGCCTTTTCGCGCACCTCGCTGCCAATGGCGCGCCCGGCCATCGCCGCAGGCCTCGCCCTGGTCGTGATGGAAAGTCTGGCGGATTACGGCACCGTCTCCCACCTCGGTGCCCCGACCCTGTCGATCGGCCTGATCCGCGCCTGGAGTGGCGCCGGTTCGCTGGTTGATGCCGCGCGCCTCTCCCTCGTCCTCGTCTTCATCGCCATGCTGGTCTTTGGGCTGGAGCGGGCTCAGCGCCGCCGCGCGCGCAGCGTCAATGCCGCCGGCCGGCACAAGCCCTCGCCGCGCATTCGCCTGAGCGGCCTGCCCGCGCTGGGCGCCCTCACGGCCTGCCTCTTGCCGCTGACCCTCGGCATGCTCATTCCACTCGGCCGGCTGGTCTGGCTGGCCGCCCATACCGAGACCGCGCCGGGCCTTGTCGCGGCCAGCTGGCATTCGCTGAGTCTGGCCGGGATTACCGCCCTGATCGCTGCAGCACTGGGTCTGGCCACCGCCTATGCCCTGCGCAGCCGCACAGCCATCGCCACCCTGGCTGCCCGCGCGGCCGGCCTGGGCTATGCCGTACCGGGCGCCGTCGCCGCCGTCGGCGTGATCGCCATCCTGTCCGGCACGCAATCCCTGCTCGATCCGGCCTGGCGCTCTGTTACCGGTGAGGTCTTCCCCATCCTGCTCACCGGGACCGGCGCCGCGCTGGTCTTCGCCTATCTCTCGCGCTTTGCTGCCGCCGCCATCAGCCCTGCCGAAACGGCGCTGGCGCGCGTCACGCCCTCGCTGGATGGTGCCGCCCGGACGCTGGGTGCGAGCCGCGGCCAGCGCGTCTGGCACATTCACTGGCCGCTCATTGTCGCGGGCGTAACCTCGGCGGGTCTGCTGGTTTTTGTCGAGGTGCTCAAGGAGTTGCCGGCGACCATGATCCTGCGCCCCTTCAACTATGACACCCTGGCCATCATCGCCCACAATTTCGCCAGCGATGAGCGTCTGGGCGAGGCCGCCCTGCCCTCACTCCTCATTCCGCTGGTCGCCCTGCTTCCCATGATCTTCGTGGCCCGCTACCTATCCAGACAGGATCCGTGAAACGTCTCCTGGGGGAAGCCCGCATGGCCGACATGCGTACAGTGCTGAGCATTCGCGGAGCCGAGCGTCGCTACCGCGCCGATCATGCGGCATTGGCGGGTGCCGATCTCGACCTGCAGGCCGGGCGCATCACCGCGCTGCTGGGCCCGTCGGGTAGCGGCAAATCCACCCTCTTGCGCGCCATCGCCGGGCTCGAACGCCTCGAAGCCGGATCGATCCGCCTCGGCGACACGATCTGGAATGATGCGCGCACCCATGTCCCGCCAGAAGCGCGCCGCGTCGGCATGGTTTTCCAGGATTACGCCCTCTTCCCGCACATGACCGCTCTGGCCAATGTCGCCTTCGGTCTTTCCGGTCCGGACAAGCAGGCGCGCGCCATGACGCAGCTGGAGGCGGCGGAGCTGGGTCACAAGGCCAAGGCCTATCCGCACGAGCTTTCCGGCGGCGAGCAGCAGCGCGTGGCGCTGGCGCGGGCGCTGGCACCCGAGCCCGCGGTCGTTCTGCTGGACGAACCCTTCTCCGGTCTCGACCGGCGCCTGCGTGGCGAGCTGCGCGAGCGCACGGTCGACACGCTGCGGGCCGCCGGCACCACCGCCCTCATCGTCACCCATGACGCGGAAGAGGCCATGGCCGTCGCCGACCAGCTGGCCCTGATGGATGGCGGTCGCGTGATACAGACCGGCGCGCCGGACGAGGTCTGGATGAGCCCGGTCTCCGCCACGGCGGCGAAACTGCTCGGTGATGTCGAGATTATCGAGGCAAGCGTCACCGGCGGTCAGGCCGAGACACCCTTTGGTCCCGTCGATGCCAATGGCTTCGAGGACGACCAGCCGGTCTCCGTGCTGATCCGTCCCCGCGCCTTCACACTGAGCCTCAAGCCCGAAGGCGAGTATACCATCACCCGCCGCCGCTCCGCCGGCCCTCACCTCACCCATCGCTTCGCCAGCGAGGCGGGCGAGTGGACCGCGCAAACGCCCGCCCCCTCTCCGATCCAGGAAGGTGATCGTGTCAGCGTCGAGCTGGACCCGGTCTATGTGCGGGTCGTGGCGGCGTAGGCTTACAACTGGACTCGTCCGGGGCAACTCGTATTGCAGGCCTTCCTAGATGGGACAGACAGAGTAAAAAGTTCTCTTGCGGGAATCGAAACGAAGCAGGAAGAACACTTTGCCGGTGATGCCGGCGTCGAGGACTTCGTCAGCGATATCGCCCTGTACCGGAAAACAGGCGGCGACTATCTGATCGGAGCGTTGGAGATGGTCGCCAAGGTAAAGCGCATCACCACCAATCTCTCAAAAGTCACCAGCATTCGCCGCGACCAAGCCTCAGCGGGCGACGACAACAAGGTACGCAAGCCTCGCGCCGTCATCCGAGACCTCCGGCTGACCATTGCTTCAACCGGGTAAAAGGTGGAAGCTCTACAACATAGAATTAGTAATCACCTCTATATATTCGATCACGAGATAATCTTTGACTAAACTCTCATTAACGTGACCTTGAATTTCGCCCTATCATCTCACAACACAAAATATTATTGATCCCGCAAAGGTCTCAAATTATGCCTGTTACCTCAAATCAGCAGTGAGTGAGGGTCCCGGTGCAAAGTCCGCAAGGGTTTGCAGAAGCCGGGATTGGGTAAGAATTGTCGAACACGACCGATCACTCTTATTTTGACACGTCGAGTCTTGCGCCCTCGGACCGGTTTTCCATCTGGCGAGAGGCGATCGACGTTTGTTTTGAGGTAAACCCTCATCGAAGCGGGCACACCCGTCCATTCAACGCATGCGTTGAAAGTTTTCTGCTGGAAGACATCGCGGTCAATCACTGCCGTCTCGGCGCGCAAGAATTCCGGCGCGACCCCGCCCGCATCGCCCGCGACGGGATTGACAATTATCAGCTGCATATCTTTTTGAACGGACAGGCGGAGATGAAGTGTGCAGGCCGCGCCGTGGAAAGCGGAGCTGGCGATTTCGTGGTTCTTGATCAGGCCGATGAATTCTATTCCTGGACGAGCAACTACGAGATCATTAACGCTTTCATTCCCCGCCGCCGGCTCGCGCCGCTCCTGCAGCGCCCGGACGCCACACACGGCCTCGTGTTCGATGGCCACTCTGGTGCTGGCATGCTTTTGAAAGAATTCCTGGTTTCCCTGTTCAAGGTCGCCCGGGACCTGCCGGATTGGCAGATCTCCGAGACGGCGAAGACGCTGGTCAATCTTGCCGCGATGGCGCTGAACGGCGCACAGATCGATCTACAAAACCCGCCCAAGGTATATAATCGCAGCATTCTGATGCGCGCTCAAATATTCATGAAAGAACACCTACACAATCCAGACCTTTCAGTGTCGCATATTTCAGCGCACCTGAGCGTTTCCCGCTCGAAACTATACGAGCTGTTCAGGGAGTTCGGAGGCGTGAAGGCCTATCTGCGCGAGCTTCGACTCAGGCGCGCTTTTTCTGAGCTCGCAGCTTTTAGCGGACAACCAAAGAGCATTTCCCATTTGGCGTTCACGCTCGGCTTCTCCGATCCGGCAGTCTTTTCGCGCCAATTCAAGTTCCGCTTTGGTATCAGCCCGACCGAAGCACGCTCGGAATCGCAGACAGCGAATGATGGCCGGGCGCTTTCCAACCGCGTTGGTGATGTCAAATATGCGGACTGGATCCGGCAGATTGCGTGAAGCGTTTCACCGCCATTCTGGACACGGTGCAATGCGATTATGCACGAGCGATCATTAACACGGCTTTGCGATAACACTTAACTGACCCGCATGGCTATGTTGTCGTCCAGACAGCACAGAACCTGAGTAGCGATTGGTATTGGCCCCAATATCAATGCTGAGCTGTCGGTCTCTCGTGTGTCCCTGCTCCAGTATTGGCGGTCAACTAAAAATTGGGCGTATTCAGCTCGCGTAGAACAGGTTTTCGCTGCGAAGCCTTTGATTTGTTCGCGGGCGTAAACGCTTGTTGTTCAAGAGGGGGACGTCCAGTGAGGAACGGTTTCAGAAAAACGAGTAATCATCCGATTGTTTACTTGTTTATGGTCATATTAATCGGGAGCATGAGCGCCATAGGGCATACTGGCGCGTCGCTGGCGCAGGCTGTTGAGGATTTCTCTGGCGAAACACCCGGCGCGAAGGGCGATAGCTTCACGAATGATGAAAACACATTATCGTTCGGCGCGTCCGGCGGCAGCATCGAAGTCATTGCTGGGTCCTTGCGAATGCAAAGATCGACCGGATCCAGTTCCATTACTGCGCTGGGCGGCAATGAGATTACCCAATTCACCCTGACAAATTTTACTGCGAATTCAGGCACTACTTCAATTACATACGGGGATCCGGGCGTAATTGGCTCTGAGGCGTTTGATCCCGGGAATGGTGTCTACACGCCACCGGCAGGAACGACCGTTCTCTACATTGGTGGAGTAGATCCAAACGGAATGCCCCATAGTTTTGATATTGATGACATCCAATACAGCGGTGGCGATACGACCCCACCGGACGTGTCGCTCAGCTCCGCCGCGGGTGGCCCCGTACAAGGCGATTTCACGATCACGGTGACCTTCTCTGAGGCCGTGAATGGTTTCACGCTGGGGGAGATCGATGTCGGAAATGGTACCGCGTCAAACTTCACCGGATCAGATGGCGACACAGTCTATACGGCCACGATTTCGCCGGTTGGCACCGGGCCGGTTACCATTGATGTTGCGGCAGGCGTAGCGAGTGACGCGGCAAATAATCTCAGCCTCGCCGCGACCCAGTTTTCTATCCAGGCAGACGCGTCCGCCGCCCTGGTTTCGCTTGACGCCGCATCAGACCTCTCTGGCCAGGTGCTGGCAACGGAGGCCTCTAGCACTTTAATCGGCAACCTCGTACTTGATTTCGGTCTTTCCGACAGGTTCGTGCAGATGGGCGCTGGCGGCGAGGTCGACCTGCTCATCACACTGTCCAACGCGGTATTTGACCAACCTGTGAACACGGGCGATTTCAGCCAGGCAACCGATCCGGACTGCGCCTTTCAAATCGCGTCTGGCGGTGGGGCACGCGGCTCCTCGATTGGTTTCGTTTCCACCGGTCAAGTCAACGCCTGCAGCGGATTTGACGCCAATGACGGCTCAATCCTGCTGCCGATCGAGGTGGTAAGCAACGGCGATCCGGTAAGCGTTGAGGTGACCCTTACTCCGACGAATGATGCGGGCTCCTATGCCGGCGACAGTGAGACTCTTGAGGTGTTGACCTTCGCCGGGTTTGTCTCCTTCGCGATCGACTTCGACACTGCGGCCGACCCACCGGTTGGTCAGTTCGACAGCAATGGCGACGCCCTGCAGGGCACAGGCCAGATCGCGCGGATCGCGACAGTGCGCGATGGCAATGTGGACGAAACCACGATCGGGGGTGGCGGCGCCTCGGCTGACAGCGCCGACGACGTGCTGGCATCGGCTGACGTAATCATCACCTTCCCGGCCGGCGCGACCGGGATTGGCGGCGTAGCGGTCTCGGGGGCCGGAGCGTGCACGCCAGGAGGCGGAGCGAGTGCGAACGTGTTCACATGCCCGGCGACGGGCGCGGAGGTGGACGCCTTTGACGGCGCCACGGACGGGCTGGTTACGATCACGGCCGACGCCGACAACCAAACCGTCATCACGCCGCAAACGCCGACGGTCACGCTTGAACTGGTCGCGGATGCCGGGTTTACGGCGAGCGCGGTCGCAGACACCGACGCCGCGCCGCTCTCACGGGACGACGGGCTGGAGACCACCGCCATCACCCATGGCGACTTCGCCTGGGTTAACCTGCGCGAGAGTGGCGGGGTCACGAGCCGATTCCGTATTACCGGAATCGCTTCCGGACTGGACACGCTGGCAGGTGAAGGCATTCAGGTCACAGTCAGACGAACGACTGGCCCGATACCGACCGCGACAGCACTCATACCCGACGTATCGCTGGTCGAGGGTGCGAACGGGACCTGGACGGCAACATTCTCAAGCACGGACCTGGCAGCCGCTCTTGGCACCACCGGCCTCAACGTCAATGGTGACATTACCCTCGCCCTGATCCACGACGACACGGTCAACCATGCCGGAGCCCGGGCGCTGCGTCTGCTTACCCGCAACGGACATGTCACCGGCACCGGGTTCGATCAGTAGCTGTTCGGCTTGCAATCCAGCGCGGTCCGGCACCAGGCCGGGCCGCCTGGCGCCGCCTGACTGAAAAGCCGAACGGGCGCGGAGCATTCCTGCAGGCGGTTACGGTCCGACTGGACGACCCCGGCAATGACACTTGCGGAACGAATGCGCACCCAACGACAAAACGCCCCCGCCGATCGGCGGGGGCGTTTCGCATTCGGCTTGTGCAGCGCAGCTTGCCTAGGCAGCCTTGCCCAGCTTGGCGGCGCGCTTTTCCTCGATGCGCTGACGGGCGATCTCGTCGGCGATGAGGTTGGACGGGCGGCCTTCACTTTCCGACTGGTCGAGGATCTCGCCCAGCGTCTTCTCGAGACCGATCAGCTTGCCCTTCACCCATTCCGGATTGAAGTCGCCGGCAATCTCGCCCATCACATTGATGATGCCGCCGGCATTGAGCACATAGTCCGGCGCGTAGACCTTGCCGCGCTTGAGGATTTCCGCCCCCATCTCGCGCGTGGCGAGCTGGTTGTTGGCAGCACCGGCGATGATCTTCGCCTTGATGCGGTCAATCGTGTCCGGATTGATCACCGAGCCCAGCGCACAGGGTGCGAAGACATCAACATCGAGGTCGTAGATATCGTCGAGGCCGACAATGGTGGCCCCATGCTCGGCCTTGAGACGCTCGAGACCGTCCTGGTTGATATCGGTGATGAAGAGCTCGGCCCCGGCCTTGGCCAGATGGCCGGCCAGATAGGCACCGACATGACCGGCGGCGCCCTGGATGGCGACCTTGACGCCGGACATGTCCGACTTGCCCAGGCCGCGCTCGACGCAGACCTTCATGCCGCGGAACACGCCCTCGGCGGTCACCGGCGACGGGTCACCCGAAGCGTCCTTGCCTTCCGGCAAACCGACCACATGCTCGGTCGAGGCGCGCACGGCCATCATGTCGTCCGGGCTGACGCCGACATCCTCGGCCGTGATGTACATGCCATTCAGGCTGGCCACGGCGCGACCGAAGGCCTCGAACAGGGCCTTGCGGTCGAAGGAGCCTTCCGGCTTCATGATCACGGACTTACCGCCACCGATCGGCAGGTCGGCCATGATATTCTTGTAGCTCATCCCCTGGGACAGGCGCAGCACGTCCTGGAGCGCAGCCTCCGAATTGGGATAAGACCACATGCGGCAGCCACCGCAGGCCGGACCGCTGACCGTGGTGTGGACACCGATAATGGCTTTCAGCCCGGTGACTTCATCGGTCGCGAAAAGAATTCTCTCGTGATTGTCGAAAGACGGATGCTCGAGAACGCTCATAGGCAGCAAACCCTTTTGTTCAGCTGAGACGGCCACCGCTGACGGAGCCGCGATTTCGGGCGCCGGAATACCGCTTCGCGGGCCAACACACAAGCGCTCGAAAACACCCCGAAACGGGTTTACGGCAACAATTCTTTCATGCGGCACCGCAGCATCGGGAGAATTATTGCCTCGAACCAGGGGTTTTTGCGCAACCAGGCACTATTCCGCCATGACGGATGGGGGAGCGGGAGAAAATCAGGCCCGTAATCGGCCGCATGGCGCACGGTTTCGGTCAGCGTCTTGTGCGCCTGCGAACCCAGCCAGAAACGCTGGGCATACTGCCCGACCAGCAGGGTCAAGCGGATATTGGGCAGGGCCTCGCGCACCTGATTTTGCCAGAGTGGCGCACATTCGCGACGCGGCGGCAGATCGCCGCCCCTGGCGTCCAGACCGGGGAAACAGAAGCCCATCGGCGCGATGGCCAGCTTGGCCGGGTCATAGAAATCCGCTTCATCGATCTGCAGCCAGTCGCGCAACCGGTCACCGGACGGGTCGGTGAAGGGCTTGCCGGAGGCATGTACACGCGTGCCCGGCGCCTGGCCGACCAGCAGGATGCGAGCGTCCGGATGCGCCTGGATGACCGGTCGAGGCTCATGCGGCATGGCCTCCGCGCAGACCCGGCAGGCGCGGATATCCGCCAGAAGTGCGTCGAGATCAGGCGCGGCCAATCCGCCAGACACCCTTGAAAGCCTCCGGATCCTCGACCGGCTTGCCCTTGCGCAAAATGGTCACCTTGCCTGCCTTGGCGAGACGGATGGCGGCCTGGCGCACATGGCCGAATTTGCGATTGAAACGCTCCGGGTCCACCGCCTTGGCAACATCGGCGGGCGAGATCGAGCGGTTCTCCGGGGCCGCCGCGACAAGGCTGAGGATGGCAGCCTCGATCGGATCGGGATCGGTGAGCTCGGTTTCGGGTTTCTCGGTCATACAGGTTCAGCCATGATGTTGCTTGGGCGGCAGTGAATAGGTCGCGCTGGCCTGGGCGATCAAGTCATCCGAGCCGCCCGCCTTGATATCACAATCGGTGACCGCCAGTCGCGAGCCCAGTTTCAGCAGGCGGCATTGGCCGGTTACCGGTCCCGGCGGCGCCTTGCGCAGGAAATTGATGTTGAGATTGGTGGTGACGGCCAGCGCCTGCCTGCCGACATGGCCAAGGATCACCGCATAGGCGGCAAAATCCGCGAGGGTGAAGAGCGTCGGACCGGACACCGTCCCGCCCGGACGCAGATGCGCGGTCTGGGCCTCGGCACTGACAATGGCCCGGCCGGGCTCGATCCGCTCAATTCCGAACTTGATCCCGCCCTGATTCCATTGCGGAAAGACCTCGTCGAGATAGGCCGCGACCGCCGCAGCATCCATGTGAATCGTCAAACTCATCGTGTCCGCTTTCCTTCCGAGCGCTGCAGACGAAAGCTTTGCCGCCGCCGCGCCGTGCGGCAAGTTGCGGACACAGCCGCCAGCCAGACGGGACCCAGCATGCGCCGCGACCACCGCCCCTATTGGATGCACCGTTTCTGGGAGCAGTTCGAGAATGCCTGGGCCGGCCATTTCCTGGCCCCGCACTTCGCCGGGCTCGGCCGCAACCCCAAGATCGTCCTGCCCTGGGCGGTCGAGGTCTTCGGGCCCAATATCACCGCCGGTGACCATCTCCACATCATCGCCAACAAGCATGACCCGGTCCGCCTCACCGTGTGGTCACCGCAGACCCAGGCCGGGCGGATCAGCCTGGGCGATCATGTCTTCCTGGCGCCGGGCACGCGCATTCTCGCCGCCGGCGAGATCGAGATCGGCGATGCAGCCCTGATCGCCAACAAGGTCACGATCACCGATTGCGACTGGCATTCCATCCATGACCGCGTCGATCCGCAGCCGGCGTTCAAACCGGTAAAACTGGGCAAAAATGTCTGGATCGGCGATGGTGCCTTTGTCGGCAAGGGTGTCACCATTGGCGAAAATTCCGTCGTCGGCGCCCGCTCGGTGGTCACCAAGGATGTCGAGCCCTGGACCATCGTCGCGGGCAATCCGGCCAAGGTGATCAAACGCATCGACCCCGACGCCCCGATGAAAACCCGCTCCGACCTGTTCGCCGACGCCGAAGGTCTCGACCGTTTCATGGACACAGCCTACCGGCAGTCACTGGCGGGCAATTCGACGATTGGCTGGCTGAGGAGTCGGCTCTGGCCGGCGCGGGGGGATTGAAGTGGAGCAGGTCCTCGCCCTTGATGGGCGAGGTGGATCGCCGCCCGACGGCGAGACGGAGTGGGTGATCGAAGGTGGATGCCGGAACGCTGACGCGTTTTACCCCTTCCGACCCCTGCTACGCAGGGTCCACCTTCCCCATCAAGGGGAAGGACCTCTACCGAGCCAATCCACTTTTCCCGGAGGCGCGGGGTTCCGTCCGGGAAAAATGGTGAAGGTGGGATTGGCAAGGCGCGCATCGGCGCAAACCCGTCCATACATCCCTTGCCGGGACAAAGCCGTATCCGGGTCTTGAGGTCAAGGGTGAAACCGCGAAGCGGCGCTGATGCGCCCTTGACCTCAAGACCCGGATACGGCGCACTGGCTGACAAGGGATGTATGGAGCGGTCCGCGCCGTGCGCGTTCCTTCACCTCCCCGCCCCTACCCGAACAAACCCTGCGGCAGCACGCCAATCGCTGCGCCGGTCATCAGCGTCGCCAGCGTGCCGGAGATCAGCGCTTTCGGGGCCAGCTGGAGAATGTCCTCACGCCTTGAAGGCGCAATCGCAACCAGGCCGCCGGTCAAAATCCCGACACTGGAGAAATTGGCGAAACCGCACAGGGCGTAGGTCATGATCAGGCTGGTGCGCGGGGAGAGCTCGTCGCCGATCTGGGCCAGGCGGTCATAGGCATAGACCTCGTTGAGCGCCGTCTTGAGACCCATCAGGGAGCCGGCCTGGGTCGCTTCCGACCACGGGACACCAGCCAGCCAGACGATGGGGGCGAAGAGCCAGCCCAGGATGCGGTCGACCGACAGGGCGGCGCCGAACACGTCGGGGAAGAGGCCCAGCATGACGTTGAGCAAGGCGACCAGCGCGGTGAAGACCAGCAGCATGAAGATGATGTTGAAATAAAGCCGCATCCCGTCCGAAACGCCGGTCGTGAGCGCGTCCATGGAGGAATGATAGATCTGGGTCGGCACCTTCTCCTTGGCCTCGGCCTCCGGCGTCATGGCTTCTGCGGGCATCATCAGGCGCGACAGGAGGACGGCGGCGGGCACCGAGATCAGCGAGGCAGTGAAGATATGACCGGCCGCACCGTCGATGATGCCGGAGAGTTGGGAGACATAGAGCGCCATCACCGAGCCGGCGACGGTAGAAAAACCGACCGTCATGATCAGGAAGAGGTCAGAGCGGCTCATATCGGGCAGGCGCGGCCGGATCAGGACCGGGCTTTCTGTCATGCCGAGAAAGATATTGGCCGCGGCGCCGAGACTGGCCGAGCCGGACAGGTTGAGCAGGCGTTGAAAAGCAAAGGCAAAGCCGCGCACCAGGACTTCAAGGATACGCCAGCGCCACAACAGCGCCGACAGGGCCGAGAGCACGATGACCATGGGCAGGGCCTGGAAGGCGAAAAGGAAGGTACCGCCAGCCGCGTCCGGATTGATCTCGAAGGGCATGACGCCGCCAGCCAGATAGCCGAAGACGAATTGCGCGCCCTCATTGGTCACCTCCTGAAGCACCGCGACCACACCGGTCAGCGATTGCAGGAAGGCGCGAAACGGTGCGACCGTGTACAGCAGTGTGGCGATGATCAGCTGCAGGCCGATGGCCCCGCCCAGCAGGATGAAGGGGAAGCGTTTGCGCGGTCCCAATAGCCAGGCGATGCCGGCAAGAAGGAACAGGCCCGCAAAGCTGCGGCCTTGCAGCAAAAGATCATCCATGAAAGTCCCCGCCGGTCAAAGCGGGACCATATTCCGCACGACCCCGCGGCTGCAAGCACTTGCCTCAACGCCCGGCCCGCGAAATGCTGCAGCGCATGACGTCAACGCCCCTCAAACCGCCGATCAGGACGCCCTGCGTACAGGTCTGTTTCGTCGATCCCAAAGCGCAATTATGTGTCGGCTGTTTCCGCACAATGGAAGAATTGGGGCGCTGGACGCGCTATAGTGACGCCGAACGCGAGACCATCATGACCGCCCTGCCCGAGCGCGAAGCCGCGTACAAGGCGGCCAAGCCGGTTCAGCAGGGATAACAAGAGATGCGCGCCCTCATCATCCGTTTAGCCCTGCCTGCCCTCGCCCTTGGCATCGCCCTGATCGGGCTGCGCCTGATCAGCTGGCCGCTCTGGACCGACGTCGAACCTATGGTGCGCACGCTCTATATCGCGATCGCGCTCGCTCTGCTGGCCCTGGCCCTTCTGGGTTCCGCCGTGGCGCCAGACGGCGCGCGGCATCGCAACCTCCTCGCCTGGCTCTCCATCGGTGTCGCGGCCGGCGGGGTCGCGATCCTGGATCGTGACTATACCCAGCTGGAGCATCAGCGCGTCTGGGGCGTGGCCGCGATGGATGGCGAGACGCGCCCACTCCGAGGTGGCAATGGCGTGCAATTGGCCGACGGTTCGCTGGTTCTGGAACGCCATTTCGACGGTCATTTCTACATCGACAGCGAAATCAATGGTGCGCCGGTCCAATTCCTGATCGATACCGGCGCGACCGGCGTGGCGCTGACGCTGGACGATGCCCGGCGCATCGGTATCCGTACCGACACGCTGGATTTCAACATCCGCACCTCGACCGCTGCTGGCCCGTCGATGGCCGCGCTGGTCACCATCCCGGCGCTTGTCCTGCCCGGACGCACATTCGAGAACCACCCGGCCCTGGTGATGAGCGGCGGCGAACGTTCCCTGCTCGGCATGTCTGTGCTGGGCGAGTTCGACGCGGTGGAGATGCGCCGCGACCAGCTGGTCCTTCGACCCTAGGTCAGCCGGCAGCGTTGGCCAGCCAGGCTTCGCGCACCAGCATGACGCCGACCACAACCAGACCGATCGCAAAGCACCGCTTGAGTGTTTTTTCCGGCAGGGCGTGAGCCAGCCTGGCGCCCAGCGGCGCAACAAAAAAGGCCGAACCGGCGAGCAGGGCGAAACCGGGCAGATTCACATAGCCCAGCGAGTACGGCACGATCACCTCACCCCAACCATTGACGATGAAGCCGACCGCGCCTGGCAAGCCGATGGCGACACCAAAACCGGCAGCCGTTGCAACCGCCTTGTGGATCGGCTTGCCGCACAGCGTCATCAAGGTGACGCCGAACACACCACCGCCAATGCCCATCAGGGCCGAGAGAATACCGATCAGACCACCCAGGCCCCAGCGCAGCGGCCCGGACGGCAGCGTGTCCGCAAGGCGCCAGTCCGGTCGGCCGAAAAAGAATTGGGCCGACAGAAGCACCGCCATCACGCCGAACAGTCCGGTCAGGAAATTGCCGGGCAGCATGTGAGCAATGCGCGAGCCGATCAGTGTGCCGATCACGATCCAGGGCGCCCAGGCCTTGAGGACGGGAAAATCGACCGCATCCCGTTTGGCATGCGAGGAGACGGATCGCATCGAAGTGGCAATAATCACAGCCAGCGAGGTCCCGACCGCGACCTGCATGATGCGCGGATCGTCATAGCCGAGGAATTGAAAGGCGTAATACATGGCCGGGACCATCACGACGCCGCCGCCAATGCCGAACAGGCCGGCGATCAGTCCGGCAAAGGCGCCCGTGGCCGCCATCGCCAGGACCAGAATCCAGATTTCGGTCATTCAGGCCGCCTCATCTCGCGGCGACACGGCCGCCTGGGCTTCATCAAGCACATCGAGGCCGGCACCGCGTCGCGGCGCCTTTTCCGACAGGATGCGCCGCCATTGGCGCGCGCCCGGCTCGCCGGCATAAAGGCCGAGCATGTGGCGCGTGACATCGTGAAGGCGCCCGCCCGCGTCCAGATGGGCCGCGATATAGGGCCGATAGGCTTCCAGCGCCTGCGAGCGCGTCGCGACCGGATCTGCCTCTGAGAAAATCTGTGAGTCGACCCGGGCGAGAATCCAGGGTGTGTGATAGGCGGCGCGGCCGATCATGGCGCCATCCAGCGCCTCGGCCTCGGCGAGGGCGTGATCAAGGTCGGCCAACCCGCCATTGAGGATGATTTCCAGCTCGGGCCGCTCGGCCTTGAGGCGGCGCACCAGATCATAATCAAGCGGCGGCACGGAGCGGTTTTCCTTCGGGCTCAGACCTTTCAACCAGGCTTTTCGGGCATGCACGGCGAAACTGGTCACGCCACGCGCAGCGACCGTGTCGACCAGAGTGAAGAGCGCCTCTTCGGGTTCCTGGTCCTCGACACCGATCCGGCATTTCACCGTGACCGGGATTGTGACCGCCTCCCCCATGGCCGCGACGCAATCCGCGACGAGTCGCGGCTCCTGCATCAAACAGGCCCCGAAACGGCCCGACTGGACCCGGTCGGACGGGCAACCGACATTGAGGTTGATCTCGCAATAGCCGAAGGCCTCTGCGGTTTTCGCCGCGGCCGCGAGCTCGTGCGGATCAGACCCGCCCAGCTGGATCGCAACCGGATGTTCGCGCGCGCTGAAACCGATCAAGCGGTCCGTGTCGCCATGAATGATCGCCTTGTCGACCGCCATCTCGGTATAGAGCAATGCCCGTCGCGTCAGGACACGGTGAAAGGCCCGGCAATGCCGGTCGGTCCAGTCCATCATCGGCGCCACGGAGAGGCGGCGGGAAAAAGGCATCTTGGCGTTCATGACCGGCGACATAGCGTGTGCGCGCGCTTATCGCAACGCAGCACACGCGCCCGGAGCGTCGATCTTTCAAATCCGACCTGTTCCGTTCACCCGGTTTAAACGGGACTGTGTTTGTGTGAGGGTGGCGAGGGAGAAGCGGACATGGCCAAGGCAGTCTTTCACAAGCATCAGCGGGTCTTTGTCGGCCCGGTCGGGACCTGGGCGCTGGTCGAGCAGGTCAAGCCGCAGTGGGTGAAGGACGTCGAAGAGCCGATCCGGGTCGCTTATGATTGCGGTCTTGGACGCGATTTCACCGCCGAGGAGCTGTCGGCCGAACAGGCCGATCATGTCGAGGCCGGTCATTGGCGCGTCCTTCGGGCCAAGAATAAATGGCAGACCATTGAGGACTGTGCCGGGCATCCCTTCCCCGGCACTTTCCCCGTCGTGGTCACCGAGGCGATGGATTGGGGTGGCTGGCGGGTGCCGGCGGCGGAGTATGACCGCGATCCGCACCGCATTGAGGCCCAGGCCCGCCTGCTCGCGAACAGTCCGCGTCTGCTGGAGATTGCAGAGCATCTGGCAGCCCTGGCTGGCGAAGATGGTGAATTACCACCCGCACTGGCCGAGCTTTCGCGCCGCGCCGAGAGCGTTCTGAAAGACGTGAACACCAAGCCTGCCAAGCGTGATGGCCGCTCCGAGTCGCGCGCAGCCTGATTTACCTAAAATTTTAAGGGCGTTCTAACGATTGCCGGACGAAAATCATCGGTCTGTGCACACGATTGGATTGCCCATGTCGCTGGTCGAACAACGCAACCGTTTTCTCTCCTTCGCCTTTGCTTCGGCAGACATACTCATCGAGACCGACCCCAAAGGGCGTGTCACCTATGCGGCCGGCGCCATCGCCGCCCTGGGTGAACCGACCCTGGCCGGAACCGGAGAAGAGTTGGCCAGGCGTTTTGACCGGACGTCCAGGCCGGTCTTTCAGGCCATCATGCATCGGCTCAAGCCGGGACGCCGCCTGGGGCCGGTCCGGGTGGCCGTGGGGGGCCGCGAATGCCGCCTGTCCGGCTGGATGCTGGGCGATGACGAGCGCATTCGCTGGAGCCTGTCCTACGAAGCCATGCATGCGCCGGACGAGCTTGACCCGCAAGCCTTCGAAAGCGCGGCCGAAGACGCCATCGCGAAAGCCCGTTCTGCCGGCCTCGACATGGCGATGTCGGTCCTGCGTGTGGTCACCGAGGATACCCTGGACCGTCTCGTCGGACCGGATCGTGCCGCAGCGATCCACCAGTCCATCGCGGCGTCCTGTGCGCTCGCTGTCGGCGATGATGGCGTCGCGCGGCAGGTTGACGAGGAGCGGACGGCGCTGATTCATGGCCGGTCGGTCGAGCTTGATCTGCTCAAGACAGAGATTGAGGGCGCCCTCGCCGATGCCGGCCTGCACAACGCACAGGTTCAGATCGACTCGGTTTGCGACGCGCCCAACATCGAGCCGGGCATCGCCGTGCAGGCCTTCCTCCATGCCGTCAATGAGGCCGCCCAATGTGACGGGGTTCTGGATATTGTCAGCCTGCAGGAAACCGCCGAGGTCATGATGCGCGAAAATGAGCGGCGCATGTCCGAATTGCGGACGACGATTGCAGGCCGTGTGATCGAACCTCACGCCCAGCCCGTGGTCGATCTGGCAACCGGTGAGATCCACCACTACGAGCTCTTGCTGCGCCTGCCGGGCGGCAGCCCGGTACAGGACAGTGTCGGCTTTGCCGAGAGCACCGGGCTGATCTACGAGATCGACACCGCGATGGTGGATATCGCCGCGAGCTTTTTGCGCGATGATTTCGATCGCCCCTCCCTGGCCGTCAATCTCTCCGGCAAATCACTGACCAACATGGCCTGGGGCAAGCGCTTCCTGGCGCAGCTGGCCGATCTGAAGATTGATCGCAAACGGCTGAGTTTCGAGCTCACCGAGACCGCCGCCGTGAACAATATCAAGTCCGCCAACGCCATTATCCAGAAAATCCGCGAACGGGGCCACGAGGTCTGCCTGGATGATTTCGGCGCAGGCTCGGCCGGCTTCCACTATCTGCGCGATTTCCCGGCCGATGTGGTGAAGATCGACGGTTCCTATATCAAGCGTTTCGAGCAATCGAAACGGGATGCGACATTGCTGAAAGGCATGATCAATATCTGCCGCAGTGTGGGCGCCGCCACGGTCGCCGAAATGATCGAAACCGAGGCCCAGGCCAAGGCGCTCAAGAGCTTCGGTGTGACTTACGGCCAGGGTTACTATTTCGGTAAGCCTGTGCCGCTAAGCTCACTGAAGGATATGAAGAAGAAGGCCTCGCGCGCGGCGTGAGGCGTTGAGGTAGGCAGCCATGGCCGCAGATTTCAGCCGTGTACGAGTCCTGATCGTCGACGATAACGGCTATATGCTGACGATCCTGCGCACCATTCTGCACGGGTTTGGAATCAAGCAGATTTTCGAGTCCAAAGACCCGGCCGATGCGTTTGACCTGGTGCGATCCGATTCCGTCGACATCATCATCACTGACTATCAGATGGAAATCCTGGATGGTCTCGACTTCGTGCGCCTGGTGCGGACCGCCGATGACAGTCCGAACCCGCTCGTCCCGATCATCATGCTCAGCGCCTATTCGGAGAAGTCCAAAGTGATGCTGGCTCGCGATGCCGGGGTCACGGAATTCTGCTGCAAGCCGGTCACGGCGAAGGAAATGTTCTCCAAGATCGCCTCGGTGATCAATGAACCGCGCCCCTTCATCCGCAACAGGAATTATTTTGGACCGGACCGCCGTCGTGCCAATCCCGATGGCGGCACCTATAAGGGGCCGGAACGCCGCAAGGCACGCCAGAAAGTCGGCGCCGATATCGAGGCAACCGGCGATGCCCCGCCTTCCGGCGAAGGCTGAGCCAAAAGACAAATGGAAGCCCGCGTTGTTCGGTCGACACAGACCGCGAACGCACCTTAGTTTGAGATCATGAATCAGATGCGGTTCGATCACCGCTCGTCCGGGTCCGCCAAGGGTCGGGACAGGGCGTCGAACTCCCCGTCACGGGGATCGCATCGTCACGCCCGCGATCCGGACGAAACACCCCGCAAATCACGCCGCAGCAGTGGTGCGATGTGGATCATTCTGGCGATGGTACTCTTCACCCTCGCCTATGGCGGCATCCTGCTGGTGAAGATCCAGCAGGAGCGCGAGATCCTGATCACCGAGGCGGAGCGATCTCAGGCCAATGCCGCCGGCTATCTTGCCGAACGCGTCACCGCCCGTATCGCCGAAGCTCGCTACGCCCTGGCCTTTGCCGCCGCTGATTTGCGCAGTGCTCGCGCAAGCGAGGTTGAAAGCCTCGCCAATGCGCGCCTGGCCGCTATTGCTGAATCCGATCTCGTCGCTGACGTCGCGCTCCTTCTGCCGGGCGGACAGGTCATCGCCAATGGCGAAGCGGTCGAAAACCTGCGAGATCTGGCCGGCGCCGCACTCGATGCGCAATCGGGCCTGACAGCCCAGGTCAATGGCAATCAGGCCTTTCTTGTGCTCGCCGTCCCGACCCCGCTGAGCGATGGCACGGTCGGCGCCTTCGTGGCGCGGCTGAGTGCCGAGACCGCGCTGCCGGACTGGGGCGATGATCGCGTCGTGGCGCTCGCCGATGCCGATGGCAGCATGCTGGCGATCCGCCCGCGCATGCCCAGCGCGCGCGCCGGCACGCAGCTGGCCGAACGTTTCGGCCTGCAGCCTGCCTTCATCGATACGCTGGCAAGCGGCGGCGGCGGGGCCACATCCGATGCGCGCTTTGGCGAGGAACGCGTGACTTTCGCGGTCGCCCCGATTTCCGGCACCGAGCTGCGCGTCTATGCACTGGGCGCCATGCGGATCAACCAGAATGCCTGGTACCGGACGATTTCCTTCTACGGGCTGATGTTCATCGCCCCGATCTTCGTGGCACTTGGCCTGTGCGCCCTGGTTTTCATGCAGATGGGTCGCCTGCGCTCGACCCGGCAGATGCTGGAGGACAATGAACAGCGTTTCCGGGTCGCCATCGAAGGCGCGCGCTGCGGTGTCTGGGACTGGAATCCGGAAGCCGACACGGTCTTCATTACCGACTCACTGGCCCGTATCCTGGGGCTGGAAGCGGCGACCGAATGCACCGGCCAGCAATTCCTGCAGCTCTTCTCCAAGCCCGACCGCGAGCGCCTGCGCGCGGCGATGCGTGGCGCCCCGGCCGGCGCCGAAGTCGATCATGAAGCCCTCGCCGCCCGCTCACCCGTCTGGCTGCAAATGCGCGGCCGCATCCTGCCCGGTGGAGAAGCCAGCCATACCCGGATTGTCGGCGTCGCCATCGATGTGACGGATCGCAAGGGTGCCCAGGCCCGCGTCGCTGCGGCTGAAAGCCGCCTGCGCGCCGCCCTCGAATCGATGTCGGAAAGCTTTGTGCTCTGGGACAGCCGACAGCGGCTCGTCCTGTGGAATCGCAAATTCCGGGACTTGTTCGATTTTGCCGAAGGCATGCTCAAGCCGGGCATGAGCTATGATGCGGTCGAGCAAGCGGCCTCGCGGGCAATCAAGACCGTGCATGGCGGAACCGAGGGCAAGGCAGCCTATGAGATCGAGCTCTCGAATGGTCGCTGGCTGCACTATTCCGACCGCCCGACTGCCGATGGCGGCCTGGTGTCGGTGGGCGCCGACATTACCGACCTCAAGCATCATGAAGCCGCCCTCACCGAGAATGAGAGCCAGCTCCGCAAGACGGTCGACGACGTCAAGCGCTCCCAGGCCCGCATCGCGGACCTGGCCCGAAAGTATGAAGAAGAGAAGATCCGGGCCGAGGAAGCCAATCGCTCCAAGTCGGAATTCCTCGCCAATATGAGCCACGAGCTGCGTACGCCGCTCAACGCCATCAACGGCTTCTCCGAAATCATGATGCAGGAAATGTTCGGCCCGCTCGGCGATGATCGCTATGTCGGCTACATGAAGGACATCCTGTCCTCGGGCAAACATCTGCTGGAACTGATCAACGACATTCTCGACATGTCCAAGATCGAGGCCGGCAAGATGCAGCTCCAGCCCGAGCCGACCGATGCCAGCGAGCTCGTCGAGCAGAGCATTCGCATCGTCCGTGGCCGTGCCGAGGAGAAACGTCTCCAGCTGCGTGCCGATGTCTCCGACCTGCCCGAAATCGAGGTTGATCCGCGCGCCTTCAAGCAGATCATGATCAATCTGGTCTCCAACGCGGTGAAATTCACGCCGGAAGGTGGCCGGGTCACGGTGCGCGGCTTCCTGTCCGGCCTCGGCGTCGCCTTTCAGGTCTCCGACACCGGCATCGGTATCGCCAAGGACGACCTGCCCCGTCTTGGCCGGCCCTTCGAACAGATCGAGAGCCAGCATTCCAAGAGCTTCCAGGGGTCCGGCCTCGGCCTCGCCCTGTCCAAATCCCTGATCGAGCTGCACGGCGGGACGCTGTCGATCGACTCGACCCTGGGCGAAGGCACCACCGTCTCCATCGTCCTGCCCATCAGCCAGGATCAACCCATCACACGCGATGCGAATGATGACGGCGCCGACGAGGCCGCCCTCGCAGACGCGCTGGAGCTGGACATGGACGATGCAGAGGCCGCGTTCGATGCGCATGCACCGCTCGGCCAGTCACCGGCACTGCCGATCGATGACGGTTTCGATGCCGATGATGAATTCGTCGATGGCGACAACCCGCCCCGCTTCGCGGCCGGTGAATAGACGCGGCTAGTCGCGCGTCGGCGGGCCGTCCTGCGGCCGACGATGACGATGTCCGTCCGGTGGCGGCCCTCGCCGCCCCATCCGCTCCCGGCCGGCCTGCAGGGCAGCGGTCCGGGTCTCGGCATCCAGATCTGCGACAACATCGAGGACGATGGCCTCGATCCGCGCCTCGACCTCGCGCTGGGTGTCGCGAAGCTGCGCCATCGCCGCGGCAACCGCCTCGGTGTCGAACTCTTCGGCCACAAGAAGCGCATCCAGCTCACGACGTGCCGCCCGCCCGTCCCGGGCCAGACCACGCATTTCGTCAAAGTCGGCCCGCAGGCGCTCGCGGGCTTCCTGACGGCTGGCCTCCGGCAGGGCCTCCACAAAGCCGCGCAGGTCAAAACCGCCGCGCCCTGGACGATCGCCGCGCGCATGGTGGCCGACAGACCCCGGCGCCCGCACACGCCACTCCGGACCGTCAGACGTGCTGTGAACCAGATAGCCGACAAGCGCGCCATTGATCAGCACCGAGCCGATCAGGGCGATAATCCAAGGAAGGCCCGGCCTCATGCGTCCTCTCCCAGCCACTCGACCCAGTCCTCTTCATAGCCTGTGAAGGCATCGGCATAGAGCACATCATCGGTGCTGTAATCGCCCGTGAGCGCGCCACTGGCAAATCCCAGGCAGACCCCCAGAAGGAGCGCAGCCGCCAGCGCAGTCGGGGCCATCCAGCGCGAGGCTGCCGGCACAGGCAGTCCGGCCAGCAGTCGACGCTCGAGGAATGCATTGTCCCGCGCCGGTTCGGCCAGCTGATCGAGCAGATCATCCAGCGCGCTTTCCGCGCGCATCACGGCCCCGGCCTGCTCGGCGTGTGCGCGTGCAAAGGCCTCGGCCGCGGCGCGCTCATCAGCCGGCCAACGGGCCGGATCGGTGCCATAGGCTTCGAGAATCTGGAAAAAGCGGTGCTCAGTCATCATTCATCACCGTAGCGGGCATCGCCGCCCTCTTCATAACTGGCTATCAGATCGCGCGCATCGCCCAGGAGCAAGGCCTTGAGCTTGCGCCGACCGCGCGCCAGCAGGGATTCGAGCGCATCAACGCTGACCGACATGATCGCGGCCGCCTCGATATTGCTCAGCTCCTGGAAATGGACCAGTTCCAGGGCCTGGCGCTGCCGGTCCGGCAGCCGGGCCACCGCGTCAGCGACACGATGGCCGCTTTCTGCCTGTTCCATGCGCCGGTCCTGGCCGGGACTGGCATCCGCCTGTTCCGGCACAGAGTCCGTCAGGACTTCGCGCCGCTTGCGCAGACGGTCATAGCAGAGATTGAGGGCGATCCGACAGACCCAGCTGGAGACGCGGGCCTGACCGGATTGCCAGCGGCCCGCGGCCTTCCAGATGCGCAGAAATGTTTCCTGGGCGATATCTTCGGCCTCCACGGCATCGCCCAAGGTGCGGCGGGCCAAGCCGAGAACCCGCGACAGATTGGCCGCCATCAGCTCGCGCGCCGCGTCACGGTCGCCCGCGCCGATACGCGCCATGAGCCTGTCTTCCGCAGCCCGGACATCGACCGGTGCCGATGTCGCGGATTGCGGCCGTTTGCGGACACGGCCGGACATGGGCCCGGCATCCGCCGGTTCAGCTGTCGTCATGCCGTGCCCGTCAAACATCAGCGAAGCGGCTAGTTCCGCCACCAATGTCGGCGATCCTGTCGCCGTTCCACAGCGGCGTCCAGCTCGTCCGGCGTGATCACACCATCCTCATCGGTATCCAGCCGCGCGAAGATTCGGCTTTCGCTCTCCAAATATTCGGCCCGCGAAATGCGACCATCCTCGTCGGCATCCATATGCCGGCCCGGACCATCTCCGCCGCGCCCGCCACGGCGATGGCCACGACGTCCGCGGCGATCATCCTCATCGCCTTGTTCGGCGCGTGCAGCTTCATGGCGTGCCCGCAAGCGCTGGCGCACCGGCGAGGCATCTGCCTGGTCCAGATAACCGTCGGAATTGCGGTCCATCCAGGCGAACATCTCCGCCCGCAGGGCGTCGACTTCGGCGCGCGTGATGGAATTGTCGCCATCGGCATCGGCCGCACGCAGCGTCATCATGGCGCGATGCGCGCCACCACCGCCGGGCCCGCCATGGCGGTCAGCGCCGTGATGGCGGCCACCGGGGCCCTGGGCCTGGGCGACGGCGCCGGCCAG
>NZ_CAMYLS010000016.1 GCF_947259345.1 uncultured Maricaulis sp. | reverse complement strand
GATCGCGGCGTCCAGATTGACCTGGCCGTTGAGGATCTCAGTCGTATCGTCCGCGAAGATAGGTGCGCACGTGATCGTCGCGGCGCTCATGCCCGCGATCAACATTGCTGCGCGCTTGGACATTGGAGGTCTCCCGTTGACCGTAAGTGTTGGTGGCGTTGACGCCGCCGGTGATATTGGTGTGGCCGCCCGTGCTGCCGCCGATCGGATCGGCATAGGTGCAGGCGGCAGCTGGATCGACGCCATACATTTGCGCCGAGATTTCAAGGACAGCGCGTTCGATCACCGAGCGCACGGCCAGCTGGACCGGCTCGAGCGAACGGCCACCGCCGGAAATGTCGATCACCGCATCATCCCAGAAGGCGAAGACGCCGGCCGAAATCTCGCGACCGATGATCTGCTTCTGGTAGGAGATGACGTCGACCGTCTCCATCGTGCGTGTTTCGTTGAGGCGCAGGTCGAGGCCGATATTCATCACCCACATGCGGCGATTGAAAACGCCGGTCGGATCGCTGTCGATGCGGTCTCCGCCCAGGACATCAATGCCCGAGGAGCGGATATTGTAGTTGAGCTCGGTAATGCCGCCGACCAGGTGATAGTCGGAGCCCGGCAGCGACGCGGCGCGGATCTGGCGCTGCGTGCCATTATCGCCGATCAGCGAATTGTTGGCATAACGCAATTCCAGCTCGGACACGGATGTATCAAAACGCTCCACCAGGCGGATACCGGCTTTGGCAAAGGCCGAAATCGCCATCAGCGACGCGCCCTGGGTCACAGCGGCACCGCCTTCAAGCGAGGCGCGGCCGGTATAATCGGCCAGGCGTCCCACCGCGATACGCGGCGATTGCAGATTATGCTGTTGGGCATAATTGGCGAGGCAGACCAGCGCTTCGGAATAGGGGGTCGGATTGGCGGTCACCGGTGCGCCGCCGATCGGTGTTGCATAGTTACCGTCCGCACCCCCGGTGCGTGCCGTGGTCGCGCACCCGGTCAGCGCCAGGGCGCTGGCGAGTGTAGCCATCAAAAGCTTAGTCTTGGTCATTGTCCGTACTCACATTGCCTTGGGCCTGTGCGCTGGCGTTGATGTCGCCATTATTGATTTGGGTGGAATTCACGATGACCGTGTTCCATTGGCCGCTCACATTGACATTGAGCTGATTGCCAATTGCGGAGGCGTTTGCGCCGACGCCGCCGCCAAACAGGCCGGTCTGGGTGGAAACCCCGACACCGGTCTGGATGATTCCGTCAATGATCACGCGATTGCCGGCGCTCGAGCGGGCTGCTGCCCCGGCGCTGGCGGTGGCGCCCGACCAGGGCTGGCTGGCCTGGGCCGTCGATCCGCCATAGGGCTGCTCCCAACCGGCCGTCGTCTGGACCTGCTGAGCCTGGGCCGCTGTCGAAACAGCTGCGAAGGCAAGAGCGGCACCGATCACGGTGGGGAAGCTGCGCGTTGTCATTGTCTCATGTCCTCTTAGACGCGATTTCTGGGGACGGAGTTGCAACGGGCATGCCAAAAGGTGTGCCGGCCTAAGTCCGTTCCCCTGCAGGGGGAATCGTGTCGCCCTTGAGGCGCGAATGCCTGAATGGGCCAGTCGGAGACGGGAGTTGAGACGATGAGTGTGCCGCAGCGGGACGAGTCTGACGGACCGTGGTCACGCCTGCCGCCGCCGCGCGCGCCGATCTTCAATGCCATGCCGCCAGCGGTCCTGTTGATGGCGCTGAGCATTGTGGGTGTGTCCCTGCTGGGTCAGGTCTGGCCGGACTTCAAGCGCTGGGTTTTCAATGCGGCTGTCTTCATCGCCGCCGAACCGGACGCCGTTTTGCCGCGCCAGCCGCTCGGACCGGTCGCGCCGCTATTCCTGCACGTCTATATCCATTTCGGCCTGTTCCACATCGCCATGAATCTGGCCATTCTGGTGGCCACAGGGCGCGCGGTGGGCGAAAGACTGGGCTATGGATGGATCGGTTCAGCCGGGTTTCTCTTTCTCTTCTTCGCCTGTGCCGTCAGTGGCGCGGCCCTGGAAACGCTCTTCCATCAGGGTCCGCCCACGACGATGGGCGGCGCGTCGACGGCAGTCTCCGGGCTGATTGCTGCTGCCGGCTGGGTACGGGGCGGCTGGCGCGGCATGGCCCGCCTGGCTCTGCCCTGGATTGCGGTCAATATCGTGATCGGTCTGATCGGTGGCGCGATGCCGATTCCCATCGGCTGGGTCGCCCATATCGGCGGCACAATTGGCGGCATGCTGCTGACGCCGCTGGTGATCGCCGTGTTCGCCGAGGACGGCGTGTGATTACCAGATCCGGTCGATCCGGCGCTCGCCATCGATCTCGAACCCCTTGATCATCAGCTGACCGGAGCCGGTCAGTGACAGGATGATACGCACCCGGCCTTCATCGGACGTGCCGCCGCGCAATATGTCCTGCAAGGCGAGGGCATCGTCGCGGTCGGCATAATAGCGTTCGATTTTGAAGCGGGCGTGCAGGAATTCATCGGCGAATCCGACCCGCCCTTCGGCCACCAGGCCTGTCCCGGGGTGAGAGCCGTGGACGGCGACGGGCACAGCCAGTCCGTCCTCACCGATCGCCAGTGTCACGAAAACCGGTTGATGTCGCTCGAAGGCGTCATCCCCGGCGAGCGTGTCCAGGGCCATCATGTTCAGTGGCGTGCGGATCTGGGCGTAATGCCCGAGAAAGAGGTCGCGGGGATCATAGCCCTCGACGGTCATGACCAGCTCGGTTCCCTGGCTGCGGGCGCTGGCATGGCTGGCCAGCATGAAGACCAGAAATCCTGTCATCACTGCCGCGATCAGGCCGAGGCGGCCCATCGGGTTTCGCCGGGTCGACTGCTGCGCACTCATGATGTCGCCTCCGTCTCGCCGGTCCGGGCTGATCGACGTTTGCGCACTTGCCAGATCACGAAACTCGCACCGAAGAGGATCAGGCCGCCCAGGAAAAAGAAGAGGGCGGTGTCGAGCAGGCCCTCGAAGGTCTCGGCATAGACGTAGAGGGTTTGCAGCACGAAGCCCGTGACGCCGCAGACGCGCAGCAGGCCCCGGCCATGTCGGTCGCCGATCAGGATGAGGGCCGTGAAGGCGGCATAGAGGAGGGCGCCGATCACCATGCGCAGCCATATCGGAGCAGCGGCGTCGCCGGCCACGATGAGCGGCAGGGCCGCGATTGCCAATGCGGCGGCGATCAGAATGCCGCCTTCCCATCGGGTCAGCCGTCCGTGCATCATGCGCCAGGCGGCGACCGCGATGATGACCGCCAGGGTGGGCAGGGAGACAGCAAGATAGGCGCTGCCGGCCGCGGTCTCGCTGCCCGGACGACCGCTCTCGAGCGGGAACTGGATCAGGAAGGCCGCGATCAGTGTCACCACGGTCATCCAGCCGGCAAAAACGCCGCTGCCCTCGAGGGCGCGGTCGCGCAGGAGGGCGGCGACCAGCGCCATTGCGCCGAAGATCAGGATGGAGACCGCCTGCACGGCCGGATCGCTGACCGTCTGGGCCTGCTCCCAGAGATAAAGCGCATGCGCGATCCAAAACACGACGGCGATCGCGGTCAGATGCATCGACACGCTCGAGCGCAGCCGGACGGCCAGGAAGGCGCCGATCGCCGCGACCGGCCAATAGCCCCAGATCGACCCCGTGACATAAGGATTGGCTGCTTCAAGCCCGGCCCAGAGGGCGCCAAGCCCGGTGGCCAGGATAAGGACGGGGCGGGATCCGATCAGCCAGGCGGTCAGGCCGCCGGCGCCGGCCCAGATCAGGACCGCCGTATTGCGAAAGGAGGTCATGTTGAAGGTTTGCGCTGTCAGCATGATCGCCGCCCCGAACAAGACCACGCCCAGCAGGCTCAGCGCATGGCCCAGCGTGGAATGCCCGAGCCGGAGGGCCTGACCGCTCCCCATCAGGCTCGCCCACAGGCAGGCCAGGAGCAGGCCGAAACGGGCCAGGCGGGGAATCACATCCCAATTGGCGCCCACGAAGGTCAGCGCCGACAGGCCGAGCAGCACGGCCCCGAGAATGGTCAGCGCTCCCAGCGCCGAGGGGCGTGACGGGCCGGGGCCGATATCGGCCAGGATGGCATCGCGATGGGCGGCATCAATCCATCCGGCACCGATCCAGCGGTCGATATCGCGGGTCAGGCGTTGGCGATATTGCATCGGTGGTCCTCCGCATGCCGTGTCCGACGGGCCGGACGGCTATCCGCTCCAGATTGGCGGAGGGCGTGGAACCTGTCCATGAAAGCCTGATTCACAGGCCGTCCGCGCGCGATTCGGGAGGCGGCCTCGAGCGTTGGGGGCGGCCAATCCGGATTTTTGTGGTATCATGAAACAGCAATCGGATGGGAGGGTGCGATGAGTGTCGAGACGATTTTGAAATCCAAGGGACGTGACGTGATCACGATCCGCGAAATGGCGACCCTGGAAGAGGCGTCTCGCCTGCTGGACGCCCATGGCATTGGCGCGCTTCTGGTCGAGGATGAGCAGGGACGTCCGATCGCGATGCTTTCGGAACGCGATATCGTTCGCGAGATGGCGCTGAACGGCGCGGCCTGCCTGCATCGACCGGTCGCTCACGCCACCACATCGGCCTTCATCACGGCCGGCGCGGATGCCGGCGTCAATGAGCTTATGGTGTTGATGACCGAGCGTCGGGTTCGTCATATCCCGATCCTTGAGGGAAATGATCTGCTCGGACTCATATCCATCGGCGATCTGGTCAAGGCCAGGATTTCCGATATGGAAGCGGAAACGGCGGCCCTGCAGGCCTATATCCGCTCATGACGGCCCATCGCGAGCTACCAATCACTCATCTGCACACGGTATGACCCTTGTGTGACAAGGCAATCCGGAAACAGGCTGCATCCGTCTGCAGGAATTTCAGGCCAAAGGGGTTGCGTCCTGCGCGGCGTCCTGTAGAACCCCGCTCACACCGGCGCTGCCGCAGCGGTTTTCCACTTGCGGTTCAGCGTCGTTTGCTTATTATACGAGGTCTTGTCGCTTTTCTAAGTCAGGTCGGCGCGTCAAATACGGCGCTCGGGGCAGTGAATTTTTCGCCGGTTTTCGAGCCACTGAAGATCAACTGCACGACCCTGAAAAACGCGATTGACTTCGAAAGTTGGGCGGCCTAAACACCGCCCTCCTTGGCCGGGGCGGCACTGATGTGTTGCTTTGGTTTTCGGGTTCGGCGGCCTTTTGGTTGTTTGGGCCTGGCTCTTTGACATTGTTGTTATGGAAAGAGAAACGCAGGCGACGGTGCTCTGCGGTGGGTCAGACCACCAATTGAGACCGATACGCTGAAGCGTTTTTCTACGACGATTTTGG
>NZ_CAMYLS010000015.1 GCF_947259345.1 uncultured Maricaulis sp. | reverse complement strand
TGCCGCGCCCGCTGAACCGGTCCGGACCGCCACGCCGCAAGCCGCCCGCGCGGCGGGCTTCGGTGATACCGAATCCAGCGGGCCCAGCGCCTTCACCCTAGCCAAGGGCGCCAACACGCTCGACGCGTTGCGCGAGGCCATTGGCCAGTTTGACGGCTGCGCCCTTAAGCGCACGGCCCGAAATATGGTCTTCGCCCGAGGCGACCGGAGCGCCCGTGTCATGGTGATCGGCGACGCGCCCGGGCGCGATGAAGACGAACGCGGCGAGCCCTTCGCCGGACAGACCGGCCAGTTGATGGACCGGATGCTCGCCGCGATCGGGATCGAGCGTGATGTCGCCTATCTGACCTATGTGCTGAACTGGCGCCCACCCGGCAATCGCGCACCCACCCAGGACGAGATCGCCCTCTGCCTGCCTTTCGCAGAGCGTCATATTGCCCTGAAGAAGCCTGACCTGCTTGTGCTGGCGGGCGGTTTGAGCGCCCAGGCCCTCCTGCGCAGCGAGGCGCCGATCACACGGCTACGGGGCCGCTGGGCCGATTATGCCGTCCGAGACGCTGGCGGTGAGCCGACCGAAACCATCATCCCGGCCCTGCCGATTTTCAATCCCGGCTATCTGCTGCGCCGCCCGACCGAGAAGCGCCTGGCCTGGCAGGACCTGCTGGCCCTTGAGAGCGCGATGAAGGGCTGACAACTCTGCTTGTGTTATACTTTATGAGCGACCGGTGATTGAAAGGTCCGGTTAACCTTATTTCTCGTAAGGCTTCTCCTCAGACACGCCCATTTCGGGCCAATCGGATGCTTGAGGAGCCAGCGGAATGTCCCGATCCCCCGCCCCGACTCTCACCGGCGTTGAGCGCATGTTCAATGAAGGCGAGGTCATCGTCACCAAGACCGATCTCAAAGGTCGCATCACCTACGCGAATGATATTTTTCAGCGCGCCTCGGCAGTTACCGAGCGACAGGCACTCGGTCAGCCGCACAATTTCATCCGGCACCCGGACATGCCGCGCTCGATATTCAATCTCATGTGGGAAACAATCAGCGCCGGGCAGGAATTATTCGCCTATGTCGTGAACCGCGCGATGAATGGTGATCATTACTGGGTCTATGCCCATGTTACGCCCAGTTTCAACGAAGCCGGCGAGATCATCGGATACCATTCCAATCGCCGAGAACCTGACCGCCGCATCATCGAAAAAGAAGTGAAGCCGCTCTACGCCAATCTCCGCGAGGTCGAGGCGAGTGCGGGCAGTCCGAAACAGGCGCTCGCGGCCGGCCGCGAGGCGATATCGGCCTTCCTGGCCGAGCGTCAGGTCGAGTACGACGAATTCATCTGTACGCTCGGCCAGGGCCAGCATCGGGGCTATTGCTAGGAGACCGTCATGTTCAACACATCAAAAGACCGTGACGCCATTCGCCGCGCCGCCCGCATCGTCCGCGCTGTCGCGGAAGGCGATTTCGAGCAACGCATTATCGACGTGTCATCGGACCCCGAAGTGGCCGAGATGGAAAACGCCATCAACCGCCTGATCGATCGCACCGACGCCTATCTGCGCGAAAGCCAGACCTGCGTCGAATATGTGCGCCGGAATAAGCATTTCCGCCTGATACCGGAAACCGGGATGGTGGGCAGTTTCAAGGCCGCCGCGCGCGCCGTGAATACAACCCTCTATTCGATCAAGGAACGCCATGAGGGCTTCCTCGACCTGGGCAGCAAGCTGGAAAGCCAATTGTCCGAGGTCATGGGCAAAGTGTCTGAGACCATCACCGTGCTGCGGGGCAATGCCGACTCACTGGACAACAATTCCGGCAAGGCCTCGGAACAATGCATATCGGTCTCGGCGGCGGCAGAAGAAGCCTCCACCAATATGCAGAGCGTGGCCGCCTCGGCGGAAGAGCTGACCTCCTCGATCGAGGAAATCAATCGTCAGGTGGTCCAGTCCGCCGGCATCGCCGACCAGGCCGTCGACAAGTCCCGCGCCATGAACAAGACGATCACCGGTCTCAGCGGCGTCACCAACCGGATCGGTGACATCGTCAAGCTGATCCAGGGCATCGCGGACCAGACCAATCTGCTCGCACTCAATGCAACGATCGAGGCGGCCCGCGCAGGCGAAGCCGGGCGCGGTTTCGCGATCGTGGCGCAGGAGGTGAAGACCCTGGCCGGGCAGACCGCCAATGCGACGGACCAGATCGGTCAGCAGATTTCAGAGCTTCAAGGCACCATGACCGGAGCGGTCACGGCCAATACCGACATTTCCGACGCGATCGAACAGATTAATGTGTCCTGCAATGCCATCGCCACCGCGGTGACCGAGCAGAGCGCCGCGACCGCAGAGATTGCCCGCAATGTCTCGGAAGCGGCCCAAGGTACCGGCGATGTGTCAAACGGAATCGGGATTGTCGAGGAAGCCACGCGCAATACCCGCGACATGGCTCACAGCGTCGTTTCATCGACCGACACGCTCACCGTCCAGGAGGAGAACCTGACCGTCCTGCGCCAGAACATCCTCACCTTCCTCGAAGATGTCCGCCGTGTCGGCTGACCCGAAGCGATGGTTGAGACGTGATTTTTGTTCTTGATTTGTTCTAAAATCGAGTCATGATGACGCATGACCGAGCGCCCTGGTGGCTACGCCCTTAATGCCCCTCAGGAGGCCTCTCTGCCCCACCGCCCCGGAGCAAGAGGTCGGGGCGCTCGGTCAAACATTACCGGTCGCTATGAGGGCGTGACCCACGAGGCCTTCGACGATGGCTGGACCGAGGCGGATGGTGAGCCGCCAAAACTCGCGACCACCGTCCTGAAAGACGCCTCGCGCACGATCATCTCGACCAATCAGTCGCCGGACATTTCCTTCGACCAGTCGATCAATCCCTATCGCGGCTGCGAGCATGGTTGTGTCTATTGCTATGCCCGGCCAAGCCACGCCTATTGGGGCTATTCTCCCGGTCTTGATTTCGAGAGCGTGATCTTTGCCAAACCGGACGGGCCGGCACTGCTGGAAGCCACTTTCAACAAGACTGTCTACCAACCCAAACCGATCCTGATCGGCGCCAATACCGATGCCTGGCAGCCGCTGGAGCGCGAGCGTCAGCACACGCGCGACATCCTCAAGGTCTGCGCCCGCTACCGACACCCGATCAGCGTCATCACCAAATCCGCCCTGATCCGTCGCGATCTCGACATCCTGGCCCCGATGGCGGCCGACGGCCTGGTCAAGGCGGCAATCTCCGTCACGACGCTCGACCGGCGTCTGGCCCGGGACCTTGAACCGCGCGCCGCCGCCCCTCACCGCCGTCTCGAAACCATCCGCGCGCTCAAACAAGCGGGCATCCCGGTCACCGTGATGATGGCGCCCATCATTCCCGCTCTCACCGATCACGAGATCGAAGCCCTGCTCGAGGCAGCGGCGCAGGCCGGCGCCGACAATGCCGCCTATGTCCTGCTGCGACTGCCGCTGGAAATCCGCGACCTGTTTCGTGAGTGGCTGGCCGACAAGCGTCCCGACGCCGCCGGCCGCGTCATGTCGCTGATCCGGCAAATGCGAAACGGCAAGGATTACGACGCGCAATGGGCCACGCGCGGCCGTGGCACCGGCCCCTATGCCCGCTTGATTGCCAGCCGTTTCCGCAAGGCGATCACCCGCTTCAAGCTGGATGCGCCGCGCGCGGTCCTGGACACAAGCCGTTTTGAACGCCCGCTCGGCAGCGCCGCCCAACCCAGCCTTTTTGGATGAAAGGTCAGGCCCGCTGCTGTCGCAAGGGTCGCGAAGACCCCACGAGCGTCGCGATCTCGGCCCGGATCGCCTTTGACCGGGTATCAAAGTCGGCGATCTGACCGCGCGTGATGGGACGAGACAGGAGATAGCCCTGGAGAACCAGATCCGGCTGGAAGCCAAGCGCCCCCAGCTCGTCAAACTCTTCCACGCCCTCGACCACGACTGAAATACCCAGATCACGGGCCAGATCGATGGTCGCACGCACGATGATTTGCGCCTCCGGATCGTTCTGCAGACCGGTCATGAAGGAGCGGTCAATCTTGATCTTGTCGAAGGGGAAGGCCCGCAGATAGCTCAGCGACGAATAGCCAGTTCCGAAATCATCGATTGCCAGCCCGACGCCCAGATCCTTCAGGCCGCGCAGGACTTTAAGGGCGCGGTCCTCATCATCGATGAGCACGCCCTCCGTGATCTCGATTTCAAGCCGGTGAGGTGCAAGACCGGACTTGGCCAGGGCGCGCTGAACCGAATAGACCAGATTGCCCTGCTTGAATTGTGCCGGGCTGACATTGACCGCAATCCGGCGATCATCCGGCCAGCTGACGGCTTCTCTGCACGCCGTCTCGATGACCCATTCACCCATTTTCAGGATCAGGCCGGTTTCTTCGGCAATCTGCACGAACTCGGCCGGCGAGACGTGACCGCGACGCTCATCATGCCAGCGCACCAGGGCCTCGAAGCCGGAGATCGTACCATCGCCGAGGCGAACTTGCGGCTGGAAGTTGAGGGTCAGCAAGTCATCCTCGATGGCCAGTGCGAGGTCGGCCTCGAGCATGCGACGCTCCTGCATCATCATGCCGAGTTTGGGATCGAAATCGCAGACCTGGTTTCGACCCTGCCCCTTGGCCCGATAGAGGGCGAGGTCCGCCTGGTTCATCAGCTTGTCGGGGTCTTCCCCGTCCAGCGGGAAGAGGGTCACACCGCCCGAGGCCGACACTTTGAGGTGCAGCTTGCCGATGGTCAGCGGCGAACCGATATTGTTGACCACACGCTGCGCCGTGATCAGCACATCTTCGCGGCAGCTGACATCCGGCAACACGACGGCGAACTCGTCACCGCTCAGGCGCGCGGCGATGGCATTGCGCGGCAGGGCATCGAGCAGGCGCTCGGACACGGAGACCAGCAAACGATCCCCGGTAGCATGACCATGGACGTCATTGACTTCCTTGAAGCGGTCAAGGTCGAAGAACATCAGCGCGACCAGGGTGTCGTCATTCCAGGCCTTCTTGAGCTCCACCTCCAGCGCATCGCGGAATTTGAGGCGATTGGGCAGGCCGGTCAGCGTGTCATGGTGCGCCAGGTGCGTCATGCGGGCCCGTGCGCGCTCTTCCGAGGAAATGTCCCGGAAGGTGAAAATGCGGGAAGTGATGCCGTCGAAATCCATCTCTCGCGCACGGATCTGGACGGTGATCGAGTCCCCGTCCCGACAGCGCAGGCGACAGGTCATGGGCGCGGCATCGCCGATGGCGTGCAGCGCCTCGAGTGCGTCATCATCCAGGGCGATCTTGGAGATCGGCATGCCGATCAGGTCTTCACGCTCCAGCTTCAGCATGTCGCCGAAGCGGCCATTCATATCTTGCACCAGCCCGTCCCGGACGACGGCGATACCTTCATAGGTCGCTTCGGCAAGCGCCCGGATACGGCGGCTCTCCGCCTGACGACGCAGGCCCAGATGCTGGTCGATCACAGCCGTGGCGAGACCGGTACAGACGACGAGGACCGCGCCAAGGGCAATCGTGATGGCGAGCAATTTTGGCGAGAGGGCCCCCGTCGGCAGCGCGTCCGCCATGATCGGTTCCAGCTGCATCGCGCCCATGGAAATGTAATGCAGGCTGACCACCCCCCCGACGAGCAGGACCGCACCCCCGATGACACCGCGGCGATCATTCACACCGATCATCAAGGCACCAGCTGCGGCGGCGAACTGGACCCCCAGCGCCACGGCTGCAATGACCAGGCCGGCATCCCAGGTCACGATCGCGCTGACCCGCATGGCTTCGATGCCCATGAAGTGCATGGCCGCCACGCCGCCGCCCACCAGCGCACCGCCGATCGGGCCGGCAAAGCGATTGTCCGACCGAACGGCAAATGCCCAGCCGCAGGCCGACACGACAATCGCCAGGACCAGGGAGGCAGCCGTCTCGAACAGACCGAACGCGATGGGAATCGCGCTTTCATAGGCCAGCATGGAAACGAAATGCGTGCCCCAGATCCCGGTGCCGGTCACGAAGCCCGCGAACAACAGCCAGGCGGGCTGACGCGCAGAATCGGCCGCCTTGGCACGGCGCACCAGAAAGCTTGCCGCCAGCGCCGACAACGCGCACAGAAGTGCCGCGACAGCCACAAGACGAAGATCGTGTTCAACCGTCAGACAGTAGTAAACGCGAAACACCAAATGCCCCAAAGGATCTGCTTTGAGCGAAACCCTCACACAAAAAGGCAATCATAGCCTTAACAGCGGCGTGTCGAATTCAGGACTGCATATCGCCGGGGTTGATGAGGCCGGCCGCGGGCCGCTCGCCGGCCCGGTTGTGACGGCTGCCGTCATCCTCGACCCGGCCCGGCCGATCGAGGGATTGGGTGATTCCAAGGCGCTGACCGAAGCCAGGCGCCGCGCCCTGGTGCCGCTGATCCGGGCACAGGCCTGGGTCGGGATCGGCATCGCGGAACCGGCCGAGATTGACCGCCTCAATATCCTCCACGCCACCATGGCGGCGATGGCACGCGCCGTGGCACGGCTGCCGATCGCGCCGGATCATGCCTTGATCGACGGAAACCGGATTCCGCCGGGACTGCCTTGCCCTGCCGAGGCCATTGTGAAGGGGGACGCCCGCGAAGCCTGTATCGGTGCCGCCTCCATCATCGCCAAGACGCTGCGTGACGATCTGATGATGCAGGCCGCGGAACGGTTTCCGGGTTATGGACTGGACGGCCACAAGGGCTATCCCAGCCCGGCGCACAAGCAGGCGCTTGAGGCTATAGGAGCCGCGCCCATACACCGCCGGTCCTACGCGCCGGTCCGCGCGGCGCTCGAATCCCGGTTTTCCACAAATGCGAATCACTGTGGATAACTTGATTCAGGGTTAACGGCCCGTTAGCCCTGTTGGCCCGAAAACTTGCGCCTGTAATGCGAGTGGAGTGGCGTGTCATGGCCCAGACAAAGATCGACCAGATCCTTGAAGGTGAATGCGTGGAGGTGATGAAATCACTTCCCGATGAGAGTGTGGACCTGGTGTTCGCCGACCCGCCCTACAATCTCCAGCTCGGTGGCGACCTGCACCGCCCCGATAATTCCAAGGTCTCCGCGGTCGATAATGACTGGGACCAGATCGGTGGTTTCGACGAGTACGATCTCTTCACCTGGAAATGGATGGAAGAAGCGCGGCGCGTCCTCAAGCCGAACGGTGCCATCTGGGTGATCGGCAGCTATCACAACATCTTCCGCGTCGGCGGCATTCTCCAGGATGCCGGCTTCTGGGTGCTCAATGACGTCATCTGGCGCAAATCCAATCCAATGCCGAATTTCAAGGGCACGCGCTTCACCAATGCGCACGAGACCCTGATCTGGGCCGCCAAGACCAAGGAGGCCCGCCCGACCTTCAATTATGCGGCCATGAAAGCCCTCAATGACGGTGTCCAGATGCGCTCCGACTGGACGCTGCCCATCTGCACGGGCGGCGAACGCCTGAAGGATGCCGAAGGCAAGAAAGCGCATCCGACGCAAAAGCCGGAAGCTCTCCTGCACCGCGTCCTGCTATCGACAACCAATCCCGGCGATGTGGTCCTCGACCCCTTCTTCGGCACCGGCACGACCGGCGCCGCTGCCAAGCGCCTGGGCCGTCACTATATCGGGATCGAGCGCGACCCCTCCTATCTTGAAGTGGCCCGCAATCGACTCGACGCCATCACGCCGGCGGCCGGCGACACGCTGGACGTCACCCAGTCCAAGCGCGCTCAGCCGCGCATTCCTTTCGGTGCGCTGGTCGAACGCGGCATGCTCAAGCCGGGTGATACGCTGTATTGTCCGAAGGGGCGCCACACCGCCCGGGTTCGCGCCGACGGAACGCTGATCGCCGGTGATCGCGCCGGCTCCATCCACCAGATCGGGGCCCAGCTGCAAAGTGCCCCCTCCTGCAATGGCTGGACCTATTGGCACACACGTACCAAGCAAGGCCTGGCACCGATCGACGTCATGCGCGCGGAGATCCGGGCCACGCTTGAGACCTGAGGCCTTTTGGCATGACTGACGGCTCCGGCGCGCCTGACATCGAAACCGCCGCCGGGCGCTCGACCTCGATCGCCTGGACAATGCTGACGGTGATCCTGGTGACTTCCCTCCTGGTTTCCGGCACCGGCGTTACGGCCGCAGCGCTGACTTTCTGGACCAACCTTGAAAATCAGCAGCTTGTGCAGCTGGAAGACTATATCGACGAGCGCGGGCGTCGGAATGACACCCTGTTCGACATGATTGCCCAGGCGCATCAGACCTCCATCGCACGCCTGGAAGACGGCCTTCCCGGCCTGTCCGATGATGCGGTAGGCGCCCGCTTTGATGCGCTCTTTCCGCTCCAGGACGACGGCACGCGCCGAAGTCGGGATGATCTGTTTGACGGCTATCATGACGCCCTGGGCAATCATCACTTCGGGGTCGGCGCCTATCTGAACCGGGCCGGTGGCTGGTCGGCGATGGACCGGCGCCGCCTGGTCGCCGCCTACCAGGTTGTCGACAGCACCGGACAGAGCCTCAGCGGGCTCGTCGACAACATCTATTTTTTCACTTTCGCCAACGAGTTGGTGATATCCGCCGCCAGCCGCGAAGACCGGCTCAGCTTCTATCGCCGCGACGCAACAGCGGAATTCGACCTCAACAATGCCGACTTCATCGCCCTGTCCCGACCAGAGACCAATCCGGCACGGGAATTTGTCTGCGGTGAATTGAGTCAGCTCATTTATGTGCGCGACACCCAGGCCCTGACGACCGGCTGTTTCACACCCTATGATGAGGATGGCGAAGCGATCGGCGCCTTTGGCACAACCGTCCAGCTCGGCGACTACTTCGAAGCTGCCCTGGCCAACCCGCCGCCGCACGGCCAGAACATGCTGATCGACCAATTCGGCAATCTGATAGCCCATCCTGACCTGTTCGGCGGGGTCGTCACCGAAGCCCAGGTCGACGCGCTCTACGCCCGCTTCGACCTGCAAAGCATCATCGACCAATTGCAAGCGCTACCGCCAAACGACGCCTCCGGTACCATAACCAGTGCGGATGGGCGCTGGGTGATCGCCTTCGCGCGGCTCGGCGGTCCAGGCTGGATGAGCCTGTCCCTCGTTGATCGCTCCATCCTGCGCCGCGATATCGCGTCACAACTTGCCTTCACCCTCGGTCTCGGCCTGCTTGGCGTCGCGCTTCAAGGTGTGCTGGCCTATTTTATCCTTTTCCGGCGCGTGGCCCGCCCGCTGGTCGACCTGACACGTCATTTCGGCGTCGCACGCCCGACGCCGGCCGCCGAAAACCCGACCCTCCATCGCGTCCTCGGCGCACAACACGAGATCGGAGCCCTTGCCCGAACGCTGGAGGAGCAACGACTCGGCCGCGCCCAGATCTTCGACCAGCTGGAAAGCCGGGTCGCCGAGCGCACGCGCGAGCTGGAAGCTGCCAATCGGTCAAAGAGCGCCTTCCTCGCCAATATCAGCCATGAGATCCGCACGCCGCTGAATGGCATACTCGGCCTCGCCCAGGTCCTGCGCACGACCTCACGATCCAAACAGCGCCAGGACCAGGCCCGCATGATCCAGGAAAGCGGAGAGACGCTGACCGCAATCCTCAATGACGTGCTCGACATGTCGAAGATCGAAGCGGGAAAGATGGAGATTTCGCCGGAACCGACATCCCCGGCCTCGCTCCTCGGCGATCTGCACTCGCTGTTCGAGGCCGCGGCGGCCGCGAAACAGCTCGATTTTATCCTGTCCCTCGATCCGGCCCTGCCGGCACAAGTCGAGATCGACGCCCTGCGAACACGCCAATGCATCGCCAACCTGGTCTCCAATGCGATCAAGTTCACCCAGGCTGGCGCCGTGACCCTGGCGGCGCGCTGGACGCCGGCGGGGGCGACATCCGGCGAACTGGAAGTCACCGTTTCGGATACCGGCATCGGCATTGCACCGGACAAGCTGGACCTGTTGTTCGCCCCGTTCAGCCAGGCTGACGCCACCATCTCGGGAGAGTTTGGCGGTACCGGTCTCGGCCTGTCCATCGCGCGCGACCTCGCCCGCCTGATGGGCGGCGACATCACCGCCCGGTCCACCCCCGGGGATGGATCGACCTTTACCTTCACCCTGCGCTCCCAACAGACCGGCATAGCCGCGACCAAGCAGCAAGACCGCGCGCCAGACGCGCTGGCCAAAGACCCGGTTTACGCGCCCCTGCGCGGCTTGCGGGTCTTGCTGGTCGAAGACAATTTCATCAATCGCCAGGTCGCGGCGGCCTTTCTCAAATCCCTCAATGTGACGATCACGGAAGCGGAGAATGGGCAATCGGCGCTCGAAGCGCTGGAGCGCGCGCCCTTCGACATCATCCTGATGGATGTCCGGATGCCGATCATGGACGGGCTGGAAGCGACCCGGCGCTTGCGCGACAGTGATCGGGCCTGGCGCGATATTCCAGTGACGGCCCTGACCGCGAATGCCTCTCAGCAAGATGCCGATATCTGCCTGGACGCCGGGATGGATTCCTTCGCATCAAAGCCGCTCAAGGCATCAGCCTTGTTCGAGGCCATGCGCCGGGCTCGCGAAAACCGGCCCTACCGTCCTGACTGACCCCGGCTCTTGAGCACTTTGCGCATCACGCTGGGCAGGGCCTCGGCGTCCAAGGCCCCTTCCTCGACCCAGTAGCCGGTTTCCGGTTCCCACTCGGACCCGACCTCGGCCTCACGGACATCCAGGCGCAATTCAAAATGGGTAAAGACGTGCCGCACTTCACCGCGCGGCACCCATCCGGCGTCGAAAGGCAAGCTGAGGCGGCCAGCCTCCGCCTCGACCCAGTCGCTGGAGGGCACTTCGGTCATCCCGCCGAGAAGACCGGTCTCCGCTCTGCGGCGCAGCCAGACCCGGCCATCACGTCGCACCAGCCATGCGGTGCCATGGCGCACGGGCTTGGCTTTCTTCGGCGCCTTGACCGGATAGCGCTCCATATCGCCGACCTCAGCCGCCGCACAGGCGAAGCGCCAGCAACACACGGCGCAGTCCGGATTGCGCGGGGTGCAGACCGTGGCACCCAGATCCATGATCGCCTGGGCATAATCCCCCGAGCGCGCTGGGTCGGCAATCGCCGCAGCCTCGCGACGAATGTCCGGTTTTGCCTTGGGCATCGGCGTGGCGATCCGGCGCAAACGGGTGATCACCCGCTCGACATTGCCATCGACCACGCTGGCCGGTTTGTCGAAGGCGGCCGCCAGAATGGCATTGGCGGTGTAGTCGCCGATGCCCGGCAGGGCGCGCAGCCCGTCCATCGTGTCGGGGAATTGCCCGTGATGGTCCTGCGCGACCGCGACGGCACAGGCGTGCAGATTGCGAGCGCGGGCATAATAGCCCAGCCCCGCCCACTCGCGCAGGACATCATCGCGCGGCGCCGCGGCGAGATCCTCGACCCGCGGCCACAGCGCGAGGAAGCGATGCCAATAGGGCGTCGCGTGCGGCACGGTGGTTTGTTGCAGCATGATCTCCGACAGCCAGATCGCGTAAGCGTCGGCCACCGCGCCGGCAGACCGGTCTTCGGGCCGAATGCGCCAGGGCAAACTGCGGCCTTCGCGATCATACCAGTCCAGCAAGGTCCGGCGCAGTCGGGGAATTTCGGATGTCATGACGGAGCAGACCGGTTGCGGGCAAAGACGTTCAGGGCGACACTGGAAGCATGATGCGCAAACCGCCTCCGTCAATGCTGGAACAGGCTGCCAGCAATTTCATCAGCAGTCGTCGCGGCCGCCCCGCGGCGCGGCCACAGCCCTCGATCGCGCGCGCGGTCGAGCGGGTGATGAAGCCCCTGGCCCGCCGGTTCGGGGTCGGCGTCGAGCAATTGCGCGAACATTGGAGCGAGATTGTCGGCGAACGCCTGGCCAAGTGGAGCGAGCCGGAAACCATCCAGCGCTCCGGCGGCATCAATACACTCGTGATCCGAGCCCGCGGCGCTGCCGGGGCCATCTTGCAGGCGGAATCGCGGCGGATACTGGAACGGGTGCGCACCTTTGCCGGGGATCGCGCACCGACCCGGATCCGGGTTATTCAGGGCCAGGCCCGACACGCGGCGCCGACCGTGCCTCCTGCAGCTCAAGTATCCGTGAAGCCCATGAATTCATCGTCACAAGTGAGCGAGGGGGTGGAACAAACGCCCGAGGCCCGCCTATTGTCGGCGCTCAACCGGTTTGGAAAATCGGTCAAAGCCCGCGAGGGATCGTGACTTACTGGCAGGGGGACCCCAAATGAGCCTGACCCGACGACTTTTTTCCGCTGCGGCCATGACAGCCGCGCTCGCCGTGTCCGCCTGTGGCAGCAGCGACGCGCCCGCCGGAGGCCAGACCAGTTTCGAGCGCGAGGGTGATCGTGGTCTCGGCAGCCCGACGGCGCCGGTCACCATGATCGAATACGCGTCCGTGGCCTGCGGCGCTTGTGCCGCCTTCCACAATGAAATCTACCCGGTCATCAAGAGCGAGTTCATCGAGACCGGACAGGTCCGCTTCGTCCTGCGCGAAATGATCACCGGCTCGCCGCAATTCGCCATTGCCGGCTTCTCGCTGGCCCATTGTGTGCCGGAAGACCGGTATTACGACATGGTCGAACTCCTCTTCCATCAGCAGAACGCCATCTTCCAGGCAGCACAGACCCAGGGCAGCGCCCGCAACCAGTATCTCGCGATTGCCCGGTCGATGGGCATGAGCGAAGCCGATTTCACCCAATGCCTGTCCGATGAAAGCATCACCCAGGACATTCTGGATGCGAATGACCGGGCCGGCGATGAAGGCATTACCGGGACGCCGCGCTTTGTCCTCAACGGCGAATTGCTCGACTCGCGCCGCGCGCCGGGCGAGTCCGCATACACCTATTTCCTCGGCAATGAGCAGCTGATCATCGACGGCGAGCCGGTGCCGAATTATTCGGACGCCGACACCTTCCGCCGCATCCTCAACCATCTCATCGCCGAAAGTTCCGGCGAAACCGCCAGCGAGGGCGGCACCACTGAAGCTACGGAAGAATAGAGTCCAAAATGAGTGTTCTGCGTAATCTCGTCACCTCACTCGCTCTTGCTGCTGCCCTCGCCCTGCCAGGCGCGGCGGAGGCCCAGCTTGCCGACGGTGCCGGCGCGCTGCGGCCGACGGATCGGGTGACGGGGTCGCCGGACGCGGATCTGCTGATCATCGAATACGCCTCCTTTGCCTGTCCGCATTGCGCGTCCTTCCAGACGGAAATCTGGCCGATGATCGAGAGCGAGTTCGTCGAGACCGGTCTCGTCCGCTATTCGATCCGGCCGATGGTGACCTCACCCCCCCAGATCGCCGGCGCCGGCATCATTCTCAGCGAATGCATCCCGGACGACCGCTATTTCGACGCCGTCGACCTGCTCTTTGCCGAGCAGGGCACGATTTTCCAGACGGCGCGCGATGGCGGGGATGTCCTGGGGGTCTACAACCGCATCGCGGCCGCGACCGGCGGATCCGCAGAAGGCCTGCTGGCCTGCCTCCAGGACCCTGCCGCCAATGAGCGCGTCAACGCACTCGCCATCGCGGCCTCGGAAGACGGCATCCGCTCCACCCCCAGCTTCATCATCGACGGTGCCTTGCTCGCCATCGGCCATGAAGGCGAGGAAAGCGGGACCCACAATCACGCCACGGCCGGCCCGACCATCTTCCTGCATGGCGGCGAACCGCTTCTGATCAATGGGGAAACCGTCCCCGGTCGTTTGGACGAAGACTCCTTCCGCCGAATCATCCTTCACTTCCTCGATGAGTCCGATTCGGCTGACTAGGCGGGCAATCTGAACAGTCAGGCTTCACGCCGGCGCCGCAATTGGATGTCAGAGTGGGTATTCGCGGCGCAAGGGAGACCGGGTGAAGTTCACACAGCTCAGGCTGGCCGGATTCAAGTCATTCGTCGATCCGACGGAATTACGGATTGATCCGGGCCTAACAGGCGTGATCGGACCCAACGGTTGCGGCAAGTCGAATCTGCTTGAAGCCCTGCGCTGGGTTATGGGCGCGACCTCTGCCAAATCGCTGCGCGGTGACGGCATGGAAGACGTGATCTTCTCCGGCACGGATGCCCGCCCCTCCCGCAATTACGCCGAAGTCGTCCTCACGGTCGACAATGCCGAAAAGCTCGCCCCGGCCCGTTTCAACGATGCGGACGTACTCGACGTCACGCGTCGCATCACCCGCGGCGCCGGCTCGGCCTACAAGATCAATGGCGAGGAAGTGCGGGCCAAGGACGTCCAGCTCCTTTTCATGGATGCCGGTACCGGGGCCAACTCACCCGCCCTTGTCCGCCAGGGCCAGATTTCCGAACTGATCGCCTCAAAACCACAGAACCGGCGCCGGGTGCTGGAAGAGGCCGCCGGCGTGTCCGGCTTGCGCGCCCGTCGCCACGAGGCCGAGCTTCGCCTGAAGGGCGCCGAGACCAATCTCGACCGGCTGCAGGAAGTGATCGACGAGATCACCACCCGCCACGGCTCGCTGCAGCGCCAGGCCCGCCAGGCCTCGCGCTATCGCAAACTGTCCGCCTCGATCCGCGCCCTGGAAGCCGCGGTCTGGCTCAATCGCTGGCGCGAAGCCGCCAGCGCCGTGGAGACCGCCGAGGCCAGTCTCGCCGACAAGCAGACCGCCACCGAGGATGCCTCCCTCGCTGCCGCCGAAGCGCGCACACGGGCCGAAGTCCTCGCCGCCTCCCGCGAGCCGGCCCGTCAGGCCGAAGCCGAAGCCGCGGCCGCCCTGCGCCTGCTGGAGCGTGAACGTGATCGCCTGCAACGCGATGCCGAAGAGGTCCAGCGCTCCATTCACGGCCTCGAGCGTCGGCTCGATGACCTGGCCAATGCCACGCGCCGCGAAACCGATATCGCCGAGGACGCGCGCACCAGCCGCGCCGAAGCGGAGGCCCAGATCGCCCGCCTCGACGAAGAAACCAGCCGCGAACAAGCCTCGCTCGACAGCGCCGAGGCCGCGTCCCTCGAGGCCGAGACGGCCCGTCAGGCCGCCGAGGAAGAGCTTGACCGGCGCGCCGCCGAAGCCGCTGACAAACGCGCTTCAATCGAAACCGCCCGGCGCGATCTGGGTCGTCATGAATCCCGCCTCGCCCAGATTGATCGCGAAATCGACTCGGCCCGGGCCGAGCTTGACCGGGTCCGCCAATCCACTGCCCTCGCCGATCTGGAGCGGGCCGAAACCGACGCCAGTACGGCAGAAACCGCCCTCGTCGAGGCCCGGACAGCGCTCGAGGCCGCCGAAACGGCTCGCCAGACCGCCGCCCAGGCGCTGGAGACTGCTGCTGATGCCTGGCGCGAAGCCTCCGGCCAGCGCGAAACGCTGGAACGCGAAGCGCGGGCACTCGAACGTCTACTCGCCGGATCCCAGGCGGAAACCCTCTCTCCGGCCATCGAGGCCGTGCGCGCTCGGCCCGGCTATGAACATGCGCTCGCCGCTGCGCTGGGTGATGATCTGGAAGCCTCGCTTGACGCCAGTGCAGCGCGGCACTGGGCCGAGACGAACTGCCATGCCGACAGCCTGCCCGGCGGTTGTGTGCCCCTGTCCGACCATGTCCAGGCGCCGCCGGCCCTGAAAGCCCGCCTCGATGCCGTGGGCGTGATCAAGTCCGAGAAAGCCGCCGATGCGGCTGCCAAATTGAAACCCGGTCAGCGCCTGGTCACCCGAGAAGGCGATCTGTGGCGTTGGGATGGTCTGGTCGCCCGCGCCGATGCGCCCTCAGCCGCAGTGGCCCGGCTGGAACAGAAAAACCGCCTCGATGCCATCCGCGCCGAGCTGGACGAGAGTGAAGCCGCTCATGATCAGGCGCGCGAGGCCGAGGCTGCCGCGCGCGACACCGCCCGCAGGACCCGCGAAGCAGAAACCGACGCCCGCGCCAAAGTCGGCCCGGCGGAACGCCAGTCCCGCGACACCCTGGCGCGGATTTCCGATCTGCGCGAACATGCCGCCAAGGATGCGGCCCGCGCGACAGCCCTGGAAGAACGTCTCGATCGCCTGACTGCCGAACAAGCCGAGAATCGCGCCGCGATCGACCAGGCCCGCGCCCTTCTCGTTGAAGCCGAGACGGCCGAAGGCGATACCGATGCCCTCGATGCGGCGCGCGAAACCGCCGACGCAGCACGCCGCGCCGCTGCCGATGCCCGAGCTGCCCTGGAAAGCGTCAAGCGCGAGCGCGAACAGCGGCGCCAACGCCGCATGGGTTTCAAGCGCGACCATGATGCCTGGGCGGAGCGCTGCAAATCCGCCGAGGCCCGACTGGAAGATATTGCCCGCGAGCGCGCCGGCGCGGAGGAACGCCTCGAAGCTGCGCGCGCGCGCCCGGAGGTGATCGAGGATCAGCTCTTCGAACTGGCCGGCAAGCTGCGCGCCGCCGAGGCGACTGCTGAGGAGGCGCGCCAGGCGGCCTCTGCGAATGAGGGCGAGGTCAAGCAGGCCGACAGTGCGGCCCGTCAGGCTGAAGCCGCCGCCTCTGCCGCCCGCGAGGGCCGCGCCGCCGCCGAAGCCATCCTCAATGCGGCGCGCGAGCGTCTGGCCGAAACCACCGACCGGCTGCAGGACGCCACCGGCGAAGCCCCCGGAACGCTGAGCACGCGGTTCGACGAGGACGAAATGTCCGAACTCAGCCCGTCCGAGCTGGAGCGGCGCCTCGACGAGGCGCGTCAATCCCGCGAGCGCCTGGGCGCGGTCAATCTGCGTGCCGATGACGAAGCCGAGGAATTATCGACCAAGATGGAAGAGATGAGGCGCGAGCGCGATGATCTCGTCGAGGCCATTGCCCGCCTGCGCAAGGCTGTCGACGAATTGTCCCGCGAGGGTCGCGCCCGGCTCCTGGAAGCCTTCGACATCGTCAATAATCACTTCCAGACCCTGTTCGAGACCCTGTTCGAGGGCGGCCATGCCGAGCTGCGCCTGACCGAGCATGATGATCCGCTGGAAGCCGGTCTGGAAATTTTCGCTTGCCCGCCCGGCAAGCGGCTCGACAATATGGCGCTGATGTCGGGCGGCGAGCAGGCCCTGACCGCCTCGGCCCTGATCTTCGCGGTCTTCCTGTCCAATCCGGCACCGGTCTGTGTCCTCGACGAGGTTGATGCGCCGCTGGATGATGCCAATGTCGACCGGTACTGCCGAATGCTGACGGAGATGCGCAGGCTGACGGAGACGCGCTTCCTGGTTATCACCCACAACGCTTTGACGATGTCCCGGATGGACCGGCTCTACGGGGTCACCATGGCCGAACGCGGCGTTTCCCAGCTCGTCTCGGTCGACCTGGTGAGCGCGGAACAGCTTGTCGCCGCCGAGTAGCTTAAACACCTATTTATTTCAAGTGCTTATCAAGCAAGCAGCCTTGCTTGACTTGCCGGAGGGCCGTGGATAGTGTGCGCGCGCCTGTGGGGGGCTCTTCTTCCGTAGGCAGACCGGTCCAACATGTCAGGCGAAGACGACAACCCGCGCACCCATTCACGAGCCGACCTGGACGAGCTGCAGCAGCGCATTGATGCGACGCGCGGCAAGCACCAGGAACCGGCTGGAAAACAGCCCAGCTCCGCTTGGTCGCTGGGCATGCGTTACGGGTCGGAATTCTTCGGCGGCGTGCTGGTTGGCGGCGTACTGGGCTATGTGCTCGACGTGTTCGCCGGAATCAGTCCTTTCGGACTGATCATCGGTACGATGCTGGGTTTCGCGGCAGGCACTCTCAATGTGGTGCGCGCCGCTAGCGAGATAAGTTCGGAATCGAACGGCGATGACGCCTGACGGTTTCGCGGGTTCAAGACGGCTCTAGCCGCAAGACATGAAAGAGGCCGGGCGTGGCAGACACCAACCCGATCAAGCAGTTCGAAGTCCACGAAGTTTTCCCCTTCGAGGCCTTCGGTCTGAATCTGGCTTTCACCAATTCCAGCTTCTTCATGATGCTGACGGCGGTCCTGACCATTGTGCTCTTCGCCGTCGCCATGTCGAGCCGGGCGCTGGTGCCGAACAGGGCCCAGTCCGTAGCGGAGATCATTTATGGTTTCGTCGCCGACATGGTCCGATCGACCGCCGGACAGGAAGGCCTGCGCTTCTTCCCCTTCGTCTTCACGCTCTTTATCTTTATCCTGGTCGCCAACATGCTCGGCATGTTCCCCTATTTCCCGGCGCCGGGTGCCCACTCCTTCACCATTACCAGCCATCTGATCGTGACCGTCGCCCTGGCGATGCTGGTCTGGCTGACCGTCATTGTTTATGGCGTCTTCAAGAATGGTGCGAAATTCCTGCGGATTTTCGTGCCGTCCGGTGTGCCGATCTTCATCCTGCCTTTCGTGACCCTGATCGAGATCATCTCCTTCGTGTCCCGTCCGATCAGCCACTCGGTCCGTCTTTTCGCGAACATGCTGGCCGGGCACATCCTGCTAAAGGTGTTCGCCGGCTTCATCGTCATGATGGCGGCCGGTTCGGCCTCGATGGGCTGGGGCGAGCTGCCGGGCTATCTGGCCGGTATTTTCCCCTTCGCAATGACGCTGGGCCTGACGGCGCTGGAATTCCTGGTCGCCTTCCTGCAGGCCTATGTCTTCGCGATCCTGACCTGCATCTATCTCAACGACGCCCTGCATCCGGGTCACTGATCCGCAGGCGTCACAACCGCAACAACCTGATACAGCCCCCTCAAAGGAGTTTTTGATATGGAAGAAATGGGCAAATACATCGGTGCTGGCCTCGCTTGCCTCGGCATGCTCGGCGCTGCAATCGGCGTGGGTAACATCTTCGGTTCCTTCCTGCAGGGCGCCATGCGCAACCCGTCGGCTGCCCAGTCGCAGTTCGGCAACCTGATCTTCGGCTTCGCCGTGACGGAAGCCCTGGGCATCTTCTCGCTGCTCATCGCTCTGATCCTGCTCTTCGTGGCCTGATCAATGAGTTGTGGCCGCGTCACCCGGCGCGGCCTCACTCCTTCTTCGCTCCACCTGATTAGAGGAGCTGGCGTCCCATGACGCACGCACCGCATTCAGAAGTGGCCCAACACGTCGCCGACTCTGCTACCGATCATGCAGACTCGGGCGTGTTTCCGCCCTTCGACCCGACCTATTTCGCGTCGCAGCTCTTCTGGCTGGCGATCTTCTTCGTGATTTTGTACGTCGCGCTGGATCGTTTCATTCTGCCGAAGATCAAGACGACGATTGAAGACCGCCGCGACCGCATCGCGGACGATCTTGACGCTGCTGCCCAGGCCAAGGCTGATGCCGAGGCGGCCGGCGAAGCGTATGAGAAGTCGCTCGCTGAAGCCCGCGCCAAGGCGCACGGCATCGCGGCCGATACGCGCAAGGCGCTGGACGCCGAGATCGCCAAGGAAACCGCTGGCGTGGAAGCCGAACTGGCGACCAAGCAGGAGCATGCCGAAGCGGCCATACGCAAGGCCAAGGACAAGGCCTTCGCCGAGGTCCGCGGCATTGCCACCACCGCGACCTCCGCGGCTGTCGCAGCCCTGGCCGGCGTCGAAATCTCCGAGGCTGATGCCGGCAAGACCGTCGACGGCCTGCTCAAGGCGAAGGAGGCCTAGTCCATGATGATCCGTGCAGAAGAAACCGGACACGGCGAAGGTGGTGTGATGGAGTGGCTGGCCGCCCAACCGGGTGACCCGTCCTTCTACGCTTTCCTGGCGCTGCTCGTCTTTTTCGCCCTGCTCCTGCGCATGGGTGTTCACAGGACGATCGCCAAGACCCTGGATGACCGGGCTGATGCCATCTCCTCGGAGCTGGAAGATGCCAAGCGCCTGCGCGAGGAAGCCGCGGAAATGCTGGCCTCCTATCAGCGCAAGCAGCGCGAGGCGGAAGCCGAAGCCGAAGCCATCATCACCCAGGCCAAGTCCGAGGCGAAATCGCTGAAGGCCGAAGCCCGCAAGGAAATGACGGAGCGTCTGGAACGCCGCACCGCCATGGCCGAGCAGCGCATCGCCCAGGCTGAGGCCCAGGCTGCTGCGGAGGTCAAAGCGGCCGCTGCCGAACTCGCAGCCCAGGCGGCCGAGGAAATCCTCAAGACCCAGCTGAAGAAAACCGACCTCAACAAGATCGTCGATGCTGACATCAAGAGTGTTGGCAGCCAGCTGAACTAGGCCTTTCGGTCGAAGCAAATGCGAAAAGGCCCGCGGTATGCGCCGCGGGCCTTTTTATTGCCGGTGACTTGAGCCGCGTAACGTCCCGGATCAACCATCAACGGCGATCGCGTTGAGCATCCAGGCCGCTTCTTCGTGAACGCCAATGCGAGCGGTCAGCAAATCAGCCGAATAGACGTCCTGCGCCTGGTCAGCGCGCGCAACAACTTCGCGCATCTGATCGGCTACGGCGAGGTGGTCCCGCGCCAATTGCTTGACCATTTCGCCGGTATTGGGAAAGTCATTCACGTCTTCGACGACACTCTGATCGATATACCCCTCCAGCCCCATCGGCGCCGCCGCACCCAGAGCACGAATGCGTTCTGCGAGATCGTCAACCGCGGCAGCGAGGTCCTGATACTGATCATCAGTGAGCTTGTGTACGCTGTAGAAAAGCGGGCCCGTGACATTCCAATGGAAGCCATGGGTCTTGTGATAAAGGACGTAGGTGCTGCTGAGGGCCTTGGCGATTCCCTTGGCAACCGCTGTCCGGTCCTCCGCGCTGACACTGCTGGACACGGGGATCGTCTCGGAACGCGCTTTCAATGCGCTGGACATGAAAACCTCCTTGAGTGCTGCGATAATCCCCAAATAGTAATCACCTCACGAATTTCAACAGCGGGTACCGAACGTTTTTACAAGACAAGCAAAGATCCGAAACATGCCCATTACCTTTGCTGCCGACTTTTGATCGCCTTATTGGAAAAAATTTTGTAGTCCGATCGCAGCACTCTCATTGTCGACAGAATATTTGTGATTAGTTCTATCGGCATGACAAAGAACACACCTATCGACCTGAACTCTTTTCTCGAGGCCGCCGAAAGGGGCCATCACGAGGACGGCGAGTATCTGCAAGCATTGCGGGAGATCGCTGTCGACGTCTGGCCGGTCATCGAACAATCACCGCGCTATCGAGACTGGCGGGTCATCGAGCGGCTGATGGCGCCGGATCGCATCATCAGCTTCAAGGTGAACTGGACCCGGGATGACGGCTCGATCGCGCTCAATCGCGGTTGGCGCGTGCAGCACAGCGATGTGCTTGGCCCCTACAAGGGCGGCCTGCGTTTCCATGGTGATGTCCATGAGTCCGAGCTCAAATTCCTGGCACTGGAACAGACATTCAAGAACGCGCTGACACCGCTCACGCTCGGCGGCGCCAAAGGCGGTGCCGATTTTGATCCGCGTGGCTGCAGCGAGCAGGAAATCATGCGTTTCTGCCAGGCTTTCATGACGCGCCTGGCTCCGCATATCGGTGCCCGCACCGACATACCCGCGGGCGACATCAATGTTGGCACGCGGGAGATCGGCTATCTGTTCGGCCAGTATCGACGCATGAGCAATGCCTTTGAAGGCGCATTGACCGGCAAGGGAACGGGCTGGGGTGGATCGCCGGTGCGCGAAGCGGCCACCGGCCATGGCCTTGTCCATTTTGCGGCGCTCGCAGCCAGGGCCGTCGGCAAGGAGATGGAGGGTCACAGCGTGATTGTCTCGGGAAGTGGCAATGTCGCCAGCCATGCCGCCGAATGCCTGATTGCCCAGGGCGCCAAAGTCAAAACACTGTCCGGTCGCGCCGGTACGCTGATCTGGAAGGACGGTGCAGACCACGCGGCCATACTAAGCCTTCGCGAAGCCCGCGCGGCGGGCGAGCGTGATCTGTCGAGGCTCGCAGGCGAGGTTGGCGCCAGCTGGCATGACGGCTTGTCGGCCTTCGAGGTCGATGGCGATATCGCCATGCCCTGCGCAACCCAGAACGAGCTCGACGAGGCCGACGCCCGCCGATTGGCGGAGACGGGTTGCTGGATGGTGGCGGAGGGCTCCAACATGGCTTCCACCGCCCAGGCCCAGAAATTCCTGCGCGAGGCCGAGGGTCTGGTCTATGCACCGTCCAAGGCCGCCAATGCCGGCGGCGTCGCGGTCTCTGGGTTCGAAATGGCGCGCAATGCCCGCTTCTCCGCGCTCAACCCGTCCGCGCTTGACGACGAATTGCGCAATGTCATGAGCCATATCTTCGAGCAATGCTGCGAGGCGGCACCGCGCGAGGGCGACTATGCGGCCGGTGCCAATATTGCCGCTTTCCACCGGCTGGCAGAGGCGATGATCGCTCAGGGCGTGGGCTAGTTGTACCGCGCCGGCCCGACTATTCGGCCGGATCCGTATCCTTTTCGCCGAAGGCCCAGCGCACGCGCTTCCAGAGCCAGGGCACTTTGCGCAGCAGGTCGGTGATCTTGCTGTGCAGCGTCTTGGACGCGCCGGCCACAAGGACCAGGCCAAAGAGGCCGACAAAGGCGCCGATCGGTACGAGTGGAAAAGGTGTCAGGATGGCAATCGGGACCGAGAGCACCATCAGGACAAGGCCGATGGCGATACAAAAGCCACGGATGATCAGCACGACAAAGGCGCCGATCGGGTGGCTCTTGGCCCAACCATTCAGGCTCTCATTCATCGCTGCAACCATCTCCAACCCCGTTCGTCGGGGCGCATCTCCGATATGGGACGCGCGGACGAACAGACAACCATAAACGCGTAAACATCACCCCAATGCGAGACAAAAGCGCCGAAATTCGGGCGGCCGCTGTCACTCGCCTTCGGCATGTTGTATCTGCGCACCGGTTTCACGAACCGGCATTGCAGGAAAGGGGGTTCCGCACACCCGGTTCGCTGCTGCACTGCCGCAGGCGGGCCACGACCGTGAAAGTGGGAATAATTTATCCGGCGATCTAGCCGCCTGTCATCCGGGATCACCGCCGCGGCGATCCCGGATCAAGGCAGGCCTATTCTGCGGCTTCGACCGTATCGGTCGGCGCAGTCCAGCGCAGGACCGGCTGGCGCGCAGCCCGCGTCTCGTCCAGGCGCTTGGTCGGCGCGTGCACCGGGGCCGCCAGGAAGCGGTCGGTGTCACCCTCCTTGGCCGCGGTGGCGAGCGCTTCAAGCACGTCAATGAAGCGGTCGAGGCCACTCATCGATTCGGTCTCGGTCGGCTCGATCAGCATGGCGCCATGGACGACCAGCGGGAAATACATGGTCATCGGGTGATAACCCTCATCGATCATCGCCTTGGCGAAATCGAGCGTGGTCACCCCTGTGTCCTTTAGGAAGCGGTCGTCAAACAGCGCCTCGTGCATGCAAGTGCCTTCGAAGGCGGCCGTCATGACATGGCTGAGGCGGGCCTGGATGTAATTGGCGTTGAGCACCGCATCCTCGGCGACCTGTTTCAGCCCATCCGAGCCATGGCTCATCATGTAGGTGAGCGCGCGGGTGAACATGCCCATCTGGCCATGGAAGGCCGCCATGCGACCAAAGGGATCGCCCTCAGCATCGTCCATGTGCTCGACCAGCTCCCAGCCGCCCTTGCCGTTCTCGACGACATAGGGGACCGGCGCATAGGGCGCGAGCGCCTCGGAGAGCACAGTCGGGCCGGAACCCGGGCCACCGCCGCCATGCGGGGTGGAGAAGGTCTTGTGCAGATTGATATGCATCGCATCAACGCCAAGATCGCCCGGGCGGACCCGGCCGACAATGGCGTTGAAATTGGCGCCGTCGCAGTAGAAATAGCCGCCTGCTTCGTGGATCAGGTCGGCAATTTCCCGAATATCCCGCTCGAACAGGCCGCAGGTATTGGGATTGGTCAGCATGATGCCGGCGACATCATCACCGAGCTTGGCCTTGAAGGCCTCCATGTCGACACGGCCGGTCTTGTCGGCCGGGATCTCGTCCACGGTGAAGCCGCACTGGACCGCGGTGGCCGGATTGGTGCCATGGGCGCTTTCGGGCACCAGGACACGGCGGCGATTGCTTTCGCCATCCGCGTCCAGACGGGCGCGGATCGCCATCATGCCGCAGAATTCACCATGGGCACCGGCTTTCGGCGACAGGGCGACGGCGGGCATGTTGGTCAGCGTCATCAGCCAATGCGAGAGCTCACCCATCAGCTGATAGGCGCCTTGCACGGTCGAGGCCGGCTGCAGCGGGTGCACATCGGCGAAGCCGGGCATACGCGCGACTTTCTCATTGAGACGCGGATTATGCTTCATCGTGCACGAGCCGAGCGGGTAGAGGCCCAGATCGATGGCGTAATTCTTCCGGCTGAGGCGCACATAATGACGCATCGTCTCCGGCTCGGCGAGGCCGGGCAGGCCGATCTCGCCCTTGCGCTCCTGGCCGCCCAGGCGGGTCTTGAGACCCTTGGGTTCTGGCAGGTCGACACCGCAGCGATCCATGGCGCCGCGCTCGAAGATGAGCGCCTCGGCCTGGTCGAGACCGCGGCTGCCGGAGATGGTGTCGGCATAGCCACCGGTTGCCAGATTATCGGGGGCGATATTCCCGGCCATGCGGGTGGGACGTCCTTGTGTGTTCATGCCCATCTTACAGCACTCCAGCCAGAGCCTTCGCGAAGACAGCGATGTCTTCCGGCGTGTTGGTTTCGGTCGCGGCGACGATGAGATAATTCTCGAACCGACCCGGATAGAGGCGGCTGGCGGGGACACCGCCCAGCACGCCGACATGAGCCAGCTCATTCACTACCTGGTCCGCATTCTTCGGCAGCAACAGGGTGAACTCGTTGAAGAAGCTGTCATTGACCACTTCCACGCCCGGGATGGAGCCCAGCGCATCGGCCAGCTCACAGGCGGTCTCGTGATTGAGACGGGCCAGCGTGGTCAGACCCTTTTCGCCCAAGAGCGTCATGTGGATGGTCCAGGCCAGCGAGCACAGGCCGGCATTGGTGCAGATATTCGACGTCGCCTTGTCACGGCGGATATGCTGCTCGCGGGTCGACAGGGTCAGCACATAACCACGGCGGCCATCGGCATCGATGGTCTCGCCAGCCAGACGGCCCGGCATCTGGCGGATGAAACGACGATCATTCTTGCAGGCAAAGAGGCCGACATAGGGCCCGCCGAAATTCAGACCGACGCCGATCGACTGGCCCTCACCCACAGCGATGTCCGCACCCATATTCCCCGGCGCCTCGACCAGGCCCAGCGACACGGCTTCGGTGAAAACAGCGATGACCAGCGCGCCCTTTTCATGGGCGATGCGGGAGACTTCGCGCAGATCGTGCAGGCGACCGAAAATGTCCGGCGTCTGGATGACGACGCAGGCGGTCGTGTCGTCGATCTCGGCAATCACGGCATCCAGATCGGCCGGCGCCGCATCGGTCACAGAGATGGAGACGTCGGAATACTTGGCCAGGGTCTGCGAGGCCTCGACATAATGCGGGTGGACCGAGCCGGCCATGACAGCCTTGTTCCGGCGCGTGACGCGGGCGGCCATCATGACCGCTTCGGCGCAGGCCGTGGAGCCGTCATACATGGAGGCATTGGCCACATCCATGCCGGTGAGAAGCGCGACCTGGGTCTGGAATTCAAACAGGGTCTGCAAGGTCCCCTGGGAGATTTCCGGCTGGTAGGGCGTATAGGCGGTCAGGAATTCGGAACGCTGGATCAGGTGATCCACGGTCGAGGGAATATGGTGCTTGTAGGCACCTGCCCCCACAAAGAAGGGCGCCTGGCTGGCGGCGATATTGCGCGACGCCATGGCCGACAGGGCCCGTTCGACCTGCAATTCGCCCTGCTTGGTCGGCAGGTCGATCAGACCATCCAGACGCGCCGCTTCCGGCACATCGGTGAACAGGTCGTCGATGGAGGCCACGCCGATCGCATCGAGCATGGCCTTCCGGTCGGTATCTGTGTGGGGGAGGTATCGCATAGGGTCTTCCCTTTTATGCGGTGTGTGCGGTGTAGGCGGCTTCGTCCATCAGGCCGTCGAGCTGGGAGGCGTCGGCGAGCTTGATCTTGACGAACCAGCCCTCGCCGGTGGCGTCTTCATTGACCTTGGCCGGCTCGCCTTCGAGCGCGTCATTGATAGCGGTGATCTCGCCATCGACCGGGGCATAGACTTCCGAGGCAGCCTTCACCGACTCAACAACGGCGAACTCGTCGCCCTTGCTCAGCGACTTGCCGACTTCCGGCAATTCGACAAAGACGACATCGCCCAGCTGGCCGGCTGCGTAGGCAGTGATGCCGACAGTGGCGATATCGCCGTCAACGGTGATCCATTCATGGTCTTCAGTGTAACGCGTGGTCATGGGTTAAATCTCCTGCCCCAGAAAGATGGTCGGGCCTCAGCCCCGATAGAAATTCGCCGGTACGAACGGCAATTTGGTGATGGTGGCGGCGCGCGCCTTGCCGCGCACGAGAATGTCGACTTCGGTGCCCGGCTGCATGAAGTCCCGGTCCACATAGCCCATGGCGACCGGACCGTTCACGGTCGGGCCGAAGCCGCCGGAGGTCACGACACCGATGATATTGCCGGACTTGTCAGCGATCTCGGCGCCTTCGCGGGCCGGCGCGCCGGACAGCGTCAGGCCGACCCGCTTCTGGCAGGTCTTCTCTTCGATCTGCTTGGCGATCACGTCAGCGCCCGGGAAATCCCCACGCTCCCGGCGTGTCTTGGCCAGGGCCCAGATCAGGGAGGCTTCGACCGCCGTGCGGTTCTCGTCCATGTCGTGCCCATAGAGGCAGAGGCCGGCTTCCAGGCGCAGGCTGTCGCGGGCGCCAAGGCCGATGGCCTCGACTTCGTCCTGGGCCAGAAGCAGGCGCGCAATGCGGTCGGCCTCGGCCGCGGGGATGGAAATCTCGAACCCGTCCTCGCCGGTATAGCCCGAGCGCGACATCATCACCTCGACGCCGTCCAGCGTGAACACGCCGCACTGCATGAAGACCATCTTGCAGGCCTCCGGGCAGAGCCGCGCCATGACATCCTTCGCCGCCGGACCCTGCAGCGCGAGAAGCGCGCGCTCGGGAATGCGGGTCAGTGTGCCCTTGCCGGCCGTGGCCGCTTCGATATGGGCGAAGTCGGCATCCTTGGTGGCGGCATTGACGACCAGGTAAATGCCATTGCCATCCGGGCGCGAGACCATCAGGTCGTCGCGGATACCGCCGCGCTCATTGGGCAGGAGGGTGTATTTCTGTTCGCCGGCGCTGATCTCGGTCAGGTCGCAGGTCAAAAGGGCTTCCAGCGCCGCCTCGTCACCGACATAGCGCGCCTGGCCCATATGGGAGACGTCGAACAGGCCGACCTTGTCGCGGCAATGCCTGTGCTCGCCCATGATGCCGAGCGGGTATTGCACCGGCATGTCATAGTCGGCGAAGGGCACCATCTTGCCGCCAAGCTCGACATGGAGGGCGTGGAGCGGTGTCTTGTGAAGCGTTTCGGTCATGTCGGGTCCTTGCAAAGGTGCGATCCTGCACGCCCGGCAAGGCCTGCAAGCTGATCGCCCCCGCTGTCCCGAATACCTGAGAGATTCCGTGCGCGCCGCTAATGCCCCCCGATCGGGACCGGCCGCACTTGCTCCGTCGGTGGGGCAAGGGACTGATCCCTCACCCGCTTTCCAGCGTTCGTCTCTCCCGCGGTCCCTTGGCCTGAGCGTTTCCGGGGCGGTTGCGCCTTCGGCGCCGGCATATTCGCCGGTCTCTCCCGCGGGGAGTTTGGTCCCGCTCCGCCCGCTTTCATGCGGGTTTTGCGATTGCCGCGGACTCTATGATTCCGGGCCCGAGAGTCAATCGCGGGCGGCGGTAAAATCGTGAGGAATTACTCGCCCTGACAGGACAGGGGAAGACCGGAAACGGATAAAGCGAACACTGCTTCCCCAGACAAGGTACGGAGACTGCAGCCCGCTGAGTCCCGATTGCATCCAAATCGCGTCCCGCTCACATCACAGCAGCGTACAAACCCGGGATAGTTTCATGTCTTTCAAGATTTTTGCGGCCAGTCTTCTGGCGGCCACCTCACTCATTTCTTCTTCGGCATTCGCCCAGATCGTGACGATCAACGAGGACACAGAGCGGCGCATCACGGACTATATCGCCACGGCAGAGGCGGTTGGCTCGGCCGGCGGCCTCTTGGTCACGATCGGTGATGAAACCCTCATTTCAACCGGGTACGGACTGGCCAATCGCGGCGCGCAATATCCCGCAACGCCGGAAAGCGTGTTCGACATGGGCTCGCTGACCAAACAGTTCACCGCAGCGGCCATACTGGTACTCGAGGAGCGCGGCCAGCTGAGCGTCAATGATACACTGGATCGGTATTTTGCCGATCTGCCTGCAGACAAGACCGGTATTACCATCCACCAGCTGCTGACGCACACGTCCGGCCTGTCGGACCATACCGGCGGTTATGAAGGCAGCGATCACAGCCCCTACAAGTCACGCGAAGATTTCTTTGCCGCGCTGTTTGCCAGTCCGCTGAGCCGTGAGCCGGGCACGTCGCTGGAATACAGCAATGCCGGATACACAGTTCTCGCCGCGATCATCGAGGACGTCAGCGGCACGGATTATGAACACTTCCTGATCGAGGCAGTTCTGGACCCGGCCGGGATGGACCAGACCGGTTATCGCCAGCGCGACTGGGCTGATGAAGACCTGGCGCACATGTATTTCCATGGCTTCCTGGACCCTGAACGGGCCGATATCGGCAGCTTCATCGACCGGTGGCGCGAAGAGGAAGTCTCTTGGCACATGTTGGGCAATGGCGGCCTCTACACAACGCTTGTCGACATGGGCAAATGGCACCGCGCGCTGCAGGACGGCACTATTCTATCCGCGGAATCCACCGCACAGATGCAGGCACCGCATGTCCCTTGGGAAGCAGGCGATCCGGATCATTATGGCTATGGCTGGATCGTGGAAACTGGATCCGAGGGAATGCCCGTCAATCATGCCGGCTCGAACGGGCTCTTCAATGCCACGATCCGCCGCTATCCGGCAGACGACATTCTGATCATGCACTGGACCAATGAAAGCCGCCCCGCCGCGGATCGCATGGGCCCGGTGGTGCGTCGCATGCTGGTAGACCCGGCCTACGAGGCCAACCCGGTTCACGCCTCGCCCTATACGCTGATCAACCAGTTCAGCCAGAGCCAGCCAGTTGAGCGGGTCGCCGATCTGCCCGCGCACCTGGAAATGATTTCCGGGCGCGAGCTCAGCGACCGCCGCATTCTCAACCGGGTCGGCTTTTATCTGCTGGGTGAAGAACGCGGTGACTGGGCCGTCGCCCTGTTCGAGTTGAACACCACGCTCTTCCCGGGCGATGGCAATCTGTATGACAGCCTCGGTGAAGGGCAATTCGCGCTGGGCAATACCGAGGCCGCGCTCTCAGCTTTCCGCACATCGCTGACGCTGGCGCCGGACGACGGCGGATGCGGCTGGTGCGAGAATGCCCGGACCCGTATCGCCGAACTGGAAACTGGTGCGCAATAGCACCGGCGCCTACATCCGCTACGTCGCTTTCAACCTGCAAGGAGGGGGCAGAGCTCAAGCTGTCTGCTCCTTGCCAGGGCGATTGCGCCTTCGGGGCGATTGACCGGCGCCCGGTTACTCGCCCTGATAGGACATGGGCAGACAGATACCGAGACCGGACTGAAGCGCCGGCTGGATCGCCGCCTGTTCCTCGGGATCCAGGGTCGCAACTTCGGTCGCTGCGGCATCACGCGCGGCCTCCCAGTCATCAACCATGGCCTCGCCCTGGATCGCGCCCTGAGAGCCCAGCGCGATGACCCGATAGGCGGCGGGCGACAGGCCCGCGCTCAACGCACCATCAAGGCAGCTGCAAAAGGCCTCGTGATCGGATGGCTCACCACCCGACCGGCGCATTTGCTGGACCTGACAGGATTGCTGCATCCAGGCAGAAAACTGCTCCGGATCATCGGGGAATTCGGTCGCGGCAAGGCTGGCAAGACTGGCGATCAGGCTGACAATCATCAGGGTATCTCCTCATTGAACAGGCGCCAGCCTAGCGCATTTACCGGCCTCTGCCCTCCCCTGTTCGGGGGGAGACAGTTCCGCCTGAGGACTCCCCCTCATCCGGCCCTGCGGGCCACCTTCTCCTAAGGGAGAAGGAAGGGAGTGAGCCAAATCACGCCACACAGACATGGTCCCGTATTAGATTGAGCGCATTCACCTTCCCTCTCCCTAGGGGAGAGGGTGGCCAAAGGCCGGGTGAGGGGGAAGCCCCGGAGCAAGCAGGATGACGCACACCGTCCTCAAGAACCGGCATCTCGCGCGGTCCATGCGCAAGGCGCAAACACCCGCAGAGGCGCGCCTCTGGTCGCGACTACGCAATCGCAACCTCCTCGGCGTGAAGTTTCGGCGGCAGGTGCCAATTGGTCCCTACATCGCCGATTTCGCTTCGCGCGAAGCCCGCGTGATCGTTGAAGCCGATGGCGGCCAGCACGGTGAGACCGAATCCCAAGACGCGGAGCGTACGGCTTTCCTGGAGCATCGCGGCTATCAGGTTCTCCGCTTCTGGAACCACGCCATCCTGGCCGATATTGACAGTGTAATGGAGGTGATCGGCGAGACGGTCCACTACGCGGTTCATCCGAAAAATCCGGACGCGCGGCGGTAGAATGGGCCGCGCGCCCCCTCATCCAGCCCTTCGGGCCACCCTCTCCCCGAGGGAGAAGGAAGGGTATGACCTACATCCGTTCCGGTGCTTCCAGGCCCAGCAGGTCGAGACAGAGTTCCAGCTGTTTCAGCGTCGCTTCCGCCAGCGCCAGGCGGGAGGCTTTCACCGCGTCGTCTTCCGCCACGAGGACCGGGCAGGCCGCGTAGAATTTCGAGAAGGCCTGGGCCAGGGTGAAGGCGTGGTCGCAGATGGCGTTGGGGGCGCGGTTCTCGATGGCCTGGTCGAGGGCGGCGCCGAACGCGTCGAGCGCCAGCAGGAGATCGCGCTCTTCCTGGGCGTCTATGGCGATCTTGCCCGGCGTCACGCCCGCCTCTTCGGCCCGGCGCATCAGCGATTTCACGCGCACCGCGGCATAGAGAAGATAAGGACCGGTCTTGCCTTCGAAACTGGTGAAACGGTCCAGATCGAAGACGTAATTCGTGGTGCGGTAATTTTGCAGATCAGCGAATTTGATCGCGGCCAGCCCGACCATGCGGGCGACGCGGCCATGCTCTTCGGCGCCGACATCCGCGGCGAGCCCCGCCTCCTTGAGGCGTTCATCGGCGCGCTCGATGGCACTGGAGATCAGGTCGGCAAGGCGGAACGTCCCGCCATCACGGGTGCGAAGACGCTTGCCATCCTTGCCGTTGACCGTGCCGAACTTCACATGCTCCAGCGCGCCCTCAGCGGCGAGGCCGGCCTTCTCGGCGGCGCGGAAGACCTGTTCGAAATGGTCCGACTGGGCCAGGTCGACGACATAGAGGGTGAGGTCCGGGCCGACCGACTGCTTGCGATCGAGAATGGTGGCGAGGTCAGTCGTGCCGTAGAGGGAGGCACCGCCCGACGTGACCAGGATAAGCGGGGCCAGTTCCTTCTTGTCGCCGTCACGGGCCACCCGCACGACCCAGGCACCTTCGCTCTGTTCGGCCACACCGCGCGTCTTGAAATCCTCGACCAGGCCGGGAATGAGCGGATCGACATCGCTCTCGCCCTTCCACAGGTCGAAATGCACGCCCAGCGCACCAAAATCACGCTTCAGCGCGGCGACCGACACTTCAATGAAATGGCGCAACAGGGCGCGATAGCCGGCCCGACCGGCTTGCAGCTCGGCGGTCGCCGTGCGCGAGACTTCCAGACGCGCCGCATCCGCCTTGGCCTTGGCCGAGGCCTGCGGGTAGAGCCGTGCGAGATCCTCGATATTGACCGGCGGCTCGGACGGGTAGTCGCCCTTATGGTCGGCGTCGAAATAGACCAGGTCAGGCTGTTCTTCGCGCAGCTCGGTGATGAGATGGCCCATTTGCAGGCCCCAATCGCCAAGGTGGATGTCGGACACCACCTTGTCACCGCGGAAGCGGAACAAGCGCTGCAGGCTGTCGCCCAGCACGGAGGAGCGCAAATGGCCGACATGCATCGGCTTGGCAACATTCGGGCCGCCAAAATCGATCATCACGGTTTTTGGCTGTTCGGTAACCGGCGCGCCGGCGCGCTCGTCAGCAGCGATCTCCGCCGCGCGCTCACCATAGAGATGATCGGCCGGACGCAGATTGATGAAACCCGGGCCGGCGATCTCGGCCGCGCCGATCTGCGGCAGACCGTGCAGAAAGTCGACCAGCTTGCCCGCGATCTCGCGCGGATTCGACTTCGCCTGCTTGGCCGCCGGCATGGCGCCATTGCACTGGAAGGGGAAGACTTCCGGATTCTGTTTGGACGGGGTCACACGGCCCAGCTCACGCGGAAGCCCAAGGGAAGCAAACGCGTCGCCCAGCACGGCGCTGAGCTGATCGGCGATAGAAGGCATGTGTCTAGTCCTGGCCGGCCGCCACGCGGAAACGCTGTCCGGAGCGGTTGAAGGCGATCTGTTCCGGGGTCAGCTCGAAGCCGACGAGGATTTCGAAATTGACGCCCGACGTGCCTTCATCGGCGCGCGGGATGGAGATGGCATCGATGGTCTCGGTCAGGAAGACGCGATCCTGGTCGGCATCAAAGCGGACACGGACCGGGAAGATTTCCTTCTCGATGACCGCCATGTCGCGGCGGGTCACCGCGACGAAGAATTCATAGGTCCGCTCACGGCCCTGGGCCGCGGGACCGCGGCCAAAGCCGAAATCGATTTCCAGATTGGCCAGGATCGGGCGATCGCCGTAATAGCTGCACAGGGAGCGAACCGCGAGCACTTCGCCGGTGAAACCGACATTCTCATAGACGACGTCACTGCCGTGGAATTCGACAATGCGGTGCGCGTCATACAGGGACAGGGCAGACGGGCACGGGCCGATATTCGGCTCGGGATCAGAGAAGACGCGACCCACAGACTGACAGGACGACAGCAGGCCGGCCAAGGCAGCCATTGCGGCAAGAGAACGCACGGATTTGAACGACATTATGTACTACCTGTCCTGGAAACAGACCCGGTCGCTGGCTTGGGACCGGGCTCTTTGTTACCACGGTCATACGATGGAGATGCCGCTTCCGCAACGCCATCGCTGAAGGAGACACAAGCGTGACTGCGACACCCCGCCCCCCGCTGACCATATTGCGCGCCGCACCGCGCGGTTTCTGTGCCGGCGTCGACCGCGCGATCCAGATCGTCGAGCGGGCGATCGAGCGCTTTGGCGCGCCGGTCTATGTGCGCCACGAGATCGTTCATAACCGGCATGTCGTCGAACGACTGGAAGCCCTAGGCGCGGTGTTCGTCGAGGAGCTCGATGAGTGTCCGAATGACCGCCCGGTTGTCTTCTCCGCCCATGGCGTGCCCAAGACGGTACCGGCCGAGGCCGAACGCCGCGAGATGATCTATGTCGATGCGACCTGCCCGCTGGTTTCGAAAGTCCATGTCGAGGCCCAACGCCATTTCGCCAATGGCGATGAGATCGTTCTGATCGGCCATGCGGGCCATCCCGAAGTGGTCGGCACAATGGGGCAATTGCCTGACGGGGCGATCAGCCTGGTCGAAACCGTCGAGGATGCAGACCGATTCACGCCGCGCGATCCGCAGCACATTGCCTTTGTCACCCAGACCACGCTTTCGGTGGACGACACCTCGGCCATTGTCGATCGTCTGCAGGCCCGCTTTCCCGATATGAAGGCCCCGCACAAGGAAGACATTTGCTACGCCACCACCAATCGCCAGGCGGCGGTCAAGGCAATGGCCCCGCGCAGCGACCTGGTCTTCGTGATCGGCTCGCCGAACTCGTCCAACTCGGTGCGCCTGGTCGAAGTCGCCCAGCGCTCCGGCGCCGGCGATGCCCGGCTTGTGTCCTGTGCCGCTGATGTCGACTGGTCGACCATCGGGTCGATCCGCACGGTGGGCATCACCGCCGGCGCCTCGGCTCCGGAAGATCTCGTCGAAGGGCTCATCAATGCCTTCCGCGAGCGCTATGATGTGCAGCTGGAAGATATCCGCGTCACCGATGAGGATGTCGTTTTCAAACTGCCCCGCGCTGTCGCCTGAGGACATTCAATGGCCGAAAACAAGACCCAACCCACCGCGATCAAACCCGCCGAGTATGTTGAAGCCGTCGAGCATCCCGTGCGGCGTGAGGATGCCCGCACCCTGCTCGCCCTGATGGAACGCATCACCGGCTGGAAGCCGCAAATGTGGGGTCCGGCAATCATCGGTTTCGGGACCTATCACTACAAATATGAGAGCGGCCGCGAGGGCGACTTCATGCGCACGGGCTTTTCCCCGCGCAAGGCCAACATGGTCGTCTACATCATGCCCGGTTACAGCGATTACTCCGCTCATCTCGCCCGCCTCGGCAAGCACAAGCTTGGCAAATCCTGTCTTTACATCAACAAGCTGGCCGATGTGGACATGGCGGTCCTGGAAGAGATCATCCGCGCCGGCCTCGACGACATGGCGAAGAAATACCCATTGTGAGCACGATCACCATCCATACCGACGGCGCCTGTTCCGGCAATCCGGGACCGGGCGGCTGGGGCGCCATCCTGGAATGGAATGGCCACCGCAAGGAACTCAAGGGCGGCGAGGCCGACACGACCAATAACCGCATGGAGATGATGGCCGCCATCCAGGCGCTCGAGGCGCTGAAAAAGGCCGACCGCTCGGTTATCCTGATCACGGACAGCGTCTATCTGCGCGACGGCATCACCAAATGGATCCATGGCTGGAAAAAGCGCGGCTGGAAGACCGCCGACAAAAAGCCGGTGAAGAATGTCGATCTGTGGCAACGCCTGGACGACCTCACCCGCGCGCACACGATCGACTGGCGCTGGGTGAAGGGCCATGCCGGTGACCCGGGCAATGAGCGGGCCGACGAGCTGGCGCGCGAAGGGCTGGCCGAGGCGCGCGGAAGCTAGTTGCCCGCGACGTGCGTCAGGTATCTGGAACAAAGAAAAGGCCGCGGTGTCACCACCGCGGCCTTTCGGGACAATCAGCTGAAAGGGTAGGAACCAGCTGACCGGTCCGACAATCAGTCGTTCAGGCGGAATTCCAGCTCACGGGAATGGCCGTCCGTCTGGGCCGCGGCCGGCGCATAACGCCAGGCTTCGATGGCTGCCAGGGCGGCGCGGTCGAAGACCCCTTCCGGCGTGGCTTCGACGACTTCAGCATTGACCACTCGGCCATCGGCGTCGATCGAGTAGGACACGCGTACCGTGCCCTCAATGCCGCGACGCTCGGCCCCACGCGGATATTCCGGCGCGACCAGCTCAACAGATTCACGGGTCGTGGTGTTGTTGGCAGCAGCCGGCGCGGTCAGGGCAATCGGGGCGGCGATGGCAGAGATGCAGACAAGGGCGGAAAGGATTTGCTTTTTCATGGCGCTCACTCGGCGTTGTTGATGGCAAAGACGAGCGAGGGTGTAAGCCTGTGAAATTTCTGCCAGCTTGCTGGAATCGCTAAAAGTCGAGCGAATCCGATCATATCGTATGATCAGATCCGCCCTTTTACTTCACTCACGAAACAACTGTGAGCATGACACCGTTCACCGCGCTGACCGTCACCGTTGATCCAGCGACCGGATCGGTCCCGTCCGGCGTCTCGGCCGCCCACTCGCCATCACCATATTTGACCCGGCCGCGGCCGGCGACAAAATCGCTGACAACAGTGACCCGCTGACCGATCATCCGCGAGGAGCGGTCATTCAGGCCGAAGACCGAACCGGCCTTCATGGCCGGACGGACCCAGCGGTCTCCGACCCATAACAAGCCCAGCGACAGGATGGCGAAGACGGCCCACTGGACCGGCCAGCTCACACCCAGCATCTCCATCGCGACAAAGCCGGTCAGGAAAGCCGCCGCGGCAGGCCAGAGCAGATAGGTCGTGCCGGTGAGCAATTCGGCGATCAGGATCACGCCGGCAATCGCCCACCAGGCCCAGAGATTCATGCGGTCAAAGACCGACATCCACAAATCCATCATGACATCTCCTTCTTGACCCTGCGGCCTAGCTCTTGCGGGTGGCCTCGGAAACGGCGTCATGCGCCGCCTTGCCTAGTTCGCCAACGCCCGTGATGGTGGACAGAATATTGGAGAATTCGGCCGGGATGATCACCGTACGCTGTTGCTCACTGGTGGCCAGCTTGCCGAAGGCCTCGATGTATTTCTGGCCTAGGAAGTAGTTGATCGCGGACACATCGCCCTTGGCGATGGCGTCGGACACCATCTGGGTTGCGCGAGCTTCGGCCTCGGCTTCACGTTCGCGGGCCTCGGCATCCAGGAAGGCACTTTCCTTGCGTCCCTCGGCCTCGCGGATCGCCGCTTCCTTCTCGCCCTCGGCACGCAGGATGGCGGACTGCTTGGCGCCTTCCGCTTCCAGGATTTCGGCGCGCTTGAGACGCTCGGCCTTCATCTGCCGGGCCATGGCCTCGGTGATATCGACCGGCGGTGACAGGTCGCGGATCTCGATCCGGGTCACTTTCACGCCCCAGGGATTGGTGGCGGCATCGATCACGCCCAGCAGGCGGGCATTGATCTCGTCCCGTTTGGACAGGGTTTCGTCCAGGTCCATCGCACCGATCACCGTCCGCACATTGGTCAGCGAGAGGTTGATGATGGCGAAGTCGAGATTGTCGACTTCATAGGCTGCGCGCGGCGCATCCAGCACCTGGATGAACACGACCGCGTCAACGGACACCGTCGCATTATCCTTGGTGATGACATCCTGGTTCGGCACGTCGAGCACGCGCTCGCGCATATTCATCTTGTAGCCGACCACGTCCACGAAAGGCGTCAGGAAGTGTAGTCCGGGTTTCAGGGTTCGCGTGAAACGTCCGAAGCGCTCGACCGTGAATTCCCGCCCCTGGGGCACTGTCTTGACCACCGAGGCGATGAGAAACAGCGCCAGCAGCAAGAATACACCAATACCGATCAATCCGAAGTCCATGCGAACCCCTCCTTCTTGTTATTGAAAGCCCCCTCAATCGAGGACGGTCAGGCAGAAACACCGTCGAGCTGACCCAGGATATGGTCGGCAGACGACACCTTGAATTCACCGGGGGCCTCGACATTCAGTTCGGCGACCTCGCCATCCTTCACGAGGATGGAAAAGCGCTGGGCCCGCACGCCCATGCCGAAACCCGTGCCGTCCATCTCCAGGCCGACCGCCTTGGCGAACTCGCCATTGCCATCTGCCAGCATGACGACCTCGTCACCGGCATTCTGGGACTTGGCCCAGGCATCCATGACGAAGACATCATTGACCGAGAGGCAGGCAATCGTGTCGACGCCCTTGGCCTTGATTTCAGCCGACTTTTCGATGAAGCCCGGCAGGTGTTTGGCCGAACAGGTCGGCGTGAAGGCACCGGGCACTGCGAACAGGGCGACGGTCTTGCCAGCGAACACGTCAGCCGTGCTCAGCTTGTTCGGTCCGTCCGCCGTCATGGTCATGAAAGTGGCTTCGGGAAGACGTTCTCCGACCGAGATGGTCATGGCATTTCTCCTGTTGATCAGTATGAGCGGTATTCCGCACGGCAAGATAGCGGGAACCCGGCTGGACGCATCCCCCTTTTGGGTGGAACATGTCAGCCATGGAACCGGCACGCCCGACAGATGTGGACGAGACCTTCCTCGGCGGCAAGCTTTTGATCGCTACGCCGAGCATTGGCGATCCGCGCTTTGACCGCACCGTCATACTCATGTGTGATCACAGCCCTGAACACGCGATGGGGATCATTCTCAACAAGCCCGCCGACGACCTGCGCCTGCCCGAGCTTTTCGATCAGCTGGGCGTGGTCGGTTCACACCCGGCGCCGGACAAGCCGGTGCTGATGGGTGGACCGGTTGACCAGGATCGAGGCTTTGTCCTGCACACGCGCGATTATTCCAGTGACGACGCCACCCTGCCTGTCTGCGCGCGAATCGGCCTGACCGCGACCAAGGATGTGCTTGAAGCGATGGCATCAGCAGCGCCGCCCCGTCGAAGCTTGCTGGCCCTGGGCTATGCCGGTTGGGGGGCTGGCCAGCTGGAAAACGAGCTGGCTGCCAATGCCTGGCTGGTGACCGAGCTGGACGAGGACCTTGTCTTCGAGACGCATGACGCGGAAAAATGGCCGCGCGCGCTGGACCTTCTCGGTGTCAGCCCCGAACATCTTTCCGCCCTGTCGGGCCACGCCTGACCGCCCTCAATACGGATTTTCCATGGCTCCCCATATTGTCGAGAACGGCGAGTTCGCCGGCTGGCGCATCTGGCCCGACGACCCGTTCGAACAGAGTGCCGGCCCGTTTTTCATGCGCGTCGGACCGGATGGACCGGAAATGGCCTTTCGCGCCGAGCGCCACCATCTCAACGGCATGGGCGCCGTGCATGGCGGCTGCCTGATGAGTTTTGCCGATTTCGCCCTGTTCGGGATCGCCCATGAGGAGCTCAAGCCCTCCGGCTATGGCGTCACGGTCGCGTTCACATCCGAATTTATTTCGGGTGCGAAGGAAGGGGTCCTGATGGAGGCGCGGGGTGAAGTCCTGCGGGCCGGCGGCTCACTTATTTTCGTGCGCGGCCTGATCACGGGCGATGGCGCGCCGGTGCTCAATTTTTCCGGGACGATCAAGCGCCTGCGGGCTTGAATCGCCCGTCCAGTCCGGCAAGCAAGGCCTGCTCGGCGACATCCGGCGCCAGCGCCCCCGCATAGCGATAGCCTTGCGCATACTGGCACCCCATGGCGGCGAGCCGCTCGGCGGCGGCCGCACTCTCCACACCTTCAGCCACGACTTTCATGCCAAAATGCGTGGCCAGCTGGATCACGGACTTCACCACGGTCCCGGCGCTTTCATCGCCCATCATGGCGCGCACGAAATAGCGATCAATCTTGACCACGTCGAAGGGCAACATGTCGAGGCGGGCCAGGGAGGAATAGCCGGTACCAAAATCATCGAGTGCCAGCGACACGCCGCCCTCGGCAAGGCGCCGCATCGCCGCAGCCGCCATGTCGGGGTCCTGCATGATCTCGGTCTCTGCGATTTCGAGCTTGAAGGCGCCCGCTGGAAGCTTCGCGGCTGTGACGGTCTCCAGGAGATCCGTGACAAATGCCGGATCCACCAATTCGCTGACCGTCGCATTGGCGGAGATGAAGATGTCGGCAGCCGCACCATGGGCGACGCGCCAGGAGGACAGGTCTGCCGCAGCATGGCCGCGCACCGTGGTGCTGATCCGGTTGAGCAGATCGAGCTCACCTGCCATATCGAGGAAATCATCGGGCGACAGAATGCCGACTCCGGGCCGGTCCCAGCGTGCCAGCGCCTCGAAACCCGCGAGGCGGCCGGTATCGAGCGCAATAATGGGCTGATACCAGGCCATGACTTCGCCTGAAGCAACGCCCTTGGCCAGGGCGTGCTCCTCACCGATTCGCCCGGCGAGGTCACGCGTCGCACCGGCTGGCGTCATCAGCCCCTCGATCCGCCCGTCATCGCCGCGTTTTCCCAGCAACCGCACATAGGCCAGACGATCACCGGCGCCGATCAGTCGAATACGCAAATCCAGCGTGTCGCCCTCGACAGCCGCAGCCAGCCGCGACTGGTCGGCCGGTCCGAGGCGATCGAGGAAGCCCTGCCAGTCCATCTCGGCCCGTTCGAAGCCGAACGCCGCCGCATCCCCGGTCAGGCGGACCTGACCGGCAACAAGGTCACAGGCAAAGGCGAGCGCGCCGGCCGCCCGGACCCCGGCTTCATATCCGGTTTCCGTCATTTGCGAGGATCGGTGGACAGGATGGCGAAACGATCATGATCGCGCCACTCACCCGCGATGTTGAGGAAAGCGCGCGAACGCCCCTCCTTCACGAACCCAACCTGTTCCAGCAGCGTGCGCGAGGCGGCATTATTCGGTTGGCAGGCGGCCTCGACACGGTGCAGACGCAGCTCATCGAAGGCGAAGGCCAGCACCCGGCGCACGGCAGCCCGCGTGTGTCCCTTGCGAACATAGGGCGAGCCGATCCAGTAGCCGACATCGGCCGATTGCAGGACGCCACGGCGCACATTGTTCAGATTGCAGGCGCCCAGCAGAACGTCATCGCGCGCGCGAACGACAAAGAATGGGTAGCCCAGGCCGGCATCACGATCCGCCTGGTAGCGATCAATGCGGCGGCGAAAGGCGCCCTTGGACAATTCATCGCTCGTCCAGGCCGGTTCCCAGGGCTCGGTATGGGCACGAGAGGCGCTGCGCAGCTTGGCCCAGTCTTCGTAATCGGAAAGCGTCGGGGCCCGCAGGCGAATGCCCTGGCCAGTCAGGGTCTCGTCCCAGGAAGTTTCGCGCCAAACTGCCAAATTCCATCTCCGTATCCGGGCGGATACTAGTCCGCCTTCTGGTTCTTGTCGCCATCGCGCGATGGCTTGTTAAAGCGCAGCCGTCCCCGGCTGACATGCAGGGCGAGATACACCCCGATCAGAGCCAGCGCCAGACCATACCAGGTCAGGGCATAGCCCAGATGCTTGGCCGGCGGCGTCCGGCTCAGTGAGGCCGGCATGCCGGTATCGGCGCGTGCCCAGACCGGCAGCAGGCTGTCCGGTTCAATCCCGAAGGTCGCCGCCATGGCTGCACGATCATGGCTATACCACTGATTGGTATCCGGATCGTTTCCGGGTGTGAAAAGACCCGGCTCCGGTGGCATCTCGAGCCGCCAGACCTGCACGGAAGACTGGGTTTCGGTCCGCAAGTCCTCGAAGGCCACTTCCACCATCAGATAGCGCGCCGGGTCATCCGCACGGCAGCGTGGTGCCGGCATCAGCGCCAGACGCATCCAGCCGGCCGTCTCGCGCATGGCGTAGAGGCGCAGTGTCGGGCCGCCCAACGGGACCGGCCCGGTGACCGGCGGCGAGAAGGCGCCATCTTCCGGCTCACACAGGGCCGTGCGAAAGCTGACCGCCTCGCCGCGCGCCTCATAGGCCGCGATCTGGTCGGCCTTCCAGGACATGCGCTGCATCTGCCAGCTGCCCAGCGTCACCAGCAAGGCAAGGCTGGCCAAGGTGAATACGGTGAGCAGCGGGAGCGGCTGGAAGCGGGGCATGGCGGACAGGGTCCATCACCAAAAAGGGGCGAGGCTGTCAGGCCTCAATCGTCCAGCCGCGCCTCCTGGGCGTCATGCTGGAATTGCAGGGCGAAGAGCAGGCCCTTGATCGGCCGCAGGGCGGCAATGCAGGCGATGGGCACGAAGGGCAATTGGAAGATTGCGTGCACCCACCAAGGTGGGCTGAAGGCCGCCTCGACCAGCAGGAAGAGGACCATGGCCAGAAAGCCGACAATGAAGAGGACGAAGACCGAAGCGCCGTCGCCGACATCCGCGCTTTCAAAGTCGGCGCCGCAGACATCACAGCGTGGCGCGATCTTCAGCAGCCCGTCAAACATGGCCCCCTCCCCGCATTTCGGGCAGCGCCCCTGGACGCCGGTCGAAAACGGGGAGGGTTTTGTCATGGGAAGGGTCAGCCTTGATAGACGACGTAGACGAAGGCGAAGAGGAAGAGCCAGACCACGTCAACGAAGTGCCAGTACCAGGCGGCCGCTTCGAGACCGAAATGCTTCTTCGCGCTCATTTGACCGGCCAGGAGGCGGAAGAGGCAGACAGCGAGGAAGATGGTGCCGATCACCACGTGAGCGCCGTGGAAGCCCGTCGCCATGTAGAAGGTCGACCCGTAGAGATTGCCGCCATCGGCCATGGAGAAGGCGAAGTGGGCTTCCGAATACTCGTAGACCTGCAGGGCAGTGAAGCACATGCCCAGCGCGACCGTGAAGATCAGACCGGTGATCGCCCCCTTGCGGTCATCATGCTGGAGCGCGTGGTGCGCCCAGGTCACCGTGGTGCCCGAGAGCAGCAGGATGAGCGTATTCATCAGCGGGATGTGCCAGGGGTTGAAGGTCTCGACCCCGGCCGGCGGCCAGGTGGCGAGCGCCGGGTCCATCCGAACCTCATGGAAGATGGCGTATTCGAAGAAGGACCAGAACCAGGCCACGAAGAACATGACTTCCGAGGCGATGAACAGGATCATGCCATAGCGCATGCCGATATCGACAACGGCCGTGTGGTCGCCGCGCTTTGATTCCTTGATCATGTCACCCCACCAGCCGATCATCGTCCAGATGACGATGAGGAAGCCGAGGGCGAGGCCGCCCCAGGAGCCATCTGCATACATGAAGGCCAGCGGATGCTCGGCCGAGACCAGGCCGGCCATGTTGCCGACGGCACCGATGGCCAGAAGGAAGGCGCCCACCGAGCCCACAAACGGCCACGGGCTCGGGTCAACCAGGTGGTAGTCGTGCTTAGCGGCATGCCCAGCCATCGCGAATCTCCTGCGATCTCAAATCAGCGAAGTGTGCTTCTGATACGCGGCACACTCGAAAGGTTCAATGCTAAGGCGCGGCGTCGGACGAAGCCGACCCCCCGTCTTCGGACTCAAAAAACGTATAGGACAAGGTGATCGACGCGACATCATCCATGCGCCGTTCCTCGTCGATCAGCGGATCGACAAAGAAGAGAACAGGCATCTCGATGCTCTCACCCGGTTGCAGCGTCTGCTCGGTAAAGCAGAAGCATTCCAGTTTGGAAAAATAGGTCGCTGCCTTGTAGGGCGCGACATTATAGGTCGCCACACCGGTCACCGGCTGGCTCGAATTATTGGTCGCCGTGTAATAGGCGAGCGCCGTTTCGCCGACCCGCACGGTGATCGAGCGCTGCACCGGCTCGAAACTCCAGGGCAGGTTGCGATTGGTATTGGCGTCGAAATACACCGTAACTTCGCGATCCAGGATGGCCCCGGCTTCGCCGACCGCAACCTGGGTCGTACCGCCATATCCGGTCACGCGGCAGAAAAGGTCGTAAAGCGGAACAGCCGCATAGGCGGCACCGACCATGACAGCGGCGGCCAGAGCCGAGAATGCGGCGACGCGGGCATTCTTGTTGAGCGGCATACGAATCATGCGCCGGCTCCCGCGGCGATATTCTGGCTCAGGCGTACCACGGTGATCGCGAAGACAGCGACCATGAAGCCAACAAGAGACAAGGCGATCACCACATTGCGGCGGCTCCGGGCCTTTTCCTGCTCCGGTGTCAGACGCACGGTCTCCGTCGACTGCGTATAGTCCGGCTGTTTGGACTCGATGACCTCCTCGATCATCTCGCCAACGGACTTCTTGGACTTGCCAGTTTCGTTCTCGGTCATCATCCCACTCCCGGAATGGCGACATAGGCACCAAATGCGTGCTCAATAATCAATGCGGCAAAAAGGACCGTCAGATAGCCGATCGAGTAGGCGAAGAGATCGCGCGCTGCCTTGTCACCGGCCCGGACGGCATAAAGCGCGCCCTCTTCCGCCGACCCCGCCTCACCGGCCCGCGAACGGAAGATCCGCCAGGCCAGCAGCAGGAAGAGCGCACCGCCACCCAAAGATGTCGCACCATAGACGGCGCCGCCGAGCCCGGTCAGAACCGGGGCACCGGCAAAGACCACCAACACGATGGAATAGAGCAGGATTTGCAGGCGGGTCGACTTGGCGCCCTTGGCCACCGGCATCATCGGCACATTGGCCGCGGCATAGTCGCCGGACTTGTAGAGCGCCAGCGCCCAGGAGTGAGGCGGCGTCCACAGGAAGATGATCATGAAAAGAATGACCGCATCGAGTGAAATCTCGCCGGTCACCGCGACCCAGCCAATCATCGGCGGGAAGGCCCCGGCGGCGCCACCAATAACGATATTCTGCGGCGTCGAACGCTTGAGGATCATTGTGTAAATGACGGCGTAGAAGAAAATCGAGAAGGCCAGCAGGCCGGCGGCGAGGTAATTGCTCGCCAGTGCCATCAGCAGGACCGACAGGATCGCGGCCACAACGCCGAAGCCATAGGCATTGGCCACCGAGACCACGCCGCGCGGGATCGGACGCTTGCGCGTGCGCTGCATGGTGGCGTCGATATCGGCATCATAGGCCATGTTGAGCGCACCGGCAGCACCGGCACCCACGGCCAGGCACAGGATCGACATCACCGCCAGGAACGGATCGGCATCGACCGGTGCCGCGATGAGACCGGCAAAGGCGGTGAAGACGACCAGCGTCATCACCCGCGGTTTCATCAGGTCAAAATAGTCGCGGGGCGAGGCTGTCGAAACAGCCTCGCCCTCTGCGCGATTGTCGCTTGGGGTCACGATCGTGTCCAAGGTCAAACCTTATTTGATCTTCGGCAGTTCGGAGAACTGGTGGAAGGGCGGCGGCGAGGACAGCGTCCACTCGAGCGTGGTTGCGCCTTCACCCCACGGATTGGCGTCGGCCTTGCGGCGGCGGATCATCGCGTCGATCAGCACCGCAAAGAACAGCACCATACCCACCAGCATGATCACATAGCCCCAGGAGGACACCGCGTTCCAGAACTCGAAGGCATCCGGATAGTCGACATAGCGACGCGGCATGCCATTCAGGCCCAGGAAGTGCTGCGGGAAGAAGATCACATTGGCGCCGATGAAGAAGAAGAAGAACTGGGCGCGGGCGAGGAAGGAATTGTACTTCACGCCGAAAATCTTCTCGAACCAGTAATACCAGCCGGCAAAGATTGCGAAGACGGCACCGAGTGACAGCACATAGTGGAAGTGCGCCACCACGTAATAGGTATCGTGCAGGGCCTGGTCGACGCCGGCATTGGCCAGCACCACGCCGGTCACACCGCCGACGGTGAACAGGAAGATGAAGCCGATCGCCCACATCATCGGGGTCCGGAACTCGATCGAGCCGCCCCACATCGTGGCAATCCAGGAGAAGATCTTGATCCCTGTCGGCACCGCAATGACCATGGTCGCGGCGACGAAATAGGCCTTCAGATCAACCGGCATGCCGACCGTGTACATGTGGTGCGCCCACACGATGAAGCCGATGAAGCCGATCGCCACCATGGCATAGGCCATCCCGAGATAGCCGAAGATCGGCTTGCGCGAGAAGGTCGACACGATATGCGAGACAATGCCGAAACCGGGCAGGATGAGAATGTAGACTTCCGGGTGACCGAAGAACCAGAACAGGTGCTGGTACATGACCGGATCACCGCCACCTTCCGGTGCGAAGAAAGCCGTGCCGAAATTGCGGTCAGTCAGCAGCATGGTCAGCGCACCGGCCAGAACCGGCAGGGAGAGCAGCAGCAGGAAGACCGTCACCAGCACCGACCACACAAAGAGCGGCATCTTGTGGATGGTCATGCCCGGAGCGCGCATGTTGAAGATGGTGGTGATGAAGTTGATGGCGCCCAGGATCGAGGAGACACCGGCGATGTGCAGCGACAGGATCAGGAGATCCATCGCCGGTCCGTTATGCCCGGAGGTCGACAAGGGCGGGTAGAGCACCCAGCCACCGCCAAAGCCCAGGTCGGCACCGGCACCCGGCACGAACATCGACATCAGCGCCAGCGCGAAAGAGGCCGGCAGGAGCCAGAAGGAGATGTTGTTCATCCGCGGGAAGGCCATGTCGGGCGCGCCGATCATGAGCGGGACGAACCAGTTGCCGAAACCACCGATCATCGCCGGCATGACCATGAAGAAGATCATGATCAGCGCGTGCATCGTGGTCACGACATTGTAGTTGTGGGCATTGCCGAACAGCGCGCCCCAACCGGTATCTTCACCGGTAAAGACCTGCAGGCCCGGCTCCATGAGCTCCCAGCGGATCAGGCCGGAAAGACCACCACCGATAATCCCCGCGAAGATCGCGAAGACCAGGTACATCGTACCGATGTCCTTGTGGTTGGTGGACAGCACCCAACGGCGCCAGTCCCACATGCTCGGAGTGTGATCGTCGTGCGTAGCGGCGTCAGCAGACATGGTTCAGCCCATCCCTAGTCGAGTTGCGCCAGGCGCGTTTCCCGCGCGGCGGAATATTCAGCAATGATCGCATCAGCGGCCTCGGAGTACTCGTCCTCGGCCTTGGCCGCGATCCAGGCATCAAAGACATCCTGGGGCACGACATGGACTTCGATCGGCATGAAAGCGTGGCGAAGGCCGCAAAGCTCGGAGCACTGGCCGTAATAGACGCCTTCCTGGGTCGCCTGGAACCAGGCTTCATTGATGCGGCCCGGAATGGCGTCCATCTTGGTGCCAAAGGCCGGCATCGCCCAGTTATGGATGACGTCGGAAGCCGTAACCTGCAGGCGGACCGTCGCATTGACCGGCACCACAAGCGGGTAATCAACCGACAGATTGCGCAGCTGGCCCGGCTCGAGGTCCTCGTCTTCCACCATGTTGGAGAAGTATTCCGCGACTTCGTGATCCGGATACTCGTAGGACCAGTTCCACTGATTGCCGGTCGCCTTCAGCGTGAAATCGATTTCAGCCGGGATCACGTCCTGCTTGTACAGGAGCGGGAAGGACGGGATCGCGATCCCGATCAGGATCAGAACCGGCACCGCCGTCCACACCACTTCAAGCAGCGTGTTGTGGCTGAACTTGGAGGGCGTCGGATTGGCCTTCCGGTTGTAGCGGATCATCACATAGATCAGCAGCCCCATCACGAAGAGCGTGATCACGGTGATGATGACCAGCAGGATATTATGGAAGGACACGATGTCTTCCATGATCGGTGTCACGGCGGGCTGAAGGCCCAGCGCTCCGTCGGTCGGCTGGCCGGGCGTGGCAAACGCGCCGGCGGCGAAGGTCGTCCAAGTGAGCGCAAGTGCGGTCAGGAATCGCATGGCTTCCCCATACAAGTCAGGCATTAAGGCGGGAATCCCCCACCGATGGCGGCGGAATATAGAGCCCGTCTCCGGCCCTGTCAGGCCATCAACGGCATTTTTTCTCGTGTCATACACACTGGGCGCCGCATTACAGGAGATTGCCCGCCTGGAAAAGGCCGCATGCCCAGCTCGCGAAGTTATGATCGGCGCTTTTGTCATCATGGGGATATCATGGAGCGGTTCATAGCAACGGAAAGGAGCGACCGATGCGTCTATTCGTCTCACTCGCTGCCCTTGTAGTTTGTATGAGTACTGCACCGGCAACAGCCCAATTCCAGGTGCTCGGCCGTTCGGCCGCCGCAACCTGTTTCGAACATGCCGTGGCAGCCCGCCACGATGTCAGAGCCATCCAGGACTGCGACATGGCGCTGCGCGACAACCGCGTAACCCGCCGAGACCGCGCCGCCACACTGGTCAATCGGGGCATTTTGCGGATCCACCAGAATCGCCAGGATGAAGCCCTCGAAGACTTCGAGCGGGCCGAATCCCTGCATGATTTCGCCCCCAGCGCACTGGCGGTGAATCGGGCCTGCGCCCTGATCGGACTGGGCCGCTACGCCGAAGCTGTCGCACAGGCGGATCTGGCCATTCGGGCCCAGGACAGTCGCGAGGCGGATGCCTGGTTCAATCGCGGCCTGGCGCTTGAAGCCATGGATGAACTCGCCGCGGCCTATGATTCCTATCGTCAGGCGCGCCGGTTGCGGCCCGGCTGGGACCTGCCACAGGATGAGTTGTCGCGCTTCCGCATCACTTCGCGTTAAGCAGCAATGCCGCCGGCGACGGGCGGTGACTGCGTAGCGCGACCCGCCTTGTGTTCACGCCCGGGGTCGGCTCGACTATGTATGATGTCGAGAAGCCCCCGGGAGTGCGCATCATGTCCGATGATCCGATCAGCCAGTTCGATTTTGATGCCGACAGTGTGCAGCCGATTCTGCACGACGCGCTGCACGGGGCCGATGATGGCGAACTTTTCCTGGAAACCGAGGTTTCCGAATCGCTGGTCTTTGATGACGGGCGTCTGAAAGCGGCCAATCTTGATTCGGCGCGCGGTTTCGGCCTGCGTTGTGTTGCGGGCGAGGCCTTCGGCTATGCCCACTCCTCCGATCCGACCCTGGAAGCCGTCCGCCGCGCCGCGGAAGCCGCCTCGGCCGTAAAGCGCGGCCATGCCGGCGTGCTGGCACCGCCGCCGGCCGGGACGAATCGCAAACTCTATGACGCCATCGACCCGGTGGCCCGGCCCGGTTTCGAGGCCAAGGCCGCCCTGCTGCAGGAGATCGATGCCTATTGCCGCACGAAGGATGCCAGCGTGGTCCAGGTCTCCGCCTCGATCGCCGGTGCCAAACGCGCGGTCTCGATCCTGCGCGCCGGCGGGGATCTGAAAACCGATATCCGCCCGCTGGTCCGACTCAATGTCTCGGTCACCGTGGAACGCGGCGGTCGCCGCGAGACCGGCTCGGCCGGCGCTGGTGGCCGAGCCGAGTTTGATCGCTGGATCACCCCGGACGCCTGGAAGCCGCTGGCCGACGAAGCCCTGCGTATCGCCCGGGTCAATCTCGATGCGGTCGATGCGCCGGCCGGTGTGTTCGACGTTGTGCTCGGACCGGGCTGGCCCGCTGTCCTGCTGCACGAAGCCGTCGGACATGGCCTGGAGGGCGATTTCAACCGCAAGGGCTCGTCTGCCTTTGCCGGGCGCATGGGCGAGCAGGTTGCCGCCAAGGGCGTGACCGTGGTCGATGACGGCACCATGCCGGAACGGCGCGGTTCGCTGACCATTGATGATGAAGGCACGCCAACCGAACGCTCCGTGCTGATCGAGGATGGTATCCTGACCGGCTATATGCAGGACCGCATGAATGCCCGCCTGATGGGCCAGAAGCCGACCGGCAATGGCCGCCGTCAATCCTATGCCCACCCGCCCCTGCCGCGCATGACCAATACCTACATGCTGGCCGGTGAGCACAAGCGCGATGAAATGGTCGAGAGCCTGAAGGACGGCATCTATGCCGTGAATTTCGGCGGCGGCCAGGTCGATATCACCTCGGGCAAATTCGTCTTCCAATGCACCGAGGCCTATCGCGTGCAGGACGGCAAAGTCGTCGCCCCGGTCAAGGGGGCCACCCTGATCGGTGACGGCCCGACCGCCCTCACCCAGATCACCATGATCGGCGATGATTTCGAGATGGATCCGGGAGTCGGCATGTGCGGCAAGGCCGGACAGGGCGTCCCCGTCGGCGTCGGCCAGCCCAGCCTGAAAATCTCCGGCCTCACGGTCGGTGGGTCGGGCAGCTGATCCTTACCGCCTTTTCATCGACATCACCCTGAAGTGAGTCCCGGCCAGCCCATCGTGTCTGGCCGCCGCTCCGCGTGCTCGCCTAGGACTGACCACTCTCGGGTTGGGGAATGCGAGACAGAGCGGGGACACCATGTTTCATTTTCAACGCGCGGCCATCGCCGCCGCACTCCTGGGTATGGCCGCACCGGCCTGGAGCCAGGAGACCGGCAGCGAGCCGTCGGCCAATTCCTTCGACCGGGCCTGGTTCGAGGCCTACGCCCCGGTCACGGCGCTCGACATGGTCCAGCGCATCCCCAGCTTCACGCTCGAAGAAGGCGCAGCGGTGCGCGGCCTCGGCGGGTCCTATGGCAATGTCCTGATCAATGGACAGTACCCGAGCACCAAGACCAACCGCCTGGCCGATATTTTGGGCCGGATCGCGGCAGATGATGTCGCACGTCTCGACGTCCTGCGCGCCTCGACCGACACCATCGATCTGCGCGGCCGAAGCCGGGTGGTCAATATCGTGCTTCGCGAGGGCGGCGCGGGCAGCACGAGTTATGACGCCCTGATCGAGCGGCGCAGCGACGGGCGGGCCTCACCGCAGATCAATCTCACCCATGCCCGGTTCAGCGGCGCGCGCAGTTTCTCGATCAATGGCGGTCTCCATTTCGACCACAATCCCTGGCGCGGGACTGAGCGCGTCCTGACCCCGGACGGTCAACTGATCGAGCGCCGCGATTTCACCGACAAGTGGAATTTCTTCGAAGGCGCGGCCACCGGCAATTTCGAACAGCGCCTCGACCGGATGCTGATCCGCGCCAGTCTGCATACGAGCTATTTCGAGTTCCGGCGTCCGGGCCACTGGCGGGTTCACCGGCCAGACGCCAATGGCACGCTCACCTTCCGCCACGGCGATTCCAGCTTCACCGAGCGCACCAACCGGATCGTCGAGTTCAACAGTGATCTCGAACGCGAGCATGGAGACAACCTGTCGAGCGAAGTGACCGTGCTGTGGCGCCAGCGCATTTTCGAGGACACCTCGACCACCACGCCGGGCGAGCCGGGCGTTCAGGCCAGCCTGTCGGACCTCAACCGGCAGGAGCGCGAACAGATCCTGCGCTATGCGGCGCACTGGTCCGGCTTCCGGAACCATGCCCTGCGCGCCGGAATCGAAGCCTCGCGCAATACGCGCGACCAGGCTTTTGCCCTGTGCCTTCAGACCCCCACGGGCTGCACACCGGTCAGCCTGCCCGGATCCAATGCCGAGGTCAGCGAGGATCGGGTCGACCTCTTCATTGCGGACAGCTGGTCAATCTCCGACCGGCTCAATGCCGAACTTCGCCTGGCGCGGGAAGGCTCGACCCTGACGGTCGCAGGACCGTCATCGCGCAGCCAGGACTTCGCCTTCATCAAGCCCTCCGCGCGCCTCACCTGGCAGGTCAATCCGCAGACCAGTTGGCGCCTGGGCCTGGAGCGCCAGGTCGGACAACTCAACTTCGCCGACTTCATCAGCGTGGTCGATATCAATATGGGATCGACCAATGGCGGCAATCCCGACCTCGCTCCGGAGCATTTCTGGCGGGTCGAGCTGGGCTATGAAACGGCCTGGCAGAACGGGGCCAGCCTGGCCGCCACTGCCAGTCATGACCGGATCACCGATGTCATCGACCGGGTGCCCGTCTTCGGTGGCCAGCTGGACGCGCCGGGCAATATCGGGGACGGCACACGTTGGCGCATCTCGGTGGATGCGACCCTGCCGCTCGACGCGGCCGGGCTGTCGCACGGGCGACTTGATCTGAGCGGATGGTACGAGACCTCACGGATCACCGACCCGCTCACAGGCATCGAGCGCGAAATTTCGGGCCAGCAACCCCACACCTATCGCATCGCCCTGCGACAGGACCTGCCCGAACGCGACCTGGCCTGGTCGCTCAGCGTAACGCGCAATGGTGATCCCGTGGAGTATCGCCTGAACGAGACCCGCGAGACCGAGAACATCACGGAGTGGTCCGGCTATATCGAAAGCCGTCATCTGCCCTTCGGGACATTGCGCCTGGGCATCGACCATGCTTTCGACCGGGCCCGTGACCGCCTGATCACGCGCGGGCGGCCCGATATCACCGAATATGAATATCGGCGCTCCCGCCAGGGCGGTCGGATTTATCTGCAATTGCGCGGAACATTCTGAGCCCGAGCGGTCCCGGCGCCGGGAGTCCGGCGCCGCCATTTCATACCTGACCGAAATTTCATGAAGGGATTCTGTCCGAGACGCGTGGAGCCATGTTCGCCTGCCCCGGCAGGCGAATAGCGCGACGCACTCGCAATCTCGACCCAGCCGCATAACGGCGCTGTGAGCAAGGTTACGGAAGGTTACATGGTGCCGCCCGGAGCCCCCCCGTAAAGCAACGTCACGGGGTGTTGGGCAGGCACAAAGCGTAGGGACATTATGCGAGGGATTTTGAAAAGCAGCGTTGCCGGTTTGGCTCTCGGCGCGCTCATGGGCACGCCGGCACTGGCCTGGCAGAGCGGCCCGTCCGCGACCAGCACGCCACAAGTGCGCACCCAATCGGGCGTCGCCACCTATCAACCGGGTTTCTTCACCGACTACGCGCCGGTCACGGCGCTGGACATGGTATCGCGGGTTCCGGGCTTCGGCCTGTCGAACGGCGATACCAGTCGGCGCGGACTGGGCGACAGTTTCGGCAATCTGCTGATCAATGGGCGCCGCCCATCGAACAAGTCACTCTCGCTGCAGACTGTGCTTCAACGCATTCCGGCCGATGACGTCGCCCATGTCGAGCTGATCCAGGAAGCGCTGCCGCAATACGACATGCGCGGCCATTCGCGCCTGGTGAATGTGGTGTTGCGCGAAGGGGCTGGCCGGTCCGGTTCCTGGGATGCGCGCGTGCAGATCTCCGACAGTGGACGGCTGGGTCCGCGCCTGATCGCCTCCTATACGACGCCGGTCGGCCCGACCGAGATGACATTTGGTCTTGATACCGGGATGAGCGGCAATCGTGTGGAGCGCCATACGGCAGACCATGACGCAAGTGATGTCGAGCTCCGGCGCGGGCATGACAATGACCAACGCCAGTATGAGGAGTTCGCGCCGAGCTGGTCGATGAACTGGGACATTGATGATGAATCTCGTCTGCGCGTTGATGCGCGCGCCAATATCTGGACCTGGCACCGCGTGCGCTTCGCCGAATTCCAGACTGTATCGGGCACGACCCTGACGCCGGCCTGGTTTGAACACAACGAGACGGAAAACCATGGCAGTCTCTATTCAGGCACGTTGTCATACCAGCGTGACCTGAGTGAACAATTGACGTCGGAAACCCTCCTCCTCGCCACCCGCGAGCGTTACGAGGATGGTCCGGAGGCCTATGAAACCTATGACCCGCTCAGTGGTTTCACCGGCGCCCAGATCGTCGACGCCTCGGGCGAAATCGAAGAAACCGCCTTCCGCCAGACCCTGTCATGGGACCCCGATGAACAGCATTCGCTTGAGGTCGGTGGCGAGCATGCCGTCAACGCGCGGGACACGGACTTTGCGATCGCGATCGATGACGGCACGACGGTGACAATGCTGGACCTGCCAGTCGCCTCGACCCGCGTCGAGGAAGCGCGCAGCGAACTCTTCGCCAACCATGTCTGGCAAATCAATGACCGGTTCAGTCTGGAAAGCGGGCTGCGCTACGAATTCTCCGAGATCACCCAGACCGGCGATGCGGAGCAGACGCGCTCCTTCACCTACCCGAAACCGAGCGTGACGCTGAATTACCGCTCCGACGACCGCAATCGCTTCCGCCTCAGCGGACGCCGGGATGTGGACCAGCTGGACTTCGGCAAATTCGCCTCTTCGGTGGATGTCCAGGACGGCAATTCCACTCTGGGCAATCCGGACTATGTGCCCCAGCGTACCTGGACACTGGAAGGCGAGTGGGAGCGACGCTTCGGTGATGAAGGCTCCTTCTCCTTGCAGATCGGCTATGACTGGGTCGAGGATCTGGATGGCTGGATATCGATCACGACGCCGACCGGCGTCTTCGATGCCCCCGGCAATATCGGCGATGGCACCAATCTGCGGGTCACCGGCAATATGACCACCCCGCTGGACTCCCTCGGCCTCAACAATGCCGTCCTCGATGTCTTCCTCGAATGGTACAATACCAATGTCGAAGACCCACTGACCGGCGAGGACCGGCACTGGTCGGGTTATCGCGAATGGGAGCTGCGACTGGATTTCCGCCAGACCTTCCCGCAAAGCCAGATGGCCTGGGGTTGGGATTATTTCTGGCTCTCGAATGGCGAAGTCTTCCGGGCGCGCGAGTACCAGGAACACGACAACACCGACGGCGATCTGGATATCTACGTCGAGACGACCCGCTTTTTTGGCGTGACCCTGCGCGCCCAGGTGGATGGCGTCTTCAATGATGGCGATGACCGTCGGCGTGTCTTCTATGACGGCTCCCGCGCCAATGGCATCATCGACTCGATCGACTATCAAAACTGGTCGATGGGCCGGACCTTCCAGATCAGTGCGCGCAGCACATTCTGATGACACGGCGCCGACAGCCTCGCTGTCGGCGCCGATCACATTGAAGAGAGCGCCGCATCAATCCGGTAGCGGCGCGAAACAGCTGCCGCTAATCTGAACCCTGTCCGGGCCAGCGAGTCCGGACCCGGAATTTATCCTGTGCCGGTGTGGGGGCTGCTGGCGCAAACGAGCTGCAGCGGTGATCCCATCGCAAGGCAGGCACAGGAGGCTATATGCGCGTACGCGATGCTGACACCAGGTCTCACCGGCTACCCCGGGCGCTGCTTGCCGGCACCGTCCTGGCCCTGTCCACGCTCGGCCTGAGCGCGGTCGCACAGGCCCAGACCACGGTCAACCTGGCCCGGGCGCCCAGTGGCCACCTGCTGATTCCCGTCTCGCTCAATGAAAGCGAGCCACAGACTTTCATTCTCGACACCGGCGCCAGCAATACGGCCATCGCCCAGCCTGTTGCCGAAGGCATCGGCTTCGTGTCGCAATGGGAGCGCTATGATCTCGTCCAGTCGCTCAATGCGCGCTTTGACGCCGAGCGCTATCCGATCGAGCGGCTCTACCTGCCCGGCCTTGATCCGGTCGCCGTCAACAGCGTGATTATTCCCGTGCCCTCGGAACACCCCCTGCCCGTCGCCGGCCTGCTCGGCGCCGATGCGATCAGCGCGGACCGCTATGAGATCAATGTCGACACGCTTCAGCTCATTCTCGAGACCGGCAATGCCCTCCATCCGGACGGTCAGATCGAACGCCGGGGCCTGTTGATCGGCGAAGCCCAGCTGCGCCGTCGCTCGTCGCCTATCCATGTCATCATCGATACCGGCAGTTCGCACACGCTGATCAATCGCCAGCTGCGCCGTCATCTTTTCGATGCCGGAGTCCAGTTCAACATCAATGTGGCGGTCACCGGGATTGAGGATGAAGAGCCTGAAGAGGCACGTCCCGTCCTCCTCCGCCAGCTTCAGATCGGGGGGCTTTGCGTCGACCAGTCGCCGGCCTTGCAATCCGACCTCGATGTCTTCGACGCGCTGGGCTGGGCGGATGAACCCGCCATGGTGATCGGCATGGACACATTGCGCCATGCCCGCATCCGCGTCGACCGGACCAGCGGCGTCTTCGAGATATCCGGCACCACCGAAGACACACAATGCAATGGCGACCGCGTCCAGATGCCCGGCCTCTGAATCCCGCCACTGCAGCGCAAAGAAAAAGGCCGCGGAACCCGGGTTCCGCGGCCTTTCTCATGCGTGTTTCGAGCGCGACTTACGGCGCGTCCGACGTCCGGTCCATGGACGGGCCGCCGCCTTCGGTCGCGGTCGGATGCGGAGTCATCTGGTCGTCAGCTCCGGCCATCAGCCATTTGATTGCGGGCGAGATCAGCAACATCAGCACCGCAATACCCATCGCGACCAGGCCGACATAGGAATAGACCTCGGCATAACCGGCCTTCGCACCGGCGACATCCGTGAGCTGCCCACCGAGGGTCTCGGCACCTGTCGAGGACGCAATCACCCCGGCAAGGAAGTTGGACAGGCCCGAATAGAGGAACCAGGCCCCCATCGTCATACCGACCACACGGGCCGGTGCCAGCTTGGTGACGGCTGACAGACCGACCGGCGAGAGCATCAGCTCACCCATGGTGTGGATCCAGTAGATTGCGAAGATGAAGATGACCGGTGTCAGCGCCGAGGCGCCCACCGAGTTGATCCCCAACACCAGGACGAAGAAGCCGAGTCCGGCCATGAAGACGCCGAGGGCGAACTTCACAGGCGTGGACGGGTTCAGCTTGCGCTTGGCCAGGGCGATCCAGAGCCAGGCCAGAAGCGGCGCGAAGATAACGATGAAGCCGGAATTCAGCCCCTGGAACACCGTGCCCGGAATATTGATGCCGAAAATGGTGGTATCAACAAGACGGAAGGTGAACAGGTTGAGCGAGGACCCGGCCTGCTCGAACAGGGCCCAGAACGGGATCTGTGCGAGCACGAAATAGATCGCCGCGAACATCTGCCGCCGCTCCAGCCCCTTCATCGTGAACAGGGCCATGCCCGAGAGGACCAGGAACATGATCACGCCGAGCGGGCCGAGAATGCCACCCATATATTGCGGGTTCATCACGGCCAGCATGGCGATCGCGATGATGGCCAAGCCTGACAGATAGCAGGCATACTCGACATTGATCGGACCGAAGATCTTCTGCTTGAGCTTCTCCGGGTTGGGCGGATCCGCGCGTCCCTCCAGCCAGGGCTGGAAGATCAGGAAGGTCGCCAGACCGGCCAGCATGCCGATACCGGCGAGGCCGAAGCCCCAGGCCCAGCCATAGACAATCCCGATCCAGGCAATGGTCGCGGACGACAGCAGCGAGCCCAGATTGATCCCCATGTAGAAAATGGTGAAACCGGAATCACGGCGCGTATCGCCGAGGCCGTAGAGCGAGCCGACAATGGTCGAGATATTGGCTTTCAGGAAGCCGACACCGGCGATGATCAGCGCCAGAGCGAGATAGAGGATATTGACGTAGAGTTCCTGCTGCTCGACGCGGGACATGCTTTCGTCATACGGGAACTCGGCCGGCAGGCCGACAGCGTCGGGCTGCTCGACCAGGATGCTCGCACCGCCTTCGGAGAAGGAAATCGGCGAGGATCCGGTGTCCGAGACCAGGATCTGATTGGCAGTCGCGCTGCGGCCATCCAGCTCGATCACATACTCGCTGCCTTCATAGGTCAGGATCTGCTGCGACCCGGACCCTTCAAAGGCCATGAGCCCGTGCCCCAGCACCAGCAGGATGGCGCCAAAGGTGACGGCTTTTCGCTGCCCCAGATAGCGGTCAGCCAGGGTGCCGCCGATAATCGTCATCACATAAACGAGCGCCGTGTAGGCCCCGTAGATGATGCCCGACTGTGCTTCCGAGAACAGGAAGTGTTGAGTCAGGTAGATGATGAGCAGGGCGCGCATCCCGTAATAGGAAAAGCGCTCCCACATTTCTGTCAGGAACAGGATGGCCAGCCCCTTCGGATGTCCGAAGAAGGAGGTGTCCTTGTTTTCTTGATTGGGTGCATTACCCGGCGTTGCGGTCGTGTCCGTCACGCGTCTCTCCCCAGTACCCGCCCCACGCGGGCTTTAAATAGGCGCGCAATTGACCACGCGCACGGGGAAGGCTCAAGCCTTCAGGGCGGCCTGATGCATGGGGGCGCTACACATTCAGGTGTGCAGCGTTCATCCGGGGACGGAGTTTCCGCCGCGCACTAGTAGGCGCATTCGGTGAAGACCGGCTCGATGGAACCACCCCATTCGCCGTTATAGCGCGCGATCAGGTCTTCAGCCCGGGTCACACCAGTACGGGCGATCTCGTCGAGATCATCCAGGAAAAGCGTCTCGCTCTCGCCGTGACCATTCAGCTTCGCGCGGGCACGCAGGCCGGACCGGGCAATGGCCAGGGCTTCGCGGGCAATGTCCTGCAGTGTGCCATTGCGGAAGGGCGTGTGCAGACCGGTTTTCGCCGCGCCGACACGCAGAGCATCACGCTCTTCGCTGGACCAGTCCTTGACCAGATCCCAGGCCGCATCCAGCGACGCGCCATCATAGAGCAGCCCGACCCAGAAGGCCGGCAGGGCACACAGCGTGTTCCACGGACCGCTATCGGCGCCGCGCATTTCCAGGAAGGTCTTCAGGCGCACTTCTGGGAAGACGGTGGAGAGATGGTCTTCCCAATCGCTGATCACCGGCTTTTCGCCGGGCAGGATGTCAAGCTTGCCATCGAGGAAGTCGCGGAAGGACTTGCCGGTGGCGTCCTTGTACTCGCCGTCACGCTTGACGAAATACATCGGCACATCGAGCGCCCAGTCGCGATATTGCTCATAGCCGAAGCCCTCATCGAAGACAAAGGGCAGCATGCCGGTGCGGTTATTGTCGGTGTCGGTCCAGACATGGGCCCGGTAGGACAGGAAGCCGTGCAGCCCGCCATCCTTGAACGGCGAATTGGCGAACAGCGCCGTGGCCAAAGGCTGCAGGGCCAGCGAGACGCGGAATTTCTTCGCCATGTCGGCTTCGGTCGAGAAGTCGAGATTGGTCTGCACGGTGCAGGAGCGGAACATCATTTGATGCCCCATCGTGCCGACCTTGGGCATATAGGCCTTCATCAGCCCGTAGCGGGCCTTCGGCATCATCGGCGTTTCTTCCAGCGACCATTTCGGCGAGAAGCCGAGACCCAGGAAGCCGGCACCGATCTCGTCAGCGACTTCGCGCACTTCCTTCAGATGCGCGTTCACCTCGGCACAGGTCTGGTGGATGGTTTCCAGCGGCGCACCGGACAATTCGAACTGCCCGCCGGGCTCCAGCGTGATCGAGGCGCCATCGCGCTTGAGGGCAATCAGCTCGCCGCCCTCACGCACGGGCTGCCAGCCAAAGCGTTCGAGGCCCGACAGCATCTTCTCGACGCTCGGCCCTTCAGCGCGGAAGGCCAGGGGCGTGTGATCGCCCAGAGCGAAGCCGAATTTTTCGTGCTCGGTGCCGATGCGGAAGGCCGCGTCCGGCTTTTCGCCAGCGGCGAAATAGGCCGTCAGCTGGTCCAGGCTTTCAATGGGTGCGCCTTCGCCGCCCGAATTATACGTGCCGCTCATATCAAGCGCCCCCGCCGTTCAAAATGTCCGCAACAGATATGGGGGCACTGCGCCCGGAACAAGAGCAAGGCGCTGAGATTCACAGCGTTGTGACGGCGCGGGCCCGTCCGCCGACCCGTTTCGAGAGCCCGATTGACATTACGAAAAAAATTGCGCAAATGATTGCTCAAAGGAGTTTTCCATGCCTCAACCCCGCTCTCCCCAATTTGGTGCTATTCTTTTTCGTGCCAGCGAACGCGTCGGCCAGCAAGGTCAGGACGCCTTTTCCGCACTCGGAATTCCGCTGGATGCGCGCAAGGTATCGATCGTACTGGCACTGCACCGCCACGGCCCCCTGTCCTCCTCGGAGCTCGCTGACAGGATCGGACACTCCCGTCAGCTGATAGAAGCGCGGCTCAAGCCGGTCGTGGCGGACGGATTTCTGGTCTCGCGGCGCGATCCGCGTGATTCCCGCAAGCGCATCTATGATTTTGCCCCCGCGGCCGCACCGATTGTCGATGAGATCGTTGGCGTCATGGCAGACTTCGAACGAGTCTATGAGGCGCTTTGGGAAGAACTCGGGATCGATCTTGAACAGGCATTGTTGAAATTCGAGGCCGCTCTCGCCGAACGCGCCCTTCTGGAACGGCTGACCGACCGCTTTCCGCACCACCGGCGGGAGGCGAGCGCATGAGCCGCCATTCCAACAGCCCCCGCAATCTCGCCGCCGGCGCCGCGTTCGTCCTGGCCCTGATCGTGCCAAACGCCTTCGCCTGCACACAGCTTGCCGACAGCCTCGATCGCGCCGACGCCTTCATGGAAAACACGTATGGTGGCACCAATGCGGGCGCGGCGATCATGGTGATGGATGGAGACACCACCTCGCTATCCGCCTACGGCATGGCCGATATCGAGTGGCAGCAGCCGAACACGACTGACACGTCCTTCCGGATCGGCTCCATCAGCAAGCCCCTGACGGCCCTGGCTGTCCTGCAATTGGCAGAGGAGGGTCGGCTCGACCTCGGTCAACCCGTAGGCCACTACCTGCCGGACCTGCCGGATCAGCTCGGCGCGCCCAGCGTCCGCGACCTGCTGAGCCACATGTCTGGCCTGCCTGACCATTTCGCCCTGCCCTCCATCCCCCAGATCATGCGCAACCCAATTGCGCCTGACGCCATTGTCGCACTGATGGCGGACGCCGAACTGCAGTTCGAGCCCGGTCAGCGATGGGCTTATTCGAACTTCAACTATGTCCTGCTGGCCCAGCTTGTCGCCGCGCGCGATCCGCAAGGGCGCCCCTATGAAACCGTGCTGAACGAGCGAATTTTCGATCCGGCGGGCATGGACGATGCGCACTACGACCGACAGGCCGCCATCATACCGCGTCGGGCAGCGGGCTATGACCATGACGGCGATACCACCGTCAACACAATCACCGCCGAGACCAGCCTCGCTCATGGTGCGGGTTCGCTGATGGCGTCGGCCGAGGACATGCTGGCCTTCACCCAGGCCCTGCGCGACAACCGCCTCGCGCGTCCGGACACGCTCGCGAGCGCCTGGCAAAGCCGCACGACGCCAGACAACGAGGAAACCGGCTATGGGCTTGGTTTCAATGTCGGAGAGTTTCTCGGCGAACGCGCCATCTGGCACACCGGTTCGATCAATGGCTTCCAATCAGTCTGGATGTATCTGCCGGACTCCGGGCGCGCCGTGGCCATCCTCTCGAACGGCTATTACCTACCCAATGTCACCACCTCGGCCTGCCGCATCCTGGCAGATCTCGCCGGTCAGCCGGTCCCGGACTTTGCCGAACAGGCGCTGGACGAGGCCTATTGGCGGCCCTTCGAGGGGCGCTACCGGCTGGAGGATGGCAGCCTCCTGCAACTGCATGTGCAAGACGGCATCCGCTACAATCTCGACAATGGCCGCTGGCGAGAACTGGCCTGGGCGGGGGGACGGCTGCTGTACTGGCCCGACAGCCTCGCCCATCTGCAATTCACCGCATCGCCCGAGGCTGACGGGAGCGTGTTGACGTATGTCGGTCCGTTATTGGACAGCCGGGTCGCCCAACGTGACGTCGGGGCTCTGGAAGGCATACAGGTCTCGACGCCGCTGAACCCGGAGGAAAGCCGCAGCCTGGTCGGGCGCTGGGAAATGGCATCAGGTGACATTTTCACCATCCGGGCGAAGGATGACGGGCTGACCCTGCAATTGCCCGGGCAGCCACCGGCGGCGATCCATCGCTCCGGGCCTCGCACCTACTTCCAGCGCAGCGCTCCGATCTCGCTGATTCTGTCGGAAACTGGCGATCGCGTGCGGATCAATCTCTACGGATCGGAATTCGATCTGGTCCGGGCGGATTGATCCCGCCTCAGCGCCAGTCCCCGCAGGCCGATTGCCAGATGGTCAGCGCCGCAATCGCCGCCGTCTCGGCGCGCAGGATTCGCGGGCCCAGCGTGACCGGAATGACGTGATCGAGGGCGCGGAGGCGCTCCCGTTCCGCCGGTGAGAAGCCGCCTTCCGGGCCGATCAGGATCGCGGCGGGCCGGGACGGGTCGAACGGGGTGAGCGCTGCCGCCATGGGGCGCCCCCGGCCCCGCGCTCCGCCCCAGGCTTCGCCCGCTTCATCGCCGCTTTCATCGCAGAAGATGATCACCCGGTCGGCCGGCCAGGCGTCCAGGACCCGGTCGAGCTTTTCGATGTCACGGATTTCAGGCAGGTCGAGGCGTTCAGTTTGCTCGGCAGCTTCCTTGGCGATGGCCTGAAAGCGCTCATACTTGATCCGGTCGGACTGGGTGCGCGCCGTAGTCACCGGGCAGATCGCGGCCACGCCGAGCTCGGTCGCCTTTTCGACGATGAGATCGGTTTTCTGGCGCTTGACCGGGGCGAAGAGCAGCCAGAGATCGGGCACGCCGAGCTGTGGCCGGGTCTGCGCGCCGACGGTCAGGGCCGCGGCCTTCTTCGAGGCGTGGCTGATCTGCGCCGACCATTCACCATCGCGGCCATTGAAAACGCGCACCGGGTCGCCCTCACCGCGGCGCATGACATTGAGCAGATAATGCGCATCCTCCCGCGACAGCGGCACGGCAGCACCTGCAGACAGGGGGGCATCGATGAAGAGGCGGGGATCGGTGGACATGCCTTTCGCTTTGGCCGCGCCGCCCCGCGACGTCAAGTCCCGCAGCCCGCGACGCACTCGCGCCTTGAATTGGCCGTCAGGCTTTGCCACACACCCTTGATGCAACTGAATTTCGATCGTCGGGTCGCCGACAGCCTGCCAACATCCTGGGTCGACCGAGCGCCGCTCGCCCTGCGCCCCTATCTGCGTCTGGCCCGCTATGACCGGCCCATCGGTTTCTGGCTGCTGGCCCTGCCCTGCTGGATGGGGCTGATGGCGGCGCGGATCGGGACCGGCCTGTCCGTGCACGATCTGTGGCTGGCCGTGCTGTTCGCCATCGGGGCGGTCGCCATGCGCGGGGCCGGCTGTACCTATAACGACATCATCGACCGCGAGCTCGATGCCCGCGTCGCGCGCACCGCCGACCGGCCGTTGGCGGCCGGAACAGTGACGGTCAAGGAGGCCTGGCTTTTCCTCACCGGACAAGCCCTGGTCGGCCTGGTCGTGCTGCTGCAATTGCCGCTATTCGCCATCGCGGTCGGCCTGGCCTCGCTACTGCTGGTCGCCGCCTACCCCTTCATGAAGCGCATCACCTGGTGGCCCCAGGCCTGGCTCGGCCTGACCTTCAATTGGGGCCTTCCGGTCGCCTATGTCGCCGCCACCGGCCGGATCGACGCCGTGTTGATCGCGCTCTATGCCGCCTGCGTCCTGTGGACGCTGGGCTATGACACGATCTACGCGCACCAGGACAGCGAGGATGACGCCCTGGTCGGGGTCAAGTCGACAGCCCGCCTGTTCGGTGAGAGCTCGCAATACTGGGTTGCCGGCTTTTACGGCGCGAATGCAATCCTGGTCGCCCTGGCGATCTGGTTGAGCCAGGCCTCGCCCTGGATCGTCATCCCCTTCACGCTCTACACCGCGCATCTGTTCAACCAGGTTCGCCGCCTCGATATCGACAATGGGGAGCGTTGCCTCACCCTGTTCAAATCGAACCGGGTCAGCGGCCTGCTGCTTGTCGCGACGCTGATGACCGGCGCCCTGATTTGACCCCGGCGCGCGGCGCTGGCTTGATAGGTCGGCACGCACGCCGCGCCGAGTGTCAGATCGCACTACCAGTCAGGATGGGTCTCATGCGTCTTGTTTTCCGGGCTTTTGCCGGGCTCGCCCTGAGCCTGTGTGCCGGACTGGCCAGTGCCCAATCGACGCCTGCCCTGCAAGGCGAACTGCACATTCCGGTGCGCTATGAGACGCTCGAGAATGGCCTGCGGGTCGTGCTGGCGGAGGATCATACCGTGCCGACCGCCACGGTCGCCGTCTATTACGGGGTCGGCTATCGCAATGAGCCGCGCGGCCGCACCGGCTTTGCCCATCTGTTCGAGCACGTCTTCTTCGCCGGATCGGAGAACCTGCCGGAATCGGTCTTCTACTACTTCATCTCGGGCATGGGCGGCATCGCCAATGGCTCGACACGGCTGGATTTCACCAATTATTTCGGCGTGGTTCCGGCCAATGCCCTGGACGCCTTCCTGTGGGCCGAGGCCGATCGCATGGCGGCGCCAACGATCAATGCGCAAATCTTCCAGCGCGAGCGCGACGTCGTCCGCAATGAGATATTCGTCAATGTCCAGAACCAGGCCTATGGCGACTGGACCTGGATCGACCTGCCCATGGTGGCCAATGAGAATTGGCACAATGCCCATAATTTCTATGGCGATCTGAGCGATCTCGACGCAGCCACGGTCGAGGAGGCGCGCGCTTTCTTCGAGCAGTACTACACGCCGCGCAACGCGGTCCTGGTTGTTGCCGGCAGTTTCGATACCGACGACACGCTGGCTACGATCCAACAGTATTTCGGCGATATTCCTACCGGACCCGAACTGCCGGAAATCGACGTCTCCGAACCGCCCCAGACAGAAGAAAAAAGGGCGGAGATGACCGATCCTCTGGCCACCGAGCCGGGGCTGGCCATCGCCTATCACATGCCCGAACGCGGCACGCCGGACTATTTCGCCATGATCCTGATCGACCAGATCCTGGTGCGCGGCGGCGATGCCCGCCTCCGCCAACGCCTGGTCGACGAGCTCGGCTACGGCACCCAGATTTCCGGCGGAATCAATCTACTGGGCAATGTGTTCAATTATGACGGTCCGATGCTGTGGACCGCCAGCATCATCCATGATGATGCGGTGGGGTCGGATCAGGTCCGAACCGATTTTGATCAGGTGATCGACACTCTGCGCACCACCCGGGTGAGCCGTCAGGAGCTCGCTGCAGCGCGCAGCAAGTTTCTCACCGAATTCTATTCCAGCCTCGACTACTCCACCCGCTTCGGCGTAGTCGATCTCTTGGCAAGCTTTGCGCTGTTCGACGACGATCCAAGCCGTATCAACCGGATCGAGGACGGCTTTGAGCAGGTGACCCCGGAGCTGATCCAGCGCACCGCACAGACCTGGCTGAGGCCGCAGAACCGGACCGTCCTGGAGTTGCGTCCTGGCGGCGTTGACGCGGCGACACCGGCAACCGAAGAGGCCGATTGATGGTGCGCGTCCTCCTCCTCGCCGCCTTCGTCGCGCTGCTGTCCGCATTGGCCAGCTTGGCGGCCGTGGCCGATGAGCCGGGCCGCGGCCCGCGACCACCTGCGCCCGGTGAGCCCATTCCCTTTGAACTCCCCGCCAGCCAGACCCTGACCCTGGAGAATGGTCTGACCGTCACCTTCGTGCCCTGGGGCATGACACCGACGATGGATGTGATCGTCTCGGTACGGGCGGGCAATATCGATGATGGTGAGCAGACCTGGATCGCCGACCTGACGGCCGCCATGATGGAGGAGGGCTTCGCGGGCCTGGACCGGGCCGAGATCGGGGCCCGTTTCGGGGCGATGGGCGGCTCGCTCAATACGACCGTCACCCAGTCCAGTACGCTGATGGGCAGCTATGTCCTGGCCGAGCATGGCGAAGCGGCGCTGCATCTGATCGCCGACGCTGTGCGCCGGCCCGACTTCCCGGCCGAGGCGCTCGAGCGCATCCGCTCCGGCATGTCACGCGACATTGAAAGACGCCGCACGGAACCGGGAACCCAAGCCTTTGTCACGGCCTTCCATTCCCTTTTCCCGGAAGGTCATCCTTATCATTTCGGTCTGCCGCGGCCGGGCCAGATCGACCGCTATTCGGTCGAGGATGTTCGCGATTTTCACGCCCGCCATTTCAGCGCCGGGCGAACCCATCTCTACATCGCCGGCCGTTTTGATGTGCAGGAGATGGAGGCCGCTGTGCGCGACGCCTTCGGTGACTGGCCGCGCGGTGCCCCGGATGCCGCCCCGCAAGCGGTGCCGGCACGTGGCCCGGTCGTCCACCTCGTGAACCGCCCTGGCGCGCCACAAAGCACGGTTCACCTTGTCTACCCGGTCGGCAGCGTGATCTCGAAGGATGCCACTGCGATCTCGATCATGGATGCGGCACTGGGCGGCGCCATCGCCTCGCGTATGCGCGAGGCCGGCTGGTCCTACTCGCCGACCAGCTTCGTGCAATGGACCCGTGGCGGCGGCATGTGGACCTATACCGATGATATCGACACACCGCGCACCCTGCTCGCCCTGACCGCGGTCTTCGACACCATCGGGTCGCTGCGCCAGTACGACTGGGACATGGAGAGCACGCGCCGCTGGCTCGCGAGCCGTTTCGTGATGTCGGCGGGATCATCCTACGGCCTGCTGGAACATCTCGGCTTGAGGGACAGTTTCGGTCTCGATCACGATTATCTGGACCAGCGTGTCCAGACCCTGATGGGCACCAGCGATCGCGAAGTGAGCGCCATCGCCCGGGCCTATCTGCGCGATGACCGCTTCACCCTCGTTATCGTCGGCGATCTGGACCGGATCGAGGATGATATCCGCGGCATGCCCAGCCTGCGCCTGGCCGATATTGTCCGCCACGAGGCCGCCCCGACGGATTAAATCTTCGTCATGACAGTTTGACCCGCTCGAGCGGGAGGGCTTTGATACAGTCTTCCAACACGGCTATTGCAGTCACGAGCGGGGATATCATGAAAGTTTACAGAGGCTTGGCGACCGGATTCGGCGCACTCCTCCTGGCGGCCTGCCAGCCGGCGAGCGCGCCGGATGACACGGCATCAACCGATACGGCACCGGCAAACATGGCCGAGACCAGCCTCTCGACCGATTTCACCGTCGATGTCAGCTATCACGAGCTCGACAATGGGCTGCGTGTTGTCCTGTCCGAGGATGACAGCGTGCCGACCGCGACCGTGGCTGTCTATTACGGCGTCGGTTTCCGCAATGAGCCGCGCGGCCGTACCGGTTTTGCGCATCTGTTCGAACACCTGATGTTCGCCGGGTCGGAAAATCTGCCACATGGCGCCTTCGACACGCTGATCTACGGGTCCGGGGGCGTGAATAATGGCTCCACCCGCTATGACTTCACCAATTACTATGAGGTCGTGCCCTCCAATGCCCTGACAGCGGTGCTGTGGGCCGAGGCTGACCGCATGCGGGCGCCCAATTTGGACGAAGCCCAGCTCGACAATCAGCGCGAGGTCGTGCGCAATGAGGTCTTCGTCAATGTGATCAACCAGCCCTATGGCGGCTGGATCTGGATCGACCTGCCGATGGCGGCCAATGAAAACTGGCACAATTCGCACAATTTCTACGGCGATCTGACCGATCTCGACGCCGCCAGCCTGGAAGACGCCCAGGCCTTCTTCGACCAGTTCTACGCCCCCAATAACGCCGTCATCGTGGTCGCCGGCGCCATTGATCGCGACGAGACGCTGGCGACGATCGAGCAGTATTTCTCCGCCATTCCCGCCGGGGACGCCCTGCCCGAGATCGACACGTCGGAACCGCGCCAGGAAGAAGAGAAATTCGCCGTTCGCGAAGATGAGCTGGCCAATCAGCCCGCCCTCGCCGTCGGCTATCACATGCCCGAGCGCGGCACGCCGGAATACTACGCCATGATCCTGATCGACCAATTGCTGGTCCAGGGCGATGACAGCCGCCTCAACCAGTCCCTGGTCAATGAGGAAGGCTTCGCCTCCGGCGTCTTCGGCGGCATCAACCTGCTCGGCAATGCCTTCAACTATAACGGCCCGATGCTGTGGACGGTCGGCATGATCCACGACAGCGAGTTCACCGTCTCCGACGTCATGACGTCGCTGGATGCCACGATTGAAGGCGTGCGCACGGATCTGGTCAGTGAGGCGGATCTGGAACGCGCCCGCACCAAGCTGTTGTCGGATTTCTACGGTACGGTGGACACCGCCACCCGCTTCGGCCTGGTCGACCTTCTGGCCTCCTTCGCGATGTTTGATGACGACCCCAGCCGGATCAATCGCATCACTGAAGGCTTTGAACAGGTGACGCCCGAATTGATCCGCGCCACCGCGCAGGACTATCTGCGCCCGACCAATCGCACCGTGCTCGAAGTCCGCCTCGCGGACGAAGACGGCACTGAGTGACCAGGACCCCGGAAGGAATGAGACAGATGACCATTCGACTTTTCCAGGCGGCCCTGTCGGCTGCCAGCCTCGCCCTCCTGCCAAGCCTCGCCCAGGCCCAGCAACCCAGCGAGCAACCGCCCATCGGTGAACCGGTTCCTTTTGAACTGCCGGAAACCCGTAATTTTACGCTCGATAACGGGCTGGAGGTGACCTTCATCCCCTTCGGCCTGGCGCCGACGGTGAACCTTTCCCTGCAAGTCCGCGCCGCCAATCTCGATGATGGCGCCCAGACCTTTCTCGCCGACCTGACCGGCGCGATGATGGAGGAAGGCGCGGGCGGACGCTCGGCTCAAGAGGTCGCTACCGAGATTGCCGCCATGGGTGGCGCGCTCAATGTCGGTGTCGGTCGCCATACGACCAATATCGGCACGGGCGTGCTCAGCCAGTACGGTCCCGACGCAGTCGCCCTCCTGGCCGATCTCGCCCTGCGTCCGAATTTCGACGAGGCCGAGTTCGAGCGGGTGCGCGCCAATCTGGTGCGTGATGTGGATGTTCAGCGCGCCCAGCCGGGCTCCATCGCGACCGAAGCCTATCGCCGCATCCTGTTCGGTCCGGACCATCCCTACGGCAATACCCTGCCCCGTGAAGAGCAGTTGCGCGGCTATGAGATGGCCGATGTGCAGGCCTTCTACGACGCTCATTACGGCGCCGGCCGGTCACGCCTCTATGTCGCTGGTCATTTCGACGAAGCCGCCATGGAAAGCGCTATTCGCGAGGCCTTCGGTGACTGGGCGCGCGGCACGGCCGACACGGCGGCCAGCGCCCCGGCCAGCGCCGGTCCGATCGTGCAATTGATCGATCGTCCGGGCGCCCCGCAGACCACCATCCGCCTCGGCTTCCCCATCATGGGGATTGGCGATGAGGACGCGCCGGCCTTCGAGGTCATGAATGCGCTCCTCGGCGGATCCTTCACCTCACGCCTCACCCGCAATCTGCGCGAGGACAAGGGCTATACCTATTCGCCCGGATCCGGTGAAACCTGGACGATGGATGGCGGCTTCTGGACCTTCAATGCCGATGTCACCGCCGCCGACACGGCTGCCGCCCTGCGTGAGACCTTCAACGAGATCACGCGCCTGCAGAACGAGACCCCGCCGGCCGACGAGGCCGGCGGCATGCGAAACTGGCTGGCCGGCATCTTCATCCTGCAGAACGCCTCGACCGGCGGGCTGATCAACCAGCTCGGCCAGCGCGACCTCTATGGTCTGCCGGATGATTATCTCGACCAGTATGTGCCCAATATCCTCGCCGTCAGCGATGAGGATATTTCGGCCATGGCGCGCGAATACCTGCCGCTCGACCAGATGGTTCTGGTCCTTGTCGGTGACCTGTCCGTGATCAGCGAGGACGTCCGCGCCTTGCCGGAAGTCGCCGCGGCCGAGATCCGGGAATAGGCGGAGCCGATTGGGGGACAGGTAGAATTAGCGCCACGCGTTCATTCTACCTGTCCCCATTTCACTCGATATCCTGCGCGAACATGATGCGGTGACCGTCCGGCGTCCTGACGCCAAACTCGCGCATGCCCCAAGGCTGGTCGGTCGGCGGGAAAAGAATGTCGACCCCGGGCCCGGCAATCTCGTCATGGAAGGCCTTCACATCCTCCAGCTCGACATAGGCGAAAAACTGGTGGTCCCCCAGCTTCGCGGGCGGGATGGCATCAACACAATGACCGATCCGCAGATAGCAATTATCGCGGCGCAGGAAGGCCCAGCCCTCCACCTCGATCCAGTGTTCAAAGCCCAGCTTTTCAACCCACCAGCGCGCGGTGGACTCCAGGTCATTGACCGCCAGAACATAGGTGGATCGTGTCACGCGTGTCGTCATGGCTTGCTCCTTTGGCCCGAGCCGCCTAACCGGAGGGTCCGGCATACCGTCCGGCCATTCTGACAGGAAGCATCATGACGGGCACCCCCCGGCTCGACGATCCGCACGCTTTCATCCGGCAGACCTGCGCCCTGATGGCCCCGCCCCTGGTGCCGGAGGTCTCGCTCCATTTGGCCGTCGAGACGGTGGCCATCTGGGAACAGACGGAGGAAGCGCTGGGCGAAATGGGCCTGCCACCGCCCTTCTGGGCCTTTGCCTGGGCCGGCGGACAGGCACTCGCCCGCTATTGCCTCGACAATCCCGACATCGTCGCCGGCAAGCGCGTTTTGGACTTTGCCGCCGGGGGGGCCGTGTCCGGCATCGCTGCCAAGAAGGCCGGTGCCAGCTCGGTCGAGGCCTGCGAGCTGGACGCGTTTGCCATCGCCGCGATCGAGAGCAATGCGGCGGCCAACGGGGTCGCGCTGACGGCCCGGCTGGATGATCTGGTCGGCACGGATGAGGGCTGGGATGCAATCCTCGCCGGCGATGTCTTCTACGAAGCAGAGCCGGCGCGCCTGATCGGGGGCTGGCTGGAGACGCTCAACACGCGCGGTGCGACCGTGCTGATCGGCGATCCCGGCCGTTCCTTTCTGCCCCAGGACAAGCTCGAGCGTCTGGCCGAATACACCGTCCCGGTCACGCGGGACCTCGAGGACCGCGAAGTCCGGCAGGCCAAGGTCTGGCGCTATCTCTGACATTCCCCCCGCCTGAAGAATCAAACCAGTATGAAGCATGGCCCGCGCTCGCGCCGTTGACCGGCGATTATTCCTCCTGCTCGAGATTGCCGCCCGGAAACTCAACCGGGATGCCGATGCTCGCCTGAAATCTGTCGCCGGCGTGACCTCGGCCCAGGCGGCCGTACTTTTCCTGCTGGGGCGCCGCGGCGAACGGCGCATGGGCGATATCGGCGAGACGCTTTCGCTTCATCCGCCGGCTGTCACCGGACTGGTCAACCGCATGGAAGCGCTGGGCCTGGTCACCAAGACCGTCTCCGCCAGTGACAAGCGCTCGGCCGTTGTTTCGCTGACCGAGAAGGGCCGGGCCCTCGGCGATACGGCCGATCACATCCTGCGCGATCTCAATACCGAGCTGGAAGCGCGCCTGGGGGAGGATGACAGCGACATGCTGCACCGCGTCCTGACCCGCCTCGCGGTCGATATCTGACAACAGGGCCGACCCGGCCAGATTGACGTTTACGTCAACTGATTCAGGGTGTTCAGCCGCCCCGCTTTTGCTCTAGGCTCCCGCAAAACATCACAAGGGAGGCTCGCGTGAGCGAACTGGTTTTGGTCGAGACTGCGGATCGTATCCGCACCATCCGTTTCAATCGTCCTGAGAAAAAGAATGCTCTCACCCAGGACATGTACACCGCCGCCGCCATGGCTCTGGAAACAGCCGACGCAGACCCGTCGGTCCGCGTCAGCATCCTGACCGGCGCCGAGGGCGTCTTCACAGCCGGCAATGACATTGTCGACTTCACCCAGCGCCCGCCGGAATTCGGTGAGCACGATACGCCGCCGGTGCGACGTTTCATGATGGCGCTGCTGAAGGCCGAGAAGCCGGTCATCGCCGCCGTGGACGGCCTGGCCATCGGCATCGGTGTCACCCTGCTCCTGCACTGCGACCTCGTGGTCGCCTCCGACCGGGCCGTCTTCAAGACGCCTTTCGTCGATCTCGCCCTCGCGCCGGAATACGCCTCCTCCCAGCTCATGCCGCGTATTTTCGGCCATGCCGTCGCCGCCGAACTCCTCCTGCTGGGCGACACCTGGGATTCCAATCGCGCCCGCGAGACCGGCCTGGTCAATCGCGTCACCGAGCCCGCCAAAATGGAAGAAACCGCACGTTTCATGGCCGCGATCCTGGCCGCCAAGGCGCCGAGCTCGCTGAAGGCTTCCAAGGCGCTGATGCGCACGCCGGCCGAGAGCATCGAGGCCCGCATGGACCGCGAGAACGCCATCTTCGCCTCGCAACTGCAATCGCCGGAATTTGCCGAAGCGGCCGCGGCCTTCCTGGAGCGCCGCGCTCCGGATTTCGACAAATTGGGCTGATCAGGCCAGACTGCACGCGGGGATTTCAGGGGAAACATCATGAAGAAGCGCTACATTCTTGGCGGCACGCTGGCCGTCCTTCTGGCCGCCGGTGTCACGGCCCTCAACCTGTCGCCGATCGGCCGGATCTACCTGCCCTCGGGCACCGGCATCGTGGCCAAGCAGATGTGTTCCCTGACCTGGGTGTCCGGCCTTGAGTCCGATCAGGCTTATGACTTCTATCTCGCCCCCCTCCTGGGCGATGCGGGCAGTCTGATCGGCTATGACATGGATGAGGAGAATCGCGAGGTCACATCCTCCGTGCTCGGCCTGTTCTGGCATCAACGCGCCGTCTGGCGTGACGGACTGGGCTGTACGCTGGTCCATGGCGGCGCGGATTTCGACCCCGATCTGGCCGTTCCGGTAGAACAGGACTTCATCCCGCTCGAGCTCGACGCGACCCACCGCGATCAATGGTTCGACACGGAGGCACTGGACGCCGCCATCGCCGACGCGTTCGATAATGTCGAAGCTGACAGCCGGCAGACACTCGGCGTCGCCGTCCTGCACCAGGGCCGCCTGGTCGCCGAGCATTATGCGCCGGGCGCCAGCCGCGAGACGCGCTTTCACGGCTGGTCGATGACCAAGAGCACAATGACCACACTGGCTGGCGCCCTGGTCGAGGAAGGCCGTCTGGACATCCATGCCGAGGGCGCTGTCCCGGCCCTCGCCGAAATCGACGATATCCGCCTGTCGGAGATCACCATCTCCCACCTCCTGCGCATGGCCGGCGGTCTGGCCATCGCCGAGGACAATAGCGGCACCGACCCGAATTCGGAGATGCTCTTCACCCAGTCCGACATGCCGCGCTATGCGGCGACACGCGAACGCCTGCACGCGCCGGGCGATCACTGGCAGTACATGAGCGGCAACACCATCCTCGCGACCGACACCATGCAGCGCCTGCTGGGTGACACCTTGCGGGAACAGGTCACCGGGCTGCGCGCGCGCATTTTCGAACCGCTGGGCATTTATTCCGCGATCATGGAACCGGGTGAGAACGGCGTCTTCCAGGGTTCGTCCTACATGTATGCCACCGCCCATGACTGGGCCCGCCTGGCCCTGCTCTACATGAATGACGGCATGGTCGATGGCGAACGCCTCCTGCCGGAGGACTGGTATGACATCGTCGCCGAGCCGACCCCGGGTTCGAACGGCGAATACGGGATGGGCTTCTGGCTGCCCAATGAGCGCTCCAGCCTGCCGGCCGACACCATCATGATGAGCGGTTTCCAGGGCCAGTGGGCCTATGTCATGCCGGAACAGGACCTGGTGATTGTGCGCTTCGGCGCGACCATGGGCGTAAACTCACGCTCGGGCGGGCTCGCCCTGGCCGTGCTGGACTCGCTTCAACCGCCGGTAACGGAGCCGGACGCGATTGTCGGGGAGACATCGGAAGACAGCCCGACGCCTGACGAATAGCGGGTCTGGATGATCACCTAGGCGGCGACGCAGAGCGGCGGCGTCTCGGCAATCATGCCCTGCATCAAGGCCTGACGAATGTGCTGGCTGACCGCGAAGGGACCGGCGCGTTTCTCATTGATCGCGCTGGCCAGCGTACAATTGGCTCGCGAGTCGGGGGTATGAGCCACCGCCCAGGTTTCGAACTGGCGGCGCAGGACCGGTACAAATTCCAGTACCTGCAGGTCAAAGATCCGCGGATCGCCTTCGGCGCACTGATGGTAGGCGCAAAGATCTGGACTAGCACCTTCAATGACTTCGAGCAGAAGGCCCGCTTCGACAACCAGTCCCCCGGTCAGCCCGTCATCGACACTGGTTTGAAGGCAGCACGCCAGAAGCGATCCAAGCTCACCGGTCAAGGCGACACGCCCTGTCTCAACCGTCGTACGGGCCGCGAGGACCATTCTGTGCAGCATGCGGGCATCCACTTCCATTGTGCAGGGCTCGCGATTTAGGCCAAAATTTTGAAAATCTTTTCAAGAATTTGAGCCGGATTTGTCTCGAATTCAGTTCAAATTTTTCCGATCCCGGGCAAGTCTCTGGCCCTGCGGCAGAAAGCGGGCTGGACTTTCGCCGGTGAAGTTGCAGTTTCGGGAGCATAACAAAGCAGGACCGCCCGCATGGCCTACAAGTCGCTTCGCGAATTCATCGACCAGCTCGAGGCCGAGGGCGATCTCGTCCGTGTCACCACGCCGGTTTCGACCGAGCTGGAAATGACCGAGATTCACAAGCGCACCCTGCATGCCGGCGGCCCGGCCATCCTGTTTGAAAATGTCATCAATGAACGCGGCGAAAGGAGCGAGATGCCGTGCCTGGTCAATCTGTTCGGCACGGTCAAAAGGGTCGCCCAGGCGGTCACGCTGGGCGGCGAGGCCCGCACCACCGGCGCCGAGCTGCGCGAAGTTGGCGAGCTTCTTGCCTTCCTGCGCCAGCCCGAGCCACCGCGTGGGCTGAAGGAAGCCGCCGAACTCCTGCCGCTCGCCAGGACCGTGATGTCGATGCGGCCCAAGACCGTCAAAAAGGCGCCCTGCCAGGACGTGGTCCTGACCGGCGATGATATCGATCTCGACCGCCTGCCCATCCAGACCTGCTGGCCCGGCGAACCCGCCCCGCTCATCACCTGGCCCCTGGTCGTCACCAAGGGTCCGTCAGACGACAAGCAGGATGATTTCAATCTCGGCATCTACCGCATGCAAAAGCTCGGCAAGGACCGCACGCTGATGCGCTGGCTCAAGCATCGCGGCGGCGCCCAGCATTATCAGCGCTGGAAAGACACCAAGCCCGACCCATTGCCCGCCGCCGTCGTGCTCGGCGCCGATCCCGGCACCATCCTCGCGGCGGTCACGCCGATCCCGGACACGCTGTCGGAATACCAGTTCGCCGGCATATTGCGCAGCAAGAAGGCCGAGCTGGTCGACTGCAAGACGGTCCCGCTCAAAGTGCCGGCCGAAGCCGAGATCATCCTGGAAGGCCATGTCCTGCTCGACGAATACGGCCCGGAAGGCCCCTATGGCGACCACACCGGCTACTATAATTCCGTCGAGCATTTCCCGGTCTTCCAGATCAGCGCCATCACCATGCGCACGGATCCGATCTATCTGACCACCTATACCGGCCGTCCGCCGGACGAGCCGGCGGTGCTGGGCGAGGCCCTCAACGAGGTCTTCATTCCGCTCCTGCAGCAGCAATTCCCGGAAATCCTCGATTTCTGGCTGCCGCCGGAGGGCTGTTCCTACCGCATCGCCGTGATCTCGATGAAGAAGGCCTATGCCGGCCATGCCAAGCGCGTGATGATGGGCGCCTGGTCCTTCCTGCGGCAATTCATGTACACCAAATGGATCATCGTCGTGGACGCGGACATCAATGCGCGCGACTGGAAGGATGTGATGTGGGCCGTCTCGACCCGCATGGACCCGGCCCGCGACATCGTCACGGTTGAAAACACCCCCATCGACTATCTCGACTTCGCCTCCCCGGTCTCCGGCCTCGGCTCCAAGATCGGGCTGGATGCGACCAACAAGACCGGCCACGAGACGACGCGGGAATGGGGCGAAAAGCTCGACATGGACGACAAGACCAAGGCGCGGATCGACGCGATCTGGGGGGAATTGGGGATTGAGTTGGGATGACTTCGGTCCGCGCGTAGCGCCCTAATCCTTGTCATCCCTGACGGACGCCCGGCGCAGGCCGGGCGAAGATCAGGGACCTAGCTGGTCGAACACTTGGGTCCCCGCCTTGCGTCCGGCCTTCGCCGGACATCCAGCGGGGATGACAAGCTCGCAGACCGGGCGTTTATCCCCGCGATTACCACACGCACCCGTCATCCTGACGCAAGTCAGGAACCAGTCTCGCAGGCCCGATTTGGCCAATCTTGGCAACAACTTGTGTCGCAATCTGGGTCCCGGCCTGCGCCGGGATGACGGTGTGTGGGGCGAAAAACTTATCCCCACCCCCTCGGCGCCAGCGCATACTCCCCTTGTTCCCGCGTCACCTGAGGCCCGGATTGGTTATCCGGGGGCGTGGGGAGGACGGAGCTCGTCCGGTTGGGTGGATTTGACCACCATCCGACCCGGCGTGGCCATCGGCAGGACGGCGGCACAAAGCTCGACCGTTTGATCCTGTCGGTTTCGAGACGGGGCCGGTAACGGCCTTGAGTAAATCTCCGTGTGCGAGGTGCCCCCGGCGCCACCTACACAAATTCCATAGCAAGGCACCGGCAAGGCACCTCGCACCCCTCTACGGCCCACACCGCCAGGCGAAATCGTCATGGCGCGAATGGGCGCGTCACCCTT
>NZ_CAMYLS010000014.1 GCF_947259345.1 uncultured Maricaulis sp. | reverse complement strand
ATTTAGGACGGCGAGGGGGCTGTCCGAGGTATCCAAAAGGAGCGCGGTGGCCCCGGCCAATACAGGAAATCAACGGACACACGCATCACCTTTGCCGCCGCCGCGTGCGCATGGACTGCGACGCGGCTTGTGAGCCCGGCTGTCCTCAAACTTGACCCGATTCAACGGACGCGATCACCGGGACATTTTTCGGCCCTGGGGGATGGCCTGTATCCAGATCGAGGGTTCAGGCAGCCTGCTCGCCGTGACGCCCACGGCGCTTGAAGTGGTCGGGGTCATGCCCGACTTGTTTCAGGGGCGGACCTGGATGGCGTCCACAGTTGCGTTCTTGCTGGTCGTCGCGGGTATGTTTGGCTTGACGGGGGCGTCGATAGCGCGGCGTCTGCATGATAGCGGTCGGGGCTGCTCTGGGCCGTGCCCCCAGCCGTCATGCTGACTGTCGTCGGGAGCCTGATGCCCTACTGTTTTGCTCATATACCAACCGATAAGGCGGACCCGGACGGGTTCTTGAGGATGATCGGACTCGTCCTAGCCTATCTGGTGTCACTCATTCCATTATTGGCATTTCTGTCTGTTGACGGCGACGCCTCGGCCAATCGCTATGGCATCGCGCCGGCGGGGATGGCCAGGCTTTCCTGATTTGCTTTGGACATCGATCCGGCGGCTATTGCAGGTCGGCGTCGCCATCGCCGTCAGCGGGTTCGCGCGTCTGGGCCCAGTCCACCAGCAGATCGAAATAGCCTTCAGCATAGCGTGTTTCCAGACGGCTGCCATCCGGGGCCAGGTCGAACTGGATCATGCCGTGTCCGGAATTGGGGAAGACGGCAACATCAATCGGCGCGCCTTCGGCCTGCAGCTCGGACAGGATGACGCGAGTGGTCGCCGGCGGGGCTTCGCGATCATCTTCCGACAGGATCCAGAGGGCAGGTATGTCGAGGGCGGCGAGGACGGGGCGCGGTTCGTAGTCCCAGCTCGTGCCCTTGTCGAAAAAGGGCATCGCCATCCATACCTGCCATATCGGCCGAACCAGAAATTCGTGCGTGAATTCGCCTTCGATCGCATCATACCAGTCTTCGTCGCGATATTGGCGTTTCAGCGAGGCGAGTTCATGCCAACTGTCCGAGAAATCTGATGCCATCAATCGACCGGCAGCCGCAGCGAGCGCCCGCCCTCCGGCAAGGATGGCGTCGTCATCGCCATAGCCCGCCTCGATGAGGCTGAGGAGGACTTCCTCGCGGTCTTCGGCGAGCGCGCCTTCGGCCATGCCGTAAGCGGCGATGACGAAATCGGCGCCGCCCTGTGACGCGGCCAGCGGAGCGACCCAGCCGCCCTGGCTGGTTCCAAGATAGCCGGCCTCGCCGAGCTGGTCGCCGCCGAGACGGCGGGCTTCGGCCAGGGCATTGACGGCGTCATCGGCCAGCAGATGGAAGTCCTGGGTGTAATCGCCACTGGAGGCGCCCGTTCCGCGCTTGTCATAGACAAAGGTGGCCAGCCCGCGCGCCGGCAGGAGGCGCTGCATGTAGTAATATTGACGGGCGCTGGATTGTTCCGACCCATGGACCAAGACCACCAGCGGGAAGGGGCCTTCGCCTTCCGGCAGGATGAGGCGTCCGACCAGGGTTTCCCCGCCGCTTTCAAACTCGGTCTCGGTAATCGGGAAGTCGATCCGGCTTGCTTCGCCGTCGAGACCCTCCATCCCGTCGACCTCGATCCGGCCGTCATCACAACTGCCAAGCGCGAAGCGGGCCGGATGGGGCTGGTCGGTCCAACCAAGCTGATGGGTCCAGCCACCTTCGCCGTCCGGTTCCAGGCGGCCCGTACGGCCATCACCGGAGCGCCAGCGCAGCGCCGGCGTGCTAAGCGGGGCGAGATCGATGACGCCGCCCCCGGCAGTGCGATAACTGCCGATATGGCATGTAATGGACAGGTCAATCGGGGCGAGGTCACCGGAACAGGCTGCCAACACCAGAAGGCTGGCGCTGGTGATCAGGCACTTGGACACGGGTTTCACGGCTTTCGGCGGCACAGACTCACTCCCGGTTGCAGTTTTCATCGCTCAGCCTAACGAAAAAGGGCAGGCGTGATAGCCCGCCCTTTGACGTTGTGTCCTGTGTCGTCGCCTCAGTTCACATCGAACCGGTCGGCCTCCATCACCTTGGTCCAGGCGGCGACGAAATCCCTGACGAATTTCGCTTCATTGTCGTCCTGGGCATAGAGTTCGGCATAGGCACGCAGGCGCGAATTGGAGCCGAAGACCAGATCGGCGCGGGCGGCCGTCCATTTGGTCGTGCCGGTCTTGCGATCGCGGATCTCATAGGTCGACTTGGACACCGGCACCCAAGAATAGGCCATGTCGGTCAGGTTGACGAAGAAGTCCGTCGTCAGCTGGCCTTCGCGGTCGGTGAAGACGCCGTGCCTGGTGTCGCCATGATTGGTGCCCAGCACCCGCATGCCACCCACCAGCACCGTCATTTCCGGCGCCGTGAGACCGAGCAGCTGGCTACGGTCGAGGAGCATTTCCTCGGGCGTGACGACATAGTCGGCCTTGGCCCAGTTGCGATACCCGTCGGCGAGTGGCTCGAGGGACTCAAAGCTGTCGCCGTCGGTCATGGCGTCCGTGGCATCGCCGCGACCCGGCGTGAAGGGCACAGTGACATCATGGCCGGCAGCCCGGGCCGCCTGTTCCACGCCGACATTGCCGGCCAGGACGATGATATCGGCGATGCTGGCGCCGACCTTGCTCGCAATCGGCTCGAGCACACCGAGCACGCGGGCGAGGCGATCCGGCTCATTGCCCTCCCAGTCCTTTTGCGGGGCCAGGCGGATGCGGGCACCATTGGCGCCGCCGCGCTTGTCTGAACCGCGGAAGGTGCGGGCGCTGTCCCAGGCCGTGGCGACCATGTCGGAGACGGAAAGACCGCTGTCGGCGATAGCCTTTTTCGCGGCTTCGACGTCCCAGCCCGTCGGACCGGCCGGGATGGGGTCCTGCCAGATCAGGTCTTCTTTCGGCACGTCCGGGCCGAAATAATTGGCGCGGGGCCCCATATCGCGGTGGGTCAGCTTGAACCAGGCCCGGGCGAAGGTCTCTTTGAAAAAAGCTGGGTCGGCCATGAATTTCTCGCAGATGGCGCGATAGGCCGGGTCCACCTTCATGGCCATGTCGGCATCGGTCATGATCGGCATGCGGCGAATGGACGGATCCGTCGCATCAACCGGCATGTGCTCTTCCTTGATGTCGACGGGCTGCCATTGATTGGCCCCGGCCGGGCTTTTCTTGAGTTCCCATTCATAGCCGAAGAGGAGCTCGAAATAGCCCATGTCGAATTTGGTCGGATTGGTCGTCCAGGCGCCTTCCAGGCCGGAGGTCACGGCATTGGCGGCCTTGCCATTCATATTCGGATTGAGCCAGCCAAAGCCCTGGTTTTCGATCTCGCCGCCTTCCGGCTCGGCGCCGAGGGCACCGGCATCGCCATTACCGTGCGCCTTGCCGACCGTGTGACCGCCACAGGTGAGCGCCGCGGTCTCCTCGTCATCCATGGCCATGCGGGCAAAGGTCTCGCGGACCTGGCCGGCGGTTTTGAGCGGGTCGGACTCGCCGTTCACGCCTTCCGGATTGACATAGATCAGGCCCATCTGCACGGCGGCGAGCGGGTTTTCCATCGTGTCCGGCTTGGCGACATCCTCATAACGCGTGTCGGACGGAGCCAGCCATTCCTGCTCGGCGCCCCAGTAGGTGTCGATTTCGGGATGCCAGATATCCTCGCGACCAAAGCCGAAACCATAGGTCTTCAGGCCCATGTCTTCATAGGCGATCGTGCCGGCGAGCAGGATGAGGTCGGCCCAGGAGATGGCATTGCCATACTTCTTCTTGAGCGGCCAAAGCAAGCGGCGCGCCTTGTCCAGATTGCCATTGTCCGGCCAGGAGTTGAGCGGGGCGAAGCGAATATTTCCGGCACCGCCGCCACCGCGACCATCGGCCAGGCGGTAGGAGCCCGCCGAGTGCCAGGCGAGACGGATCATCAGGCCGCCATAATGGCCGTAATCGGCCGGCCACCAGTCCTGGCTGTCCTTGAGGAGCGCCTTCATGTCGGCTTTGAGAGCCTCGACGTCCAGCTTCTTCAGCTCGGTGTGATAGTCGAAATCCGGGCCCATCGGATCCGGCTTGGTGTCATGCTGGTGAAGGATGTCGAGATTGAGCGCGCGCGGCCACCAGGCCATCACGGAGCTGCCCGTCCCGGTATTCCCGCCATGCATGACGGGGCAACCGCTCATACCCTTTGGATCATTGCCGTCCATGATCTTCCTCCTGGTTTCTGGTTCATTGTGCGTCTCCCGGTCGGGAAACCTCAACGTCACTATCTCAGATGGATGGCTATTGATCCAATCGATTTATTTATGGATAGGTATAGAGGCAGGCTTTATTGCGAGGCCCATTGTGAGCGCCCTGAAGCCCTCCCGTGATACGGGCCGGGGTGCTAGGCTCGCGCAAAGAGGTGGAGAACGCGATATGGCAAACGGGTTTTACGGGGCGAAGACGTTCTGGGTGACAGGTGCGTCATCCGGACTGGGACGGGCGATGGCGATCGGTCTGTCCCAGCGCGGCGCACGGGTCATCCTGTCCGGTCGCAATGAGGATGCCCTGGCGGAAACCCGCAGCCAGTTGGCCGGTGACAGCCATGTCCTGGCCTTCGAGACGACCGATTATGAGGCCTTGCCGGGCATCGTCGACGCCGCGCTCACCTGGTCAGGCCGCATCGACGGGCTGATCAACAATGCCGGCATCTCGCAACGCAGCCTCATCGTCGATACCGAGATGGCGGTCTATCGCCGCCTCATGGAGGTCGACTTCTTCGCGCCCGTCGCCCTGACCAAGCTGGTCCTGCCGCACATGATCGCCGCGGGTTCCGGCCATGTCTCGATTGTCAGCTCTCTGGCTGGCAAGATCGGCACCCCGGTCCGTTCGGGCTATTGCGCCGCGAAACATGCCTGCGTCGGTTTCTACGAGTCGATGCGGGCCGAGGTCGAGAAAGCCTATGGGATCAGCGTTTCGGTGATACTACCCGGATCGGTACAGACCGGCATCTCGCGCAATGCGCTCTCGGCCAGCGGTGCACCGCGCGGTGTGTCCGATGCCAATATCGACGGCGGGATGAAACCGGAGGCCGCCGCCGCGCTCATCCTGGACGGGATTGCGGCCGGCCAGAATGACATTGTCATCGCCGAAGGCATGGAGGCGGCGGCGCTGGGTCTGCGGACCCGCGACCCGGAACAGCTCTTCGCCATCCTGGCCGAACAGGGCCGGGAGCTCGCCGCGTCGGCCGGTTCGGACGAAGCGATCGAGCTGCGCCGGGTGAATGACCATGAGCCGGTGTGAGGCCGAAATCGAGGAAACATCTGGTGCCGGCTGAGGGACTCGAACCCCCGACTCCTTGGTTACAAATCTTGTGCTCTACCAGGTGAGCCAAGCCGCGAAAGTCGGGGACATGTGCCGATATAGTCTAAGAAGCGAAAAGTGGGCCAGACACCGGTAGGAGTCTTCAGTTTTCCGATTGGGAACAAATGGTATGTGTCCCTGTTTATTGCGTGCGGGGGCGCCCCCCGCGGTCTATCCGGCCTGGACGTTGCCTGCCATCAGCTGGATGGTGAAAAGCGAAAACGTCACAATGCCTATGAGCGTCATCGGCGTGACGATGAAGATGGCGAGTGCGCTCGACCAGCGCACGACAGCGGAATTTGCCGAACGCGTCCGGAAGTAGAGTTCCGCCATGGCAAGCGGGACGAGAAAGCTGCCCCAGATCCAGAACTGAAAAAAGGCGCCATCAAAGGGAACGCTGTACCCCAAGGTCTGCATGGTAACGAAATAGCCAAATCCGCCAATGCGCACAAACCACTGGGCATTGGCGACCAAAAACAGTCTGACGGCCCAGCGCTCGTGTTGTGCGACGCGCCGACGCATGGCCGCCGTGACGATCATCGCGGCGAATGCGAGGATCAGCAATCCGTTCACACTGGTGCCGAACTCGTTGAAACTGTTGGGGGGGGAGCCGCGAAACCACGTCAGGTAATAGCCTGAGACGGTCAGGGCGACGATCAGAAGGAGAAAGGCGCGGCCGTTCCAGCGATGAAAGGTCCGAAACCGGTTTCGGACCATCGGGATCAGCTGGAGCCCGCCCATGAGGGCCAGCGCCGCGGCTCCGATCGCATGCACGCCGAAGGCGAGGGTTGCCTGCGGTCGGTCGGGGTGGACAGGCGGCTGTGACAGCACAACATTGACGTTCCAAGCTGCGATATCACCAAGAATGGCAGGGAAGGCGTAGAACCCGATCAGATAGGCTGCAAATGCCACCTGACCAGCAATCGCGACAGCCAACCACAGGCCGGCTGCCATGTCTGTGACGGTTGCACCAGAATGCTTGCGGGGCTTGGGTTCCTGCGCCACCGCGTCGACCATAACTACCATGATTATTACTCACCACTAAACCTGCTAAAATTTATGGGGTCAGGTGACTCTCCTCCATGACCAGGCGTATTGATTCATGACCGCAGGTGACAAAACGCAACGCGCTGACTGGCAAGGAACCATCTCGTCCGCGCTCGCCTTGGCGTTTATCGACTACGCCTGTTCCAGGGGCGCGATGCGTGAGCGCCTTTTGGCGTTCGCCCAGCTTCCGGACTGCCATGAGGAACCCGCTGACCTGCGGGTTGCATTGCCCTGTTTCTTTGACCTGGTAAAAGCCGCCAAGGTTCAGACCGACGAGCCGGGACTCCCGATCCTTTTCGCGGCCCATGCGGACTTCTCGGAGGTCTCGATCGCCGGGCTGATTGCCAACGCATCGGAAACGATGATGGACGCCCTGATCCAGCTGAACCGCTATGCGAGACTGACGTTCGACTTGCCGTTCGCCGGCCCGAAACCGCTGGTTTTCGAGCGCGGCGACGGGGCTGACTGGATCACGGATACGCGACACATATCCCAGCAGTTTCCGGAGCTGGTGGAAATCGCTTTCACTTACCTCATCACGGGGCCGAGGCGGTTTCTCCTGCGACCCCATGTCATCTGTGCAGAACTGACCGCTCCCAAGCCGGAGCATTCCGAGCTGATGGAGCGTGTGTGGGCGTGCCCGATACATTGGGGGTGCGCGACGAACAGGCTGCAGCTTTCAAGCTGGGTGGCCGAGCATCGGGTCCGGCTTCAACCAGCTTATGCGTTCGGAGTTCTGACGGCGCACGCCGACCAGCTGCTTGAGTATATGCGGGCGTCGAAGACCACGCGGGCCCGCTTGGAAGCCCTGATTTTGCCGCGACTGCACACGGGCACCGTCTCGATTGCGTGGGCAGCAGACCAGTTGGGTGAAACGCGGCAATCGATTTATCGGGCGTTGAAGGCAGAGGGTACGACCTTCGAGCGCGTTCTGGACGAGTTGCGCCAACGCCTCGCCCTGGAATACTTGCGTGGCCGAAAGGTTTCGATCGCCGAGACCGCCTATCTGCTGGGCTTCGCGGAGGCCAGCCCCTTCACAAGAGCTTTCAAACGCTGGACGGGCGTCACCCCATCCGCCTACCGGGACGCGGCTGACCGCTAGGGCTGTCATGCTGGCGATCCGGGAGACGAGGAAACCAACACCGTTTCCCAAGCCCCGCTCTCCGGGCAAAGGCCGCCTCCTCTGGGGCTCGATGTCGTTGGATCGTGCCGTCCCCCTTCGCCAAGGCTTCGGGCGACACCTTTTCGCCCGCTCGCATGCGGGCTCCCGGTGGCTTGCCACCCGAAACCCAGCTTTACGAACAAGCGGTGGGCGAAGGCCCCTGCCGGGGCGTTCTCCGTCCAAAATCGATTCACGGGATCGATTTTTCTGCCTGGGGCAGACTAACTGCGAATGGTGCCGGCTGAGGGACTCGAACCCCCGACCCCCTGATTACAAATCAGGTGCTCTACCAGCTGAGCTAAGCCGGCATCCAGAAACGGTCTGATACGCGCGCGCGGCGGGCGCGACAAGTGTTTGCTGCAATTGCGCCCGCCTCAATGTCGGTTGGGCTGGTCAGTCCTTGACCGCGACCTTGTCCAGGGCGGTCAGGATGAGGGCCATGACGATGAAGCCAACCAGGTTGTGTGACGCGTCCAGCACCAGAAGCATGACGGGCTGCAGGGCATAGACGATGTCATAGGCCATGGTCGTGACCACAAAGCCGGCCCACAGGAAGAGCGCCCATTTGACCGCACTGGCCATGCCGTGCGCCTTGAGCGCTTTCAGCGCATAACCGAGGAAGCCGGCGAACACGATCGACAGCACAAAGCCGGCTGCCATGGCCGGTCCGGCTGCAGCCTCGGCCTCCGCCATATGGGCATCAGTGAAGCCCCAAAGGCCGATCCACAACTCGGCGAAAAGCACGCCGTAGAAAACAAACCCAACCATCCACAAGGCAAATCCGGCCACCAGGACGGCAAGCGGATTCAATCCGAAAATTCGCGGCATTTCCTGTTTCCTCCCCCATGCAGGGCTTGTATGTCTCGCCCTGCGAGGCGATGTCCCCGGGACTCGCCTTTCACGCGAAGACTTTACTCCGAAATCCGCGCAAGAGAAGAATTCCGATTATGGCCCGTATACTGATCACAAGCGCTCTGCCCTACATCAATGGCGTCAAGCATTTGGGAAATCTCGCCGGGTCGATGTTGCCGGCGGATGTCTATGCACGGTTTCAGCGCCTGCGCGGTCATGACGTCCTCTATATCTGCGCCACGGATGAGCACGGCACGCCGGCCGAACTGGCTGCCGATGCCGCCGGGATGGATGTGCGCGCCTATTGCGATGAGCAGCACGATATTCAAAAGCGCGCCGGTGACGGTTTCTCGCTGAGCTATGACTATTTCGGCCGCACCTCGAATGCGCCAAGCATCCGCCTGACCCAGCATTTCGCGGATGTTCTCGAGCAGAAGGGGCTGATCGTCGAGCGTGTCGAGGAGCAGGTCTTCTCGATCGATGATGATCGCTTCCTGCCGGACCGCTATGTCGAGGGCACCTGTCCGCATTGCGGTTTCGAACGCGCTCGCGGTGATCAGTGCGACAGCTGCGGCCGCCTGCTCGAGCCGACCGATCTGAAAGAGCCCTATTCCAAGATCTCCGGTTCGAAGAATCTGGAAGTGCGCGAGACCAAGCATCTCCATCTTGTCCAAACGAAGATGGAAAGCCGGATCCGCGATTGGGTCGATGCGGCGACCGAATGGCCAAGCCTGGCCAAGTCGATTGCTTACAAATGGCTCGATGAGGGGCTGCGCGACCGCTCGATCACGCGCGATCTGAAATGGGGTGTGCCGGTGGCTCATGAGGGCACGCCGCGCGAAGGCTTCGAGACCAAGGTCTTCTATGTCTGGTTTGACGCCCCGATCGGCTATATCGGCGCCACCGCGGAATGGGCCGAGGCCGGAAACGGTGATTGGGAGATCTGGTGGCGCACCGACAAGGGCGCCGAGGACGTCACCTATGTCCAGTTCATGGGCAAGGATAATGTCGCCTTCCACACAGTCTCCTTCCCGGCCACCATCCTGGGCTCGGAAGAACCGTGGAAGACGGTCGACAAGCTGAAGGCCTTCAACTGGCTGACCTGGTATGGCGGCAAGTTCTCGACGTCCGAAAAGCGCGGCGTCTTCATGGACCAGGCGCTGGACATTCTGCCCGGTGACTACTGGCGCTGGTATCTTACCGCAAATGCACCGGAGGGCTCGGATGCGGCCTTCACCTGGGAACATTTCCAGGGGCTGATCAATTCCGACCTGGCCAATGTGCTGGGCAATTTCGTCAACCGGATCACCAAATACACCGCGTCCAAGTTTGACGGCCAGGTGCCGTCGACCGGTGAGACGGGCGAAGCCGAGGCCTGGATCGCCCAGGAGCTGGAAACGCGTTTGCCGGCTGTCGTGGCCAATATGGAAGCGATGGAATTCCGCAAGGCAGCGTCGGAAGTGCGCGCCATCTGGGCGGCGGGCAATGAGTACCTCACCAAGGCCGAGCCCTGGGTGAAGTACAAGAGTGATGTCGATGCCGCCGCTGTCGGCGTGCGCACCGGTCTCAATCTCGTCGCCCTGTTCGGCATTCTCGCCCAGCCCTTCATTCCCGAGGCGGCGAAGAAGGTCCTTGATGCGGTCGGCGTACCGGAAGACCGGCGCAGCTGGAATTTCGACGGGCCGGCTGCGGACCTGCTCGACGCTCTGCCGCACGGTCTCGCCATCACGCCTCCGGATGTGCTCTTCGCCAAGATCGAGGATGCGCAGCTGGCGGAATGGTCGGAGCGTTTTGGCGGGGCGCCGAGCCAATAAGGCGCTTCACCTCGCCCGCTTTGCGGCACCGAAGGTGGCCTTGACGAACCGGATGGACCGGGGCCCACTGGCTGACAAGACAAGAATGGGGGGATGGGCGCAGGCGCGCCCGTCGTTGACGCAATGAAATCTGCCATCCTCGCGCTGCTGGGCGCGACCAGTCTCTCTGGCCCGGCGCTCGCCCAGTCCGACCCGGACTGGCGCCCGGTCGATCCGGACGACCTCCTTTTGATCGAGGTCGAGGACGGAATGATCGCCATTGAACTGGCGGACTGGATTGCGCCCAACCATGCCGACCGCATGCGCCAGGCGGCGTCTGACGGCTTCCTTGACGGCCGCAGCTTCTATCGTGTGATCGACGGCTTTGTCGCGCAGGGCGGGCGCGGGGAGGAGGCTGACTCGATCGAGTTGCCGCAATACCCCACGCTGGCCGGTGAGTTTACCGTGGCGACGGACAGCGTGACTTTCACGCCGATGATCGATCATGATCTCTACGCGGCGACGGTCGGCCATGTTGCCGGTTTCCCGGCGGCCATGAATGAGGCAGGGAGCGAGGTCTGGCCGATCCATTGTCCCGGCACCGTCGCCATGGCACGTGACAATGATCCTGACAGCGGTGATGTGGAGTTCTACATCGTCATCGGGCACGGCCCGCGTCACCTCGACCGCATCATGTCCGTCTTCGGGCGGGTGATTGACGGTATGGAGCATGTCCAGGCCCTGCAGCGTGGTGACCCGTCGTTGAATTCCGGCGTGATCGCCGATCCTGAGGCTCGTGACACCATTGTGTCAGCACGTATGGCTTCGGCCCTTCCCGAAGCGGAACGACCGGCTTATGAGGTCATGCGCACGGACTCAGACGCCTTCAACGCGGCCAAGGCAGCCCGTCGCAACCGCACACACGACTTCTTCTTTGAAACCCCGCCACCGGTGATCGAGGCCTGTCACATGCCCGGTCCGGTGCGCCACGCCGAATAATCACCCGATGACCGAGACTCCCACAGACTACGCCCCGCTCGACATTGTCGGCATCGCCATGGATTGCGAGGGGTTGGAGGCCCTGACGGCGCCGCTGGAATTTGCCGCCGCGTCGAATGATCCATGGATGGTCAATGCCGGCATTCTGGCAATCGGTCATGCCGCGCGTCGGTTCAAGGCTTATCCCGGTGGGTTGAAAGACGCCCTGTGGGCGCGCATCCACGATTTCCCGCAGGCGGAACAATTGCGCCCGGCCTGTCTCGCCGCCCAGGATGATATACGGCACTTCAAGGCCAAGCCGGTCTAGGGCTGTCCGGGCTGCGCTTGCTCAGCCCCAGTCGCGTCGGCTCATCCAGACGATGGCGAGCGTGAAGACGATCAATCCGCCGATACCGCCCATCATCACGGCCAGATCGCCGCGTCCGCCTTCACTCGCCAGCACATTCACCGGCATCAGCCAGGGAAAGTAGAGCCCCTGTTCCGCACTGGTCGCGGCGACGGCGACGAAGGTGCCACCAATCCCGATCGAGACCGGGGCCGCGAAGCTGCGAAAGCGCATGGCCATTGTCCACTGGATCGCCATGACCAGCAGGCCGGCGATGAACATCTTGCCGTAGAGTCGGAAGGCGAGGCCGGGATCGAATTGGCCGGCCATCTCAAGATCGTCAGACAGTTGCAGACCGACATGCACACTGGCCCAGCCTGCTGCGGCTACCGCGAAACTCATCACGGCCATCAGGCCGAGCGTGACCAGGACCTTGGCCCCGAAGACCTGCCAGCGCGGAACGGGCAGGGCGAGGGTGTGAGACCAGGTATTCGGTCCATGCTCCAGCTGTGCGATCAGGGCGGTGATTCCGATCACGCTCATCGGCAGGAGGAAGAAGGCCCAGATGGCGGAGCCGGCCATGGTCTGCATGGTCCATTCCTCGGGACCATTGCCACTGGCGACGATGAGAACACCCAGGGCAAAGACCATGACCGGTGGCGTGGCGGCGACCAGGAGGACCAGGGAACGGCGCAGCTTCAGGGCTTCGGCGATCAGCGCGTTGGTCATGCGGCGTCCTCCGGCTGGGCGGTAAGGGTCATGAATGTGGTTTCCAGATCTGCGCGCTCGAGGCGCAGCTCACTGACCGCGCATCCGGCCGCGTGCAGGGCGGCATTGAGCGCGGCGGCGCGCTCGGGGGTGAGGGCGTCTGCATCGGCGAGGATGAAGCGGTCGTCTTCGCGGATCGCATTGGCAAAGCCGGCTTCGGCGATCACAGCCGCTGCGGTGTCGGCGGGGCTCGCCTCGACGATCAGGCGCGGCGTCTGCTGGCGCGAGAGTTCGTCCAGCGATCCGTCGAACAGGACGCGGCCGTGTTGGAGCAGGCCGACATGGGTGGCGATCTGCTCGACTTCCGAAAGGAGATGGCTGGACATGAAAATCGTGGCGCCGGTCCGCGTCGGCAGATCGCGGATCAGGGCGCGCATGTCGCGAATTCCCGCCGGGTCGAGCCCGTTGGTCGGCTCGTCGAGGATGAGCAGGCGCGGCTCGGCCAGCAGGGCGCGGGCCAGGCCCATACGCTGTTTCATGCCGAGTGAGTAATGCCCCACGCGTCGCTTGGCGGCGTCGCGCATGTCGACCAGTTCCAGCGCCTTGTCGATCTGGGCCGGTCTGGCGCCGATCAGGCGCCGGGTCACATCGAGGTTTTCGCGGCCGGTGAGATTGGGGAAAAGGGCCGGTGTCTCGATCACCGCGCCAACGCTGGCCAGGGCCTGGCGGCGATTGCGCTTGAGGTCATGCCCGCCAATTTCCACTCGGCCGGATTGCGGCGTGAGCAGACCCATGGCGCAGCGGATCGCGGTGGTCTTGCCGGCGCCATTGGGACCGAGGAAGCCGTAGATGGCGCCCGGTGGAATGGCGAGATCGACGCTGTCGAGCGCGGTCAGCTTGCCATAGCGCAGGGTCACACCCTGCAGGGAGAGAACGGTTTCGGTCATGCGCTCAGTAGGCGGCAGGCCTGTGCAGTCTGGCAAGCCGGTGAGGCTGTGAGCCGGGCGGGATTGTGGAAATCCCGGTCCCTCCCGGCCTGGACGCTGCCGTGACCGTTGACCTTTGCCTGCGAGCTGGGTCGAATGGCGCCAGCTCATCGAGGGGAATTGATCATGAAACGCCATCTGATGTCGGCCGTCGCGGCCTTCACGCTTGCTCTGGCTGCCCAGCCAACCGCGTTCGCGCTGCAGGAGGCGGCAGAGGCGGACGCGCTTCGCACCGCGATCACAGCGGATTACGACGGGCATCTGGAAGACCTCTACCAGCACTTCCACGCCCATCCGGAGCTCTCCCATCAGGAAGTCGAGACCGCGGCCCGCCTGGCAGCGGAGCTGGCGGTGCTCGGCTTTGACGTGACTGAAGGCGTCGGCGGGACCGGTATCGTCGCCGTGATGGAAAATGGCGAGGGGCCGACCCTGATGCTCCGCGCCGATATGGATGGCCTGCCGGTCCCCGAACAGACCGGCCTGTCCTATGCCTCGACCGATACCGATGTCGATCATCGAGGCGTCGAGAATCCGGTCATGCATGCCTGCGCCCACGATACCCACATGACGGCTCTGGTCGGTGCGGCCCGCCAGCTGGTCGAGCGCACGGATGAATGGTCCGGCACGCTGGTCCTGATCGGTCAGCCGGCCGAAGAGCTGGGCGAGGGCGCCGTGGCGATGATCGAGGACGGCCTCTTCGAGCGTTTCCCGCTGCCGGACTTCAACGTCTCATTCCATACCTTCTCGGCCATTCCGACCGGCACCATCACCTATGTGCCGGGCTATGCGATGGCCAATGTCGACTCGGTCGACATCTATGTGCAGGGGCGCGGCGGACATGGCGCTTACCCGCACACTACCAAGGACCCGATCTATCTTGCTTCGCAGATCGTGGTGTCGCTGCAATCCCTGGTCTCGCGGGAAGTTTCACCGCTCGAGCCGGCGGTTGTGACGGTCGGTGCCTTCAATGCCGGCACCAAGCACAACATCATCTCTGACAATGCGCATCTGCAGGTGACGGTGCGTTCCTATACCGATGAGGTGCGCGAGCAACTCCTCACCGGCATCCAGCGGATCGCTGCCAACCAGGCCGCCTCTTATGGTCTGACGCCGGAAGAGTATCCGCGTGTCGAGATCGAGGAGACCTATACGCCGGCGCTGTACAATAATCCCGAGCTGGCGGCTCGCGCCGTCGATGCCATGCGCGCCCGGTTCGGCGCCGACAATGTGGTTGAGGCCTCCCCGGTCATGGGCGGGGAGGACTACTCGCAATACCACCGCACCGAGCACAATATCCCGACCTTCATGTTCTGGGTCGGCGGGACGACCCAGGAAACCCTGGATGACTATACCGCGCGCGGCCTGGTGCCGCCGTCCAACCACTCGCCCTTCTTCGCGCCGGATGATCCGCGCGGCTCGATCACCCAGGCGACCGAGGCGATGACGGCCGTGGCGCTGGATATCCTGGCTCCGGCCGCAGAATAGGCTGGCTGGCGGCGCGGCCCGGGTCGCGCCGCCTATCCCTTCGCCCGCCGCCGCTTGCGCTGCGCGCGCTTCAGGTGCGGCTCGAAGAACAGCCAGATGCCCGAGCCCCAGAGGACGAGCAGGATCACGCCGGCGGGCAGGAAGACGAAGGTCTTCACCCAGTCGGCGAAGAAGGAACCGTCATGGATCTGCTCGATCAGGTCCGAGCGGCGATACTCGACCGACAGCACGTCAAGCGTCACCAGATCAATCTGGGCCTCCCAGCGATTGGGTGCGATGAATTTGGCAATGCCGCGATCGGACTGGATGTCGATACGGTCAAACTCCGTCCATGCGGCGTTCAGCTCGGGGATTGATGCGGCGACGGCATAGAGCTGGGCCAGCGAGGTCTCCGGCGCCTCGGCGGACGCGTGGGCGCTGCGCTGGGAGGGCGGCTGAATCCAGTCGATATCCTTTTTCAGCATCAGGAATATGCCGGCGATGATCATCACCCCCAGGGGCAGCATGATGACCGGTGAGGACCAGTGATGGATGTCGCGAAGAAGCTTGCCTATTTTCATGGCAAGCATGGTCTATATGCCCGCGTTTCAGTCAAGGTGCGGGGGGATTGTTCCTGCTTCGGGTCGCATATCGCTTTTCTTTTCAATGACGCCTGATACCGTCATGGCAATCATCAGGGAGGGAATGATGCGGGGAATGATCTGTGCGGTCCTGTTGTGCGCCTTGCCGCAGGCGGCGTGTGCCCAGGCAGAGGATGAGACCGAAGCGGGCGCGCTTTCGTCCGGGAATTTTTCCGGTCTCGAATTCCGCAGTATCGGCCCGGCCTTCATGTCCGGCCGGATCAGTGACATCGAGATCCTCGAGGATTCCCCGGCGAGCTGGATTGTCGGCGTCGGCTCGGGCGGGGTCTGGCGCACGGACAATGCCGGAACGACCTGGGCTCCGATCTTCGACGGCCAGGGCGTCTATTCGATCGGCGCTGTGACCGTTGACCCGCAAAACCCGCACACGATCTGGGTCGGTACCGGCGAGAATCATGGCGGCCGCCATGTCGGCTACGGTAATGGCATCCATCGCTCTCGCGATGGCGGTCAGACCTGGGACCATCTCGGTCTGGAAAATTCCGAACACATCTCCGAAATCCTGATCCACCCCGAGGATTCCGACACCATCTGGGTCGCGGCGCAGGGACCGCTCTGGTCCTCCGGCGGTGAGCGCGGCCTCTTCAAATCGACCGATGGTGGCCAGACCTGGTCCCAGGTTCTGTCAGCGGGTGAGTGGACCGGCGTGACCGATGTGGTCATGGACCCGCGCAATCCGGATCGGATGGTTGCCGCAACCTGGCAGCGCCACCGTACTGTGGCCGCCTATATGGGCGCCGGCCCGGAAAGCGGTTTGCACGTCTCCGAGGATGGCGGTGACACCTGGCGCGAGGTCACGGTTGGGCTGCCCGACGGCAATATGGGCAAGATCGGTCTGGCCATCTCGCCGCAAAACCCGGACGTGCTCTACGCTGCCATCGAGCAGGATCGCCGCAGCGGCGGCATCTACCGCTCGGCCGATCGCGGCGAGAGCTGGACGCGCATGTCCGATACTGTCTCGGGCGGTACCGGGCCGCACTATTATCAGGAGCTCTACGCCCACCCGCACCATTTCGATCGTATTATTCTGGTGTCGAACACGACCCAGATTTCCAGCGATGGGGGCGCCACTTTCCGCGGCTTGAATAATGAAAACAAGCATGTCGACGACCACGCCATCGCCTTCCATCCGACGGCGGAAGACTACATGCTGGTGGGCTCCGATGGCGGACTCTACGAGACTCATGACGGGGATGCGACCTGGCGCTTCATCTCCAATTTGCCGATCACCCAGTTCTACGATATCGCCCTGGACGACGCCGAGCCCTTCTACAATGTCTATGGCGGAACCCAGGACAACAGCTCCCAGATGGGGCCATCGCGCACCGATAGCCGCCACGGCATCCGCAATTCCGACTGGGTGGTGACCCTGTTCGCCGACGGTCATGAGCCGGACGTGGAACCGGGAAATCCGGACATTGCCTATTCCAGCTGGCAGCAGGGCAATCTGGTTCGCTTGGACCGCACCACCGGGGAAATCGTCTACATACGTGCCCAGCCGCAACCGGGCGAGCCGGCCGAACGCTTTAACTGGGACGCCCCGCTCGTCGTCTCCTCGCACGAGCCGACGCGGGTCTATCATGCCTCCCAGCGGGTCTGGCGCTCCGATGACCGCGGCGACAACTGGACGGCGCTCTCCGGGGATTTGACCCGCGATGAGGACCGCATGCGCCTGCCCATCATGGGCCGGCAATGGTCCTGGGAAGCCGGCTGGGACGTCTATGCCATGTCCAACTACAACACGATCAGCGCACTGGCTGAATCGCCGGTCGACGAGGACGTGCTGTATGCCGGAACGGATGATGGCCTGATCCAGATCACCACGGATGGCGGCGAGACCTGGACCCGCACCGAGGCGCGGTCCCTGCGTGGCGTGCCGGACCGGGCCTACATCAATGATTTCGAGCCGTCCCGCTTTGATGCCAACACCGTCTACATGGCGCTCGATGATCACAAGAATGGTGATTTCCGCCCCTATCTCCTGCGCTCGGACAATCAGGGCCGCAGCTGGCGGATGATCACGGATGGCCTGCCGGAGAACGGTCCGGTCTGGCGCATCGTGCAGGATTTCGAGAATCCGGACCTTCTGTTTGCCGGCACGGATTTCGGTGTCTTCTTCACCCTCGACGGTGGCGAGCGCTGGACCCAGATGACCGCCGGCCTGCCGCCAATCCCCGCGCGTGACCTGCTGATTCACCAGCGCGAAGGCGATCTGGTGGTCGGCACGTTCGGCCGGTCCATCTATGTGCTGGACGACATCACGCCGCTGCGCGAGGCCTCGGTCGAAATGCTGGAGGGCGAAACGCGCCTCTTCCCGGTACGCCGAGCCTGGTGGTATTTCGAACAACACGAGCTGGGATTCGGCTTCAGGGCCTCCCAGGGCGATGGCTATTTCCAGGCGGAGAACCCGCCTTTCGGTGCCGTGATCACCTATTATCTCCATGAGGACTTGCAGACCTCAGCCGAGGCGCGCCAGGCGGCCGAGCGTGAAGCTGTGGAAGCCGGCGAAGACACGCCATTCCCCGGATTTGACGTGGTCGAGGCGGAGCGCCGCGAGGCGCCGCCGCGCATGTGGCTGGTGATCCGTGACAGTGAGGGGGAGGTGGTACGCCGCCTGTCCGGGCCCGTCACATCGGGCTTCCACCGCGTCGCCTGGGACCTCACCTATCCCAGTACGAATGCGGTGACGGAACCGGATACTGAAGACAGCGAAACCTCCGGCTTTCTGGTTGCGCCGGGCCTTTATTCGGTCGAGCTGGTGCGTCAGCACAATGGCGAGACCACCACGATCGGTGACCGCCAGGAGATTCGCGTCGAGCGCCTCACCGAGGGCGCGCTACCGGGTGCTCCGACCGATGAGGTCGTTGCTTTCTGGGAGCGCCTTGGGGCGATGCAGCGGCAAGTCTCTGCGGCCAATGCGGCGATCGACCAGGCGCAGGCGCGCCTCGCCCGTCTGCAATCGGCCCTGTACCGGACCCGCACGGCGCCGGGCGTTCTGGACGCGCGCTACGAGACCCTTCGCCAGGAACTCTTCGCCATCGAGGAGGCCTTGCAGGGTAATCAGTCGCGCCAGGGTCAGTACGGCGCCGAGCCGTCCACTGTGTCGTCGCGCCTGAGCTTCGCGCAACTCGGCACCACGAACGCCGCCTACGGCCCGTCGCGGGCGCATGAGGCCCAGCTGCAAATGGCCGAGGAGGCTTTCGGCGGCCTTCGCGACCGTCTCGCCCAGCTGGTGGAAATCGACCTGCCCGCCTTCGAAGCCGAGCTGGCCAATGCCGGTGCGCCCTGGACGCCCGGCGCTACCATCCCGCCCTGGTAGGGGCGGGTCGATGAGAGGATGAGCCCCCGTGAATGACACAACACGCCGTGTCTTTACCGGAGCCCAGTGGGAAAGCCAGGTAGGGTATTGTCGGGCCATTCGGCGTGGCAATCTCGCCTGGGTGACTGGTACGGTATCGCTGGATGCGGACGGCCGGCCCTTTGCCGTCGGTGACCCGGAGGGCCAGGCCCGGCGCTGTCTCGAGATTATCGATAAAGCACTGCAGGAGCTGGGCGGTTCGATCCGCGACGTCATGCGCACACGCATGTTCGTCACTGATATCGATCATTGGGAGGCCTTTGGCCGGGCGCATGCTGCCGTCTTTGCCGATCATCCGCCGACCACCAGCATGATCGAGATCTCGCGATTCATCGGTCCGGACTTCCTGATCGAGATCGAGGCGGATGCCTGTTTCGACGCCGACTGATCCTGCCACACACCGGAGGCAAGCATGACCGCTCTCACCTTGTATTTCTGCCCGCGAACGCGGGGTTTTCACGCCCTCTGGATGCTCGAGGAGATCGGCGAGCCCTATGATCTGCGCCTCGTCAATATCCGCGATGATATCCAGTCCGAGGCTTATGCCGCGGTCAATCCGATGCGCAAGGTTCCCGCCCTGGATGTGGGCGGAGAGCTGATCACCGAAAGTCCTGCCATCTGTACCTGGCTGGCCGATCGCTTCGCGGACAAGGGCCTGGCCCCTGCGGTCGATGCGCCCGGCCGGGGCAGCTATCTGCGTTGGCTTTTCTTTGCGGGGTCCGTGATCGAGCCGGCTTTCATCGACAAGGCCATGTCGCGTGAGACGCCGCGGCAAATGGCCGGCTGGGGTGATCTCGCGGCGGTCAAGGCCAGCCTGATCGAGGCGCTGGACGGCAAGGAATACCTGGTTGGCGATCGTTTCACGGCCGCCGATCTGATGGTCGGCTCGACGCTGAATTTCATGATGAATTTCAATCTGCTCGAGCGCGTTGATCCGTTTGCGGCCTATGTTGGCCGTCTGGTCGAACGCCCGGCCTACAAGCGGGCCATGGCGCGCGAGAGCGAATTGGCGGGATGACCGGTTTGCGCTGCCTAGCAGTGGCGGCTAGGGTCGCGCGACGTTTTGGAGGGGGCGTTTCATGTCTTTGATTCCGGCTGATAATCATCTGGCCGTCATGGCCAGCTTGTTTGCCATCGCCGCGGCCGGTTTTCTCATCGAGAAAACCCGCATTGGCGCTTTGCTCACCGGCGCCGTATGGGCCATTTTTCTGGCCATCATTGCCTCGAATATCGGACTGATCCCCTCGTCGGCAGCGGCCTATGATTTTGTCTGGACCTATTTCGTCCCGGTTCTGATCCCGCTCTTTCTGATGAAGGCGGATCTCAAGAAAATTTTCTTTGAAACCACCCGTATGGCGGGCGCCTTTATGCTCGCCGCCGTGGCCACGGTGGCCGGTGCGCTGATCGCTTTTTCGCTCATCGATATCGGCGACTACGCCGCCGGCTCGGAAGCCGCGGCGCTGGGGACGCGCCAAGCGGCGGCGGTCGGCGCCTTTACGGCGACCTATATCGGCGGATCGGTCAATTACGGGGCCTTGATGGCCTCGACCGGGCTGGGTGAAGCGGATCCGAGTTGGGCCTCGGCCATGACGGCTGTCGATAATCTCTATTCCGGCTTCTTCCTGGCCTTGCTCGCCCTGATGCCCGGTTGGGCTTGGCTGGCCAAGCGTTTCAATCCGATTGACCACACGCAAGGCGAGCTCGAAGTCGAGGAGGAACGTCCGATCACAGCCGCCTCACTGTGTCTGTCGGCCGCCTATGCCCTGATTATCGTGGCAATCGGGACCGCGCTTGCAGACCAGCTGGACTCACTCTGGGACGATGCCGGGCGGAAATGGAAGTTTGCGATCATCTCCGTGCTCGCCCTGATCCCGGCGACAGCCTTCCCGCAGACGATCGGTCGACTGCGTGGCGGATATGAGATGGGCATTGCGCTCAGCTTTGTCTTCTTTGCGATGATCGCGGCGGGTGCGGACGTGGTATCCCTGCTTCAGCAAGCGCCTGTCCTGCTCGTCCTTATCGGGATCATGCTGTCAGTGCATGCCGTGATCCTGTTCGGCGTGGGCAGTCTTGTCCGCTTGTCATTGCCCGAGCTGATCACCGCCTCCAATGCAGCCATCCTGGGGGCGACCACCGCGCCGGCGCTCGCCGCCGCGAAGGGGTGGAAGGATCTGGTGACACCAGGCGTTCTGGTCGGCGTGCTGGGTTATGCCATTGGAACGCCGATCGCGACCCTGGTCTTCGAGCTTTGGCCCGGCTGACCCGCCAGCCGCGTCCGCTCCCGCGCCGGATTACGTCACTGTCATGCCTCGGACAGTGACGGGCAGGGGTATGATCGACATTATTGTCGGGCGCTTTGCATCCGATCAGTCGTCGGTGTGCATCCGGGGGATAGATCGTGAAAGGGACGACCGATGAAAAAGACCATTCTGTTCGCAACCAGCGCCGCCGCCATGGTGGGTATGGCGCTTGTCTCCATGTCCGCCGGGGCGACCCAGCTGAGTGGGGCCGCCCAAAGCTATTCAGGTGACCGGCTGGAAATCGAGAATTTCGTCGGGCGGATTGAAATCCGGACCGGCAGTTCGGACACGATTTCGGTTGCCATGACCAATTCCGGTGGCCATGTCGCCGACCCGAGCGTGAGCGATAGCGGTTCGATGGTCCGCATTGATGGCGGTCTCAGCCTGCGCCGCACCAATTGCAACACCCGCAACAACACGATGACGATCGGCCTGAACCGGGGCGAGCGGCACAATATTGATGAGTATCCCAGCCTGGTAATCACCGCCCCGGCGTCACTGGCGCTGGAACTGAGCGACAGCGCCTTTGTCGGCTCGGCCGGTGATTTGCGCACGGTGGATATCAATATGAGCAGCTGTGGCCGCTTTCAGCTTGGCAATATTGACGAGGACGCACGAGTTCGCATCAGCGGCTCAGGCGACATCAATACCGGCATGATTGGCGGCGAAGCCGCGATCAGCATCAATGGCTCCGGCGACGTCACGACTCGCGATATCGCGCGGAATGCGGATGTTTCCATCAATGGTTCGGGCGATGTGATCACTGGCAATGTCGGCGGCGATGCCGATGTGAATATCAACGGTTCCGGTGATGTTGAATTTGGCCGCATTGCCGGCTTGTCCGTGGGCGTGTCCGGCTCTGGTGATGTTGAAGCCGAGAGCATGAATGGCGCCTTCCATTCGCGGATCTCCGGTTCCGGCAATATCGACGTTCATGGCGGTCGGGCGCAGCCTTTCGAGGTCTCGATCAGCGGCTCTGGCGATATTGCCTTCGGTGGCACGGCTGTCGATCTGGTCGTGCGCGAGAATGGCGGCGGCGACGTTTCCATCTCCGAGATAGAGGGCAGTGTGCACTGGACCCGCAATGGTCGTACCGTGATGCGCGTCGGTGACGTGCACTAGAACGATTTCAAACTCCTCCGTCCCCCCAAGGCCGGATCAGGCGGATGGCGTCTCGTCTTTGACGGGACGCCATTTTGCTGCTTCGTAGAGGGCGATGGCGGCGGCGTTGGAGACATTCAGGCTCTCCACCACACCGGTCATCGGAATGCGCACCAGCTGGTCGCAACAATCCGCCACGCGCGTGCGCAGGCCCTTGTCTTCCGACCCCATCACCAGAACCAGACCGGGGCCCCAGCCCTTGCCATCCGGCGCGGCCAGCGCTGTGGCGAGGTCGAGCTCGGCTTCGCCGGCCAGGCCGAGCACATGCCGGCCCGCCTTGCGGAACTCCAGCAGGGTATCGGCGATATTGGTGACGCGCACATGGGCGACGCGCTCGGCGGCACCAACAGCGCTCTTGCATACGGTGCCAAAGAGCGGGGGCGCCTTGCGGTCCTGCATCACAACGGCGCGGATTCCGAAGGCCGCAGCCGAGCGCAGTACCGCGCCGACATTGTGCGGGTCGGTGATCTGGTCGAGCACGAGCAGGGCGCCATGCGTCGGATCGGTGACGCCATTGACCGATTCTGGCGGCAAGGCGCGGGCGAGGGCGGCAAAGCCCTGGTGAACGGCACCATCGGGCAGCGCGTGGTCGATCACGCGTGGCTCGACCTGCTGGTGGTCGGTCCCCTCGGGCAGGTCGCGCGCGGCATTGCGGGTGACCTTCAGCTCGAGGATTTCGCGGCGCTTGTTGGCGACTGCGGCGAGCACGGCATGGCGGCCCCAGATCCAGCCTGAATCGCCTGTTCCAGAAGGCTTGGAGCGGCGGCTGTAATCGGTCCGTTTGGATGTATTGCGCATGGGAGTCTTCGTCACTATAGTCCGCGCTCCTGTTTTGGGGCGGTCACCTGATTTGCCGAGGCATAGCATGCCTCCCCGCAAGCTGAGACTGTTTCTTGCAGGACACTGAAAGGCCGGTTACATCGCGGCCCGAAGGCACCCTGTGGAGGGGTGGGAGAGTGGTTAAATCCACCAGACTGTAAATCTGGCCGCTATGCGTACGCTGGTTCGAATCCAGCCCCCTCCACCACCCTTCGCCCTGCGGGCTGGGTTTTTGATCTCACGGCAATTCACCCGGTTCAGATCCGGGTTCACGCCTCCGAAGGGGCGGGCTGACCGCCCGGCGCGCGGTCGCGCTTGCGGCCTTTTGGGCCGGGTTATGGGGGCTGGTGAATGGCGTTGCGCCGATCGTGTTGCAGCTAAAACAGCAACTCACCCCTCGACTGGGGAAATCTGAGTCGCTAAATGACGGGTTCCGGTGCGGGTATAGCACAATGGTAGTGCAGCAGCCTTCCAAGCTGAGGATGCCGGTTCGATCCCGACTACCCGCTCCAATCTTTCTCTGCATGTCTGGTACGTCCAGAAACCCGGCTGCGCCGCGTGTCGGGCATAGGTGCTTGGGGCTTGCCTTCTTTGGCGAGCGACGCTATCCCGCGCCGGTCTCACGGGTATGGTCTGTCCGTATCCAATGAAATCAACACATCCAAGTCTATAGCCCATCTTCTCGATCAAGATCGGCGTTCAAGAGGAAAGACCATGGCGAAGGAAAAGTTTGAGCGCACCAAGCCGCATGCGAACATCGGCACGATTGGTCACGTTGACCACGGCAAGACGACGCTGACGGCTGCGATCACGATGGTTCTGGCGGAAGCCTCTGGCGGT
>NZ_CAMYLS010000013.1 GCF_947259345.1 uncultured Maricaulis sp. | reverse complement strand
TGCCGGGCGACAATATCGAAATGAATGTCGAACTGATCGTACCGATCGCCATGGAAGAGAAGCTCCGCTTCGCTATCCGTGAAGGTGGCCGCACTGTCGGCGCCGGCGTCGTGTCAAAGATCATCGAATAGACTACGCAATCCGATCGGGGCGGTGGCTGAACCTGCCGCCCCGGTTTGCTCTTTTTGAAAGTTAAGAAACGGGATCGGTTTGATGGAACGTCAAAACATCCGCATTCGCCTTAAGGCGTTCGATCACCGGGTTCTGGATAATTCCACCCGGGAGATCGTTTCGACAGCCAAGCGCACGGGCGCCAACGTCCGTGGCCCGATTCCGCTGCCGACGCGCATCGAGAAATTCACGGTGCTGCGCTCGCCGCACATCGACAAGAAGTCGCGCGAGCAGTTCGAAATCCGGACGCACAAGCGCCTTCTCGACATTGTCGACCCCACCCCGCAAACCGTGGACGCGCTGATGAAGCTCGACCTGTCGGCCGGTGTGGACGTCGAGATCAAGCTGGGAGCGTAGGATTATGCGCCAGGAAGATCGCAGAACAGGCGTGATCGCCCGCAAGCTGGGCATGACGCGTATTTTCGCCGAAGACGGCTCGCACGTGCCCTGCACAGTGCTGCACATGGACAACGTCCAGGTCGTGTCTCACAAGACCGCTGAGCGGGACGGCTATGTGGCGCTCCAGCTGGGTGCCGGGGAAGCCAAGGCCAAGCGGACGCCGAAGGCGCTGCGCGGTCACTTCGCCAAGGCCAAGGTTGCGCCCAAGCGCAAGATGGTCGAATTCCGCGTCGCCGAAGACGCGCTGATTGAAGTCGGCTCCGAGCTGACCGCGGACCATTTCGTCCCCGGGCAGAAAGTGGATGTTGCCGGCATCTCGATCGGTAAGGGTTTTGCAGGGGCCATGAAGCGCCACGGTTTTGGCGGCCTTCGAGCCACGCACGGTGTGTCAATCTCGCACCGTTCGCATGGTTCGACCGGCCAGTGTCAGGATCCGGGCAAGGTCTTCAAGGGCAAGAAAATGGCCGGTCACATGGGCGCTGTCCGCGTGACCACGCAGAATATCGAAGTCGTTCGTGTTGACGTCGAGCGCGGCATTGTCCTGGTCAAGGGCGCCGTTCCCGGATCAGCTGGCGGCTGGGTCGAGCTTCGCGACGCGGTCAAGGGTCATGGCGATGCTGAACTCCCGGTTCCGGGCAAGTTCCGTACGCTGGACGAGCTGAACGCGCCGGCGCCGACCGAAGTGGTTGGGAATGAGGCTGCTCCGGCTGACGCCGACAACGCGGCCCCGGAAGCTGCGGCTGACGGTGAAGAAGGAACGCAAGCATGAAGATCGAGGTCAAAACCCTCGCGGCGAAGGACGCCGGTGCCATCGATCTCGACGATGCCGTCTTCGGCATTGAAGAGGTGCGCTCCGACCTCCTGCAGCGCGTTGTGAAGTGGCAGCTGGCAGCCCGCCAGCAAGGCACGCACAAAACGCTCGGCCGCTCCGAGATTGCCCGCACGAAGAAGAAGTTCGGTCGCCAGAAAGGCGGCGGCGGGGCCCGTCACGGTGCCCGGTCCGCTCCGCAATTCGTTGGCGGCGGCAAGGCACACGGTCCGCGCGTCCGCAGCCATGCTCACGAGCTTCCCAAGAAGGTCCGCGCGCTTGGCCTGCGCCATGCGCTGTCGGCCAAGCTCGGCGCCAAGTCGCTCATCGTCATCGACGATGCTGCACTCGACGCCCCGCAGACCAAGGCGCTTCGCACGTCCTTTGAAGGTCTGGGCATTTCCAATGCCCTGGTCATCTCGGGCGCCGAAGTAAACGAGAATTTTGCCAAGGCGGCTCGCAACCTGCCGTGCATTGACGTGCTGCCCGCCCAGGGTCTCAACGTCTATGACGTGCTGCGTCGCGACACCCTGGTGCTGACGAAGGCTGCCGTGGAACAGATCCACGCCCGCCTCAGCGCGAAGGAGGCATAAGATGTCGGCTGCTGCGCACCATTACGACACGATCCTGAGCCCGGTGATCACCGAAAAGTCGACCCTGCTCTCGGAAGAGAACAAGGTGGTCTTCTTCGTGCCGCTCTCCGCCAACAAGGCCGAGATCGCTGATGCGGTCGAGAAGCTCTTCAAGGTGAAGGTGACGGCTGTGAACACCACCAAGGTTCACGGAAAGAGCAAGCGCTTCCGGGGTGTGCCCGGTCGCCGCAATGACCAGAAGAAAGCGGTCGTGACTCTCGAAGAGGGTCACTCGATCGACGTGACGACGGGTCTGTAAGATGGCGTTGAAAACATTCAAACCGACCTCTCCGGGCCGCCGTGCCCTCGTGCTGGTGGATCGTTCCGCCCTGCACAAGGGACGCCCTGAGAAAACACTGGTCGAAGGCCTCACCAAGAGCGGTGGGCGCAATAATATGGGTCGCATCACGGCCCGCCGGCGTGGCGGTGGCGCGAAGCGTCTTTATCGCCTGGTCGATTTCAAGCGTCGCAAGTGGGACATGCCCGCGACCGTCGAGCGCCTGGAATATGATCCGAACCGGACGGCTTTCATCGCCCTCATCAAGTATGAGGACGGCGAAAAGGCCTATATCCTGGCTCCGCAGCGCCTTTCCGAAGGCGACACGGTAATCGCGTCTGCCAAGGCCGATGTGAAGCCGGGCAATGCCATGCCGCTGAAGGCCGTGCCGGTTGGTACGATCCTTCACAATGTCGAGATGAAGCCGGAGAAGGGTGGTCAGATCGCTCGTTCCGCCGGTGCCTATGTGCAGCTGGTCGGCCGCGATGCCGGCTACGCCCAGATCCGTCTGGCATCTGGCGAACTGCGCATGGTCTCGGACAAGTGCATGGCGACGGTCGGTGCGGTTTCCAACCCGGACCACCTCAACATCAACCTCGGCAAGGCCGGTCGCAATCGCCATCTCGGCAAGCGTCCGTCTGTTCGCGGCGTTGTCATGAACCCGGTCGACCACCCGCATGGTGGTGGTGAAGGCCGCACCTCTGGTGGTCGCCATCCGGTGACCCCGTGGGGCAAGCCGACCAAGGGTGCCAAGACGCGCAAGAACAAGTCGACCGACAAGTTCATCATCCGCTCGCGCCACGAGCGCAAGAAGCGATAGGGAGCAGACGATGCCTCGCTCTGTCTGGAAAGGTCCGTTCGTCGACGGCTATCTGCTGAAAAAAGCGGAAAAGTCGCACGAGGGCGGACGCAAGCAAGCGATCAAGACCTGGTCGCGCCGTTCTACCATCATGCCGCAATTCGTGGGCCTGACCTTCCAGGTTCACAACGGCAACAAGTTCGTGCCTGTGCTCGTGACCGAAGACATGGTCGGCCACAAGCTCGGTGAATTCGCCCCGTCGCGGACCTATTACGGTCACGCTGCGGATAAAAAAGCCAAGCGGAGATAAGCGATGGGACAGTCTGCCAATCCCCGTCGCGTCGCTGACAATGAAGCGCGCGCCAAGCTGCGGATGATCCGCACCAGCCCGCAAAAGCTGAACCTTGTTGCTGCGCTCATCCGCGGCAAAAAGGTCGAGCGTGCCCTGGCCGATCTGGAATTTTCGCGCAAGCGGATCTCCAAGGAAGTCAAGAAGACCCTCGAGTCCGCGATTGCCAATGCCGAGAATAATCACGGCCTCGACATCGACAGCCTTGTCGTGTCGGAAGCCTTTGTCGGCAAGAACCTGGTCATGAAACGCTTTCGGGCTCGGGCACGCGGTCGCGGCGCCAAGATCCTGAAGCCGTTTTCCGAGCTCACCATCGTGGTGCGCGAAGTCGAGGAGGCCGCCTGATGGGTCAGAAAGTCAATCCGATCGGTCTGCGCCTCGGCGTCAACCGCACCTGGGAGTCCCGTTGGTATGCCGGCGCTGGTGAATACGCCAAGCTGCTCCACGAGGACATCAAGATCCGGAAGATGCTCAAGCAGCGTCTGAAGAATGCCAGCGTGTCGAAGATCGTCATCGAGCGCCCGCACAAGAAGTGCCGCGTCACCGTCCACACGGCTCGTCCGGGTGTGGTGATCGGCAAGAAGGGTTCGGACATCGAGACTCTCCGCAAGGAGTTGTCGAAAATGGTCGACGGCGAGGTTTTCCTGAACCTCGTTGAAGTGCGCAAGCCGGAAATCGACGCGACCCTGGTCGCCGAGTCCATCGCCCAGCAGCTCGAGCGTCGTGTGGCTTTCCGCCGCGCAATGAAGCGCTCGATGCAGTCGGCGATGCGCATGGGCGCCAAGGGCTGCAAGATCGTCTGCGGTGGTCGTCTCGGCGGTGCGGAAATTGCCCGTACCGAGCAGTATAATGAGGGCTCCGTGCCGCTTCATACGCTGCGCGCCGACATCGATTACGGAACCGCCGAAGCCAAGACCGCGATGGGTATCATCGGTATCAAGGTCTGGATTTACAAAGGCGAGATCATGGAACATGACCCGAATGCCCAGGAGCGTCGTCTCCAGGAGTCGGGTGAGCAGCGCGCCCGTTCGGGCCGCCAAGCCGCGTAAGGAAATCAGCCATGCTGCAACCGAAACGCACGAAATTCCGCAAGGCGCACAAAGGCCGTATCAAGGGTGCTGCGAAGGGTGGCTATACGCTGAACTTCGGCTCCTACGGCCTCAAGGCGCTCCAGCCGGAACGCGTTACCGCGCGTCAGATCGAAGCCACGCGTCGGGCGATTACTCGCCACATGAAGCGTGCAGGTCGCGTGTGGATCCGCATCTTCCCGGACGTACCGGTTTCCAAGAAACCGACCGAAGTCCGGATGGGTAAAGGTAAGGGCTCGCCCGAGTTTTGGGCGTGCAAGGTCAAACCTGGCCGCATCATGTTCGAGATCGACGGTGTTCCCGAAAATGTTGCGCGCGAAGCTCTCGAGCTGGGCGCGGCAAAGCTGCCGGTCAAGACCAAAATCGTCGCCCGTTTGGGCGAATAGGGAGAACACAACGATGAAACCCGTTGACGTTCGCGCCATGACCGAAGATCAGCTGAAGGACACGCTCCTGAAGCTGAAGGAAGAACAATTCAAGCTGCGGTTCCAGCAGGCCTCCGGCCAGATGGAAAACACCGCTCGCTATGGCCAGATCCGCCGCGATATCGCGCGTATCCAGACGGTCCAGACCGAGCGTAAATCGCACGTAGAGCAAGGGAGCTAGCGATGCCGAAGCGTATCCTGCAAGGCGTCGTAGTGAGTGACAAAGGTGCCAAGACCATCGTGGTGCGTGTGGAACGGACTTTCCTCCACCCGCTGCTGCGCAAGACGGTCCGCCGCACCAAGCGTTACCACGCGCATGACGAAGCCAATGCGTTCAAGGTGGGTGACCAGGTCCAGATTCAGGAATGTGCACCCAAGTCGAAACTGAAGCGGTGGGAGGTGGTCCCGGTCGCGGCCTAGGCCCGACAAGGAGACCCATCCTTTCCTAAGGAGGATCTGCGATGATCCAGATGCAAACCAATCTGGACGTGGCTGACAATTCTGGCGCCCGCCGTGTGCAGTGCATCAAGGTGCTCGGCGGTGCCAAGCGTCGCTATGCCCACGTCGGCGACATCATTGTCGTCTCGGTCAAGGAAGCTATCCCGCGTGGTCGCGTGAAGAAGGGTGATGTCCGCAAGGCCGTCGTCGTTCGCGTGGCCAAGGACATCAAGCGCAAGGACGGTTCCGTCATTCGCTTCGATGGCAACGCGGCTGTGATTATCAACAACAATAACGAGCCGCTCGGCACGCGTATCTTCGGGCCGGTTCCGCGCGAACTGCGTGGCAAGAACCACATGAAGATCGTGTCGCTGGCGCCGGAGGTGCTGTAATGGCTGCCAAGATCAAGAAGGGCGACAAAGTCGTCATTCTCGCCGGCCGTGACAAAGGCAAGACCGGCGAAGTCACCAAGGTGCTGCCGACCGAGGATCGTGTCATTGTGTCCGGCGTGAATGTGGTTAAGCGCCACACCCGCGCGACGCAGACCGACCAGGGCGGCATCAAGGAAAAGGAAGCCTCCATCCACGTGTCGAACGTGGCTGTGGCTGATCCGAAAACCGGCGAGGCGACACGTGTCGGCTTCAAGACTGAAGACGGCAAGAAAGTGCGCGTCGCCAAGAGCTCGGGCGAGGTTATCGATGTCTGATACCGCCACCTACACACCGCGTCTTCGCGCCAAGTATAACGAAGCAATTCGTGCGGCGATGAAGGAAAAATTCGGTTATGCCAACGACCTGCAGATCCCGCGTCTCGACAAGATCGTGATCAATATGGGTGTTGGTGAGGCCTCCCAGGACTCCAAGAAGATCAAGGGTGCCCTGGAAGACCTCGAAGCCATTTCCGGCCAGAAGCCGGTCAAGACGGTCGCCAAGAAGTCCATCGCGGGCTTCAAGCTCCGTGAGGAGCAGGTGATCGGCGCGAAAGTGACCCTGCGCCAGGATCGTATGTACGAATTCCTGGATCGCCTGATCACGATCGCCCTGCCGCGTGTGCGTGACTTCCGTGGGCTCAATGGTAAGAGCTTCGATGGTCGCGGCAATTACGCGATGGGTCTCAAGGAACATATCGTGTTCCCGGAAATCGACTACGACAAGGTCGAGAAAATCCGGGGTATGGATATCGTTGTCTGCACCACCGCCGACAATGATGAGGAAGCGAAGGCCCTGCTGGCCGAGTTCGATTTCCCCTTTACGAACTAACGCAGCAGGAGAGCAAAGCCGTTCGGGCTTTGCACGCAGGAGGACTTAAATGGCGAAAACTTCCGCAATCGAGCGCAACTTGAAACGTGCGCGCCTGGCCAAGCGTTATGCGGCCAAGCGTGAACAGCTCAAGTCGATCGCACGTAACAAGGAATTGCCGGTTGAGGAGCGTTTTGCTGCTCAGCTGAAGCTGGCTGAACTGCCGCGCAATTCTGCAGTCACGCGTATCCGGAACCGGTGTGAGATCACCGGCCGTCCGCGCGCATTCTATCGCAAGCTCCGCATGTCGCGTATCGCGCTGCGTGATCTGGCCAGCCAGGGAATGATCCCGGGCATGGTCAAGTCGAGCTGGTAAGAGAGGAGACCAGGACATGTCTGTGAACGATCCTCTCGGCGATATGCTGACCCGTATCCGCAATGCGCTCATGCGCAACAAGCGGAACGTCAACACGCCGGCCTCGGCCCTGCGCCGCCGCGTGCTCGACGTCCTCAAGTCGGAAGGCTACATCCGCGATTATGCGGAAGTTGAAATGCCGACCGGCCTGAAAGAGTTCGAGATCGAACTGAAGTATTTCGAAGGTGACTCGGTGATTTCGGAGATCAAGCGTATCTCCAAGCCGGGCCGCCGCGTCTATTCCGGCGTCAAGGATCTTCCGCTCGTCCAGAATGGCCTCGGCATCGCAATCCTCTCCACGCCCAAGGGCGTGATGTCGGATTCGACTGCTCGTGAGTCCAATGTGGGCGGCGAGATCCTCTGTCACGTCAGCTAAGGGAGCGAACCAATGTCACGTATCGGTAAACTCCCGGTCGCCGTTCCCGGCGGCGTCACTGCGACGCTCACGGACTCGGATCTGACCGTCAAGGGTCCCAAGGGCGAACTGTCCATGACCTTTGTTGACGAGGTGAATGTCGAGCAGGGCGAAGATGGCATTGTCATCAAGCCGCGCGACGAGACCAAGAAGGCCCGCGCGATGTGGGGCATGCAACGTGCCCTGGTCGCCAATCTGGTCCAGGGTGTCTCGGCTGGTTACGAGAAAAATCTCGAACTGGTGGGCGTTGGTTACCGCGCGCAGATGCAGGGTACGTCCCTGAAGCTGTCGCTCGGCCTGTCGCATGACGTCGTCTATGACGCACCGGAAGGCATCACCATCGCCGTCGGCAAGCCGACCGAGGTGAAGATCACGGGCGCTGACAAGCAGCGCGTTGGCCAGGTGGCCGCCGAGATCCGCCGCTTCCGTCCGCCGGAGCCCTACAAGGGCAAGGGCATCAAATATGTCGGCGAGTATATCCGCCGCAAAGAAGGCAAGAAGAAGTAGGGCGAGCGATGAAAACTCAACGCGAAAAATCGGTCCGCCGCGCCCAGCGCACCCGGATCCGTCTGCGCAAGTTCGCCAACGGCCGTCCGCGGCTGTCGGTCTACCGGTCTTCGAAGAACATCTATGCCCAGCTCATCGACGATGTGTCGGGCAAGACGATCGTCGCCGCCTCTTCCCTCGAGGAAGCCGCTCAAAAAGAGCATGGCAAGGGTTGCGACACGAAGGCTGCCGGGATCGTCGGCAAGCTGATCGCCGAGCGCGCAGTCAAGGAAGGCGTCAAGGACGTCGTCTTCGACCGTGGCGGTTACATCTTTCACGGGCGTGTCAAAGCGCTCGCAGAGGCGGCCCGCGAGGGCGGCCTGAACTTCTAAGGGAGCGGACGTATGGCTCATCAGAACGAGCAGCGCGGTGACCGCGGCGATCGTGGCCGCGGCCGCGGCCGTGGCCGGGACCGCGACCAGGAACGCGATGACGAACTTGTCGACAAGCTCGTCCACATCAACCGCGTCGCCAAGACGGTGAAGGGTGGCCGGAACTTCCAGTTCGCAGCCCTCGTCGTCGTCGGTGACACCAAAGGCCGCGTCGGCTTCGGACAGGGCAAGGCACGCGAAGTGCCGGAAGCCATCCGCAAGGCCACCGACGAAGCCAAGAAAAACATGATCCGCGTGCCGCTTCGCGAAGGCCGGACCCTGCACCATGACGGCAAGGGCCGTCACGGTGCCGGCAAGGTCGTCCTGCGGGCAGCGCCTCCGGGTACCGGCGTCATCGCCGGTGGTCCGATGCGCGCTGTGCTGGAAACCCTCGGGATCCAGGACGTGGTCGCCAAGTCGGTTGGCACGTCCAACCCGTACAACATGATCCGCGCCACAATGGACGCGCTGAAGTCGCAGTCGAGCCCGCGCTCGGTTGCTGCCAAGCGTGGTCTGAAGGTTGGTGATCTGGTGAACCGCCGTGATGACGGCGCGTCTTCGCCGGAAGCGATCGAAGCGTAAGGACCGGATATAATGGCCAAAACCACGATCCGCGTGCGCCAGACGGGCAGCGCCATTCGCCGCCCCAAAGATCAGCGCGCCACGCTTGTCGGCCTCGGTCTCAACAAGATCGGTCGCGAGCGCGAGCTGGAAGATACACCGTCTGTCCGCGGCATGATTGCCAAGGTCAGCCACATGGTGGAAATCGTCGAGGAGTAGGTCCCCACGAGGGAAACCGCTCCATCGAATGGAGAACGACATGCGTCTCAATGAACTGCGCGACAATGACGGTGCTGCCAAGCTCCGCACCCGCGTCGGCCGTGGTATCGGTTCCGGCAAGGGCAAGACTGGCGGCCGTGGCGTCAAGGGCCAGAAATCCCGTTCGGGTGTGGCCATCAAGGGTTTCGAAGGCGGTCAGATGCCGCTTCACATGCGTCTGCCGAAGCGGGGCTTCAACAAGCCGAACCGCAAGGCATGGGCAGAAGTGAATCTCGGCCGTCTCGAGAAGGCGATTGCTGAAGGCAAGATCGACGCGAAAAAGCCGATCGACGCCGATGTCCTGATCGCGGCGGGCCTGGTCCGTCGTGCGCTGGACGGCATCCGCCTCCTTGCGAAGGGCGAGCTGAAGTCCAAAGTAGAGATCACCATTGCCGGTGCCTCCAAGACTGCGATTGCTGCGGTCGAGAAGGCCGGTGGCAAGGTGACCCTCACCGCCGTGGCTGACGACGCCGCGGAATAAGCGACTTAACGCCGACCTTTTAAGGACGTCTTCATGGCTTCAGCTGCCGAACAGCTTGCTGCGAACATGAACTTTAGCTCCTTCGCGAAAGCGAAGGAGCTGCAGCAACGCATCCTGTTCACGATCGGGATCCTGGTTGTCTACCGGATCGGTACTTTCGTGCCGATTCCGGGGATCGATCCGGAGCAGTATGCCCGTGTGTTCGATTCACTGGGCGGGCAGGGGCAGGGTATCCTGTCCATGTTCAACATGCTTGGCGGCGGTGCCGTCGAACGCATGGCGATTTTCGTGCTCAATGTGATGCCGTACATCTCGGCCTCGATCATCATGCAGTTGATGTCAGCCACCATTCCCAGCCTTGAAAAGCTGAAGAAGGAAGGTGGCGAGCAGGGACGTCAGCAAATCAACCAGTATACCCGTTATCTGACGGTGGTCCTGGCAACCGGTCAGGCCTTTGCCATCGCCATGGGCATGAATACGCCCAATAGTGACGGTGTGGCGCTGGCCCTGAACCCCGGTCCCTTCTTCATTGCCTCGACCGTGATTACCCTGGTGGGGGCCACCATGCTGCTTCTGTGGCTGGGTGAGCAGATCACCGCACGCGGTGTCGGCAATGGCGTTTCGCTGATCATCTTCGCCGGCATTATCTCGGCGGTACCGGGGGTCATCGGCGGGGCGTTGTCCCAGGCTTCGTCCACCGGTAATGGCACGGTGCTTCTGGTCGGTGGCGCGCTGATCCTGATCGGCCTGGCCCTCGTGGTCTTCGTCGAGCGCTCGCAGCGCCGCCTCCTGGTCCAGTATCCGAAACGTCAGCAGGGCAATCGCATGGTCGGGGGCGACACCTCCTTCCTGCCGCTCAAGCTGAACACGGCCGGCGTCATTCCGCCGATCTTCGCCTCTTCCCTGCTGCTGCTGCCGGCCACGGCTGCGAGCTTCCAGTCCCAGACCGGACCGGATTGGCTGCAGACGATGGTGGCCTATCTCGGGCCGGGCGCGCCGCTCTTCATGCTGCTTTATGCGGCCATGATCATCTTCTTCTGCTTCTTCTACACCTCGGTCGTCTTCAATCCTGAGGACACTGCCGAAAATCTGCGGAAGTATGGTGGTTTTCTGCCCGGCATCCGTCCGGGCAAGCGGACCGCTGAATATATCGACTACGTCCTGTCCCGCCTGACCCTGGTTGGAGCGCTGTACCTGACACTGATCTGCATGGTGCCCATGCTCCTGAGCCCGCAAACGGCTCTCGGCGGCACCTCCCTGCTGATCGTCGTGTCAGTGACAATGGACACGGTTTCCCAGATCCAGTCCCACCTGCTGGCACACCAGTATGAGGGCTTGATCAAGAAGTCGAAACTGCGGGGACGCAAACGATGAACATTATCCTGTTCGGACCGCCAGGCTGCGGCAAGGGCACCCAATCCAAGCGTCTCGTCAGCGAGCGCGGCTGGGTGCAGCTCTCCACCGGAGACATGTTGCGTGAAGCCAAGGCTGCCGGAACAGAATTGGGGCAGCGTGTCTCCGCGATCATGGATGCCGGCAATCTGGTATCCGACGAGATCGTGATTGAGCTGATTGAGGAAAGACTGCCGGAGGCCGAGGCGGCCGGCGGTGCCATCTTTGACGGTTTCCCGCGCACGGTTGCCCAGGCTGAAGCCCTTGATGCGGCGCTGGCAAAGCGCGGCTCGAAGGTTGATGCGGTTGTTCGCCTGCTGGTGGATGACAAGGAATTGGTCGCACGTATGGAAAAGCGTGCGGCGGAAGAGGGGCGGGCCGATGACAATATCGACGCGTTCAAAGTACGACTGAAGAACTACCAGGATCAGACCGCGCCGCTGATCCCGTTCTATGCTCAATCGGGCAAGATGCGGGAAGTCCCCGGCATGGGATCCATGGACGAGGTTGCAGCGGGAATTGCTGCAGCGCTCGAAGAGAAGTGATACGCACCTGTTGCAACCCCATTGACGGGGTGGCAACGCTGACTGTAGATAGCGCCCTTCGCGAAACGGGCGAGCTGATGCGGCGACCGAAAGGTTGCCTGTTGGGTCGTCCGTGAATGGCGTTCAGAATTTGGGAGATGGAAAGTGGCCCGTATTGCCGGCGTCAATATTCCGACGAATAAGCGCGTAGAGATCGCGCTTCGCTACATCCACGGCATTGGCCCGGCCAAGGCGAAGGAGATCTGCGAGCAGGTTTCCATCACGCCCGAGCGTCGTGTCAGTGAGCTGACGGATGCAGAAGTCCTGCAAATCCGCGAAGTGATCGATCGTGATCACATGGTGGAAGGGGATCTGCGCCGTGACGTGGCTGTGAACATCAAGCGCCTCATGGACCTGGGCAACTACCGTGGCCTGCGCCACCGTCGTGGCCTGCCTGTCCGTGGCCAGCGCACTCACACCAATGCGCGTACGCGCAAAGGTCCCGCCAAGCCGATTGCCGGCAAGAAAAAGTAGGGCCCTGACCAATGGCTAAGGAAACAGGCCGCGTGAAGCGGCGTGAACGCAAGAACATCACGTCGGGTGTCGCCCACGTGAGTGCCAGCTTCAACAACACCATGGTGACCATCACGGACGCCCAGGGAAATGCAATTTCCTGGTCCTCCGCCGGTCACATGGGCTTCAAGGGTTCGCGCAAGTCGACCCCTTATGCCGCCCAGATGGCTGCTGAAGATGCCGGCAAGAAGGCGATTGAACACGGCATGAAGACCATCGAAGTGAAGGTCTCCGGTCCGGGTTCGGGGCGCGAAAGCGCGCTGCGTGCGTTGCAGTCGGTGGGTTTCACCATCACCACCATCCAGGACGTCACACCGATCCCGCACAACGGTTGCCGTCCGCCGAAGCGCCGTCGCGTCTAGTACGCGGCTCGCATTTCGCCTGTTGAACGCGCCGGCGGTGTCTACCGTGCGGCTGATGAAGGGGCAGTAAGAACGTGATCGAGAAGAACTGGCAAGAACTCATCCGCCCGATGAAGCCGGAAATCGAACCGGGACACGATCCCGCGCGCCAAGCCAAGATTGTCGCCGAGCCGCTGGAGCGTGGCTTCGGCATGACGCTGGGCAATGCGCTGCGTCGTGTGCTGCTGTCCTCGCTTCAGGGCGCGGCGGTGACCAATGTTCACATTGACGGCGTCGTCCACGAGTTTTCGTCGATCGACGGCGTGCGTGAAGACGTCACCGACATCGTGCTGAACATCAAGCAGATCGCCCTGCGCATGCATGGCGAGGGCCCCAAGCGCGTCGTGCTCAAGAAGTCCGGCCCCGGCATCGTCACCGCTGGCGATATCGAGGAAAGTGCGGATGTCGAGATCATCAACAAGGATCTTGCCCTGTGCACGCTGGACGAGGGTGCGGAAATCCGCATGGAGTTCACCATCAATACCGGCAAGGGCTATGTCCCGTCCGAGCGTAATCGCCCGGAAGATGCCCCGATCGGTCTGATCGGCGTTGATGCGCTCTACAGCCCGGTCAAGCGCGTGTCCTACAAGGTCGAGAACACCCGTGAGGGCCAGGTTCTCGATTATGACAAGCTGACGCTTGAAGTTGAGACGGACGGAACCGTCACCCCGGAAGATTCGGTGGCCTTCGCCGCGCGCATCCTCCAGGACCAGTTCCAGATCTTCATCAATTTCGAGGAAGCCGTCGAGGCGCGTCCGGCCGAGGACGACAAGCCCGAGCTCGACTTCAACCCGGCGCTGCTGCGCAAGGTCGACGAGCTGGAGCTGTCCGTGCGTTCGGCGAACTGCCTGAAGAACGACAATATCGTCTACATCGGCGACCTGATCCAGAAGTCCGAGGCGGAGATGCTCCGTACCCCGAATTTCGGACGCAAGTCGCTTAATGAGATCAAGGAAGTTCTCGCCCAGATGGGTCTCCATCTTGGCATGGAAGCGCCGAACTGGCCGCCGGAGAACATCGAAGATCTCGCCAAACGTTTTGAGGATCACGTCTAGGCAGCCGCCGGGAGGCGCCTGAACCGGACTGAGGAGAAATAGTCATGCGTCACGGCATCGCACACCGCAAGCTTAACCGCACCCATTCGCACCGCAAGGCGATGCTGGCCAATATGGCTGCCTCGCTGATCGAGCACGAACAGATCGTCACCACCTTGCCGAAAGCCAAGGAACTGGCCCCGTTCGTGGACAAGCTCATCACGCTCGCCAAGCGCGGCGACGTCCATGGCCGCCGCCAGGCGATGTCCAAGGTCCGTGATGAGGGCCAGGTCAAGAAGCTGTTCGACACGCTCGGCAGCCGCTATTCCGAGCGCGATGGTGGTTACACCCGCGTGCTCAAGGCCGGTTTCCGTCATGGTGACAACGCCCCGATGGCGGTCATCGAGCTGGTTGACCGCGACCCGTCGGCAAAGGGCGCAGCTGATCGCGCCCGCGTCGAAGCGGAACAGGGTATGACTGAGGAGTAAGATTCCAGTCAGCAAAAGTTCAGGGAAAGGCGGCTTTGCTTCAGCAGGGCCGCCTTTTTCGTGCCCGTAATCCAGCCTATATGGGAATCATGATCAGACACGTCTTCCTTGCCTGCCTCCTCGCGGCCGCGCCAGCCGCCGCCCAGGAGATCGACCTTGCCGGTGCCGCGGATGATCGGGTCATCCCGGAAAGCCGGGCCGAGATGCAGATGTCTTTTGCGCCGCTCGTGCGCGAAGTCACCCCGGCCGTTGTGAATGTCTTCTCGCGACGCGTGGTCAATAACCAGCACCCCTTTGCCAATGACCCGTTTTTCTCGCGCATGTTCCGCAGCCAGCCGCGCGAGCAGAACTCGTTGGGCTCCGGTGTGATCGTGGATGCGTCCGGAGTCATCGTGACCAATAATCACGTCGTCGCCGGAGCGACCGAATTGCGCGTCGTGCTGGCGGACCGCCGCGAATTCGAGGCCGAAATCCTGCTCACCGACGAGGCGACCGACCTGGCCGTGCTTCGGGTCCATACAGACGAACCGCTCCCCGTCCTGCCGTTTGACCGGACCGGTGATATCGAGGTCGGCGATCTCGTCCTGGCCATCGGCAACCCCTTCGGCGTTGGCCAGACCGTCACATCCGGAATCGTGTCCGCTCTGGCGCGCACCGATGTCGGCCAGACCGATTATGCCTCTTTCATCCAGACCGATGCGGCGATCAATCCGGGCAATTCCGGCGGGGCGCTTGTTGATATGGACGGCGAGCTGGTCGGCGTGAACACGATGATCTTCTCGCGTTCGGGCGGTTCGAACGGGATCGGCTTCGCCATTCCGGTGGAGATGGTTTCGCGCGTTGTTGATACCGCGATGAGCGAGGGCGAGCTGATCCGGCCCTGGCTGGGCGCCCGCCTGCAGCCGGTCGACAGTGACATCGCCGATGCCTTTGGCCTCAATCGCCCGCGCGGCGCATTGGTCAATGAGATCTACCCGCTGGCAGCCGCGGATGATGCCGGCCTGATGCAGGGTGATATCGTGCTGGCGATCGATGGGCAGCCTGTGAACAATCAGGCCGGTGCGCGCTTTCGCCTGGCGACGCGGGCCGCGGGTGATGATGCCGTCTTCACGATCCTGCGCGATGGTGAGGAAATGACGCTCGAGGTCGCGGTCCAGCCGGCACCGGGCATTTCTGATCCGGCGCCGTTTGAGGTCGCAGGGCGTAATCCGTTGTCGGGCGCCGCGCTGGTCACGCTCTCACCGGCTTTCAATGAGCGCGTCGGCCTGGATCCCTTCCAGGGCGGGATCGTTGTCAGCGGCGTCGGGCGACGCTCAGTGGCTGGCCGTTTCGGCTTCCGTCCCGGTGACCGGCTGATCGAATTGATGGGGCTTCCCGTCACCTCGATCGATGATGTCTCCGAGATTCTTGTCCGGTATGACGGCGAACAGGTCTGGCCGCTGGTGGTGGAGCGGCGCGGGCAGCGCTTCGAGACCTCGGTGCGTCTCTACTAGGCCGCAGCGGGCGCGTCGTGCGGTTTCAGTGCGACGAAGCTCCAGACATGGCCGAACGGGTCGCGCACCTTGCCGTGGCGCCCGAAGAATTCATCGCGGCAGGCGCGGACTTCCTCTGCACCGGCCGCGATGGCCCGGTCGTACCAGCTGTCGGCATCGGTGACATAGAGATTGAGGGTGAAGGTCGTGCGATTGCCCAGGCTGGCCGGGGCGACATTGCCGATCATCGCCTCATGCTCGGGGAATTCGTCCGCCAGCATGACGATGCCCTCATTGATCTGCAGCGTAGCGTGGCCGAGCTTGCCCTCGAAATCATAGCGTTCGAGCAGCTGAGCTGCGAAGGCGCGCATGTAGAAATCGATGGCGGCGCCACCGTCCCGTACACTCAGATAGGGCGCCACACCCGAGCTTGGCGGGGCGTAGGTGTCGTCGGTCATGCCGTCTCTCCGGATGTGTTGGCAGACGAAGCGAGGCTCCAGACATAGCCCCACTTGTCCTTCAGTTGGCCATAGCGATCCCCCCAGAACATGTCCTCGAGCGGCATCAGAATCTCGGCTCCGGCTTCAACGGCGCGGGCCCACCAGACATCAACATCTGCCACCTGCATGTGGAGCGCCATGCCCGCGGGCGTCGGCGCCGGACTGCCACCGCGATATTCCGGGAAATCATCATGCAGAAAGACTGATCCGCCATTGATGAGAAGATGGGCGTGCATGATGCGCTTATTGTCCTCGGCCATCTGGCAGAAGGCGAGCTCGGCGCCGAAGGCCGCTTCGTAGAAGCGGATGGCCGCCTGGGCGTCCTTCGTCGTCAGGTGCGGTGTGACTCCGCTGGCCATGGGCGGACCCTGGTGGTCATTGGCGGGCTGTCCCAGTGTTGCTGGATCGTTCATCTCAGCCTCCCTCGCTGGGCTGCAAGTCTATCACGCCCGCTCTTCTGCGTAACCGCGAACACGCCTAGGCTCCGCAACCATGACAAGCCTGTTTGAAGCTGCCGGCCTCGATGCCGACGCCCCGCGCCCCCTGGCCGACCGATTGCGGCCTCAGACCCTGGAAGAGGTTGTTGGCCAAGGCCATCTTCTGGCCGGGAAGGGGCCGATTGCCCGCATGCGCGCCCAGGGGCGTCTGGCCTCCCTGATCCTGTGGGGACCGCCCGGTGTCGGTAAGACAACGATTGCCCGCCTGCTCGCCGAGGACAGTGACCTGGAATTCGAGCCGCTCTCGGCCGTCTTCTCCGGTGTCGCCGATCTCAAGAAGGCCTTTGAGCGTGCGCGCGCCCGTCGCCAGCAGGGGCGAGGCACGCTGCTCTTCGTTGACGAGATCCACCGCTTCAACCGCGCCCAGCAGGATGGCTTTCTGCCGGTGGTGGAGGAGGGGACTGTGACTTTGGTGGGGGCGACCACCGAGAACCCGTCCTTCGAGCTCAATGCCGCTCTCCTGTCGCGCTGTCAGGTCCTGGTCCTCAAACGGCTCGATGATGACGGGCTGGACCTCCTGATGCAGCGTGCCGAAGCCGAAATGGATCGCAAGCTGCCGCTCGACAGCGAGGCCCGGGCCGCCTTGCGTTCGATGGCGGATGGGGATGGCCGCTACATGCTCAATCTGGTCGAGGAGGTTTTCACCTTCGACCCGGAGACCGAGGTCAGCGCCGATGACCTGTCTGTTCTGCTCAACAAGCGGGCCACGGCCTACGACAAGGACCGAGAGGAGCACTACAATCTCATCTCGGCCCTGCACAAATCCATTCGCGGCTCAGACCCCGATGCCGCGCTCTACTGGTTTGCCCGCATGCTGGAAGGCGGCGAGGATCCGCTCTTTCTGGCGCGCCGCCTGGTGCGCATGGCGTCCGAGGATATCGGCCTGGCCGATCCGACCGGCTTGATGATCGCCAATGAGGCGGCCCGGACCTATGAACGCCTCGGCTCACCGGAGGGCGAGCTGGCCCTGGCCCATGCCGTCGTGCATCTGGCGACGGCCGCCAAGTCGAATGCTGTCTACGTCGCCTACAAACGGGCCAGGAAGGCCGCGAAGGCGACGGGCTCCCTCATGCCCCCGGCGCACATCCTCAACGCCCCGACCGCCCTGATGAAGGACCAGGGCTATGGCAAGGGCTATGAGTATGATCATGACGCGGAAGGCGGCGTCTCCGGGCAGGACTATTTCCCGGACGACATGCCCGACCGCCCGGTTTTCTACGAGCCGCGCGACAGCGGCCGCGAAGCGGCGATTGGCGAGCGATTGGCACGCTGGCGGCAGGTTCGAGATCGCCGGCGCTCATAATGCGAACCTTGCCAAGCGACGCAGAACGCAGAATTCTCCCGGCCTGACCAACTCTGGGGGGAGTTCACATGAAACCGGAACGCATTCACCTGACGCTTGGCCTCATCTGGCTCATCATCGGCATGCTGCTGGGTGAGCACATGGGACGCTCGGGCGATCACACCCAAATGCCGACCCATGCCCACATGATGCTGCTAGGCGGTGTCCTGCCCATCCTGTGGGCCATTCTCTATCGGGTGTTCCGGCTGGGCAGCGGATTGCTGGCCTGGGCCCAGGTCGCACTGCACCATGTCGCCGTGCTGGTGATGATCCCGTCACTCTATCTGATGTATGGGCAGCTGGCCGAGAGAGCGACTGTGGGACCATTGTTGGGGATAGGCGCCGTATTGGCGATCGTGTCCGCGGCGTTGATGCTGGTGCTGAGCCTGCGCGCGAAGGGCTGAGGGCTAGTTTGAGCAGCTCGACCCGTAAAACGCCGTACTGGTTTCGCGATACGTGGCGAGTGGCTCCATACCGAGCTCGGCTCTCATTGCGTCAACCGTTTCTGGATCCTCCAGCGGCGGATAGACCTGTTCGCCGTCTTCGCAGCGAAACTGAGACCCGTAGCGCTGTGGTCGACCCTCTGCCAAGGCCACCCGGTCATAGAGCAGGGCATAGCGCTGCCCGTTGAACTCACCCGCCAGTGCGAGTGGTTCCACGAGAGTCAGCAATCGTTGTTGGGCGGCGAGGTCGCCGTGCTGGACCAACGCCGCGATGTCACTTGCCAGCGATGGCATGGCGGCATTGAGCGCGGCAAAGTCATACGCATCTAGCAGGCCGATTGCCCATTCCGTATTGTCGCCATCGACCGCGGCGAAGGTATCCGATGTTTCTGCGATTATTTCCGGGCGCGCGCCGGCGTCGAGATCGGTGCGGGAAATCCGCGACAGGAGCAATTGCCGGATATATCGGTCGCGTGCCTTGCGCGCCGCCATCTCCGCGACGAGGTCGCCCCATTGCTCATAGGCGCTATCAAACTCTGCGATCAGTGTCGGCGCGTCAGTGGGAAGGGCGGGTTGGGCTTCAGCGATAACTCCGGGGTCTGACGTCGGTGTCGCATCCTCAACCGGCGGCTGGGCCCCGGCGTCCTGCAGGACAAGCATGGCGGCCAGAATGAATACAGACATGAGGCGACTCCCTGAAGCTGTCAGGCAGTCTAGCGTGGCGTGTGGCGTATCCAAGGCGCTCGGTGGCAAGAAGACGGTCAGGCAAAACAAAAGCGGCAGTCCTGGGGAAGACTGCCGCTTTCATTTGGGGACGGGTGCGATCGGGACGGGGGACTGTGGGGCGTGTCGCCGGTGCCGATCGGATGCCGCTCTGGTTGAACCCTTTTGGGACAGGTTCGACCTAAGCAAGAGTGCCGGTCAGGGCAATCGTCATGGCACCAAACACACCGGCCACGAAAAGTACGTTGATCACGGTCGAGAGGGAGTTCGAAACGCGGTTCATCATGGGGGAGATCCTTATCTTCTTGGCGGCCGGGCCTTCCCGGTTCGCACGTTGGTAAATAAGGACTTAGCGCCGTCACACAATTGACATTACACCAAACCACCCTTGCATAAATGCATGGGTTACGGCATATGAAATGAAATTAAGGATTGGTTAGGGTGGCGTTAATGCGCCGGACAGACCGGTGTCGATGCTTGCCAAGCGGGTCGCATGACCCTATCGAGCCGGAATGATCCATTATCTTCTCGTTGGCGCCGGGGGCGCACTCGGTGCCGTGTCACGCTACCAGGTCGGCCGGCTCACCTTTCGCTGGTTCGGGCCGGAGCAGGTCTGGGGCACGTTCGCGGTCAATATCGCGGGCGGCCTCATGATGGGCTTGCTGATCGGCTGGCTTGCCGCGACGGACCGCGCCGACCAGCAATATATCCGCCTGTTCGGCGCCGTCGGCTTTCTCGGCGGCTTCACGACGTTTTCTGCCTTCTCTCTGGAGATGGCGAACATGGTCGAGCGCAAGGCGCTCCTGCCGGCCTTTGGCTATGCGGCGAGCTCGGTCATTGTGGCCCTCGCGGCCGTCTTTGTCGGGCTGTGGATCATTCGGAAGGGCTTCGCATGAGCGGCGTTCAGACCCTGAAGGTTGAAGCCACCGAAGACGGATCGCGCGTGGACCGCTGGTTCAAGCGCCGCTTTCCGCACGTCTCGGCGATCATGGTCCAGAAATTGTGCCGCAAGGGGCAAATCCGGGTCGACGGGGGGCGGGTGAAGGGCGATAGCCGGGTCCATGAAGGCCAGGAAATCCGCGTCCCGCCACTGCCCGAGCCGGGCGAGCGGCCGCCGTCGGCGACGCTGTCGGACCAGGACATCGCCTATGTGAAATCACTCGTCATTTATGAGGATGACGAATTGATCGCCTTCAACAAGCCCGCGGGCCTCGCCGTGCAGGGCGGTTCAAAAACCACGCGCCATCTCGACGGACTTCTGGACGCTTTCGGTGAAGGCCTCGACCGGCCGCGCCTGGTGCACCGGCTCGACAAGGACACGTCGGGCATCCTCATTGTTGGCAAGGGCCCGAAGGCCACCTCGCGTCTCGCCAAGGCCTTCCAGTCGCACAAGACCCGAAAGACGTATTGGGCAATCGCGATCGGTGTGCCCAAGCCCAAAATGGGGGAGATCAAGGGCTTCATGCGCAAGGCCGCCGCCGTCGGTGTCGACAGTGAACGCGAGACCATGGTCGCGGCCAGTCACGGCGATGATGGCGCCCTGCACGCGCTGACCCGCTATGTCGTGATCGGTGAGGCCGGGCAGAAGGCCTCCTGGGTCGCCCTGCGCCCCGTTACCGGCCGGACACACCAGCTGCGCGTCCATCTCGCCGCCATGGGCACGGCCATTCTCGGTGACAAGAAATATACCTGTCACCGACCGGCGCCCGAGGATTTGGGGCGGCGTCTCTGCCTGCATGCGCGTCGCCTGGAGGTGCCGCGCCCTGGCGGCAAGTCGCTCGTCCTGACCGCCGATCTGCCGCCTGCGTTGAAGAAGATTTACGACACGCTCGGCTTCTCGGTGAAGGAGATCAACGAGGCGGATATCGAGGAGGATCTGGCCTAGGCTGGCGCGGGCCGGACCTGGTTCAGCCGTTCTTCAGCACCTGCTTCGCTTTGAACGCAGCGATTTTCTCCGGGCTGGTCTCGGTCTGGTATTGCGCCTTCCAATCGGCTGGCGGCATGCCATAGACCCGCTCGCGGGCCTGGTCCTTCGTCACGTCGATACCGCGCTCGGCGGCCGCTTCGCGCCACCAATCGCCCAGACAATTGCGACAGAAATCGGCGAGCAGCATGAGATCGATATTCTGAACCTCCTTGTGAGCGTCCAGATGCGCGACGAGACGGCGAAAGGCCGCGGCATCCAGCGCCGTGCGTTCAGTCTCGGTGATATTTTCCGGCAGGGTCATGAAAGGGCGTGCTCCGCTTGGCCTGTGACGCATAGCTAGCATGAGGCGGGGCCTGCTTGCCAAGCCGCGCGCAGCCGCCTATGTCGCGGCCAAGCAGACGGAGCCTCGCGGCGTGAGCACACCCCTGAAACTTGCCATCTGGGATATCGACGGCACGATTGTCGACAGCCGCCAGGTGATCCAGACTGCCATGGACCGCGCCTTTCGCCGGGCCGGGCTGGGCGGGATCGAATATGACCGCACCCGCACCATTGTCGGCCTGGAATTGACCGAGGCCGTCACTCGGCTCGCGCCGCCAGATTATTCGGCGGAGAAGGCTGTGCAACTGGCCACCTACTACAAGGAAGCCTTCGTCGAGCATCGCGCCGAGGCCGGTTTTCAGGAACCACTCTATGAGGGGGCCCGCGAGACAATCGAACGCCTGGCCGATGAAGGCTGGCTGATGGGGGTGGCGACAGGCAAGGCACGCCGGGGCCTCGACATTGTCTTCGGTCATCATGACCTGCATCGCTATTTCGATACGGTGCAGACCGTTGATGGTGGTGCCGGCAAGCCGCATCCGCGCATGGTTCTGGACGCGATGCGCGAAACCGGGACGGACGCCTTCCAGGCGGTGATGATCGGCGATACCCGCTTCGATATGGAAATGGGCCGTAATGCCGGTGTCCATACTCTCGGCGTCAGCTGGGGTTTTCACACACCCGAGGAAATTGAGGCCGGCGGCGCCCATTCCATCCATCATGATTTCGCCGCCCTGGACGCCGAACTCGACGCCTTCGCCGCGCGGGTGGGCAGCGGCGAGGCGGCAGGCCGAATCACAGGAGTTGAGGCGTGACCGAGAATTACGAGACCAAGCCGGGCGTGAAAATTCCCGAACGCGAAAACGCGCTCCCCAAGCGTTTCTACAAGGCGGTCAGCTTGACCGAGGCCGAGGGCGGTCACGCGGTCCTGCTCGACGGGCGTCCGGTGAAGTCGCCGGCCAAACAGCCCCTGACCCTGCCGAACCGGGCGCTGGCCGAGCTGGTCGCGGCGGAGTGGGATGCCCAGGGCGAGCGTATCGATGCGCCGTCCATGCCGGCGACCCGCCTCTGCTTTGTTGCTATCGACCTCATCCCCAATGCCCGCGAGGCGACGGTGGCCGAAGTGACCAAGTATGCGACCACGGACCTTGTCTGCTTCCGCGCGCCCGAACCGCCGGAGCTGGCGGCGGCACAGGCGGCGTCCTGGGATCCGATCATTGCCTGGGCCCGTTCGAAACTCGATGCGCATTTCGTCCCGGCTCCGGGGGTTATGCCGATCGACCAGGACCCGGTCGCACTGCAGCGCGTGATGCAGCGCACGAGCGAACTGGATGATTGGCGCCTGACGACGCTGGCACATGTGACCGCTGTCTGCGGATCGGCTCTGCTCGGCCTGGCCCTGCTCGAAGGCGAGATTGATGGCGAGCAGGCCTTCGTCCTGTCCACGCTCGACGAGCATTTCCAGATCAGCCAATGGGGCGAAGATCACGAAGCGGCGGCCCGGCTGGCCCGGCTGCGCACGGAATTGCGTGTCATGCATGAGGTCCTGCGCGCATTGGACGCGGCGCCGGCGGCTTGAAGCCGGGCGTCAGTGCAGTAGGCTGCGCGCATCAAGTCTCGGAGACGGACCATGGCGGATACGGCGACCACACAGAGCGGCAAGACCGGCCCCGGCGGCCTCTTTGATTTCGACGCCTTGCGCAATGCGAATGTGCGCACAGAGCCGTATAACTATTTCGTGGCCGACGGTGCGCTGAGCCCGGACGAGGCGGCGGATGTGCGCCGTGATTATCCGGCCATCGACAAGCCCGGCTATCTGCCGCTGTCCAAGCTGGAAGCGAGCGGCGAATTCCAGCGTCTGATGGAAGACCTCAATTCAGCCGAGCTGGCCCAGGTCCTGACCGACAAGTTCGGTGTCGACTTCACCGAGAAGCCGCGCATGATCACCGTGCGCAAGCTGTCCCAGCTCTCCGATGGCCCGATCCACAACGACTCGAAGTCGAAAATCCTGACCATGCTGACTTATCTCAATGCCGAATGGGACGGGACGGGAGCCGGCTGTATCCGCGTACTCAACGGTCCCAAGGATTTCGAGGATTTCACCGAGGAAGTCCCGCCGCTCGCCGGTTATGTCTTCGCCTTCCTGCGCGCTGATAATTCCTGGCACGGGCATCTGCCCTTCGAAGGCGAGCGTTATGTTGTCCAGACGACCTTCCTGACCTCCCAGGAAGAACTTGACCGCAAGGAAAACCGCGGCGGCCTGCAGTATTTCCTGAAAAAGCTGAACCCGTTCCAATAGGCGGCGTGGCGGTTACCGTCCGGGCCTATGACGAGACTTGGCCTCAACGCTTCGAGGTCGAGCGAGCGCGCCTGTCTGCTTTGCTGGGGGGATCCGTGAGCCGCATCGAGCATATCGGCAGCACGTCCGTTCCGGGCCTGGCGGCGAAGCCAATCATCGACATACTTGTGGGCACAGACCGTCTGGACCGGCTCGATGCCTGCAATGCCGCCATGCGGGCAGCGGGCTATCAGGTGAAGGGCGAATACGGTCTGCCCGGCCGGCGCTATTTTCGTCGCGATGCGGCCAACGGAGTACGCCTTGTGCATATCCACGCCTACCAGACCGAAAGCGACGGCTTTCGCCGCCACCTCGTCTTTCGCGATTATCTGAGAGCCCATCCCGATGAGGCCGCGCGCTATGGAGACCACAAACTCGGTCTGGCGGGTTCGGGCGCACTGGACGGTGCGGGGTACCAGTCAGCGAAGTCCGCGATGGTCGAGCAGATCGAGGTGCGGGCGCTGCTCTGGGTCCGGGAACGCGATCAGAAGGCGTGAACGGCGGCCCACTTGTCGAGGCGGCGGAAGGCTTTTCCGGGCCAATGAGAGACGCGTCCCAGCGGCAGCGCCCGGGCGGTCCTGTCGACCAGCTGGCCGGCCCGCACCATGGCGTGGGCGAAGGAGGGGCGCTCCAGTCGGCCACTCACCACGCCGAAGGCGGCATTGGAGAGGCGGCGCTTGAAGTCGTAATCGCCCGGCCCGAGATGGATCTCCTTGACCCCTTGGGCTTCCAGGAAGCGCGCGATCTCGAGATAGAGCGTCAGGCCAGGGCCCAGCTTGGAGAATTCCGGCCAATAGACCGGGAACCAGTAGTGCAGGGCGCGATCCGAGCGCATGCCGAAATGCGCGGCTGCGAGCTCGCCATTGATTTCTACCGTCGACAACAGGCCGGCGAAGGCCGGCGTGTCCGTGTCGAAGAGGTCTTCGATCAATTGCCGCGCCCAGCTGGCCACGAAGACGTCGAGCGCGCCCGTGCGGCGATACTGCGCCCGCTTGGTCTCGATGACGGCGCGTAGCGCTTCAGGACGGCGGTCGTCGAGACGGAAGACGACATCACCGCCCATCTCGGCCAGCTTGCGCTGACGGGCGCGGATATTGCGCATCGCCTTGGCGTCTTCGCGGGCACAGTCTTCCAGAAAACTGTCATAGCCCGCGGACAGGTCGGAGACCCAGGATAACTCGGCCGGTTGCGAACTGGCGCGCGCGAAACTGGCCTGGTCGGCGAGGGCGCCATGAAAATTGAATATCCCGAATCCGCTTCCCGCCAGCGCCGCCTCGATGTCGAGGTCCGGCGTGTCCGTGATCAGGCCGTGATGGTCGCCCAACGGGCCGCCAATGGGTCGCGCCACGCCCGAACGGGACAGATGGAGCGGCAGGAAGCCGGCAATTGTGCCATTTCGGTGCAAAATTGCGATGCGCGTGTCCGAGCGGGTGCGGGCGACGGCGCGGGTGAAGTCGACAGTAAAATAGGGCGAGCCGAGCGATGGGGTGGACGCGCGAAAGGCGTTCCACGCCTCGCATTCCGACGCACCAAGCCCGTCAATGCTCACAATCTCGGTCTGCATATTGTGGCTGCCCATGCGCCCGTCCCCAATCCGGTTCTCCGTGATCGGCTGCAATCCTTGCGCCGCCCGGCCTGTGACTGGCGCACCGGCTTGATTGCGAAAGCGTTCGCGGGTCTGCTATCTGGCGCATAACAAGAATCCCGACGGGGGAAGGATTGGCCATGAAAGACGTGATCGAACAGCTCGAAGCCAAACGGGCAGCGGCGCGCATGGGCGGTGGCGAGAAGCGGATCGCCGCTCAGCACACCAAGGGCAAGCTGTCGGCGCGCGAACGGATCGAACTCCTGCTGGATGAAGGCTCCTTTGAGGAGTGGGACATGTTCGTCGAGCATCGCTGCGTCGATTTTGGCATGGCCGACAAGAAGATCCCGGGCGATGGCGTGGTCACGGGCCACGGTACGATCAATGGCCGTCTCGTCTATCTCTTCTCCAAGGATTTCACCGTCTTCGGCGGTTCCCTGTCGGAGACCCACGCCCAGAAGATCGTCAAGGTTCAAAAGGCCGCCATCCAGAATGGCGCCCCGGTGATCGGCATCTTCGATGCGGGCGGGGCCCGGATCCAGGAAGGCGTCGCCTCGCTGGGGGGCTATGCCGATATTTTCCTGCAGAACACGCTGGCCTCCGGTGTCGTCCCGCAAATCTCCATGATCATGGGGCCGTGCGCCGGCGGTGATGTCTATTCACCCGCCATCACCGACTTCATCTTCATGGTGAAGGACACGTCCTACATGTATGTGACCGGCCCTGACGTGGTGAAAACGGTCACCAATGAGACCGTCACCCATGAAGAACTCGGGGGTGCGTCCATCCATGCCAAGAAGTCCGGCGTGGCTGATGGCGCCTTCGAAAATGATATCGAGGCCCTGGTGCAGCTGCGCCGCCTGATCGATTTCCTGCCGCTCTCCAATCGCGAGACGCCACCCAAGCGCCCGACCCATGACAATGCCGATCGCCTGGAGCCCAGCCTCGACACGCTGGTCCCGTCCAATCCGAACAAGCCCTATGATATCAAGGAGCTGATCGAGAAGGTCGCGGATGAGGGTGATTTCTTCGAGATCGCGCCCGACTATGCCGCCAATATCGTTACCGGCTTCGGCCGTCTCGACGGTCAGCCGGTCGGCTTTGTCGCCAATCAGCCCATGTCTCTGGCCGGTGTGCTCGACAGCGATGCCAGCCGCAAGGCCGGCCGCTTCGTGCGTTTCTGCGATGCCTTCAACATCCCGCTGGTGACCTTCGTCGACGTGCCCGGCTTCCTGCCCGGCACCCGGCAGGAATATGGCGGGCTGATCAAGCATGGCGCCAAACTCCTCTTCGCCTATGCCGAGGCCACCGTGCCCAAGCTCACCGTCATCACCCGCAAGGCCTATGGCGGCGCCTATGACGTGATGAGTTCGAAACATCTGCGCGGCGACGTCAATTACGCCTGGCCGTCAGCCGAGATCGCCGTGATGGGCGCCAAGGGCGCTGCCGAGATCATCCACCGCAAGGATGCCGACAATCCGGAAAAAATGGCCGAACACGCCAAGGAATACGAAGACCGCTTCGCCAACCCCTTCGTCGCCGCCGGTCGCGGCTATATCGACGACGTCATCATGCCCCACGGCACCCGCAAACGCCTGATCTCGGCGCTTAGAACGCTGAAGAACAAGAAAGCGGAGAACCCCTGGAAAAAGCACGATAATATTCCGCTTTAGGGGGGCGCCCGGCGCCTTCGCCGCCGCCCCTCCGTCTCACCGCTACGCGGCGACCCACCTCCCCACGATGTGGGGAGGAAAAGCCAGACTGTCTTTCTTCCCCACGCGTCGCGAAGTGGGCCGCAGCGCCGCTGCGGGTTGATGAGGTGGCCGCAGGCCATCTCACCTCAATAATGCCGCCGACACTGCACCACCTCCACCCGCTGCCCATCCCCGGCCCCCACAACCCGATAGACCAGCCTGTGCTTGCTATCGATCCGTCGTGACCACCAGCCTGACAGCTCGCCTTTCAGCGGTTCCGGTTTGCCCAGGCCTTCGAACGGGTTGCGGCGGATGTCTTCGATGAGTTGGAGGGCGCGTTTGGCGAGGCGGGCTTCGTGGCGGACCAGCCAGGCAAGATCGTCGAGCGCCTGGGGCGTCAGCTCGACATTCATGACGCCGGGGCAGGACCGGTTTCGTCCTCGGCCCAGCCGATGAAGGCGGCCGGGTCTTCCGCGAGGCGGCGCAGCGTGTCCGGCGTCAGGGAGCGGGTCTCACCGGCTTCGGCGGCGGCGATACTGTCACGCAGGCGGCGGGCATTGGCCGGGCTTTCCAGCAGGTAATTGGTTTCCTGCAAGGCTTCCCATTCCGACAGTGCCACCATCACCACCGGCTCGCCGCCCTGACGGGTGATGATCGCCGGCGCCTTGTCGGCGGTGACACGCTCGACCAGGTCCTTGAGCGTCGCGCGCGCTTCGGAAATGGAGAGGATGCGGGGGAGTTTGGTCATGGACTGATTGTACAAATTTTCGTACGTTTATCAAGCGGGCGCCTGCGCTCACTCGCCCATAACTCGCTTGCCGAGAGTTCGCCGTACCCAGTTCTTCAGGTCAAGGGCGGCGAAGCCGCCGCTTCGCGGTTGTACCCTTGACCTGAAGAAGTGGGTGCGGCCTGCTGGCTGACAAGCGATGTATGGCTCAGTCCACGCGCGCGACTTTCCAACAGTCACCATTTTTCCCGGGCGAAGACCCGGGACCGACCGCACCCGCTTTGAAGCGCTGAGCCGCCCGTTGGTCCCGGATAGCGCTGGCGCGCTTCCGGGAAAAATGTTGTGGAACTGGGGCGAGGCAAGCGTTGCTAGCCCGCCCGCACCGCCTTCTCCAGCATCGCCGGATAGCCGCGCGTGATGCAGGTATGGCCCTCATAATAACCGCGCTCCGCCAGCAGTTTGTGAAGGCGGGGCAGGTTATAGGGCGGGACGGCGGCGAACATGTGGTGTTCGAGGTGGTAGTTCACATTGTTGGGCGCCACCAGCAGCCGCTCGAACCAGCGTGCGATCGTCGTGTGGGTGTTGAGGCGCGGCTCTGTGTCATAGCGGTCGATGGCCACGCCATGCTCGCCGATATTCCTCAGCCGCATGATCGCCGGATAGACAAAGAGCCGGGCCACCCACCACAGGGCGTAGGCCCAGACGGCACCGGCAGCGGCGAGGGCGATGATCAGCACCAGCTGGAAGGCGAGGAAGGGCAGCTTGGCCCGCCAGTCCGGGGCCTTCCAGGCCATCACCATTTCCTTGAACCCGGTCTGGCCGGTGAGGTCGCGGGTGAATTTGCGGCGCAGACTGTCGCGCGTCACCGGATAGGCTTTCACCAGGCCCTGGTCGGGGTCCTGGTCCGTTCCGGCATGGCGGTGATGATCGAGATGATAGTCGCGATAGAGCTGCAGCGGCACATCGACCGCCGCGCCGCCAATCCAGCGGCCGACGAACTCATTGAGCCAGGGCGTGCGGAAGAGCGCCTTGTGAGCACAGTCATGCAGCACAATGGACAGGCCGAGCTGACGACCCGCGATCAGCAGGATAGCAGCGAGGAAAGTCAGCGGGTTGGGCCAGACAATGGCCAGCGCGAAGGCCGCCGCCAGCAGCGCGATATTACCGCCGAGCATAAGCGCGCCCTGCCAGTTCGTGGACCGCGAGAGCGCGCGCAATTCCTCGCGGCTGACGCAATCGGACAGCTTGCGGTCATTGCCGACCGGATGGGGTCTGGCTGTGGATGTCTCGCTCATATCGTCCTGCCGTTTTCACGCCCGTTGCCCGGGTCTGCTTGTGCCATTCTCACGCAGAATGCCGGGCGGGAAAAGGGGGCTCAGTCGGCGGCCCTGGCAGCGCGGCGCGGCAGCAGGCCGACGATAAAGGTCACCAGCAACACGCAGCCGATCGGGTAGAGGTCGTGGGCGGGGGCATTTCCTTCGGCCATGCCGACGAGCAGGGTGAGGGCGAGGATTACGCGCCCGCCGCGCACACGGGCCCGGCTGAGCGGTTCGCCGCGGGCATCGCAGACACTGTCGGGTTTCGGGCAGAGCAGGGCGCTGGCCAGGCCGATCACGACCAGACTGCCAATGATCGCCATCAGCGTCGGCGAAGCGGTTTCCGGCCAGAGCAGGGCGGCGAAATCGCCTTCCAGCGTGATCAGCTGCCAGACGGTGAAGGACAGCGCGATGAGTGCTGCAATGAGGGCGAGGGTGCGCGAGCGATCGAGCTGGACATCGATGGCGATGGCAATGGCCGCCACCAGGCCCATCAGAGCATAGCCTTCGGCAAAGACCGAGAAGCCGGCCAGGATCAGCACCATCACCAGATCGCCGGGCTTGGCGGGCTGGCCGACCGTGCGGTTGACGGTGCGGGTGGCCATCAGGGCGAAGGCGAGGGTCCACACCGCGACCGGCAGGCCCATGACCAGCGCATAGAGAATGAGGCCGGCGCTGGCGAAGGCGGTGAGATTGCGGTCGGGATCGGCTTCCCGGCCCAGCGCCCAGACGAGGAAGCTCACCAGCATGCCTTCCAGCCCCGTGATCACGGCATTCACGGCACCGCCGCCGGCCGAGACATAGGCATAGGCGCCCAGGGCGAGGCCGATGATCGGCAGGGCAATCAGCACGGCGCGATTGGTGGGATATTTCGCTTCCAGCGGCCGGGCGATGGAGGACAGGCGGTAAACGGATTTGCTCATTGATCGATTCCTCTTTGCACCGGAGACTAGGACGACTCGCGCCTGGTGCCAGCCTCGGAGGGATTGCGAATGATGGATGCCATGCTTGTCTCGACCGGAATGGCGGTCTGGACCGTGCTCGTACACATGGTCGGCCTGGGCTCTTTGCTCGCTGTGGCCCGTTTTCGTAGCAGCCGAATCGACCCGCATGGCTCCATCCTGCGGCAGGCCTTGTTCATCCTCATCATCGTACTGGGTTTGTTTGTCGTTCACGCGGTGGAGATCTGGAGTTTCGCCTTGGTCTATCTCGCGCTGGGGGCGGTGTCGGGCCTGGAGGAGGCGCTTTATTTCTCCACATCAACCTTCACAACGCTGGGTTATGGCGATGTCATCATCGACAATGAATGGCGACTGGTCTCGGCGATGGAGGGCTTTACCGGCTTTTTGATGATCGGCTGGTCGACTGCCTTCCTCGTCTCCATCGTGGGCAAGTTGCGCGCCCTGGAAGCCGATTGGCTCGACCGCCCGCGCCGCGATGACTGACGCAAGCCGTCGCCGCCGCTTGCCGCCCCCGGGCAAGCCACGCTAAACCCGTGACAATCGTGCGGTATCCACCCGCACACGGATCAAGGGGCCAGCATGTTCAAGAAGATCCTGATCGCCAATCGCGGTGAGATCGCGGTGCGTGTCATCAAGACCTGCCAGCGTCTGGGGATTGCCACGGTGGCGGTCTATTCGGAAGCCGATGCCGACAGCCTGGCCGTGGAAATGGCCGACGAGGCCGTCTTCATCGGACCTTCGGCGCCCGGCGAGAGCTATCTGGTGCTTGAGAAAATCCTCGATGCGGTGAAGCAGACCGGCGCCGATGCCGTGCATCCCGGTTTCGGCTTCCTGTCCGAGAACCCGGCTCTGCCCAAGGCGCTGGAAAAAGCCGGTGTCGGCTGGATCGGTCCGAATATCCACGCCATTGACGCGATGGGCGACAAGATCCGCTCCAAGCAACTCGCCGCCAAGGCGGGCGTGTCGACCATTCCCGGTGCCGATGGCGAGATCGCGGATGCCGACACGGCGCTCGCAGCCGCCAAGGCGATCGGCTATCCGGTCATGCTCAAGGCCTCCGCCGGCGGTGGCGGCAAGGGCATGCGCATTGCGCGCAGCGACACCGAGGTCAAGGAAGGCTTCAAGGCAGCCCGCAACGAGGCCAAGTCCTCCTTCGGCGATGACCGCATCCTGATCGAGAAATTCATCGAGGAGCCGCGCCATATCGAGATCCAGGTGATGGGCGACAAGCATGGCCATGTCATCCATCTCAATGAGCGTGAGTGCTCGATCCAGCGCCGCAATCAAAAAGTCCTCGAGGAGGCGCCATCGCCCTTCCTCGACAAGAAGACCCGCGAGGCCATGGGCGCCCAGGCCGTCGCGCTGTCGGCAGCGGTTGATTATGACAGCGCCGGCACCGTCGAATTCATCGTCGACAAGGACAAGAATTTCTACTTTCTCGAGATGAATACCCGTCTCCAGGTCGAGCATCCGGTCACCGAGCTGACCACCGATGTCGACCTGGTCGAGCTGATGATCCGTTCGGCCTATGGCGAGAAGCTGGGCCTGACCCAGCGCGATGTGCCGATCAAGGGCTGGGCCGTTGAGGCGCGGCTTTATGCGGAAGATCCCTATCGTGGCTTTCTGCCCTCCATCGGGCGCCTGAAGCGCTTCCAGGAGCCCGCCGAGGGCAAGCTGGGCAAGGGCGAGCTGCGCATCGATTCCGGTGTGCGCGAGGGCGATGAAATCTCGCTCTTCTATGACCCGATGATCGCCAAGGTGATCGGCTATGGCAAGGATCGCGAGACCGCGATCGACACGCTGGCTGCCGCCCTGGACCGTTTGCATGTGGAGGGCCTGCAGTCCAATGCCCCCTTCCTCTCGGCGGTGCTCGACGAAGCCGATTTCCGCTCTGGCCGTATCCACACCGGCTATATCGGCGAGCATTATCCCGAAGGTTTTCACGGCACCGCGCCGCGCGAGGAACAACTTGTCGCGATGACCTGCGCCGCCGCCTTCGTGCACGAGACGTTCGTGCGCCGGGCCAGCGAGATCGAGGGCCGCATGCGTCCCGCTGCCGAGCCGAGTGTCCGCGAATGGGTCGTGTTGCTCGACAAGCGTCGCATTCCGATCGAGATCGAGATGACTGGCTCGGGCCGCGCCTCCATCTGGGCCCCGTCCCTGGCTTCGGAGCGCCTTGAACTCGACACGGAATGGCGCGCCGGACAGCATTTGTTCGAAGCCAATATCAATGGCGAGACCATTGCCCTTGAATTTGCTGACCGCACCGAAGGTTACAAACTGCGCCACCGTGGTTTTTCGGCCGTGGCCCTGGTGTGCACGGCCCGTGCGGCCGAGCTCCACGCCCTGCTGCCGGAGAAGGAAAAACCGGACATGGCCAAGCTGGTCACCTCGCCCATGCCGGGCCTGGTGGTCTCGCTGGAAGTCGAGCAGGGCCAGTCGGTGAAGACCGGTGAGCCGCTGGTCATCGTCGAGGCCATGAAGATGGAAAACGTGCTGCGTGCAGAAACCGATGGCACGATCAAGTCAATCAAGGTCGAGCCTGGCGCGTCTGTCGCGGCGGATGAACTCCTGGTGGAGTTCGACTAGACGACGCCCCGCCGCCGAAAGGACCGCAGCGATGGACTGGCAGTTTCTCCTCTTCAATCCCAACGGCCGCATCGGTCAGAAGGACTTCTGGATCGGTGCCGCCATCCTATTGGGTGGCAATATTCTTGCGAACATTCTGCCGATTCTGGGTGGCCTCCTGTGGCTCCTGCTGATCTGGGTCGGGATTTGTGTTTATGGCAAGCGGCTGCACGATATCGGGCAGACTGCGCTGATTCACCTCATTCCGTGGGCGCTGAACTTCCTGGTCTTCATTCTGGCAGTCATGATGGTCGGTGGCGCAATCATTTCAGCCTGGATGTCCGGCGGAGATGTCGGTCCCGGCCTGATCCTGTCAGCGGGCGGCGGCCTCTTCTCTCTTATGTCTCTGAGTGTTCTGATCTGGGCCGGTTACACAATCTGGCTGGGTCTGGCGCTGGGGGAAAACGGTGCCAATCAATACGGTCCCAAGCCGGCGATAGAGATGAAGCCGGCATTCGGCGATGGCCCGAAACCCCAATCTCGACAGGCGAATGACGATACAGGCCCCGGCGGGTCCGACATCTCCCGCTGAACCGGCTTCGCCTCTTGCGCGAAACAGAGGTGCTGGTTTCGCGGAATCCGCGTAGACTTCCCTCGTTCATCACAGGGGAGGGTCAAGGCCATGTCGTTCGACAATTTCATTCTCAAGCCCGCGGAAGCCAAACGAATCCTGTTCGGTTCATCGGGAAAGCTTTCGCCGCAGGACTTTGCCAAGGGCATTATCGCCATCGTGGCGGTCAATCTGGTGATTCAGTTTCTCACATTGTTGCCGGGACTTGGCGCCTTGATCGCCCTGGTCGGATTGGTGGTCGGCCTGGTTTCGCTCTACGCGTGGGTGTGCGTTTATTCCAAGCGCTTCCATGATGCCGGCAAGTCCGGATGGATGACGGTCGGCGCCATAGTCGGTGTTGTCATTGTCGCGGTGGCTGTCAGTTTTGTTCTGACTCCGCTCCTGAGCGGTGGAGCCACAACCACGACGACCGGCATGGCGATCACGCTCGGGGGAGTCCTGGCGTCCAGCCTGGCCGGCCTGATCGGGAATGGCGTTGTCGGCTACATCGTCTACAAGATGTAGGGGTGCTGCTAATCGTGCGGGGCAGGGCGGGTTTCGTGCCGAATCCTGCTTGAATTGCGGCTGATCCCGAACATATTCGGGGTCGGCCCTTTTCGCGTCCAGGATGACCGCCATGAACCCGTTTGCACTTGCGCTTCCCAATCATCGAGCATCAGTCTCCGCCTTTGTGCTCGGCCTGCTGGTATTGGCAGCACTTGACGCCTTGCGCTTGTCCTTCGGGACGGCTCCGATACCCGGGATTATTCCGCTCGCGGCGATCTGGTTTGTCTCTTATTCGCTCTTCGCCAATCGCCGCCGCCATGCGCGGCGACAGACCGGGCTTGCCATCCTCCCCGTCATACTCGCCATCCTGGCCAAGGGTGTCGGTGCGATGGTTGGAATCGGTATGCAGGTCTTCGATGCCATGTTGACCTTTGCCGAGGCGCAGGGCGTCGACACGTCGGATCAGGCGGCCTTGAACGAGGCCATGATGGACCCCGGATTTCAGCCGGCATTCCAAGCCTGGCTCGAGTCGGACGAGGCGCGTCTTCTTGAAATGCTCACTGCCGGCGCCTGGCCGTCCTTCATCGCGTTCTGGGGTGTTGTCGGTGTGTTCGGCTTCTGGTTTGCGACCTTGCAACGCAATGGATCGGCGGACGCCTAGGGCCGCTCTTTCGCAAGTGCGGGCGCCTCGACCCGCCGGACATCGCCGAAGGCCTCTGTCCAGGCTAGGTGCAACGCCACATCGAAATCCGCCATCGAGACCTGATGCCCGAGATCGGCCAGTGAGGTGACGCCGTAAAGCGGATTGGAAATCCCGCACGGTGTGATTCCCGTGAAATGGTCAAGATCCGGATCGACATTGAAGGCGATGCCGTGGAAGGACACCCAGCGGCGCAGGCGCACGCCGATGGCGGCGATCTTGTCCTCGCGTCCGCCGCTGCGATTGACCCACACACCCACGCGACCTTCGCGAATGCCGGCCTCGACGCCGAATTGGGCGGCGGCACCGATCAGCCAGTCTTCCAGCGACTGGATGAATTTGCGCACATCGCGGCCGCGGCGGGTCAGGTCGAGCATGACATAGGCCACGCGCTGGCCCGGCCCGTGATAGGTGTATTCCCCGCCACGTCCGGTCTCGAAAACCGGGAATCGGTCTGGCGCGAGCAGGTCATCGGCCTTCGAGCTGGTCCCGGCCGTATACAGCGGCGGGTGTTCCAGCAGCCAGACAAGCTCCTTCGCCTCGTCGGCCGCGATCGCGGCCGCACGCGCTTCCATGAAGGCGAGAGCCGGTTCATAGGGCGTCAGACCGGGCGAGATCGCCCATTCGACGTTTTGTAATGTCATATCCTGAAGTCTTAACGCTGCGGAAACCGTATTGGCCAAACATCAGCCTCGCGATGATGATCCGCAAGTCCTGGAGTGCGACGTGAGTCAGATCAGTTCGGTGGAAGTGGAAATTTCAGTCCTGTTGGGCCGGTCGAAGATGCCGATCCAGCAATTCCTCCGCATGGGACGCGGTGCGGTGATCCCGCTCGATTCGGGTGAGGACGACCAAGTGTGGATCCTGGCCAATAATCATCCCATCGCCCGCGGTGATGTTGTCATCCAGGGCGATCGCATCGCCGTGTCCATAACGGGACCGGCAGATGCCAATGAATTCTTCGCAGCTGCATAAAGCGTTGCAATACCCTCTTCACAAGGTGCGGGGATGTTGCTATCTCCCGCGCCTCCATGACGTGCGGTCGTGGCGGAATTGGTAGACGCGCAGCGTTGAGGTCGCTGTGGGGTAAAACCCGTGGAAGTTCGAGTCTTCTCGACCGCACCATCACTCTCCGGAGCGAGAGCGATAACTCTACTGAATAGCTGAGAATCCACTGGTGGCGGCTCGCATCTTGCGGTCGGTCAGCTTGGTTTAATCCCGGGTTTATCGCTGTCGCGGTCCAGAACTGCCAGTCGGTAGGCCGCCGAGACGCAGGCGATACTGCCCAGGCAATAGGCGACAATCAGCAGGTTGAGCGGCAATTCCTCGAAAACCAGTGTTGCCCAGTAGCGTGCGGTGCCGAAATCACCCGGCAACTCGCCGGGGCTGGCCGGCAGATTCGCGGCGATCAGATCGACCAGCGCGCTTGACCACAGCATGACCGGGATCACCAAGGCTGTCGCGGCCAGGGCGAAGATCCACAAACTGGCCGCCAGGCCGGGTCCCATACCGACCGAGCGCTGCAAGGCACCGCCAAACCAGTCGCGCTGTCCCAGTACACTCGCCGGATAGAGGAAGCTCAGCCGCGCGAAAAGCACGCTCAGGCGGATCGCGGTGACGCCTGCCAGGGCGCCGACGACGTGAAGGGGCGCCTCGCCGGTGATACCGGCATAGCTGGCAAGGGCGACCAGGAGCGCTGCCACGAGAAAGACCATACCGGCTGTGGCCAGGCCCAGCAGACCAAACACGATCGACCGAAGCAGGATGCGCCAATAGCCGGCTTCCGGCATCTCAATGCCCACCGCCCGCGCCGGGCTTTCCAACAATGCGCGGTGTCCAAGGAAGATCAGGACGGCGGTCATCATGGCATCGAACACGGAGGTCGAGCGCCCGATCAGGCTGTAGAGAAGGCTCACGACCGTGTAGCCGGCACTGACACCGATCCACAGCAGGATAAGGCTTCCGGCCCGCTCGCTTGCCGAGCGGATCGCGAGCGAGAGGACAGTCCGCGCCGATGCGCCGTGACCGGTGCCGGCGCTGCGCAGGAAGCTGCTCATCAGAAGGCTCAGCAGGGCGATGCCACCGCCCACACCCAGTCCGATCAGGACCGGCCAGTTTTCTTCAAGAAACAGATTGAACACGCAGCGCCCCCGCAAACCCCGACTTTGTGTTTATCGAGTCATCCCGGGGCGTCAATGTGGCGCCTGGCGCTGCACAAGGCGGCAATGACGCCTGAAATTCGCCATTGAGTGCGTCTAGATGCGGTTTTCCCGACCGGTCGATTGAGCTTGTACGGACAGGCGGTTAAGACTGCCGGGTAAGGGCGCTGACAGCGAGCGGCCCGATCATCGAACTCCCACGGAGGCCTGCATGGGCGAAGCCGCTTTTGATGACGACGTCCTGATCGATTCGCCTGCCCGGGCGGATACGGATCCGGAATTTGTCGCCAATCTGCGGCAGGCCATCGCGGATGGCGCGGACGACCTCGTCCGGCGCATGCTGACCCCGCTGCACGAAGCCGATATCGCCGACGTGCTGGAACAGCTCTCGGCCAGCCAACAGGGTGCCCTGGCAGAGCTGGCTCCGGACATCATCACCGGTGAGGTCCTGGCCGAGCTCGAACCGGATTCGCGCGAAGTCGTGATGGAATACCTGGATACCGCCCATCTGGCAGCGGCGATCCAGGAACTCGACTCCGATGACGCGACGGAAGTCGTCGAGGAGATGGATGACGAGACGCGCGCCGCCGTGCTCGCGGAGATCTCCGACAGCGAACGCGAAGCGGTTGAGCAGAGCCTGTCCTTCGAGGATGAGACGGCCGGTCGTCTCATGCAGCGCGAATTCGTCGCGGCCCCGGAATTCTGGTCTGTCGGCCACGCGTTGGATCATATGCGCGATGCCAGCGAGGACCTGCCGGACAAATTCCACGACCTGTTCGTGATCGATACCGGCTTTCGCCCCGTTGGCGAAATCCCCGTCTGTCGCCTTCTGAGCGCGCGCCGCGATGTTGCGCTGAGCGATCTGATGGAAACGCCGCGCATCCTGGTCGAGCCGGAAACCGACCAGGAAGAGGTCGCTTATCTCTTTCAGAAATATCACCTGGTTTCGGCGCCGGTCGTCGACACGGCCGGACGCCTGACCGGTATGTTGACACTGGATGATATCGTCCACGTCATCCAGGACGAGAACAAGGAAGACATGCTCGCCCTGGCCGGCGTCAACGAGGCCGGCCTGGCCGATACTGTCTACCGCTCGGTGCGCTCGCGCGCGCCCTGGCTGCTGGTCAATCTGGCGACGGCCATCCTGGCGTCCGGCGTAATCGCGCTGTTTGAAGGTGCCATCTCGCAGGTCGTGGCCCTGGCCGTTCTGATGCCGATCGTCGCGTCCATGGGCGGCAATGCCGGTACCCAGTCCCTTGCTGTGGCCGTGCGGTCGATCGCCGAACGCGATCTGACCGCAGCCAACGCCTTGCGGGTGGTCTGGCGCGAACTGGCCACCGGCATGGTCAATGGCATCATTTTCGCCATCGTCATGGGCGCGGTGACGGTCTTGTGGTTCCAGGATTGGCAGCTTGCGGGGGTTATCGCAGTCGCAATGGTACTCAATCTTGGCTGCGCCGGCCTGTCCGGGATCCTCATCCCGCTGGGCATGGTGCGGGCCGGAGCGGACCCGGCGGTCGCGTCATCGGTTTTCGTCACCACGGTCACCGATGTCGTCGGCTTTCTGGCATTCCTGGGACTGGCGACGCTCGTCCTCTTGTGATGATATTCCCGACCGGGTCGGCAAGGGCCTGATCAATCGAATGGTGAAGACGTGCGTTTTATTGCCCTCATGCTAACCCTGCTGGCCTTGGTGCCCGGTCCTGCGTCCGCCCAGGGCGGGTGGGGCAGTGCAGCCCGACTTGATGCCTCCCGCGCCGGACTGGGTGTCGTGGTTCATGAAGGCCGGATTTATGCGGCGGGGGGAGCCGGACTGACCGATCCGCGCGACGAGTTTGAAAGTTATGATCTGGCGCTGGATCGCTGGTATCCGGAGACGCCCCTGCCGCGCGGGCTGGAGCGCTTCGGCATGGCCTCGATCAATGATCGCATCTATGTCGCTGGCGGCTATTCGCGCGGCGAAGATGGTGTCGCGCCAAGCGCCGGAGTGTGGTCCTGGTCTTTCGCCGGTAATATCTGGCAAAGCGAGGCGGCCATGCCGGCAGCCAAGGCAGACTTGGTCTTGGTGGCCTTCGGTGAAGCCCTCTATGCCTTTGGTGGCTTGAGCGATGATGGCAGCGTCTTTGTGTTCGATCCCGAGGCGCGCAGCTGGGAGACGCTCGCCGCGCCCGAAGGGCTCACCCGTCGGGGCATGGCGGCCGCGGTTCTCGATGGACGGATTTATCTGGCCGGAGGTCGCCTTGACGGGGTCACCCAGACCCGCTTCGACGTGTTTGATCCCGAGACCGGCCAATGGTCGCGTGGACCTGAACTGTTATCCCCGCGCTCCGGCGCCGCGATGGCCGTGCTGAACGGGCGTCTTCATCTTCTTGGTGGGCGGGGCGATAATGCCCGCGAAACTCTACAGACGCATGTTTCCTGGCAACCGGGCGAAACGACCTGGCGAGAGGAATTGGTCTTACCGGCACCGCGTACCGGCGGTGGAGCGGCCGTGCTCGATCAGAGAATTTACCTGATAGGCGGCGGGTCCGGCGGTGGATTCCTGGCACCGTTCACAGCGCTCGATTCCACTGATGTCTTTGATCCGGGGCATGAATAGGGCTCCGGCGTCAGGCTTGCAGAGGACCGGTCATTCCTTGACGCGCTGTCCTGAAACGGAACACGCATGAAACCGCGATTGAAAACTTCTCCGGCTGCCCGCGAACTGATCAAGCGGTTTGAGCCGTTCCGAGCTGAGGCAGTCCAGAGCGAGGATGGCCGCTGGGTTGTCGGCTATGGTCATCGCGCTGCCGCCAAGGCAGGCGTGAAAGTGACTGAAGATGAAGCGGCACTCCTGCTCATCTATGATGTCATGCGTGCCGAGGAAGTCGTTGATGACAGCATTACCGGCCCGCTTTCGCGCAGCCAACGGGATGCGCTGACCTCCTTTGTCCATGATATTGGTGTCGACCGCTTCCGGGGGTCCGACGTCGCCCGCTATCTGTTCGAGGGCCGGGCACGCGCGGCCGGCGAGGCCCTGGCCTTGTTCGGCGATGGCGCATCCGCCCGTCGGGAAGCAGAAAGCTCGCTATTCCTCGATGCGCTCATGCCGGCGAAGCCGGGGCAATCCCGCAAGCCCCAGTCAGTCGAACTGGTCATCAAGGTCGAGCATCCCAGTGAGGAGCGTGTGCTGGAGGGCGCGATTGATGGCGATGAAGCGCCGCCACCGCCAAAAGCCTATTCCGATCTGCCGCCGCCACCACCGCCGCCCGATGCCGGGTTGGCGCGTCGGCGCGAAGCCGAGGACGAGATTGCCCGTATTCTGGCTGCCGTGGAGGCATTGCCGCCGGAAGTGCGACAGGACCTGACCGAAACCGCCATGGCACCGGTGGCCGACGCTGTTTCCGACATGCGCGACGACCCGATCGATGTGGACTACAAAGCTGTTGAGCCCGGGGACGCGGAGCTTGAGGCCGCGTCCGATGCAGCCGCGTCCGATGCAGCCGCCTCTGATGAGGCAGAAGCCGCAGGCCCTGATGACGGGGCGATCGCGCCGGTCGAGGCCGGTGCTGGGGAAGAGACAGACGCCCAGCCAGGCGACCCGTCCGCAGCCGACGCGGACCCGGAAGCTGCCGCCAATCGCGTGATCGCGCGAATGGACGAGGAGATTGGAGAGACCGGTACGGCGCTTGAGGAGGCGCCGGTCGGTCCAGCCGCCTGCGATGAGCCAGATGGCGAGCCGGAGCGCCCGAAGATGGCCGCGCCCATAGCGGCCTTTGATCTACCGGACGGCATGGGGCTGGGCTTCGTGCTGGCCAATTGCGAGCCGATCGCCGCGTCGGAATCCGCGGCATCAGAGACCGGTGCCACGCTTGCGCCGGATGCTGCCCCCGTTGAAATGGCGCCAACCCTGCCAGACCATTATGCGATGGAGCTGCCCAAGGGCATGGGCCTGGGCTACGCCCTGACCAGCGTCATGGAAGGGCGTTTGCAAACGGCCGATACAGCGGCGGCCCGGCCCGCGCCGACTGACGAGGTTCGCGCCCCTGCCACGTCTGGCGCGAACGCTGAAAGCGAACCGGATACGGTCACCGGCGAGGAGCTGGAAGCCAGTACCGACGCGGCGCCTGCGGAAATTATTGAGCGTGCCGTCAGCCTTTCCGGCGATGATACGCCGCCCCCGCATCCCGCCGAAGCCCCCGCCGAGGCAGTCGGGGCAGTGGGTGAGGTCGAGGGGGAACCCGCTGACCCGGCGCACTCTGTCGAACCCGGTACGGATGCCCTCGCAGGTGATGATCCGTTGATGGATGGTGCAGACCCGATGTCCGATGTCGAGGCAGATTTTTCGCCGCGTGACCTGGCTGCTGATGTCCATACGACGGAAGATCGTCCGGGCCCGCGCTCTGACGACGGCATGTGGACCTTCCTGGCGGTCCTGATCGCCGGTGGATTGCTGGCGGGCTTTGGTAGCGTGCTCGCGGCAGCCGAGTGGGATCACATCATCGCTCAGCGCGAATTGACGCTGAATTTTGGCATGGCGATCGCGGGATTTTTCCTCGTCATTGTGGCTGGATGGCAACTCGCTTCGATTTGGCTGTCCAAGTTGAAACAAAAGGCCGGCAACTAGCCGTTTTCGCGCCATTCTGTTTCACGGCCCGCACCGGTCTCTCTTGACCCGGTCGCGGGCCGTGATACATCGCCCGGCATGATACCGAACCAATACCCCTCGCTTGATTTCAACCTCGGTGACACGGCCGAAATGATCCGTGACACTGTCCGTTCCTTTGCCAGTGACGAGATCGCGCCACGCGCGGCCGAGATAGACCAGACCGATGTCTTCCCGGCTGACCTCTGGCAGAAGATGGGAGAGCTCGGGCTTCTGGGCATCACCGTCGGTGAAGAGGATGGCGGCACCGGGCTGGGCTATCTCGAGCATGTCATCGCGATGGAGGAAATCTCCCGCGCCTCGGCATCGGTCGGCCTGTCCTACGGCGCCCACTCCAATCTCTGCGTCAACCAGATGCGGCGCTGGGGCAATGCCGAGCAGAAGACGAAATACCTGCCCAAGCTGATTTCCGGCGAGCATGTCGGATCGCTGGCCATGTCCGAGCCGGGTGCCGGGTCCGATGTTGTCTCGATGAAGCTGAAGGCCGAACGCAAGGGTGATCATTTCGTGCTCAATGGCTCGAAAATGTGGATCACCAATGCCCCGGCCGCCAATACGCTGATTGTCTACGCCAAGACCGATAGCAGCGCCGGTTCGCGCGGCATTTCCGCCTTCATCATCGAGCGCGGCATGAAGGGCTTCTCGGTCGCCCAAAAGCTCGACAAGCTGGGCATGCGCGGGTCCGAGACCGGTGAGCTGGTCTTCGAGGATTGCGAAGTGCCGGCCGAGAACATGATGGGTGATGAGGGCAAGGGCGTCGAAATCCTGATGTCCGGCCTCGACTATGAGCGCGCCGTCCTGGCCTCCGGCCCGGTCGGCATCATGCAGTCCTGCATGGACGTCGTGATGCCCTATATTCGCGAGCGCAAGCAGTTCGGAAAATCGATCGGCGAATTCCAGCTCGTCCAGGGCAAGCTCGCGGACATGTATGTGCGGATGAATGCGACGCGCGCCTATGTCTATGCCGTGGCCCAGGCCTGTGACCGGGGCCAGACCACGCGCAAGGATGCCGCCGGCGCGATCCTTTATGCCGCCGAGGGCGCGACCCAGATGGCGCTGGACGCGATCCAGCTGCTGGGCGGCAATGGCTATATCAATGAATACCCGACGGGCCGTCTCCTGCGTGACGCAAAGCTCTATGAGATCGGCGCGGGTACGTCGGAGATTCGCCGCTGGCTGATCGGCCGGGAATTGTTCGACGAGACGAACTAGCCTCCTGGTCAGCGCGCCATTCATGCTAGGCTCCGGGCAGTTGCTGCCTGGAGCCTTTTTCATGGCTGGTTACGCCGACCTCACGGCCGTTTTCGTGAATTGCACACTCAAACGTTCGCCCGAGACCTCCAACACCGAGGGCTTGATGGCTGTTTCGCGTGCCATCATGGAGGCGCAGGGCGTCACGACCGATCTCATGCGCCTGGTCGATCATGATGTCGCCTATGGTGTCTATCCGGACATGACCAGGCATGGCTGGCCGAGCGATGACTGGCCGGAACTTTGGGCGCGGATCGACACCGCGGATATCCTGGTGGTCGGCACACCGATCTGGCTGGGAGAGGAAAGCTCGGTGGCGCGCGTCCTTATCGAACGCCTCTATGCGCAGTCCGGCGGCATGAATGAGAAAGGTCAGTACGGCTTTTACGGCAAGGTGGGCGGCTGCCTGGTGACCGGCAATGAAGACGGCATCAAACACGTCGCCATGAGCGTGCTCTACGCGCTCCAGCATGTGGGCTACACCATCCCGCCCCAGGCCGATGCGGGCTGGATTGGTGAGGCAGGGCCGGGGCCATCCTATCTGGACGAAGGCTCCGGTGGACCGCAGAATGATTTTACCCAGCGCAACACGACCTTCATGAGCTGGAATCTGGTGCATTTGGCGGCTTTGCTGAAGCGCTCGGGCGGATTGCCGGCGACAGGAAATTCGCGGCGCGCCTGGGATGAGGGTGACCGGTTCGACCATCCCAATCCGGAATACCGATAACGCACCCAAAACCGATTCGATGAGAGGCAATCTGATGAAAACTGGCATAATCACCCTGATCGCCGGGGCGCTGCTTGCTGCCTGCGCCAGCGACAATGTCGACGCTCAGCCCGGTGGCATGGATCGCCTGTCGGCCTATGACACGATTGACGCCTGCTTGTATCGCGAGACTGGCCCGGTCGAGCGTCGGGCCTGTATCGGCGAGTACAGGGCGGCTTGTGAGACGCTGTCGGAGAATGGCGAGACCATGACCGGCATGATGATGTGCGCCGGTGAGGAGTATGAAGCCTGGGATCGCTGGCTCAATGAAGCCTACCGGGATTTGCGCGAAAGCCTGCCGGAAGATGCCGTCATCAACCTGCGTGAGGCCCAGCGTAGCTGGATCGCGCATCGCGACCAGGATTGTCTCTTTCTGTCAGGTCTTTATGCGGGCGGGTCGATGGAAGGGCTCGAGCGAGCGGGCTGCCTGACCAGCAAGACGGCCGAGCGCGCGATCGAGCTGATGTATTGGGACCGTGTCTATCCGCCGTTCTGAGGCGCGGCCTTCAGGCCCAGCGTGACCCGCATTTCGTCATCGATACCGGCCAGCATGCCCTGCGCGGCGTCATAGCCGGCATCGCGGACTTCTTCGAACTTTTCCCATTCGCGGATATCGATCGAGGTTTCCGGCAGGATGAGCAAGTCGGCGGCCTCGCGGCCGATATCGCGATGATCAGCCACGCCGATCGTCGCCGCGCGCATCAGCAGCGAGGCAATGGGTGGTGGTGATTTCAGCCCGTTCTTGCGCACCCATTCGATGAATCCGGGCGGGTTTTCAAAATCGGCCGGATTGAGACCCTGGGCGCGGGTGACGTCGACGCCGACCACCGGTCCGCGATGGAATGCGCGCATCTCACGCGCCGGGAAGTTCGTGAAGACCGCTCCGTCGACCAGGATCTGGCCGTGAACGACGACAGGCGGCAGCAGGCCCGGGATAGCGATAGAGGCCCGCAGGGCATGTCGTAATGAGCCAGTGCGATGCACTTGCGGCCGACCGCTGGCGAGGTTGGAGGACAGGCAGAAGAAGGGTCGCACCATTTCGGCAATCTCGACATCGCCGAAATGTTCCTTCAGGCGCGCATCGACCTTTTCGCCCTTGGCCAGTGAGACCACGGGCAATGTCCAGTCATCGAGCGGGTTGCTGTCGACGAAAGCCTTGCGGATGCGTCGTTCCAGCTCGTCATCGGACCAGTCCAGCGCGATCCCCGCAGCAATGATCGCGCCCATCGAGGCGCCGCCGACAAAATCAAACGGCATGCCGGCTTCACGCAGCGCCCGGATGGCGCCCATATGAGCATAGGCACGGGCACCGCCGCCGGAGACCACCAGGCCGACCGAGCGTCCGGCCAGGGTTCGGGCAAGGCGCGCCGTATCGGCCACATGCTGGTTCTGGCGCCAGTGGAAGACCCGGGCGGCGTCCGCTGCATTGGCCCAGTCCTGGGGACGTGAGGCCGCACTGACACCGCCCGGATGCAAAAGGACGACGTCGAGCAGTTTCAGTCGCATGGCCGGCGACGGGTCGTCGGGCAGCAACGGCGTGGACGGTCGTGCATCAGCGCGGGCAAACAGCCACATGCGGTCCGCCCGACCCATGGCGCGCCGGGCCCAGGCCGGATCGGAGAAGCGGGCTGTGAGCAGGACGATGTCGTGTTCCTGCTCCAACACGTCCAGTTTCTGGCCGCTCCAGTCGGCGCAGCTTTCATCGGCGATACCGCAGCTCACGCCCATGCCCTGCAGCGTGGCGGCGAGTTCCTTGGCCCGATAGTCGATATCGATGGTGGGCGAGGTGCTGATCAGCGCGAAGACCTTGGGCTCGGATCCCGCGGCCCGACGCGGGCCACGAAGCCGGGCCAACATCATGCGCGACAATTCCCGCATCAGACTGGCATGTTTGTTGGTCAGGCGTTCGAAACTGGCCTTCGGCAGTCGCACCAGCTCGCTGTCACGCAGGGCGTAGACGCTGGCCTGGTGTGGCGTTTCGTCCAGCATCGACATCTCGCCGACGGGCTCGCCCGCCCGGATGTAGCCGATCAGGTCTGATCGCCCGAGCGCGCCATTGCGGAAGGCGGCCAGGGCGCCCGAGCGCACGAGGTAGATGGCGTCCGCCTCATCGCCTTCGCGAAACAGGAGTTTGCCCGCGGGCAGGCAGAACCATTCGACCTCGTGCTCGACGGCATCGAGCACGGATTTCTCGACCCGGTTGAGAAAGGGCAGAAAGGAAAGGTTGAGAGGCATGGGTCCGCCGACGACTTGAATCGTCGTCCAGTCTAGGGCTGCTCGGCGAGCTTGGGAAAGGGGGATGGACCGCGCGCGGCTCTCCCTGGCGATTGCCGATCAGAAGCGTCGACGCAAGACAAGGTGGCCGACCGGGCGAACAGTCCGCGATTGGCTTTCGCCAATGGCGTCCGCATCGATGCGGTCAAGGTCCTCGAGAAGCGGCATGTGCTCGCCGGTCTCCGGATCGAAGAGGATCATCTGATCTTCACCGGAATCCTGGAAATAGGCGCCGCCTTCCATCGTGATGCTCCACGCATTGATCGTCCGCACGGTGATGCCGGCGCCGAAATAACGGGTGAGGGCATCCAGATTGGAGCGCGTGAGCTCTTCGGACAGCTCGGCATGGGGGAAGGCTGACCACGCCGGCGCATTCGCCTGGCGCATCCAGGCCGGGATGGCTCGGTCGCCGCGCGGCGAGATGGTTCCGGCCGACAGAAAGAATTCGTCACCGAAAGGATGGACGTCAATTTGGCCAGCCAAAGCGGAGATTTCGGACAGGTCGGCCCGGTCGCTTCCGATCAGGACCGGGGCGCTCGTGGCATTGGAAGTGCTAACCCGCCAGCGCAGGACAGAGGCCTCGCCAGCCTCACTGATTCCCGCAATCCAGGCCGCCGAATCATCGACGGCCTGAGCCGAGGTGTGGCCCGTTGTTGCGGCAAAAAGCGCAGCAATGACAACTGTTTGTACGCGCATGCGCACCTCCCACATGAAGCAGAAACACTGTAGCGCATTCCGGCCCCGATCCCCATCAGCCTGTGAGGGAGGACTGAATCATATCTTAACCCGGCACGGGATTCATTAAGAATCCAGACCTTCGGTTCGACATCGCAACCATACGCGGCTGCGTCCTCACTGCCAAGGAGAGTCGGGCCCGTTTCGGGCTATTCCGTGGCAGCGTCGGCATCCGTCACGAGATAATCAAGCGGTTCCACCCATGTGATATTCGGTGCGCCCTGGAGATACGCGTCCAGCAAGGCCTTGTGACCGGCCCCATAGATAACGAGGACACGCTCGCCTGGTTCCGCAATGCGGGCGATATTCGCGAAAATATGCAGGTTGCGGCCCCACCAGCGGGTCATTTCGCGGGCGCCGGCCGGATCATCCGCGCCGCCCATCTGGGCCAGGATGAGATAGAGATTGTGCAGCTCACGCGTCTCTTCGGAGTTTTCCGAAATGATGCGGTCGAGAATGCTCCGGTCCAGCGAGTCCATGTCGTCGAGATAGGCCTGGACCTCACCGATATAGCTTTGCCATTCGGCCAGGAGCGCCGATTGTCCGGCGGTTGAAGCCGCCGCCATCATGGCCTCGAAATCCATGCCGCCCTCGGCGTCGACCGCATAGAGCCGATCATGTCCGAGTCGGGCTGCGAGCCGCATGCCGAGCTGCTGGCGCTCATTCACGCCAAGGTCGCGCGTGCCGGCCCGGTATTCGTCATAGCGCGCATTGAAGTCCGCCTCATGCACGGGCATCAACTCGACCGCGATCCGGGTCGGAGCGAAGGCCTCCAGCCGATCCAGGACTTCGGCGATCTCGGCCTGCCGCGCCGGGGCAAGGAAGTCGTCAACTTCCGGATTGATCATGTCCTGGCCGCCACCGCTGAAATGGAACGTGCCCAGCACCATGACTTCGGCGCGCGGCGGCGCGTCCGCGTCCTGCGCCTGGCCAGGCGGGGTCAGGCTGAGTCCGGCAATGAGGCTGATGGCGGTCAGTATGGCGCGCATGATTTTCTCCCCTGAGTGTCAGTTCCAGGCATCAGGATGCGACAGGTGTTGGATTCGGATGCATGATTGTTTGCGTTCAACGCGGTGTGCGGGTTAATCAGCCAGCACGATTGCAGTTTTCGGGGCCTCCATGACCAAGATTGTTTCCGCGCTCGATACCCAGTCTGCCAGCTTCCAGGAGAATGCGGCAGCCATGGAAGGCCTGGTGGCGGACCTGCAGGTCCGCACGGCAGCTGCGGCGGTCGGCGGCTCGGAGCGCTCGCGCGAGAAGCATTTGTCGCGGGGCAAGCTCTTGCCGCGGGATCGTGTCGAACGTCTCCTCGATCCGGGTTCGCCCTTCCTCGAGATCGGCGCTCTTGCGGCGAACGGCATGTATGAGGGCAATGTCCACGGCGCCGGTATGATTGCCGGCATTGGCCGTGTCTCCGGGCGCGAAGTCATGGTGGTCTGTAATGACCCCACCATCAAGGGCGGCGCTTATTACCCGATGACCGTAAAGAAGCATCTTCGGGCCCAGGAAATCGCCATGCAGAACCGTCTGCCCTGCGTTTATCTGGTCGATAGCGGTGGCGCCAACCTGCCGCACCAGGCCGAGGTCTTCCCTGATCGCGACCATTTCGGGCGCATCTTCTACAATCAGGCCAATATGTCGGCCGAGGGCATTCCCCAGATTGCCGTGGTGATGGGCTCATGCACGGCGGGCGGCGCCTATGTACCCGCCATGTCGGACGAGACGGTCATCGTGCGCAAGCAGGGCACGATCTTCCTGGCTGGTCCGCCGCTGGTGAAAGCGGCCACCGGCGAGGTGATCTCGGCCGAGGATCTGGGCGGGGCCGATGTCCATGCCCGCGTCTCCGGCGTGGCCGATCATTACGCCGCCAATGACGAGCACGCCCTGCACACGGCGCGGCGGATCGTCGGCACGCTCAATACGGTCAAACAGATTGATCTCGATCTCGCGGACCCGCGCGAGCCGGCTTATGATACGTCGGAGCTGGATGGCGTCGTGCCTGCCGATATTCGCGCGCCCTATGATGTCCGCGAAGTCATCGCCCGCCTGGTGGATGGTTCGGAATTCGACGAGTTCAAGAAACTCTATGGCGAAACGCTGGTCACCGGTTTTGCCCGGCTCTACGGCATGCCGGTCGGCATCATTGCCAATAATGGCATCCTCTTCTCCGAGAGTGCCCAGAAGGGCGCACACTTCATCGAGCTCTGTGCCCAGCGCGGTATCCCGCTGGTCTTCCTGCAGAACATCACCGGCTTCATGGTCGGCTCGAAATACGAGGCGGGCGGCATCGCCAAGGATGGCGCCAAGCTGGTCACTGCCGTGTCGACCTATCGCGGGCCGAAATTCACCGTGATCATCGGCGGCTCCTATGGCGCCGGTAATTACGGCATGTGCGGCCGCGCCTACTCCCCGCGCTTCCTCTTCATGTGGCCCAATGCCCGTATCTCCGTCATGGGCGGCGAACAGGCCGCCGCCGTCCTGGCCACGGTCAAGCGCGACGGCATGGAAGCGCGCGGCGAGGAATGGTCGCTTGAGGATGAGGCCGCCTTCAAGGCGCCCGTGCGTGATGCCTATGAGGCGGAGGGCAATCCCTATTTCTCGACCGCCCGCCTGTGGGATGACGGGATTATCGCGCCTTCTGACACGCGCCGCGTGCTGGGCCTGTCGCTGTCCGCCGCACTGAACGCGCCGATCGAGAAGACCAGGTTCGGCATTTTCCGGATGTAGCCCAAAGACCGGATTGCGCCTGTGACCTGCCGTCACGGTGCCGAGCAGGCCAGGATGCGCTAAACCACAATTGGAGTGTGGTCATGGCAAAATCAGTCTGCATCATCAATGGGCATCCCGACGGCGCGCCGGAACGCTTTGTCGCAGCGCTCTGCGAGGCCTATGCGCAGGGCGCGATGGCCGCGGGGCATGACGTGTCGCGGATTGATATCGCGGGCCTGCCGATCGAAATACTGTCGAGCGAGGCTGAATTCGCAACGCCGCCCGCCGCGGCGATCATTGCGGCTCAGGCGGCAATTCTCGCGGCGGATCATCTCGTGCTTGCCTACCCCCTTTGGCTGGGGACGATTCCGGCTCGGCTGAAGGCGTTCCTGGAGCAGATCGGCCGCGCGGGCTTTCTGCTCGACACTGGCGGCGACAGCAGCAAATGGCCGGTGCGGCGGCTGCGCGGCAAATCGGTCCGCATCATTGTCACCATGGGCATGCCGGGTTTCGCCTACCGGCTCCTTTTCGGTGCCCACAGCCTGAAGGGCCTGGAGTCCGGAATTTTCCCCATGTCCGGCTTCAGCCCGGTTCGCCATACCATTCTCGGCGGCATCGGGGCTTGCGGGCCGGCCGGGCGCCAAGCCATGCTGGATCGGGTCGGGCGAATGGGGCGCCAGGCGCGTTGAGCCGTCGCGCGTGCTGGCACTGACCTGCCCGCCACGGAAACACGGTTTGCGTGACATCTGACCTGATCATGTTAACCTTGTGATCTGTTGATTGACTGTCGGGGGGGCAGGTCCAAGTGCCGGAGTTTCTGGAACAATTCCTGGGCTATGCCCGTGAAGGCTTTGCCGAGGTCAATGCGGTGCTCGGGCTTCTGGTCGCGGCCGTCTCCACGCTCATCCTGTCGAAATGGGCGCGCTTGCCGATTGTGGCTGGCGGCGCCGTCATTGCTCATATCGTGTTGGAAAGCCTTGCTCCCGTCATCGCCGGCGTCGGCGGATTTCATCTGCCGCCGCTGCTGGAAGCGCATTTCTGGCGCGAGGTGGGCGTGCTTTTCGTCGGCTATCTTGTGGTGATCGGAATTCTTTTCGCGATCAAACGGGTTGTCACAAAGCGTTAACAAAACTCGCCTGTCAGGAGAACTCGCTTTCCAAGATGAAAGTTTCACTAGAACGTTAACACCGCGCTCTTGTCTTGGGGTAAGGTGAGCACAGCGTTTGTTGGCGGAAGGGGACCGCGTAATGGAATTTCTTGATCAGATCATGGGCTATATCCAGCCTGCCATAGACTTTTTCATGCCGGGACTTGTCGCGTATGCCGGCGACGGGACGGTGGTGAATTGGATGCCGCTTGGTATCCAGCTGGGCGTGATCGCCCTGGTGCTTGCGCTCCTCATGCGGGAGTTCGGGGCCATCCTGATCTTTACCGTGGTCGGTGTGATCATCCACGTCATTGTTGATGTGGTGATGCCGATGGTTCGCGGCGGCGGCGCAGGCGATTTCGACATTGCTGCCTTCGGACAGCAATTCACGCAAATGCCGTACCTGCTCTATCTCGGCGCGTTGGCGATCGGCTATTTTCTGGCCATCATCGTGCTGTCGATCATCAAGGGCCTGATCTTCCGCGGCGACTGACCGCGTGATCTTCCGGTGCCGTAGGGGCGGTGCCGGGCTGGGGGCAAGAACGGGCTGTCGGGAAGCCGACGGCCCGTTTTTCTTTGGGGGTCGTGTACGGTGATCGCGCCGCTGCGGTGATGTGACCGCTTGTTGCGGTCGCGCCACCGGATTAAGCCTAGGGGATTGAATTCCTGACCCGCTTGCTTGTGGAGCTGCCCATGTCCGACGCCCCCGTCCTGCTCGATGTCAGCCCGGCCGGCGTGGCTGTGGTCACGCTGAACCGGCCCGACAAGCACAACGCTTTCAACGCCGAAGTGATCGCCCAACTTTCCGACACGTTCGAGACCTTGCGCGCCAATGGCGACGAGGTCCGTATTGTCTTCCTGCGTGGCAATGGCGGCAGTTTCTCTGCCGGCGCCGATCTCGACTGGATGAAAGCGGCGGCGCACTACACCGAGGCCGACAATGAAGAGGATGCGATGGCGCTCGCCACCATGCTCAAGCGCCTCTACGACCTGCCGCAGATGACGGTCGCGCTGGTCCAGGGCGCGGCGATGGGCGGCGGGGCCGGCCTGCTGGCGGCCTGCGATGTCGGCATTGTCATGAAGGACGCCAAGATCCGCTTCTCCGAAGTGCGCCTGGGCCTGACCCCTGCGACCATCTCACCTTTCGTCATCCGCGCCATCGGGCCGCGCTGGGCCCGCGCCCTGTTCGCTTCGGGTGAAGGGTTTGACGGCACATTCGCGCACCAGATCGGGCTTGCCCAATATGTCGTCGAGAATGAGGACGAGATGGCGTTGATGGAAGAACATCTCGCCAAGCTGGCCTTCTCGGCCGCGCCAGGCGCGGTCGCCGACGCCAAGAAGCTTGTGGATGACGTGACGGGCCAGGAGATCAATCACGGTCTCGCCGTGCACACCGCCAAGGCCATCGCGAAACGACGAGCCTCCGAGGAAGGCAAGGAAGGGCTCAGCGCTTTCCTGGAGCGCCGCAAGCCGGTCTGGGCGGAGTAGAGCGCGCTGGGCGCCCTCCGCGACCCGCGCGCCTTCCTGCACGCACGCCGCGCGGCGTTGCGGGCCTGGTTTGTGCGTGGACCCTGGACGCTGGGGGTCTTCGAGTTCGTCAGTTTTGGCATCAAGCAGGCTTGGGCCTGCTTGTTCGGCGGCCTCATGCTGGCCCTGCTATTGGCGACCTTTCTCTGGTATCCGGCCGAGAGCGCGCTGCCGCGCTATGATTTCATCACCCTGGCGGCGCTTGGCCTTCAAATCGCCTTGCTGGTCACCCGGCTGGAAACGCTGGAGGAGGCGAAAGTCATCGCCATCTTCCATGTCGTCGGCACGGTGATGGAAATCTTCAAAACCTATGCGGGCAGCTGGGTCTATCCGGAAGAGAGCTTCCTGCGGATTGCCGGCGTGCCGCTCTTCTCCGGCTTCATGTATGCGGCGGTCGGATCCTATCTCGCGCGGGTCTGGCGCATCTTCGAATTCCGATTCGATCGATTCCCGAATTTATGGCTGCAATTCTCTTTGGCGACAGCGGTTTATACCAATTTTTTCACGCATCACTACGGGCCGGATATCCGCATTCTTCTCTTCATCGTGACGGTTGTTATCTATGGCCGTTGCGTGGTCTGGTTCCGTCCCGACGAGGCCCATCGCCCGATGCCGCTGGTGATCGGCTTTCTGCTGGTCGCGCTCTTCATCTGGTTTGCCGAGAATCTGGGCACCTTCGCCCGCGCCTGGTCCTATCCGGGACAGGAGGTGAGCTGGCACATGGTCTCGCTGGCCAAGCTCGGCTCATGGTATCTTCTGATGATCATCAGTTTCGTGCTGGTGGCGGCTGTGCAATACCGGCGCAAGGATCCGTCACGGATCGCGGACTGACCGAAAACTGACCACATAACTGACCATTGGGATGACAGGCTCATGATCAAGACGCTCCTGATCGCCAATCGTGGCGAGATTGCCCGCCGGGTGATGCGCACCGCCAAGCGCATGGGTATCCGCACGGTCGCCGTTTATTCCGAAGCCGATGCCAACGCGCCGCATGTGCGCGAGGCGGACGAATCGATCTTGCTGGGACCGGCGCCGGCGTCCGAGAGCTATCTTCTGGGCGACAAGATCATCGAAGCGGCCATTGTCACCGGTGCCGATGCGATCCATCCCGGCTATGGCTTCCTGTCCGAAAACGCCGCTTTCGCCGAGGCCTGCGCCCGGAATGACATCATCTTTGTCGGTCCGTCCCCCGAGGCCATCCGCGCCATGGGTTTGAAGGATCAGGCCAAGGCGCTGATGGAAAAGGCCGGCGTGCCGGTGACCCCGGGCTATCACGGCGAAAACCAGGATCCGGATCATCTCGCCGCGGAAGCGGGCCGGATTGGCTATCCGGTTCTGATCAAGGCCGTCGCCGGCGGTGGCGGCAAGGGCATGCGCAAGGTCGATGCGGCCGCCGATTTTGCCGCGGCTCTGGACAGCTGTAAACGCGAAAGCTCCAAAAGCTTTGGCGATGACCGTGTCCTGATCGAGAAATTCATCACCAATCCGCGCCATATCGAAGTCCAGGTCTTTGGCGATAGCCGGGGCCGTGTGATCCATCTTTATGAGCGCGATTGCTCGCTGCAGCGCCGCCATCAGAAAGTGATTGAGGAAGCACCGGCGCCGGGCATGACCCCGAATGTGCGTCAGGCCATGTGTTCGGCCGCCATCAATGCCGCCAAGGCCGTCGACTATGTCGGTGCCGGAACGGTGGAGTTCATCGTCGACGGATCCGGCGCGCTGCGCGAGGACGGCTTCTTCTTCATGGAGATGAATACCCGTCTCCAGGTCGAGCACCCGGTCACCGAAATGGTCACCGGCCTGGATCTGGTCGAGCTGCAGCTGAAAGTCGCTGCGGGCGGCTCCGTGCCCGAGCAGGACGGCATCCGACTGTCCGGCCACGCCATGGAAGCGCGTCTCTACGCCGAGGATCCGGTGGCCGGCTTCCTGCCATCGACCGGTCCGCTGGAACGCCTTGAATTCCCGCAGGCCGGTCCCGGCCGCCGCATCGATACCGGTGTTGAAGAGGGCGGCGAGGTTTCGCTCCACTATGACCCGATGATCGCCAAGCTGATCGCCCATGGCGAAACGCGCAGCGAGTCCGCGCATATCCTGGCCGAGATGATCGACGAGCTGGTGGTCTATCCGGTGCGCACCAATGCGGCTTTCCTGCGCCGCGCCGCGGTGCACGAGGAATTTCTCGCGGCGCGCCTGTCGACCGGCTTCATCGAGACCCATCTTGACGATCTCATTCCCGCGCTCGTGCGCCCTGTGGACGCGGCCTTTGCCCTGCTCGGCGCGCTCGATCTGCGCCCGGTCCTGGCGGGCGCCCTGGACCCATTCGAGGCGGCCGATGGCTGGCGGCTCAATTCGGAACCGCGTCTGCGCTATCGTTTCGAGGTTGGCGGCGAGATCGTGACCGTTGTGCTGCAACGGGCCGGCCATGCGATGGAAGTTACTGTCGGAACCGAGACGACGCGGCTCACCGATCTGGCAATTGAAAGCCATGACCGCGGCTACAGCTTTGGCGCACGCGCCAACGGGCTTGATCTCCACGCTGTCTGCGAGCCTGTCGAAGGCGGGGTCCTTGTTGCGTGTCGTGGTCGTGCGACGGTCTTCGCGTTCGAAAATCCCGAAGCCGCTGCCGATGCGCTGGAAGCCGGCGATGTGGTCAAGGCGCCCATGCCCGGCAAGGTCCTGGCGGTCAATGTGAAGGCCGGTGACAGTGTCACCAAGGGCCAGGCCTTGGTCGTGCTCGAGGCCATGAAGATGGAACACGCCCTGGCCGCGCCGCGGGATGGCGTGATCGGCGAGCTGACGGTCGAGACGGGCGGTCAGGTGGCCGAAGGCGATATCCTGGTTGCGCTCGAGGCGCTGGAGGAGGGGGTGGCAGCCTGAAGGCCAGGCGCGCTCACGCCCACTCCCCCCACACGCGAAACCGGCACATCTCTTGCTCCTTCACGGGGGACATCACGGGAGATGGTTCAATGCGTGACACCTATATGGATCAATTCAGGTCGACTTGGTCGGACGAAGCGAAACAGAAGTTTCGCCATCAGCCGCTGACGGTGCGTCACAACTATCACGAACATCACGCCTTTTCCGATGTGGCCCTGGCCGCACTGATCGAGCGTCACCCGCGTGACATGATCGATTTCTGCACCATGGGTGATGACGCGACCGACCATGACAGCTGGCGGGCCGGCGATCCCGGTGCGCTGAGCGGGCTGGAGCTGATCGAGGCGGTCCGCAAGGGCAAGCTGTGGATCAATCTGCGACATGCCATGGACCAGGATCCGGAATACCGCCCGATCTATGACGCCATGCTGGCCGACATGAAACAGGCGGACCCGTCATTTCGCCCGTTGAACGCCGAGGCCGGAATCCTGATTTCCTCGCCGACCGCGCAGGTCTTCCTGCATTCCGATGTCTCCGAGACCATGCTGTGGCACATGCGCGGCGTGAAGCGTTTCCGTACCTATCCGGCCACCCAGCCCTATCTCAACACGGATGATGTCGAGGCGGTCCTGCATCACGACAAGACCGAAGACATTCCGTTCGACCCGGCCTGGGACAAGGATGCCTTCACGGTCGATCTGCATCCCGGCATGGCCGCCAACTGGCCGCTGCATGGTCCGCACCGGATCGAGAACCAATCGGGCGTCAATGTCTCGGTCCCGTTTGAAATCTCGACGCCGCAATCGCGCCTGCAGAACTCCATTCTCTACGCCAATGGCGTGCTGCGGCGTCAGTTCGGTTACGTGCCGACCGAGACTCGCACTGACGGGTTGGGCGCGCTGATGAAGCGTATGCTGACCTATACCGTCAAGCTCAAGATCAAGCTGTTCGGAGAGGCGTCACGGCCCATGCCGAAATCTGAACAGACCTTCGACATTGATCCCAACGCGCCGGAAGGCTTCGTCAATCGGGAGGCAACCGCCTGAAGCGAACGGGCTTGGTCGATATGACAATGTTGTAAGGCGAGGGGATTTCCGGTCCCCTCGCTTTTGTATTTGTGGCAGAGATCTCAGTGGGGGTTGATTGTTGAAACATCCAACCTGTCTGGAACACATCATGAAATTTCCATCTGTCCGAGCGGCCACCAGCGCCGTCTGTCTCACAGCCGGTCTGGCGCTTGCGCCGGCGCATGCCCAGGAGACGCTCCATCCCGTCCTTGCCGAGGCCTTTGCCAATAGCGAGCTTGCCGCCCGCGAGGAAGATTGGCGTTTCACGCTCCGCGTCACCAACGCCGATGGTGAACTGGTCGGCCGTTTTGACGGCAGTCTTGCCGAGGGAGAACGCTGGCAACTTGTCTCGCCGCCCGAAGTGGAGCTGAGTGATATGCAGGCGGGCTTGTGGCAGGGCTTTTCCGAGGACGGGAATGATGAGGATGATGCGGCGGATGACGACGTGTCCAACGGGCTCTTCTTCTCATTTGCCGAAGCGGATATCGCGCCGGACAGCCTGCGTCTGCAGGAGGAAACCGGCTCCGGCTGGGTCTTCGAGTTCGAGCCTGATCTCGGCGATGATGACATGGATGTCGCCGGGCATTTGCGTGGTCGTTTGACGATCGGCGGGACGCCAGCGGAAGTGCGCGAGCTGAGGCTCTGGGCACCGGAGAGTTTCAAGCCGCATTTCGCGGTTCGGTTACAGGCCTTCGAGATGATCCAGGCCTATCAGCGCGTTGACGGCGTGCCGGCGCCAGTGCTTACCCGTCTCAGTCAGACCATTTCCGGGTCGGCCGCGTTTCAAGCCTTCGACCAGAGTTTCGAACTCGCTTTCAGCGAAATTGAGTTTCTGGGCGAGGCTGTCAGCGCCCGCTGACCGCGCGCACTTTGTCCCGGGCCGCCGCTTCGGCGCGCGGCCCGCGCAGTTCCGGATATCGGACGAGCAGATAGATTCCGACCGCTTCCAGAGCGAGGGTGAGATAGCCGGTCGGAAGCGTGAAATAGGCGTTGCCGAGAATGATGATCCAGCTTGTCAGGTGGATCAGCGTTGCGAGCAGGAAGGTGATGGCCGTCCAGTCCGAGCGACGCAGGAGCAGGATCAGCGTCAGAGCGATGAGGGGCACACGCAGATAGGGTGCGACCAGCGAGAAGAGTGGCGTGTGTGTTAGGATGTTCTGGCCTTCGACACCAAAGGCGCTCAGCTCCGGTCGTCCCAGCACATCCAGCATGATCTGGCTGATGAAGAAGAGCGGCGCGATCAGCAGGAGTATGCAAATGACCGCAAAGGCGGGGCGTGCATAGGTCTGCAAAGATCGATTTGATGGCACCATGCAACTCCTTTACGGAGCGCTGCCGGGCGTGTCCAGACAAACCGGAACGCCGCTGGCGCTTTGACCCCCGGCCTGAGTCGGCCTAACTCCGAACCATGGTTGTTCACATCGTCAAACTCTGTGTCGGCGTTTCCTCGGTTGAGGAGCTCGAAGCCCATCGCGACCGCGAAATGGCAGCGCGCCGGGCGGCGGGCGAGCCGGAAGTGGCGATGCATGTCACGCGCATGTTCCCGACCCGCAAGGATGAGGTCGAAGCCGGCGGATCCCTGTATTGGGTCATGTCGGGCGCGATCCAGTGCCGGTCCGAAATCATCGCTCTGGAACCGGTGACCGGCGGTGACGGTATCAAGCGTTGTGCCATCATCATGTCACCGGACATCATCCGCACATCGGCTGCGCCGCGCCGTCCTTTCCAGGGCTGGCGCTATCTCAAGCCGGAGGACGCCCCGCGCGATCTGGGCGGGAGCGGCGAGGGCGGGGAGGAGCTGCCCGGCGAGCTGCGGGCCAAACTGCTGGAGTTGGGTGCCTGGTGAAGGAAAGCGCTAGTGCGACGCCGCGATCTGGCGGAGCCGCAGGATCATCAACAGAATGATGACCTCAAAGGCGATGACGAGCATTCCAACGGACGCATCATAGATCGGGTTCATGGTCAGCCGGAACCACAGCGCCAAGTGCAGCAAAATGCCTGCACCGAGCGTTACAGCGCTCGCGGCGCGCCGCCAACCGAGCAGGATGAGGGTTGCGAAGAAAGTGGTGGCTACGCCGAAGAATAACGCCAGGTCCAACCGCGTCGTGTGGCGCAGGACTTCGCGCAAATTGATGCCGAAAAATCCGCTTGGCCGGTCAGTGGCGAGCACAATTATGACGGCATTGAGCCAGACGCCCATATAGACAACGAGCAAGGCTGTCAGCCCAAGCGCAAGCCAATATAAGGGACGATTGGCTGAAATTCTGGCGTACAGGATTTCCATGCAGGTCGAGCGCCTTAATCTGGGTCGCTGTCCGGCAGGCGAATCTCATACAGAATCGGCCAGAGCTTCCCGGTCACGTAGATCTGTCCCGTCGCCGCATTCCAGGCAATCCCGTTGGCAACCGCGTCCCGGCGCCCGGCCACGGATGGTGGGACAAGGGCGCTGAGATCGATCATGGCATCAACAATACCTGTCTCTGGATCAATCCGGACAATGGACCGCGTCTCCCAGATATTCGCCCAGATCATGCCGTCGACCCATTCCAGCTCGTTCAGGCGTCGCACCGCGCGCCCATTGAGCGTGACATTGATGGAATGCGACAGCGTCATCGTTTCCGGGTCGAGGAAGCGCAGCTCCGGGGTGCCGTCAGACAGGATGAGATGATTGCCATCATAGGTCAGGCCCCAACCCTCGCCGGGATAGGTGAAGCTGTCGACCTGCTCAAACGTCTCCGCATCGAAGACGAAACCGCGTTCCGAGACCCAGCTGAGCATGAAGATTTCATCGCCGATACGGGCCGAGCCTTCGCCGAAAATCGGTGGAGCAATGGCGACGCTCTGCTCGACACGGCCGGTCTCCAGAGCCACCCGCCGCAGGCTGGATTGCCCGACCTGTCCGGTGCTTTCGAAAAGCTGTCCATCATGAATGAACAGGCCCTGGGTAAAGGCGTTGGTGTCGTGCGGATAGGTCGCGACGACTTCCGGGCGAATGATGTCCGGCGCCTGCGCGCAGGCCGCAACCGGCAAGCTGATCCACAGGGCGAGGGCAGCGAGGCTTCGAACAAACATGCAGGTCTCCCGGACGAATCTCTGGCGCAGCTTAGCCGGGATTCCGGCATCACGAAGGTGGATTGGCCGCCATGTTATCGATCAGGCGTGTTGAACCCAGCCTGACCGCGGCGAGCACGCGCGTTGGTGCGGCGATCGGCCCATCGCCCAGTACGGCCAGCGTGTTGGCGCAACGCGCCTCGATATAGTCGACGCTGTCGAACGCGTTCTGGCAGGCTTTGATCGCCGTGGCCTCGGCGGTCTTGCGATCCGTTCCGCCTTGTAGGGATGTCGCGAGGTCCTTGAGGATGACATTGAGTTGCCCGGCCCGGGCCCGTTCATCGGCGTTGAGATAGGCATTGCGTGAGGACAGGGCGAGACCGTCCTTGTCGCGGCCGGTGGCGCCGGCCAGGATCTCGATCGGGAAGTCCAGATCCTTCACCAATTGCCGGATCACCAGCAATTGCTGATAATCCTTCTCGCCGAAGAAGGCCATGTCCGGACGGACCTGATTGAAAAGCTTGGCCACGACGGTGGCAACACCGTCGAAGAAATGCGGTCGAATATCGCTTTCCAGGCCCAAGGCTGGTCCTTTGAGGGCGACTGTGGCGGAAAAGCCGGTCGGATACATGATGTCGGGCGTGGGCAGGTAGATCAGGTCACACTTGGCATCAGTCAGTTTTTCCGCGTCTTCCATGAGGGTGCGGGGATAGGCATCGAGGTCCTCACCCGGCGCAAACTGCTTGGGATTGACGAAAATGCTGGTCACAACGCGGTCACACTGGGCCCGGGCCAGGCGGACCAGCGACAAATGACCGTCATGCAGCGCGCCCATCGTGGGGACCAAGCCCACGGTGAGGCGATCATCACGCCAACTGCGCACGCGTGCGCGCAGGGCGGATACTGTGGTGGCATGGGGAATTTGCTGCGTGATCATGAAGGGGTCCACAAAACGGGTCGCTTGGGGATAATCATAAGCGATGATACAGGCAAGCGATCCGATTCCGGCTACGGTAATGACATGAAACGACTGACAGTTTTTCTCGCTGCTCTGGCCCTCGCGGGCTGCGCCTCTACTGCAGACCCGGCTCGCTCGTCGATGTCGGATGAGCCGGAGGTTGCGGCCGCGCCGACTCGCAATGCCCAGCTCGCCGATGCCATGTCACGGGAATTGGCACACTTGGCGCGCTTTGACCCGGATGCGCTGGAACGGGTCCAGCCGGAATTGCAGGCGCTCGCGAATGCGATCATGGCTCTTAACGCGCCGGGCGAAACGCCGGACCTTCCCCTTTCGGGGAACGAGGTGGGGGCCGAATTGCCACCGCCAGCGGACATGATCGATGCGCCCAGCCTGCACCATGCTGTCCACCTGGCCTCCTACCGGCGCGTCGAGACTGCTCGGCGCGGCTGGACAGAATTGCAGGCCCTGCACCCGGATATTCTCGGCTCGCTGAATGCACGTCTCAGCGAAGCAGAGATTGTCGGCCAGGGCCAATTCCTGCGACTGAAAGCGGGTCCGTTCGATACGGCGGGCGAGGCGAGGGCGATCTGCCAGCGATTGCAGGCGAGCGGTGCCTACTGTGCGGTGGTTGACTTCTCCGGGCGGCGCATGGCGGATATGGCCTCGACTACGGGGCAATAGCATCATGGCCTGCGCGCGGGGATTTTGCGCGCCACAAGCGTGGTCTAGATTTGGGGCAAGATGACAAATCAGACCGGTTTCCGTTTGCCTGCCAGACCGCTTGGGCGCATCCGCGAGGGTGTCCGTGCGGCGCACATCATCGTGGTCGGCAATGAGAAGGGTGGCGCCGGCAAATCGACGGTGGCCATGCATCTTGCGGTCGCGCTTCTGCGCATGGGCAAATCCGTCGGCGCGATTGACCTTGATCTGCGCCAGCGCAGCTTCGGGCGCTATCTCGCCAATCGCCAGCGCTGGTGCGAGCGACATGGCCTGTCTTTGCCGCGGCCGACCGAGGAAGTGCTCGCGCCGAGCGCGCACCGCGATCTCGATCTGGTCGAGGAGGAGGAGACCGAGCGCTTCTCCGAGGCGCTCTCGCGCCTGAAAACCAGCTGCGACTTCATCGTCATCGACGCCCCTGGCGCCGATACGCTCTATTCCCGCCTGGCGCACTCCAGCGCCGACACGGTGATCACCCCGGTCAATGACAGCTTTGTGGATTTCGACCTGCTCGCAGAGATTGATCCGGAGAGTTTCGAGGTCGGCAAGCCGAGCGTTTATTCGGAAATGCTGTGGGAGTGCCGCAAGCGCAAGGCCCAGCTGGAGAAGCGCTCGATCGACTGGGTCGTCATGCGCAATCGCATCTCCATGCTGGATGCCCGCAACAAGCGCCGCGTCGGTGAAGGGCTGAAAATGCTGTCCCAGCGGATCGGTTTCCGTCTGGCCCCGGGCTTTGCCGAGCGCGTTATTTATCGCGAACTCTTTCCGGTCGGGCTGACTCTGCTTGACCTCACTGAAAGCGGCTCGACTGTGACCTTCACCATGAGCCATGTCGCTGCCCGGCAGGAATTGCGCGATTTGCTGATCATCCTCAAACTGCCCGGTCTTCAGGGCGAAACCATTCCTTTCTGATGGCCCCGTTTGCGCTCGGTTCGATTGCCCTGCTGGCCCTTTTGGGAGCGGCGTGGTGGTTTGCGCGGCAAAAGACGGCCCGTGCCGCGAAAATGGTGCGCATTCTTTTGGGCGGCGGAGCTTTGCTGGCCGGTGTCGTGATCAGTCTTCGGGGCGCGGTCATTCTTGGTGGGCCGCTCGGTGTATTCGGGCTCGGCATGTTGGGGGAGGCGCTGCGCCCTGGCGGCGCCCAGCGGGCTGGTTCCAATCGTGGTGATCAGGCAGGACGCGGCGGGGCACCGACACGGAGCGGCATGAGCCTGGCCGAGGCCCGCGAAATTCTCGGTGTGGATGAGAATGCCGATGCGAACACCATTCGTGCGGCGCACCGTCGACTCATGAAGAAAGTACATCCGGATACAGGTGAGGGCTCACCCGCGCTCGCCCGCCAGGTGCAGGAGGCGCGCGACCGACTACTGTCGGATTTGGGCGAGTAAAGTCGAGTTTATACTCAAGGTTGTATTTGGGGATTGCCTGTTCTACCGTCGGCTTGACGTTGGAGGGTGAAATGGCGCGCCGGATAAAGCCTGGCCATGACCTGTTCGGGAATCCCTTGCCGGGAGTGCAGCCCTTGGATGGTACAGCCGATCACCTGGCCAGCAAGCTGCGCCGCTTGTCCGAAGACGCGTTCCACCACGGCTATGGTCAAAGCGCCTGCTTGATCGAGCTCGCCGCCAATTATGTCGAAATGGAAGCTGTCCGCCTTAATCAGCTTTGGCGTCGGCGCTGAACCAGACCGCCCGGCAGGCTGGCGATTTCGCCACTCATTTCCATTTCCATCAGGAGTGCCTGCACGGTGCCGACGGGAAGCTTCGCTGCCCGCGCGAGCTCGTCACCCGATACCGGCGCCGGGGAGAGCAAGCCTCTGATTTGGTCCAGCGGTGATTTTTGCCGGAACGCGTCCGCCACGGGTTCCGGGCTATCATCGTCGTCCTCGCCCGCAAACAGGTCGAGCTCGCTCGGTGCCGAGCCTTCTTCCAGCGCTTGCCGGGCTGCCATCGGTGGGCGCGCGGCTGCGAGGATGGCCAGAACGTCTTCCACGCTTTCAATGAGATGGGCGCCATCTCGCAAGAGCTGGTTGGACCCGCGGGCCCGCGGGTCAAGCGGGGAGCCGGGTACGGCCATCACTTCGCGGCCCTGTTCACCGGCATAGCGTGCGGTGATCAGGGAGCCCGAGCGTAGCGCGGCTTCCACGACAAGGCTGCCCAGGGCGAGGCCGGAGATGAGCCGGTTGCGGCGTGGAAAGTCGCGGGCCGTCGGTGTCCGCCCAAGGGGCATTTCAGACACCAGCAGACCGGTCTCGCCAATGCGGTGATGGAGCTCGGCATGGTCTGGTGGATAGATGTGGTCGATCCCGCCTGCGAGCACGGCGATTGTGCCGCGCTCGATAGCGCCGGCATGGGCGGCGCCGTCGATGCCGCGCGCCAGGCCGGACACGACAACAACGCCCTCGCGCCCCAGCCCGCTGGCCAGTTCCCGGGCAAAGCGCAAGCCGACGGCAGAGGCATTGCGCGCGCCGACCATGGCGCAGGCGGGCCGGGTGAGCAGGGTCGTGTCGCCGCGAACAATAATGGCGGGCGGCGGAGCGGGTATGGCGGCCAGCAGGGGCGGGAATTCGTCATCCAGACCGGTAATCAGGCGCGCGCCGGCCCGCTCGATCTGGGCGAGCTCGCCCTCGATCCGGTCGACAGACGGGATGTCCAGCGACCGCCGACCGGCTTCACGTGCCCGGCGTGGCAGGTCCTCCAGCGCGGCCTCGGCATTGCCATAGCGCGCAATGGCGCGGCCAAAGCCGATGGCGCCCAGACCTCTTGTGCGCGCGAGGCGCAGCCACATCACCCTTTCGGTGTGGCCGGGCCCCGCATCCGTCATGTCTCGGGCGTGTCCGGATTGTCGGTGGCGGCGTCAGCCTTGCCTTTCTTGCCGCCAATACGCGGCTCCTCGCCCTTCAGCAGGCGCTGGATATTGGCGCGGTGCAGCCAGTAGATCAGTGCGGTGAGAATACCGGCCATGACGGCGACATCCGGCCGTCCCCAGGCGAAGGCAGCGAAGGGCGCGGCGAGCGCCGCGGCCAGCGCCGCAAGCGAGGAAATCCGGAAGATGGCGGCCATGATCAGCCAGGTCCCGATCACGGTAAGGCCGACCGGCCAGAAGACGACCAGCATGGTGCCGACAAAGGTCGCGACACCCTTGCCACCCTTGAATCCGAGCCAGACCGGGAAGCAATGTCCGGCAAAGGCAAAACCGCCCGCGACCAGGCCTTCCGTCGTCCCGAAGGCGAGACCGAAAACAGCAGCTGCAATACCGGCCTTGCCGGCGTCGAGAATGAGGGTGAGAGCGGCGAGATCCTTGCGGCCGGTGCGCAGGACATTGGTGGCGCCGATATTGCCCGATCCGATGGCTCGAATATCGCCGAGCCCGGCCATGCGCGTCAGCACCAGTCCGAAGGGAATGGAACCGAAAAGATAGCCGCCGACGGCCGCGAGCGCGATCAGGACATGGGTCATCATGTTTGCACCTAAGGGTTGTAGAGTGTGTCTCCGGCGACGATGGTTTGCAAGACCCGTCCCTGGAAGCGGCGCCCGGACCAGGCTGAATTGCCGCGCGCCGAGGCAAAGCCGTCGGGCTGACAGACCCAGGGCTTGTCGCCATCAATGAGGATGAGATCCGCCGGCGCACCGACCGCAACCCGCCCCTGGGGCAGGCCGAGCAGATCGGCGGGGCCGCTGGTCAGGACCCGCAGCGCGTCCAGCAGGCTCAGCTCGTCATCATGGACGAGGCCGAGCATGGCGCCGAGCAGGGTTTCCAGGCTGAGCGTGCCGGCGATCGCCAGGGCAAAGGGCTCGCCCTTGTCGTCAAAGGGCGTCGGGCGGTGATCGGAGATGACCGCGTCAATCTCGCCGGATGTGACGGCCTCGACCAAGGCCATCCGGTCGGCTTCGCTGCGCAGGGGCGGATCCATCCGGAAGGCGCTGTCCAGCCCGCCGGCATCGACCTCGTTGAGCGTGAGATGGGCAATGGCCACAGTGGCGGCAATCTCGAGATCACGGCCGCGCACATGACGCAGGGCGTCGAGGCCCGCCGCGGTCGACAGGCGATCAATCATCAACTTGCCGCCCGAGAGTTCAGCCAGGGCCGCGTCGCGCTCGATGGCGATGCGTTCCGACACTGCCGGTTCTGAGGGAATACCGACCCGGGCCGACCAGTCGCTTTCCAGCGCCACCGCGTCGGCGGACAGGTCGCTATCGGCGGGGCGGCACGACAGCCAGACATCGAACTGGCTCGTATAGCTGAGGAGGCGGCGCATCAGGCGGGTGTCACGGATGGGTCGGTCGCCGCAGCCGGCATAGACCGCACCGCCGCGGACCATCAGGCCAATCTCGGCCATTTGTTCACCGGCCAGACCTTGCGTCGCGCCGCAGGCTGACAGCATGCGGACACCGCGCTGGGCCAGGCCGCGCGACATGCCGGCAAAACCGTCCGCCTTGTCCAGCGGGCTGCGGGCATTCGGCGCCAGGACGATGGTGCCGAAACCGCCACTCATCGCGGCGGCGCAGAGCGTATCGACGGTTTCCCCGTCTGGTGTGAGGGCAGGCTCCTTGGCGCAGCGCAAATCGATCAGGGCCGGTGCGAGAATGCAGCCCCTGGCGTCGATGATCTCATCGGCGGCGTCGAGGTCCAGCTCGGTTCCGATCTGGGCGATGATGCCACCCTCGATGAGGACCCCGCCGGGACCGTCCTGTCCCGAGGCCGGATCGACGAGACGGGCATTGATGATGGCGCGGGTCGTGCTCATGCCACGGCCTCCTTGCGGATATTGGCCCCGATCAGTTCGAGGATCGCCATGCGCACCGCCACGCCGCTCTCGACCTGGTCGAGAATGACACTCTTCTCAGGGTCATCAGCCAGCTTGGTGTGAATTTCGACACCGCGATTCATCGGTCCGGGATGCATGACCAGCACGTCCGGGGAGGCCGCTTCCAGCCGCTCATGGGTCAGGCCGAAGAGGTGAAAGAATTCGCGCTCGGATGGCACGAAACCACCGCTCATGCGTTCGCGTTGCTGGCGGAGGGCCATGACGGCGTCGCAGCCCGTCAGGGCCTCGTCGAGATCGTGGAAGACATCACAGCCCCATTGATCGACATCGGAGGGCAAAAGGGTGGGGGGGGCACACAGGCGGATCTCGGCACCGAGAATGTTCAGCAGGCCGATATTCGAGCGGGCGACGCGCGAATGCAGGATATCGCCGACAATCAGGATGCGCCGTCCGCCCACTTCGCCCCAACGCTGCGACAGGGTGAAACTGTCCAGCAGGGCCTGGGTCGGGTGTTCATGCATGCCATCGCCGGCATTGACGACGGAGAGACCGGTGCGCTCCGCAAGAAATTGCGGTGCGCCAGTCGCCGAATGGCGCACGACCATGATGTCCGGCTTCATCGCGGCCAGGGTGCGCGCCGTATCGGACAGGCTCTCGCCCTTGGAAGCCGAGGAGTTTGCCATGGCGAAATTGACCACATCGGCGCCCAGCCGCTTGCCGGCCATTTCGAATGAGCCCTGGGTCCGTGTCGAGGCCTCGAAGAAGAGGTTGAGCACGGTCAGCCCCCGCAGGACATCGCTGCGCTTGTCCGGCGTCCGGTTGGCCGCCAGATGGTGCGCGGCGCGCTCGAAAATGATCTGGATATCAACGGGGTTGAGGTCGGCCACCGAAACAAGGTGGCGGTGGGGGAAGTCGTAGGAAAATTCCGCGCGGCTCATCCCGTCTCCTGGGTCGCCAAGGGCACACAGATAAAGTGTTCGGCGGTATAGGGGGTGTTGAGGGCGGGAGCAAGGGAGGGGGAAGGCAAGCGCGACGCCTGTTTGAAAACTGATGACCTGTCTCTTCGCCTCGATGCGGCGCAGCGCGGTCGTCGGGACTGATTAGCGCTTGACCTGCGCGCCGGGCTTGCGTCTCGTTTGTTCCATGAAGACTCACACCTTGGCGCTCGGCGCCCTGATCCTTGGTGCAGCGCCTGTAGCAGCCCAGTCAGAGCTGGAAGCCGCGACTTGTCCCGTCGAGATCATCGTCCTTGGCGTCGGCCAGGATGGCGGCGCGCCGCAGCTGGGCAATAGCGCGGACCCAGCCTGGGAAGACCCGTCACTGCGTCGCCTGGCGACCTCCATCACGGTGCTCGATCGGGAGGCGGGCGCCCGCTATCTTTTCGAGGCGACGCCCGATATCCGCGAGCAACTCTATCGGCTCGATCAGGCCATGCCGGTTGATACGCGCCCCGGGCTGGACGGCATCTTCCTCACCCATGGCCATATCGGCCATTATACCGGTCTGATGTTCTTGGGCCATGAGAGCATGGGCGCGCAGGATGTACCGGTCTACGCCATGCCTTCCATGTCGGCCTTCCTCTTTTCCAACGGGCCCTGGGACCAGCTGGTCCGCTACGACAATATCGAGCTGGAAGAGATCTGGGCCGGCCAGCCGGTCGAGCTGGGCGATGTCCGCGTGACCGCCTTCGAAGTGCCGCACCGGCAGGAATATACCGAGGTCGTCGGCTACCATATCGCCGGGCCGACCCGCTCGGCGATCTTCCTGCCCGATATCGACAGCTGGGAAGAGTGGGAAACATGGGACGATGGCGAGGCGATGCGGATCGAGGATCTCATCGCCACCGTCGATGTCGCCTATATCGACGCCACCTTCTACGCCAATGGCGAGATCCCGGGGCGCGACATGTCCGGCTTCCCGCATCCCTTCATCACCCATTCCATGGAACGCTTCGCGGACCTGCCGGCCAGCGAGCGGGCCAAGGTCCGCTTCATCCATTTCAACCACACCAATCCAGTTCGCTATCCCGACGCGCCGGAGCGGGATGTGGTGATGGAGGCCGGGTTCAACCTGGCGGATGAGGGCGAGCGTTACTGTCTGGCGGATTGAACCGGGGCTGGCATCAGGCCGATGCGGATGAAGCCAAGACCGACGATCGCATGGCCAATCGCTTCGGCGTAGGGGAAAGCGCCGTTGAGGCCCAGGATGAAGGCCCAGCCGGCCAGGATGGCGAGGCCCGCAAGGCGTGGCAGCCAGCCGGTGATCAAGGCCAGCCCGGCGATCAGGGCCATGCCGAGCAGGAACAGGCCCGGCCCGGCCGTGGCGAAGATCAGCTGCAGGCCATCCGCGCCCAGCATGGCGGCCCGCGCGGTTTGCGCGGCATCGGCGGGCAGACCGCTCGCCAGCGCGCCATAGACCAGATCAAGCGCGAAATTGCCGCACAGAAGGGCGGCGCCCAGTACCAGTGGGAGGCTGATCAGCGCGGCGGTCACCGGGCGCGTCGGTTCGATGAGGCGTCCAATACCCTGTGCGGCGAGCAGGTAGAGCAGGGCCGCCACTAGCAGGATGAGATGACCGTTCAGCCAGGCCTCAGGCTCGGCGGCCAATGAGGCAAGAAAGCTGCCCGGACCGGAAAGCCCGGCGAGGGCTGTCATTTGCGGCTGCATGACAATGAGTGCGACAGCGAAGCACGGGCCTGCTGTCAGCAAGGCGAGGCGGTGGGCAGAAACAGGCATGGCGAACGGGCTCCCTCGGTTGTTCGTACCGCTTGGGATGCCGGAAGCGGGGCGTTTGGATGCAGGCGGGGCTGGACCTGGCTGGTGAGACAGAAGTCCTCACTCAGGATCAGTCGAGTACCATCAGCGCTGCGCCAGGATATAAGGGCTGTCTCGAAATCCGACTGAGGCTTGGTCACGGCGAGACAATAATGGGCGGGTGTGTGCCGCCGCGCGGTCCATACGGCTCCACTATCCCAGCAACCACAGCCAGAACGGAATGGTCACGAAGCAGAAAAGCGCGCTCGCCGTGATGTCGCCGGCGGAATAGGGCGCGTCGCCGCCCATCTGCTTGGCCAGGACATAGGCCGAGGCGGCGCCCGGCGAGGCACCGGTCAGGAGGAGGATCGTCAAGGGCACGCCCTCAATGCCGAGCAGGCGGCCGATCCCGTAGAAGACCAGTGGCCCGATCATCAGCTTGATGAAGACGGATAGGCCCAAAAGCCGCGGGCGGGCCTTCATGGCGGTGAAGTTGAGACCGGCGCCCACAGCCAGCAGGATCAGCGGCAGGGCGGCCTGGCCGATCAGGTCGACCGTGTCGGTCAGCATGCCGGGCAGGGGGATGCCGCCGAGATTGACGATACCGCCCGCCGCCGAGCCGAGGATGAGCGGATTGGTCAGGATGCGATAGATGATGGAGCGCCAGTTCGGCGCTGCGCCGTCTCCCCAGATGGACAGGGCCGCCACGCATTCCATGTTCACCAGCGGGATGGAGGCAACCATGATCAGCGCCACCAGGATTTCGCCTTCCTCGCCAAACAGGGCAATGCCCAGGGCGAGGATCAAAAGGCCATTCCAGCGACAGGTCGCCTGGAAGAGGCTGGTATAGGTCGGGTCCGGTATCTTCAGCAGTGGCTTGATCGCCAGGGTGATCGCCGCCATGCCGAGAAAGCCCAGCATCGCCGCACCCATGAAGGAGCCCAGCTGGATGTCCGACAGGTCGGCATGGCTGATCGACGAGAACAGAAGGGCCGGCGACAGGCCGAGATAGGCGAGGCGCGAGATCGGGCCCCAGCTGTCGTCCGGCAGGAGGTTGGAACGGCGCAACAACCAGCCGACAAAGATCACGCCGAAGACCGGCACCAGGGCGGAAATGATCGGGTTCATGGGCGCAGCATCTCCAGGCGGTCGAGGGCGCTTTGCAATATGTTGGCGGCGGCGTGGGCGTCGATGATGTCCTTTCGCTTGTCCCGTCGCACGCCGACAGAGATCAGCTTTTCCTCGGCCTCGAAGGTCGAGAGGCGTTCGTCCTGGAAGACGATGGGCAAATCGCGCAGGCGCATCAGATTGCGGGCCATGGCGCGGGCCGACTGGACGCGGGGGCCTTCGGAGCCATCCATGTTGACGGGCAGCCCCATCACGATGGCACTGGCCTGGCGTTCATCCAGCAGGGCAAAGATGCGTTCCGCGTCGACCGTAAACTTGGTCCGCTTGATGGTTTCCACCGGCGTGGAGAGACCGCGCGACGCACCGCAGGCCGCCACCCCGATGGTCTTTGTTCCCGGATCAAGGGCGATCAACGGGCCATCAGGCAGGTCTTCCAGGGTCACAATCGGCATGATGGCGGGATGCGCTCTACACGCGCGACCGTCAAGCTTTCTTGCACCTGCGAAAGGCGATTGCTACTCAAGCGGCTTCGACTATCCGGAGTGATTTCCCCATGTCCGTCACCGCTGATGATGTGCGCCGCATTGCGCGCCTCGCCCGCATCGCCGAACCGACCGATCGTATCGACACGCTGGTCGGCGAGCTCAATGGCATTTTGAACTGGATCGAACAGCTCAATGAAGTGGATGTGGAGGGCGTTGAAGCGATGACCACGCCCGTGAAATTCCCGCTGCCGCAGCGCGAAGACGCAGTCACCGACGGCAATTGCCGCGACAAGGTCCTGGCGAATGCCCCGAAGTCCGATGAAGGCTTCTTCGTCGTGCCCAAGTCGGTGGAGTAGGTCATGAGCGAGCTTTTCAAACTCACCCTGTCCGACATCACCGCCAAGCTGAAGGCGCGTGAGGTCTCGGCTGTCGAACTGGCGACGGAAGGCCTGGCCCTGTGCGAAGCGGCGCAGCCCAAGCTGAATGCCTTCACGGCTTTCGATGCTGACAAGACGCTGGCCATGGCGAAGGCCTCGGATGAGAAACTCGCACGCGGCGAGGGCGGTCTCATCGAGGGCGCACCGCTGGCGATCAAGGATTTGTTCGCGGTTGAAGGCGTGCCGACAGCGGCCTCCTCGAACATTCTCAAGGGCTTCAAGCCGACTTACGAAAGCTCTGTCACGGCCAAGCTCTGGGAAAATGGCGGCGTCTTCCTGTGCAAGACCTCGATGGACGAGTTTGCCATGGGCTCGTCGAACGAGACCTCGAACACCGGCCCGGTCAATAATCCCTGGAAGGGCCCGAACGGCGAGATGCTGACACCGGGCGGCTCCTCGGGTGGGTCTGCGGCCGCTGTGGCGGCTGATCTGTGCTTTGGCTCGACGGGCACCGATACCGGCGGATCGATCCGCCAGCCGGCCTCTTTTACGGGCACGGTCGGGGTGAAAGCCACCTATGGCCGCACCTCGCGCTGGGGCACGGTGGCCTTTGCCTCTTCGCTTGATCATCCGGGTCCTTTCGCCAAGACGGTGAAGGACTCGGCGCTAATGCTGCAGGCCATGTCCGGTCATGATCCCAAGGACTCGACCTCCTTGCCCAATGACGTGCCGGACTTTGTCGCCGCCGTGGGTGGGTCGGTGAAAGGTTTGCGCATCGGCGTGCCCAAGGAATACCGGGTGGATGGCATGCCGGGCGAGATCGACGAGGTCTGGCAAAAGGGCATTGACTGGCTCAAGGCGGCGGGCTGCGAGATCGTCGACATCTCCCTGCCGCACACCAAATACGCCTTGCCGGCCTATTACATCGTCGCGCCGGCCGAGGCTTCGTCCAACCTGGCTCGCTATGACGGTATGCGCTACGGCAATCGCGTCGAGGGGACAAACCTCAATGCGACCTATGAAAACACGCGTGGCGCCGGTTTCGGCCATGAGGTCCAGCGCCGGATCATGATCGGCACCTATGTGCTCTCGGCCGGCTATTACGACGCCTACTACCTGCGCGCCCAGAAAGTGCGCACGCGCATCCTGCAGGATTTCCACGAGGCTTTTGAAAAGGTCGATGCCGTGCTGACCCCGTCGGCGCCATCGGCGGCGTTCGAGCTGGGTTCCAAGTCGGACGATCCGATCGCCATGTATCTCAATGACGTCTTCACCGTCACCGCCAACCTGGCCGGCCTGCCGGCCATGTCGGTCCCGGCCGGTGTCGACAAGGACGGCTTGCCGCTGGGGCTGCAGATCATCACCCCGGCGCTGGACGAGGAAACCATGTTCAAGGTCGGCGCCGCCATTGAGGATTCGGCCGGCTTCGTCGCCAAGCCGGAGAATTGGTGGGCCTGATGAGCACCCCGGACACCCAGCCTGACGGGCCCAAGCCCGGCGCGCCCAAAAGGCCGGATCGCGGCTTCATGATCATGATGGCCGTGCTCGGTCTCGCCTTCGGCCTGCCGACGGTTTATTCCGGCGGTGTGATGGTGGGGCAGGCTTTCGGATCGGGTGAGTTTCCGGCCATCGGTTTTGTCGTCCAGCTGGCCCTGGGGCTGATGCTGGCCGGCTTCGGTCTGGCAGCGATGATCGCAGTGGTGAAGAGTTTTGTGGGCACGTCGAATGGCAAAGACTGAGCCTGCGCACCCCGCCATGAAGCTGGCGCGCCCGAGTTTTCTGCTCGGTGCGCTCTTCGTGCTGGCCGCGGTCGTGGTGTTTCGCGGCATTGTCGAACTTGAGCCGCGCAATCTCTGGACCGTGCTCTTCGTGGTGCCCGGGATTGGTTTTTTGTTTTTCGGCCTGACCGTCGCCATGGCGGGACGGGTCCTGGTTGCGGCGATGAACACGCCGGAAGACGAGCGTCCCGGTTGGGATGACGACGAGGAAGATCGAGATGAGTGATCACAGCTATATCCTGCCGGGCGCGACCGGCGATTGGGAAGTTGTCATGGGGCTGGAGATCCATGCCCAGGTGGTCTCCAATGCCAAGCTGTTCTCCGGCGCGGCGACGGCCTTCGGCGCGGCGCCTAATACGCAGGTCTCCCTGGTCGATGCGGCCATGCCCGGCATGCTGCCAGTGATCAATGAACGCGTCGTCGAGCAGGCCGTGCGGACGGGGCTCGGCCTCAATGCCCAGATCAATCTCTGGTCTCGCTTTGACCGCAAGAACTATTTCTATCCCGATCTGCCGCAGGGCTATCAGATCAGCCAGTTCCAATTCCCGATCGTCGGCGAAGGCGAAATCGAGTGCGAGCGCGATGACGGCTCGCGCTTCACCGTGGGGATCGAGCGCCTGCACCTGGAACAGGATGCCGGCAAGTCGATCCACGACCTTGACCCCAACTCGACCTATGTCGATCTCAACCGTTCCGGCGTGGCGCTGATGGAAATCGTCTCGCGTCCGCATATCCGCTCGCCCGAAGAGGCCTCGGCCTATGTTGCCAAGCTGCGCACCATATTGCGCTATCTGGGCACCTGCGGCGGCGACATGGAAAAGGGCCAGCTGCGCGCCGATGTGAACGTCTCGGTGTGCAAGCCGGGCGCCTATGAGAAATTCCGCGAGACCGGCGATTTCTCGCACCTGGGCACGCGTTGCGAGATCAAGAATGTGAACTCGCTGCGTTTCATCCGGCAGGCCATCGAGTACGAAGCCCAGCGCCAGATCGACATCATCGAGGATGGCGGCAAGATCGATCAGGAAACCCGCCTGTTCGACGCCAATACCGGCGTGACGCGCTCCATGCGCTCCAAGGAAGAAGCGCATGATTACCGCTATTTTCCTGATCCCGACCTGCTGCCGCTCGAGCTGCAGCAGACCTGGGTCGACGAGATCAAGTCAAACCTGCCCGAACTGCCGGACCAGAAGCGTGTACGCCTGGTGTCCGAGCTGGGCCTGTCGGATTATGATGCCGCTGTCCTGTCCGCCGACAAGGACCGGGCCGATTATTTCGAGATTGTGGCCGAGGGCCGGGACGCCAAGCTGGCCTCCTCCTGGGTCAATAACGAGCTCTATGGCCGCCTCAACAAGGAAGGGCTGGACATCACCGAAAGCCCGGTCTCGGCCGAACAGCTGGGGGGTCTGATCGCCCTGATTTCCGACGACACCATCTCCGGGAAGATCGCCAAGGATGTGTTCGAGATACTGTGGAGTGAAGGCGGCGACCCGGCCAAGATTGTCGAGGATAAGGGCCTCAAACAGGTCACCGATACCGGCGCCATCGAAGCCGTCATCGACCAGCTCATCGCCGACAATCCCGACCAGGCCGCCCAGGTCAAGGACAAGCCCAAGACCATGGGCTGGTTCGTCGGCCAGGTGATGAAAGCCATGCAAGGCAAGGCCAACCCGAAAGCGGTGAACGAGATTCTGCGGAAGAAGCTGCTGGGGTAGGGTGGGCTGGACGTGTCGCTGGGCCGGAGTCGGACGACCGCGTCTCGGCGTGGTAATCAGCCGATCGCTTGTCGCGGACGAACAGTCATGGCGTCAGAGTTCGATTTCAAATTGGCCTGTCGCTGCATTGGTATTCATCCGTGGGCCCAGTCGGAACGATAAGCCCCTGCGTACATAATCAGGTGTTGAGATGACGGGCTGGCGCTCGAAGCGCCGGTCGGGCGGGGCAATCTTCGATACAAGACGCAGGGCGACCCGGCGCGAGCGCCCCGATGACCTGTGTGTAGACCAGCCCGGCACGGTCGCCGCGTGGTTGAATCGCCAATCCGCCCGGTCAGATCGCCAGCCAAGAGAACTTTCTGTGAGTTTTTGAGTTCAAGCCACCCTTTTGGGTGATTGTAACCGGGTCCGACGTGGGTGCACTTTTCTTGCCAGACATCTGGCCCTTTCTGCATGGGCGTATCGCGTTGACTTGGAATGCCTTTCACCACTCGGTGACGGTTCGTGGGTCAGTGCGCCAAGGTCAGATTGGGCAATGACATGGACGCGACCTGGAGTGTGGGCATGAGAATGAAATTGTTTGGCGGCATCTTGGCCGCAACGGTGTTTTGCATGCCGACTGACGCTCAGACACCGACCACGGATGGTGTGGAGTTCGTCATCAATACGCCGACGAACGGCACTCAAGGTTCGCCGAGCATAGCCAGCTTCGATGATGGCAGCTTCGTAGCCGTATGGTTCGATTATAGCCAGACGGCGCCGGACACCAGTTTCTCGGCAATCCGTGCTCAGCTTTTTGATGCAGCGGGTGCGCCAGCGGGCGGAAGCTTCCTTGTCAATTCTGTTACTACCGGAACACAGGAAAACCCCTCTGTGGCGGTTCTTGCGGGTGGCGGTTTTGTGATCGTCTGGGACGACCAGAGCGGGACAGCACCGGATACGAGCGGCAAAGCTGTTCGGGCGCAGCTTTACGATGCCGCAGGCGCGACGGTTGGTGCCGAATTCGTGGTGAACACCTTTACCACCGGGTCGCAATACGAGCCGGATGTCGCTGCGCTCGAGAATGGCGGGTTTGTCATTTCCTGGACCGATGGAAGCGGCGCCGGAACCGATGTGTCCGGGACCGCCATTCGCGCGCGTCTTTACAATTCTGTCGGAGTTGCAGCCGGCGTGGAGTTTCAGGTCAACACCACAACGTCATCATTCCAATCTCAACCCGAAGTCGCGGCACTGCCTGGTAGTGACTTTGTTGTGACATGGAGTGACAACAGCCAAGCGGCGCCGGATACGGACTTGCAATCCGTCCGCGCGCAACGTTTCGATGCAAGCGGGGCCGCGCTGGGCGGCGAATTCACCGTCAATACGACAACTGCTGATCAGCAATGGAGGCAAAGCGTTGCCGCGCTGGACGGCGGCGGTTTCGTAGTGACGTGGGCTGACTCAAGCGCGACCGGCGGTGACACGTCGGCGCAGGCAATCCGGGCGCAGCGGTATGACGCCGCCGGAGTGGCCGCTGGCGGCGAATTTCTGGTCAACACGACCACGACAGCCGCACAGAACACGCCCAGTGTCGCAAGCTTGACTGATGGTGGCTTCATGATCGCGTGGGCTGACTCGAGCGCAACCGGTGCTGACACATCCGATGCTGCTGTTCGAGCGCAGCGATTTGATGCGGTGGGTGACCCCGTCGGCGACGAATTTCTTGTCAACACAACCACTGCCAATGTTCAAAACTTGCCCGATCTCGTCGAACTTGTTGATGGGACGGTTCTCGTCGCGTGGTTTGATTTCAGCCAGACTGCGCCCGACACAAACCTTGGCGCCGTGCGAGCTCAGCGTTTCTCACTCGCGCCTCCAGGGCCTGTGGAACTGGTTTCAATCGATGATTCGAGTGCGTTTACCGGTCAAACACTCGCGTCGGAAGCGACGGGAAGCCTGTCGGGTGATCTGGTCCTGGACTTCGGTCTGTCAGACCAGTTTGTTCAGATGGGGGCGGGCGGCGTCGTTGAGCTGGAAATCACTGTCAACAATGCCCGCTTTTCGACAGTGGTGAATAGCGCTCCGGATGCGTCGGATGATGATTGCGATTTCCAGATCTCAAATGGTGGCGGTGCGCTAGGCGATTCCGTGATTTATCGCAGTATCGGTACGGTCAACCAGTGCTCGGGGTCTTCCGCGAACAATGCAACCATCACCCTGCCGATTGAGGTGATCTCTAACGGTGATGCGGTGAGCGTCGATGTGCGTTTCACGCCGACTGCCGATACGGGTAATTATGCCGGCGATGAAGAGCAAATAGAGTTGCTCAATTTCGAACCGCTGTTGTCGTTTGCTGTTGATTTTGATGATGCAGCCGCACCGCCGGTTGCCCAGTTCGACGCGGTGGGTGACGGGCTGCAGGGCTCGGGTGTTATTGCTCGCATTTCGCGCAGTCTGAACGGCAATGTGCTCGAGGCATCAATCGGCGGCGGCGCCAACTCGGTCGATAGCGCCGGCGATGTCGTGGCGAGCGCTGATGTGATCATCAGCTTCCCGGCCGGCGCGTCCGGTCTGGATGCGGCGGCGGTCGAGCTTGATGGCGTGGCGTGTCTGCCGGCTGTCTCCACGGCGCCTGCAGCTGTGTTCACATGCAATGTAAATGGAGCCGCGGTCGAGGCTTTCGACGGTGCGGCAAAGGGCTTGGTCACGATTACCGACGATGGCGATCCAGCAAGTTTCGTGACCGCGCAGACACCGACTGTCGCGCTCGATTTGACCGGTGATGCGGGCTTCGAGCCGGACGATCTCGCTGCTGCGGATGTTGCCCCGATCGAAATTGACAATGGTCTCGACGAGACGGCAGTGGCCGGTAGCTTCCCGTGGACAAGTTTGCGCGTTGCCGGTGGCACGCCGTCGAATTTCCGCATTACCGGGATTGCGAGTGCACTCGGCACACTGGCTGGCGAGGGTATTCGTGTGGATGTGAGCCGGGGGCTCGGAACGGCTGGAACCTCAAGTGCATTGATCTCGACGGCCGACCTGTCGCAAAGCCACAACGGGACCTGGACAGCGACCTTCTCGAGTGCTGATTTGGCTGCGGCACTTGGCATTGATGATTTCGCCCGAGCGAATGGTGATGTCAGCTTCACGCTGGTTCATGATGAGAGTGTCAATCATGCCGGGGCACAGGCCCGCCGGCTCCTGACCCGCAATGGGTTTGTGACCGGGACAGGGTTCGATCAGCCCTAGGTCGCTCGCAATTGCACTCGAAGGACGGTCTCGCTCGGCGCGGGCCGTCCTTGGTGCACTTGCCGCGACGCCCAGGTCAGGGTTTCCACCCCACCCGCCGCCGCTGCATGCGTCGGAGAGAGACGTTTGGGCTGACTGGGATGGCCAGAACCGGCAAACCTCTGGCTCACATCCCCTCATCAATGCTATCCCTCTGAAACTCAGGGGAGAGCGATGGCATGACCACACCTCAGGACGATAGCGCGCTGGATGAACTTCTGCCGATGGAGGTTCTGGAAGGTCGGGTGCGCGACGCCTGGGACTGGCTGGTGGCCAGCCTGCTCAATATCGATGTCGCTCTGCAGCTCGGCCTGGTCCTGGCCGCTTTCATTCCCGCGCTCATCTTCGGGCCGCGCCTGCGCCATGTCGTCGAAGGGCTGACCAACGGGCGGATCAAGACCGGTCTGGCGCGACGTCTCTTGACGGCAGCCATATCGCTGGCGACGCCGCTCGCCCTGGTTGGCGTGCTGGCCACGATCCGGATCGTCCTGGGCGCGCTGGATCGCCCCTTTGGCCTGATCGACGCCGCCATGAGCCTGATGACCGCCTGGCTGGTCATTCGCGCTGTCACCCTGATCATCCGCTCGCGCTTCTGGTCGAAGGTGGCTTTCTATGTGGCCTGGCCTGTTGCGGCGCTGGACGTGTTCGGCCTGCTCGATGATGTTGTCATGCAATTGCAGGCCCTGGCCATTCCGCTGGGCGAGACCGATGAGGGCGAGCCCGTCGACCTCTCCCTCTTCGATGTCCTGCGCACCCTGCTCTATTTTGGGGTCTTGTTCTGGCTGGCCTCACTGGCCGGGCGCACCGTCAATGCGCAGCTCGAGCGGACCGAGGAAATCTCGCCCGCCTTGCGCGCCCTGATCGCGAAAATCCTGGGCTTCGTCCTGCCGGTCGTTGCCTTGCTCGTGGCCCTGCAGCTCACTGGCTTCAACCTGGCGACCCTGGCGATCTTCTCCGGTGCGGTGGGTATCGGTGTCGGCCTGGGCCTGCAAAAGACGGTGGCAAATTTTGCCGCCGGTTTCACCCTGCTGGCCGACAAGTCGATCAAGCCTGGTGACGCACTGGAAGTGGATGGCCAGTTCGGCTGGGTGACCGGCATGCAGTCGCGCTATGTCTCCATGCGCACGCGCGACGGCACTGAGCACCTCATTCCCAACGAGCATTTCATCGCCAATGGCGTGATCAACTGGTCCAAGTCCGACCGGGTGGTGCGCCAGCATGCGCCCTTCGGTGTCTCGTATGACACGCTGGATCTTGAGCGCGTGCAGCAGCTCGCCGTCGAGGCGGCCAAGACCGTGGATCGAGTCGTGTCGGACAAGGACCCGGTCTGCAATCTCGTCGAGTATGGCGACAGCTCAGTCAATTTCGATCTGCGCTTCTGGATCTGTGATCCCGAGAACGGGCTCTCCAATGTGCGCAGCGACGTCTATATCGCGATCTGGAAGAGCTTTCACGAGAACGAGATCGAATTCCCCTATCCGCAGATCGACATCCATGTCCGCGACATGCCGGCGAATGCGAAGAAGGCAGGGGGCGCGATCGGGGCCAAGGACAAGGCCAAGGCCGAGCCGTCCTAGCTACGGGCAAAAAAGAAGGCCGCGAGGCAGATGCCACGCGGCCATCGAGTTGCTGGTGTATCGGCCAACGCGGTCAGGTCCGAACGCGTTGGCTTCCACGTGACAAGCATGTGGCGTTACCGACAATTGGTAAAATCGATAATTTCTGTTCCGTCATTGATGTGGTCTATAGCCGGGCCCGTGCCCACTTACACGTGTATCGCGCGCATGCATTCCTGTTGGATTACAATCCGTTTACAGCGCCAATGGCTTAGGAAATCGGTAATACAACCTTTGGATAGTCATCGGGCCGCAACGAAGGCGGGGCACAGACCGATCTTCGGATGGCGTTCTCAGACTTGAGGGGTGCGGGCATGGGGATCGCACCCCTTTTTCTGTCACGGTGTCAGGATTTCGGGCGCGCCCAGGCCGACCGCCGGATCAGCCCGCCGCCGAGGGCCAGTCCGGCCAGGGTCGCGGCGATCACAGGCAGGCCCGACGGCCAGATCATCATTGCAAGGGCCGGGGCGGCCACCGCCATCACGAGCGGGAGGGCGAGCAGCGTGCTGGTGCGCCACAGTACCCGCACGAGACCGACCAGCTCCGAGCCTATCGGCTTGCGCCAGACAATCAGGGCGATCACCGCTAGCCCGATCCGAATGGCGTGGCCCTCGGTTGTGAGTGGAAAATTGATCATGATGTGGGCGATCACGGCGGGCCAGATCGTGCCGGCGCGCAAGGTGGCGAAGCCCAGGCCGACGCTGCCGACGACGAGTCCGATGAAGGTGGCCATCATGGCGGCATCGGCTTGCAGGTACTGGACGTGTAGCAGGGCAAAGAGCGCTGTTGTTGCGACCAGAGCCGCACCGGGCGCCGCGCCTTCCAGGAAGCGGCCCAACACATAGCTGCGCCAGCCCAGTTCTTCGAGCAGCGGAACAAGCGCGAAGCTTCCGACCGCCATGAAGATCCAGAAGTCGAGATCCCAGGGCGCATCCCGCAGTGCGGCCCAGATCGGCGTGTCCGCGCCTATGGGAGCGATGTCCTGAAGGATGAAAACAGTCGACGGGATGATCGAGATCAACAGACCCAGCAACAGGCCGTAGCGGACCGGGTGGGTGATTTTGGGCGTCGGTGTGGCGAGGGCATAGGCCGGGGCCGAGCGCCGTCCCCGCAGCAGGGCGAAGACGAGGGCGAGGCCGGCAAGCACGCCATACTGGACGCCGAATTGCTGGGTAAGGGCCCAGGCGCCTGCCATCAGATCGCGCGGTGACCCCGTCAGGCCCAGAGCGTCGGCGAGGCCGGGACTGATCTGGGGCGTGATCCAGAGCGCGGCGGCCAGGCTCGCGCCCATTACCAGGGCAATCTCCAGCGGCGCGGAGAGGGCATGTCGCCAATTGCGGCGGGACGGGTTGGGTTGGAAGGAAAGGTCGGTCATGAGGCCATCCATCATTGAGTGATGGACGGGCTGTGCGGCAAAGTGTCGGCGCTGTCGTCCAGAGCGATTCAGAGCCTTCATATGGACGCCGGATTTGTGGTTTTTCAGTGAGTTAGTTCTCGTCGCCAGGCGGCGGGCGAGCCCGTGCGGAGCGTCTTGAAGACGGCATAGAAGCCTGATTTGGACCCGAATCCGGCATCATGGGCGAGGCCCAGCAGGGAGACGCGGCTGTTGACCGGATCACGGATCAGCATCGCGAGCGTGTCCAGCCGGGCTTCATTGACCAGGTCGTGAAAGCTGGTGGCGCCGCCCGATCGAATGGCGCGGTGCAGGCGTTCCGGGCTCCAGCCGATCTGGTCGACCAATTGGCTGCTGGTCAGATTGGGGTCGAGATGGGGCTGCCCGTCGGCCAGGAGGGCGCGAAGCTGGCCGAAATCGGCCCGTGCGGCCTCCAGGTCACGGCGGTCCATCAGACGCGTCTCGTCGCTGCGCAGCGGGTCGAGATGGAAGACACCTTCCGCGCGCAGGCCGTGGTACCCGGCCCAGCTGATCTGCAGGCACTGGGCGGCGAGAAGGGTGGCGACATGAAGCGGGATCGGCAGGGGCGTCAGAATCGACAGCGCGAACACGGCGAGCTGGATCACCAGCATGCCGACCGTGCTCCAGATCCAGATCCGGATCCATCCAAGTCCGGCACTTTCCAGATTGGACAGTCGGGTTTTCGCCGCACGCCGGAAGCGTTGCAGGCGTTGCAGGGCCGAAACGGGGAAATAGAAGGAGGCCAGCATGGCCAGTGGCGGCAAAAGCATCAGCCAGGCCTGGCTGATATCAATGGCGATCGCTCCGTTCACGAAGCGCGGCGAGAGCGTCAGCACGCCGGAGAGCAGGATCGCCGCACAGGCCACTGTGAGTGCCGCCGCCCGATAGGGCCCAGCCCCGGTCTGGTGGGTCGCCTCGGCAACCTGGAGGTATTGGGCCGGCGCGAACAGGACGGACATCGTCTGGGCGATGAGGGTGGCCGCCAGCAGACCGGTGCCGTCCAGACTTTGTGAGCCGGTCAGCGCGAGAAAATAGATCCCGTGCAAAACCAGCCAGGCGCCCAGCCAGCGATCGCCCAGGACCCGCTTGCGCTTGCTCGCGAGGAAGCACAGCAGGAAGAGGCTCAGACTCGCCCCGGTAATGGAAAGCGCCAGGATCACGAGCGTGATCCTATTTCAACAAGCCGATCTCGCGAAGGCGCTGATTGAGGAAATCATTGGCGCGCATCGGCTCGGGGTATTTGTCCGGATTGTCCGGCCCGGCACAGCCCGGCAGGGTCTCGATCATGTAATCGGGCCGATAGTGCAGGAAGAAGGGCAGGGAGTAACGCGAGAAACCGGTGCGAGCGCCGGCCGGATTGATCACCCGATGCTGGGTCGAGGGCAGGACATCATTGGTCGAGCGGGCCAGCATGTCGCCCATATTCACGACCAGGCAGCCGGGCGGCGGGTTCATGTCGATCCACTCGCCGCTGCGCGTCCTGACCTGGAGGCCGGGCTCTTCGGCGCCCAGCAGGAGCGTGATGGTATTGATGTCGCCATGCGCTTCGGCGCGGATCGATCCGCCCGGATCACCGGTCACTGGCGGATAGTGCAGAAGGCGCATCACCGAATTGCCGTCCTTCACCGCATCATCGAAATAGGTTTCTTCCAGACCCAGATCGATCGCGATGGCCCGCAGGACCTGAACGCCGAGGGCGTCGAAGGCGTCATAGAGGCCGTGCACGGTCTCACGCCAGCCTGCGATTTCCTCGGGTACAAGATTGGGCGCCATGTCGGCCTCATACTTGTGGCCGGCCGGCAGGTCGCGCCCGACATGCCAGAACTCCTTCAGGTCGACATGCTTGGCATTCTTGGCGATCTCCTTGCCAAACGGGGTATAGCCGCGCGCGCCGCCGCCACCCTCGACGAGATATTGCATCTTTGTCGTTTCGGGCAGGGCGAAGAATTCCGCCGCCTTGTCATAGGCCGCCTTGATCAGCGCGTCATCGAGACCATGGTCCGAGATCGCCGCAAAGCCGAACTCGCGAAAACTCTTGCCGATCTCGGCGGCAAAGCGGGCCTTGTCGGTCCGCGCGAGCGTCATCGAGACGGGCGGAAAACGGGAAAGGATATCGGACGGCATGGCGGGCTCCTGTCGGCGCTGCCTAGCCAATAAGCCGTGGTGCCGGGCGTGCCAACACCTCATGTGTGTGGCGGCTGGCCGCACTCGCGTCGTTCGCGCCTCACGCGCATGGACTTGCGTGGTGATCCTGGCCGGGCCTAACTGGCAGCGGGAATAGGGGGGCATCATGACGGACACCGTCGATGCTGGCGAAACGAAATCGATCCCGGGCGCTGACGCCTGGCAGCGGGCCGGCTTGACCCGGCGCGAGGCCATACGGCGTGAGCGGGTCGAGCGCTGGCGTGCGGAAACCCTGTCGCCCTGGGAGGCGCCGGCGCCGGGTCTGCTCGCCTGGCTGGCCTGGCGCACAGTATTCAAGGGGTTTCAGCCGCTCTGTCTGATTGTCGCGCTCGCCTTGGCCGGCTGGTTCGCCGTCAAATGGCTGGACCAGACCGGGGGATTGCAGGCCCATGTCGAGCCTGTGCCGAGCGAGGCGGCGCGATTGGTCGAGCAGGTGCGACGTGCCGTTCCACCCGGGCGGGATGCTCGGGAGCTTTGGATTGCGCGTCTTGAAGCGGCAATCCGTGGCGACCAGCGCCGACGGGCCGATATGGATCGATTTTACAGTTGGGCTGCATTGGGACCGGACCTGATCGGGCGCGACCGGCTGGCGCTGGATGCAATGGCAGGTGCCGCTGGTCCGCGCGCTGTGGATGCCGAGTTGCGGGCCAGCCCTGACTGGCAGCGCCGTCAACGTCTTGACGAGGCGTGGCGCGGGGCGGTCGCGCGGGGGCGAGCGCGGGGCCTGGAGCCGCCATCTCTGGTTTTCGCGCCTGACGCGCTCAATCGTCGACGAGACGAGCGTCAGTTTGCCTGGGCTGTGGCCCGCGAAAGCGCCGAGGGGTTTTTCCGCGGCGACCACCGGGGGCAGTTCGAGATGCGATCCGTGCCCGGTCTGGTCGGTGAAACGCCGGGACCAACGCGCCTCTATGGCGGTGTGCGGCATTTGATCATGCAGCTTTGTGCCGAGGCCCGGGTCGACATGGCCGGTTGTGACAGTCCGATCATTCCGCCCGCGGCAGCGGATGACCTGGCCCTCGCACTTGCCGCGATTGAGTCCGGTCTGGTTGAATTGCCGGCGCGGGGTCGATCCATGATCTCCGGCGCTGAAATCCTCACCGCGGCGCGTCGTGCCGGGCGTCTCAATGCGCGCTTGGAGGCTTGGCTGGCCGATATCGCGCCACAGGTCGTCCCTGAATCGGCTGTACGAGATGCGGTCGACCTCGCCGGTGTGCGACCCGATATTGCATTTGCAGCGCCAGCGCGGATGACGCCACGCTTGGCCGCCCGATCTGACGCCCGTACGGTGGATCAGGCGGTGGATCTGGCAACAGCGCTGCAGCGAGTGGCGGACCTGCGGGACGCGACCTCAAGCTTTGAGGCCATTCGTTTGATGGAATATCCCGACAGCCCGGCCGCCCTTGATGACCTTCAGCGGATCGGTGAACTGGCGGGCCCGGCGACGCTGGCCGTCATGGAGTGGCTGGGTGAGGGGGCGTATGACGCGCTCCAGCCCGTGCCGGATCAACCGCAGGCGGACTCGGACGTCAGGCGTGGTGTGATGCTTTCGGTGATGGCGGCCGCGTTCGTCCTGATGCTGACGCTTATACGGGTTGCCACGCCTGAACATCTGCGCCGGGCCAGCCGGACAAGTCTTACCGATGCGTGGATGTCGCGTTTACTACTCGGTAGGAAAATCTAATAGATTTAAATACTTAAGGCCGATTTTTCTGATTCGGCTTAACCTTAATGCAATTCTCTTTGCTCAGGATCACATCTGTTCGAAGGCATTCGGACTGGATGGTGGTTGCGGGTCACAGGTCAAAACGACAGGACCCGCCAGTGTAAAGTAAGGGGAAGTCCCATGGCGTTCACGGACGTAGAAACGGCCCAAGCGCATCAAGCCGCATTTGCCGACCCGACGGGTGAGGATCTGTGCAAGCTTGGTATCTTGTATTCAACGGGCCAGGGTGGCGAGATCGACTATGTCGAAGCGCACAAATGGTTCAATCTGGCAGCCCTGATGGGTTCGGAACCGGCCAAGTATTATCGCGCCGAGATTTCCGACCAGATGTCCTCGATGGACGTCGCAGCCGCCCAGCGCGCGGCCCGCGAATGGCTGTCGACCCGCCACTAGGCGTTACCGACACGACCGATTGCCAGCCGGCGGATGGGGGCATCTGCCGGCCGCAATACTCACGCGCCCGCAGATCCGCAAGAATGGCCGGCGTTTGTGATTGGGTGGCGGAGTGATGACGGTGCTGATCCGGGGACAGGTATAATTAACGCGCGTAGCCGCGTTAATTATACCTGTCCCCTAAGCAGCTCAGTTATTCGTGATCGCGTCGGCGATGGCGTAGGAGAAGGCCTGGTCCAGTGGCAGGACGCCGGAGACATACTGGTCCACGAAAACGCCGATCTCAGCCACGGTCGAGCGGGGCACGAAGATGATGTCGTGGCGCCGGATCTGGATATCATCCGCGCCCTCCCGTCCCCGCAGCGCATCGTGCAGATTGACCGTGCGCATCATCAGCGCGCCGCCCGGCTGGCGCCGCAGGACGACGACATCGCCGCGGGCGGCCGAATTCAGGAAACCGCCGGCCAGCAGGATGGCCTCGAGCGCACCCACCGGGCCAGTCAGGGCGACCAGGCCGGGATTATTCACCTCGCCGCCGACGATGATGTTCTGCGGACCGAGCGCTGCGCGGCGCACTTCGATGATCGGTGAGACCAGGACATCCCGTGCATAGGCGTCGGCGAGCGTGTTGGCGATTTCGTAATCGGTCTTGTCGGCAACCATCACATTGCCCAGAAGGGGCAGGGAGACCCGTCCATCCGGGCCGATCTCGGCCGTGCGCGAGAGTTCGGGGGCGGAGTGAACGGTGACATCAATGCTGTCGCCCGGATAAAAGCGGTAAGCTGGGTCGGTGTCCTGCCAGGCGGCAAAGCGCGGCTCGCCCCACTCTGACGTGGCGGGCGCAGAGGGCGTGCCGGCGCAAGCGCCGAGGGCGAGCGGCAGGCCAAGCAGGGCGGCGGCGCAGAGGCCGGTTCGGATCGCGCGCATGAAATATCTTTCCGATCGACTGTTCGGACCCATTCTCCACGCGGCATGGATAACAAATTTTTAAGCGCGAGCAGGCTCTTATTGGCGCATGACGCGCGCATATCACGATACAGGCTCCGCCCAGGCTGGAGCTGTCGGGACAGTTGACGCTCCCCGGCGGGAGCTCGACCTGTTCGACGTGATCGCTCTGGCCTGGTCGCAGAAGGGCTTTATCGCCTTGATTTTTGCGGTGATTTTCGCGGTTGGCGTGGCCGCGTCCCTGATCCTTCTCCAGCCCAGCTATACGGCCGAGACACGGCTTCTCGTCCTGCTCGATTCGAATCCCACGCCAACAGCGGCCGGTGTTGGCGATGCTTTCATGCTCGATCAGGTCATGCAGTCGGAAAGCGAATTGTTGAGTTCGGATGCAGTCCGCCGCCTGGCGCTGGAGACACTGGGTGCGGATGTCGTGCTGGGTGAGGCGGCCGGATTGAATGCGGACGGAATTGCCCTGCGCGAATTGCGGGCCGGCTTCGAATTGTCTCGCGAGCCCAATTCCTCGGCCATCAATGCCAGTTTCAAGTCGCGCTCGGCCGAACGCTCGGCGCTGATCCTCAATACGATTGTCGACGCCTATCTGGCCTATCGCGAGCAGGTTCTCTTCGAGACCGGTTTTTCCGGCCTGGAAGTCCGCCGAGAGCAGGCCGATACGGCGGTTCGCACTGCCCGCGGCGAGCTGGAAAGCTTTCTTCTGGCCAATGAAATTGCCAATTTCGAAGCAGAGCGCGGCACGGCGGAAAATCTGGTCGGCAATCTGACCGAGCGGATCAGCCAGGCCCGTGGCGAACGTGACATGGCACTGGCCGGGGCGTCGGCGCTGCGGGAACGGCTGACGCAAATCCCGGAAAGTATCGAGCTTTATGTGGAGAATGGCGTGTCAGGTGTCCTGCTGGACCGGCGGGCCGAACGCGCCAGTCTGCTGTCGCGCTATCAACCGGCAGCGCCGGCAGTCCAGGCCGTAGAGCGTGAAATCGCGGCAATCGAGAGCTTCATAGCCTCCGGTGCCGCGGAAGGCGAAGGGCAACGGCGCACGGGAGCCAATCCGGTTCGCCAGGCCCTGGAATCGGAGCTCGCCACCCGTGAGGCCAACGCCGAGGCCCAGGCCTCGCTCGCCACGGCGCTGGAGCAACAGGCACGCGCCAACCGGGCCTTGATCAGCCGTCTCCGTCAGCTTGAGCCCGAATATACGCGCCTGGCTCAAAACGTCACCGCCGCAGAAGAAGCGGCCGCGGCGGTTGCCGGTCTGGAGGCGACAGCCTCGGCACGTCGCTCACCCAGCCTGGGCGCCGCCGATGCGGTGCGCCTGATTGATCGCGCTTCGCCGCCGATGGAGGGGCAGTCGATGAAGAAGCTGGGCCTGATCGGGGCCTTTGTGGCCGCGGCCGGTATCGCGCTTTTCCTCGGACTGCTTCGCGGCTACTGGCTGACCTATGTCCGCGCAGTCGCCTTGCCGCGACCGCGACCCGTCGCGTCGGCGTCAGCGGTCGCGACGCAGCCGGCTCCCGGCCACCCGGTGGCCGCCAATGATCCGTTCGACGGTCTGCCCGTCCTTGCGCATGTCGCCGACCGCTCTGTGTAAGCGCGTCGTTAACCTCGTTTCTCGCATTCTGTGACGAACCGAATCGCTCAGGGCGTTGTCGTCACATGAACCTCACCGCGGACCTTTCCCAGCTCATCGACGAGCTTGAACCAATCGCCCGTCCGGGCGGGCAGGGGCGTGTCCTCATGGTGATGGGGGCCAGCCGCGGCGCCGGGGCGTCGACCGTGGCACGCGAATTGGCGCGTCTGGCGGCCCGGCGGTCCACACGCGGCGTCTGGCTTTACGATCTCGATTTCAACGCCAATGCCCAGGCTGAGGCGGCGCGCGTTCAGGGGCAGGCCTTTGATGCCGGCTTCGGGCGTGAGCCCTTCTGGTCCCTGAGCACGCAGGATGGCGAGAAGGCTCGTATCATTGCGAGACAGTCGGCTGTTCCCAATCTTTTTGTCACCGCGTTGCAGGCCCGTCCGGGCGCCGTGCGGCAGGCCACGCTTCGTGCTGCGCCGGACTATTGGGCTGCCGTGCGAGGCTCCGTTGACCTGGCTGTCATCGATGCGCCAGGGAGTTCGCGGGCTCCGCTCTCGCTGGTCGAGGATGCGGATGGTGTGATTCTCGTCGCCGATTCCCGGCTCAGCCGTGTCGATGGTATCCAGGCCCGGCGCGCGGCCATCGAAGCGCGTGGCGGCGTGGTCGCCGGCCTCATTCTCAACCGGATGCGGAGCGGCGTTCGGAGCGCGGCATGAGCCTCGCTGCCAGCCACGATCCTGCCTTCCTGGCCGTCTGGCGCCAGGCTCCGGCCTTCCGTTTTACCGGCGTGATTGAGGGCGGGTTGACCCTGCTCTGCCTTTTCCTGTTTTCCCAGGGCCTGATCGGGCCACTCTTCGCTGATCCGGCCGATCCGGACAGTTCGGTTGTGCTGCGCCTGATATGGCTGCCTGTCTACGCCATAACGCTTGCACTCGCCGTGACCCGACCGGGCGCGATGATGCGCATCCTGACCGGCAATTGGTTGCTGCTGGCCCTGGTGCTCTTGACGGCGGTTTCGGTGATCTGGTCGATTGCGCCGGACACCACGCTACGCCGGTCCTTTGCTCTGGTCATGACGACCCTGTTCGGATTCTGGATGGCGGCGCGCTGGTCCTGGCGGGCACTCATTCAACTGACTGCCGCGACCTTTATCGGTCTGGCGATACTCTCCACTCTGATGGCGATCGGCATGCCGTCCCTCGGCGTCGATCACGAAGTCCATGCCGGTGCGTGGAAGGGCGTCTGGTGGGAGAAGAATACGCTCGGTGCCATGATGGCCTGGGGGGCCGTGGCCTGTTTTGCAGCGCTGCACATGGATCCGCGTCGGCGCTGGATATGGATGGGTGGTGCCTTGCTGTGCTGCGCCCTGGTTCTGCTTTCGACGTCAAAGACAGCCTTGCTGGCACTCCTCCTGGGAACGGGCGGTGCGATCGGGATCGCGCTATGCCGGCGCGGTTTCGGGTTTGCCTCCCTGATGCTGTTTCTGGGCCTGTCGGGCGGTGTTGCCGGGGCGCTCATCCTGCTCATTGCGCCGGTGGAATTCCTTGAGCTCCTGGGCCGCGACGCAACGCTGACGGGGCGGACCGATATTTGGGGCATCCTCTCGCGCCAGGTCGGTGAAGTTCCGTGGACCGGCTATGGCTATATGGCCTTTTGGGCGGACGAGACCGGACCGGTCTACTGGGTCCGTCAGGGCACGGACTGGCCAGTTCCAACGGCGCATAATGGCTGGATCGAGACAGCGCTGGCGATCGGAATTCCAGGCGTGATGATGATGGCGCTGGTCTTTGGACGAGCGCTCATTCGCGCCTTGTCGCGCCTGTTCGCTGGGCCGGAGACCTATTGGACATTGACCTTCCTGGCCATGCTCGGCCTGGTCAGCATTTCGGAGTCCAATCTCCTGCAGCAAAACGCGATTGGCTGGGTCTTGCTGGTCGCGACGGCCGCCAAATTGGCCGACCGACGCGCAAAGTGACGTCGGACGCTCAGTCCGCCGGGGCCGCTTCGCCGTAGAAGCGCGGTTCGAACGCTTCAATCCAGAACAGTTTTCCAGCGCCCTGAACCGCACGATCCAACCAGTGGGCCGCCGCTTGAGAATGGACCAGGCTTGTCAGTCCCGCGACGGTACCAAAGGCCAACATCTGGCCCAGGCCCACACCCATCCAGAACGCAATTCCGATCCAGCGTCGTGGGCGGGCATTGGCGGCTGATTGCGTGGCGCCCTGACCAAAGGCGAAGCTGCGCGCGAGCAGATAGCGCCAGCTTGTCCGCCGGGCGTCGACGGTCTCGATGGCGTGGGCCTTGGCCGACCAGCCAAAACGGGCGCCCTGACGGGCCAGCTCGGCAAAGAAAAGGTCGTCCTCGCCGCCGCTGATATTCATGCGTGGATCGAAGGGTGCATCCGGCAAGGTGAAGGCGTCGCGATCGACGAGGGAATTGCCGCAGCCGAACGGCGCATCGAGTGTGTGGTCAGTCTTGTCGCCCGGTCGTGAATAGAGACGGAGCGCCAGCGCGCCACGCATGCCATTTGGCGCATCCAGTGCTTCACCGCGCAGGGGGCCGAAAACGACCGTTGCGCCGAGGGTCTCGGCACTCGCCATGAGTGCTTCCAGCCAGCCCGCCGACGCGATCTCGTCATCATCGAGGAAGGCGATGAACCGTCCTGTAGCTGCGGCCCAACCGGCATTGCGGGCGTTGGCGACCCCGGCACGGGGCTCATGGATGTAGTGAACGGTGCAACGCGCGACGGCGCTGGCATTGGCCACGCCGTTGCGCGCGGAGCCGTCCGGGTCATTGTCGACGACGATGATCTCATCCGGTTGGCGGCTCTGCGCCATCAGGCTGGAGAGCGCGTTGCGGAGACCGTCCGGGCGGCGATAAGTGGGCAGGATGACGGAAACGCTCATGCTGTTGCCTCCATTTGGCGCACCGCCTCGCACATTGTCAGGACTTCGGCACCGCTGTTGGCGATGGCTGCGCAGACGCGCTCCAGCTGGGCTGGTGTGCAACCCCACTCGGTCGGCGCTTCCCGGACATCATGAGCGTAATAGATCAGCCAGCCGGTGTGGCGCGACAGGCTTGCCGCGGCCTCGACCGCGCGGTCAATGCCCGACTCGCCGCCGTCGATCGGTACGGATTTCAGCAGGTTGCGATCAGCCGCTCCGCGATTGATGTCAGCTTGCACGCCGCGCAGATTTGAGAATCGCTCGGACAGGGCTCGCTTGGTCGAGGGGCTTGCCTCGCCGTAAGGGAAGGCGAAGCTTTCCAGCTCGGTCTCCAGACCCATGGCCTTGAGCGCGCGTTCGTTGCGAGCGATGTCGGCGAGGTAATCGCCGGTACCCACCTGGTTGGCGTCGAGATGGCTGTAGGTGTGGCAGGCGATTTCGTGGCCAGCCGCGACTAGGCGCTGCAAGTCTCCGCAATCAAACATCGCGCCGTGATGCGTGACGCCGCCGGCATAGCCTCCCGACGCATAATAGGTGCCTCGCCAACCATGACGCTCGAGTATTTCGGCACCGGTCGTGGCCGCCGATTTGGGGAAGTCGTCGAATGTGATGGTGACAATGGCGCGGTCCGACGGCAATTGCAGCGGCTTGCGTGCGGCGACGCGTGCCCAGCGCCGATTGAGACCGGCGAAAAGGCCGGATGAGGGGATGTAGGGGGCGTTCATTACAAGACCTCCGATGTCCAGCTGGCGCGCCAAAGCTTGATCGCCACCGTGCGCAGCCGTAGTGGCAAGGCCGGGTTGCGACTGAGCCAGGACCACAGCCCGCGCAGCCAGTGCTGTCCGGGCATCGCTTTCAGAGCGCGGGCGGCGCGGGCGCCGGGCAGGGCGGACAATTCCGGATGGCGATCCAGTAGCCGACGGAAATTGGCGGCACCTGTTTTGAACTTTGCGAGCAATTCATCGGTGGCGTGCAAGCCGCCATGCCGGGCCGGGTTGTCGATGTGAACCAGGCGGAATTGGTCAGCGGCGGTCACCGCCCAATCGACATCCTCCCAGCCCCAGCCGCTGAAGCCTTCATCAAAGGGGCAGGCCCGCATCACGGTCGCACGGACCAGCACATTGGATGAACAAAAGGCCGTCGCGCCGATTGCGTTGCGCGCGGCGGCGTCATGATGATCACTGGTCCGCGACAGGGCAGCATGGAGTACCTGCTCCGGCCGGTCCGCGTCTGCGGTGATATAGCCGCCGAAGAGGGCGTCCGCGCGGCCATCGCCTAGCGCTTGACGATAGCGATCAAGGAAGGCGTCATCGCTCGGGATCATGTCGGCGTCGAGATAGAGCAGCCAGTCCGCTTGTGCTCTTCTGGCGAGCAGGTTTCGTCCCGCCGCTCGACCCCGATTACGAACGCTGGTCAATACGCGTACGGGCAGGTCGAGCCGGTCGATATGGGTGCATATCGCCTGGTTGAGCGCCGGGTCCGGCTCGCCGTCATCATAGAGCACGATTTCCAAATCGTCCGCGCGCATGGCGAGCCGGTCGAGCGCGTTGATGAGCGGCCGCGGATCGTCATTGTAAAAGGGAATAAGGATGGAAAGCTCGGGATTGCGATCCAGGCGCCCGGCCGCATTCGCATGCTCACGCATCGGGATTTCAGTCATCGCATTCATACTCACACCCCCGCCGGTCGAAAAAGGAGGCGAGCCTCACGCGCCCAGGACCGGCATCCGGCAATATCCAGGCAATAGGCTGAAATCACGTAAACAACGCCGCCAATTCCAGCGCGCGTGAGCAGATCGATCCAGGCCGTGCCAATGTCAGGGAGGGCGAAGACGGCCGCGGCCATGACCGCCGTCGCCGCACCGGCCTTGATCCAGTCCGCCCAGGGCAGGGGCAGGGTGAAGTGCCGGCGTCCCAGCATGGCGCAGGCCAGCAGGGCGAGGGCGTAGGCGACAACCGTGGCCATCGCTGCCCCGGCAATGCCAAAGACCGGGATGAGCAGAAGGTTGAGGCCGAGATTGAAAGCCGCGGACACCGCCATGATCGTCGCCATGGCGCCGGTTTTCCGGGTCAGGGTGAAGGCCTCGTGGAAATAGTAGGTCATCATGCCTTTCATCAAGCCGGACAGGGCAATCCAGGGCAGGATGGTCGCCGCTTCGGCCCGAACGGACTCGCCGATGATCAGCGTGGTCAACGGTCCCGCGACAAGGGCGAGACCGGCGGCCGCAGGGAAGCAGATCAGTCCCATCAGACCCGCAGCGCGGCCCGCCATCGCCTGGGCCGCGGCAATGCCGTCCTTCTCGAAGGCCTTGATGGTGAGTGGCCAGACGGCGGCGCCAAACCAGATGAAGATGACGTCCAGAAGCCGGTCTGCGAGGCCATACCCTGCGGCATACATGCCAACGGCGCCTTGGGAGATCAGGGCGGCGATCAGGAAACGGTCTCCGACCGAGAGCAAGTGTTCGAAAATCAGGGAAATGGAGAGCGGAGCACCGTAGCGCGCAAAGCTGCCAGCCCGCACGGGCTGGCGGCGGCCCTTCGCGGCGCGTCGCAACATCACCGGCAGGTCGAAGGTCAGCATGACCAGTGCGGCGACAGCCGTTCCGACGAACACGCCGGCCGCCCCGAGGTCAGTGGCCAGGATGACGCCGATTCCAACCAGGAATCCCACCATGAGATACCCGGCCTCCAGCGCGGAATAGCGGCCCACATCGCCGCCGGCGCGATGGGTTTCGAGGCCGATTTGCAAGAGGGCGCGCAAAATGAGCGAGACCACCGCAAAGCCGAGCGCGGATTGCAGCTTCGGATCAACCGGCAGAATGTTCACGCCCAGCACAAGAGCGCCGCCCGCCAGAACAGCGATGACCAGATAGAGACCGTAGGCCGTGGCCAGGTGATCGCGCAGTCGACCGCGCGTTTCGGCCCGCGCGTGGAAGCGTGCGACCGCGGCTTCCAGCCAGGTGAATGTCACGATGTGGGTCAGGGAAAGCGCTGCAATCGCAATGGCATAACGTCCGTATTCGTCGGCCGGCATGATCCGCGTGAACACGGCCACACTGCCAAATCCGACCAGGACTTGCGCCAATTGCACGGGCAGATAGCCCAGGAGGTGTCGTCCAAGCATGAAACGCTCCGCTCGCCTGAGAGGGGAAGCTTGCAAGAGCGGTGCCGCTTTGCGGGCGAGGTTGGATTCGTTCACCGCCTGCTAAGGCGTTGCGCCTAATCTGGGATTCCTGACGGGGACAAGGTTGGGACCGATGCAGGTCGATTGTCGAAAACCGAGCGAGTTGACCGATGCGGAGCGTGGGGCCTGGCGTGCCTTCGTGGCGTCTGAAGCGACGCTGGCCAGCCCCTATTTCGCGCTGGAATTCGCCGAGTGTTGCGAGGAGGCGCGCGATGATACGCGCGTCCTTGTTGTGCGCGAGCGTGGCGCGGTTGTCGGTTTTCTTCCTTTCCAGGCCGGACGGCTTGGCTTTGCGCGGCCGCTTGCCGGCCCGCTGGGTGATGTGCACGGGGTCATTGCCCCGCAGCCCGGCGCAGCGGATCCCGCATCCTGGCTGGCCAAGGCCGGCATTCCGGTTTTTGACTTTCACAGTGCCCTGGCCAGTCAGCGTGGATTTGCGCAGGGCGCTGGTGCGCCGGATGGTTCCTGGGTTATCGATCTGGCTGCGGGTTTTGAGGCTTGGCAGGCGGACCGCAAGTCGATGAATCCCAAGGCAATGCGCAATATAGCGACGCGTCTCCGGCGGCTTGAGGAAATCGATGGCGGCCACAGTTTCGTGATGGCCGATTACCAGGCTGATGTTTTTGAGGCGATGGTTCGGCTGAAGCGCGCGCAGTATCGCCGGACGGGCGTTTTCGATGTGTTTTCCGTGAGGTGGACCGGACGCTTGCTCAAGGCGGTCCTCCGGCGCCAAGGCGATTATTTTTCCGGCGTGAGCTCGAGCTTGCGCGTCGGCGATCAGATCATTGCTGTCCATGTCGGCATGGCAAGCGACCGGCTTTGCCACTATTGGTTTCCCGCTTTCGAGCCGGATCACAGTCGCCTGAGCCCCGGTGTTTTATTGCTTGTGGAAATGGCGCGCACAGCCGGTGCCATCGGTCATCTCGGTGTTGAGCTCGGCCCGGGCGATTATGGCTTCAAAAAGGACTTGTCGAGCAGTCAGACCGGCCTTGTCAGCGGTCGATTTACGACGCCATCCCTGCGTGGAGGGCTGGCCCGGTCAAGCCAGGCTTTGGCCGAGGCGTGTTCCCGCGCGCCGCTCGGTCCGGCAAGGCACTGGCCGGACAAGGTTCTTCGAAAACTCGGCCGGGTTACCGGCTTCCAGGCGCTGTGACCGGCGTCACGAGACGCCACGGCCTCCTGGCCGCGACCGCTGCCATGGCGGCGCCGGCGGGCGGCGTTTGGTCCCAGGCCAGACCAAACCGTCTGCAGCTCTGGGACAATGCGACTGGCGTTCATTTGCGCGGTGCCGTCATCGCCCAGCGGCGTGTTTATCCTGAAATTGATGGGCCCGAATTTCTGGGACGCGGATCTGTGGGGGCACCAGTCAGTGATGCCTCGCTGGCGCGCCTGGCACGTCTTGGCGCCAATCTGGTCGTGCTGTCACATCCCGGGCTGGCTGGCGAGGCGCCGCCCTTTGCGATCGACCCGGCGATCGAGCAACATTTGCATGCCATCATTCGTCGGTGTGCACGTCAGGGCCTCTATGTCGTGATCGGCTTTCGGACCGGGCCTGGCCGGAGCGAATTTACGTTTCATCGCGACCAGGCCGGAAGCTGGTTTCCGGCCGACCACATCAATGAACGCGTTTGGCAATCGTGCGAGGCGCAAGATGGCTGGGAGGCGATGTGGGCCCATACGGCGCGCCATTTCAGGCATTATTCCAATCTGGCCGGGTATCTCCTGATGGTGGAGCCTAACGCCAATCTGGCCGCGCGCGGACCCGATGGCGATGATCTGGATATCTGGGACGCCGATCGCCTGGCCGAAGCGGTAGCCGGGACACCCGCGGATTGGCCATCGCTCTGTGGGCGTCTGAGCCGGGCCGTTCGGGCGGTTGATCCGGAGACGCCAATTCTCGTCAGTCCGGATGGTTATGCCAATCTGGCGTTCGCCGGGCTGATTGACCGCCACGCCGTGTCAGGCCAGGTCCTGGCCGTTCATGATTATTCGCCGCGCGACTACACCCATCAGGGCGCGGGTGCCGATATCGAATTCAACCCGTCCCTGGCTGAGTTTGATCAACCAATGTCCGGACCCTGGATGCTCGGCGAGTTCGGCGTGTCACGTTGGGCGCCCGGCGCTGCGGGTTATCTAGCCCGCCGTATCGCAGCGGCAGAAGCCCAAGGCGCGGCCTGGTCGGTATTCCGTTGGGATAGTGGCTGGCGTGTGTACGAGAATGCCGAGAACCGGTTTAACCCGCTCTATGGAGGGGATGCTGGTGCGCGCCAGCCGGATCCGCAATCGGCATTGTTGGACACTCTGTCACGGGCCTGGTCGTCTAATGCCGCGCGGCCCGTCCCCTTCCTGCGGCGGTAGATTTCGGTCTCAGCGAATATTGATCTTGTCGCCCAGCAGTGCCGGCAGGGTGCGTAGCATGATCCAGATATCGAACCAGAAATTGGATTTGTCGATATAGGCAACATCCAGCGCGATCCGCTCACGGGCGGCCTCAGGCGAGTGCAGGGGGCCGCGCGAGCCATTGACCTGGGCCCACCCGGTTATTCCGGGCTTCACGCGGTGACGGTGGGCATATTCAGCGACAAGATTGGCCGTCTCTGTGCCACCGGTTCGCATTCCGGGTGCGTGCGGACGCGGGCCGACGAGGGACATGTCGCCGGTCAGGACATTCCACAATTGCGGCAATTCATCGAGACTCGTCTTGCGCAGGAAACCGCCGATCCGCGTGACGCGCGGGTCATCCAGTTCGACCTGACGCACCGGCTTGTCGGCTGCGTTCGGGTCGTGGCGCATGGTGCGGAATTTCAGCACATTTATGGGGCGGCCATTAAAGCCTTCGCGGACTTGCCGGAACAGGACCGGACCGCGACTGTCAAGGCGCACAGCCAAGCCAATCAGCATCATCAGGGGCAATGTCGCCAGAAAGAGGCCAAGGCCGAATAAGATGTCCTGCAGGCGTTTGGCCAACAAGTGGCCGAAACGCTCCTCGACGCCGCTCATGCGGGCAGCCTGGACTCCGACAATGTCGTCCAGCGAGGTTTCAGCCGGGTCAAAGGAATCCAGATCCAGCAAGAGACACACCGTGTGCGGCAGGGCGCGCAGCTTGGTCAGAAGCAAGCGGACACGATCCTCGGCTTTGGGTGTCACGGTCAGGATGATGCGGTCGACCTCGTGCAGAAGTGACCAGCTGAGCAGATCATCCGTCGTGCCCAGATAGGGCGCACCGGCGAGGGCCTGGGGGCTGCGGGCCTTGCGGTCATCAAAGATGCCGACAACATTTACGGTGCCTGAACCGGCATTGGCCTTGATCAGCTTGCTGGCATTGGGCGTTGCGCCGACCAGCACGACATTGCGGGCCAGACGACCGGCCTTGGCCCAGTGCTGGATGAAGCCGGCATAGATGACGTGAAGCAGGGTAACGGCACCGACGCTTGTGATGGCGAAAGTTGCCACGAGATGCATGACATTCGGCGCCGTGACATGGGCGAGGGCGGTGATGACGGTCCCGGCTGTGGCGGTCGCGGTCAGGGCCCGGAGCAAGCGCCCCGACGCTGTCTCGCGCGGCTCCACCTTGTAGAGGCGCATCAGCATGGCCAAGGCAGGGCACAGGGCCGCGAAGGCCAGCAAGGGCAGGAGCTCGCCCGCGGCGACTTCGGTCACAGCACCGCCGGACATGGCATAGGCACCGGTCACAGTCAGGATCAGGATGACGAAGATATCAAGGCTTTGCCAGACATGGCCCAGCGCCTTGCGATTGATGCGGTGGCGCGGCGCGCGCGCATCCGCCTTCATGTGGGCGCGGGTCAGGCTTGCCGTGTCTGGATTGGACGGGCGCAGGGCGTCTGACGTATCATTGGCCGGGCCGGTGGCTTTCGGCATTTGTTGGCCATTCGTGCGTGGTGCGTTGGAGTAATCCACAGCTGTCCCCATCGATCTTGGCGCCATTGGAGCAGAGCAGGCAAAAGATTTCGTTGAGAAGCGTGGTTAGTGAAGTGTTACCACGCCGCGTCGTCGAACCGGGCACCGCTGGTGGCCATAGATGTCGTCGCTGGGCGGGTCATCCGCCTCGGCCAGCCGGTGTATGCCGACCTCGCCATCGCGGTCATTATCGGTGTCATCGTTTCGGCCCCGGTCTATGCGTGGAACGCAGCGCGGCACATCCAGGCCGGTGAGCGCCTCGGCGGGAATGACCGCGACCGCGTCGTGCGCGATTTCGCCGACGGCCGCGTGGTCGACCCGTCTGCCCTGCTGGCGATGGAGGGCCTGGCGTTGCAATGCGACCAGGCGGGCAAGCGGATCGAGTTGCGCCATCTCAGCCGCGATTGCCACAAGCTTCTGATACGGCCGGGACGTTGATGGTCGATAGCGATGATGACCCGGCCTATGAACTGGTTGATGACTACAAGGTCCGCCTCGGTCGCATGGGCGGAGCGCACTAGCGCCAGCAGCTCCGCCCGACCGGTCGCGCAAATGTTACGGACAGGTCAGTTTGTGGTCAGCCGGTTTGCGCCCTAGTCTCTGCCCCAAGATTCCAATTCTTGGGGGAAGAGATGACCAAATTTGTTTCAATTCTGGCTGCCAGTACAATGCTTTCCGCTGCGCCGGCCTTTGCCATGCAGGACGAGGCCGCCGAGGGCTGGGATGTTGCCAATCCACCGCTCGAGACGCGCGCGATCGACATCAATGTCACCGAAGGCACCTGGATGTCGCTGGATGTCAGTCCGGACGGTCAGACGATCGCCTTCGATCTTTTGGGTGACATCTACACCATGCCGATCACAGGCGGTGAGGCGACCAATATCTCCTCCGGCCTGCCCTGGGAGATCCAGCCGCGCTTTTCGCCGGATGGCAGCCAGATTTCCTTCACCTCCGATCGCGCCGGCGGTGACAATATCTGGATCATGAATGTCGATGGCTCGGGTGCGCGCCAGCTCACCGAGGAAAGTTTCCGCCTTCTCAATAATGGCGCCTGGCATCCGTCGGGTCGCTATATCGCGGCGCGCAAGCATTTCACCACGACGCGTTCGGCGGGTACCGGTGAAATCTGGCTCTATCACGTCCTGGGTGGCGGCGGCGTCCAGCTGGTCGAGCGTCCCAATGAGAATTTCCAGAAAGAGCTTGGCGAGCCGATCTTCTCGCCGGATGGCCGATATCTCTACTACACGCAGAATGTGACCTCCGGGAACACCTTCATCTACGCCCAGGACTCCAACACCGACCTGTTCAATATCCGTCGCTATGACATGGAAACCGGCGAGACCGACACGGCTGTGTCCGGGGCTGGCGGCGCGGTGCGGCCCGCACCATCGCCGGATGGCCGTTACATGGCTTTTGTGCGTCGTGACCGGATCCAGTCCGGCCTGTGGATCAAGGATCTGCAGACCGGAGAGGAGCGTCGCCTCGTCGATGCTGTCGATCAGGACATGCAGGAAACCTGGGGCGTGACCGGCATGTATCCCAATATGGACTGGATGCCGGATGGCGGCTCCATCGTCTATTGGGCCGAGGGCGGTATCCAGCGGGTTGATGTCGAGACCGGCGAAGTCACCAATATCCCCTTCAGCGTCAATGATACGCGCGATGTGATCGACCCGCCGCGCCCGTCGGTCGAGGTGGCGCCCGACACTTTCCAGACTCGCATGCCGCGCTTCGCCACGGCATCCCCCGATGGCAGCCAGGTTGTTTATGAGACACTCGGTCAGCTCTGGGTGCGCAGTGCGGATGGAGGCGAACCGCGCCGTTTGACGCGCGATGACGGTACGCGCCGCGAGATGATGCCGACCTGGTCGGTCGATGGCCGCACGATCGCTTTCGTGACCTGGGATGATGAAGAACTGGGCTCGATCCGCACGATTTCCGCCCGGGGTGGTCGCGAGCGCGTGCTGACGGACGAGCCGGGTCATTATCGCAATCCGCGCTTCTCGCCCGATGGCGAGACCGTGGTCTTCGAAAAGGGCTCGGGCGGTTTCCTGACCGCGCCGGAATGGTCCGAGAATGAAGGGGTTTATCGCGTCCCGGCTGATGGCGGTGACATGGTTCGCGTCAGCGATAGCGGATCCGACCCGCATTTCGGCAGCTCGAATGACCGCATCTTCGTGACGCGTGGCGGCGGTGGCGCCAGCCTGGTCTCCATGGATCTGGACGGCACCAATGAGCGCACCCATGTGACCGGTGATCTGGTCACGGGTTATCAGGTCTCGCCGGACGGCACCCATGTCGCCTTCCGCCAGAATTACGATGTCTTCGTCCAACCGCTTCTGCCCGGACCGCAATCGGTGTCCGGCGGTCGCGGCAGTTCCGCGCTTCCCACCGTGGAAGTGTCCGGCAATGGCGGCAGCTATTTTCATTGGAGTGGCAGCGGTGATGCCGTCCACTGGTCGATGGGACCGACGTTCTACACGGCCGATGTGGCTGATTTCCGGCCCGACCCGACCGGCGAGCGCGAGTATACGCCGCCGACCGAGGGGCTAGATCTGTCAATCACGGCCACGTCTGACCGGCCGGCCGGAATGGTCGCCCTGACCAATGCCCGCATCATCACAATGGCGGGCGAAGATGGCGGTGTGATCGAGAGCGGTACGATCGTGATCGACGGCAATCGCATTGCCGCCGTGGGTGCTGATGTGGCGGTTCCGGAGGGCGCGCGGACCGTCGACATGTCCGGTCGCACGATCACCCCGGGCTTTATCGACGCGCACGCGCACGGGCCGCAGGGCACGGGCGATATCATTCCGGAGCAGAACTGGGCGGTCATCGCTCATCTCGCTCTGGGTGTGACGACCATTCACGACCCGTCCAACCGGGCGAGCCAGATCTTCACGGCCGGCGAGTATCAGCGTGCTGGCAACCTGTTGGCGCCGCGTATCTACTCCACGGGCGAGATTGTTTATGGCGCGCGGGCGGCCTCCGTCTATGCGCAGATCGACAATTACGAGGACGCGCAGGAACACGTCTTCCGCCTGGCTTCGCAAGGCGCTCACTCGATCAAGAACTACAACCAACCGCGTCGTGACCAGCGCCAGCAGGTCGTTGCGGCGGCCATAGAGGCCGGCGTCGAAGTCGTCGCCGAAGGCGGGTCCAACTATCACATGGACATGGCCATGGTCGCCGACGGCAATACTTCGATCGAACACAATCTGCCACTCTCCGCGATCTATGAGGATGTGCTGCAGATGTATTCGCAGACCGAGGTCGCTTACACGCCGACCATCGTGGTGACCTATGGCGGTCTGGCTGGTGATCCATATTGGCGCCAGGCGACGGATGTCTGGCTGCACCCGATCCTGTCCCGTCATGCCCCGCCGCGTATCCTGCAGGCTGGCTCGGTGCGTCGCACCACGGCGCCGGAGGAGGATTTCGTCGACGACGACAATGCCCGCACGGCGCTTCAGTTGCGCAATCGGGGTGTCGATGTCTCCATCGGCGCGCATGGTCAGCAGCAGGGTCTCGCTGCCCATTGGGAGATGTGGTCCTTCGTCCGCGGCGGCTTCACGCCGCTCCAGGCCCTTGAGACAGCGACCATGGCGCCGGCCCGTCATCTTGGCTTCGACGCGGATCTCGGTTCGTTGGAAGTCGGCAAGCTGGCCGACCTTGTTGTCATGACGGCGAACCCGCTCGACGATATCGGCAATACGGACGAGATCGAATACGTCATGCTCAATGGCCGCCTTTACGAGGCCGATACGATGAATGAGACAGTCACCGGCGATCGCGTGCGCGAACCCTATTTCTGGGAGTAGTGGCGCATGGGCTGGACCGCGAAAAAGAAAGAGGGCGCTCAACGGGAGCGCCCTCAGTCTCGGGGGGAAATCAGGTGAACAAACTGCCTTGAGCAGCGTCAGGATCACCTTGCCATCACCGGCCGCAGATTTCACCGAATAAAAAAAGCTCCGGGAAAATTCCCGGAGCTTTTCATTTGTTAACTTTCCTTGCGAGGCCTAGTTCAGGCTGGCTCGGAAGGAGACACCCACTATGCGCGGCTCATTGACGAAGCCGGTATTGTTGTTGAAGTCGATGCCACCCACGAGATTGTCTTCGTCGGTGATATTGCGGGCAAAGACGGCCAGTTCGTAATCTTGGCCGCCGTCCAGCTCACCGGCATATCCGAGGCGCAGACCCCCTTCGAAATTGCCGTCCGAGTAGAACTCTTCGGACTCGTACAGGAAGAGGTTGGTGCGTCCCTGGTAGAACCAGTCCGTATACGCGAACCATTCGCCACCATTGTCGGCCGGGATGGAGTAGCGGGCGGTGAAGGAGAGGATGTAATCCGGGGCCTGCGGGAAGGGATTGCCGTCGACTTCGACGAAACCATCATTGTCCGCATCCGGATCGAGCACTGTGCACTGGGCGCACACGCCGACTTCCAGGTCATTGTCCTGCAGCTCGGTCTCATTCCATGACAGGCCCGCGGTGACGAAGAGATTGTCGGTCACCCACATCTCACTGTCGATCTCGAAGCCATAGCCAACGCCGCGATCGGCGTTGACCAGCTGGACAAGATTGCCGCCGCCGCCAACAGCGGAAAGCTGCAGGTCGTCGACCTGGTAGTAGAAGGCCGTCGCATTGAAGCGGGCGCGACCATCAAGCGGCTCGGACTTGTAGCCAACTTCAAACGAGGTCGATGTTTCGCTGTTGGCGATCGAGGGCGGGTTGAAGAAAGCCACGTCACGGGCCTGGATTGACGGGCCGCGGAAACCGCGGGCGAGGCGTGCGAACACGGCCTGGCGGTCATCCAGATCGTAGTAGGCCGACAGGTCCCAGCTGAACTGGTCATCCGACACGGAGACCGGCGTGACCGGTATGGAGGTCACCACGCCGATCAGCGACTTGGCGTCATGCGTGAAACGCAGGCCACCGGAGAGCTCGAGATTGTCATTCAGCTGATGACTGACCTGCCCGAAGGCCGACCACAGTGTGTTGTCGTGGCGCACGGTGGTTGAGGGCGGGAAGCCGCCATTCGGGCCAACTGTGGTGATGTCGAACTCGCCTTCGAAATAGTAGGCGCCAAGCTGCCAGGTGGTCGCCTGGTCGTCGCTGAAGGCGACGCGGAATTCCTGGGTGAATTGCTCGAGCGTGTCGATGCCGTCCTGGGTTTCAGACGGGAAGGGAATGACGCCCGGTCCGGTGACCAGATTGCCGCCATCAATATCGCCGAGCGAATAGCCCTCGGCGGTCTCGTAGCCGGTGATCGAGGTCAGGGTTACCCCGGTATCGGTGTAGTAGTTCAGCGCCGCGCTGGTGCCCCAGCTGTCATAGGCCTGCGGATTGTTGAAGGTGCTGTCGAAATAGACTTCGTCGCGCACATAATTGCCGTTCAGCGCATTGCCGCCCGGGGTCAGGATATTGGCGCGGAAGACGGCCGAGGTGCCGACCAGCGATCGGGCATGCACGTTCAGCAGCGCCTCGAAGGACTCGGTCGGCGTGTAGAGTAGCTGGGCGCGGCCGGCTTGCTCATCAAAGCCGCCGAGCGCGTTGTTCTCGCCGGTGAAGCCATTGTCGATCCAGTCATCGCGGTGCTGTGAGAGCAGCGAGAGCCGGGCGCTCAGAACGTCCTCGACCAGGGCACCGCCCATTGCGGCTTCCAGATTCGTCGTGCCGTAGGAGCCGGCCGAGACGCTGACATATCCGTCGGTTTCCTGGGTCGGACGGACCGAGTCAAACTTGATCGTACCGGCCGTCGTGTTGCGGCCAAACAGCGTGCCCTGCGGGCCGCGGGCGATTTCCACCTGGGCGACGTCGAACAGCGGGAAGGATTTCAGGATGACGTTTTCCATCACCACATTGTCCATGATCACCGAGACTGGCTGCGAGGCGGCGAGGTCGAAATCTGTATTGCCGAGGCCGCGGATATAGAAGCGCGGGGCGACGCGACCATTGGAGCTTTCCGCATAGACCGACGGGATGCGGGCGGCGAGGCTGAGGATGTCGGCGCCGCCTTCGGTCAGCGGGGCGAGGGCTTCGCCGGACTGAGCCGTCACCGAATTGGCAATGTCCTGGACGTTCTCCTCGCGACGTGTCGTCGTCACGATGATCGTTTCGACCGTGGTGGTCGATGTCGGTGCGGACTGAGCGGCAGCCATGGTCGGGATGAGGGCGGTGAGCGCGAGGGCGCTGACGCCGGCGAGCTGCACGCGTTTGCGGGCGGTGGATGCATGGGTCATGAGGAGATCTTTCGAGCCAACCAGTTTGGGCTGTGCCAGCGAAGTGGGCTTCACGGAGAGTGGCACAACGAGGATGGACTCTCCGATAACGGATAATTCGGTTCTGTGACAGCTTTATGCTGCGCCGCAGCAGAAGTCTGTCCACGATTGTGGATTCATTGCATCACGTGGCATCGTGAGTGTCTGAAGCGGCCGTCCACAAGGGGTATTTGCGCATGATTTCAGCAAATCGACCAGAGTTGAGGTGACGCGTCAGCCATGCCTGGACTGCGGGCCAATCCTGCCCAGCAAACCAGTCCCGATCAGTGTGCGCGTATTGCCGGATAAAGGGGAAGATGGCGTGATCGGCAAGCCCGTCATGCTCGCCATCGAGCGATGCGGAGCGTTTGAGCCGGGCTTCCAGCTCGGACACGAATTCGGCGGCGGCGGTCCGGTGCGCATCGGGGTCGGCACCGTCATAGCGCGTCGCATACTTGTAGCGGTCGAGATGCGGCTTGAATTCGGTGTCACAGGCGTGGGCCAGCGCCAGTGCGGCGGCTTCATTGCGCAGCCAGGCTTCCGGGTCATGCCGCCTGAGCGCCCAAAGCATGATGTCCAGGCTTTCATCAATCACTGTCCTGTCAGGCAGGACGAGAATCGGGATTGTGCCTTTCGGCGACGCGTCCAGCATCGCCGCCGGTTTGTCGCGCAGCAGGATTTCCCTGTGCTCGATCTCGATTTCGGCGACGTGCAGCGAGAGCCGCGCGCGCATCGCATAGGGACAGCGCCGGAAGGACCAGAGGATGGGCCGGTCGGTGCTCATGCGTCGGCCTCGCGCGGCGCTCCCGGCTGGCCGAGATGGCGTTCGCCGCGCGCGCGGGCCAGCTCTTCCTGGCGATGGCGCTCGGCATAACGTTCACGTTGTTCCGGGGTGCGGATCTCGACACAATGCGGACAGGCGTGGCCAGGAAGATAGTCCGGTGATCGCAGGTCTTCGGGACCCAGAGGTTCCCGGCAAGCATGGCAAAGTGTGTGCGTGCCGATTTCCAGCCGGTGGGTGACAGCCACACGGCGATCAAAGACAAAGCACTCGCCTTCCCATCGACTTTCGGCCTCCGGAATCTGCTCAAGATATTTCAGAATGCCGCCCTTGAGATGAAAAACCTCGTCTACGCCTTCCATCCGCGCGAACGCCGTTGCTTTCTCGCAGCGGATGCCGCCTGTGCAATACATGGCGATGCGGGCGTTGGGGCGGGTTTCACGGAAGGTCCGGAACCAGTCGGGGAATTCGCGGAATGAGACGGTCTTCGGATTGATCGCCCCGGCGAATTGTCCGATCCGGACCTCGTAATCATTCCGCGTATCAATAGTCACCACATCGGGTGCGGTGATGAGGTCATTCCAGTCTTCCGGTTCGACATAGGTCCCGACGGCACCGACCGGATCGATATCGGTGATACCCATGGTGACGATCTCACGCTTCAGCCGGACTTTCATGCGCAGGAAAGGCTGGGTCTCGGCGCGACTCTCCTTGTGCTCCAGATCCGCGAAACCAGGCAGAGCGCGCAGGCGGGCGAGAACGGCCCGAACACCGTTGTCCGGACCGGCAATCGTGCCGTTTATTCCCTCGCTGGCGAGCAGAAGCGTGCCGAAGACATGCTCACTCACACACAAGGTGCGAATGTCGTCTTGCAGTGTCGCATCCGCGTTCAACGGCGCAAATTTATAGAGGGCGGCAACCAGGAAGGAGGGCATGGCGGTCCGTAGCAAACAAGTTGTCCCGCCTATACCAGCCGATCATCAGGTCTGTCAGGTGGTGTCGCAGCCTAGCGATCATTTGACACGGCGCGCTGCGGCGTCGAGTTGTCATAATCCTCGACCTTTGTTGCGAGGTTTCCCGGAAGGCGCACGGTAAAGCATGACCCTTCTCCGGGTGTTGAGGTTACCGCGATGTCGCCGCCATGCAGTTCCGCGGCTCGTTGGCACAAGGCCAGGCCTATCCCGGTGCCTTCATAGGTATCGCCACCATGCAGACGCTCGAAGACCTGGAAGATGCGCCCGAAATACGCCTTGTCGATTCCGATCCCGTTATCGGTAACGCTGATCAGGACGTTATCGCCGACCCGACGGGCGTGGATATGAACCTCTGGTTCGGCGTCTCCGCAATATTTGATCGCATTGCCGACCAGATTCTGAAGCATGCGGACCAAAAGGAAGGGGTCGCCGTAGATTGGCGTGTCCAATTGCCAATTCAGTTGGGCGTTGGAGTCGGTGATCGCGGCGCCGAGCAATTCCTCGATTTCGCTGATGAGCGCCTCGGGCTCGATAAATTTCACGCGGGCTTCCTGGCGATCCGCGCGGGTATAGGTCAACAGATCCTGGACCAGACGTTGAGCGCGATCCGCGCCCCGGTTGATGCGCTCGAGCATATCCCGCGACCGTTCATCCAGATCGAGCTGGCGCTCGACCAGCAATGAGGAAATTCCCTTCATGGCCCTGAGCGGCGCTTGCAAATCGTGCGATGCGTGCGCGGCAAATCGGTCCAGCTCGGCATTTTTGGCTGCGATTATGGCGTTGGAACGGCTCAGCTCTGCGGTCTTTCGGGTCACTTCGCGGCGTATCTCGTCGGACCGGCGGGCGTCTTTCAGCGAGATGGCGCCAATAGTCAGGGTGGCAAAGAGGGCGGAGGCAAGCACCACCCAGGGCAGTGCCCCCGGCTGCATCAAAAAGGATCGGCGAGGCAGGATGGTTGCGCGAATTTCGGAGAAGGGCGCGGCAGCCGCCCAGCGCACCATGAAGGGCGCGCTATCGAGCGCCAACTGGATGTCCATATCGGGTCGATCGCCCCGGACTTGCATTTGCGCAGTATCGACAAGCGCGTGCGTCGGTGCGCGGTCGGCGATGTTGATGACCACCCAAAGTGGGTCAGCGGGGCCGGCGGGGCTCGCCAGCATGACATCGAGATCAGAGGCTACATAAGCAAACAGCTCGGGGCGTTCCGGCAGGCCCAAGATAATGGCAAAGCGGCTATTGCTCCTGTCATCACCCGGGAGCGGCAGAATGGCTGAACCGGTTGGCACAACATCGCGGGCCATCTGGGCGCCGATCTCCCGGGCGACGGTTTGGCCGATCTCGCTGTCCAGGGCGCCGCGTAGGCGGCCACCCTCGACAATCCCCATATCACGGACCACCGGGATATGATTGCGTACTCCCGCGGTCCTGAAAATGTTCAACGCGTCGTCTGGCGTGAGGCCGCTATCGATCACCTGGGCGAGTTGACGCAACTCGACGTCCAGGGTCGCCATGGCGCCGTCCAGTTCAACGACCCGTGCGAGTGCGTAGCTACGAAAGGCGTTTTCCTTGTCGCGGGTCTGTCCGACCAGTGTCGCGAAGAAAAGGATCAGCGAGACCATGATCCCGAACAGGATGATCGCAACGGGGGTTCGATAGGCGTGCAGCAGGCCGGAGAGCGTCTCATACTCGCTCTCCGTTTCGGGCCGGGACGGTGTCGACGCGTCAGCTGGTTGCGACAAGGGCGGGCCTATCCTTCCGATTCCGAAATCCGCGTAAACCGGTCGAGAAGAACCGGAACCAAGGGGAGCATCAGCACCGCTGTCGCAATGGAGGCGGCGGCGGTAAAGAGCTTGAGCACCGCTTCGACATAATAGAGCGGGTACCAAAGCACGACGATATTCATCACGTGATTGATGCCGCAAAACAAAATGAAAATGCCAAACATGATGAACGCCCAGCGAAAAGGCAGGGCCTGCTCGAGACGGCGCAGAAAGATCATGATGGTGATCGGAATGGAGAAATAGGCGAGGGCGATGGCCAGGTCGGCGATGACATGCATGCCCACCAATTCAGGCCGCCAGAGAAAACACATGCCATGGGGCATGAAGTTATTGATGTCGAAATATCCCATCAGAAATCTCCAGTTCAGCCCGTTTGGCGCGACCATGCTACAATTTGCGCCTCAACCCCAACCTCAACGTCGATTCGTGTCCTGCGTGTCGGGTAAAATTATGCGGGGCGTGATGTGTGCGTCGTGAGGGCTGACCGGTTCTGACATTCAGCGACTATAAAGTCCGCAGGTCAGCGCCGATGTGTCGGCTATCACACTTGGATGTCGGTCGTCAGCGCAGCGCGTCGGCTCCGGCGCGAACCTGGCCAGCCAGAGCGAGAAGATTGGTGCTGTCGCCTGCGAGCACGGTTGGCCGTGTTGCCGTTGGAAAGGCGGTCTGTATGGCACCAACCGCACGTCCGAGCAGCAGGGCGAGGTCGGCATCGCCATCGGCAATCTGTTCGAGGTGATGGCCGGCATAGCGTTCCGCAGCGCGGGCAAAGCCATAGCCGTCGAGATAGGCTTCCTGTGCATCCGGATTGGTGGCGAGCACCTCGAATTGCAGGGCGGCGCGCTCAATCAGATCGGTCATGACCCGGGCATGGACACCGGCAGGAGAGAGGTGATTGCGTGGCGCGAAATCGGAGGCGGTGTCGATTGCCGTGATGACGTCGTCCACGCGCGCCGCAATGGCGTCATCGCTTTCACCGGAATAGGGCGCGACCGACGCATCCGTCATGATGTCGCCGAAGAGGGGCGCTCCGCGGGCATCCAGAACAGGTTCGAAATCGATATAAATCTCGGAAATCGGGTGCGCGAACATCTCTGCACCCGCAGTGCGTTCGCCGGCTTCAAAAGCATCAATACCGGCCAGGTAGTGAGCGCGCATGACTTCCAGGGCTGTCAGGTAAATGACCGGATTGGTTTCAGCCTCGAGCGGATCGATGCCGAATTCGCCGCCGCTGCCGCCGCCTTCACCTTCACCTTCACCTTCACCTTCACCTTCTCCTTCCGAGAAGGCCGCAGCGCTCGCCGCCCGGCTGTCTTCATGGGTGTCCGGTCCGACCGGGGCTTCCGCGGGGTCACTGCAACTGGCCAAGCCGCCCAGGAGTGCGGCGGTTCCAACCGATGTCCAGACACGCGTGCGACGCTTGATCCCCATGAGACTTCCTTTCGCGGATGGATTTCACTCTCATCAATGCGATAAAGGCCTAATGGCTTTTCAAGCAAATGACAATTAGTCGCAGGATGGCTCATGCTCATTCATCTGCAAAATGTCTGCTCGCCTGAGCAAGTCGATCATCTCCGCAGGCTGATCGGTGAGGGGGTGTTCAGGGATGGTGGCAAGACGGCGGGCCGCGTCGCCCGCGATGTGAAGGACAATGAACAGCTGGAGACCGGCGCCCGTGTCGATACGGTCCGCAGCGAGGTCCGCAAGGCCTTGATGACCCATGCCGGCTTTGTCAGCTTTGCCCGTCCCAAGGCGCTCTCGCGCATTCTGGTCTCGCGCTATCGTGAGGGTATGGAATACGGTCCCCATATTGATGATGCGCTCATGGGGGGGCGCCGGGCGGATCTCTCTTTCACCCTCTTTCTCAGCGCGCCGGACAGTTATGAGGGCGGTGAGCTGGTCATGGACGGAACGGAGGGCGAGACCGAAATCAAGCTCGATCCTGGCGATGCCGTCCTCTACGCCACTTCGGCCATTCATCATGTCGCCCCGGTCACCAGCGGCGAGAGGCTGGCGGTTGTCGGGTGGGTCCGGTCACTTGTGCGCCGCGCGGACCAGCGCGAAATCCTTTTCGATCTCGATCAGGTCTCGAACCGCCTTTTCGAGCGCGAGGGCAAGACGCGTGAGCTCGACCTGATCCTCAAGACCAAGGCCAATCTTCTGCGTCAATGGGCCGAGGACTGAGCGCGATTGGCGCGTCAGCGTCCAATTAGCTCGATCACGTCTGACCAATCCGAATGGCGTTCAGCCTGAGCTTTCAGAAACGGACAAAGGGGCAGAATCGTAAAGCCCTCGGCCCGCGCGGTTTCGACGACGTGACGGGCAAGCGCTGCGCCGACGCCCATCCCGCGCAGACTATCTGGCACACCTGTATGATCAACGATGACGCGGCTGGATGAGAGACGCGACCAGGTCATTTCGCCCGTCTCTGACTGGCCTTCGACATGTGCAATGAAGCGCCCTTTTGCGCCGTCTTCCTCGCGGGTGATCGTGATGGTCATTGGTGGGTCTCCTTCGCGCTCACGCCCGGGATCGGGTGGGGTCGGAACTATCGATGGCCGGGGCAGGGCGCACAACCAGCTCATCGCCACGCAAACCATCCTGCCAGACAAGCACGCCGGTGCCGGCCAGGATCAGAAGGGACAGGATTATACCGAGAAATCGCATGACAGCCTCGCTTTCGTGAGCTGTCATATGGGAAGCCTTTGCGGCGCGATTACCGCGCGGTTCGGAAAGACAGTGCCTCCACTTGAGCGGCGCGACCCGCAATGTGTCAGTCAAAGATCGGCGGACGCTTTTCCATCTGGGCCATGACGGCTTCCACCTGGTGCGATCCGCCCATCAAGGCGGCCTGCTCGCGCGACTCCGCGAGGAGGACCGCGGCGGTATCATCCGACGCGGCCTGATTGAGGAGCCGCTTGCTCGCCTGCATCGCGGACGGGCTGCGCCCGGCAATCGCGCGAGCCATGTCCAGGGCGGCGGCGCGCGGATCCGCTTCGACACGGGTGGCGAGGCCCAGACGAACAGCCTCGTCGCCTGTCACATCGCGACCGGAATAGGTCAGATCGCGAATCCGGTCATCGCGCATCAGGCCCGGCAAGACGACACAGCCACCCATGTCGGGTACGAGGCCCCAACGAATCTCGGCGATGGCCAGGCGGGCATCCGGTGTCACAAGGCGGATGTCTGCGCCCAGGGCGATTTGCAGTCCTCCACCCAGTGCGCCGCCCTGAATGGCAGCAATCACAGGCATGGGCAGCTCTCGCCATTGCAAACAGGCATGCTGGGGTCGATTGCTCAAGCCATGGGTCCGCGTTTCCAGTGGCTCCATCGCCGCTGCGTCACCCGCCATGGCCGCGAAGCTCGCAAAGTCCAGCCCGGCACAAAACATGCGGCCTTCGCCGCTCAGCACGACGGCGCGCACCCGGTCCTGTTCGGAGAGGAATTGGCCCGCTTGCAGCAGACCTTCGAACATGGCCGGGTCGATGGCATTGAGTTTGTCCGGCCGATCCAGCCGGACCTCGGCCACATGACCGGAAATCGTGACGACGACCCGATCGGCGAAACGTTCTTCCTGTGTCATGTCGATCTCCTCCAATCTGATCAGACCCGGCATATCAATTTTCCGGCAATCCAGTCGGCGACCCGCTCCGGGGCCTCCATCGGTGCCAGATGCCCGGCACCGGTCATCAAATCGATGCCGAAGCCTCGACCCGTCAGGGCCCGTGGATTGACAATGGTCGAGCCCTGTTCCGCCTTCAGCACGCTGAGCGGTCCGGTCTGCCTTTGCAACGCGGCGCCAATGTCATGCCCTTGAGCCTCGTAATTGGCCGCCTCCCAGTATGGGTTGCAAGACAGACGTATCTCGCCTGTGTCGGTCTGGTTCAGCCCGTCCTCAAGGTAATCGTCCAGAACTCCCGGTGCCCAGTTTCGGAATGTGCGATGGCGCGCATAGCGCCTCGCGGCGTCGGATCTCTCTGCCCAGCCATCGAAGCGTTTGCGGGCCGCCTTGGCGATACCGATCCGGCCCCGCATCAGGCCTTTCCACGGGCCGCGCGCCATCAGATAGACGAGTGGTGGCAGGATAACCGGCTCGACAAGGGCGAGGGAAACGGGCCTGGGCAGTCGGCTCGCCGCGAGCAGTGAGATTATGGCGCCCATGGAATGCCCGGCGAAGAACTCCGGTGCCGGGGCCAGTGTGTTTACCCAGCGGGTCATGTCGCCGGCATAAATCTCCCAGCTGTGGTGGTGTTCGGGCTCTGCTGGCAGCCGCGTCGTCCCGTGCCCGCGAAGATCGGGTGCGAGGATGTCGAAGAAGGGAGACAAGCGGCCGAGCATTTGCCGATACGCGCCCGCGCAGAAACCGTTGGCATGAATGAAGACGAGGCGGGGCTTGCCGGGACCAGGCCAGGCGAGGCCGCCCATCTCTCCGTCCGGCAGCGTGTGCCGAAACCGGATCGGGCTGGCGCTGTCATCGCTCGTCTTGTTCATACCGCGACTCCGATGCTTGATCTGCCCAAGCTAGGCGCAGCCGCGATCCGGTTCGACCAGCGTGAGCAGACTTGTCTGCATGCCGCGCATGCAGCTGTGTTATTTGCGGTGCGGCCTAATCGCCAAGCGTGCCGAACACCGTGATTCCGTCACGCGCGAGGCCCGCTGTCCACAATTCGTCATTCCAGACCAGTACAGTGGTGATGCCATCGGCATCCTCGATCTGCCCGCGCAGGGTGTGAACGGTCTCGCCCTCTGGCGTGAGCGCAATCGCCATGGCCGGGCGTTCGGGCAGGGGCGGCAGGCCGGCGATCTGCAGCCAGCGCCAGACCAGCCGCTTGAGCAGGGGGCGGGGATGCAGGGCTTCCAGCTCCTCGGATCGAAGCGAGGGCATGGCGCTCCAGATCAGGCCGGTTTCCGTGTCGAATTCCAGATTGTCGGGATAACCGGGCAGGCCGTCGATGAGAAGGGTGAGTTCGGCACTGTCCGGATTCAGCGTCCAGATCTGCCCGGCCCAAGTCTCGTTGATAAAGACCTGCCCGGTGGCGGGGTCGTGATCCACCCCATTGATGAAGCCGAGCCCGTCCGCCAGCACGGTGAATTCCTGCGGTGCCGTGACGGACAGGATGCGGCCGGTCTGTTCAGCTTCGAGGAATGACATCATGTGATGGCCATAAGCATGTCGCAGCGAGGCATCGGTCAGGATGATGCGGCCGTCTTCGAGCACGGTGAGATCATCGGCAAAGACCAGCGGCCCGCCATTTGGCGCCGCGGCGAGCCAGACATCCCAGCCGGTCGGGCTCTGGGCCAATAACCCCATGAGAGCATCCGCCACATAAAGCCGCCCATCCGGTCCGAAGCTCAGTCCAAGTGGGCGACCGCCGGTATTGCCCACTTCCTGCCAGTTACCGTCCCGGGAGCGCGCCATGATGCGCCCATCAGCCAGAGACGCGTAGAGACGGCCGTCCGGGCCGGGTTCAAGGTCTTCGGCGCCGTGAAAGTCCGGTCGCTCCGTCCGGACTGGCATTCGCTCGATCTCGAAGCGTGCGGCCAGGGCCGGGTCGGGCGCAGGTGGTGCAAAATGCATGGCGTCCAGGGAGCCCGGCCCGTAGGCCGCCAGGCCAAAGACCGCGGCCAGGCCGGCCAGTCCGATAAGATAATGGCGCATACCATCCCCCTCCAGTCGTGATCAGTCCGAGCTAACCGGAATCTGATGTGCTGGGGAAGTCCTCGTTTTCCTCGATGCCGGCCGGTTCGAGGCGGTTTGGTTCCGGTGCCGCGCCGGTCTGTTCCAGCTCGCGGCTGCAGACGGGTCTGAGCGCGTCGCGAAAACACATGTCCGGCCGGATTCCGGTGTCACGCCAATAATCAACAAGCCCGAAATTGCGGGCAATGGCCCACATGCGCGGTGAGTGCCACGCCTCGAGAAATTCCGGATAGTGCAGGATGATCGCCAGGCCCGACGCCGAAGGGTCGAATTGCTCCATCAGGTCGATGGCGTCGGCGGTCGCTCCGAGACTGGCCAGCATGCGGGCATACTGTGTGGGGTCCAGACCGTCGCAGGCGCCTTCAAGCGGAATTGACGGGTCGAAACGCGCCGCGACAAAAGTCTCTGCACACACCCGAATGTGGGGCGGTACGCCGTTCAACCCGACCTCGCGGGCCCGCGCTTCATCGCCATAGAACTGGGCAAGAATGGATTGACTGATCGCGATGGATGGATTTTCCGGCATGAGCTCGCGAGCTGCCACCAGCGCGGCGCGGGATCGGGCGTGGTCGCCTCGCATCGCCCGCGTCAGGGCAAGCTGGATATGGAGACCGGGATGGGCCGGCCAGTCATCCAGCGCCTCCGATAACAGGTATTCGGCGTCGGCGAGCCGCCCGGTCATGCGCAACAGCCCGATCCGCCAGGCCAGTGGTCGCAAGGAAAGCCAGTGCCTGGTGTCGGCCGTCGCGAGCAGCGCTTCGCGTTCGGAAAGCGGTGCGGATCGGGCCTGCAGCATACGCTCAGCCATCTCGACCACCGCCGAGGCCCGATCCGCCTCGGACGCGTTTGCCAGAAGCGAGGCTGCGTTTTCCAGGATAGCATCTTCGCGCAGGTCATTTCGGGCATAAATATAGCGGCTGGTTCGGCTGGCCAGCATCAGCCCGTGCAGCGCCTGGATGTCCGTGGCGTCCGGATAGGCGGCCAACAGGGCCTCCGAGGCGTCGATATCGGCGCCTGGGCCGCCGGCCACGCGCGTCGTGTCGCACAACATCATGACCAGGCTGAGCAGACGGGGGTCCCGCCCGCGTTCCGGCCGCATGCCGCCGAGCAGATCTTCCGTGCATTGCAGCAGGTTGTCCGCGAAGGTCGCGACGCTGGCGGCGAGGCGAGTGCCGTCCTGTTCGATGATCGGGAGGTCGGTTTCATACAAGGCGGCCGACTGATCGACGTATCGAACCGCCAGGCCCAGGCGGGGCTGTGGTGTGTCTGTACGGGCGTCTATTTCCAGACGCAGGTCGACGCCGCGCACATCTGGTCCGACCAGGGAATGTCCCTGCAGGTACGAGGGCGTGACGGCAGATCGAAAGCCGGGAGCCAATGCGTCAAGGCGGGCCGCTTCGGCGTCGGATATCTGCAATTGCGCCATGACGGTGTTCGGCGGTCGCGGGTCGCGCCAAAGCAACAGCGCTATGACCAGCGCGCCGAAAATTGCCGCGCTTGCGATGATCAGACCGAGACGCGATCGTGCGCCGGGTGTGGCGCCGGGCGGTTCGGTGACCGCGGTACTGGCCGTCTCTGGCCGAACCGGTCTGTCGGCGTGGACGACCGGACGCTGAAACATGTAGCCGCGACGTGACAGCGTGCGAATGTAGACCGGAGCGCGAGCATCGTCATTCAGGGCGCGGCGTATATCGCGGATCGCTGTCGTCAGGACGTCGTCGCCGACTGTGACATCGGGCCAGATTGCCGCAAATATATCTGCCTTCGTGACGACGGTTTCCGCCTGCTCCATCAGGAGCGCGAGCAGTTTGAAGGGGGTGGGGCGGAGTGGAAGATCATTGCCCCTCAGCTGCGCTGTCTGATTCGTGAGGTCGAGTGTCAACTCGTCACTGACAAGTAGGCGCGCGGGATTGCGCACGCTCGGGTCCGCCTTGGTTTGTCTTGACACGTGGGCCCCACACTCTTTTCCAACAAGCACTTACCGCAATCGAAGCGGGTGGGCCATATTTCCCGCGCGATCATTCTCAGAAAATTATCAGGTTTCGCTCGGGACCCTCAGACCGCTTGTGGACCAGGGTCGGCCCGGCAGTTGCGGCGGGGAGGGCTCGTCGCGGCGACTTATCTGGGAGTTGAGTCATGAAACGCGGGAAGAAGCACGATATCGAGTTCGTTGATCCGATTGCATCCTTTACGCCGGGCGACGCGATCGTCCTGCAGACCGGTCAGCGCATCGAGCTTGAAGGGGGAGATCAGCCGGGCGGGATTCTGTCAGTGGGAGATGGCAGCTCCGTCACCCTTGAAGCGGGTGCCGGCATTGAAAGCGACCGCGATGGCGATGTCGGTATTCTGAGTGTTGGCGCGGATACCTCGGTCGATATCGAGGGCTTCATCAACCTCGCAGGCGCCAATTCGGTTGGCGCTTCGGTCCGCGACGGGCTGATCAGCCTGAGCGGCGAGCTCGTCCTGGACGGCGACGGTTCCAACGGCCTCGTCCTCAATCAGCCGGACGCACATGGCGCGATCGCGGCGCGTGGATCGATCGAGATGAATGGCGACTCTGCGGCGGCTGTCTTCGCCGTGCGAAGCGACAGCGTCGTCAATGACGGCGAAATCTCGACCAGTGGCGCTTATTCGACGGGAATCTTCTCGGGCGATGGTGAGGTCGTGAACACGGGGTCGATCATCAGTGGTGGCGATGGGTCTTCCGGCATTTATGCGGCGGGGGCGTCCCAGATTACCAATACCGGCGTGATCGAAGCGACAGGCGAGGCCTTGCCGTCTGTGCCCGGCAATGAGGGCTCGGCGGCCGGTATCTATCTCAATTGGGACGGTGCTGTCGTGACCAATTCGGGGCGGATCTCATCCGATCATGATGCCGGCATTGAAGTCGATCCGGGCGCCGGCCTGGCCGTCTTTGGCTTTCCGCCTCCGCCCGCCGATACCACCAATACGATCATCAATGAGCATCATGGCCGGATTTCCGGTGAGGTCGGTATCCGAGGCAGTGACTATGTCGAGGTTGTCGAGAATGCCGGGGTGATTGATGGCGGCATCGAGTTCGGCGGTGGCGATGACGTCTACCAGGCTGTTGGCAACGGCCGCACCAATGGCGTGATCGACGGCGGCGACGGCAATGATACACTGATTGCGGGCCATGGCCGCGATACCTTGCTGGGCGGCGACGGAAATGACCTCCTGGACGGAGGACGTTCGAGCGATGTGCTTGATGGCGGTGCCGGCGACGATGTCCTGATTGGAGGCCGGGGCGGTGATTTGTTCATCTTCAATGGTGGCAATGACATCATCCTCGATATGTCGGCTGCCGATGAACTTGAATTGCAGGGATATTCACTGTCCGACGCGGAGGTCGAGATCAACGGCGAGGACGTGACCTATCGCTGGACAACATCGGACAGTCTCACCGTGGTCGGCGGAGCCGATGACGCGCCGCTCGCCAAGGACTTCCAGACCCAGGAACCGATTTACGTCCCGACCGACGACTTCGCGCTGGCCTGACGCAATCCCTCCGGCCGATCGCCAATGATCATCGGACAGACGCAGCCGCGGCCTTCAGGTCCGCGGCTGCTCATGTCTGAAACCCGTGTCCGAGGACGATGTCAGCGCGGTTTGATGCGACCCGCCTCGATCAATTGCTGGAAGTGCTCGGTGAGGGTCTCGGACAGGGGCCGATAGGTCACGCCCAGCGCCGTGCGGCTCTTGGTGTTATCGGCCAGGAAGGGGATGCCGACATTGCGGCTGACCATTTTGCGGGTCAGGCCGGGATTGATCATTGGGCCGACCAGCCAGACCAGGAATTTGGGCAAGGTGGACTTGCCAAACTTGTAGGAAGAGCCGAAATGCGCGCGCAGCAGGGCGCTCATCTCGACAAATCCGGTGTTGTGGCCGGACAGGATATGGCGCCCTTCCGCCTCCGGTGTGAAGCCGGCAGCGATGTGGGCCGCGGCGACCTCGCGAACATCGACGGCACCGACCTTGAAGTCCGGTATGCCCGCCGCCATCGTCCCGTCCCCGATCTGGGTCAGGATGGCATAGCTTTCGCCGCTTGCTTCCGGGTTGATACCGGGGCCGAGAATGAAGGACGGGTTGATGGCGACCAGGTCCCAGCGCGACTGAGCTTCTACGATTTCCCAGGCGGCCTTCTCGGCCAATGTCTTGGACAGGGAATAGGCCTGGTGGGACAGGCTGGAGCTTGTATTCCAGACCGCTTCGGTGAGCTTCCCCTCGGGCATGTCGGCGATATCACTGTTATCGCCATAAATCGCTGCGCAGCTCGATGTCAGAACGACACGTTTCACGGTCTCGGTCGCGCTGACCGCGGCCAGCACATTGCGGGTGCCCTGCACGGCCGGATCGATGAGGTCGCGCTGTGGATCCTCGACATGGGCGATGAAGGGCGAGGCGGTGTGGATGACCAGCTCGCAATGGGCCATGGCCGGAGCAAAGGCGTCTGCATCGAGCAGATTGGCCTTGAAATACTGGATCGAGCCGGGTGCGCTGGCGGCGATCTCATCAAGATATTTGAGTTTTTCCCGATTGTCCGGGTCCCGCACCGTGGTGTGAACCCGGTGCCCCTTTTCCAGCAGTTTGGCGATGATGACACCGGCCAGATAGCCGGTCCCGCCGGTCACCAGGATGGGGCTCTCGGGATTGATCTGGGTCATGATGCGCCTCAAGCTAAATTCACCGTCAAACTAGTCCGATCCCGGAAAAGCGCCAGCTTCTCGATGCCTCAGTCGGCGGCCTTGTGGGTTGACGGAACCGCGACCTGTGTCGGGCGCTGGCCGTCCTTGCCGTAGAGATTGACCTCCAAGCTTGAGATCGCATGGACCAGCGTGTTTGGCGAGATGGTCTGCCGGCCGGTCCAGGCGATGTTCGGGAAGCGCTCCAATATCTTGGTCAGGGCGCGCTGGAGCTGCATCTGGGCAATCCGGCTGCCCAGGCATTTGTGGGGGCCGTGACCGAAGGCGAGGTGCTTGTCGATATTCTCGCGCGAGATGTCGAAGCGATCGGGGTCAGGGAAAATGTCGGGGTCGCGATTGGCGGCGGGATACCAGAGGACGACCTTCTCATCGCGCGCGATGCGCTGACCGTTCAGCTCGGTATCCTCCATCGCCGTGCGCCGCATGTGCTGGACCGGCGAGATCATGCGCAGCGCTTCATGGGTCAGGGCCGGGATAAGCGAGCGGTCGGCCAGAACGCGTTCCCGCTGATCCGGAAACTCGGTCAACAGGCGGATCGTTCCCGAAAGCGAGTTTCGCGACGTGTCATTGCCGGCGAAAATGATCAGCAGCCAGGAGCCGTCGAGATATTCCTGCGGCAGCGGTTTGCCGGCCATCTCGGTATTGGCGATCGCGGTCATCAAATCCTTCCGCGGATTGACCCGGCGATCGGCCATGACGCGCTCGCCATAGGCGAACATTTCGTTGACATAATGATAGAATTTGATCGGGAACCAGGGGCGCCGCGAGAGCAGGGTCCAAGGATTGACGAAATACTGGTTGGCCAGTTCCAGATAATGCATCCAGCGGATGATTTTCGGCCGGTCCGCCTCGTCGATTCCGAGCATTTCGCACAGGGTGAAGAGCGGCAATTCCTGGGAGAAGAGATTGACGAAATCGACCACCGGGCCGTGTTGTTCCATCTCGTCGAGCAGGCTGTCAATCTTGGCATCAACGCGCTCGCCCAGCTCGGCCACGAAGCGCGGGATGAAATAATCCTTTTGCTGGATTCGCATCTGCATGTGCTGTGGCTGATCCAGATTGATGATCGAATTGAAGGCGGCCGGGATCAGTTTCTTCGGCTTCCATTCCTTCCGCGGCATAACGAACATATTGATGCTGCCGCGTTCGGAGGAATAGATTTCCGGGGCCAGTTCGACGGTCTTGATGTCGTCATAGCGGCTGACCGACCAAAAACCCGCTCGCCGCGGGTCCGCGCTTTGCCACATGACCGGCGCTTCCTCGCGCATGCGCCGGAAGAAGTCGTGCGGATGGCCGCTTGTCCAGGCCTGCGGATCCCAAAGCGAAAAACCCTCCAGGGGCGGATATCGCGCACCGAAGCGCGGCTCGACCTGCGGCTGGTCTTCCAGAATGACGTCACTGACGAGTTGCATCGGTCCGGGGCTTTCCTGTCAAAAAGCGAACAATGTTCACGTTTGACGTTAGGGCGGGCCGGGGCGGCGTGGCAAGCGAAGTTCGCGACGGCGCAAGAATTGGAGTTGTCTCGTTGGCAATCCCGCGCTTGTCTGACGAGCAAACCGCGAGGAGATGAGACATGGCCGTATCCGACCAAGTGCCGACGCAATCGGGCTTTCACGCCAAAAGCAGCGGGGCCGAAGTGCTGGCCGATATCGATCTGGCGGGCAAGTTCGCCATCGTCACCGGCGGCTATAGTGGTATCGGCCTTGAAGCGGTGAGGGCGCTGGCGGCCAAGGGCGCGTCGGTTCTGGTGCCGGTGCGTTCACCGGAGAAAGCGGCTGAAACGCTGGCGGGTATCGCCGGGGATGTGACGACCGCCGCGATGGATCTGGCGGATCTGGCCTCGGTCCGGCGCTTCGCAGAGGATGTCCTGGATGGGAGACGCTCGATTGATCTTTTGATCAATAGTGCTGGCATCATGGCTTGCCCGGAAGCGCGCGTCGGGCCGGGCTGGGAGTCCCAGTTCGGAGTCAACCATATGGGCCATTTCGCGCTGACCCAGGCCCTGATGCCCGGCCTTACCTCGCAAGCCGGTTCACGCGTCGTGGCGCTGTCCTCCACCGCGCACAAGATTTGCGGCATTCGTTGGGACGATATCCAGTTCAACGAAACGCCTTATGAGAAGTGGCACGCCTATGGTCAGGCCAAGACCGCGAATGCGCTCTTCGCCAACGCCTTGTCACGCCGCCTCAGGGCGAGTGGCGGCGCGGCCTTTGCGGTGCATCCGGGCGGAATCTTCACGCCGCTGCAGCGCCATCTGCCGCAGGAGGAGATGATCGCGCTGGGCTGGCTCGATGAGAATGGCGATCTGTCGGAACTGGCCAAGCAGGGTTTCAAGACGCCGGAGCAGGGCTGTTCGACCACGCTCTGGGCTGCCACTTCATCTTTGCTGGACGGAAAGCCCGGCACTTATTGCGAAAACTGCGACATCGCCGCACCGACCGACCCGGGCAGCCCGCTCGCCCGCTATGCCGGCGTCGACGCCCATGCGTGCGATGACGAGGCGGCCGAGCGCCTGTGGGTGGTGAGCGAGGCGCTGCTGGCGGAGGCGTGAGGCGCTTTGGCGACCGGCCATGTCCCCGTCCAATCCAACCGCCCCTATAACTCAAACAACGCGACTGGGCGGCCTCGAAAGACCGCCCGGCCGGGCGTGCCAACTTTTGGGGGCGATGCCCCCACGCGTTTATGAGCCGGCGTCCTGATCGGCCTCGGCCTGCGCCAGCAGATCGGCCATGCGGATGCGCGCCCGGCCCGGATGACGCACCGAGGCGGCCGCTTCCAGATTTGCCGCCTCGCCATCGCCCACCTTGATCAGGGCGACCATGCCCATGCCGTAGTGCGGCAGGCATTTGATGCCGTACAGGCCTTCCTCGGAGGCGATGAAGGAGACATCGCTATTCATGTCGCCGACAAAGCCCTCCACCCCTTCAGGCAGCATGCCGTCAATCGTCTGGGCGTTGTGCACGCCCATGGCGTTGACAAAGGTGACGGTGTCGCCGGGCGCTATTTCGAGATAGGCGGGCTCGAACACCATGGGTTGGCGATCGGAACCAGTATTGCGCATTTCGATCACATGCTCCTCGGCGAATGCCGCCGGGGCCATCACCATAGCGCCAAGCGCCGCGGAGAGAATGAGTTTTTTCATCTTGTTACTCCTATCAGTTGTCGGACGCGAAACAGGGAGGATGCGTCCGGCTATGACACAGGACTTAGGCGGGCACGCCGCCTTTTCGCTGCGTCAAAATGGCTGAGACAGGCTGTCGCGGAGGGCGGTATCGAGCAGACGCCGCCCTGCGCCCCGTGCAACCGCGAAGCGCCGCCAGCGGCGCCCTTGAGCTGAAGAACCGGATACGGCGACCTCTCGGCAAGCGATTTATGGTGGGATTTGTGCCGGTGGCGCAGACGTTTAGCGGCGCCATTGCGCCTTCCGCGGTTTTTCAACACCCGAAATTGTGCGTGCTTGGATTTAACCGGTGAGCGCAACACTCTGGGTGTTGTAGCGGATCGGTTGAATCCAAGGTGTCCCTGTTTATTCGAAAGCGTCTGACGCAGGTCGGTGAGGGTCGCTCGGGCATGGCTTTGGTCGAACCGCGCGGCTCATTGGTTTTAGATGGCAAAGGGCTCGATGATTGGTACAGTTCCGCCTTAAGGTGAAGCGGGATGGGGAATTCGATATGCGGGTCACGTTCGCAATATTGGCCGTGTTATCCGGGAGCGCTTTTGCGCTGAACGCTCAGGACGGCGACAAGCCGGCAGCGCCTGCGGGCTCCTCCTTGGCCGATCATGGCCGACTGACGCAAGAGACTGGAAGCGCCCGCGTTACCGATGTGGACGTCATGCGCGAGCAGGCCGAAATCGAGAATGAGACCAGTGGCGGCGATGCCTCGCCTGACCGGCAAGACGGCCGCGCCAACCCGTCTGGGCGTCCAGTCGGTCTCGAGCGGCCTGCCAACCCGCAGCTCGGTGGGGGTGATCCAGGTTGGGAAGTCCGTCAAGCCGACCAGGATGGCGCCGATAATCCGCAACTGGGCGGTGGTGATCCGGGCTGGGAGGTGCAGACCGCGCCGCAGTCAGAGGCCGAAAACGGGGCCCGAACTCCGGTCCGCCAGTCAAGGCCGTCGCCCCGATCGCCGCGAAATCCGACTCCTGCCCGCACCACGCCCAATCGGGATTGATCGACAATCCGCCAGCCCACAACCCGCTTGGGCCGCGGTTGGCGTGATAAGTCGACTGGATTCAAAGGGTAAGGAAGTGGCGGAGAGGATGGGATTCGAACCCACGGTACGCTTTTGGCGCACACTCCCTTAGCAGGGGAGCGCCTTCGACCACTCGGCCACCTCTCCACTGACGGGTTTAGAATGCGGCGGCGCGGGCATCAAGTGCGAGTTGCGGCAATTGCCGCATGGATTGCAGGCTGGCGGAAGAGAGCGACGCTCAGGCGCGGGCCCGGGCCATGTCGAGCCAGCGACGATGCGTGCGTTTGACGAATTTGGGCGCATGGCGGGCGGCGGCGAGAATCTCGTTCCAGCGGGCCCGGGCATTGTCTTGATCGCCACTGGCTTCCAGCAGCATGGCCCAGCGCGCGCGGGCTTCCGGACCGGGGAAATAGTCGGAGACGCTGGCATAGGTGGCCGCGGCCTCGTCCAGGCGTCCCAGCGCTTCCAGCGTGCGGGCATAGAGCAGATGCGCCTCGGGGTGGCGGATATCGGGATGAGCGGCCTGCATGGCTTCGAGCTGATCGAGGGCTTCGCCGAATTCGCCGGTCTCGTAGAGCGTGCGGGCGAGGGTGAACATCATCGCGCCATCTTCCGCGAAAGCGCCGGTTGCCGCTTCCCTCGCCATGACGAGGGCGTCCGCCGGGCGATTGCTGGCGAGCAGCGCATCGGCGGCCCGGCGCATATTCCCCGGTGTCCGACTGATCTCCACCTGGACCAGCGCGTCGCGCGCCTCGCGGCCGGGGTCGAGCGCCTTGCTTGCCACCGAGCCGGCCTTGCGGGCCGAGGGGCTACCAGCCAGAGAAGGCAGGACTTCTGCCAGCACATAGACCAGTGACCCCAGGGCCGGGAAGATGAACAGGATCATGATCCAGTACATTTGGCGCTGCGTTCGAATGACGTGAACCGCGCAGGCCAGCGCCACCAGGATGTGAAGTCCCATCAGAATCGGCATGTATGTCCCCCCGCCAGTCTCACCGGTGTAAGCGATTGAGTTGCAAGGGGCAAGACAGCCCGCAAGGCGGGAGTGGCGTGCCTGTGGGCAAATTCCCGGTCGAGCGCGCGGGCCCTAGAAAAACGCCTGCAAGCCGGTCTGCGCCCGTCCGAGGATCAGGGCGTGGACATCGTGGGCGCCTTCATAGGTATTGACCGTTTCCAGATTGACCATGTGGCGCATGACCTGGAATTCCTCGGAAATGCCATTGCCGCCGTGCATGTCACGCGCCATGCGGGCGATATCCAGCGCCTTGCCGCAATTATTGCGCTTCATGATCGAGATCATTTCCGGTGCGGCCTTCGCCTCGTCCATCAGGCGACCGATGCGCAGGGAGCCTTGCAGGCCCAGCGTGATCTCGGTCTGCATGTTGGCCAGCTTCTTCTGGAAGAGCTGGGTCTGGGCCAGCGGCTTGTTGAACTGGTGCCGGTCGAGCCCGTATTGGCGCGCTGCATGCCAGCAGAATTCCGCCGCGCCCATGGCGCCCCAGGAAATGCCGTAGCGGGCGCGGTTGAGACAGCCGAACGGGCCCTTGAGGCCAGAGACATGTGGCAGGAGGGCGTCTTCGCCGACCTCGACATTGTCCATTACGATTTCGCCGGTGATCGAGGCGCGCAGGGATAGCTTGCCGCCGATTTTCGGAGCTGAGAGGCCCTTCATGCCCTTGTCCAGAACGAAGCCGCGGATCTTGCCGTCATGGGCGTCCGACTTGGCCCAGACAACGAATACGTCGGCGATGGGCGAATTGGAAATCCACATCTTGGCGCCGTTGAGCGTGTAGCCCGTCGCTGTCTTGGTGGCGCGCGTTTTCATGCCGGCCGGGTCCGAGCCGGCATCCGGCTCGGTCAGGCCGAAACAACCGATCCATTCGCCCGAGGCCAGCTTGGGCAGGTATTTCCGGCGCTGCTCTTCCGAGCCATAGGCATAGATCGGATACATGACGAGGGAGGACTGGACCGACATCATGGAGCGATAGCCGCTATCGACCCGCTCAACCTCGCGCGCCACCAGACCGTATGCGACATAGCCAAGCCCGGCGCCGCCATATTCTTCCGGCAGGGTGCAGCCCAGAAGGCCCTGCTCACCCATTTCGCGGAAGATGGCGGGGTCGGTGTTTTCCTCGCGATAGGCGTCGATCACGCGCGGCTGCAGCTTGCCCTGGGCATAGCTGTGGGCGGTATCGCGCACCATGCGCTCTTCCTCGGTGAGCTGGTCATCGAGGCGGAAGGGGTCCTGCCAATCAAACGAACCCAGATCCGGAGCATCCTTGGCTTTCAGCGTCGGCTTGTCGGTCATGATGTCTCCATTTCCTCGGGCAGTTTGTGTTTCACTTTGATGCCGGATTAGCCGGGCACGGAGCGCGGAGCAAGTCGCCGGCGCCGTTCGACTTGGCGTGATATCGCAAACACGGCTAGAGGTAGTGCAAAGCGAGGCGAATGCGGCTCGCAGGGCACCGTTCGGGGAGGGATGGATGTCGCAGGAAAGCCTGATCGTTCTGGCCACACTGATTGCCTACAAGCTCGTACTTGTCGGCGTCGGTGTCTGGGCGTCGTCCCGAAACACGACCGAGAGCGATTTTTTCATTGCCGGGCAGGGGCTGGGTCCCTGGGTGGCTGGCCTGTCCTACGCCGCATCGACCTCCTCGGCCTGGGTGTTGCTGGGCTTTTCCGGCTTCGTCTATCTCAACGGCTTGTCGGCCCTGTGGATGGTGCCGGGAATCTGGGCCGGCTATGTCGCCATCTGGCTGTGGTTCGGCCGGCGCCTGCGCGAGGAGACCGCGCGGGAAGGGCATGTGACGACGGCGGATTTCCTGTCCGGGGGGCAATCCGTCGGCGGCAAGCGACTGATTGGTGCCGTCGCGGCGGCGATGATCCTGTTCTGTTTCATCTTCTATATCGCGGCGCAGTTCGGTGCTGCCGCCCAGGCCTTCGAGACACAATTTGCCCTGCCGCAAATGGAGTCCGTCCTGGTCGGCGCCGGCATCGTTTTGCTCTACTCCCTGCTTGGTGGATTCTGGGCGGTCAGCGTGACCGATATGCTGCAGGGCGCGTTAATGCTGGTGGTCGCGATTCTTCTGCCCATCGCCGCGCTCATGGCGGCGGGTGGACCATCCGAAGTCCTGGCCACGCTCGCAGCCAATGAGAGTTCCGCTTTTCTCAGCTTCGGCGGGGACATGCCGGTCATGCTGCTGGCCGGTTTCGTGATCGGTGTCTGGGGTGTCGGTCTGGGCGCGCTGGGTCAGCCGCAATTGATCACGCGTTTGATGGCGGTGAAGGATGAGGCAGCCCGAATGCGCGGCTTCCAGATCGCGATTGTCTGGGCGGTTCTCGTTTTTGCCGGCATGACCATTCTCGGCCTCTCCGGCCGCGCCCTGGTTGGCGCCGGATCCAATGGTGAAGCGCTCTTCTACCAGGTCGCGCGTGACTACCTGCCGCCGATCATCGGCGGGCTGGTGATCGCGGCGGTGTTGTCTGCGGTGATGTCGACGGTGGACTCCATCCTCCTGGTAGCCGCCGCGGCGGTCAGCCGGGATCTGGGCGTGTCGCGGCGTTTTGCCGGACGGGAAGTCCTGGTCTCGCGTGTGGTCATGGTGGCAATCGCGCTGATTGCTGTCTGGATGACGCTGGCCCTGCCATCCACGATTTTTGCGCGCGTCCTGTTCGCCTGGGCGGCGCTCGGTGCGGCCTTCGGTCCGGTCATCGTGATGCGGGTGGTCGGCGTGCAATCGGGCCATTTGGCGGTGCTCGCGGCGATGATTGTCGGCTTCGGTCTCACCGTCTTCTTCAATGCGATGGGTGCCCTCGACCCGGCCAGCTTGCGAGGCCCGGCGGCGATGGCAACGCAATGGGCGCAATTGCCCGGTGATCCGTTCGAGCGAGTCTTCCCGTGGATGCCGGCGCTGCTGATCCTGTGGTTCGGGCGGATGCGGGTGCGTGCGTGATGCCACCCTGCGACACCTCGCGCCTTGACCTGCGCGCCATCCCGTAACAAGTCGGCGGCATGATTGCAGAACTCGGGCAGTTTGCCCTCATCTTGGCCTTCGTGGTCGCGCTCTTCCAGTCGGTGGCCATTTTTGCCGGGCTGCGGACCGGCGACGCCGTTGTGCACGGCTTTGCACGCACCGGGGCGATCGCGCAGTTTGTTCTGGTATTGGCGGCGTTTGCCTGCCTGACCGTGCTGTTCGCGCAATCGGACTTCACCGCGCTCGTGGTTGCCGAGAACTCCCATACCGACAAACCCTTCCTCTACAAGCTGACCGGGGTGTGGGGGAATCACGAAGGCTCGATGCTGCTCTGGGCGCTGATCCTGACCGCCTATACCGCGGCGCTGGCCTGGTCGGCCAAGCCGGTCGAGGCGCGTCTGATCTCGCTGACCTTTGCGGTCCAGTCGCTGATCACCGCCGCCTTCACGGCCTTCCTGCTTTTCACCTCCAACCCCTTCGCCCGTCTGTGGCCCGGGCCGGAGAATGGCCAGGATCTCAATCCGCTACTCCAGGACCCCGGTCTCGCCTCGCACCCGCCCATGCTCTATGCGGGCTATGTCGGCTTTTCCATCACATTCGCCTTTGCTGTTGCGGCCCTGATCGAGGGGCGTGTCGATGCCCGCTGGGCCCGCATTGTGCGCCCCTGGGCGCTGGCGGCCTGGACCTTTCTCACCATCGGTATCGCTCTGGGCGCCAGCTGGGCCTATTACGAGCTGGGCTGGGGTGGCTGGTGGGCCTGGGACCCGGTCGAGAATGCCTCGCTCATGCCGTGGCTGGCCGGAACGGCCTTCATCCATTCCCTGCGGGTGATGGAAAAGCGCGACACGTTGAAGGCCTGGACGATCCTCCTCGCCCTGTTGACCTTCGCGCTGTCCATGGTCGGAACCTTCCTGGTGCGCTCGGGCGTGTTGACCTCGGTGCACGCCTTTGCCGTCGATCCCGAGCGCGGCGTGTTCATCCTGGCCATCCTGGTCGCGCTGATCGGTGGTTCTTTGCTGATCTACGGCCTGCGGGCCAATCTGCTCAAACCGACCGGCCTGTTTTCGGAGATCAGTCGCGAGAGCACGTTGCTGGTCAATAATCTGGTTCTGGCCGCGTCGTGTGCGCTGGTCTTTTTCGGCACCTTCTATCCGCTCTTCATCACCACGGTGAGTGATGAGACCGTGACGGTCGGTGCGCCCTTCTACAACAGTACCTTCAACCCCATGGTCGGGGCCTTGCTCATCCTCGTACCGATCTCCGGCATGCTGGCCTGGAAGCGCGGCAAGTTGATGCCCGTCCTCAAGGATCTGGCGCCGGCCGGGATGGCCGCGCTGGCCGGCGCGATTGCCGCCTTCTGGATCGCCGATCGCGGTCTGGTCGCGGGCGCGCTGGGTACCGCACTGGCAATCTGGATCGCGCTCGGCGTGCTGACCGACCTCGCCAAGCGCTTCAAACTTGGAGAGATCGCCTTTTCTGCCTCTCTCGCCCGAGCGGCGAGACTGCCGCTGGGTATATGGGGCATGGCGGTCGCCCATTTCGGGGTTGCCATCGTGGTTTTCGCCATTACCGGTGTGAGCGCCTGGAAGCAGGAGGCGAGTGCCTTCCTGATGCCGGGTCAGCATCTCGATATCCGCGAGCTTGCGATCACGCTGGACGATGTGCAGCAATATGAAGGCTCGAACTATGTCGCGGAGCGGGGCGAGTTCACGGTTCGGCGCGGGCAGCGCGTGGTGGCCAACATGACCGCCGAGCGACGTCTCTATCCGGTGCGCGGCATGTCGACGACCGAGTCCGCCATTCATGCCCGGGCCAGCGGCGATGTCTATGTCACCATCGGGCAGCCCAGCCCGGAGCATGGCTGGCCGGTGCATGTCTATCTCTACCCGTTTGCCGTCTGGCTGTGGATCGGATCGGCGGTGCTCGGCCTGGGCGGGTTGTTGTCGCTCTCGGACCGGGGACGCCGTGCCCTGGCCGCGAAGCCGAAAGCCAGGGCCGCCAATCCGGAGCCAGCGGAATGAATCGCGTCTTTCTCTTTCTGCCCCTGGCAATTTTCATCGTGATGGGCGTTTATTTTGCGTTGGGCCTTCGCGAAGACCCGTCTTCGATCCCAAGTCGGATGATTGACAGGCCATTGCCAGTCTTCGACTTGCCAGGCATTGCCGAGGGCGAGCCGGGCTTTTCGAATGCCGATCTGGACGGGCAGGTGGCCTTGGTCAATGTCTTTGGCAGCTGGTGTCCGCCGTGCGAGATCGAGCATCCGATGCTGATGCAGATCAGTCGGTCCGGGCGCGTTCCGATCTTTGGTGTGGACTGGCGGGACGAGCCGGGTGCCGGGGCGGCCTGGCTGGCGCGCAATGGCAATCCCTACCAGCGCGTCGGGGATGATCCCGAAGGCGATCTGGCTTTCGAACTGGGCATTACCGGTGCACCGGAAACCTTTCTCATTGATCGTCAGGGCCGGGTCCGTTTTCACCATGTCGGCGTGATTGACGAGACTGTCTGGCGCGACACGCTTTTGCCCATGATTGAGGCGCTGGAAGTCGAATGAGGCCCGATCTGCTGATACTGACCATTTTTCTGGTCGTGCTGACTTATTCCCCGGTCGCCCTGGCCTCGCCGCCGCCGGACGAGCAGATGGTGGATCCCGGTATGGAAATCCGGGCCCGCGAACTGTATCGCGACTTGCGGTGCGTGGTCTGCCAGAGTCAGAGCATTGATGAGAGCAATGCGGCACTTGCGGCGGACATGCGGGACAAGGTGCGCCAGCGACTTCTGGCTGGTGACAGCAATGCCGAGGTTCTGGCCTGGGTTCGTGAGCGTTATGGCGATTATGTCTTGATGACCCCGCCATTGCAGGCCAACACCCTGTTCCTGTGGCTCCTGCCTTTTATCGCACTGATTGGCGGGGGTGCCGTGCTGGTCAGTTTCGTGCGCCGGCAAGCCAGGCAGGCCGGGATCAGGATGGATGGCGAAGACGAGGCCGAATTGGCACGCTTGCGAGATGAGGAAGGGCAGTCATGATCTGGTTCCTGGTGGCCGCGATCGCCAGCATCGTCGTGCTTGTCCTTGTCCTGCCGGTTCTGCGTGGTGGGTCGCAACGAATATCTGACGGCCAGGACGTGTTTGCCGGTCAGCTGGCCGAACTCGCGCGGGATCGCGAACTCGGCTTCATCGATGCCGAGGCCGCCCGGCAGGCCGAGCTGGATATTCGCCGTCGGATGAGTCAGGTCGCCTCAACCAGTGAGTCCGAAGAGGGGGCCGCCTCTACCCGTTTGCGACAGGGCCTGATCGCCGGATCAGGCGTGGCGGCGATTGCGGCAGTGGCACTTTACATGACGCTGGGAAGCCCTTTCCTTGTCGGCATGGAGCCGGCCCGGGCGCCGGAGCTTCCCGAAGAGGCTCAGGCGATCATGACCGAGCTGGCCAATCTGCGCGCCAGCCTCGAGGAAAATCCGAACAATCCGCAGGGTTGGGCCGTACTCGGTCAGGCCAATATGCAGATCGGTCGCTACTCTATTGCCGCCGACGCCTTCGAGAATGCGATCGATTGGGAGACGGGGTCCGCCTTTCTGTTTTCCTCACTCGGTCAGGCCCGCCTGTTCGAGGCGGGTGGGGACATGACGCCGGCCGCCCGTGAGGCGTTTGCCCGGGCGCTTGATGTTGATCCGGACGATGTCCGGGCGCGCTTCTTCATGGCGGAGGCGCGTTATCAGGATGGCGAGGAAACAGAAGCGCTGGCGGCCTGGCAGGACATTCTTGACAGCGCGGAACCGGATGCTGCCTATCGCGGCATGATCGAAGCCCGTCTGAACGCCGCGCGTGAGGCGGCGCAAACGGATAGCGGCACACCTTGAGGCATGCCGCTTGATTAACCCTGTCAGGCCTCAGGAGGCCGGAATTTCGCGGTTGTCCATGTCCGGAACAGCGGCTTCATTGCGAGCCCAGGACACAAAGACATCGAGCTGACGCTCCGCCTCTTCATAAACATGGTCCGGAATCTGCGTGCGTTCCGCGACAGCACTGCCCACGCTCGGCAGGAAGTTTGCGACAACAAGCGCAGCGGTCGCTGCACTCCCCAGAATGATCGCTCTCGTTCTCATCAACAGCTCCCCAGCGATGAATCGAATAGCCAGTATCGTTACGAAAGCGTAAGAAACGCCGTGCGTCCATCCCGAGAAACGATAAACATTCTGTTTTTGGCTGACTTGGCGGGCTTTCTTGCTCCCTGAGGTTGCTTGTCCCCTGCGGGTCCTGCCTTTAACCTTGCGCGATAGGGCGAGGTGAGACCGATTGGCTTGATTGGGGAGTCGGTCGGTGTTTGAGACTAAATGGACCAGCCGATCAGTGAAGGCCGCGCAGCGCATGATGCGTACGCGCAGGAAACCCTTTTGAAACTGGTGAAATCCAGTTCTGAGGGTAAGGGTGATCATGAGACGCGCATTGACGCGCTTTTGCAGGTCGTAGCCGATTATTTTCAGCTACCGCTTGCCATCATCTCGCGGATCGATGGTGAGCGCTATGATGTCGAATTCGTGCGAGACGAGAGCGGCGAAATCGGGGTCGGTCAGACCTTCGAACTGCCGCAGACCTATTGCGAACGGGTGATTGCGCTTGCGCGGCCGCTCTATGTGCACCTGGCTGCAGACAGCATTTTTGCCAATCACCCCTGCTATCGCGAACTGTCGCTGGAAACCTATTTGGGCGTTCGCCTCTTTGTTGATGGTGAGGTATACGGCACGCTGAACCTGACGGCGCCTGAGCGGCGTGATCGCCCGTTCTCGACCGCCGAAATCACTGTCTTCGAGACGGCAGGAGCCCTGATCAGCCACCACCTCGCCCTGCGGGAAGCCGACTGGCGCCTGTCGCTTGCCGTGACGGGGTCGGCCGTGGGTTTGTGGTTGTGGGACGTCCGAACCGACGTCTTGGTGTGGTCCCCCCGTTTTCTCGAGCTGGTCGGCATCACGGACTCGGACTTCAAGCCGACATTCGATGATTTTGTTGATCGCGTTCATCCGGACGATCAGGACGCAGTATTGCGTGCCGTCAATGCACATCTGGCCCAGAAAACACCCTTCGATATCGAATACCGCCTGCGGCATGAAAGCGGCCATTATTTTTGGGTACGCGCACGCGGCCAGGCGGAGTGGAGCATCAACGGTCCTGCCGTTCGCATGGCCGGCTCCATCGATGACATCACCGAGCGCAAGAATGCAGAAATGAGGGCTAGCGACCGCCTTCGCATGATGGAAATGGCCGGTGAGGCCGCAGAGGTCGGTTATGTTGACATCGATCCGACGGCCCGGCGCGGTATGGCGAGCGACGAGGTTTTTACAATCCTCGGCCTTGACCGGACCGCGTTCGAGCTCTCACTCGAGGGTCTGCTCGCTCGCGTCCATCCGGAAGACCAAGCTGAGGCGCGGCGGCTGGTCCGTCAGGCGCTGAGCTCCGGGCGCCTGACGTCGCAAGTGCTGCGTTTCGTCCGGGCGAATGACGGGGCGGAACGCGTCATTCAGCTCTGGGTGCAGGCGCTCCAGGCCGCGCGGTGTGAGACGTCGCGCTTCTTCGGTGTCATCCAGGACGTCACGGTCCAGCGTGCCAATGAGCAAAGGCTGCGCCAGCAGACGGCCGAGCTGAAGCGATCGAATACGGAGCTCGAGCATTTCGCCTCGGTCGCGTCGCATGATCTGCAAGAACCGCTGCGCAAGGTTTCCGCTTTCGGCGAGCTCGTGCTGAGAGATTATGGCGATGCCCTGGATGCCCGTGGCAGCGGCATGGTCAACACCATGGTGGACGCCGCTCAGCGCATGCAGCGGTTGATCCGCGACCTGCTGCAATACTCGCGCTCCTCACATGTACCACTGAAGCTCGAAAAATTGGCCCTTGACGATTTGATGGGTGAGGTTTGCGAGGATCTCGAGCTCGCGGTCCACGATTGTCACGGACACATCCAGTGGTCCGATGATGTGGACGTGGTCGGCGACCGGATCCTGCTGCGCCAGCTTTTTGTCAACCTGGTGGGCAATGCGCTGAAATACCGAGCGGAAGGTCGCCCGCCACGCGTGGTCATACGGGTGGAGGAGGCCGGGGGGGATTGCTGCATCAGCGTGAGTGATAACGAGATTGGTTTCGACTCCAAGCATGCCGAACGGATCTTCGAAGTCTTCCGCCGCCTCCATGGCCGGGGCGACTATCCCGGCAGCGGTGTCGGGCTCGCCCTGTGTCAGCGGATTGTTGAGCGCCATGGCGGCGCGATTCGCGCTGAGGGACGCCCGGGAGAGGGCGCGTGTTTTACAATTTCCTTACCGAAGGAGCCGGTTGATCGCTATTCGCTTATGACTGGCGATAGCGACCCGAGCTGATCCATACATAGAATGTTTGACGATCGGGGCAGGGCAGCTGAAACTCGGTGCCAGTTCCGTACCGGTTCTTTTGTTCTTATTGCGAGTGGCCTTTCATGACCCTTGAATCCCGCATTCTTGCGCGCTCCGAAGCAATCCTGAAATCCTGGCGAACGCTGAATTGGGCGAGCGCCTTTTCTGCCATCATTTACCCGGCCCTTGGCGTGGCCCTGATCACCACGATGATTATCCTCGGCCTGGCTCTCAACGGCCTTACCCTGCGCTGGTGGTATGCCCCGCTTTGCCTGGGCGTGACCGCGCTGACCATCTTCCTGTGCAATATGGGGATCGGCCCGCTGCACCGGATCTGGCAGCACCGCGCCGGCGAGATCAAATGGCCGGGCCAGGTCATCATCATGATCAATTGCATCCTGGCCATGCAGGGCACGTTAAAGGATTGGGTGAACTACCACTCCCAGCATCATCGTTTCGCCGACAAGCCGGGTGATCCGCACAATCCGTTCGAGTCCAAGGTCTGGGCCTGGGTTGGCTGGATCCTGTGGCGCGACGAGAAAGACCTCGCCCGGCCGATGCCGTTATGGCTGAAGGAAAACCCGGTCGTGCGCTTTGCCGACCAGTTCCACATCACGCTCTCCCTTGTGATGCATCTGGTGATTCCGGCTGTGATTTACCTGGCCGTGGCGCTGAGCGGTGGATCGTTGATCCTGACCGCGCTGATCCATGCCAGCGTGATCATTGGCCGTGGCCTGCAATTCCATGCCACGACACTCGGCGTGAATGTGTTCGGTCATATGAAAACGCCGAAATGGTTCGACTATCTGCTCGCGCTCCTGACCGGAGGCGAGGCGCTTCATGACCATCACCATGACTTCCCGCGTTCCGCTCTGCACTTGCCCAAGAAGGGGTTCTGGAACCGGGTCGTCGACTATAACGGCACTGCGCTTCTGGTGATGCGCCGTCTCGGCATTGCCAAGAATTTGGAGATCGCTCCGCAGTTTGCGGATTAGCCCGCAAACTACCGCACTGCACCTTCAAAGCCCCGGTCATCGACCGGGGCTTTTTCATACGTCCCTGTATGCGCGGATTTCACTGAAATCGCCGCTCTCAGCCATGGACCTGACCCCGGTTCGGCGCTAGCGTCTTCGCAAGTGCATCATACCGAATGCTCGATAATGTCGATAAAGGGGAGATCATGTCCGATCTGGAAAGCTTCCGCCACGAGGTCCGGGACTGGCTTGAGGCCAGTTGTCCCGAGGAAATGCGCCAGCCCATGGAGAGCGAGGCTGACGCGGTCTGGGGTGGCAAGAAAGGCCAGTACTCAAAACCGCAATTACTGTGGCTTGAGCGAATGGCGTCCAAGGGTTGGACCGTTCCGGAATGGCCAACCGAGTATGGCGGCGGTGGCCTGACCAAGGAGGAGGCCAAGGTGCTGCGCTCCGAAATGCAGCGCATCAAGGCGCGCTCGCCGCTGCAATCCTTCGGTATCTGGATGCTTGGACCAGCCCTGCTGAAATACGGGACGCACGAGCAGAAACTCGAGCACCTGCCCCCGATCGCCCGCGGTGAGATTCGCTGGGCGCAGGGCTATTCGGAACCCAATGCCGGGTCGGATCTGGCCGCGCTGATGACCAAGTGCGAGGACAAGGGTGATCACTATCTGATCAATGGCCAGAAGATCTGGACCTCCTATGCCGACCAGGCCGACTGGATTTTTGCGCTGGTGCGGACCGATTTCGAAGCCAAGAAACATGAAGGTATTTCCTTCATTCTGGTCGACATGGACCAGCCCGGCGTGACCACCAAGCCGATCAAGCTGATTTCCGGCAAGTCACCCTTCTGCGAGACCTTCTTCGACGATGCGAAGGCCGACAAGCGCCAGGTGGTCGGCGAGCTCAACAAGGGCTGGTCCGTCGCCAAATATCTGCTCACCCATGAGCGTGAGATGATTGGCGGCATGGGCTCCGGCGCCATGCGCCCGGCCGGTGATGTAGCGGTACAGATGCTGGGCAAGGATGAAAACGGTCGTCTCGCCGATCCTTTCCTGCGCACCGATGTCGTGCGGATGGAGATCGACGGTCTCGCCTTCATGTCGACCATGGAGCGCGTTGCCGACGAGGCGAAGGCGGGGCAGGGCACGGGAGCCAATTCCTCCGTGCTCAAATACTACGGCACCGAGCTCAACAAGCGCCGCCTGGAATTGATGATGGATTCGGCCGGCCAGGACGGACTGGAATGGGGCGCGGATGATGATGTGGCGGCCAGCTGGCTGCGCACCAAGGGCAATTCGATCGAGGGCGGGACGTCCGAGGTCCAGCTCAACATCATTTCCAAACGCATTCTCGAATTGCCGTCGGCCTAGACGCCGCACCACAGGGGAGAGACCATCATGGCCATGGTGCTCAATGAAGAAGCCGGCATGCTCAAGGATGCCGCCCGCGGATTTCTCGCGGACAGTGCGCCGGTCGCACAATTGCGCAAGCTGCGTGACACGGATTCCGCTGACGGGTTCGACCGCAAGACCTGGGCCGCGATGGCCGAGATGGGTTGGACCAGTGTGCTGGTGCCTGAAGACCAGGGCGGCGTCGAAATGGGTCATGTCGCCGCCGGCGTCATCGCCGAGGAAATGGGGCGCACGCTGACGGCCTCACCCTTCCTGTCGACGGCGATCATGGGCGCGACGGCGCTCACACGGTTTGGCTCGGACGGACAGAAGTCGGAATGGCTGCCAAGGATTGCCGCGGGCGAGGCCATCACCGCCATCGCTGTCGATGAAGGCCGCAAGCACAACCCGTCCAGCGTCGCCACAAAGGCCGAGCGTTCAGGGAACGGGTTCAAACTCTCCGGTCGCAAGAGCTTCGTGGTCGAAGGTCATGTCGCCGACATGATGATTGTCTCGGCGCGGACCGCCGGCAGCGAAGCCGAGGCCGAGGGTGTCTCGCTCTTCCTGGTGCCAATCGATGCAGCCGGATTGACCGTGGACCGGATCAAGACAGTCGATAGCCGCAATTTCGCGACTGTGACCCTTGATGGGGTCGAGGTGACCGCTGACGCGGTGCTCGGCGAGGTCGATGGCGGCCTTGCGGCGCTGGAAGCCGTGCTCGATGCCGGTCGTGCCGGCCTGTCGGCGGAAATGTCGGGCTCGGCCCAGCAATGCCTTGAGAGCACGGTTGGCTATATCAAGGAACGCAAGCAATTCGGCCAGATCATTGGCAGCTTCCAGGCGCTGCAGCACCGCGCCGCGCATCTCTATTCCGAGGTCGAGCTGGGCAAGTCGATCGTGCTGAAGGCGCTTCAGACCCTGGATGCCGCGCCGGATCACGCGGCGATGATGGTGTCGGCGGCCAAGTCAAAGCTTGGCCAGGTCGCGCAGCTGGCGGCCCAGGAGGGCGTGCAGATGCATGGCGGCATGGGGATGACGGACGAATTCGATATCGGCTTTTTCATGAAGCGGGTCCGGGTCGCGGAAGCGCTCTATGGCGATGCCAATTATCACGCCGAGAAATTCGCGCGTATGCGGAATTACTGATCAGCGACACCGATCCGGCGGAGGAGAAACGGATGGATTATCAAGGCAAGGTGGTCGCGATCACCGGCGGTGCGCGCGGAATTGGCCTCGCCATGGCGCGGGCCTTCCATGCGCAGGGCGCGAAGGTCGCGCTGGCTGATCTGACCGGGGCCGAAGAAGCTGCGGCAGAATTCGGCGGGATCGGCATGAGGGTCGACGTCACCAGGGAAGCGGAAATCGGCGCCTTCCTCGACAAGGCCGAAGTCGCGCTGGGTCCGGTCGATGTCTATGTCTCCAATGCCGGCATCCTGCGCACGGATGAACCGAGCTGGGATGCGGCCGGTGCCGACGACAAGGCCTGGCATGACAGTTTCGAGGTCAATGTGATGGGCGCGGTTCGCGGCGCCCGTCAGGTCTGGCCGCGCATGAAACCGCGCGGCGGCGGTGTCTTCGTGATCGTCGCCTCGGCTGCCGGATTGCTCGCCCAGATCGGAGCGTCCTCCTACACCGCATCCAAGCATGCCGCGGTGTCGTTCGCGGAAAGCATGGCCATCGCTCATGGCGATGAGGGCCTGCAGGTCGTGTGCGTATGCCCGCAAGCGGTCCGGACCGACATGCTGGGCGGGAGTGAGGATGGCGGTATTGCCGGCGCCGATGGTATCGTCGAACCCGCCGACGTCGCCGCGGAGACGCTCGCGGCGATTGCGGAGAAGCGCTTCCTGGCTTTGCCGCACGAAAATGTCCCGGCCTATGAGCAGGCGCGCGCCAATGAACGCGATCGCTGGCTCGGCGGGATGCGCAAATTTCGTCGCATGATGGTCGGTGCGCGCGGGCGCCCGGTTTGAAGCGGCAGTAAAGAACAGTCACAACGGTTAGAAGATCAAAGGGGAGAGACATGGATCTCGGTGTTTCAGAGCGCGTCAAGCCGCTCATCGAACAGGTTCGCGCCATGGTGCGCGATGTCGTCATGCCGGTGGAGGAAGAATACCACGCGGAGATCGGCAAGGCTGGTGATCGCTTCGCCTTCACCGACCGCCAGACCGAAATCCTGGAAAGCCTCAAGGCCGAGGCCCGCAAGCGCGGGCTGTGGAATTTCTGGCTCACCGGGTCCGATCGCGGCTATGGGCTGACCACCGTCGAATACGCTTTCCTCGCCGAGGAAATGGGCTGGTCCCAGCTGGCTGCGGAGACGTTCAATTGCTCCGCGCCGGATACGGGCAATATGGAAGTCATCGAACGCTACGGAAATGCCGAGCAGAAGAAGAAATATCTCGAGCCTCTGCTCGAGGGGAAGATGCGCTCGGCCTATCTGATGACCGAGCCGGATGTCGCCTCGTCGGACGCCACCAATATCGCTTTCTCCGCCGTCGAGGATGGTGATGAATGGGTGCTCAATGGGGAGAAATACTGGGCCTCCGGTGCCGGCGATCCGCGCTGTGCTGTCTACGTATTGATGACCAAGACCGAGGGTGATGATGCGCCGCGTCATGGTCGCCACTCGCAATTCCTCATCCCGTCGGACCTGCCGGGTATCGAGATTCTTCGGCCCATGACCGTGTTTGGCCATGATGACGCGCCGCACGGCCATATGCACATCCGCTTTACCGATGTGCGCGTGCCCAAGGATTGTCTTATCCTCGGCCGTGGTCGTGGTTTCGAGATTTCCCAGGGCCGTCTCGGGCCGGGCCGGATCCATCACTGCATGCGCGCTATCGGCCAGGCCGAGCGAGCGCTCGAGCTGATGTGTCGGCGCGCCGTGAGCCGGACCGCCTTCGGCAAGCCGCTGGCCAAGCTGGGCGCCAATTATGACATCATTGCCGAACGCCGAATGGCGATCGAACAGGCGCGTCTGCTCTGCCTCAAAGCGGCCTGGATGATGGACCAGGGCGATCCGCGCGCGGCCGCGCCCTGGATTTCGCAGATCAAGGTCGTCGCGCCGCGCGTAGCGCTGGAGACGGTTGATGAGGCCATGCAGATGCATGGCGGAACCGGCGTCTCCCAGGACACGCCACTGGCCGCCATGTGGACCGGACTGCGCACGCTGCGCTTCGCTGATGGTCCCGATGCCGTGCACCGTATGGTGATCGGTCGCAAGGAACTCAAGCCCTACGCCAATGAGGTCTGAGGATGGCCGAGCGTAAACCGGCCCCGCCGCGGGCCCTTCTCGAGCAGATTGCCCGTCAGGTCACCGAGGCGGAAGAGGTGCTCAATGTCGGCGAGACTGACGTGCTGGGCGTACGCCAGAAGGCCTATGTCAACGCGCCGGCCGATCTGCGCTTTCTTCTCCTCAAGGCGATGGAGCATGGTGACAAGACGGCGGTGGTGTTCGAGAGCCAGCGCTGGTCCTTTGCCGATCTGGCAGCCCGGTCTGTCGCGATCGCCAACACACTCATCGACCGTCATGGCGTCAAACCGGGCACGCGGGTGGCATTGGCCCTGCGCAATTGTCCGGAGTGGATGGCCTGTTTCCTCGGTGTCATTGCGGCCGGCGGGGTTATCGTCCCGCTCAATGGTTGGTGGACCAGCGAAGAGATGGCCTTCGGCCTGGAGGATTGCGGCGCCAAGATCGTGATCGCCGGGGCGCGCCAGATCGAACGCATCCGCCCGCATGCCGATCGGCTGGGCCTGACCCTGATCGCCGGTCGCGGCGAGATCGATGGGGTCGCGGACACGTTCGATCACATGGTCGCGGCCAGTGCCGGCAAGGCGCCGCCGGAACTTGTGATCGATACCGACAGCGACTTTGCGATCTTCTACACGTCCGGATCCACCGGGAAGCCGAAGGGCGCGGTCCTGACCCATCGCGGGGCGGTGACCACCATCCTCTCTTTCGCGCTGCTCGGTGCAGCGCTCAAACTGGCCAATGGCGATAATGAATTCGTCGATGGCGATCCGGGGGTTCTGGTCTGTCTGCCACTCTTCCACTGCACCGGGTCGCATGCCGTGTTCATGTTGTCCGTCTTCGCCGGGCGGAAGATGGCGCTGATGCGCAAATGGGATGCCGGCGATGCCGTCAATCTCATCCAGGCCGAGAAGCTGACCGACATGGTGGGCGTGCCGACCATGTCGCACGAGCTGACCCTGGAGGCCGAACGCCGCGGTGAGGTCCTTGAGACCTTGCAATCGATGGGCACGGGCGGCGCCAAGCGTCCCGAGGCCCATGTGGAGAAGATCAATGAAGTCTTCCCGCAGGCTTGGTCGTCCTCGGGCTATGGCCTGACCGAGACCAATGCCCTGGGCACCTATAACGGGCTGGGGGAATACCAGGCCAAGCCGGGCTCCTGCGGCGCGCCGCTGCCGGCTGTCACCTTCATCAAGACGGTCGATGCCGACGGCAATGAGACCTCGACCGGTGAGCCGGGCGAGGTGTGGATCCAGTCGCCCGGCGTTTTCCGCGGCTATCTCAACCAGCCCGAGGCGACCGCCGACGTCCTGACCAAGGATCGCTGGTTCAAGACCGGTGATGTCGGCATTATCGACGAGGATGGATTCCTCTTCATCGTTGACCGCATCAAGGACATGGTCCTGCGCGGCGGCGAGAATGTGAGTTGTCTGGAAGTCGAGGGCGCGCTGGCCCACCATCCGGATATTCTCGAGGCGGCGGTGATCGGCATTCCCGATGAACGCCTTGGCGAGCGTGTCGGTGCGGCCATTTTGCTGCGCGATGGGGCGAGCCTGTCCGACGATGATCTCAAGGCCTTCCTCAAGCCGCATCTGGCGCCATTCAAGATACCGGATCGCGTCTGGCGCATGGACGGTCCCCTGCCGCGTGGCGGGACCAGCAAGATCGACAAGCCGGGCCTTCGCAAGATGCTTTTGGAAGACGGGGAGACGGCCTGATGCCGATACTCAAGAAAGACGAACTCGCAGCGGCGGTCGGGACCGAGATCGGCGTGTCCGACTGGATCGAGATCAGCCAGGACCAGATCAACACCTTCGCCGATGTCACGGATGACCACCAATTCATCCATATCGATCCCGAGCGGGCGGCTAGAGAAACGCCCTTCGGCGGCACCATCGCGCACGGCTTTTTGACCCTGTCCATGCTGTCCTCGATGGCAGCGGGCACGACGATCGTGATCGATGGCATTGTCATGGGGATTAATTACGGCTTCGAGAAAGTCCGCTTTCTCACCCCGGTCCGGGCTGGCAAGCGCGTGCGCGGCCGCTTCTCGCTCGCCGATGCGGTCGAACGCAATCCGGGCCAGTGGATGCTCAAATATGATGTGACGGTCGAGATCGAGGGCGAGGACAAGCCCGCGCTGATGGCGCAATGGCTGACCCTCCAGATCCTCGGCTGACCGACCCGCCAATCAAACAAGGAATTGAGACGTCATGAGTGAACTTCGTTTCGACGGCCGCGTCGCCATCGTCACCGGCTCTGGCCAGGGGCTGGGCCGGACGCACGCCCTGGCGCTGGCATCACGCGGTGCCAAACTGGTCATTAATGATCTCGGCGGGTCGCTGGACGGCACCGGATCCGGTTCGGCTGCCGAGGATGTCGCGGCTGAAATCCGCGACGCCGGCGGCGAGGCGATTTCGCACCGCGCCAATGTCACCAAGGCCGATGAAGTGGCCGATATGGTCGAGCAGGCCAAGGCCAAATGGGGCCGGGTCGATATTCTGGTCAATAATGCCGGCATCCTGCGTGACAAGTCCTTCGCCAAGATGGAGCTGGATGATTTCCGGGCCGTCGTCGATGTCCATCTCAACGGCTCGGCCGTGTGCACCAAGGCGGTCTGGGACATCATGCGCGAGCAGGAATATGGCCGCATCGCCATGACCACCTCGTCCTCCGGCATGTATGGCAATTTCGGCCAGTCCAATTACGGCGCTGCCAAGTTTGGCGTGGTCGGGCTGATGAACACGCTCCACCTGGAAGGTGCCAAATACAATATTCGGGTCAACGCCCTGTCGCCGACCGCGGCAACGCGGATGACCGAAGGGCTTCTGCCGCCAGCCGCGCTCGATCTGATGACACCGGAATCGGTGTCCACAGGCCTTGTCTATCTCGTCAGCGAGGACGGACCGAGCCGTACCATCCTGTGTGCCGGCGCGGGTGGTTATGCGGTCACCAAGGTCCACGAGACGGATGGCATCTTCCTGCCTCCGGACGAGCAGACGCCAGAGAATGTCGCAGCACGTTTCACCGAGATCGCTGATGAGGCCGACCAGAAAGAACTCAAGGCCGGCGGCGAGCAGACCATCAAATTCCTGACCAAGGCGGCGGCGCATGCCGGTGTGAAACTGGGCTGACCCCCGCAAAAGGAGACGCCAAAATCATGAAAGCACTTATCTGCAAGGAATTTGGTCCCGAGGACCAGCTGGTTGTCGAGACAATCGACGCGCCGGCCATTCAACCCGGTCATGTCCGCATTGACGTAAAGGCGGGCGGACTGAACTTCCCCGACCTCCTGTGTGTGCGCGGGCAATACCAGTTCAAGCCGCCATTGCCCTTCGTGCCGGGCACGGAAGGCGCGGGTGTAGTGTCGGAGCTGGGTGAGGGTGTCGAGGGCATCGCGGTGGGCGACAAGGTGTTGTTCAACACGCCGGTCGGCGCCTTTGCCGAACAGGCCGTGGTGCCTGCGGCCTCGGTGACGCCGATCCCGGATGCCATGCCCTATGAGGCGGCGGCCGGTCTGACGATCGTCTATGGCACCTCCTATCACGCGCTCAAGCAGCGCGCCTTGCTCAAGCCGGGTGAAAGCCTGCTGGTGCTGGGTGCAGCCGGCGGTGTCGGCCTGGCCACGGTCGAGCTGGGCAAGGCGATGGGCGCGCGCGTGATCGCCGCAGCATCCAGCGACGAGAAGCTGGCGGTCTGCAAGCAACATGGCGCGGATGAGCTGATCAACTACTCGACCGAGGACCTCAAGGCCCGGATCAAGGAATTGACCGGCGGCAAGGGCGTCGACGTAATCTACGATCCGGTCGGCGGTGATTATGCCGAGACCGCCTTCCGCGGCATCGCCGCCGGTGGACGCCACCTGGTCATCGGTTTTGCCGCTGGCGACATTCCCAAACTCCCGCTCAACCTCCCGCTCCTGAAAATGGCGAGCGTGGTGGGCGTGTTCTGGGGCGCCTGGGCTGGCGCTGTTCCGGCCGAGCACAAGAAGAATATGTCGGAGCTCTTCGACATGTTCGAAGCCGGCAAGATCAAGCCGCATGTGGCCGGGACCTACCAGCTGGAAGACTTCCTGGAGGGTTTCAACGCCCTGTCTGGTCGCAAGGCGATCGGAAAAGTGATCCTGGTGCCGTAGGCGCCGTATATCACTTCAACATCAAGCGGCGCGGCGGAAATCTGTCGCGCCGCTTTTGGTTTGCGCCTTGCGAAGGGGGCTCGGCGCGAGCAAGGCTTGACCGCGCCGACAGTCGGACCATCATCAGACCCAGTTTGTACCCAATCCCGGGGGAGGGACCTATGAAACTCGTAATCGCAGCCGCCCTGTCAGCGCTGATCGCCGCACCGGCCTTGGCCCAGGAGCATGCGCCGCCGTCTGAAGTCCTGGCCGTCCATGACTACGTCGGCGCGGTGTCAGCCGACCGGATCGAGTCGGATATCCGCACCCTGGCCGATTTCGGTACCCGCCACACCCTGTCGGAAACCGAAAGCGATACACGCGGGATTGGCGCCGCCCGCCGCTGGATATTCGAGGAGTTTGAACGCATCTCGGCGGATTGCGGTGGTTGCCTCGAGGTCATGTATATCTCCGACACGATTTCCGGGACGGAGCGCATTCCCGACCCGGTCGAAGTGGTTTCCGTGATCGCCATCCAGCGGGGTCGTATTGACCCCGGCCGCTATGTGATGATGTCCGGTGATATCGACAGCCGCGTCACCGACGCGCTTGACGGAAGTTCCGACAGTCCCGGTGCCAATGACAATGCCTCCGGCATGGCCGGCGTGATCGAGGCCGCGCGTGTCCTGAGCCAGCATGAGTTCGACGGGTCCATCATCTATGCTGGCCTGTCCGGCGAGGAGCAGGGCCTGTTTGGTGGGCAGATCGTGGCGGCGCACGCCATCGAAAATGGCTGGCGGATCAAGGGCGTGCTCAATAATGACATGATCGGCAATATCGCCGGCATCAATGGCGTCATCAACAACACCACGGCCCGAGTTTTTTCCGAAGGCACGCGTGCGGTCGAGACTGAGCAAGAGGCCATAAACCGTCGTTTCCGCGGTGGCGAGGTCGATAGCGCATCGCGCAATCTGGCCCGCTTTGTCGATCGCACGGCCGATCAGTACATCCCCAATCTCGATGTGATGATGGTCTACCGGCTCGACCGTTTCCGCCGTGGCGGCCATCACCGGCCCTTCAATGCGGTGGGCTATCCCGGCGTCCGGATCATGGAGACCAATGAGCATTATGACCGCCAGCATCAGGATTTGCGCACCGAAGACGGTCGACCCTATGGCGATACGATTGAGGGCGTCGACTTTGACCATGCGGCCCGTCTGACCGCGCTCAATGTCGCGGTTCTCGCCCAGATGGCTGGTGCTCCGCCTTTCCCGTCCAATGTCACCATCGAGGGGGCCGTTCAGCCGTCGACCACGCTGAGCTGGAACATGGCCGAGGGTGAGGCTGCGGCGAATCTCTCCGGTTACCGGATCTACTGGCGCCTGACCGATCAGCCGCAATGGCAGTGGAGCCGCTTTGTCGGTCGCACCGACAGCCACACGCTGGAGAATGTCGTGATCGACAATTATTTCTTCGGCGTCTCGGCAGTTGCGCTGGATGGTTCCGAAACGCCGGTTGTCTTCCCGGGCGCGGCCGGCTCGTTCGGCAATTAGATCCGGTCATTCATCCCAGCTGTGGCGTGCACCGATGGTGCACGTCGCGGCGCCGGGGCATGCTCTGTCGCGTCTGACAGAACTGGATGCTGACCATGATCACAGGTCTTCTCGCCGCCGGCGTGCTGGCGCTCGCCCCTGGCGCAACCTCCAACGCAAGGGAAGCGCCACCGGAGCAAGCCGAGACGGCCATGCCAGATCTGGCAGCTCATGTCGCACCCGAGCTTGGGCATTTTGCCGTCACGAATTGGGTGCTGAGCGGTCCCGGAGAAATGGCGGTGCTTCACTTCACCGTCGAAACCGGGCGTGCCTTGGGCGGTGAGGGGGTGCGCACGATCTGGCGGGATGCGGCGGACGGCGCCTTTTTTGGCGAGCTGACCCGTGTGCTCGATTCTGATACAGGCGAGGTCGTGCAGCACTGGTATGCTGCGGCGCGAGGCGAATGGTCTGTGACCCGACAGACCGTCCGTTTTGAGCCGGACGGGCATGGGTCGGCGTTTTCCGGTGAGGATGGCTATGGCGCGTTCGATGCGCGGACGCGAACCACATACAATGCCGACGGCAGTTATGGCTGGACGATCGAGCGGCGCTATCCAGGCACGGACTGGTTCCTGATCGATCGCGGCGAAGCGGTTCCGCTTGCCGAGTGAGTGACGGGCAGGGCGGGCCTGCCCGTCAAGACAGGTCTGTCTAGTCGCGTGCGACGATGGTGTAGGTCACCATTTCCCCGGTGGCGGCATTCTCGCCTGTCCAGCTCGAACCGACTTCCTCCGCGTCACCGAGAGGCGCGCACCCGCCTTCGCCAGTGCTGCGCTCGACGCAAAGCTCATTGCCGTCAACCCACCAGGTTCCGGAGATCCCGATATTCGTGGTGTAGGTCCCGTCCGCTTCGAAATAGGTGATGTAGCTGCCCTGGGCCGTGGAGACTTGCAGTGCATTGGCGACAAGCGTGTCGACAGGCGAGGCCTGCAACGCGGTGGCGAGAAGAAGTGAACTGATCAGCATGATGGATTCCCCTGGTCGGTGCGTTTGATTGATTGCGGCAGGATCGCCGTTTCCAGCACTTGGTGTGACCATAGGCGGCAAATTCGCCTGTCTCAATACATGTGTCGAAGCGATTCCCCTGACAGGGGATGGCAGGCATTTGCGCGATCGCGCGGAATTGCAGGCAGGCGCCTGTGCTGCCCCGCGTGATTGTTGCCGGGTTCTATGGTCTGAGAATCGCGCGGGTCGATCCGGGCGGCGCGGACTTGCTATCCGGCTTCGCGGATCGAACGGCCGCGCGGATCGCGCCCGGCGATGTCGCGATGGGTGACTTCTTCGCCGCTCTGATTGGCCACGCTCATCGGTGCGAGCTGTTCGCCGGTCCGCGCATCATAGACTTCCAGAGGAAGCTCATCTTCGCCATAGACCCATTTGTCGCCCCATTGTTGCATCGCCATGAGGATGGGAAACAGGGCCTCACCGCGCTCGGTCAGCACGTATTCCTGGCGCTGACCACGAACGCCAACTTCTTCACGGATCATGATACCGTTCTGGACAAGCTTGTTGAGGCGGTCGGTAAGAATATTCTTGGCAATGCCGGTGCTCTCGTGGAAGTCACTGAAGCGGCGCGCGCCCTTCATGGCATCCCTGACGATGAGGAGTGTCCACCAATCACCCACCTGGTTCAAAGTCTGCGCGATGGCGCAGGACATTTCATCGAAACGTTTTCGACCCATTCCCGGTCCCCCAAACACCAGACCGCTGCCCGTGCGGCCCGCTTATACAAAATACCGGATCACCCGCAGCACCCGGACCGCAGCGGTCGGATATTGTGCGTTTAATCCCAACGCGCGAGAGTGTGAAACAACGTTCACGGCGCACGGAAGTGTCCGGTATCAGGATACAGGCTGAGATGAATTTGGCGACCCTTATGTTGACATTACAACTGGTTCACCGCGCGCCCACCAATTTTCCCGACTGATGTTCGATCGCCCAACTTACTGACAGGACAGGTTTTTATGGATGCTGCCGCGATCGACCAATTGCAGGTAATAGTTGATGACCAATCGCGGTTGGGGATCGCTGCAATTCTCTTTGTAATGATGTTCTCCGTCGCCCTGACCCTGCGGCTGACGGACTTCGCGCTGGTGCGACAACAACCGGTCCGGGTGCTGGGAGGCGTGCTGGCGCAGTTGATCGGCCTGCCTTTGCTCACCCTGGGGCTGATCCTGATGCTTTCGCCGCCCGCCAGTATCGCCTTGGGCATGTTGGTCGTGGCGAGCTGCCCGGGCGGAAACATCTCCAATCTGCTGACCCGCGCTGCTGGTGGGAATACTGCCTACTCAGTAACTTTAACGGCGATCTCGAGCGTCTCCGCAGCGGTCATGACGCCGGTTTCCATCCTGGTCTGGTCACGCCTCTATCCGCCGGTGGATGCGCTGGTCGAAGCGCTGCATGTCGACCCAATGCCCTTTTTCGTTCAAACGGCGCTTCTGTTGGCTGTACCGCTGGCGCTGGGTATGGCGCTCAATGCCTGGAAGCCGGTTCTGGCGGAGCGGATGGGCCGCGTGCTCGGCCCGTTGGGGCTGTCCTGCATCGCGTTGTTGGTCCTGGTTGGCATCGTTCAGAATTGGCCGATCTTTCTGGCCGCCGGGGCTGTCATCATTCCAATTGTCGTTCTGCACAACAGCGCCGCGTTCGCGCTTGGCTGGCTCGGCGGTCGCGCCATGGGCATGGAGGCTGCAAGGCGCCGTGCGCTGACTTTCGAGGTCGGGATTCAAAATGCCGGCCTCGGCCTGGTCATCCTGCTCAGCCAGTTCGACGGGGTCGGTGGCGCCGCAGCCATTATCGGAACCTGGAGTATCTGGCACCTGATAGGCGGCTCGCTGCTCGCGGGCTTGTTCCGCTGGTCCGATTCGCGGACACTCCGGGCAAACGCCAAAGAGCGCAAAACCTGACGGGAGGCATCGATGTACGATCTCAAGATCACCGGCGGCGAAATCCATGACGGATCAGGCGGGCAGGCGGTTCGCGCCGATATTGCCGTCAAGGATGGCCGCATCGCCGCCATTGGTCCGGATCTCGGTGCGGCCGAGCGCACGCTGGATGCGAGCGGCAAGCTGGTGACTCCGGGCTTTATCGACATCCACACCCATTATGACGGCCAGGCCAGCTGGGACGGCGAGCTGCGCCCCTCGATCGATCATGGCGTGACCACGGCGGTGATGGGCAATTGCGGCGTCGGCTTTGCGCCGGTGCGCGAGGCCGATCACGACAAGCTGATCAAGCTGATGGAAGGCGTCGAGGACATCCCCGGCACGGCCCTGCATGAGGGGCTGACCTGGGACTGGGAAAGTTTTCCGGACTATCTCGATGCGCTGGCGAAGATCCCGCGTACCATCGATATCGCCGCCATGGTCCCGCATGACCCGCTGCGCGTTTATGTGATGGGCGATCGTGCCGTCCATTCCGAGCCGGCCAATGATGCGGATATCGCTGAAATGCGCCGCCTGACCCGTGAGGCCCTAGAGGCCGGCGCGGTCGGGTTTGCGACCGGGCGTTCGGATGTCCACAAGACCGCCGATGGTGAGTGGACGCCGTCTTCGGAATCTACCCGCGAGGAATTGACCGGGATCGCAAAGGCGTTTGACGGGCTCGATTATGGCGTCGTGCAGGCCGTGTCCGACTTCAATCTGGAGCGCGGCGAGCAGGATTTCGACGAGGAATGGGCAATCATCGCCGATTACGCCAAGGCGTCCGGCCGGCCTTTCTCCTTCTCCCTGATGCAGCGCGATTTCGCGCCGGATCAGTGGCTGAAACTGATCGAGCGCACGGAGAAACTCAAAGACGAGGGCGTGGATGCCCGCATGCAGGTCGCCCCGCGCGCGATTGGCGTCTTCCTCGGCTTTAATTGCACCTTCCATCCCTTCATGGGCTATCCGACCTACAAGACCATAGCCGATCTGCCGCTGGCCGAGCGCGTCGCGCGCATGAAAGAGCCGGCATTCAAGGCGCAGATCCTGTCCGAGACGACTGACAAACTGTCCGGCCCGGGCTCGTCAGTCCCGCCGCTCGCCGATCTCCTGATGGAGCATATCGAGTTGGTCGCCGAGAAATTCTTCCAGCTTGGCAATCCACCGGACTATGAGCAATCCGGCGAGAACTCGCTGGCGGCGCGGGCCCGCGCCAAGGGCGTGTCACTGATGGAGATGATCTATGACACCCTGCTGGAACGCGATGGCCATGAGCTGATCTATCTGCCGCTCTATAACTATACCGAGCTCAATTACGACAATGTGCTCAAGATGATGGAGCATCCCCAGGCGCTGTATGGCCTGTCCGATGGCGGTGCTCATGTCGGAACGGTCTGCGATGCCTCGATGCCGACCTTCATGCTCACCCACTGGACCCGCGACCGCACCCGCGGCCGCAAGCTCGACCTGCCGCACGTAGTGCGCATGCTGACCGGCGCCCAGGCTGACTATATGGGCATGACCGACCGCGGTTATCTGCGCGCCGGCCTCAAGGCCGATATCAATATCATCGATCTCGACCGCCTTCAGATGGAACCGCCGCATATGGAGCGCGACTTGCCCGCCGGCGGCCAACGCCTGCTCCAGGGCGCCACCGGCTACACCGCGACCATCGTCGCAGGCGAGGTGGTGATGGAAGAGGGCGAGCTGACAGGCGCCATGCCGGGCACGATCTATCGTGCCGGCCAACAGGCGCTGGCGGCAGAGTAAGCGCGCGGGCACGGACGCAAGGTCCATGTCCCGCTGCCGCTTTGCGCTCAGCTTGGTCGTCTAGCGCGCGCGGGCCTTGCGGGCGGCGTAGCGCTGGTCGCGTTCGGCTTTTTTGGCAGCGGCTTCGGCAACAAGAGCGTCGGCAGCAGCTTTTTCGGCGGCGAGGGCAGCGGCTTCGGCTTCAGCCTGTTCGGCGAGCTTGCGGGCCTGGGTTTCGGCCTTCAGGCGCTCACGTTCGACGCGCCGCGCTTCGCGCGCTTCAGCGGCGGCGACGCGCTCTGCGCGCTTGGCAGCGCGCTGCGGATCGTCGGCGGCCGGTTTGGCCTTGAATTTTTCCAGAAGCTTTTTCTTGGCTTCAGCGGCGTTCTTGTTGCGGTCGGCGAAGCTCGGGTTTGCGTAGTTTTTCAAACGATTGTCGTCCTTGAGACTGTGAAACGCCAGCTCGGCAGGCTGCCAGCAATGACGCTCGGCCCCTTACTGCCCTTGCCGAACGGCGCACACAACCCCGAACGGCCTCATATTCGATGCTGGCGCGGGTTTTTGATCCACGCTTGCATCCAAATACGAGCGCTGCTGCATCAAGCATCCGGGCAGTGTGAGATGACTTGCGCGGCACACGACGCGGGTCTGGATCAGGGGATTGTGAGACCATGAGTATGATTTTTCTTGCGGCACTGGGATTGGCCGCACTGCAGCCGGCTGCGTCGGTGCCACAGCCGGATTTCGAGGATTTTGTCGAGGCGATGGTCGCAAGCGGCCAGTTCGAAGGAGCGGTGCGCATCGGGACCGCCGACGGGGTCACGCTGGATCGGGCCTTTGGCGTGGCCGACGCGGAGACCGGTCGCGCGAATACGACCGAGACCCGCTTCCACATCGCCTCCATCGTGAAAGCGCTGACCGCGACCCTTGTACTGCGCGCGGCCGAGCGCGGCGAGTTGAACCTTGAGGACGCCATCACGGACTGGCTGCCCGAGCTGGATGGGTCCATCTATGGTGAGGTCCGGGTCGGTCACTTGCTGCGTCACACATCCGGCGTGGTGCGCGATCACACCGAAGCGCTGCTGCCAGGGCAGTCGGGGGCTGGCGCGATGTATGAGGCTCTCAACGCGGTAGGCCTGCAGTCACGGCCCGGCGTGCGCTATAACTACTCCAATAGTGGGTACATGTTGCTCGCCATCGCGCTGGAGCGCGCAACGGGCGAGACCTATGCCGCCCTCCTGCAGCGAGATGTGCTGGATCCGGCGGGCATGACCCGGACGACGGTCGGTGCGCCGGAAGACCGGTCGCACATGGCCATCGGTGTCGATATGCCCGACATTGTAACGCGCGTGCCGGTGTCGGTTGAGCGTTTCCGCGGTGGCTTGATGGGCGCTAGCGGCGTCTTCTCGACATCGGGCGATCTGGCCCGTTTTGGACGAGCCCTGGAAGCCGGTCAGCTGATCTCGCCGGACAGCGTCGATCTCATGCTGGCGCCGATCGAGGCGGAGGGCAGTGACGGTGATAATGCCATGGGCTGGATGCGGGTGCCGCTCGGCGAGACAGACACTGTCTGGGTCGCGACAGGCGCGTCGGACGGCTATCTCTCCATGCTCCTCATCGACAATATGGCACCGGATTTGGTCGCGACCGCATTGCAGAACAATACGCGGCCGGGGCGCGTCGGGTCCGTCGCCTTGCTGCGGGGTATCCTCTTTCATGAACTCCTCGACAGCCCACAGGCTGCAAGCGTTCCGGCAACACCCATGGCCGACTTTCTGTCGACCCTGCAGTCGGATGGTCCGGAGGCTGCCCTCGCGCTGCGAGACAGCTTCGATTTCTCGGACGTGCCGGTGGCAAGCGCGGCGGCTTTCCAGGCCCTGGGTGAGCCTGATGGCGGGGTAGGGGAGACGGCCTACGCGTGGGCGCCAGCGACCGCCGATGCGGGCGAGGAATGGTTGGAACTGGGCTTTGCTCCGGTCTCCGGCGCGCGTTTCCTCGACGTGTATTTCACCCAGATCCCGGATGCCTTGACTCGTGTGCGTCTGGACGAATCCGGGACTGTTCTGCTGGCCGCGTCAGCGGTGCGCCGTGTCTCGCAAGACGGTGCGCCCGTTTTGCGCTTCGCTCTTCCGGATGAAACGTCACCGGCTCGCGTGCGGCTGATGCTGGACACCGCTCAGACGCCCGGCTGGCCCCAGATTGATGCCGTCGCCCTCATCAATGCGGATGGGGCCGAGCACTGGGCGGTCGAGGCCAGGGCCAGCACCAGTGCCTTCATGGAGGGTGATGTGTCCATCCATGATCTCCCCACCGGCCCCATCCTCGACAAGCTTGCGGCCCGACTTGATGAGAACGGTCATGCCGGTCTCGCAGTGCGCGTGCGGGCGTTGCCGCTGGAGTAGGTTGCCGGACGGGGCAATGCGAGATGGCAGGCGGGCGCGCATGCGCCCGCTCGGCATGGATGACGAAACAGGCTAGACCCGTATCATGTCCATGCTGAAGCCATCTCGCCGAGACCGTTCATGATCCTTCTCTTCGCCTATCTGGCGCTGGCGCTTGTCGTATCCTTCGTCTGCTCCATCTCTGAAGCCGTGCTCTTGTCTGTGCGGCCAGCCCATGTCGAGGCATTGCGGCGCAAGAAACACCCCGCCGGCAAGGTATTGGGTGCGCTTCAGAAAAATCTCGACCGACCGCTGGCGGCCATTCTTACCCTCAACACCGTCGCCCACACGGTCGGCGCGGCCGGCGTCGGTGCCCAGGCGTCCCTGGTTTTCGGGAATGCCTATGTCGGCCTGACTTCGGCGGTACTAACGCTCCTGATTCTGATCCTCTCCGAGATCATTCCAAAGACGCTGGGCGCGGTTCACTGGCAGGCCCTTGCGCCGTCGATAGGCGCGATGGTGATGTGGCTGACGCGTCTGATGGCGCCCTTCGTCTGGCTGTCCGAAAAACTGACCGGCGCGATCGCCCGGTCCGGAGAGAGCGCCTTTACCTTCTCACGTGACGAAATGCGTGCCATGGCGGAGATCGGTGCGCGCGAGGGGGTGCTCGACGACAAGGAGCTTGCCGTTGTCTCCAACCTGATGCGCCTGCACCGGCTCAAGGTGGAAGACATCATGACGCCGGCTTCGGTGATGGTCTCCGTGGATGCGGACGAAAGCGTGCGGACCTTCTTCGACCAGCAGGCGCAAACCCCGTTCTCGCGTCTGCCGGTGCATGGCGACAGCGTGCATCAAGTTACCGGCTATGTGCTCAAATCCGACCTTTTGCTGGCCCAGGCGCGGGATGAGTTCGATCGCAGCATTGGCGAGTTCCAGCGTGAGGTGATGACCTTGCGCGATGACATGACAGCCTCGGCGGCCTTCGATCGTCTGACCCGGTCAAAGGGCCATCTTGCCATGGTCGCGGATGAGTTCGGCACGCTGCGGGGACTGGTGACGATGGAGGATGTGGTGGAGACGCTGCTCGGCCTTGAGATCACCGACGAGGCCGACACAGTCGAGGACATGCAAATTCTCGCCCGCCAGCGTTGGCGCGACCGGATGACGGCGATGGGGCTGGACCCGGATTCCATGCCGTTAGCCGATCCATCCCGCTGACACGACCGAATGGGCATACTCAAACAGGGGGCACACCATGAATCTCTTTTCAGGCCTTGTTGCCGGGGTTGCCCTGGCGATTCTCGGTCTTGCGATTGCATTGATCATCGTAGATCCAGCGAGCTGGCCGGTCGCGCTCTTGGCCATCGTTTTCCTGCCCCTGGCAGCTTTTGTCCTGACGACAACGCGCCGCATTCGGCGCCGCGCCGGGTCCGGCCGCGGGCGTGCGGCCGTGCGGGCATCCATGGTGGGCGGGGGCGCCCTCCTGGTCTCGGCGCTGGGCAGCCGCATAGCCGAATCGCTCGGCTGGATCGGTGACGAAACCCAGGGGCGCTCGATCGTCAGCATCGTGTTCGTGCTGGTTGTTGTCGCGGGCGATTTTCTCGCGGCGCGCATGGAGAAAAAGGACACGGACTAGAAATCCGGCCTCGTCGGCTGCGCACGCGTCTACCGGACGTAGCTGGCGCCATTGATGTCGATACAGCTCCCCGTGGCGCTGCGGCAGGCGCCGGAGGCGAGGAAGGCGCACATGGCGGCGATCTCGTCCGGCTGGGCGAGGTCACCGATCGGGATTTCCGCCTTGGCGCGGGCCCGGTCTTCCTCGTGCTGCGGGCCCATCCGGGTATCGATCCAGCCGGGCGCGAGAGCATAGGCATAGACGCCGTCACCGCCCCATTGCCGGGCAATGGTCTTGGTCAGGGAGAGCAGGGCGCCCTTGGAGGCGCCATAGGCCATGTGCTCACGGTCCTCGCCGCGATAGCCGGCGCGGCTGGCGATATTGACGATGGAACCGCCGCCCGACGCCACCATCTCCGGAATGGCCGCGCGGCAGATATCAGCGACCGCCATCAGATTGACCTGGAGTGTGGTCGCCCAATTGCGTTCCCAGTCAGCATCCGACGAATCCAGAGGGCTGGCCCAGTGGATGCCGGCATTATTGATGATGATGTCGAGCCGGCCGGAGGCCATGTGCAGGGCGGCATCATAGAGATCGCGCCCGGCACCGGGCTGGGACAGGTCGGCCTGAATTGCGCCCAGAGCGGCCGGCCCGATGGCCTGGACGGCCTTGTCGGCATCGGCCATGTTCTGATTGCCGTGCAGCACGACTTCCGCGCCCTGGGCAGCAAACATGTGCGCGGCGGCGAGGCCAACGCCATGGCTGGAGCCGGTGATAAGGGCGCGCTTGCCCGCGAGTTGTCCCGTCATGAAAAGCCTATTTCATCTGCTTCTTGGCGACGGTTTCGTACATCTTGCCATAGGGCGGGGCAAGCAGGCGGGAAGGATGCCATTTCCCGGTCCGGAAGACCGAGCGCTCATGGCTGAAGGTCAGGAAGCCGGCCTCTCCATGATAGGCGCCCTGACCCGATGCTCCGATGCCGCCGAATGGCAGGTCCGGCACCGACAAGTGGAGCAGGTTGCTGTTCACCCCGACACCGCCGGAGAGCGTGTTGTCGAGAATCCGGTCGGCCTGGGTTCTGTCGGTTGAGTAGACATAGAGCGCCAGCGGGTGGTCGTGGTCCGCGACATAATCGGTGGCCGCATCCAGCTCCGTATAGCCGTTGATCGGCAGGATGGGACCGAAAATTTCCTCGGTCATCAGGCGGCAATCAGCTGGTGGATTGAGGACGATGGTTGCGGGGATTTTGCGGGCCGCCCTGGCCGCCTCTGCATCATGCTCCGGTTGGAGAATCTCGGCGCCGCCAGCGCGGGCCTCTTCGATCATCTCGTTGAGGCGCGCATAATGACGGTCGGACACGATGGCGGTGTAGGCGTCATCGCTGGCGGCCTCCTTGAACTGGTGTTTGGCGACCTTGATGATCGCCTCGCCAAGATCACGCTCGGTCCCTTTCGGCGTCAGAACATAATCTGGCGCGACACAGGTCTGACCGGCATTGAAAAGCTTGCCCCAGCCGATCGACTTCGCCGCCGAGACGGTCGGATAGCCGGGCGTGACGATGGCCGGCGATTTGCCGCCCAGTTCCAGCGTGACCGGCACCAGATTCTCGGCAGCCGCCATGGCGACCAGACGACCAATCTGGGTCGATCCGGTATAGAAGAGATGGTCGAATTTCAGCTTGGTGAAAGCCTCGCCGACCGCCGGCCCGCCGGTGATTACCGTGACATGATCCTCCTCGAAGGCTTCAGCGAGCAGTGTCTTCATCAGCTCGGCCATTGCCGGCGTATATTCCGACGGCTTGATCATGGCGCGGCAGCCGGCGGCCAGGGCCGCGACCAGTGGCGCCATGGCGAGCTGGAAAGGGTAGTTCCAGGGCGAGACGATGCCGACGACGCCCTTGGGCTCGCGCCGGATCGTGGCCGAGCCCGGCATCAGCGTCATCGGCACGCCGACCTTGCGGGGCTTGGCCCACTTGCCGAGATGCTTCTTGGCATGCCCCGCATCCTGGATGACGAAGGCGATCTCGGCGATCACGCTTTCCTGTTTGGCGCGATTGCCGAAATCCCGGCTGATGGCGTCGGCGATGGCGTCGGCATGGGTGCGGCACAGGTTTGCAACCCGGTCGAGATCCGCCTTGCGCTTGTCCAGTGGACGATGTCGCTCGGCACGGAACGCTGCCTTCTGGGCTGCCAGGAGGGCTTTCATGCGTTCGATCTGTTTGGCTTCAGCTTCACTCATCGGAGCCTCCTCAGGAATTGTCTTCAGCGATCATGGCGGCCGCCCGGGTCGCAATCATGATGGTCGGGGCATTTGTGTTTCCGCCGATCAGGCGCGGCATGACCGAGGCGTCTACAACGCGCAGGCCGTCAACGCCCCGGACCCGGCAACGGCTGTCGGTGACGGCCAGCTCACCTGATCCCATCGCACAGGTCGAGGTCGGGTGATAGAGCGTCTCCGCCCGTGCCCGGACATCATCGCGCAGGTCCGACATCGTCGTGACATGGGCGCCGGGATAGCGTTCTTCCTTGCGATCATGGTCGAAGGCCGGGGCATTGAGAATGTCGCGAACCTTGGCCAGTCCGTCCGTCATCACGTCGAGATCGAACTCCTCGGCCAGGTAGTTCGGCTGGATGGCGGGATGCTCATTGGGATCCGTGCTCTTCAGCGTGATCTCGCCGCGGCTTTTCGGATAAAGCTGGCAGACATGCAGGGTGATGCCATGTCCGCGTGTCTTCTCCATCCCGTGCGGATTGGAGATCGCCGGAATGAAGACGAGCTGCAGGTCGGGCAGGTCTTCGGCATGGGCGGATTTGATAAAGGCGCCGCCCTGGACTGGATTGACCGTGAAGGGGCCGTCACCGCGCAGCGCCCAGCGTCCGACCATATACATGTGATGAGGCAGGGAGCGGATCGAATTGCCGATCGAGGTCGCCGAATGGGTCCAGACCTGTGCCGTGACATCGAGATGGTCCTGCAGGTTCTTGCCGACACCGGGCAGGTCATGTTCGACGCTGACACCGGCCGCGCGCAATTCGTCAGCCGGGCCGACGCCGGACAGGAGCAGGGTTTGCGGTGAGTTGATCGCGCCGCCGGAGAGGATAACTTCCTTGCCGGCATTGAGCGTGCGGATCTCGCCTTCAATCTCGACCTCGACGCCGGTCGCGCGACCATTCTCGATCACCACGCGATGCACCAGGGCGCCGGTCTGGACCGAGCAATTCTCGCGTTCCAGCGCGGGTCGCAGAAAGGCATCGGCGGCCGAGCAGCGCTTATTGCCGCGCTGGGTGACCTGGTAAGGCCCGAAGCCTTCCTGGCTCGGCCCGTTGAAGTCGTCATTGCGCTTGTATTGCAGCTGATCGGCGGCTTTCAGGAAGTCCTCGGTCAGCGGGTTCAGCGGCTTGATATCCTGGACCCAGAGCGGACCACCCGTGCCATGCAATTCGCTTTCGCCACGGGTCTGGTGCTGGACGTCCTTGAAGGCGGGCAGGGCATTCTTCCAGCCCCAGCCCTCGGCGCCGTAGTCGCGCTCCCACTCATCGTAGTTTTCCGGCGCGCCGCGCATGTAGTGCATGGCATTGATAGAGGAGGAACCGCCCAGCGTCTTGCCGCGCGGCCAGAGCAGGGTGCGGTCATTGAGATGCTTTTGCGGCTCGGTCCAATAGCCCCAATTGAACTGCTCGCCGGTGACCGCATATTGCAGCAACATCGGCGTGCGGATGATCGGGGAATTGTCACTGCCACCAGCTTCAAGGACCAGCACGGAGACGGATGGATCCCGGGACAGGCGTTCCGCGACCGTGCAGCCGGCCGAACCGGCGCCGCAGACGATGTAGTCGAAATCAGTTTTGCTCATCGTCGGCCTCCATCTCGGCATCATTGTTGACCGGGTCGCCGTAATGGGCGGCGAGGGCGCGCATGGCGGTGATGGATTCCTCGGTGCGACCGCCCCATTCCGTGTCAGCCGCGGTGCGGGCAATCACGATATTGCGGCGCTCATCGACCCAGACATACTGGCCGTAAACGCCGGCCATGAAGTATTCGCCGTCATGGTTGTCCGGCACCCAGAAGTGCAGGCCATAGCCGCGATGGGCGTAAACCGAGTCCGGCCCGGCTTCCTGGAAGGGCGCATTGGGGCGCGTGGCCTGGCGGACCCAGCCTTCCGGCAGCAGGCGCTCGCCATTCCAGACCCCGTCCTGCAGGTAGAACTGGCCGAAGCGGGCATAGTCCTCAAGCGTCGCATTGAGGCAGCAATAGCCGATAGCCATGCCGTTCTGGCCCGGGATGTTCTGATTCCAATAGGCCTCACCGGTCATGCCCAGCGGGGTCCAGATGCGGTCTTCGACGACGCCCGCAAGCGTGTCGTTATAGACGCCGCGCACGACAGCGGAGAGGACCTGGGTATTGGCGCTGACATAGTGAAGGTCTTCACCGGCAGTGCGATTGCGTTCGATTTCGCTGACCAGGCGGTCGATATTCTGGCCGTAGATATTGGCGCCGAGGAAAAGTCGGCGAATATCCGAATTCGGGGCATTGTAATCTTCCTCGAAATCCATCCCGGCTGACATCATGAGAAGGTGGCGCAGTGTGGTGTCGCCATAATCGCTGCCGCCATATTGCGGCGCGAACATTTCCGCGCTCTGGTCGAGATTGGCGATGCGTCCGTCCTGCATGGCCATGGCGATCAGGGTGGCGACGAAACTCTTGCCGACCGACCAGGAGGTGTGACGTGTGTCGGCATCGGCCCCGAGGCGGTAGGTCTCGTAAACGACCTCGCCATCATGCAGCACCATCAGGCCGGTTGTATCACTGTCGGCCATCCAGTCATCGATCGTGCGATCCGTGTCGCCGAAACGGTAGCCAACCGAAACCGGCTGAAGATTTCTCCCCAGATGGGTGGCCGATTCGGATGGATTGATCGCGCGATAGGGGAAAACCTCCCCCATGTTCGAAAATGTTTCCACGAGGCGTTCAGGCTGTGTCGCTGCCTGGATCTCCGCTGGTGAATAGTCCGACCAGGGGCGGTAGAACCAGCCCGCAGCCGACACGGCAATCACTGCCAAGAACACGACTAAACCGATGATAAGTTTCTTCATTTTTCTCCCCATGACAGCGATTTGAACGCTGTTCACTGAATAAGGTATCAGAGTTGGGACAGGAGAAAAGGGTGAGATTTTCGCCGGAAATTCAAATCACTGGGTGAGGTATCCGTGCATCAGGCCGGGCATGATTTTTGCGGTCTTGGGATAAACCGGCTGACAGCGCTGTCGAGCGGTGTTCATATATTGGATAGATGCGCGGAAAGGTTGGCTAATAAAACCGCGCCACAGGGGAGAAATTCCAATGAAAATGTTTTCCAAAGCTGTCGCGATGGGCACGACAGCGATTCTGACCGGGCTTTTTGCAGGTAGTGCAATGGCTCAGGTTGACGTGATTACCGTCACCTCCCAGAAGCGCGAGCAGACGCTTCAGGACACGCCGGTTTCCGTCGCCGTCGTTACCGGCGCGCAGATCGAGCAGTCGCAGATCCGCGACGCTGCGGATCTTCAGACGCTGGTGCCGGCATTGCGCGTTTCCGAGTTCGCGACCTCGTCCAATACCGAATTCAACCTGCGCGGCATCGGCACATCGAGCTTCAACCCGGGCCTTGAGCCGTCGGTTGGTGTCTTCATCGATGGCGTCTATCGCCCGCGCTCCGGCTCCGCGATCAACGATTTGATGTCGGTTGAGCGCGTCGAGGTCATCCGTGGCCCGCAGTCCACCATCTTCGGCCGCAACACCCCGGCCGGTGTTGTCAGCGTCATCACCCAGGCGCCGGACTTCGATTTCAATTATGCCGGTGAAGTGACCGTCGGCAATTTCGGCATGCGTCAGGCACGCGGCACGGTGACCGGGCCTCTCGGCGATAACATCGCCTTCCGCCTGGACGGGAATGTCCACCAGAATGACGGCTATATCGAAGTCGTGGATGGCCGTGAGGCCAATAACCGCGACCGGATGAGCTTCCGGGGTCAGCTGCTTTTCAATCCGAGCGACAATACCGAAGTCCGCATCATCGCCGACTGGGGTGACATCAACGAGAATTGCTGTGCGGCTCCGTTTGCCTTCTATGATCCGATCGATCTCGCGGCCTTGGTCGGCCTTGGCGGCACCGCGGTGCCGGCCGATCCGAATGGCGGCGATCGCATCGCGATCGATGGCGATCTCAATACCGAGCTTGTCACGCAGGGTATCTCCGCTGAAATCGAGCATGATTTCGACGGCTTTACCTTTACCTCGATCACGGCGTTCCGGAATTATGACGAGGACCAGATTTTCGACGCCGACTTCTCGGACCTCGATCTGATCAGCCTGCGTTCGATCCAAAACCAATATGACAGCTTCACCCAGGAATTCCGCCTGACCTCGACCGGCGACAATATGGTCGACTGGATGGTCGGTGGTTTCTACTATAATAACGAGCTGAACTATGCGAACTCGACGCCTTATGGTGCCGATGCGCGGGCCTTCTTCGATGCGGCTTCGGCCCCGTCAGTGGCTGATCTCGTTGCTTCCTTCGGCCTGCCGGCCGGTACGGGTGGCGTGTCGCTCCTTGAAGTCTTCCTCAATATGAATCAGGCCGCAGGCGTCGGGGCATTCGTGCCACTCGCGTCGGGTAATGGTGCTCTGCCGACGACTCCGGCAGAAGGTTTCGTTTCGACCCAGCACGGTCTGATCTCCGAGAGCTACCAGTACAATACCAATGCCTGGTCGGCCTTCGGTCAGTTTGACTGGCACGTTACCGACCAGTTCACGGTGACTCTGGGTGGTCGCTATTCCGATGAAGACAAGGACATGACCACGGCGATCAACCAGCCGGGTCCGCTGTCAGCCTTCTCCTTCGTGGATCTGGCCCAGGATCTGCGCCTGGTGACGCCGGGCACGTGTGATCCGGGTCTCTTCCCGGTCGTGGGTGGTGATGCCTGTGCCTATCTGGTGCCGTCCATCCTCTTCGGTCAGGCCCAGGCCGAGGCGCTCGGTGGTGACCCAACGCTGCTGAATACGCTGCTGGCGCTCGGTATCTCGCCGACCTCGCCCCTGACAGAGGCCCAGGCGTCCAATCCGGCACTGAACCCGCTGCTGGGCTTCACGGCCTTCCAGAATTTCCCGCCGGTCAATGCGGGCAATTTCCCGACCTCGCGGAACGACACGAATTTCTCGGGCAATATCATCCTGTCCTATGACGTGTCGGATACGTTCAACGTCTATGCGAGCTATGCCACGGGCTTCAAGCCGGGCGGTTTCAACGTCTCGACCAATGCCGCCTTCACCGGTGTCTTCGAGTTCGAGGAAGAAACGGCCGAGAGCTTCGAGATCGGGGCCAAGGGCTCGCTTGATGGCGGCCGCTTTGTCTATGCCATGGCGTATTTCAACCAGGAAGTGACCGACTTCCAGACCAATAACTTCGTCGGCAATGGCTTCGCGCTTGAGAATGCCGGTTCCATCGAAGTTTCCGGCCTCGAGTTTGAAGGCCAGTGGGCACCGTCGGACAATCTCCTGATCACCGGTGGTTTCACCTATCTGTTCGACAGCAAGTATGGCGAGTATCTCTACGCACCTTGCCCGGACAGCTTCGATGCGACCGATCCGAACTTCGCGCTGTGTGTCCCGGGTGCCGAGCGCACCAATGGCGCTGGCGTGACAGCCCTGTTCAATGACCTCTCCGGTCGTGATCGCGGCAATTCGGAATTCCTCGGCGCGCTGACCGCGACCTATACCCATCCGGTTGGCGAGGGCATGGAAATGTCCTGGCGCGGCGAGATGAACCATGTGTCGGATTTCTCCCACACGACTAGCCAGGATCCGCGTCCCTTCGCGAACCAGGATGGCTTCCAGCTCTATAATGCCTCGATCACCCTTGGTGCCGAAGACGGTGGCTGGGCGCTCCAGGTCTGGGGCCGGAACATCTTTGACGAGCAGTATACCAAGGGTGGCTTCCCGTCGGTCGGTTATCTCGGCACCAGCTATAACGCCTATCCGGGTGATCCGCAGACCTACGGTGTCACCTTGCGTGTTCGCGGCTAGTGAACGGCGTTCAAATAAGCGTATGATGGCGGGCGGGATCCTTTGGGTCCCGCCCGTTTTCGTGTGACACGGAGCCTGTCATGGGACTTGCCCTGCTTTTGATCGGGTCCATCCTCGGCGTCAGCGCCATGGTGTTTTTCAATGCGCGTCTCGGTATCAGTACCCAGGCGCGTCTCGCTGATCTCGATGAGGCCGTCGCGCGGCTGGATGCGGACCGGGTTGGATTTGAAGCTGCTGACGCGGTTTTGGCCAAGGACGGACAGGGCGCCCTGGTCGCCTCGCGCGATGGCGATTGCCTGGGCCTTCTCGTGGCGCGCGGCAGTGATTTCGTGATCCGCTATCTGACACCGGGCACGATCCGCGATGTCAGTGCCGAGGGCGAGACGGGCCTGAGAGTCCGGTTGAACGATTTCGTCTTCGCGCCGGCGCACCTGGAATTTGAAACCGCCGAGATCGCCAGTGCCTGGCAGGACAAGCTCAGCGCACTGGCACAGCCGGGGAGGGCCTGAGCATGGACGTGCCGGCGTTTGTCGAGACCTGGAATCCCATCACTCTGGCGATTCCGTTTTTCACCATTTCCGTCTTTGCCGAGATGGTGCATGCGCGCCTGACGGGGAAGACCCGGTTCGAGACCCGCGATTCGGCCTCCAGCCTTGTCATGGGGCTGGGCAATAATGTGTCCAGCATCATTTTCGGCCTAGTCCTGGGCGGTTGGTCGGTCTTCGTCTATGAGCACCGGCTGATGGACATTTCCTTCGCCTGGTGGGTGTGGGTGATCGCCATCTTCCTCGACGATTTCCTGTATTACTGGTCGCACCGCTTCGCCCACACCGTACGCTGGTTCTGGGCCGATCATGTGGTTCACCACTCATCCCAACACTACAATCTCACCACCGCCTTGCGGCAGCCCTGGATCAGCCCTTTCACGCTGAAATTCCTTTGGTTGGGCTCGGCCATGGTCTTCGTCGGCTTCCATCCGGCCCTGGTCGCCTTTGTTGGCGCGCTGAACCTGATCTACCAGTTCTGGATTCATACCGAGGCGATCAAGAAATGCCCGGCCTGGTTCGAGGCGGTGTTCAACACGCCCTCGCATCACCGGGTCCATCATGCCACCAATCCGCTCTATCTGGACCGCAATTATGCGGGCATTTTCATCATCTGGGACAAGATGTTCGGGACATTCCAGGCCGAGCTGGAGGATGAGCCCTGCCGCTATGGCATCGTCAAGAATCTGGGCACCTACAACCCGCTCAAGATCTGCCTGCATGAATGGCTGGCGATCGTGAAGGACATGGCGGGCGCGAAGTCGGCAAAGCATGCCGTGATGTATCTGGTCGCGCCGCCCGGCTGGTCGCCGGATGGCTCGCGGGAGACCTCATCCCAGATCCTCGCCCGCTGGAAAGCGCGGCAGGGGGTGGGTGAAGTGGAGAGTGGCAAGGCCCCGACGGCGCCCGAGGCGGCGGAATAGGGCAACTTATCCCTGTTGCGTGCTCCACAAACGTCATCCTGACGCAAGTCAGGACCCAGTTTCGCAGGCCCGATTTCGCCAATCTTGGCAATAGCTTGCGTCGAAGACTGGGTCCCGGCCTTCGCCGGGATGACGGTGGGTGGGGCGGAAATTTTCACAAAACTTATCCCCGCCCCTCCATCCCAAGCGATAATGCCCTCGGTTTTCGGGATGGGAGGCACGGGCCCTGTCACTTGTGCCCGGAAACGAGCGGAGCCTGTCCGCGTGTCGGGGATGACATCCCGATGCTCCGGCAGGGCGTGCGACCGGGTCGCGGGGCACTAAACGACCGACCCCATCTACCTGGCGCATTGGAATCGGGGTGGAGACAGCCCGGGAAAACTCCGCAAGCGGG
>NZ_CAMYLS010000012.1 GCF_947259345.1 uncultured Maricaulis sp. | reverse complement strand
GGTCGCGATGGCGTCGGCCGCCGCCCGCCCGGAAACACCGAGCGCGCGCACTGCGGCCAGCGCCGCCGCGGCATTCTGGGCATTGTGCCGGCCCGGCAAGGCCGGTGCCTTGGCCAGGTCGACGACCGGGTGCGAAGCACAATCGAGCGCATCATAAACCCGGTCACCCAGCGCATAGACACCGCGCGCAAAGACACGTCCGGCGGAGATCGGGATGATCTCCTCCTCCCGCCGCTTGTGGCGCAGGGCCGAGAAATAGGCCGAGGTCGCATTGTCATCGATGCCGATGACCGCCACGCCGCCCGGCGTCTGCATGTCAAACAGGCGCTGCTTGGCGTGGAAATAGCCATCAAAATCGCCATGGCGATCGATATGGTCCGGCGAGATATTCAGCAGCACGGCGACATCACAGGCCAGCGTTTGGGTCAGATCGATCTGGTAGGAGGAGAGTTCGAGCACGTAATAACTGCCCGGCCGCGGTGCCGGCTGCGCCAGGATGGCGTCACCGATATTGCCGCCAACCACAACCTTGCGCCCCGTCTCGCGCAGGATATGTCCGATCAGGGCGGTCGTGGTCGACTTGCCGTTGGTGCCCGTGATGCCAATGATTTTGGGGCGACGCTTCTCCGGCAGTTCGGCTATCGCCATCGCGAAAAGCTCGACATCACCGATCACCGGCGCATCGACGGCACGGGCCAGCTCGACCGCATGATGGGGTTTGGGATGGGTCAGCGGGATGCCCGGCGACAGGATGAGCGCGGCGATATCGCCCCAGTCGCGCCGGTTGAGATCATCCATAGTCAGGCCCTCGGCTTCTGCGCGCAGCCGCGAGGGTTCGGAATCGTCCCAGCACGATACCGCTGCGCCGCCTGCCTCGAGGGCCTTTGCCGTGGCAATGCCTGTGCGCCCCAATCCGAACACAGCCACGCGGCGGCCTTCATATGCGTGGATCGGGATCATGAAGACCTACCCTACCGCAATTTCAGGGTGGCGAGTCCGATTAATGCGAGAATGACCGCAATAATCCAGAAGCGGATGACGATGGTCGGCTCGGCCCACCCCTTCTTCTCGAAATGGTGGTGGATCGGCGCCATGCGGAAGACCCGCTTGCCGAAGAGCTTGTAGCTGGCGACCTGGACCATGACCGAGACAAGTTCCAGCACGAAGAGACCGCCGACAATGGCCAAAACCAATTCGTGCTTGATGGCCACCGCGATCGTGCCGAGTGCGCCGCCCAGCGACAGCGATCCGGTATCGCCCATGAAGACCATGGCCGGCGGGGCATTCCACCATAGAAAGCCAATGCCGGCGCCGATCAGCGCGCCGCAGAAGATCAGGATCTCGCCCGCCCCGGCGGTATAGTGGACCTGCAGGTATTCGGCAAAATCAACCCGGCCCACGACGTAGGCGATCACACCAAAGGTCGCGGCTGCGATCATCACCGGCACGATGGCCAGACCATCCAGCCCGTCGGTCATGTTCACCGCATTGCCGGAGCCGACAATGACGATGCAGCCGAAGACAAAGAAGAGCGGCCCGATATTGAGCATCAGATCCTTGAAGAAGGGGAAGGCGATCGAGGTCTCGACACCCGGTTCGACACCAAGGGACCGCGCCGTATGGGTCGCCCAGACCACCGCCACGAGGGCAATCGCGAACTCACCGACGAGTTTGAACTTGCCGCCAAATCCGGCCGTCGTCTGCTTGGTCACCTTGAGATAGTCATCCACAAATCCGATCAGGCCGAAGCCCGCAGTGACGAAAATGACGATCCAGACGTAAGGGTTTGACAGGTCGGCCCATAACAGCGTCCCGACCATCACGCCCAGCAGGATGAGGAAGCCGCCCATTGTGGGTGTCCCGGCTTTCTCGACGACATGCCGCTCAATGCCTTCGGCCCGGATTGGCTGACCCTTGCCCTGCTTGCGGCGCAACCAGCCGATCATGGGCTTGCCGAAGATGAAGGCGATCAGCATCGCCGTCATCAGCGCGCCGCCGGTCCGGAATGTGATGTAGCGAAACAGGTTCGCCAGTTGCAGGTCGTCCGCCAGCGGCGCGAAGAGCAAGTAGAGCATGGGCGGATCAGGCCTCCGTCAATCCGAATGCGGTACCATCGACGAGAACCGAGGCGATCTTGTGGAGACCGGATCCATTGGAGCCCTTGATGAGCACCACATCCCCCGCCTGCACCATGGATTTGACCTGTTCCAGCCCCTCGCCAGCGTCCTGCGCATAGCCCGCGTGAATAGTCTTCGGCAAGGCATCATGCAGGTGCTTCATGCGACGACCGCAGGCGATTACCGCGTCGACGCCCGCTGCGACCAACTCATCGGCCAGTGCGGCGTGAAGCCGGTTTTCCTCCGGGCCCAATTCCAGCATGTCGCCGAGAATGGCGATGCGGCGACCGCTGCCAGTCGGGCGGGCCGAGCCCAGGGCCGCAATGGCCGCCGCCATGGAGACCGGGTTGGCGTTATAGGCATCATCGAGCAGCGTGAAACTCCCGCCTCCGGCAAGCTCGATGGAGACAGCGCGTCCACGCCCCGCCTCCGCGCCAACGCCGGAAAGCGCCTCGGCCACATCACGGGCATCGAGACCCGCGCCCGCTGCGGCCGCGAAAATCGCGCCGGCATTCCAGGCCCAGTGCTCGCCGGTCGCGGCAAGACGAAAGGGGGCTCGTATGCCGAGCACATTGGCCACGCCGCGCGAACCGTCCAGGCCGGTTTCGAATTCCTCGATGCGAATGGCGGCGGATTTGCCGGTACCGAAATCGAGCATGAAGGCGGCACAGGAGTGCCTGGCATGGCGCGCCAGACGCTCCGCCAGCGGATCGTCGGACGGGTAGATCGCCACCCCGTCCTGCTCCAGCCCTTCGAAGATTTCCGATTTAGCGTCGGTAATGGCCTCGATCGAACCGAGATGCTCCAGATGGGCCGGGGCAATCCGCGTGATCAACGCCACATGCGGGCGCACCAGTGATGACAGGTCGCGAATCTCGCCAGCATGGTTCATGCCCAGCTCGAAGACGGCCCGTTCGGTCTGCTTGGGCATGCGCGCCAGGGTCAGCGGCACACCCCAATGATTATTGTAGGATTTCACGCTCCAATGGGCCGGGCCGGCGGCGCGGAAGACAGCCGCGACCGCCTCTTTCACACTGGTCTTTCCGACACTCCCGGTCACCGCGACGCGTATGGCTTCCGAGCGATCGCGTGCGGCGACACCCAGCGCACGCAAACCCTCCAGCGCGTCTTTCACCAGAAGGGCTGGCTCCACCCCGATATCACCGCGCTCGACCAGGCAGGCTGAGGCGCCCGCCGCCATCGCAGCGTCGGCAAAATCATGTCCGTCACGGGTATCCGTGAGGGCGACAAAAAGATCGCCGGGTTGCAGTGTGCGGGTGTCGATGGAGATGCCGTTTGCGGTCCAGTCGGTCTCGCCCAACAGCATGCCGCCTGTCGCCGCCATGGCCTGTCGGGATGTCCAGAGCGGTGTCGTGTTGTCGTCAGACACGGGCAGCCTCCCTTTGCGCGAGCGCTGCGCGCCCCTGATCGCGATCATCGAATGGATGCACGACGCCGGCGATTGTCTGGCCGGTCTCATGGCCCTTACCGGCGATCAACAAGCAGTCGCCTGCGCGCAACATTGATACACCCTGGCGAATGGCTTCGGCCCGGTCCGCAATTTCCTCGGCGTCCGGACAGCCCTTGAGGACAGCCCTGCGGATGGCGGCGGGATCCTCCGAGCGCGGATTATCGTCCGTCACGATGACATGATCGGCCTGATTGGCCGCGATCACCCCCATCTTGGCGCGCTTGGAAGCGTCGCGATCGCCCCCGCACCCGAAAACAACAATGACCCGACCGCGCGTATGCGGACGCGCTGCACGGAGCAATTTATCCAACCCGTCCGGTGTGTGGGCATAATCGACAAGCACCGGCGCTGCCTCGGCCGTTTCACCGACCTTCTCGAGGCGGCCCGGCACGCCGCCCAGCGCCCCGAGGGTCGCCAGAACACAGGCCTCGTCAACACCATCGGACAGGGCAATGGCGGCCGCCCCGAGCGCGTTGAGAATCTGGAATTCACCAACCAGCGGAATATCGAGTGCGTGGTCGTGCCCTTTCCAGGCAAAGACAACGCTCTGGCTGGCCGGGCGCGGGGTAATCTCGCGAATAGTCAGATCCCTGCCGCGCCAGCCCATGGTGAGGACGTCCAGACCACGCTCGCGCGCCGCACTGGCCATCTTGTCGCCCCACTCGCTGTCGACATTGATCACGGCGCGACCATTGGCTGGCAAGCGCTCTGTGAAGAGCTTTAATTTGGATGCGAAGTAATCGGCGAAGTCCGGGTGATAGTCGAGATGATCCTGGGTCAGATTGGTAAAGGCGCCGACCGCCAGGCGCACGCCGTCCATGCGGTGTTGCTTAAGGCCGTGGCTGGAGGCTTCCATGCCCAGGTGGGTCACCCCCTCGCCGGCCAGACGGTCCAGTGCGGCCTGCAGGGCAACAGCATCCGGCGTGGTGTAGCCGGTCACCTCGACCTGATCACCCCGGGTCACACCCAGCGTGCCCAGACAGGCCGCTTCGAGCCCGGCACCGGCCCAGATCTGGCGCAGGAATTCCACGGTCGAGCTTTTGCCATTCGTGCCTGTGATCGCGACAATATGCTCGGGCTGACGCGGATAGAAACGTGCCGCCATGCGCGCGAGAAGCGCGGCCGGTTCATCCACCGCGATTACCGGCACAGGCGCCTCGATTGGCGCGTCGGTCAGAATGGCTGCCGCGCCGGCTGCAAGCGCTTTCGGAATGAAATCACGGCCATGGACTTTCACACCCGGCAAGGCGGCAAAGACAAAGCCCGGCTCCACCTTGCGACTGTCCAGGGTCAGACCCCGGATTTCGATATGCCCCGCATCAACCGACAGGCCTTCTCCCGACAACAGCTCATCCAGGATCACGGGATCATCTCCGGCATCAGGGCCGCGCGAACCAGGGCGGCGCGACCGACCGGGTCTTCATTCGACCGCTCGACCCCGAGGATGGGCGCGATCCGCGCCACGATCTCACCCACGGCCGGCGCCGCAACCCGACCACCGGTCGGGCGAAGATAGGTCGGTTCGGGCATTTGCGGTTCGTCGAGCAAGACCAGGATCGCATATTGTGGATCATTGGCCGGGAAAACGGCCGAAAATGAGGAGAGAAGCCGACTGGTGTCATAGCCACCGCGCGTCGGCTTGTCGGCGGTACCCGTCTTGCCAGCGACCAGATAGCCCACCGCTTCGGCATTCCCGCCGGTTCCGCCCACCACATTCTCACGCATCAGGGCGAGGACATCGCGCGCCACATCGGACCGCATCACCCGCTCGCCCAGGATGGTTTCATCGGCAGCGACCGGCAAAAGCGTCGGCGGGACATAGATACCGTCATTGGCGATAGCCGCGAAGGCGGCGATCGTGGCGATCGGGCTGACCGCAATGCCGTGGCCATAGGAAATCGTGACGGTTTCGGTCGGCCCCCAATTGCGCGGCAGGAGCGGATCAGCACTTTCGGCCAGCTCGATCGGAGCGCGCTCCAGCAAGCGCAAATCACCGAGGAAGCCGCGCTGGGCCTCTGCGCCTACTTCCAGCGCCATATGCCCGGAGCCGATATTGGATGAGTGGGTGAAGATTTCCGGCACGGTCAGCCAGCGCTCTTCGCCGTGATAGTCGGAAATCTGATAGCCTCCGACCGAGAGCGGCGCGCGCGCATCATAGCGACTCTCCATCGTCGCCGTGCGCTCTTCCAGGGCAACAGCGACCGTGAAGGCCTTGAAGGTCGAGCCCATTTCATAGACTGACTGGGCCGCGCGGTTGAGGCGCTCGCCATTGCTGGCATCGGCGGGCCGGTTCGGGTCGAAGTCCGGCAGGGAGACCATGCCGAGGATTTCGCCGGTTTGGACATTCATCACGATGCCGGTCGCGGCGAGCGCCCGGTATTCGGTCATGCTGGCGCGCAGGACTTCATCAAGATGGAATTGCACGGCCATGTCGATGGACAAGGCGACCGGGCGACCATCCCCAGACATCAGAGCACTGTCGAAAGCCCGCTCGGCACCGGCCAGCCCGTCCATGTCGCGATTGGTATAGCCGACGACATGCGAGGCCAGTCGACCGCGCGGATAGACACGGCGCGGCTCGGAGCGGAACTCCAGACCCGGCAGACCGAGCGCGAACACAGCCTGACGCTGGCGTGGGGTGAGATTGCGCCGGACCCAGACAAAGCGGCGCCGCGAGTCGAGTTCCTCGGTCAGGGACGCAACATCAATATCCGGTAGGACCGTCGCCAGCATCTCGGCCGTTTCGGCTGCATCCCAGACCAGAGCCGGGTCGGCATAAAGCGAGTGGGTGTCCAGTGTCGTGGCCAGGACCTGGCCGGTCCGGTCAAACAGGTCGCCACGGCTTTGCGCTGCCACGGCCTGGCGATTTGGCGAGGCCGCGTCGGCCGATCCGGTGACCGCGACCTCCACCGCCCGGCCGCCCAGTATGGCAAATCCCAGGGCAAGCGAGAGTCCCATGACACGCAAACGCCCGCGCGAGGCTTCCATCGCGCGGGTCTCATCGCTTTCAATCCGCAGCAGGCGCGACATGTCCGCCGGCGCGGCTTCAGCCAGCGGCGGCGGGGCCAGCGTGCGCGCCTCGGCCGATACCTGCTTGCGGAACGGCCACAAACGCATCAGTCCGGCCCTCCGACCTGGGTCGGCTCAGCCATCGCCAGGGCACCCTCTTCCTGGCGCACCAGGGCTTGGTCGCGGCGCACGCCCTCTTCTTCGGGGCGGGCATCGGCGAGCAGCGGCAGATCGCTCAAGGCAACCTCCCGGGACGGATCCAGAGGTTCAAAACCGAGATAGCGGCGGGCCAGGGCGCGCAGGCGCTCCGGGTCTTCCAGATGGGCGATCTCGACATTGAGCACATTGATCTGGCGACGCTCCTCGACGAGCTGGGCCTGGATATCCTCAAGACGTTCCTGCGAGCTCTTCGCCTCGGCCTTGGCGATGTAGAGCGCGACCGCCAGAGCTGCGGCAACGACGAACGCAATCGCATTGAGCGTGCGGATCATAGCGCGGCCTCCAGACGGGCAAGCGGAACAATACTCGTGTGAAGCGACGGCCCGTCAGTCCAGGCAGGCGCTTCGGTTCGGGTGGCCGCGCGAAGCTTGGCAGAGCGGGCCCGCGGATTATCCGCCGCTTCCTCATCACTGGCCGCCACGGCGCGCCGGGTCAGCAGGGAGAAGCTCGGCGCGGGTCCGGTTTCAACCGCCGGCTCGTGGCGCGAACCACCGCCTCCGGCCAGGCCGGCACGGCCTCGCAGGAAGGTCTTGACCATGCGGTCTTCCAGTGAATGGAAGGTAACCACGACAAGCCGCCCCAGCGGGGTCAGCAGCTGCTCGGCAGCCTCCAGCGCGCGGGCCAATTCGCCAAGCTCGTCATTGACGAAAATCCGCAGCGCCTGGAAGACTTTTGTGGCGGGGTGAATCTTTGAGTGTTTTCCGCCGGTTGCACGGGCAACGATTTCAGCGAGCCGGTCCGTCGTCTCGATTTTCGCCTCGGCGCGCGCCGTGCAGATGAATTTCGCGATGCGGCGCGAACGCCGCTCTTCGCCGTATACATAAAATATGTCGGCGAGCTCGGACTCCTTGAGACGGTTCACCGCATCAGCCGCGCTCGGCCCGTCGGCCGCCATGCGCATGTCCAGCGGACCCTTGCGCATGAAGGAAAAACCGCGCTCGGCCTGGTCGATCTGCATCGAGGACACGCCGATATCCAGAACAATCCCGTCGACACCCTCAATCCCGCGCGAGGCCAGCACCTCGGCCATGGCCGAGAATGGCGCTTCGGCGAAGGAGAAACGCCCGCCCGACGCCTGAACGAGCTGGGTGGCCGCCGGCTGGACCGCCGGGTCGCGATCAATGCCGATCAACTTGCAATCCGCCGCCGACAGGATGCCGCGCGAATAGCCGCCGGCACCGAATGTGCCGTCAATATACAAGGCCCCGTCGCGCGGCTCGAGTGCGTGCAGGACCTCATCCAGCATGACCGGAATGTGCGGAGCGACGCTCATCACACGCCTCCACTACGGGGCGGGAGCTTGAGCGACTTCTTGTTGTCTCGGGCGAAGCTGCGGGCATTGGCCTTGCGCTCGGCCAAGCGTTCCGGATCCCAGATCTCGAAGCGCGCACCCAGACCGACGAAAGCCGCCTTGCCGTTCAGCCCGGCATGCTCGATCAGGTCCCTGGGAAGACTGACCCGGCCGGTGCCATCGAAGGCCAGGCCGCGCGTATCACCGAAAATGGTCTGCTCGAAGGCGGCGCGGGCGTCGTCATAGGGATCCATCTCCTCCATGAGCGCCAGATAGCGATCAAGCAAAGCCTGCCCGCCACCTTCCAGATAACCACCCTCGAAGGACGGCCAGACGAAAATCTTCTCCTCGGGGTCATTCTTGACGACCGCGCGGAAGCCGGCGGGAACGGAAACCCGCCCCTTTGCGTCCACACCATTGATCGTCGTTGACAGAAACACGGTCGAAACCCCCAAAGCCATGAGACCCGTCCCTCATGGTTAACGATGGGATAACATGGGATCAGATGGGAAACAATGACGAAAGGCCCGTTTTTCATGGATTAGCGCGCCTCTAGAAGTATTCGAATATGAGGAAAACAAGAACAGGAAGAGAACATTAAGTTAATATCCACAGGCCCCGGAAAGGCTGAGCCTTGGAATCCCGGGGAATTGGCGAAAACTGGGGATTGTTTCCGGATTGGCAAAAACGATCGCTTCGCGAGACCCAACGCGGTCATTCGCGGATGCGACCGAACCGAGAGCGTGATTGATGCCAAAATGGAAATGACGCCTCGCGACGCGCGCCATCGGCGGCAGTCGGGGCAAGTGATCAGGCGGCCTGTAAGCCGGGTCCTGTCCCCCGGACGAGCCGGGGCGACGGTCATTCATCTGCGATCGTGCTTGCACACGACCTGTTGCGACCTACCCGGACAGCATGCGGAGGCGCACGTGCAGCCCGAAAGCTGCGGTCTGTCCCTATTCGGTCTTGCTCCAGGTGGGGCTTGCCTAGCCCTCTTCCTTGCGGTCGAGGCGGTGCGCTCTTACCGCACCGTTTCACCCTTGCCTGACCCGAAGGCCCGGCGGTCTGTTCTCTGCTGCGCTTTCCCTGGGGTCACCCCCGCCGGACGCTATCCGGCACCTTGCCTCCGTGGAGCCCGGACTTTCCTCGACAACACCGTTTCCGGCCCAGTTGCCGCGACCGCCCAGCCACCTGATCGCCGCCTAGATCGGTCAGACCGGGCCTAGCGTCAAGAGCGCTCCGCCAGCGCCGCTATGAGGGCGCGGGTTTCGCGGTCGGCCTTGCCATCGACGAGCGCCGGTCGCCAACGCCGCTGAAAAGCCTCGATCACAGCGTCCAGCCCGGCGTCGAGCGAATAGCCAATTGCCTCAAGGCCCGCCGCGACATCCTCAACCGGCTCACCCGTTTGCGGGGCCGGCAGGGCGCATCCGGCCGCGGCCAGAAGCGCCCAGGGGAAATGCTCGCCCGGGTCCTGCTTGCGACCCGGCGCCACGTCCGAATGGCCAATCACGCACTCGGGGCCCAGCTCATGCCGCGTCATCAGATCACCCACGAGCGCGACAAGCCGGTCGATCTGAATGGTCGGATAGGCCGGCAGCGCGAAATCATGCCCGCCATTGACGATCTCAATGCCGATCGAGGCCGAATTCACATCGCTCTCGCCCCGCCAGCTCGCGACGCCGGCATGCCAGGCGCGCTTGCCCTCACTGACCAGCTGCAGGATCTGGCCGTCCTCGCGGATCACGTAATGGGCGCTCACCTGGGCCGCGCGGTCACACAGTCGCTCGATCGCCACAGGCCCGTTTTCCATGCCGGTATAGTGAAGCAGGATCAGGCTGATCGGCATCTTCCGATCGTTGAAGTTCGGCGACGGGGCCGCGATCACATCGAGGCCCGCCTCGGCATTCACATCCAAAATCACAGGGTCTTCTCCCGCGCCAGCGCAGCGGCCGGCAGTTTGCGGTTTTGCCGGAGGGCAATGATGCCGACCCCGACCAGGGTCAGACCGCCCCCGACGAAGAGGCGCCAGCCCATCGGATCGCCGGTCAGGAGAATGCCTGAAATGACACCCACCAGGGGTGCCAGCAGCGTGATGGGGGCGATGAGGGTCGCATCATAACGCTTGAGCAGGTTGTAGAACACGCCATGACCGAAAATATTCACCAGCACGACGGTGATCAGGAGCGCCAGGCCGAAGGCCCAGCCACCGGAGACCACGCCGGCCATCTGGTTACTCTCGAACGTCAGGGAGAGCAGCAGGAGGGGCGGCCAGGAGATGAGCCCGATCCAGGCCTGCATGCGGATGGAATCCATCGGCAGGCGCTTGACCAGGATCATGCCGACCGAGGCGACAAAGGCCGCACCGACGCCCAGCAACATGCCGATCGACATGTCGGCCTCACCGGGATTGAAGATCACCAGGAGCACGCCGGCCAGGGCCAGCGTCATGCCGGCAATGCGCGGCAGACCAACTGTCTCCTTGAGGAAGATAACGGAGAGGATGGTGGCAAAGGGCACACCCATCTGCACGGCGATCGCCATGCCCGAGGGTGTCGCCCAACGCATGCCGAGGAACATCAGCGCGTATTGCAGGGCGCCCATGCACAGCGCCACCCCGATCATCGTCTTGATATCGGTCGGTCGCGGCCTCAGCCAGGGCGCCAGAAACGCATAGAGCAGGGCAAAGCGCAGGAAGGCGAAGAAAATCGGCGGCACGCCGTCAAAGCCGGGGATCCAGCCGGGCGCCCCCGTGACCGCAAACTTCGCCACCACGAAGTTGAAGCCCCAGACCACACAGACCGCGACGAGAAGAAGGAAATCCTTGAGACGCATACCGCAGTCTGGAATGCGCCGGTCACAGGCCGCAAGGCCTTATTGTGCATGACCGAAATGCGCATCGAGAAAGGCAAGGAAAGCGTCCCAGTCGGACGGCTGCACGCCATGCAGGCCGCGACGCATAAAGACGGCGATATCCGCGGCTGGGTCGAAGCTCCCCAGGCTGGGCTGGCGCAAGCCGTCAGACCCGTAAAGCCCATAGACCGGATTGGCACCGATACCGGCGCGATAACTGCCCTGCGGGTCGGACCAGGCATCGCGCCAGCCACCACCGATCAGCAAGGGCCGCGGCGCCATCAGCGCGATCAGCTGGTGCTGGTCAACCGGGATGGCCGCTTCGTTCCCGGCATAGCCGGCATAGGTCTCATTGAACCAGTAGGGATAGGTCTCGGTGATTTGTTCGACACTCTCGCCGACTTCGCTGCGGGTCAGGGTCGTACCGCCCGTGCCCGCCTGATGCGACAGGACCAGATCGATGCGCGGATCGAAGGCTGCCGCCACGAGAGCAGATTTGGCATTGCGGGAATGCCCCCAGACCGCCATTCGCTCAGCATCGAAGCGCGGATCGCTCTCGAGCGCGTCAATCACCCGGGCATAGCCCCAGGCCCAGGCGATGATGGCACCGCTCTCGCGGCCCTCCATCAGCACATCCAGCGCTGGCGGCGCCCCGGTCGGATTGTCCGGCACAATGTCCCCGGGATGGAGGAAGGCCAGCGCATAACCGCGATCGAGGATATGCTGCATCGGCGGTTCGGCGATATGGCGACCGAAGATCGACGTCATCAGCGCGCTTTCCCATCCGCCAGCTTGGCCGCACTCACGGGCGGACGGATTGACCGGGGGTGACAACTCGAAGGCGCCGCCAAAAGCGGTTCGTGTGCCGCAAAAGGTCTGCATGACGATCACCGGCATGGGTTCCGTCGCCCCGGCTGGCATCAGCACGACCAGATGCGTGTCTACCGGACCGAGATCGACATCCCATTCCTCAAGCCGCCCGCGCCCCTCGAAAGCGGACGCGTCGACGACGCGACGCTCGGTAACCTGAGCCGGCGCGTCGCCGGGCCAGGCGCCATAGACCTCGGCTTCAAAGCGGGCGAGCAGATCGGCGCGACCGGCTTCCCAGCCAGCACGGGTCAGCGGCTCGGCATCAATGGCGGGCATCGCCGGCGGACCGGAATTCTCCGTCGCCACGCGCGGCAGGACCATCGACACGCAGCCGACGAGCATCATCGGCAAGGTGATGCCAATGAGAAACAGGGAGGCACGGATCATGAAAACCAGTCAGCCAAAGGATTGAGCATCGGGCGAGCCTAGACGCAGCCGCCGGGTCGCCCAATCACAATCTTGTGCATGAATGCAAGGGAGTCAGCGCGAGGAGGACGGACCCACACCGTCCACGGTCCAGCCTTCAGGGCCGCGCGTCGCAACCAGAATTTCCGGACCACCGGATTGAGCCTTGTCGGCGCGCGCCGAAGCCCGGCCACCGCGCAGCTTGCGCCAGACCCAGAAACCGGCTGCCGCAAGAACGGCAATGCCTGCCACCACAAGGAAGGCTGCCGTGAGCATGGCGGCGAGGAAAATCACCAGTCCGACAATGCCCAGCGCAATGACGGCCGCGAGAATATCGCGCACCACCCGGCTGGCTCGTCCGGAGAAAGCTGATGAGAATGTCTGTCGAGCGTCCGTCATGAACCTCATTCCGTTTTCGCCCCCGCTGACGTGTATGTTGGCATCAATGCGCCAAAGGTCAATTGGTCAGGGGTGCGACCAATCCTCTTTGCGCCAAAATCTCCCCGTAAGCCGCATTGATCGCTGCCATTTTCTCATCGGCCAGGCGCTGGATTTCCAGCGGTGCACCGCGCGCAATCAGCCGATCCGGGTGATTCTGTGAGGCGATGCGGCGATAGGCCTTGCGCAGATCCTGGTCGGATATTCCCGCCTCAATGCCGAGGATCACATAGGGGTCCTTGTCGTCGGGTTCGACATGGCCGGCGAGGATGCGGCGAAATTCGGTCTCCGAGAAACCGAAGATATCGGCCACACGCTGGAGATAATCGAGCTCGTCCGGGGTGATGGTGCCGTCCGCCTTGGCGACGTGAAACAGACCGTCCAGCACATCTTCCAAAATGGCCGGATAACAGCGGAAGCGACGCGCCAGGCGCCGGGCATAGCCGTCAAAGCCGAGCGTCGTCTGCATGGCGAGCTCAAAGGCGCGGTCCAGAGCGTCACGCCCTTCCGGCGGCGGTTTGAAGACTTCATAAAAGGCGCGGATCTCACTGCGCGAGACCAGCCCGTCCGCCTTGGCCATCTTGGCGCCGAGCCCGATCAGCGCCATGGCGAAATCGGCATCATTGACCTGGTGCGCGGCGGCCCGGTCATCACAGCCATCGCACTCCAGGAAGCAATCCCGCCCGCTGATCCGGTCAGCCAGATTTCGCCAGAATCCCATACGCATCACCCTCCGGTCGCCCATGTAGGAAGCGCGCACCTGTTGCGCGAGTGGGCGGGGCCGGTCTTGAGCAGTTCGCCACCAGCTTAAGCCGGTTGCACCCTGCCATGCCATGCTTAACCTCCGCGACAAAGCGACAAGAGGTCAGCGAGATGAGCGAGCGTGGACGCGAGGCTTGGGAATTCTGGATCGACCGGGGCGGCACTTTCACCGATGTGATCGGCCGGGCACCGGACGGACGCCTGCACGCCCTCAAACTCCTGTCGGAGAGCCCGGACTATCCCGATGCCGCGACCGAAGGCGTGCGCCGCCTCTCTGCGGGTGCGCCGGTGAGTGCGGTGAAAATGGGCACGACCGTCGCCACCAATGCCCTGCTGGAACGCAAGGGGGCGCCCACCCTATTCCTGGTCACGCGCGGCTTCGCAGACCTTCTGGTCATCGGCGACCAGACCCGTCCGGACATCTTCGCGCTCGATCTCAAACGCCCCGATCCGCTCTATGACAGAGTCGTCGAGATCGATGAACGCCTCGATTCCGAGGGCGTGGTCCGCGAGGCGCTGGACGAGACCGCAGCCCGAAAAGCGCTCGAGACGGCGAAGGCCGACGGGCTGACAACCGTCGCCATCGCGCTCATGCATGCCTATGGCAATGATATCCACGAGACGCGTCTGGAAGCGCTGGCCCGCGAGGCCGGTTTCGAGACCGTCATACGCTCCTCCATCGCCTCACCGCTGGTGAAGATCGGGCCGCGAGCCTCGACCACGGTTCTCGATGCCTATCTCACCCCGGTTCTGCGTGACTATGTCGACCGGGTGGACCGGGGCCTGGACGGCACGCCCCTCTTCTTCATGCAATCCTCCGGCGGACTGGCCCCGGCCGGCGCCTTCCATGCGCGTGATGCGGTCCTGTCCGGCCCCGCCGGCGGCGTGGTCGGCATGGCCAAGACGGCGAAGCAGGCCGGCCATGGCAAGGTGATCGGCTTCGACATGGGCGGCACCTCGACTGATGTCTCGCGCTATGATGGCGACCAGTATGACCGCGTCCAGGACACGCTGGTCGCCGGGCACCGTCTGAGGGCGCCGATGATGGCGGTCCACACGGTCGCCGCCGGGGGTGGCTCGGTGCTGACCTTCGACGGCGAACGCGCCCGGGTCGGGCCGGACAGTGCCGGCGCCATGCCGGGACCGGCCGGCTATGGCCGCGGCGGTCCGGCGGCCGTGACCGACGCCAATATCGTGCTCGGACGCATCCAGCCCGACTGGTTCCCGCATGTTTTCGGCGAGACCTCGGACCAGCCGCTCGATGTCGAGGCCTCCCGCGCCGCGCTGGGCGAACTGGCAGACGCCATGGGCCTGGAGACACCGGAAGCGGCGGCCGAGGGCTTCCTCGCCGTGGCCGTGGAAAGCATGGCCCAGGCGATCAAGCAGATCTCCATCGGCCAGGGCGTGAACCCGTCCAGCTATGCGCTTGCCGCCTTCGGTGGCGCAGGTGCCCAGCATGCCTGCCGGGTCGCTGATGCGCTGGGCATGACGACCGTCCTCATCCATCCCTATGGCGGTCTCCTGTCGGCGCTGGGCATCGGCCTCGCCGATATTCGCGAGACGCGCCTCGCCGCGGTGGAGCGGGAGTTCGCCGACGGTTATGACAGCGCTTGCCAGCTCGCCGAACGCCTCTCGGACGAAGCCCGCGAGGCCCTCATTGCGCAAGAATTGCCGCCGGCGGCGATGTCGGTCGCCCGCGAATGGCGCCTGAAAGTCTCCGGTTCCGATACCGCCATCCCGGTCCCGGCAGACACGGCTGCGGCCATGGAAGCCGCCTTCCGCGCGGCCCATCAGCGCCTCTTCGGTTTCATGCCGGACGGCGCGCTGGTCATCGAGTCGGTCAGCGCCGAAGCTCAATGCGCCCCGCCCGGGTCGAGCGATTGGTCGATCGACATGCCGGACGCCACCCGCGCAAAGCCGCGCCCGACCGGTCAGGTCCGCCTCTTCGATGCGGGTGACTGGCAGGACGTGCCCGTCTTCACCCTCGACCAGTTCGGACCGGGCGCCGAAGCCCACGGCCCGGCCCTGGTCATGGATCCGAATGCGACCATCGTCGTCGATGCCGGCTGGCGCGCCGTGCGGCTTGAAGACGGAACACTGGCCCTGGAGCGCGACGCGGTCGCCGACCAGGCGAGTGGCGGCACCGAGCTCGACCCGATCCGGCTGGAGCTGTTCAACAAGCGCTTCATGTCGGTCGCCGAGCAGATGGGGGTCGCGCTCGAACGCACTGCCCATTCGGTCAATATCAAGGAAAGGCTCGACTTCTCCTGCGCGGTCTTCGACGCGACCGGCGGCCTGGTCGCCAATGCGCCGCACATGCCGGTCCATTTGGGCTCCATGTCGGCCTCGGTTCGCGCCGCGGCAGAAGCGCATCCGGACCTGGGACCGGGCGACGCGGTCGCCGTCAACGCGCCCTATGATGGCGGCACGCACCTGCCCGACATCACCCTGGTGACACCGGTCCATGATCCCGAGACCGGGACACGCATCTTCTATGTCGCAGCTCGCGGCCATCATGCCGATGTCGGCGGGATCGCCCCGGGATCCATGCCGCCCTTCTCGACATCGATCGAGGAAGAAGGCGTGCAATTCCGCAATGTGAAGGTGATGGAGAAGGGCCGCTTCCTCGATGAGGTGGTCACCGGCGTGCTCGCCTCCGGCCCGCACCCGGCCCGGCGCCCGTCCCAGAATATCGCCGACATGAAGGCCCAGCTCGCCGCCTGTGCCAAGGGCGCGGACGAGCTGCATCGTCTGGTCAGCGATAACGGGCTGGCCGTGGTGAAAGCCTATATGGGCCATGTCCAGGACAATGCCGAACGCGCCGTGCGCCGGGTCATTGATGCGCTCTCGGACGGATCGCACACGGTGAAACTGGATGATGGTGCCGAGATCTGCGTCGCCATCCGCGTCGATCGCGAGGCCCGCACGGCGGTGGTCGACTTCACCGGCACCGCCCCCCAGCGCCCGAGCAATTTCAACGCCCCGGCCTCGGTCGCCCGGGCGGCGGTCCTTTATGTCTTCCGCTGTCTGGTCGGCGATGCCATCCCGCTCAATGAGGGCTGCCTCAAACCGATCGAGCTGATCCTGCCCGAAGGCTGCCTGCTCAACCCGAAACCGCCCGCCGCCGTGGTCGCCGGCAATGTCGAGACCAGCCAGCTGGTCGTCGATGCCCTGTTCGGCGCCACCGGTCGGCTCGCCGCCAGCCAGGGCACAATGAACAATCTCACCTTCGGCAATGACCGGCACCAGTATTACGAGACCATCTGCGGTGGTTCCGGCGCCGGCCTCGACGGCGAGGGCAAGGCCTTTGCCGGTACCGACGCCATCCACACCCACATGACCAATTCACGCATGACCGACCCGGAAGTCCTGGAACGCCGCTTCCCGGTCCGCGTCGAGCATCACCGCATCCGCGAAGGCTCCGGCGGTAAAGGCGCCGCGCCGGGCGGCGACGGCTCCATGCGCCGCCTGACCTTCCTGGAACCCATGGAAGTCGCCCTCCTCTCCTCGCGCCGCAAGGAAACACCCTTCGGACTGGATGGCGGTGGCGACGCAAAGCCGGGCCTGCAACGCGTCATCCAAGCCAGCGGCGAGACCGAAGACCTCCCCGGCCTGTTCCGCATCGATGTCGAGGCGGGCGACAGTGTGGAGATTGAAACGCCGGGTGGCGGCGCGATGGGCTCATAGGCCCCTGGAACGCCGACCACCAGAACAACGCCCGGCAATCGGGACGGATGGCGGAAATGCCGAGGCAAGCCACGCAGGGCATCACAAGGCGATACAGGCGGCAACACACCGGTCAAAGCCGGTCAAGCCGCTGGCCGCTGGGCCCCCCAACGCTTGCCGAGCCCATGGCTCCTTATAAGCCAACTGCGTTCCTTATAAGGAGCCATGGGCTCGCGCCCAATAGCCCTTCATGGCATCATAACACACTGAAATGCCAACAATAACTGGAACCACTTGGCGATACCAAGGAACCATCGCGCGGCATCCACGCCAAAGCCGGTCCCTTATAAGGGACAACACCCCGGCGCACACCCCGCCATAAACCGCCTGCCGTGAGACAGCCGTATCGAGGTCTTCAGCTCAAGGGGCATGCCCGCGGAGCGGCGCCTGCGGCGCCCTTGACCTCAAGAACCCGTTACGGCCCGCTGGCTGGCACGTAGTTTAAGGGTCATTCCGCGCCGGGCGCGTTGGGCAATACCTCAGAGCGGCGCAGTTCCGGGCACCGTCCCGTCCTAAGTGACCGCCCCTCCGGGCCCTCCCCGCAAGATTAAGTTTCGGACAGATTTGATCCGAAACCGGACGGGCGCCGTAACCTCGTCTGTCACATGCATGAGACGACCCTCCAGTGACCCGGTGGCGGCCGCCGCCGGTGCTCACATCATAGCGAACAAGGGAGCGCACACATGCGTCTCGTCTCTCTGGCAGTTCTTTCCGCTGCCCTGATTTCTGCCCCGGCCCTCGCGGGTGTCCCGCTCGATGCCGGCAAGACCAAGTTCGATCATCATGGTAGTGGCCACAGCACCATGGCCCAGGCTGACATTGTCGACACGGCCGTTGCTGCAGGCCAGTTCAACACGCTGGTCGCCGCCGTCCAGGCCGCCGGCCTCGTCGACACGCTCAAGGGCGATGGCCCTTTCACGGTCTTCGCGCCGGTTGATGCCGCCTTTGAAGGCCTGCCCGAAGGCGAAGTCGCCCGCCTTCTGATGCCGGAAAACCGGCATGAGCTGACCGATATCCTGACCTATCACGTCGTTCCGGGTGCCATTACGTCCGACCAGCTGAGCGGGCAGATCCTGTCTGTGGATACAGTTGAAGGCTCCAGCGTCCTGATCGACGCCACGGACGGTGTCCGGGTCGGCAATGCCCAGGTCATCCAGGCCGATATCGAGACCTCGAACGGCATCATCCATGTTGTCGACCGGGTCATCATCCCGACCGGCTGATGCGCCAGTAAAGCGACCGGGCGGGCCTGCGGGCCTGCCCGCCTCGCCCTAAATAATCTCGTCCTCATCAAACAGCGGATCATTACTCAGCGCTTCGCCGAGCTGAACCATCGGCTCCTCGTTCCGGCGCTTGAGGATTTCCGCTATATGGACGACGGCGTCGCCCTCATTGACGATGGGCAGGACGGTGCGGCCGATGATGAGGCCGTCGCAGGGCGCGGTGATCTCGACCTCCTGGGTGCCCAGCGGGTCGGAAAGGGTCGCGATCAGCGTGTCTTCCTCAACATGTTCGCCGCAATCACGGTGCATACGCAGCACCCCGCCCATCGGCGCGCGCGCCCAGCTCGACTTGTTGCCGATCTCCGAGCGCAGGGTGGCCTTGATGCGCTTGTCCGCGCGCAACATGCCCAGCTTGCCCAGCACGCGCAGTATCCCCTTCACCCCCATGCGCAGCGCGGTCTCGTCAAAGCGCAGGGCTTCCCCGCTTTCATAGACGATCACCGGAATGTCACGCTTTTGCGCCGCTTCGCGCAGCGAGCCATCGCGCAAGGAGGAGTGGACGATGACCGGGGCCGCGAATTCCTGCGCCAGTTCCAGCGCCCGCGGGACCTTGGTATCGACCCGGATCTGCGGGAGATTGGTACGGTTGACCGCCGCCGAGTGGAGATCGATGCCGGCCTCACAGCGCTCGACCACTTCTTTCATGAAGATATCCGCCAGGCGTGCGGCCAGAGAGCCGGTCGGTGCGCCCGGGAAAGAACGGTTGAGGTCGCGCCGGTCGGGCAAATAGCGTGAATGGGTGATGAAGCCATAGGTATTGACCACGGGCACACAGATCAGCGTGCCCGCGATGGAGCGCATTTGCGGTGTCCGGATCAGCCGGCGGATCATCTCGACGCCAATGATTTCATCGCCATGAATGGCCGCCGAGACAAAGACGACCGGCCCTGGCCGCTTGCCGTGCAACACCTGGACGGACAGGGACATCGGCGTGTGATCGGACAGGACGGAAACCGGAATCTGGACGATCCGGGTCGTACCCGGCGGGACTTCCTCGCCGGCGATCTCGAAGGGTTCGCGTATCATCCGGTACCGCGGGTTTTCGTCTTGCCGGCGACGGCGGTCTTCTCGATGAAATTGATGATCTTGTCAGCCACATCAACGCCTGTCGCGGCTTCAATGCCTTCAAGGCCCGGCGAGGAATTCACTTCCATGATCAGCGGGCCGTGATTGCCGCGCAGCATGTCGACGCCCGCCACGTTCAAGCCCATAACCTTGGCGGCGCGCACAGCCGTGGAGCGCTCCTCCGGCGTCAACTTGATCCGCGAGGCCGAGCCGCCGCGATGCAGATTGGAGCGGAAATCACCGTCCGCGCCCTGGCGTTTCATGGCCGCAACCACCTTGCCGCCGACCACGATGGTACGGATGTCGGCACCGCCGGCTTCCTTGATGAATTCCTGGACGAGAATATCGACCTTGGCGCCCCGGAAGGCCTCGATTACCGACTTGGCAGAACGCCGTGTTTCCGCCAGGACAACGCCGACGCCCTGCGTGCCCTCAAGCAATTTGATCACCACCGGCTCGCCACCCACGATGTCCAGCACGTCGTCCGTCATCGAGGTATCGTGCGCAAAGGCCGAAACCGGCAGGCCCAGGCCGGCGCGCGAGAGCAGCTGCAGCGAGCGCAGCTTGTCGCGCGAGCGGCCGATGGCAACCGATTCATTGGCCGACCAGACACCCATCATCTCGAACTGGCGAACCACCGCCATGCCGTAGCCGGTGATCGAAGCACCGATCCGCGGGATGACGGCGTCATAGCCGGTGAGGACGCGGCCCTGATAGCGCACTTCGGGACGATGCGAGGTGATGTTCATATACATCCGCAGCGTATCGTAGATGTCGATCTCGTGACCGCGCGCCTCGGCTGCCTCAACCAGTCTCTTGTGCGAGTAAAGGTTGGGATTGCGGGCCAGCATGAGCAAATACATCAGGCATATCTCCGAAGTGGCGGTGTCGCGGGATGGGGTAGCATGAATAGCGGCGCGACCTAAGCCGACGCCGGGCAAAGATAGGATTTCGACGGATTGACGAGCGCACCCGGCTTCAAGGCAGTGCGACCAACCAGCATGCGAAATCCCATTTCATCCCGCCGCGTCAGCGTCAACTCGATAGGCCAGACATGGGCCCCGATCCGCAGCGGCGTGCGGATGACATAACGCTTCTGCTCCTGCCCGTTCGAACTCTTGATGACCCGGCTGTCGATGACTTTCGCTTCGCAAGCCAAACGGGTCTTGTTGTCATCCTGGTTGGGATGAAGCTCGAACCGCACCCAGGCCTCCCCCTCGCGCTCGAAGGGCTGGATCTTCCAGGCATGGATGGCGGAGGTCCGGGCCCCGGTATCGATCTTGGCCTTGACCCGGGCATCGCCCAGTTCGGGCAGGCCAACCCATTCGCGCCAACCGACAATGATGGAGGGCGCGCCCGGCACAGGGTCGAATTTCGATTTTGTCTTGCGAACCATGGCTCTGGCAGTTCCGTCTGACATTCGCGGGCATGCAAGCACCGGGTGACGGCAAAAGGCAAGCAGGAAGGCGTTACGGGGGCCGGCCTGTGCCAGCCGCAGCACCGGTGGGGCTTTTCGGTTGCCTAAGCCTGCATCTCCGACATCCCACGGTGACGGCGCACCGGGCATCCGAGGGACCTCACCCGGCCCGCGTGCCAAATTCGCTTCAACCGCACCACCTTACGCGGTCCCATAGCGCAAAGCCCCCCGGATCGCGACGCGGTCGCGACCGTGGGATGTCGCTTGGGTTGGGGATGGATGGCGTTGCATTCAGTTGGATCAGCCGCACCCCAAATTCACGCCTCTCAATCGCCAACCCAGAAAGCAAAGCTCGCCGGCTGTGTGTCGCCATTGAGGGTCGCTGTGCCGACCAGCAATTCCGAGACCGAGTCCGCGCCTGATTGCCATTCGGCCAGGGCCCCGGTGACGTAATCCGCCTCAATCACCAATCTGCCGATATCCGGGTCCGACGCGGTGATCATCACCCCCCCATCCGTGATGGCCGCGCTGTCGATCGTCATGGCGTAAAGCCGGAAATACGGGCCGTACTCATTCTCGCCCAGCTGGTCGCTCGTGTCCTCCAAGGCCAGGCGCACATAGGCCGGCTCGTCGCATTCCGGCAAGGCCGGCCAGAGTTCGATGTTTTCGAGGACCAGGTCACCGAAACGGATTTCCTCATTCGCGATGAAATAACCCGACTGCGTGCCGGAGACCGAATAGACAATCTCGCCCGCAACAGGATCCAGGACCGCTTCGCCATCGACATCGTCCGGGCCGGCATCCGATGCATCATCGAGCGGGATTTCCGGCCCGCGCGCATCGACCGGCACTGTATCGGTCGCCATGACCACGCCTTCAGGACCCGCTGCCGCATGGTCGGCAACGTCGTCTCCAACCCCGAAATACAGACTTGCGCCAAGCCCTCCGAGTGCCAGAAGACTGATGATGTTCAATGTGGTTTTCATGTCTGCCCCCTGCACGACGAGGCAGACGCTACACCGGCGCCCGGATGGCGGGAAGCCTATTCGCGTCAGGCGGGAGTGGCTGCCTTGCGCCGGGCCACCCAGATCTTCATGGTCAATTGCCCGGTCGGTTCTTCCGGGTGCAGGGTGCTTTGGTGGGCCAGCTCCAGACCGGCATGACCGATCAGGTCCGACATTTCCTCATCCGCAAAGCCCAGGCGACGGTGGAAATGATCTTCGCGCAGGGTCTCCAGCTGATGCGGTGCGAAGTCGACAATCAGAAGATTCCCGCCGGGCTTCAGGACGCGGGCACACTCATCCACCGCGAGGGCCGGGTCGTCGAGATAGTGCAATACCTGGTGCACGGTGACCAGGTCGGCGACCGCCGTATCAAAGGGCAAGGCCCCGACATCGGCATGACGAACCGAGCAATGCCTCAGGCCTGCCCGCTCGAGATTGAGGCGCGCGACATTGAGCATGGAATGGTTGATATCGACGCCGATCCCGCGTTCGACCCGGTCCGAAAAAAGCTCGAGGACGCGGCCCGTACCAACACCGACATCGATCATCAGGCCGAATGGCCCCGAACCTGCCAGCTCGCGCATGGCCGCCTCGACCTTGTGGTCGGCCAGATGGAGAGACCGGATCGTGTCCCAGTCTTCTGCCACGCTTTCGAAATACGCCTGTGCAGCCTGGGCGCGGGCATGCTTGATCGCCTCCAGACGCAATACGTCCCGGGTCAGCACCGCATCATTCTCGGGCACCAGTTCATTGGCCATCTGCGCCAGTTTGCGCCCCCCGCCCGCATCGGTCAGTCGGTAGAAGACATAGGCGCCTTCCGGCAAACGCTCTGCCAGTCCGGCGTCGGTGAGGAGTTTCAGGTGGCGCGAGACGCGCGGCTGGCTCTGTCCGAGAATTGAGACCAGTTCGGACACGGTCAGCTCACCTCGCGACAAAAGAGCGACGATGCGCAGGCGCGTCGGTTCGGCGAGTGCTTTGAGCTGTGTGACGATCGCGTCCATGGAATCCCGGCAAGACCTGCAGAATATGCCTTGCTTTTATCTGCATCCCCACGAAGTTCAAACCGAGCCGCTCAGGAAGGCCGACTCGGGAGTATGTCGTGGCCAAGCAGGATGTGATCATTGTCGGGGCAGGCCTTGCCGGCGTCAGCACAGCCTACGCCCTGCGCGAGCGCGGGCATGATGTGCTGGTCCTTGACGCGCATGAGGGCCCGGCGCTGGAAACCAGCTTTGCCAATGCCGGCGCCCTGACTCCGTCCGAGCCGGAACCCTGGAACGCGCCCGGCGTGCACTGGCAATTACTGGCGTCCCTGCCCGATCCGCATTCGGCGATGAAGCTGCGTCTGGCGCCATTGCCCGGACTGCTTCCCTGGGGCCTGAAATTTCTCGCCAATTCGTCGCGCAAGCGCTTCGAGGCCGCTTCGCTCGCCAATTTCGCCCTGTCACGCTACTCGCTTGGCCTGACCCAGCGCGCACGGGACGCGCACAAGCTGGAATTCGCCAATCTCGCCCGCGGCACAATGAAGGTTTGCCGCGATGCGCGGGCACTGGAACCTGCGCACCAGGCCAGCCAGGCGCTGGCGGATGCCGGGCTGCGCTTCGAGATTCTCGACCGCGCGGCTGTCACAGCCCGAGAACCGCTCCTGTCGGATGTCGCCAACGACCTCGCCGGGGCGATCTTCTATCCGGATGACGAGAGCGGTGACGCGCACCGGTTCACGGTATCGCTGGCTGACGTCGCGCGCCAAGCCGGCGTGCGCTTCGAGTATAATTCACCGGTTTCCAGCCTGATCGACCGGGCCGGCCGGATCACCGGTGTGCGCACGCCAACAGAGGAGATCGAGGCGGATCAGGTCATCCTCACGACCGGACATGCGACGCGTGGTCTGCTCGCACCGCTCGGCCTGCATATTCCGGTGCGCCCGGTGAAGGGGTATTCGCTGAGCCTCGACATGTCGGGGCTAAACCAGCGCCCCTCACTGCCAGTGGTGGACGAGGCCCTGCACGCCATTGTCACCCCGCTCGGCGAAACATTGCGCATAGCCGGCACGGCTGAGTTCGCCGGCGAGGACCGGACCCTGCGGGCCGAGCGCATCGACAATCTGCGCCAATTGCTGACGCGCCTCTATCCGGCCCTCGCCGAGCAATTACTGCCCGGCGAGCAAAAGCCCTGGTGTGGCTTCCGCCCGATGTCAGCGGATGGGCGTCCCTTCATTGGCGAAACGCGGGCGGACGGTTTGTGGATCAATACCGGACACGGCCATCTCGGCTGGACCCAGGCGATGGGCTCGGCGGGCCTGCTGGCGGCCCTGCTGGATGGCGAGCCAGCGCCCGTTCCCGCCGCCCCCTTCTCCGCCAAACGCTTCTAGTCACCACCCGCCTCCTTGAAGCGGGCGGCAAAGCTCTTGCGGTCAAGGGCAGCGTCAAAGGCCTGGGCCGCGGCGAAGACATCCATCCCGATTTCGCCGAAAAGCTCCGCATAGACGCGATTGGTCCGGTCCATGAAGCGGCGGATCCGCTCGGCCTCGGCCCGGCCGGCATCGGTCAGCGTCAAGGGTTTGCGACGGGCATCTGCGGGATCATCGCCGCGTGCGAGGAAGCCGAGCCTATCGAGCGCTCGCGAGGTCTTGATCACGGCGGCATGGGTCACACCCAGGCGGCGCGCCAGCTCGGTGACGCTCTGATCGGCCCGGTCCAGGAGCAGCATCATCGAAAAGGTACGCAGGGGCGCGCGAATGCCCGCCGCATCAGCCGGCCCCGAGCCATCCTCGACCAAGCGATCCACCAGCCGTCCCAGCAGGAGGCCGAGAAAACCCGGCGCCAATGCGCCGTGAATGAGGGCGTCGAGCTCGGTCTGCGATGCATTGGACATGATGATTGCCTCCCCAAATTATATGCGTTACTAGTAACGTTACTGGTAACGCATATAGAGAAATGAGCCTGTTCATGCCAAATGTCCACACCTGTATTGCCGCGCTCGCCCTGCTCTGCCTGCCCGCCTGCGTCAACGCCCAGTCGGACGGTATCGACGCCAGTGCGGTCGCCGCCGATGTGACCGAATGGGAGAACTGGCTGTTTGCGACCCATCCGCAACCGGAATTCAGCATGGATGTGGGCGACGTTCGGGCCCGCTTCGACCAGGTGCGTGACGGGCTTGAAGGGCCCTACTCGCGGCGCGAAGCCTGGCTCGCCCTCGCCGTGCTCAACCCGCATTTCGCCGACGGTCATGTCACCCTGCGCCTGCCGAGCGAGGAGTATGAGGCCTGGCTGGCTGACGGCGGAGCAGACTTCTCCCTGCCCGTTCGCATCGAGGGCGACCAGCTGCGCGTGGCCGACACCATCGCCGAGGAGAGCCGTGTCCGGGCCGGCGAGACCATTACCGTCATCAATGACCAGCCGGTCGGCCCGCTGATCGCGGCCGCTGTCAGTCGCGCCAATGGCGATACGCCCGGCCTGCGGCGGCATGTCGTGGAGACACGCTTTGCCAGCTATCTCTGGGCGCTGACCGGTGGCGCTGCGGACTGGCAGGTCACCGCGCAAAATACCCACGGGCAGACACGCACAATCACACTTGATCCGCAGCGGGAACGCGCCGGACAGGATCCCGAACCCTGGTCTCTGGCCTTCCAGGACGACGCCGCCATCCTCACCCTCAACACCTTCGCGCCCACGGTCGAGGCCGAATTCGACGCCTTCATCGATGCCAGCTTTGCCGAGATCACCGCGCGCGGCAGCGAGATCCTGGTCATCGATATCAGCGAGAATGGCGGCGGCGCCCACATGCTCTCCGACCATTTGCTGGCCTATCTCACCGATCAGCGCCACACGCCGCTCTCTGCCGTCACCGCCCGCATCACACCGGAAAACCAGGCCCTCATTCCCGGGTCGGAGCCGGGCCAGGTGATCTCCATGCCCTTTGCGCAATGGGTCGAACCGCCGGCCGAGCAAGCCAATCGCTTCGAGGGGCGTTTCGCCTTCCTGGTCGGGGCCGGCACCTATTCCCAAGCCATCGTGCTGGCGGCGACCGTGCAGGATTTCGACATCGCCCCGATCGCCGGGCCCGGCACGGAAGGACGGGCGAACTCGACCGGCCAGGTCCAGCTGCACCGCCTCGCCAACACCGACCTGGAAGCCGCCGCCCCGATCTATGTCTTCACCCGCGCCTCCGGTGACAGCTCCAGCGCGCCCATCATTCCGGACCTGCCCTTGAGCGGGTCCCGCGACGCCCAGATCGACGCGCTGATCGCGCATCTTCGGACCCATTAGGGCGACCAGATCAGTCCCAGGCCGATGCCCAGCGCGTTATTGGTGATATGGGCAGCAATGGCCGGCCAGATCGACCCGGTGCGCCAGTAGAGCCAGCACAGGGTGAGCGCCATCAGCGCCGCCGAGATGGCTTGCGGCGGCAGGATGTGAGCAACCCCGAACATGATCGAGGAGATGATGGCGGCCAGCCAGACCGGGTGGTGACCCGACATCCAGCGGAACAGAAATCCGCGGAAGAAGACCTCCTCGGCGAACGGCGTCACCGCGATGGTCATGACCAGGAAGCCGATACTCATCCAGGTTGAATTGCCCGGATCGAGGGCGAAGGGCGTCGACATGAAGGCAATCCAGTCGGGCATGGCCACGACCATCAGCTTTGCCAGGACGAGACGCAGACCAAAGGCGACCGCGCCAATCACCACAGCCAGCCCGATCCAGCGCCAGGACACAGCCACCAGACCGACCCAGCGCGGCCCGCGCTGGTGCAGGAGCAAGGCGCCGATCGCTACCGCCGCCAGCACGGCAACCGCCTTGTTGAGCTGGCCGAACATCAACACGCCCGGTGGCAGGCGCGGCCCTTCGCCCAGATAGGCCTCCATGCCGACGGTCTGGCGCACAATTTCCAAATGCGCCCAGCTGAGCAGGACATAGCCGGTCATGGCGCTGGCGAGGATGGCGATGCCGGGCCAGAAGCGCCACGGGCTTTCAAGTGACTTGATGGTGTTGGACATGAGACCTCCCTGTTGGTTCAGGAAGGCTGGCCGGGCGGGTCAGGCGCGACCATCGACAGATGTTGGCAATCTGTCAGTCAACAGATGTCAGGCAACACCTGTCAGGGGTGATCATCCGTCTGGTCGAGCAGACCATAGCGCAGCGCCATCGGCCGAACCTGACCGCGCCGCTTGATGTCCAGCTTCAGATAGAGCTCGGAATTATAGGTTCGCACTGTCGTCGGCGAGAGATTGAGTTCCCGCGCAATGTCCTTGTCGGTAAGACCCGCCGAGAGCAAGCGGATGAGCTGGCAGTCCCGGTCTGACAGATCCTGCAAGTGATCCGGAAGCGGCTCAACCGGCGCCTTGGCCGTCGCCGACCTCAGGTGAGACACGGACAGGATCGCCCGGCTGCGCGGCGCAAACCGCACCGTATAGGCCAGGCCGGGCGTCAATTGTTCACGCCAGAAGGGGAGAAGCGGGAAGCGTTCCCCGCCCAGATGCAGGGTTTCACTGGGTAAGTGGATCAGGCCGAAACCGCCGCGCATCCGGATATCGGCATATCCGCGGATTTCCTGCACACGATTATCCGCAAGGTCCCGCCCGGCCGTCCACCACCGCAGCGGCGCGGGCGCCAGAAACAGGGCCACGCCGCCAAAGGCCAGGACTGACAGCCAGAGTGCCTGGCGCGACTCCCCATCGCCGCCGCGAATTGCGGACAGGACCAGAAACGCAAACAGGGGCAACACCAGCACGAACAGTGCAAACATGAAAAGGACCTGGCGCGAACGCCAGGCCCTCAATTCACGCTGTTCGTCTTCGCTCAGCATCTTACCGCGCGAATTTCTGGAACTTGATCTTCTTGGGCATGTCGGCATCCGGACCCAGCCGGCGCTTCTTGTCCTCGATATAGTCCTCGAAATTGCCTTCGAACCATTCAACATGGCTGTCGCCTTCAAAGGCGAGGATGTGCGTGGCCAGACGGTCGAGGAAGAAACGGTCGTGCGAGATCACCACAGCACAGCCCGGATAGGCTTCCAGCGCCTGTTCCAGCGCCGCCAGGGTCTCGACGTCGAGATCATTGGTCGGCTCATCGAGCAGCAGCAGATTGCCGCCGGTCTGCAGCATCTTGGCGAGGTGGACGCGGTTGCGCTCACCGCCTGAGAGGAGGCCGACCTTCTTTTGCTGGTCGCCGCCCTTGAAGTTGAATGTGCCGACATAGGCGCGCGAGGGGACTTCCTTGCCACCCAGCTCGATCATGTCATTGCCGCCGGAGATTTCCTGCCAGACCGTCTTGTTCGGATCGAGCGTATCGCGCGACTGGTCGACATAGCCCAGCTTGACGGTGTCACCGAGGCGGATCGAGCCTTCGTCCGGGGTTTCCTGGCCGGTGATCATCTTGAACAGGGTGGATTTACCCGCCCCGTTCGGACCGATCACGCCGACCACGCCGCCCGGCGGCAGCTTGAAGGAGAGGCCGTCGATGAGGAGTTTGTCCTCGAAGCCTTTTTTGAGGTTTTCCACCTCAACCACGACACCGCCCAGGCGCGGGCCGGGCGGAATGGTGATCTGGGCCGTGGTGATCTCGGCGCGTTCGGCCGCATCCCGCAGATCCTCATAGGATTTGATACGGGCCTTTGACTTGGCCTGACGGGCTTTCGGCGAGGAGCGGATCCACTCCAGTTCGCGCATCAGGGCGCGATCCTTGGCGCTCTTTTCGCGATCTTCCTGGGCCAGACGTTTGGACTTCTGTTCCAGCCAGGCCGAATAACCACCCTCATAGGGCACACCCCGACCGCGATCGAGTTCGAGCGTCCAGGTGGTGATCGAGTCGAGGAAGTAACGGTCGTGGGTGACGACCAGGACGGCGCCCTTGAAGTCTTCCAGATAATTCTGGAGCCATTGCACGCTCTCGGCGTCGAGATGGTTGGTCGGCTCATCGAGCAGCAGCATGTGCGGGTCGGACAGGAGAAGGCGGCACAGGGCGACACGGCGACGCTCACCACCGGACAGATCGGTGACCGGCCAGTCGGCCGGCGGGCAGCGCAGGGCCGTCATCGCCATCTCGATCTTCGAGTCGATATCCCAGGCATTGTCATTGTCGATACGCTCCTGGAGCGCCGTCATCTTCTCCATCAGCTCGTCGCTATAATCTTCCGCGAGCTGCATGGAGATGGCATTGAACTCTTCCAGCAGCTGTTTCGGGGCCGAGCCCTCGATCACGTTTTCCCAGACCGTCTTGTCTTCATCGAGCTGCGGCTCCTGGGCGAGGTAACCGACCTTCACACCCTTTTCGGCCCAGGCTTCACCGGTGAATTCGGTGTCCATGCCGGCCATGATCTTCAAGAGGGTGGATTTACCGGCACCATTGACACCGACAACACCGATTTTGGCATCGGGCAGGAAGTGCAGGGAAATACCGTCAAAGACGGGCTTGGCAGCGCCCGGATAGGTCTTCGACAGCTTGTCCATGTGATAGACGAATTTGTAAGCGGCCATGGGGGAGAGGCTCTCTTGTCTGGCAGGGAATCTTGAGCCGCACCGTGTAGCGGAGACGCGCTGCAAGGGCAATGCGGGAAAGGTGTGGAGGATTGTCGCCAAGCAACGAGGCACAGCCCCCAAGCCTGCCGTTGACGCCTGAGCGCGTCGAGCGCGCTACCCCCATTCGAACCACCGTCATCGCACGGTGACCGCACAGCGGGCATCCGGGGGACCCGCGCTTCCCCGTCGACACTTTTGCTTGGGTCCCCCGGATCGCGGCTTTGCCGCGACCGTGGGATTACGGTGAATTTGATAATTTATCCCCGCGATTACCACACACACCCGTCATCCTGACGAAAGTCAGGACCCAGTCTCGCAGACGCGATTTTGCCTGCACTGGCAGCACTTTGCGTCGCAGACTGGGTCCCGGCCTGCGCCGGGATGACGGTGTGTGGGGCGAAAAACTTATCCGCACCCCCTCGGCGCCAGCGCATACTCCTCCCGTTCCCGCGTCACCTGAGGCCCGGATTGGTTATCCGGGGGCGTGGGGAGGACGGAGCTCGTCCGGTTGGGTGGAGTTGACCACCATCCGACCCGGCGTGGCCATCGGCAGGACGGCGGCACAAAGCTCGACCGTTTGATCCTGTCGGTTTCGAGACGGGGCCGGTAACGGCCTCGAGTAAATCTCCGTGTGCGAGGTGCCCCCGGCGCCACCTACACAAATTCCATAGCAAGGCACCGGCAAGGCACCTCGCACCCCTCTACGGCCCACACCGCCAGGCGAAATCGTCATGGCGCG
>NZ_CAMYLS010000011.1 GCF_947259345.1 uncultured Maricaulis sp. | reverse complement strand
TCCCCACGCCCCCGGATAACCAATCCGGGCCTCAGGTGACGCGGGAACAAGGGGAGTATGCGCTGGCGCCGAGGGGGTGGGGATAAGTTTTCTGCAAAAGCCCGCCCCACACACCGTCATCCCGGCGCAGGCCGGGACCCAGTCTGCGACGCAAGCTATTGCCACGCTTGGCGAAACCCGGCGTGCAAGACTGGGTCCTGACTTGCGTCAGGGTGACGGCTTTAGCGGTGCAGGGCGAGGATAAGGTTCCGCCCGTCAGCGCATCAGATTGACCAGGCTCATCGAAACGGCGGGGATATAGGTGACGACCATCAGGGCCACGAAAAGAGCGCCATAGAAGGGCCAGATCGTCTTGACGGTCTCTTCCACCTTCACCTTGCCGATCGCAGCACCGACAAAAAGCACGGCGCCGACCGGTGGGGTCACCAGCCCGATACCGAGATTGAGCATCATCACGACTCCGAACTGGACCGGATCCATGCCCAGTCCGACCACAATCGGCAGGAAGATCGGTGTGGTGATCACGATCAGCGGCGACATGTCCATGAACGTGCCCAGCACCAGCAGGATCAGATTGATGATCAGCAGGATGAGGATGGGATTGTCGGTGACCGTCGTGATCAGTTCGGCGAGTTGGGTTGGCGCTTCCAGCAGGGCCAGCATCCAGCCGAAACCGGACGCCGAGCCAATGATGAGCAGGACCATGGCCGTGGTTTTCACCGCCTGGATGGCGGCGTCGAGAAAGGCGCGCGGCCCCATGGAGCGGTAGAGCAGGGCGGCCACGACCACGGTGTAGAGCACCGCGACGGCCGAGGATTCGGTGGCCGTAAAGAAGCCGCCCAGCACGCCGCCGACAATGATGACGGCGGTGAAGAGCCCGGGCAGCGCCATGATGAAGGCGCGCAGAAAAGCCATCCAGCCGGGGAATTCACCCTTGGGATAGCCGCGCTTCACGGCGACCAGCCAGGCGGCAACCATCAATGTGGCACCGGTCAGCAGGCCAGGCACGATTCCGCCCACGAAAAGCTCGCCGATCGACACGCCGACACCGGCGGCGGCCGCATAGATGATCATGTTGTGCGACGGTGGAATGAGCAGGCCGCAAACAGCCGAGGTCGAGGTTACATTGACCGCATAGTCGGCGTCATAGCCCCGCTCGCGCATCATCGGCATCAGGGTCGAGCCCATGGCGGACACACTCGCAATGGCGGACCCGGAGACGGCGCCGAACAGCATCGAGGCGCCGACATCGACCTGGCCCAGCCCGCCGCGGGATCGCCCGAAGGCGGCTTCGGCCACATGAACCAGCCTCTCGGCAATCCCGGATCGGTGCATCAGCTCGCCGGCAAAAACGAAGAAGGGGATGGCCATGAGCGAGAAGATGCTCATCCCGCCTGCCATGCGCTGGAAAACGGCAATGGCCGGCATGTCCATCATGAAGAAGGTTACGAGGGTTGCGCCCAACAGGGAAAAGGCAACCGGAACGCCGATGATCAGCAGGAAGACGAGAACGCCGAGGAGAACACTCAATTCCATGGCTCAGGACTCCGCTTCGTCGGCCAGGGCCGGATTGAGGTGTTCCAGGATGTTTTCCAGCGCGAAGAGGGCGATCAGAACGCCGCTGATCGGTATGGGCAGATAGGCGAAGCCGCGGGATATGCCGAGTGTCGGGATGACATGGTCCCAGGTCCGCAGGATCAGCTCACCGCCCCAAAAGGCCATGGCGCCGCCCACGAGGGCGACAATCAGGTGGGAGAGGAGCTGTAGCCGACCGGGCCAGGCCCCGGGCAGGCTGTCGGCAAAGGCCGAAATGCGGATATGAAAGCCTTCCTTCACGCCGGCCGCTGCGGCGAAGCTGACATACCAAATCATCAGCACCAGCGAGGCCTGTTCGGACCAGGAGGGGCTGGCATTGAGCACGTAGCGGGCGAAGACCTGCCAGCCGATGATGAGTGTCATCACTGCCAGGCCGACCCCGCCGATCAACAGGAGGCCACGACTGGCCAATTGCATGAGATGGGCAAAGAGGCGCATCAGACTTGCCCTCCCAGATTGCGGATATCCTCGACCAGGCGGCGCTGGACATCGCTGACCACGAACCGGTCCCAGACGCTTTCCATGCGATCGGAAAAAGCCCCGATATCGGCGATTTCATTGGCCTCGACACCACCCGCCAGAACGCGCTCGCGTGAGTCGGCGACGCGGGCATCCCAGAGTTCGCGCATGACCGGCACACTGTCCCGGGCCGCCTGCTGGAAGATCGCCTGATCCTCGGCGGACAGGCGGTCCCAGCGATGCTTGGACATGACCAGGATTTCCGGCGCCATGACATGGCGGCTGAGACTGTAATAGCGGGCGGCCTCGAAATGCCGTGTCGTCTCGTAGGACGGCCAGTTGTTTTCGGCCCCGTCGATCACGCCCTGGACCAGGCTCTGATAGACCTCGCCGAAGGCCATCGGGGTCGGGTTGGCGCCCAGCGCCTCGACCATGGCGACATAGAGGTCGGAGTTTTGCACCCGGATCTTCATGCCGCGCAGATCGTCCGGCGTGTGGATGGGGTGGCTTGTATTGTAAAAGCTGCGCGCGCCGCTGTCATAGAAACACAAGCCGACCAGGCCATGCGGGCGTAGCGCGTCGAGAATGGTCTGGCCCGGCGCGCCGTCGAGCGAGGTGCGCATGTGCTCGATTGAATTGAACAGGAAGGGCAGGCTGGGAACGATGGTCTCATTGGCGACCGAATTGAGCGGTGCCAGATTGATCCGGTTCAGATCGAGCGCCCCGAACACGGTCAGCTCCAGCGTGTCGCGCTCGGAGCCGAGCTGGGCGCCGGCGAAGATTTTTACGCGCTGGCGGCCACCCGTGCGCTCTTCGACCATGCGAGCCATCGCCTGAACGCCCTGCACCGTGGGGTAATCAGCGACATGGGCGTCAGCGGAATAGAGCGGTCTGTCGGCCTGGCCGCAGCCGGCCACGGCCGCCGCAGCCCCGGTCGCGATGAGGTGTCTGCGATTGATCATGATCCCTCCCCCGGGTCTGGTCTGTGCCGGTTATTCAACGAGCCCGTTCAGCCAGTCCTCGAGTTCAGTATAACCATTGTTATCGTTGTCATGCGAGCCGTCTTGGGGGTTCTGCGGATCGAGTCCGCGTGCCGTTTCCCAGTCATCGGGCATGCCGTCGCCATCGCTGTCGGTCCGGGCCGGTTCGGCCGGCAGGTCGGGCCAGCCGCCGACTTCGGCCTCGGAGGAGATGATGCGGCCGGTACCATTGCGGACATCGTCGATGATGCGCTGGTCGGCGCTGTCTCGCCAATGCGAAGCGCCCGCGCCCTCGAGCACCGCGGCGTAAGCTTCATCGGCCGTATCGGTGCGGATGAAATCGGCCTCATAGGCCTCGTCCACCCAGCTGATATCATGGGCTGCCGAGCGCAGCATCGGCCGTTGGTCGCGCAATTCGCCATCCATCGTATTGCCGGCGAAATAGGCTCGGCCGGTGGTGTTGCGCATGTAGAAGATGACCGGACCCAGCGTTTGCGGGCCCTGGATATAGGCATTGTTGATGAAGTTGTAGCGGGCGACGGAAGCCGGATCGAGATCGGTCCCGGCGGCGTAATGATAATCCGTGCCCTCACGCCCATAGAGCGGATCCTGATTCAAACCCAATTGCGTGGATGGGTCAAACTCGGCGCTGGCCGGCACCCAGTCCCAGAAATCAGTCTCGGCACCATGGCCCCAATTGTAGAAGACATTATTGCGGAAATCGAGGAAGAGCCCGTCCGGATCGTCGAACGGGGTCGCGTAATTGCCGATCCGCGGCATGCGCGAATTATGGTTGGCCCAGAGATTATGGTGCCAGGAATAGCGGGCGCCATCATTGCCGCGGATCAGGCTGCCATAGGCGCGATCCCCCTTCTCATGCCCGGCCTGATAAAGGCCTTCCGCCATGATCGACCACTGTACGGTGAGATTGGTGAGATGTTTCTGGCCGGGCGTACCGCGATAGCTCTGCGAGGAGGACAGGGTTTCATCGATCGCCCAGCTCGTGGAGACGTGATCGAGGATGATGTCCGAGCCGCCAATGATCGAAATGGCGTCGTCCTCGACATGGCTCGCGCCGCCAATCCGTGAGCGGATATAGCGGATGACCACATGATTGGCGTTCACCTGCAGCGGGTAGTCGCGCAGCGCAATGCCGGCGCCCGGCGCCGACTGGCCGGCGATCGTGATGTAGTCATTCTGGACGCGGAGCGGGCTCTCCAGCTGGATCGTGCCGGAGACGGCAAAGACGATGGTGCGTGGCCCCTCGGCCTCGACACCTTCGCGCAGCGAGCCCGGTCCACTGTCACCGAGATGGGTGACCGTGTAGACGTCACCGCCGCGGCCGCCCTGACTGAAGCGGCCGAAGCCGTCTGCGCCCGGAAAGGCGATCTGTGAGGCCGCCATGGCCGACGTGTCCGGGGACTCCTGCGAAGAAAAATTCGAGGCCAGTGCATCCATGTGACCGCAACCAGAGGCCATGGCGCAAACGCCAGCGAGCAAAGCGCTTCTCATCATTTCCGTCTCCTCCCGGGCGACCTGATCTGGGTCCTCGCCGCCCTGCTTTCATACCGCTGATTGTTGCTTGCGGCTTGATCTTGAGGGAATACCGTGAAAAATGACACCGGTTTCCTTTTCGGGAACCGTAACCGATATCGAGTGCGGCGCAAGCCCCTTCGTCAGAGCAACTCGCCGGCCGACAAGGTGAGAAAAATCAGGGAATTTCGACTTGACCCTCAACCAGAAAACCATCTCCAAAGCCTTCATTGAGGCCCGTCTGACGGCCGCCGGTTTGGCGGATTATCCCGGCCAGCTTCCGGCTTCCATCGAAGACGGCTATGTGGTGCAGGACGCGTCGATTGACGCCTGGCCGGTCGCGGTTGCGGGCTGGAAAATCGGCCTTGTGCCACCGCCCTTTCGCGCTGCGATCGGTGCCGAGCGCCTGGTCGGTCCCATCTTTGCCAATCTGATCGAGGGCCATGCGCCCGGGCAGCACCACGACATGCCGGTTTTTGCCGACGGATTTGCCGCCGTCGAAGCCGAGTTCATCTATGTGCTGGCCAAGCCGGTACCGGTCGGAACCGAGATCACACCGGAGTTGGTCCGTGATGTTGCCGGGCGCCTGCATGTGGGGGTCGAGATCGCGTCGAGCCCCTTCCCGGGGATCAATGATCTGGGTCCGATCTGCGTCGTCACCGATTTCGGCAATAATTTCGGACTGATCGTCGGTCCGGAAGTGCAGGATTGGCAAAATTGCGAATGGACGGATCTGCCCGCACGGGTCTCGATCAATGGCAAGGATGTCGGTGCAACCACGGCCGCGGCCCTGCCGGGCGGGCCGCTCGGGGCGCTGGAATTCATCCTGCGCCTGATGCAAAGGCGCGGCATCGCACTTCCGGCCGGCAGCCATATTTCGACCGGCGCCGTTACCGGTGTTCATCAGGCTGAGGTCGGCGACCGGTCCCGGGTCAGTTTCGGCGATCATGGTGCGATCGATCTCACCCTGACCGCCCTGCAACCGGGCTGGCTTGAGGCGCAGGGCGATACCGCTGCCAGCGTTTGATCCGGCGCTTGGGGCTCAGCTGGCAGACAGGCCCTGAAAACGGTGCTAACCCTCGGCTCAGAGATTTGCCTCGGGGGAGAAACCATGTCCGCATCCATGAAACCGATCTGGGCCAGCCTGGTCCTGGCCGCGCTGGCCGCCTGCAGCCAGCCTGCGTCCCAGGACGATGCTGCGAGCCCTGAAGCGGCCGCGACGTCCGCGCCGGAAGCGCAGCACTTCACCGTCCTCGTGGGCGGCACCGAGATCGGGGGGCTGGATATCAGCCCGTCCGAGGACGGTTTCGGCGTCGAATTCGAATACCGCAATAATGGACGCGGCCCAACGATCTCCGAATCGATCACCCTGGACGCGCAGGGTCTGCCGACCAGCTGGACGATTTCCGGGGCGTCGACCTTCGGCAATCCGATCGACGAAGAATTCAGCTATGCCGACAGCGAGGCGCGCTGGCGCGATGCGACGGGCAGCGACCAGGCCATTCCCGACGGCGATGCCTTCTACGTGCCCCAGGATGCCAGCCCCTATTGGCTGGCGATTGCCGCGCGGGCCCTGATGGACCGGGACGACATGACCATCCCGGCCCTGCCGGGTGGCGAGCTTCGTCTGGCCGAAGTGGATACGCTGACCGTCAGCAATGGTGAGACCAGCCGTGAGCTCATGGCCTATGGCCTGTCCGGAACAAGCGCCAACCCGACCTATTTCCTGATGGATGACCGCGCCTTTTTCGGCCTGATCACGCCGGGCTTTGCCATTCTGGAAGCGGGCTATGAGGCAGAGGATGAGCGTCTGCGCGGTCTGGCGGCCGGCTATGGCGCCAGCCGCTTCGCCGATATCCAGTCCCGCGTCGCCCATGATTATGAGGGGCCGGTTCGCATCCGCAATGTGCGGGTCTTTGACCCATCGACATTGAGCCTTGGCGAGCCGGTTTCTGTGGTCGTCGAAGGTGATCGTATCGCCGCCATTGATGCCCTCGATGTCCCGACCCGTGATGGTGAGACTGAAATCGACGGGGCGGGCGGATCGCTGATCCCGGGCCTGTTCGAAATGCATGGCCATATGGGCGAGACCAGTGCCTTCCTGAATATCGCAGCCGGCGTGACCAGTGTTCGCGACATGGGCAACAATAATGAAGTTCTCGGCGCGCTGATCGAGCGGATCGAGGCCGGTGAGGTCGCCGGACCGCGTATGCACCGCAGCGGCTTCATCGAGGGGCAAAGCCCGTTCAGCTCCAATAATGGCATCCTCGTCAGCAGCGAGGCCGAGGCTGTTGCCGCGGTCGAAACCTATGCGGCGAGCGGCGACTACATCCAGGTCAAGGTCTACAACTCGATGAACCCGGACTGGATTCCAGCTGTCATCGAGGCGGCGCACGCAAACGGACTGCGCGTGGCCGGCCATGTCCCGGCTTTCACCAATGCCAATGCGATGATCGCCGCCGGCTATGACGAGATGACCCATATCAACCAGATCATGCTGGGCTGGGTGCTGGAGGAGGGTGAGGATACCCGCTCGCTCCTGCGTCTGACCGCCTTGCGGCGTCTGCCGGGTCTCGATCTGGATAGTGCGCCGGTGCAGGAAACCATCGCGGCCATGGCTGCCAATGGTGTGGCGGTCGATCCGACCTATGCCATCCATGAGGCCCTGCTCCTGTCGCGCAATGGCGAGCTGTCGCCGGGTGTTGTCGACTATATCGATCACATGCCGGTCGAAACCCAGCGCAGCGCGCGCAGCGCCTGGGCGGACATCGCCACGCCTGAAGACGACGCCAATTACCGCGGCGCCTTCGACCAGATCACGGAGACCCTGCGCCGCATGCGCGAGGCCGGCATCTTCATGGTGCCCGGGACCGATCTGGGCGGTTCTTTCGCCTATCACCGTGAGCTGGAACTCTACCAGAATATCGGCATGACCCCGGCCGAGATCATCGCCTGGGGCAGCCATGGCATGGCGGAATATCTGGGCGTCGACGATGAACTGGGCACGATCGCGCCGGGCATGCTGGCCGACTTCTTCCTGGTGCCGGGTGACCCAACCGAGGACTTCAGGCAGCTGAAGACGATCGCCCTGGTCTCAGCCAATGGCACTTTCTACTACCCAACTGAAATCTATCCGGAATTCGGGATCATTCCCTTCACCGACATGCCGGCCGTCAGTACGCCGCGCTGATCGCGAATATCGCGTCATCTGCCCCGCGCGCCGGATCCGGTGCGCGGGGAATGTCGCGCTTTCAGGCTTGCCCACACCCCCTGGCCTGGTGAAACATGCCGGTGGGGAGGGCGTGATGCGTGATCAATCAGGAGGGCGGCTGTCGAGGCGCAATCTGTTGCTTCAGGCTGGCGCGCTGGGGCTCGCCGGGTGTCTGCCAAGCGGATTGTCATGCCCGCCCGCGCGGACCGGTCTTCAGCTTTATTCCATACGCCAGGCGATGGCGGTATCGGTGCCGCAAACACTTGAGCGGGTCGCCCGGCTGGGCTTTGGCGCGGTCGAGTTTGCGGGCTATTTCGGTCACTCGCCCGCCGAGATCGCGACCCATTTGGCGGCAACCGGGCTGACCGCCCCCAGCGCCCATGTCGATGCACGCGCCAGCCGCGCCGACCCGGCCCGGGTCGTGGCTGACGGCGCCCGCGCGGGACATCGCCATCTTGTTGTTGCCTGGATCCCGCCGGAGGACCGGACAAGCCTGGCGGACTGGCACGCATGGGCGGACAGTCTCAACCGGCTCGGCGAGGCGTGCCGCGCCGCGGATCTGCGCTGCGCCTATCACAATCACGACTTTGAGTTTCGGCCCATCGACGGGCCGCCCGGTGAGGGTGGAGTGACGCCCTGGGAATTGCTCCAGGCCCGATGCGATCCGTCGCTCGTCGCCTTTGAGATCGACACTTACTGGGTACAGCACGCCGGCCTCGATCCGGCGGAGCTCGTGGCACGCGCGCCGGATCGGTTTCCACTTTGCCATCTCAAGGACCGGGCGGCGGATGGCAGCATGGCAATCCTCGGCGAGGGTGAGACGGATTTTGCGGCCGTGCTCGCGGCACGCGGGTCGGACGGTTTCGAGCAATGCTATGCGGAGCTCGACAACCCGGTAACGCCGTTCGGGTTTGCCGCCACTGCCGAGGCGGCCCTGTCCGGCATTTTACAGGCCAACCAGACTTGTCCGGCATGACGGGGCTGACTAACCTGACCTCCGGCTGCGACCGCGGCTGTGTGCAACCCGCCGGAGTGTGTGCTTGATGGCGTCCTCGCCCCGTCCCGACCCGGCGTCGCGAACAGCGTCTGCATGGCGACCCTGGCTATGGCTGGTGGCCGCGATTGTGCTGGCCATCGCGCTGGCGCTGGGATTGTCGACCCTGTTCGGCAGCAACCGGGTCGATGAGGTCAACTTTGCGGCTCATGATTTCGTCGAGATGGCGACGCAGCATGACCTCCAAATTGATGTCGAATCACTCGAAGTGGAGGATGACTGGCGCGCCTTGGCCGATCTGGCCGCTGCACCCGACCGGCGTGACAATCCATTCGCCGGATTCACTTTGGCTCGGCTGATTTTCTGGCTGTTCGTGGCACTGGCTGCCGGGGCCCTGATTTTCATCGTCTACCTGGCCTTTCGTCATGGTGCCGGCGCGCGGGTTGATACGCGGCGGGCGCCACACACCGGCGATTACAGGCCAGACAGTTTAGGCGCGCGGGCAGTCGCGGCGGCCGATCTTCCAGTGCTGAGCCTGGATGAGATTGCCGGTCTGACAGACGCGCCGAAGGCGCTCGGCGCCCTGCAGCGCCTTGTCCTCGTGGCGGCGGCCGAAGCCACCGGATCGGTGCTCCGTCGCAGCGAGACCGCCCGGGAGGCCTTGCGTCGTCTTCCGCAGAACTGGACCCATTATGAGCGGGTCGCCCGGCTGGTCCGGACCGCTGAACATGTTCGCTATGGCGGTCAGTCGATTGAAGAAGGCGGTCTCGCTGACCTGGTTGAAGATGCGCGGAAAGTCCTTGCCACAACGGCGGCAGCCACATGAACGCGCGGACCGGAGACAGCAATCCACTGACCTGGCTGGTCGTCGCGCTTTTGGCCGCTCTGACCATACTTGCCGCCTGGATATTGGCGCAACGCGACTGGGCGCCGCCGCTTGAACGCAGCGCGCTCGGATTTGACGGCCTGGTCAGCTGGTTGAACGCGGACGCGATCGAGACGCGCCGATTCCTTGGTCAGGGCCCGTTGTCCGGCGAGGGCGTCGGACTGCGGATCCTGCCGCTGTATGATCCCGATCCGGGGGGCGGCACGGGTCGCAGGAATCTGGATCCGGAAGCGCCCTATCTGGCTGACACATTGCGCGCCATTCCCGAATATGTCGTGGCGACAAAGGTCAAAACGCTGCCGACCCTGGTGGTCTTGCCGAAATGGCGCGACGGTGTGCGCTTGCTCGGCGTCACGCACCCGGAATTCCTGATCCATCGCCTCGGTTCCGCGCCTGACGATCAGGAGTCTGTGGATGCCGACCTTCGACAGGCTGAGCCAGCCGATGAGAGCGAGCCTGCATCGAGGGAGGGGGCCGAAGATATCGCTGCCGGCCCGGCAATACAGACCTTCATTGTGCCGCATGTTCCCCCCGTGCTTGAGACCGGGTGGAGCGATGTCTCCATGGCCGGCTATCTGGCCGGCGAAGCCCGTCTGCGGGCGCCGCAATGGATGGTCTTGCCCGAGGGGTGCGCCCCTCTGGTCGGCGCGGCAGATCGGGCGCTGCTCGCACATTGCCGCTTCGATGATCTGGAATACTGGGTCCTCTCGGATCCGGACCTGCTCAATAATCATGGCCTCGCCAATGGGCAGAATGGCAACATCGCGCGTGCTCTCGTGCGAGCACTGGCCGGCGATGGCGATGTCTTGCTGGATTATTCAAAGGCTGTCTTCCTGACCGCTCGTCCGGAAGAGCATGAGCGGAGTTGGTCTGACATAGCCCGCATGTTCGAGCCGCCCTTCACCTGGCTCTGGCTCGCCGCCGGCGGGCTGCTGGCTCTCCTGTTGTGGAGGGCCGGCATTCGTGGCCGGCCACTCCTGTCGATTTTCGACGAGGGCCATGGTGCCGTCCGGCGTGTCGCGCTGAAGGCACAGGCCCGCCTGATGCGCAATGCCCATGCCGATGGTGCCCTGGTCCGAACATTGGTGACCAGCCGCCGTCAGGCCCTGGCCGAGGTCTGGCTCGGGCGCGATCGCAAGGCCGGCCACGCCTTTGAGCGCGCGGTCGCCCTGCTGCGCTTGAAAGATGCCAGCCTTGCCGATCGCCTCACCGAAATCTTCACCCGCGCCGATGCCTTGCCGGACCGTGTCCGGACCGAAGTCGCTATCGACGCGCTCGCCGATGTGGAAGACGTCTACAAACTCGCCCTGGAGCTCGCATGACCCTGACCCTTGAACACTTCGCCGAGCGCGCCGAGACGCTGCGCTCGGAAATTCGCAAGACGATCCACGGCCAGGACCGGATCATCGACCAGTTGCTGGTCGCTGTCTTTGCGCGCGGGCATGTGCTGCTGGAGGGGCCGCCCGGCACGGCGAAGACGCTTCTCGCGCGCAGCTTCGCCTCGGCGCTGTCGCTCGATTTCGGCCGCGTCCAATTCACCCCGGACCTGATGCCGGGCGATGTGCTGGGCGCCAATCTGTTCGATTTCAGCTCCAACACTTTCCGGCTGGTGAAGGGGCCCGTCTTCACCGACATCCTGCTGGCGGACGAGATCAATCGGGCCCCGCCCAAGACCCAGGCGGCCCTCCTGCAGGCCATGAATGAGCGCACGGTGACAATTGATGGTACAGACCACGCGCTCGGCGGTCATTTCCATGTCATCGCGACGCAGAACCCGATCGAACAGCAGGGCACCTATCCGCTGCCGGAAGCCCAGAATGACCGCTTCATGTTCAAGCTGGTACTGGATTTCCCGGAGCGTGAGGACGAGCTGGAAATCCTGCGGCGTCATGCGCTGCAGCCGCTGGATTTCGATGCCCGAACGGCCGCGATCGAACCCGTGATCTCGGCGGCGGATATCGACGGCGCGCATGGCTTGATCGATGCGATCCGGCTGGACGAGAAAATCCTCGCCTACATCCTCGACATCGTCCGAGCGACCCGCACGGACGGGGATGTACGCGAAGGGGCCTCGACCCGCGCCGCCGACGCGGTGGCGGCGGCCGTGCGGGCGAGTGCCGCCCTGGCAGGCCGCGACTACGCCATTCCCGACGATGTCCAGGCGCTGGTCCTGCCGACCTTGCGCCATCGCAT
>NZ_CAMYLS010000010.1 GCF_947259345.1 uncultured Maricaulis sp. | reverse complement strand
TGTGCGAGGTGCCCCCGGCGCCACCTACACAAATTCCATAGCAAGGCACCGGCAAGGCACCTCGCACCCCTCTACGGCCCACACCGCCAGGCGAAATCGTCATGGCGCGAATGGGCGCGTCACCCTTCCCGTCAACAGATATGAGGTGAAGCCATGTCAGCTCGCCGCCCTGCCCGTATTTGGGGTTTTCCGATCTGGCGCTCACGCGCCTTTCAATCCGGGCGGGGCGGTTGCTGACTCAGGTCTGGCCAGCCAAAGCCGCCCCTTTTAGAAAGACACCCACACCATCCGGGGAGTTTTCATGTCTGTTCGCCTTGTCAGCTTTCTGGCTGCCGCTACCGCCCTCGCCGCCTGCCAGCCCGCCAGCGAAGCCCCGGTCGAAGCGACCGAAACGACCGAGCCCGCCCTCACGATCGAGCGTCTCTATGCCAGCCCGTCCCTGTCCGGCGCCACGCCACGCTCGCTGACCTTCTCTCCGGACGGATCCCGCGTGACTTTCCTGAGGGCCAAGGAAGACGATGCCAGCGTGCTCGATCTGTGGGCGATGGATATTGATGGCGGCGAGCCCTACCGACTGGTCGACAGCCAGGTCCTGGCCCCGGACGAACGCGAGCTGACCGAAGCGGAACGCCAGTTGCGCGAACGCGCCCGCATCTCCGCAACCGGGATCGTGCGCTATGACTGGGACAGCCAGGGCGACGCCATCCTGGTGCCGCTGGATGGTGACGTTTTCCATGTTGATGTCGAGACCGGCGAAGCCCGCCGCCTGATGGAAACGCCGGAATACGAGACCGATGCCCGCATCTCCCCGCGCGGCAATTTCGTGTCCTTCATCCGCGAGCAGAATCTCTACGTCATCGATCTGGAAACGGGCGAAGAGACCGCGATCACCACACAAGGCGGCGATCTGGTCTCCTTCGGCATGGCCGAATTTGTCGCCCAGGAGGAACTCGGTCGCCGCACCGGCTATTGGTGGTCACCGGACGAGCAGTTTATTGCCCTCGCCCGCGTCGATGAAAGCCCGGTCGACAATATCCAGCGCATGGAAATCGCCGCCGACGGCTCGGCCCAGGTGGTCGATCAACGCTATCCGCGCGCCGGCACAGACAATGCGACGGTCGAGCTCTTCATCGCCGAACGCGCCACCGGCACGCGTCGCCAGGTCGAGCTGGCGGAGACGGACGACATCTATCTGGCCCGGGTCAATTGGGCCTCCGACAGCGCCACCGCCTATATCCAGGTGCTCAACCGGATGCAGAATGAGCTGACCATCCTGGCCGCCGATCCGGCCAGCGGCGAAGCCTCGCCCTGGCTGGTGGAGAGCACGGATGTCTGGATCAATCTGACCAATGATTTCCGCGCCCTCGCCGATGGCAGCGTGTTGTGGACCAGCGAGGACACGCCCGGCGGTTTCCGCCATATCCAGCACCGTGCCAGCGATGGCAGCCTGATCACGCAGGTCACGTCCGGCGAATGGGTGGTCGACCATGTCGACGCCATCGATCGCGAGGCCGGCCTGGTCTATTTCACCGGCTGGATCGAGACCCCGCTGGAGCGCCATGTCTATTCCGTGCCGCTGGACGGCTCGGCCGCCCCGACGCGGATCACATCCGGCCAGGGTCGCTGGTCAGCGACTTTCGGGCGCGATGCGACGAGTTTTATCGGCACATATTCCGACCCGGAGACGCCGCGCCAGACCGCGCTCTACAGCGTTGATGGCAGCCGCATTCGCTGGATCGAGGAAAACGCCCTCGTGGAGGGACATCCCTATTTCCCCTATCTGGACGACCACATCACCCCGCAATACGGCACGCTGACCGCCGCTGACGGCACAGAACTGCATTACGAGCTCTTCCTGCCCGCCGATTTCGACCCGGACCGGCAATATCCGGCCATTCAGTATCTTTATGGCGGACCGCACAGCCAGCAGGTCCATCGCGGCTGGCAATCCCTGCGCGCGCAGATGTTTGCCCAGCGCGGCTATGTCTATTTCACCCTCGATAATCGCGGCTCCTGGAATCGCGGACGTCAGTTCGAGGCCCATCTCCAGCGCCGCATGGGCTCGGTCGAGGTCGAGGACCAGCTGGTCGGGCTGGACTATCTCAAGAGCCTGGATTTCGTCGATAGCGAGCGGGTCGGGATCTGGGGCTGGTCCTATGGCGGCTACATGACGCTGATGACCACGCTGCAGGCACCGGGTGCCTATGCCGCCGGGGTCGCCGGCGCACCGGTCACCGACTGGACGCTCTATGACACCGCCTATACCGAGCGCTACATGGATCATCCGGACGCGAATTTCGAAGGCTATGAAGCCGCCTCCGTCTTTGCCCATCTGGACAATTACGAGACCCCCCTCCTCCTGATCCACGGCATGGCCGACGACAATGTCATTTTCGCCAATTCAGTACGGCTGTACTCGGAACTCCAGCAGCAACGCGCCGATTTCGAAATGATGACCTATCCCGGCCAGCGCCACGGCGTGCGCGGCGAGGACCGCTCGGTGCATTTGTGGACGATGGTGGTCGATTATTTCGATCGCAAGCTGAAGGACAGGGAATAGGTCCCTAGAACACCACCCAGCGATCGGCCTCGTCACGCATGCGCTGGCGGCGGGGTTTCCAGTCCGGCATCAGGCTCTCCACCACACGCCAATAGGCAGGCGAGTGATTGGGCTCGACCAGATGGGCGGCCTCGTGGGCGCAGACATAGTCGACCAGCTCTTCGGGAAAGCCCATCAGGCGCCAGTTGAGGCGGATGGTCGCGTCCGAGGCACACGAGCCCCAGCGCCGTTTCTGGTCACGCACAATGACCTTGCGAACCGGTCGGCCGAGCTGGCTGGCATAGGCCTCGACCTTCGGCGCCATCAACACCTCACCCTCACGCTTGTAAAAGCGTTGCAGGGCCTTGGTCAGGGTGCGGGTGCGCAGCTCGCCAGCGAGATCAGGGTCGTGTTTGAGAATAAGAAGGTCCCCCTCGCGCCGCACCGTGGTGCGCACGCCCTCGCCGCGCAGATCGAGGGTCAATTCGCCACCGAGCCAGGGCAGGCTGGCCCCGCTCTCCAGGACCAGGTCCGGCGCCGCCGGGCGGGCGGCCCAGGCATCGAGCTTGGACAGGATCCAGCCGGACTTGGTGACCAGGGCGCGCCGGATTTCGCGGTCTGACGCCCGCATCGGAGCGGCCACGGCCAGCCCATCACGCGAGATGGTGAAACCAATGGTCCGGCGTCTGGAGCGCTTGAGCGTGAACTCGATCTCGCGGCCATCCAGATCGACCGAATACGCGCTCATGCCGCCATCCCCTTGGTCCCGCTGCGTCGATCAGGCGATCGTCAGCAACTCGCCACAGATCGCTTCCAGACCGGCCTGGTCATCCGTGTCGAAGGCGCCGAACTCGGTGGAGTCGATATCCAGTACGGCGACCAGCTTACCGTCAGCATCGCGCACCGGCACGACAATCTCCGAATTGGAGCGGCTGTCGCAGGCGATATGGCCCGGGAAGGCGTGGACGTCGGCGACCAGCTGCGTCTCGCCGGTCGCGGCGGCGGCGCCGCAGACACCCTTGCCGAAGGGAATGCGCAGACAGCCCATCGTGCCCTGATAGGGGCCGACCACGAGCTCTTGCGGTTTGGCCGGATCGACCTCGTAAAAGCCGGTCCAGAAGAAGCGCTCACCGAACATCTCGCGCAGCAGACAGCTGGCCGTCGCGAAACGGGCGGTACGACTGGTCTCGCCGGCGATCACCGCGGCGATCTGCTTGCGCACATCTTCATAGAGCTCGGCCTTGCTGGTCATGACATCATCCCTTGCTGATCGCCGGGAAGATCGGTGCGCGGCCGGGTCGGTTCAAGAGGGCTTGGCAGCGCCGACCGGTCAAAGGCGCACATTGCCACGCAGCGACTGACGAATGGCCCGCTCGATCGCCTGCTCGGCCTCATCACCCTTGCCCTCGCCTGGCGCGTCCTCACCCTCCATGCGCCGCGCCTCGAATTCGAGCCGCGTGTGGATCATGCGGATGCGGGCATCGACCAGGCCGTAGATCAATTCCGGGATCTTGGTCGAGACATTCATCCCCAATTCCTTCGCATCCTTGGGCGTGATCGCCTGACTGTGGGACAGGGTGCCGGCGGAGAGCGTATCGGCGATGTGGTGCTCGGGCTTGCCCTCGGCCTTGTGCACATCATTGACAATGTCGCGGGCCACCTGGCCGGCATAGCGATCATATTTTTCCGCTTCATGGGCCAGCATGACCAGCACGTCCTGGGTCGCCAGCGGCCCTTTCTGGGCCAAGAGTTCCTTGTAGGCTTCAGTGGGAAAGCCGCCATAAATCGTGTCGATCGGTCCCAGAGAGGCGGTCGGGTCCATGACGATCTTGTCGGCTGACAGGGCGATCATCGTGCCGCCGGACATGGCGACATAGGGCACATAGGCGACCACACGCGGGTCGCGCTTGGGATTGTAATGCCCCTTGCCCTTGGACAGATGCTGCTTGATCGCCAGCGCAATCATGTGGGCCGGTCGGGCATAACCGCCAAGCGTGTGCAGCACGACCACGATCTTCGCCCGCGGATTGGCCTGGCGGATCGAGGCCACGGCTTCGAAGGCCTCGTCAAAGGCGATCTGCTGCTGGGCGCTGTCGCGGCCAACGAAATCATCGCCGAGGTCATGGATGAGATCGATCAGGACCGTATTCCCGCTCTCGATCTTCTTGCGGTATTTCTCGTAATCCTTTTTGGCGTCCTCATAGCGCGCTGCCCGCTTGCGCCGCAGCTTGTAGACCTGACGCTCATCGGACACGGCCCGCTGTCGATTGAGATGCATGGAGATGGCGCTGATCGCGAGGATCAGGACAAACAGCCCGGCCCCGGCCACGCCGTAGAGCACAGTATTGTCCACGCCTTCGATCACACCCACCCCCAACACACACGACGCCCGGCGCGGATATTAACCAAACGCTAACAGAGCGGACAAGCACAACCGCAACGCCAAAGGTCAATCAGACGCGACGTGTCGCGAATGGCACATGGAGGCAAGGCTCAGTTCAGCGCCCCGGACGTCGCAGACGGCGCCGATCGGCCCGTCATCTGGCGCTCCTCGACCAGCTGGTTGAGGAGGCCGGCAAGGCGCACGCCACCTTGTTTCAGGCGCTGCAGCGAGACCGGCAGATTACGCTCATAATAGGCGTCGCCCGGCTCGATCGGCGCTTCAGCATTGGCCCAGTAATAGGCAAAGCCGCGCGAGCGGACGATGTCATGGCTCTCCTGGGCCCACTCGATGGGTGCCAGGGGCGTGTAGACATCGACGCCATTGAGCGGGATGTCCGCGGCCAGCGCTTCGACCAGCTGCGCCCAACGGTCTGCTTCATCCAGATAGGGCCAGGTCTCAGCCATGTAGTCGAGCAGGATTTCGCTGTCCCAGACACGGTGGAGATTGGTGTGACGCTCGCCGCGCCAGAGCACATCAATCGTATTGCCCCCGAGATCACCTTCGATGGAGACGTGAAGGGGCTGGTGGATATCGCCCATCCAGTGAGCGAGGAATTTCAGGGCTTCCAGCCGATCCGCGTCCGAGCGGGAGCGATCGGCAAAAATGCCGGCATGCAGATCAATGGCGGAGGTGATGCAACCATCCTCGGCGCAATCCTCGGCATCGACCTGCGGGTCCTCTCGGTCCTGATTGATATAGTGCCAGGGCGCAGTGTGGCGGTGGCTCGTGCGCCGGACCTCGTCTGCCCAGGAGCAGACATCGCGGAAATTCTCGAATTGCTGATCCAGCGCGACCAGACGGTCAATTTCGGTGCGGGTCTCGTCAGAGAGGTAGCGATAGGCAAGATCGCAGACGATGCGGTGACCATCGCGTCCGTAAGCTTCGGCCGGTGCCGGCATCACGATCAGGGACAACAGGCCCGTGACGGCCAGGGTACGCAGGAACAAGGTCATGAAGCTCTCCGATCGGATGGCACCCGCCCGGTGCCTGCCCCGGTCTCTAGAAGAGCCGCCGCCGCCCCTCCACTAGTCAGGGCGGGCATCATTTGAAAACCGCAACCCCCGGTCGCAAAACGGAGAATTTTAATGTTGGCCTCGGTGCCAGCGCGCCCGTCAGGCCAAGCTGCGAGTCTGGACAAGCGACCGAAACTATACCGTCTGGACGGTATTGACTGTACCGTCTGGACGGTTTATGTGCAGCGCACAATAATCTGGATTTCCCGATGCCGCCCAACAAGCCCTCAACTCGCGACACCATCCTCGACGCCGCCGAAACCGTGGTCGCCCGTGACGGATCGCGCCGCCTGACGATCGATGCGGTCGCTGCGGAGGCGAGCGTCTCCAAGGGCGGGGTCCTGTATCATTTCCCCAACAAGATCGCCCTGCTGACCGGGATGGTCGAACGGATGATGAGCGAGATCGGCGACGAGATCGCCCGTGCCGAGACCCGGGCCCGCGACGCCGGCAAGCCGCCTTTGGTGGAGGTCTTTGCCAGCATGTTTGATCGTTCGGAAAGCCAGAACGGATTGTCGACCGCGTTGCTGGCCGCCTCCGCCGAACATCCCGAACTGCTCGACCCGGCGCGGGAAATCCTTTCGACCACATTCCAGCGCCTGGCCGAAGAGACACCCGACCCGGTCGCCGCGCATATCCTGATGCTGGCCATGGACGGGCTGAAACTCTCCGTCCTGCTGGACTTCAACCATATTCCCGATCACCAGTTCCAGCCGATCCGCGATCGCCTGTTGAGCATGGCCCGCGAGCTTTACGCATGACCCGTCTTTCCTGGCTCCCGGCCCTGACCGCAGCCCTCATCCTCGCATCCTGCGCGGACGACACCCCCACGCCACCGGCCCAGCCACGCCTTGTCCAACTCGCTGAGGTCACGGCGGAAAATGGCGAGACACGGCATGAATTCGTCGGCCGGGTCGAGGCCCGGCTGAGTGTCGACATGGCCTTCCAGGTCAGCGGGCAGCTGGCCGAGCTTCCGCTCAATGAAGGCGTGTTGATCGAACAGGGCACGCTGGTCGCCGCGCTCGACGCGGAAGACTTCGAACGTGCCGCCCGTGAAGCGCGAGTCCAACTGCAGCAGGCCAATAGCGAGCTGGAACGCCAGCGCACGCTGCACGAACGCGGCATCGCCTCGCAGGCGGCCCTCGACAGCGCCCAGACCAATTATGATCTGCGCGAGGTGGCCCTGCAGACCGCCCGCCGCAATCTGGGCTATGCCACCCTCACCGCCCCCTTTGACGCCCTGGTCAGCCGACGTTTGGTGGACAATTTCACCATCGTCTCGCCCGGCCAGCCGGTGGTGCGCCTCATGGACGTGTCGGAGCTGCGCGTCTCCATCCCGATCTCCGAAGGCATGGTCGCGACGTTTGACGCGGATGACCTGGTCTCGCTGGAAGCGGCTTTCTCCTTCCTGCCCGGCCAGACCTTCTCGCTGGTGCCGCGTGAACTGGTCTCCGAGCCGGATGCCGCCTCACGCACCTATCGCGCCATTGCTGCCCTGCCCGACAATATCCCCGCCAATATCCTGCCGGGCATGACGGCGACCGTCTTTGCGCAATTCGCCAATGACGCCAGCGCCCTGACCGGCATGCGGATTCCGCTCGCCGCGGTCAGTGCCGCGCCGGACGGGTCCCAACGGGTCTGGGTCTTCGACGAGACCGCCGGAACGGTATCTCCCCAATCCATCACGACCGGCGGTTTCGAAGGCGAGACCGTTATTGTCACCGATGGTCTTCGTGCCGGTGATCGTATCGTCACCGCCGGCATCTCCGCGCTGCATGACGGGATGGCAGTCCGCCCGCTGTCCGACACCGCCCGCTTCGGCACGCCGCAATGAGCAATTCCTCGAGCCCGTCCAGCGCCCTTGCGCGCCTCTCGATCGAGAAGCCCGTCCTCACCTGGATGGTCATCCTCTTCTGCCTGCTTGGCGGGCTGAGCGGCTTTCTCAATGTCGGCCGGCTGGAAGATCCGGCTTTCACGATCAAGGAAGCCATCATCTTCACGCCCTATCCCGGGGCGACCGCGGAAGAGGTGGAACAGGAAGTCACCGAGACCCTCGAAATCGCCATCCAGCAAATGGGCGAGGTCGACGAGATCCGCTCCGAGTCAGCGCCCGGCCTGTCGGAAATCCATGTCACGGTGGACGACACGATCGACAGCGACGACATGCCAGCGGTGTGGACGCGGCTGCGGGCCAGGGTCCGCGATACCGTCGCCTCGCTGCCGCCCGGGGCTGGCGCGCCGGTCGTCTATGATGATTTCGGTGACACTTACGGCATCTTCTACGCCGTCACCGCCGAGGGCTATTCCGATGCCCGCATCCGCGACATTGCCCGCACCCTGCGGCGCGAGCTCCTGACCGTCGAGGACGTCGCCAAGGTTGCGGTGGACGGCGAGCCGGACGAGCGCATCTATATCGAAATTCCGCAGGAAAACCTGGCGCGCCTGGGTCTGTCCTATTCGGCTTTGCTGGAGGACCTCGAGCGCGAGAATGCGGTCGTGAGCGCCGGTTCAGCGCCGATGGATGACCGCCTCGTGCGGGTCGAAATTCCCCAGACGCTGGGTGGGATTGATGCCATCTCCAACCTGCTGATCACGCCGCGCGGCAGTGACCAGGCCATCCGCCTGTCCGATATTGCCGAGGTGCGCCGCCAGCCGGTCGAGCGTCCCTCCCAATTCATCTACCACAATAATGCCCGCGCCTTCACGATCGGCGTGGCCGGACTGCCGACTGCCAATATCGTGGATGTCGGCCATGCGGTGGAAGCCCGCCTGGCGGAATTGGAGTCCAGCCTGCCACTGGGTGTCGAGCTGCACCCGATCTACCAGCAGCACCTGGTCGTCGATGAGGCGATCAATAATTTCCTGCTCAGCCTCGCCCTGTCGATCGCCATCGTGATCGGGGTGTTGTGCCTCTTCATGGGGTGGCGGGCCGGATTGACCGTGGGCGCCGTCCTCTTCCTGACCGTGTCCGGGACCATCTTCTTCATGGATATCTTCGCACTGGAGATGGAACGCATCTCGCTGGGCGCGCTGATCATCGCCATGGGCATGCTGGTCGATAATGCCATCGTCGTCACCGAAGGCATGCTGACCGGCGTGATGCGCGGCCGTCCGCGCATGCAGGCCGCCGAAGAGGCCGTCGCCTCCACCCAATGGCCGCTTCTGGGCGCCACGGTGATCGGCATTCTCGCCTTCGCCGGGATCGGCCTGTCGCCGGATGCGACCGGTGAATTCCTGTTCTCGCTCTTTGCGGTGATTGCGATCTCACTGCTCTTGAGCTGGGTCATTGCCGTCACCGTCGTGCCGATGATCGGTTATCACCTTTTCGCCGCCCAGCGCGCGGCAGCGCAGGCGGCCGGCAAGGCGGATCTGGATTTCGACAGTCTCTATTCCGGGCGTCTGTTCAATGGCTATCGCGGCCTGCTGACCCTCGCCCTGTCGCGCCGCTGGACGGTGCTGGCCGGGCTGATTGCGGTGACGCTGGTCTGTTATGTCGGCTTCGGCTCGGTGCGAAACTCCTTCTTTCCGGCGACCAATACGCCAATGTTCTACGTCAATGTGGAACTGCCCGAGGGCACCGACATCCTGACCACGGATGAGACGATGCGCGAGATTGGCCGCTTCATTGCGGCGCAACCTGAAACCGAGGTGATCGACACATTTGTCGGCGCCGGTGCGACGCGCTTCATGCTCACTTATTCGGCCGAACAGCCCAATGCCGCCTATGGCCAGGTCATCGTGCGCACACGCGAAATCGACGCCATCCCGGCATTGGCCGACCGCATTCTCGCCCATGTCCGCGAGACCCTGCCGGATGTCGACATTCGCGCTGACCGGATCATCTTCGGACCCCCTTCCGGCGCCAAGCTGGAGGCGCGCTTCTCCGGCCCGGATGCCGATGTCCTGCGCGCCCTCGCAGAGGAAGCGATAACCGTCCTGAGCCGGGATGGCGATGTCATCGATATCCGCACCGACTGGCGCAACCGGACGCCGGTCCTGCGCCCGCTCATCATTGAGGAGCGCGCCCAGACGATCGGAGTCACGCGGGAAAATATCGCCAACGCGCTGCGTTTCGCCACGGTAGGCAGCCAGGTCGGCGTCTATCGCGAAGGCGAAACCCTGATCCCGATCCTGGCCCGGGCGCCGGAGGCGGAGCGATCCGATCCGGACTATCTCGACGACCGCTTGGTCTGGAGCCCGCAACAAGCGGCCTATGTCCCGATCAACCAGGTCGTCTCATCCTTCGCCCTGGAATTCGAGGATGTTCTTATCCAGCGCCGGGACCGCACGCGCACCATCGCCGTGCGCGCCAATCCGCACCCCTGGGAGACCGCGTCCGAGGGCTTTGCCCGTTTCGCACCGATCATCGAGGCCATCGACCTGCCGCCGGGCTATTCGATGGAATGGGGCGGCGAGTATGAAGCCTCGGCCGAGGCCAATGCCTCGCTGGGCGGGCAATTGCCGCTGACCTTCATCGCCATGCTGACCATTTCCTTCCTGCTGTTTGCGAAGGTGCGGCAACCGCTGATCATCTGGGCCGTGGTGCCGATGTCGGTGAATGGTGTGGTGATCGGTTTGCTGGCGACCAATGTCGCCTTCTCCTTCACCGCCCTGCTCGGCCTGCTCTCCCTGTCCGGCATGCTGATCAAGAATGCGATCGTGCTGGTCGACGAGATCGACATGCGCATTCGCGGCGGCGCCGATCAGGCCGAGGCCGTGCGCGATGGCTCGATCAGCCGCCTGCGGCCGGTCCTGCTGGCGGCAGCGACGACGATCCTCGGCATGACGCCGCTGCTCGCCGATGCCTTCTTCCAGGGCATGGCGGTTACGATCATTGGCGGGCTGACCTTCGCCACTGTGCTCACGATGATCGCCGTACCAGTGCTCTATGCCCTCTTCTTTGGCATTCGCCCCAAGCCGGCCATCGAAGGCCCGGTCGAGACTTGACGCTGTGTCGGGAAGCGGACAACGCTCGCGCCCATGACAGCGATTGACCAGGTCCACAATATCGAGGCTTTGCGGGCCCTGGCCCGCAAACGCCTGCCGCGCATGGTGTTTGACTATATCGATGGCGGGTCCGACGACGAGATCACGCTCGCCCGCAATGACAATCGCTATGGCGATTACGAGCTGAATTTCAAATCCCTCGTCGATATTTCGAAGATCGAGTTGGAGACGACCATCATGGGCGCGCCGAGCAAGGCGCCGATAATCGTTACGCCGACGGCCGCCCAGCGTCTGTTCAATCCGCGCGCCGGTGAAGCCGCGGTCGCCCGGGCCGCGCGCAAGGCCGGTCTGATCTACTGCCTGTCCACCCTCGCCTCGACCACGATCGAGGACATCGCGACCCACACTGACGGACCCAAATGGTTCCAGGTCTATGTCTGGAAGGACCGCGCCATTGTCGAGAAAGCGCTCGAGCGCGCCCAGGCAGCCGGCTTTACCGGCCTCATCCTGACAGTCGATGTGCCGGTGGCCGGCAATCGTGAGCGGGACCATCTCAACGCCTTCACCATCCCGCCGAAGATCAATGCCAGGACGGTCAGCCAGGTCCTCGCCCGGCCGGGCTATCTCTGGGACATGGCGACCACGCCGGAAATCCTTGCTGCCAATTGGGCGGACATGGACACAGGCGGAATGGGCATCATTGAATTCCTCAATTCGCAGTTCGACCGCACGGTGACCTGGGAGGATGCCAAGTGGATCAAGGAGGCCTGGGGTGGCCCCTTCGCGATCAAGGGCATTGCCCGGCCCGATGATGCGCGGCGTTGCCTTGATGCCGGCGCCGATGCGGTGTGGATTTCCAATCATGGCGGGCGACAGCTGGACACGGCTCCGGCCACAATCGACACCCTGCCCGATATTGTCGCCGCCGTGCGCGGTCAGGCCGAGATCATTCTCGATGGCGGCATCCGGCGCGGCACCGACATCATCAAGGCGCTGGCGCTCGGCGCCAATGCGGTGGCGGTCGGGCGACCCTATCTGTTCGGACTGGGTGCTGCCGGTGAAGCCGGGGTCGCGCGGGCCCTGGATATCCTGCTGACGGCGCTGGAACGCGACATGGCACTGGTTGGCGCGTCCCGCCTGTCAGACCTGACACCGGACTTTGTCCGTCTGCCGCGCTAGAAATATCACCAAGAAGAAACCAATCATCACGGGGTCGATCCATGTTCGCAGCTGAAAGCCTGGTCCGCACGCTCATCAATCAGGGGGTCGAGGTCTGTTTCACCAATCCCGGCACCTCCGAGATGCACATGGTCGCAGCCCTCGACCGGACGACCGGGATGCAGTCCGTTCTCTGCCTCTTTGAAGGCGTCGCCACCGGCGCCGCCGACGGTTATGCCCGCATGGCCGACAAGCCGGCCTGCACCCTGCTCCATCTGGGGCCAGGCGCCGCCAATGGCCTCGCCAATCTGCACAATGCCCGGCGCGCCTATGCGCCGGTGGTCAATATCGTCGGCGACCATGCCCGCGATCACCTGAAGTTCGATGCGCCGCTGACCTCTGATGCGGACGGCGTCTGCCGCCCGATGTCGCGCTGGGTCGGACGGGTCAGCGATCCGTCCGAAGTGTCGACCATGGCGGTCGAGGCGGTGCGCCAGTCTTACGGGCCGGAACGCGGCGTCGCCACGCTCACCCTGCCCGCCGACTGCGCCTGGTCCGATGCTGAACCGGCGGTGATTGACCGCGTCGCCATGCCCGGACCCAATCCGGTTCCCGACGCCACGATCGATGCCGTCGCCGCGGCCCTCAAGGCCGCGGAAAACCCGGTTCTTTTCCTGGGCAATGACGCCTGCCGAGAAGATGGTCTTGCAGCGGCGGGCCGGATCGCCGAAGCGACAGGTGCGGCGCTGTTCATGGACACCTTCGTGCCGCGCATTGCGCGCGGTCATGGCCGGGTCTCACCCAAGCGGCTCGGCTATTTCGGCGAACAGGCGCTCGAGGAACTCGGCGGCGCCGACCTGATCGTGATTGCGGGTTCGAAACCACCGGTCGCCTTCTTTGCCTATCCAGGCCAGCCGAGTGAATTGACCCCGCCGGGAACCCGCACCGAGCACCTCGCCGGCCCGGCCGATGACGTGATCGGCGCGCTCGAAGCGCTGGCTGACGAGCTGGACGTCGCAGGGACCAAGCTCGATCTGCCGGAATTGTCGCAAGCGCCCAAACTCTTCCCCGATGAAGCCCTCAACCCCGGCTATGTCGGCATTTCCCTCCTGCGCCACATGCCGGAGGATTCCGTCATTTGCGATGATGCGACGACATCCGGCATGGGCGTCTTTCCCTGGATCACTCATGGCCCACGCCACGACTGGCTATGCCTGACCGGAGGGGCGATCGGCTCGGGCATGCCGCAGGCTGTGGGCGCGGCCCTCGCCTGCCCGGACAGGCAGGTCTTCGCCCTGTGCGGTGACGGGGCGGCGGCCTATACGCTGCAGGCCCTGTGGACCCAGGCCCGCGAGAAGCAGAATGTCATCAATGTCGTCTTCGCCAATCACTCCTACCTGGTCCTGAATGTCGAACTGGCGCGGGTCGGCGCTGGCAATCCCGGCCCGGCCGCCCAGCAGATGCTGTCGTTGGACAATCCCAAGATGGACTGGGTCAAGCTGGCGGAAGGGTTCGGCGTTCCCGGCCAACGCGCGCGGACTGCCGGCGAATTCGATAATGCGTTGAAACACGCTCTCGCCGAGGGCGGACCGCAATTGATCGTCGCGGAAATCTGACCGTCAGCCGTTCGACATTCGGCTTTCGTCACCGGTCGGTGCTTCATCGCGGCGATCGGTCACCAGCGCGCTTTCCAGCACGCGGCGCAATTCGGCGATCTGGACCGGTTTGGGCAGATAGTCGGTAAATCCGGCGGCGAGGAATTCGCGGCGGTGATCATCCGATGCCAGCGCGGTGACCGCAATGATGCGGGCATCGGCGGACTTGCGGGTTTCGCGAATGCATTGCATCGCGCTCACCCCGTCCATTTCGGGCATCTGGATGTCCATCAATACTACGTCATAGGCAAGCGAGGTCGCCTTGTTGACCGCTTCGCGACCACTCGCGGCGCAGTCCACAACCAGCTCGTCGGCTTTCACCACCTGCTGAACCATGGCCTTGAGCACGAGCTGGTTCGTCATGACGTCATCCACAACCAGCACACGGCCCGCAGCCTCGACGGGTTTGGTGGAGGCCGGATCAGGTTTGGCGGTTTCCGGTTCGGATGCGGTGAGGCGCTCCAGCGGCACGTCCACGGCAAAGGTGGAGCCGCGCCCCATTTTGCTGGAGAGCGTGATCTTGCCGCCCATCTTTGTCACCAGGCGGCGGCAGATGGCAAGGCCCAGCCCGGTACCGCCATAGCGGCGCGTTACCGACGCATCGACCTGATTGAAGGGGTCGAAAATCTTGTCCTGCTTGTTTCCGGGAATTCCGATGCCGGTATCGCGAACCGACAGGCGGACCCGCGTCTTGCCATCGCGCACCTCGCCGACCGTCGCCAGCGAGACGCTGATCCGGCCAGAATGCGTGAACTTTACGGCATTACTGAGCAGGTTATTGACGACCTGCCGCAGCCGGACCGGGTCCCCTTTCACAAAGCACGGGACACCAAGCTGGTTTTGTACTGTCAGCACCACGCCTTTGCTCTCGGCCTGCGGTCGCCAGTGATCGGTCATGTTGCGGATCAGTTCCGCCAGATCGAACTCACGATTCTCGAGTTCGAGCGCGTCGGCTTCGATCTTGGACAAATCGAGAATGTCATTCAGCAATTCAAGCAGCGCCTTGCCGCTGTCATCGATCAGCTCGAGGCTGCGTCGGTGATCATCTGTGAGACTGGGATCGGCCTGCAATACATTCGTCATGCCCAGAACGCCATTGAGCGGGGTTCGGACCTCATGGCTCATATTGGCAATGAAATCCGACTTTGCGCGATTGGCCTGCTGGGCCGCGATCAGGGCCGTTTCCAGCTGTTGGTTGGCCGAGGCCAAGGCGCGCTGTGCATCCGTCGTCGCCGACCGGAAGCTGGACCCGAACAGGACAATCCAGACGCAGGACAGGGCGCCGGCAGCAACCAGCATGTCGAGCAATTCGGACGGATTGAAGCCGAGGCGCCCGCCCTCTGTTACATGTGCGTTGCTCATGATCAGGCCGAAATAGGCGGCAAGCGGTATGACCGCGAACAGGGCTGCCCGTGCCCCCCAGGCGATATAGGCCCCGAGGACAATACCGGGCAGGTAAAGTGTGGCAGGCGGGAAGGAGCCGCGATTGGCCCAGGCCGCAGCGAACAGGACGATCGAGGCGAGCAGGATCATGATCGCGATCGTGGCGTCCGGTCGGCGGAGCTTCAGACCCGTGACGCCCACAATCCCGGCAAGCATGGCTGACGCCAGACCGAGTTCCGCCATGCCCGGGCGGCCATCGAGAACAAATGCGAGCACGCCGGCATTGACCAGGCCCATCAAGGTAAAGATCGCTGAATAGGCGACGGCGATACGCGCTTTGATGGCATAATCGAAATCGACGAGCGGATCAGCACCCGTCCAACGGTCGATCTGTTTCCACAGCATATCGCGCGATCCCTCCTCAATCGGGTCGGAATATAGCCTGCCAGGGTTAACAAATCCGTGTGCTCTGGAAGATATCTTACCTTTGATTGTGACGCGCTTTTCAGGTGAGGATCGAGATGCGCCGCCCCAAAGCGGGACGGCGCTCACTCGCCATTTCCGGTCTTGATTTCCTAGAAAGTGGCCTGGACACCAAAGGTCAGGATATCCGTCGTGGCATCCCGCTCGGACCAGGTCGAACCGTCCGGGAAATTGCCGCCGCTGAGGAAGTTGAGCGGGACCCAGCCATCGGTGTGGATGTACTCGCCGAACATGTTCACACCCGGTGCGAGGAAGTAGGACAGGCCAGCGACATACTGGTCCTGGCGCTCCCAGGGTGCGCCGTCATCACCCGCGCGGAAGCGGCTGAACTCGAGCGAGACGTCGAGCGGGCTTTCTGCACCGATGTCCATGGAGTAGCGGCCGCCCAAAGCCCAGGAGGAGGTCTCGCGTGCTTCGAAAACGCTGAGCGGATTGGTCGGATCCGGAACCGCCGATCCCGGCCAGATATCAGTGGTTTCCTGGAATTCACCAAGGAATTCGAAGGCCCCCATCGTCACACGGCTATAAACCGCATAGGCCGGGTTATTGTCGGCACACGGGTTGAAGTGGAAAACGGGATAGGCCTGGCAGTACGGGCTGGCATGCTCGTAGCTGGCACCCACCATGATCGAGCCATCTGCACCGATCGGCGCCGTGTAATTGGCGTCGACGGCGAAATTATTCACCCGCGACGGGACATTGGTGCCCTGAACCGGTGAATTGGCCGCGCGGAACTGGGCGCCGCCCTGGATGCCCATCGCGCGGATGTGAAGCCCGTCATTGTAGTAGCCAACCAGGCCGCCATAGGCGAGACCGGCGAAAGAGTGCCAGGTCGTCGAATTGGTGAAGGGGCTGACCGTGTCATTGAGGCCGAAGGGCGTATCCATCTTGCCGAGCGCGGCATAGATCGGCGACGTGTCGAGATTGCCATACATCACCCAGGCCTTGCGGACCTGGACCTGATTGCGGTTGAGGTCGGTGATGGTGCCCTGACCGAAGCTCTGCTCCGGATTGTAGAGCAATTCCATATAGGCCGTAACATTGTCCGAGACGCGAGCCGTGGCCGCCAGCTGAGCGGAATGAACGACCATTTCGGAGACGTCTTCACCGATCTGGTTGGCCGAGGTCGGGTGACGCATCAGCCAGCCGAACTTGGTGTCGGAATTCGAGCGCTGGTAGTTGGCCAGAACCGTCACACCACCGCTCAGCGTGACGCGATTGTCCAGCTGGCCGTTCTGCATGGCCTGGAGCTGGATCAGCTGCCGCTGATTGACGCCCTCGGCATGGTCCAGGACATCAAAGCTGTACTGCGTACTGAGGCCGACGAAATTCTGGCGATAGCTGTCCTGGTGCGCGGCATGATGGTCCGCATTGGCGACCTGCTCCGGCGCATGGCCGGGTCCGGCATGATGCGGCGCAGTGTGCGGCGCGCTGTGCGGAGTCGCGTGCGGTGCGGCGTGCGGCGACGCCGTCGCTTCCAACGCGCCCTGGGCCTCGAGGAATTCGAGCAGGCGGCGATTGGTCTCTTCCAATTGCTCGATACGCGCTTCAAGCGCTTCAATACGAGCGTCGTCGTCTGCAAACGCGACGGATCCGGTTGACGAAAGCGCAATCACGCTCGCGCCAAGCGCAAGGATATTTCGGTACATGATGTCCCCTGTGTGAGAAGTCGGCGCACCTGTCCCGGGTCACGCCGCAAGCAAGCGGTTTCCAGCTACCCATATCCGCCTCTCAAGACAAGCATTGCGGGTAGCTGTCGAAAACGAAGTGTGAATGCGTGGAAGCGACCCATCCGCCACGACGGAAATCACACCGCGCGAAAACGGTCGCCCATGGTCGGGGTGCGCTTTGGGTCGAACCCAGAGGGTTCCCAAGCGCGACCGCGCGCCGGCCGGTCAGGCCGCCCCATCGGAGGCGTGAGCGCAGCGAGCTGCCGTGAGATCAGAAAATGGTGGGCCCGGAGGGACTCGAACCCCCAACCAAGCGGTTATGAGCCGCCGGCTCTAACCAATTGAGCTACAGGCCCGCTGTTAAAGCGTGGGCCCATGGTTACTGGCTCTTGGCGCTGTCGCCAAGACGGGTTGGCAGGCATTGTTACAGGTCTGACATCATGATGGCGAAAATGAATCGCGCGCGTTCAGCGTGCGCTCAGCCACATCGGTGTTAGTGTCGCCGCAAATCAACCCGTCACGGAGAGCGACACCATGATCCGCACACTCATCACCTCCACCGCCCTGGCCGCCACGCTGTGCCTGCCGGCCTTCGCCCAGACCCAGCAAAACGAGCCCACCCTGTCCCTGTCGGAAAGCGCCACGGTGCAGATGGCGCCTGATTTCGCGACGGTTTCGTCCGGTGTCGTGACACGCGCAGAGACCGCCCAGGCCGCTGTGCGCGCCAATGCCCAGGCCATGAGCGAGGTTTTCGGTGCCCTGCGTCGCGCCGGCGTCGAGAATGATGACATGCAGACCGCCCAGCTGTCCGTTTCGCCGGTCTATTCCGACCGCCGCGAGCCCAACCAGATCGAGCGCACCATTATCGGTTATGAAGCCCGCAACCAGGTCAGCGCCAAGGTGCGGGACACCGACCTTGTCGGTCAGGTCATCGACGCCATGGTGTCGGCCGGCGCCAACAATATCAATGGTGTCACCTTCGGCGCTGAAGACACCGATGACGCCCTGAATGCCGCACGCCGCGAGGCCATCGCAGGACTGCTGGCCAAGGCCGAACTCTTCGCCGATGCGGCCGGCTTCGAACTCTGCGGCATCCGCAATATGGGCGAGAGCAATTACCGCCCGCAGCCCGTTTATGAATCCCGCATGATGAGCATGGATGACGGCGCCTCCACGCCGGTCGCGGCGGGTCAGCTGACGCTCACCGCGACGGTCAGTGCCGATTTCTGCATCAATCAGTAAACGAAAGGCTGATCAGGCCGCCTGGGGCTTGGCCATGACCTTGTTGTGCTCGTCCAGGAGGACCACAACCGGGTCATACTGCTCGGCCTCGGCGGCCTCCATCCCGGCATAGGCAACCACGATGATGCGGTCGCCGACCTGGGCCAGGCGCGCGGCCGCGCCATTGATGCCGAAGGTCCGGCTGCCGCGCGGGGCCTCGATGGCATAGGTGGTGAAACGCTCGCCATTATTGATGTTGAGCACATCGACCTGCTCATAGGGCAGGATGCCCGCCGCATCGAGATAGTCGCGGTCGATCGAGATCGAGCCTTCATAATGAAGGTCGGCCTGGGTCACGACGGCCCGGTGCAGTTTGCATTTCATCATGGTGAGGCGCATCGCGCTCCTCCAACAACAACATATTGCGGTGCACATACGGGCAAGCGGGGCAAAATTCAACGCCTGTCGCCCGCATGTACGGTTCACAGGGATGTTGGTCTCGCCCGATTCCCTTGCCAGCGCGTGAACGCCGCGCGCCGCAGCGGCGCGCCGCACCGGTCACACTCTCATCGAAGGTTCATGCGAGGCGTGCGAAAAAGCGCTATACTCTTGGTTGGGGAGAGACTGATTATGCAAAGATCAAGGTTACTCGCACCGCTCGCCGCCATGCTGCTGGTCAGCACAGCCTCGCCGGCGCAACAACAGACCGGCGCACCGACGCGCCAACCCGTTCCGACGCAGATTGATCCGGCCCAGATCGATCCGGCCCGGCTCGAACAGCTGACGACCAATTTGCAGCCACAACAAATTCCCCAGCCGGATGCTCCGGTCGCCATGGCGATCGATTGGGGCCAGGCGGCCGAGGATGTCCAGCTCCAGGCCCGGCAATTCCAGCGCACCTCGACGGTCGCCGCCGTCGCCCAGACCGCCCTGCCCTTTGCCCGCCCGACCAATCCGGAAGCGGCCGGGGTGGCCAATACGGGCCTGCCCGTTCTCATCCCCGGCACAGCGGCACTGGGTCTGGACGGCAATGCCCGCGTCCTGCTTTTCCCGCGCGAGCATTTCTACAATCTCTCCATCACCGCACCGGGCCTTCTGATCGAGGTCTTCGGAACACGCCTGGCCCATGCCCGCGCCCCCGACCCGCTGAGTACGCGACGTCTCAATGCCGGCGACGCCAACGGCTATCGCATCAGCGCGACGGAATTTGGTCGTGAGCTGAGCTTCAACCGGTACGGGGCCGCGTATTCCATCAGTGTGGAATGTGACCGTCCGGAAACCGATGCACGCTGCCGGGACGACACCTATGTGCGCAGTCTGGCGGACTCGCTGATCATCGCCGCCGGCAATCCGGCGTCAGGAGGTCAGTGATGTCTCGCGAAGCCGAGCTGACCCTCGCCGCCGCCGTGGCCGCAGCCGGTATCGCCGCCATGATCTGGTGGCCGATAGAGGACACGCCGTCGCCGTCGGGCGACGCGCCGATTGCCGACGAGGCGCCCGCACCGGTCGAGGAAACGGACCCGGAGCCCGAGCCCGAACCGGATCCTGAACCGGAACCTCTTCCCGATCCGGACCCGGTCGACGAGGCCGGCGATATCTTCACCTGGTTGCCGCCCGGCGACCTGGTAGAGGAGTCCGGGACCGGTCAAACCACCCAGATCAATTACGCGCCCGACATGCGCTTCCCGATGGAAGCCGGACAAGCCTATGCCAACAGCCAGGTCTATGGGTATGGCGGCTATCTCGGCCCTTCGGGTGGTCAGTGCAATGCCGCCAATTATGACTATGCGTGGCGCGATAATTTCTGCGAGACGCGCGGCTATGGCACGCCCATGTGCCCGGCCGGTGTCGGGCATCAGGGCCAGGATATCCGGCCGGCCAGCTGCCAGGATGACGTCCACTGGGCTGTCGCCGTCGCCGATGGCACGATCACCTCGATCGGGACCTATTCCGTGCGACTGATGACCGATGACGGTGTGCGCTACACCTACCTCCATCTCGACAAGGACACACTGGAGGTAGAGCCCGGCGACACGGTCAGCCGCGGTGAACGGATCGGCTATGTCTCGAATGAATTCGGTGACACGGCGACCACCATCCACCTCCATTTCGAAATCAAGATGGCGATCGATACCGGCGCGGGCATCCAGAACACGCCGGTGCCGCCCTATCTCGCCTTGGTGGACAGTTATGAGCGGCTGTTGACCGGGCAAGAAGACAACTGAGGCCACGCAGTGTCGTAAAGTGCGAATTAACCACGCCTGGTGCGTGATGCGACCGGACGAGGTTCCTCATGCCGCGCTACCGCTTGCTCCTGCCGCTTCTGGCGGCCCTGTTCTGTCTGGTAATCTTCACCTTTCTGGCCCTGCATATGCGGTCGCAGGAGCACTACGCCGTGCGGGTTCACCTGCAAGAGATCGCGACCAATCTTCAATACAATCTCACAGAACGCGTCGAGATAAATCTCGACGGTCTTGATCGCATGGCGGGGCGTTGGGTCCGCCAGGGCGGTGCCGAGCAAAGCGAGTGGCGCGCTGATGCACGCGCCTATGTCGAGGACAATCGCGAATTGCGCGCGGTCCAATGGGCCAATCCGGATTTCCGGCTCGAATGGGTAGAGCCCCTGGCCGGGAATGAAACAGTCGTCGGACTGGACATATTGTTCGAGGAATATCGCGCCCGCGCCGTCATGCGCGCGGTCAATACCCGCCAGCCCAATAACAGCGCCGCCATTCATTTCGTGCAAGGCGGGACCGGTTTCCTGGGGTATTTCCCGCTTTTCATCGATGAGCGTTTCGACGGTTTGATCGTCGGTGTCTTTGATGTCGCGGGCATGGTGAGCGGTGGCCTCCCGGAGGATTACGCCGATTATGTTGCGATCCGCGTGACCGAGGCCGGAAACGTCATTCACGAGGCTGGAATACCGGTCAGCGAACAGCTGAACACCACCCGGACAGTGGAACTGCCGGGCTCGGTCTGGACGGTGGAGATCCGGCCAGCTGCACCGCTTTACGCCGAGGAGTTCAGCTCCACCCCGATCATCATCCTGTGTCTCGGCGTGCTGGTCTCCATCGGCATCGGCATGGGCACACATCTCGTCCTGAGTGGTCGCATCCGCCAGAGCGAGTTGACCCTGGAGCGCGAAGCCGCCTTCGATGAACTCGAGCGCAATCGCGAACGCATGGCCCTGGCCGTGCGAGGTTCGGCCGATGGCTTCTGGGACTGGGACCTGACCACGGGCATCATCTACCATTCGCCGCGCTTGCGCGCCCTGCTCGGCTATGAAGCGGAAGCCACACACATCGCTGCCGCGGAATATCCTGATGATATTCACCCCGACGACCGCGAGGCGGCGATGGCCGCATTGCAGTCCCACCTCAAGCACGGCACGGATTACGACCTGCGAATTCGCTATGCCTGTGCCGATGGCGATTATCGCTGGTTCCGTACGCGCGGCCTGGCCCACCGCAATGACGGGCGGGTCACCCGCATGGCCGGTTCGATCACGGACATCACCGATCTCGTGCGCGCCCGCGATCGCGCCAATGCGGCCAATCGCGCCAAGTCGGACTTCCTGGCCAATATGAGCCACGAGATCCGAACGCCGATGAATGGTATTCTCGGCATGGCCCGTGTCCTCGCCGACAAGAAGCTGGCCGATGATGTCCAGTCCAAGCTCGATATCATTGTGCGCTCGGGCGATACGCTGATGCATCTGCTGGATGATATTCTCGACCTGTCAAAGATCGAGGCCGGGCAGATCGAGCTCGACCAGGCCCCCTTCGATCTCACCATCATCGGCAATCGCGTCTCTGCCCTCTATGCCGACGCCGCGGCGAGGAAGGGGCTGACCCTCACTATCGATGTCCATGACAAGCCGGGCCAATACCGCGTCGGCGACCCGCTTCGCCTGTCCCAGATCGCCAACAACCTGGTCGCCAATGCCATCAAGTTCACGGCGAGCGGCGAGGTCAGCCTGTCTCTCGGTCCGACGAACGATGTCGAGGACGGAGGCAGTGACGGGGACGAGACCAGGCAGGAGATCGAGCTGGTCGTGACCGATACCGGGATCGGCATGACCGAGGCGCAGTGCGGAGCGATTTTCGAGAAATTTGTTCAGGCCGACAGCTCCACGACACGGCGCTTTGGCGGGACCGGCTTGGGCCTGGCGATCTGCAAGGGCCTGGCGGAACAGATGAATGGTTCGATCTCGGTGCGCAGTGAACCCGGCAAGGGGACACGCTTTGCGGTTCGGCTGCCCCTGGACGCCGTGGAACAATCCGAAACGGCCGAACTCGCACCGGATCTGATCACGTTGGGCGGCGTACTGACGCTTGATGGTCGCCCGGCGCGCATTCTCGCAGCCGAGGACAATCTCACCAACCGCCTTGTCCTGAAGGCCTATCTCGACAAGCTCGGCGTCGAGTTGCAAATGGTCGAGAATGGCGCTGCCGCAGTCGCCGCCTTCCAGCACGGCCAGTTCGATCTCGTCCTGCTGGACATCCAGATGCCGGTCATGAATGGCGAGGATGCCATCCGGGAGATGCGCGCCTTTGAACGTGCCGAGAACCGGCTGCCAACGCCGGTCATTGCCCTCACCGCGAATGTCATGACCGACCAGGTCAATCGCTATGCGATGTTGGGCTTCGATGCCCACACCGAAAAGCCGCTGAGCCCGGAAGGTCTCGAGCGAACCATGCGGCGCCTCCTTCTGGGCACCCAGATCCGGCGGTCGGCACGGCCGTCCACGGCCCACAAGACCGATCGCGCCGGAGACGCACCCGCTCAAGGTTGACGTTTTCGACTACACCGAAAAGTGAAGCACCACTTCGCGCCGATGCGGACGGTCCCGGTGTTCGAACAGATAGAGCCCCTGCCACGTCCCCAGCAATAGCCGGCCCTGCTCGACCGGTATCCCGATTGAGGTCTGGGTCAGCGCCGCCTTGATATGCGCCGGCATGTCATCCGGCCCTTCCGTCGTGTGGGCCAGCCAGGACATGGACGGATCATCGGCCGACGGCACCAGGCGCCGAAAGAATTCCTGCAAGTCCCGATGCACGTCCGGATCGGCATTTTCCTGGATGACAAGGGAGCAGGATGTGTGGCGAACGAAGGCGGTGAGGAGGCCGTCGGATGCGGAATATTCGCGTGCGAAGTTTGTGGCGACGTGGGTGATTTCGTAGAGACCGGGGCCGGTGGACTGGATGTGGTGGCGATGGAGGGGCATGGGCGACTTGTGGAACGGTTGCGGTACAGGGGCTAGCCCTAGCCGCGCTGGCCTTCGGTAAATTCACGGACGACATCCGGCGTCAGATGCAAGACATCGTCTGCGACAAACAAGGCCGTAACAGCGCTCAAATCCGAGAATTGCCGAAACTCGGGCCCGTCCGGAACCGGCGTCCGTTCCGCGTCTACCGGATGGAAGCAATTGGCCAGGTCAGGTTGGTCAACAAGGATATCGATCAGGGCCGGATAGCATTGCTCGAGAATAGCCCAGCGCGCGATCAGGTTGCGGCGTTCTTCCGACACATTGAGATCCTCGAAGAAGGCTTCGAACATGTACACGCCATAGGCGTTAATAACGCGCTTGATGACGCGCGGATTGGCCGGGAAACAATCGATCAGATCACGCAGCCTGTGCTTGGCTGCGCGGGTTTCTGTCTGCGAAACGCTCTTTTCCAGCGCATCCGCCGTTTTTTTTGCGGCTTCTCGTACCGTTGGCCGTACCTGCGTGTCAGTTTCAGACAATGCCGTCTCAACAGGGGGCGTCGCGGTCGCGCGCCCCTCCGTCTGCCGTACCTTCAACGCTTCATCGAAGCCCCTCGAATCGCTCAGCGCGTCAGGGGGCTCCTCCGCGTCTTCATCGCCCAAAAGTTCGCGGATATAAGCTTCCCGATAGTAGGACGGAATGCGTGGCAAAGGCACCGACAACTGGAACACCTTTTCCAGAAAGAGGTAACCCAATCGGTCTTCCTGCTGTCCCGACTTGCCAACAAAATCGCAAAAGGCTGTTTCGAAACTTGTTCGGAGCCATTTCCGATCCGCGGCGACAACGAAGACAACATTGTCTTTCCTGAAGTGGGTCTGGATACCGGTCAGCACGTCAACGACGTATTCGGCCTGGCACCGGTCCAGATCATCGATGAAGATGCATACTGGTCTGGCGAGGCCGCCGGCAAGGTGACGAAACCGTGTGCGGACCCGTTTCCAAGGATTGCGACTGAGGCTGAAATAGAAATCCGATTGCTCTTTTGCCCCGAATAAAAGACGACGACCAAGTGCGGTGAACGTCACGAACAATGTCGTTCCAGCGGCGATCAAACCGGCAATTTTTGGCCAATCGATACCCGCGTCCGTGACGAACAGGCCTTGAGAGATCAACAGCCAGCAAAGTAGGGAAACTGCGACAACAGCAAACAGAATGGGGGCGAGGACATCTCCGATACGCCGCGTCCACCACCACAACCGGGTCCAAATGACTTCATGCCAGGCGCCCCGGCGATTCTTCTCGTCAATGCTAGCCTGTCGCAACAATCGCAAGAAGGGCCACCATGGCAGTTTGCGGTGTTCGTGCTCCCAAGCATTGAAAGTGAACACCGCCCAATTTTCGGCGTTCTGTCGATCGCCGTCTTGCAGGATTTCTGTCATCATCGCGATAACAGAGGATTTTCCCACGCCCCATGGCGCGTGCATGTGAATGGCGAAATCAAAAGCGTCCGTATCCGCCTTCAAACCTTCGACCAGATCGACCAGCTTGTGGGCAAAGGGTCGCCGCCCGAGGCGGTCTTCCGTGGTCGGGGCGTCGCGATTGCCTCGCGCCTCGTCGGTAATCTTCGGGGATTCAGGTGGTCGGCTCGCGAGTTCGGCACTGGACGCGTCTTCCGCGAGGCCGTGGCTGATATCGTTGTGGGATTCGTGGTCGTCCTGCTCGTTCGCCGTTTCTCCCTCTTCTTCGTCATCCTCATTTATTATCCTTCTTATCGATTTCAGAATCTCGTCCTTCGACGGTTCCGAGGTCTGAGGTTGACCGCGGATCTGATTCACCACTGACGCGATTTGCGCATTGGCGACCTTTGGCCCCGCCCGCCAAGCGTCCTCCCGAACAAATAATACTCTCGCGACTTCCGCTTCAATATTGACTGGGTCACCGCGAACCCTCGCCTCGTACCAATCAGTCCAAACGGCCCAACGCTCGCGCTTTCGGCTCAAAAGGTGCTCCCGCAGAGCCCACCAGCAATCATCGAACCAATCTGGTGTGGCCTGCCAAAGCGGCATGGGCACAAAGTCCATACCAACAACGCCATCATCGTAGGCTTGAAGGTCAATCCGCTCCTGAATTCGAAAATCTTCAACAGCTCGCGAGCCAAAGTCTGACTCGGCAATCGCGATCTTTGATGAACGAACAGAGTCCAATAGTTCACGACGCGCTTGGTCGCTGCTTTCCTCGCGGCTAACCGCAAACGCTACGCTCGCCGCGGCATTCTGAACCGCTTGCCCAAGCGGGTCAGTGGCCAAATTGGCCATCTTCTGGGCCGCCAGCCCTGCAAGTCGTATGTTTTCGCGCTCACCATTGGACGTTAGCCCTACCGATACCGCCCATCCTGCATTCATCGCCCGAATGGACGATAGGACCATCAATTCTGAACCGGGAAGGTCCACTAGGGACTGGAGCCGGATGAGAGGTATCAGCCTCAGAACTTGCCTTGCCACGAGTGTCGATAAGGCCTGAACATCGGCCTTGCCAGAAACCTTGGGGTCCAGCGCGGATGCGAGGTCAACTGGAGATTTTGAGTGATCCATCGCCCCTCACCAATGTCTTACCATTTCCATCCCACAACCTAGCGACCCGACACACGACTGGCGAGCACCTTTCCTCCCCACACCGTGGGGAGGTGGCCGCGCCGGAGCTTTGCGGAGGCGGGGACGGAGGGGCTGAGATGCGCAGCATCGAAGCGGGCACCGCTCCCGGCCTGCGGCCGCCCCATCGACCCGGCGCTTTGCACCGGGCCACTTCCCCACGCGTGGGGAAGAAAAGCGTCGGCGACTGGGCACAAAAAAGCCGGCCCAAGGGCCGGCTTTTTCAGATCAATTATCCAGGAAGCTCCGCAGCTTCCGAGAGCGGCTCGGATGCTTCAGCTTGCGCAGGGCCTTGGCTTCGATCTGGCGGATGCGTTCGCGGGTGACCGAGAATTGCTGGCCGACTTCTTCCAGCGTGTGGTCGGTATTCATGCCGATGCCGAAACGCATGCGCAGGACACGTTCCTCACGCGGCGTCAGGCTGGCGAGAACCCGCGTCGTGGTCTCGCGCAGATTGGCCTGGATGGCGGCATCGATCGGCAGGACAGCATTCTTGTCCTCGATGAAATCGCCCAGATGGCTGTCTTCCTCGTCGCCGATCGGCGTTTCCAGGGAGATCGGCTCCTTGGCGATCTTCATCACCTTGCGCACTTTTTCCAGCGGCATGGCGAGCTTTTCGGCCAGCTCTTCCGGGGTCGGCTCGCGGCCGATCTCGTGCAGCATCTGCCGGCTGGTGCGGACGATCTTGTTGATCGTCTCGATCATGTGCACCGGGATACGGATGGTGCGCGCCTGGTCGGCGATCGAGCGGGTGATCGCCTGGCGGATCCACCAGGTGGCATAGGTCGAGAATTTATAGCCGCGGCGATACTCGAATTTGTCGACGGCCTTCATCAGGCCGATATTGCCCTCCTGGATCAGATCCAGGAATTGCAGGCCGCGATTGGTGTATTTCTTGGCGATGGAGATGACGAGACGCAGATTGGCCTCGACCATTTCCTTCTTGGCCACGCGGGCCTCGCGCTCGCCCTTCTGGACGGTGCGGACGATGCGGCGCAGGTCTTCAATCGGCACACCGGCGCGCTGGGTCAGATCGGCGAGGTCGTCACGGATCTTGCCGGCATCCGTGCCTTCACGATCAATGAAGCGGGCCCAGGCCTTGGACGTGGACGCCATCGAGGTCGGCCATTCCGGATTGAGCTCATTGCCGAAATAGCTGTCCATGAATTGCGCGCGCGGAACCCCGTGGGCGTCCGCCATGCGCAGCAGCTTGCCTTCCAGCGCCATGCGTTCCTTGTTGATCGCATAGAGCTGCTCAACCAGCGCTTCGATCCGCGCATTATTGAGATGCATCGTGTTGAGATTGGTCACGATGGCGTTTTGCAGGCCCTCGTATTTCTCGCGGCTCTGCTTGGTGAGGTCCTTGCCCTCGATGCGGGCGGCGACCAGCTTGTCCTGCAGCTTGCGGAAGGCGGCAAAATCCGTGGCGATGGAGTCCAGCGTCTCCATCACGCCATCGCGCAACTCTGCTTCCATGGCCGACAGGGACAGTGACGCGCCGTCATCATCATCGTCGTCATCATCGTCATCGGACGAGGATTCGCTCTCTTCACCGTCTTCATCATCGTCAGACTTGGAAGACTTCTCGCCGTCCTCGTCATCCGCGTCGCCATCATCGTCGGATTTCGGCTTGGCGGCAGCGCCGCCGGCCGGGGTCGGCGTCTCGCCCTCACCCGTTTCATCCTCTTCACCGTCTTCGGCGGCTTCCGCCTGCTGGCCGCCATAGGTGGCGTCCAGATCGATGATGTCGCGCAGCAGGACCTGGCCCTCGGTCAGCTCGTCGCGCCAGACCATGATGGCTTCGAAGGTCAGCGGGCTCTCGCAGAGACCGCGGATCATCGCATTGCGACCGGCCTCGATGCGCTTGGCAATGGCGATCTCGCCCTCGCGGGAGAGCAGTTCGACCGAGCCCATCTCACGCAGATACATACGCACCGGATCATCGGTGCGGTCTGCGGAGGTCGGCGTGTTCTGGCCGGTGACGGCGGTTTTGGAGGCGCCGGCCACGGCACGGCTGTCGCTCTCTTCTTCCTCGTCATCATCATCGTCACTGTCGTCGGAGCTCGCGCCGGCCTTGGCCGTCTTCGCGGGCGCTTCGGCAGCGTCGTCGTCCACGTCAGGATCATTGTCCACGACATTGATGCCCATTTCGGATAATTGGGCGAGCACGTCCTCGATCTGCTCGGACGAGAATTCCTCGCTCGGCAGCACCGCATTCAGCTCGTCATGGGTGACATAACCGCGCTTCTTGGCGGTCTTCACCATGTTCTTGACTGACTGATCCGTCAGGTCCAGCAGCGGACCATCCGAATTTTCCGATGCATCATTGGCTTCGGCCGATTTGCTCATTTATTCGTCCCTTGTCGCGCCGCCCTCGAGCGCGCAATTGGAATTATACGCATCAGGAAGATTCCGAACGAGAGCTTTCGTACCGGTAGGCGTCGACCACCTGCCGAAAGCGTTCTGAATCCGCCTGCTTGAGTTCTTCGTCCAGACGGGCACGCGCCTCATCACGACGTGTCTGTGCTTCGCTTCGTTCCATATAGGCGTGAGCCAGCCGCTTCCAAGCCTCAGCCCTCACCTCTGGAGACGCCTCCATACCGCCCAGTTCCGCCCGCATGGGTCTGCGCTCACCGTCCAGCCGCTTCATCTCTGCCGCGTATCCGGCATCGGCCAATTCGGCCCTTAGCGTGTCGGTCTGCACAAACTGCCCAGAAGAGCAGGCGTCTAGAACGGCGTCGCGCAGCCTGTCAAGCGATCCCAACCGCAAAAGCGCGAGCGATTCGACCTGAGAGGCCGCAATTTCCGGGTATTCAATCGCGGCAACCAGGAGAAGCTGACCCAGCCGTGCCGTCGGATTTCCCTGTCTGGACTGCTTGTTTCGCAGCTCGGCGCTCGCGCCCAGTGGAACGCCCTTGCCCGGTCGCCAGGGACCGCGGCCACTGCGCGACCCGGACTGCGCCCGGGTGCCGAAAAGCGCATCCATGCGCTGGTCGAATTCGCGCTTGTATTCCTCGCGGATATCCGTGTCGGCGATCTGGGCGACCAGAGCCCGTATCCGGCGACGGAAACCGGCCCGGCGATCGGGATCGTCCAGCGGTTCGACCAGGACTTCGCGTTCCCAGATCAGATCCGCCAGGGACCGGGTCTCGCGGAAGATGGCGCGCAGGGCGTTTGCGCCTTCCTCGCGCAGGAGGTCATCCGGGTCCTTGCCGTCGGGCATGAAGGCAAAGCGCAGCGTCTTGCCCGGCTGCAGGAGCGGCAGGGCGCGGTCGGCGGCCTTGAAGGCGGCGGCGCGGCCGGCACTGTCACCGTCCAGGCACATGACGGGCTCGCCACCGGCGCGCCACAAGAGCTGGATTTGCTCCTCGGTGATCGCTGTCCCGAGCGGCGCCACACCATGCTCCAGACCGGCCCGGGACAGGGCGATCACATCGAGATAGCCTTCGGCGACGATCAGGCCGCGAATATCCTGCTTGGGGTCGGAGGCCGCCTTGCGTGCCTCGGGATAGCGATAAAGCAAAGACCCCTTGTGGAAGATCGGCGTCTCGGGCGAATTGAGGTATTTTGCCCGCGCTTCCCTGGAAAGGGCGCGCCCACCAAAGCCGACCAGCCGATTGCGGGGGTCGTGGATGGGGAAGGTGATGCGATCGCGGAAGCGATCATAGGGTGAGCCACTATCGGGCTCGATCAACAGGCCGCACTCGACCAGATCGGCGATCGGCGCGCCCGCGGTGATCAGCTCGTCCTTCAGGGCAGTGCGACTGTCCGGCGCGAAGCCGATGCCGTAGCGCACACAATCCTCGCCGGTCAGGCCGCGCGATTTGAGATAGCGCCGCGCCTCTTCGGCGGCCGGCGTCCGCAGCGCCCTGAGAAAGAAGGTCTGGGCGCTCTCCATCCACTCGACCAGGGATTTGCGATGCTGGGTCTTCTGTTGGCTCTCGGGGTCCGGCTCGGGCAGGCGCAAACCGGCCTCACCGGCCAGGCGCTCGGCCGCCTCCATGAAGGAAAGCCCTTCCATTTCTTCGAGCCAGGTGAAGACATCGCCATGCTTGCCTGAGGCGAAGCAATGATAGAAGCGCTTGTCATCATTGACGAAAAAGGAGGGTGTACGCTCTTTCTTGAAGGGCGAGAGTCCAACGAATTCGCGGCCCTGACGTTTCAGTGGGACCGAGCGGCCAATGAGGTCCGACGGGCGCACGCGCGCCTTGATCTCGTCGATAAAATCCTCATTGAGACGCATGATGGTCGACGCACTCCGTGATCGCGATCCGCCCCACACAGATCAGCCGCACATGATGCGCGCGATTGATCCGCGCGTCACGCCCTCAATGCAAGACTGGCGGATGGCAGGGATGGGGCGGGTCAGGCTGAGGCGAGCAGGTCCTTGACCTTGGCGCCAGCCTTGGCGAAGTCCATGCGGCCGGCATAGCGCGATTTCAGCTCGCCCATGCACCGCCCCATATCCTTCAGACCGCTGGCATCGAGCTCGCTGACCACCGTCTCGGCCGCATCCGCGATTTCACCGTCATCCATCGGTTTGGGCAGGAATTCGCGCACGATATCGGCTTCAGCGCGCTCGGCTTCTGCCAGATCGAGACGGCCGGCCTTTTCATAGGTCGCGGCACTTTCCTCGCGCTGCTTCACCAGCTTGGTGAGCAAAGTCATGATCTCGGTATCCTCGCAGCCGGAGCAGCGGTCCTCCGCGCGCGCGGCGATATCGCGATCCTTGATGGCAGCCGAGATCAGTCGCAGCGTCGATAGGCGCGACTTGTCCTGGGCCTTCATGGCCGTTTTCATATCCGTGGTGATGCGTTCACGAAGCGACATTGTATCAACCAAACCTATCCGGGCGCCTGACTTGGCGCGTCCTGACAAGATCTCCGGTGTGAAGAACTTTTCCTGGGCCCGCAATGCGATGCCAAATGTTTCGAACAATGCGGGGCCTTCTTGCTGGCAACTCACGCCTGAGGCTTGTGCCTCCGAAACGAGGGGCCGGGAATTATTCCGTCGGCGGCAAAGAATCAAGCCCGAAGATAAAACGTGATCGAATGCCGGGTTTGCGAAAATGCCACGGGGCCATTTGCGATCAATCGACCGCGTCGCCGGTTTCCGTTGCAAATCCCCAGACTTGCGCCCGCTTCCACAAGGGCGCGCAGGCCGCCCCGTCGAGAAATTCGACAAAATGCCGCCAGCGGTCGCGGGAGCCGGTATAAAGCGGCTGGGTGACCTGGTGAGCGCTCGGGGTCGAGATTCGGCGGCGGGCCCGGGCGGTCTCGAAGAAACGCGCTTGCTGAGCTTCCCAGTCCCGCCCGAGCATCGCCATGACCGGCGCAATGGCGGTCTCGGGATCATCGATGAGCGCTTCATAGACCACATCCGCCCAGCGCGGCTGACGCCAGGCCACAAACCGGTCCCAGAGATCGAAGCTGGCCGCGTGGAAGGCCGCAATCCGCTCCAGCCGTGTCATCACCATCATCGCATTGTTGGGGGCGAAGTCCTGGGCGAAATTGCTCACCGCCACGTCGAGAGGATGACGACGCGCAAGAATGAAACCGGCCGCCGGGAAGATGCCGTGGATCACCGCGACCCAATTGAGATTGAGGGGAAGCTTGTCGATCACGCAGACCCCGGCCGGCGGCTCGCCGGCATGATGCGCCAGGCGTTGCCGGTAGGCCGTCCGCAGCGCGCCGACATCCGCCGCCTCGACGCCGTCGAGCCAGGCTTCGCTGAACTCTGTTTCGTCACCGGCCATGCCCGGAACCACCGAGCGCAAGGCCTCAATCAGGATCGGCTTTTCCTCGACCACCTTAATGGTGCTGTGAGATCGCAACACACTGTCCAGAAGCGTCGTGCCCGAGCGCGGAAAGCCGACGAGGAAGGCGAGATCGCTGCCCGCCTCCATATCCGGCGTCACCTCTGGCGTGATCGCCGCTTTCGTCCCCGACGCGATTTCCGCGTCCAGGCGCCGGGTCAGGCTTTCGAGGCGCGCCAGCGGGCGGGTGTGATCACACTGGCCGGCAGCTTCCCAACCCGCTTCAAGCAGGCGATTCCCGACCTCGAAATGGCGCCAAGCCTCTTCAAAGCGACCCAGACGGTCAGCGATCCGGCCAGCCGCAAAGCTCGCACCCCGCCGGGCATCATCCCCGAGCTGGCCGGCAAGCGCCAACTTGATCGCCTGGTCGGCCCGTTCAACAGCGCCAGACCGCAGCAGGGCGCGGGCGAGGGCGTGATGAAGATCGGGATGGTCGAGATCTGCGCCCCTCGCCTGCGCGTCTTTGTACAGGCCCAGCCAGGCGCCTGGGTCGAGATCACGCTCGTGGTAGACGGCGGCGGCGATCAGCAATTTGGCGGGTGACTCACCGTCTGCAAGGGCCGTCCGGAAAACCTCTGCAGCCGCGTCGACCTCACCGCACGCATCCAGGACCCGCGCTTCAAGCACGTGCCATTGGGTCGCCTCGCCAATCCGGGCGTCCGGCAGGCTGTCGAGCCAGGCGCGCGCCACGTCGGAGCGACCCTGGGCGAGACAATGATTGCAATAGGCTTGGGCGAGCCTCAGGCGCGGGCCACACAGGTCCAGCGCGCGAAGCAGGACCGCGTCCACATCGGCATGGCGGGACACGGCGTCGCTCAGGACGGTCGCCAGGGCGTACCAGCCATCGGATTCGTCCGGGGCCAGCGCAATCGCTCGCCGGGCATTGAACTCCGCCTGCTGCCAATGCCCGCAGGCCATGGCCAGACGAGAGAGCGTGATCCAGAGGGCGGGCCGCTCGGGCAAGACCCAGATCAAGGCCTGTGCGGCCTCAAAGCGCTGCTCCGCATCGCGCCCCGCGATCGCCTCGCCCAAAGCCGCCAGCTGATCCGCCGCAGCTGTCTGCCCGGAACGGTCCGCCATACCGTCAAAGCGAGCCCTTATGGCATCGTCTGCCGGGTATTGCGCAGCGGCAGCCTTGAGGGATGGGTCATCAGGCAGGCGGGCGCGCGCCTGATCGAGACAGGCCGCCGCCCGGGTCGGCTCACCGAGTTCAACCAGGGTCCGCGCCAGACCGATCCAGAAGCCGGCCTGGTCCGGGCGCAAGCGTGTGGAGTTGAGGAAACAGGGCAGTGCCAGCCAGGGCTGGCCCGCCATCAGACTGACCGCACCGAGATTGTTGTGGGCGCTGGCCAGATGCGGATCGAGATCCAGCGCCCGGCACCAGGCCAGCGCGGCGCCGTCGCGGTCACCGGCCTTCAGGCAGGCATTTCCCTCTGCAATGAAGGCTTTGACGGCTTCACTCATGATGACGGCTGATCCCCTGCTCTGCCGGTCAGTATCGCGAGCCGCCCGCCCTGGCTGCAAGCGGGGCGTGCAGGCGTGGTCGGAGGCCGGGTTTCGCCATCGCTTCGCTATTGACCCGGCCCGCCGCAGGGTCTAGCAGAGCGCCCGTTTACCCGCCCCTTGCCGTCGACCGATTCTGGCGGCTGTGATGGTGCCCCGCGAGACCCCTGGAGACACAGTCATGACGTCCACGCCGACCCAAACTCCAACCGGCGCGCTGGCGCTTGCCGATGGCACGGTTTTCCTGGGCCACGGCACGGGTGCGACCGGAACCGCTCTGGGCGAGGTTTGCTTCAACACGGCGATGACCGGGCACCAGGAAATCCTGGCCGACCCGTCCTATGCCGGACAGGTCGTCTGCTTCACCTTCCCCCATGTCGGCAATGTCGGTGCCAATTCCGAGGACGAGGAAGCGGCCTCCGAACCGGCCCGCAAGGCGGCGGTTGGCATGATCAGCCGCGCCAAAATCACGCCGCCGGCGAGCTGGCGCGCCGAGCAGACCTTCGAAGAATGGCTGCGCACCCGTGGCATCGTCGCCCTGACCCGCGTCGACACCCGCGCCCTGACCCGCAAGATCCGCGAAGACGGCATGCAGATGTGCGCCATCGCCCATGACCCGGCGGGCAATATCGATATCGACGCCCTCAAGGCGGCCGCCGCCGGCGCGCCGACCATGGAAGGCCGCGAACTGGCCGCCGATGTCGCCCGCACCGAAGGCGGTGAGTGGACGGAAGGCAATTGGACGCTGGGCGAAGGTTATGCGGTCGGACCGGAAGCGGGGCCACGTGTCGTCGTGCTCGATTACGGCGTGAAGGCCAATATCCTGCGCCTTCTGACCGGTGCCGGCGCTCGCGTCGCCGTCCTGCCGGGCAAGGCCAGCTTCGACGAGATCACGGCGCTCAATCCGGACGGCGTCGTCGTCTCCAACGGCCCGGGTGACCCGGCCGAGACCGGCAAGTATGCCCTCACCACCATCAAGGCGCTGCTGGACGCTAAAATCCCCACCCTCGGCATCTGCCTTGGCCATCAGATGCTGGCCCTGGCCATTGGCGCCAAGACCGCAAAAATGCCCCAGGGCCATCATGGCGCCAATCACCCGGTCAAGAATCACGAAACAGGCCAGGTCGAGATCGTGTCGATGAATCACGGCTTTGCCGTCGATGGCAGCACGCTGCCCGCCAATGCCGAAGAGACCCATGTCTCGCTGTTTGACGGCTCCAATTCCGGCTTCAAGCTGACCGACAAGCCCGTCTGGGCCGTCCAGCACCACCCGGAAGCCTCTCCGGGCCCGCAAGACAGTTTCGCCGTCTTTGACCGGTTCGTGGGCGAGCTGAAGGGCAAGGTCGGAGCGTAAGAGTCCTCGACGACGCGATACCCGTCTTTGTGAACGGCTGGCGCAAGGCGCAAGATCGCCCATACATCACTTGGTGGCATTCAGCCGTATCCGGATTGTCAGCTCAAGGGTGAAACCGCGAAGCGGCCCTCCGGGCCTTTGACCTGACAATCCGGATACGGCGCACTGGCTGGCAAGTGGCCTATGGCGGGGCCTGCGCCCCGCGCCGCTTTTCAAAGAAACGCTCGCACTTTCTCTGGACAAGCCCGCCACAAATCACGCCATCATGGCGGGATGCTCAACCGACGCACCCTGCTTGCCGCCTCTGCCGCCTCGACGCTGCCCGCCTGTGGCCGGTCCGGCCCGCCCGCCGACCTTCTGCGTGTCGCCACGAGCGGCCTGCCGGACAGCCTCGATCCCGCTCGTGGCGAGTTTGCCGCGGCGGCGCTGGTCTACAAGCAGATCCATGCCGGCCTCACCGAATACGCGCCGGACGGCTCGGTCGGGCCGGGGCTGGCCGAGGACTGGGCGGTCGACGAACGCGGCCTGGTCTGGACCTTCCGCCTGCGCGAGGGCCTGGTCTGGTCGGATGGTCACCCGCTGACCGCCGAAGACGTCGCCTGGTCCGCGCGTCGGATCGTGGATCCGGCGCAGAGCTTTGCCGTGCTGGGCGATTTCTATGCCGTCACGAATGCCCGCGCCGTTCATGCCGGCGAGATGTCGCCCGACCGGCTGGGCGTGACCGCCCTGGACGACCACACGGTGGAATTCCGGCTGGAGACACCACTGGGCCTTTTCTCGACATTGATGCGCGAATTCTACCCTTTCCCGCGCCATGTCATCGAACAAGTCGGCCTGGACTGGGTGCGTCCGGAGCATATCGTCACCGCCGGGGCCTACACGGTCACGGCGGAGAGCCAGATGAGCCTCGACCTCACCCGCAATCCCCGCCACTACGCCGCCGACCAGGTCGCCATCCCCGCCATCCGCATCGACGGCGTGCGCGAGGATGCCACCCGGATGCGCCTCTTCCGCGCCGGCGATTACGACCTCGCCGACCGGCCACCGGCCAACCAGATCGACTATTGGCGCGAGCGTTTGGGCAGCCAGTTCCAGAGTTTCGACGCGCCGATACTGCGCTATCTCAAGCTCAATCATGCGCGGACGCCGCTGGACGATGTGCGCGTGCGGCGCCTGCTTTCACGCGCGATTGATCGCGATTTCCTGGCGAAGCAATTCTACGCTGGCACTGCAACACCGACCGAGCTTGTCATTCCGGGCAGTGTCATCACCAATGGCGATCTGGCCCCCCAGGCAGGCGGCGTCGGTAGAGCTTTGCAGATCCGCACCACCACCGGTGAAGGCGAGCGCCTCGCCGTGGCGATCGCCGATGACTGGGCTCGCCAGAGCATCGATACCGAGCTCCTCGTCAGCTACCCAACAGATCTCTACCAGGCCGTCGATGCGGGCGATTTCGACATCGCCATCGCCAGCTTCAATCGCGGCCTGAAATCCGATCCCTTCTTCATGCTGGACCCGTTCGCGCCCGGTGGCTTCGCGGCCAATTTTAACTGGCAGGATAACAGCTTCGCCGCGCTGATGGCTGCGGCGCGGCGCCAGAATGACGCGGCGGCCCGCAGTCAGCTCTACCTGGCCGCCATGGAACGCCTGCACGACCAGATGGCCATCATCCCGCTCCTGCACGAGCGCGCCCACTGGCTGGTCGGGGAGCGGGTGTCCGGCACACGAAGCGACATCCAGCCCATGCTGTGGCGAGACCTCAGGCTTGCGGCACCCTGATGACCGCCATGTCGGAAGGTCATTTCTAACCAATCTTTCATGTAGCTGAGCTCACTAAATGGTCACGCCATGGTTACTGGCTCGCAATTTGGAGCCTGCCTAGCTTGTCGCTGATCCAGAGCCTGCTCTGGACGGGGATAGTTGGGGGACGAGATGCCGCTTTGCTCAAACGGATCAGCACGACTGATCGCAATGATCGCCTTTGTAACCGGTCTTGGCCTGCAAGCCTGCGCGAGCGGCGGCGGCGGCGGGATGTCACCGTCCACCCCAACAACACCCACCACACCAACCTCGCCGCAGACGCCGGCCTATTACGAGACGGCGGAGTATTTTTCGCAATACGGGCTGCGGCAAATGAATGTCTCGCACGCCTACCACAATGGCGGTTTTGGTCAGGGCATCACGATCGCCGTGATCGATAGCGGCATCGATTCATCCTTCCGCGAGCTGCAAGGTCGCGAACACCCGGATTCGACCTCGATCTGGGAGGAACAGGGCGGTACCCTCGGTGATTACGGTTCCAGCCACGGCACGGCGATCGGCGCTGTCATCGCGGCAGCCCGAGACGGGTTCGGGATGCAGGGTGTCGCACCTGATGTCTCGCTGCTCGACATCCGGGTTGATCGCGGCGTGCCCAATACCGAGCTCGGCGGGAGCTTCCCCTACTACACCGAAACCGATCTCGCTCTATCCATCGACTACGCCATCACACATGGCGCAAACATTATCAGCCTCTCCCTGGCACGACCGCCATCCGCCTACGAGAATGGCGGTGCCGACATTTATGCCGCGCTGCGCCGGGCCGTTGACGCCGGCCTGCTGGTCACGATCGGCACTGCCAATTATACCGGCGACACGCCGATTGAAGACCGCGTTGTCGGCGACTGGATTCCGGTGTCCTTCGCCGAGGATCCGGCCATGCGCGGCCAGATCGTGGTCGTGCCGGCCCTCAACTCGAATGACGAGCTGGCCGATTTCTCGGCCCGCGCCGGTCGGCTGGCCGAGTTCGCCATCTCGGCCGCTGGCGCAGACATCTATGTTCGCCTGGACGGCAACGCCGCCAACATCGTCAATGGCGTCTCCTTCTCCGGCCCCCATATCGCCGGCGCGCTCGCCCTGATGATGAGCGCCTTCCCCAATCTGACCGGGCCGGAAGCGCTGGAAATCCTCTACGACACCGCGCGCGATCTGGGTGAGCCAGGCATTGACGACATCTACGGTCATGGCGTGCCGGACTTCGCCGAGGCCTTCGCCCCACAAGGCCAGACCAATATCAAGTCGGCCGGGTCCGAATGGCGCACAGACATCGCGGCCCTCACGACGGCCCCGTCCGGCGCTTTCGGCGACTGGGTCTGGCAGACCGAGCTGTTTGACGATGCCGTCTTCCTCGACCGCTATGACCGTCTCTATTCGGTCGCCAATCAGCTTGAACGGCGCCGCCCGACACGCATGGGGATTGATGCCTTCGAGGCGGCGGCCGAGGCCGGCATGACGCCGGCGCGTGTGACCCGTATCGGCCAGTCCGGGCATGTCGCCCTGCGCCAGCCAGACCCCGCCTATAATCCCTACTCACAGCTGGACTCCGAGATGACACGCCCGACTTCCGCGCTGTCCCTTACCTATCGCGAGGGCGATCTGGAAGTCTCCGCCGGGCGGGGCTTTGCCGCACCGCCGACCCTCACCGGGATCGGCCAGCCGGTCCTCGCACCGTCAGCCTTTACGGGCCAGACCTTCGCGCTCGGCAGTGGCGCGGCCTGGTCCAGTGCGCGCTGGCAATCGGACCGGTTCGGCCTTGTTGTGCGCAATTCCGGCACCCAGGCGCAGGGCGCGCGCTCAGCCGCCTTCACCTGGGCGTTCGGCGAGCAGACCCTGGCCTTCGAGCTGGGCAGCATCTCCGAGCGGCATCGCGCCTTGGGGGGTGCCCTGGCCAGGCGTTTCGGCGCCGGTGACCAGTCGGACTCGCATTTCCAGGCGCTCAACTGGGTCGGCGCCCTGCCGGCTGGCTGGCAAGGGGCTGCCCGTCTCGAGGTCGCCCACGCTGATCCCGCCCTGCCCGCCGGCATGACGCTGACCGAAACGCCGGTCGCGACGGCGTGGACGCTCGCGGCGGAGCGCAGCTGGATGGGCGGCGCACTTGGCCTGACCCTGGCGCAGCCGCTTCGGGCCGAACGCGGCCGTGTGACCACGCGGCTCGCGGTCGATATTGATGCAGACTGGAACCTCATCCATGCCGAGCGCAGCGGCAGCCTGACCCCGTCCGGACGCGAAATGTCGGCCGAGCTGGCCTACCGTCGCAGCCTTTTCGGCGCCGACCTGGCGCTCGCGGCGCGCTACACATCCCAGCCCTTCCATGTCGAGTCGGCGCGCGACAATCTCGCGCTCTGGCTGGGCTTCCAGTCGCGCTACTGACCGGAGCGACGAAACTCGAACAGCTCGCCGGGCTGACACTCGAGCGCGTCGCACAGGGCAATCAGGGTGGAGAAACGAATGCCCTTGATCTTGCCGGTCTTGATCATGGACAGTGCCTGTTCGGAGACGCCAACCTGCTCGGCAAGCTCTTTCGAGCGAATCTTGCGTCGCGCCAGCAGGACGTCGAGATGGACAATGATCTCGCCTGGCGGCGTGTCCTGTTCACTCACAGGATCAGCTCCAATTCCTCAGTGCGCTTGCGGCCCTCGGCAAGGATGAAGGCAATCAGGAAGAAAACCAGCGCTGCGCCGATGGCGCCCAGATTGCCCGACCCCAACGAGATTTCCAGCGCGTTGGGGACATTGGGATTGGCGACCGTGAGATAGACGCCCATCAGCGCATGCTCGGCCGGGTCCCAGAGCGCTCCGACCAGGCTGGCCAGTGCAAACTGCCGGAAACCGGTCACGGCCGCGCCGGAGAAGTAGGCGCCCCTCGCGGCCTCCCGGAAGAGGCTGCGCAAATGGTAGAAACCATAAATCGTGATCAACGCGCCGATGGAGGCCAGGCCGGCAGCGCCCAGCCGCACGGGCAGGATGAACCATGACAGGTCGCCGCCGCCAAACCCGTTGCCGGGAACCGGGCTGGTGACGAGGTCCGACGTCACCGGGAAGAGCCACATCCACCAGACGACAGGCAATTGCAGCATGGCAGCCAGGCTTACCCCCCAGACCAGAAAGCGGCTGAGGCGACGGATATGATGGTCGGAAGGGCGGGGAGCGGACTCGCTGGCCGACATGATGCGCAGATCCTGAATTAAAGTTTAACTTGAATTTTTTCTGATATTAGTTGAATCGTCATGTGTCGGCAATCGGACGCGTCACCGTGATCAACCCAACCCCCAGCCGTCGCGGAACCTGACGTTTGGCCCTGTCATCCGCCCCACCCTCACGCCGGGGCGGGAGAGAGCGCACCACTCCGATTGCCGACACACACTCCGCCCCGGCACCGCGCCGCCACCATGAAATATGAGCTGGTGAAGTCGGGCAGTTTCAATAACTTGTCGAGAAAGCACCAATTCTCACAGTTTACCCCTCGCCATCGCGCCGATTCCGCGATAGGTACCCGCTTCAGCACCAAAACTGATCGCTCGCACGGCACTCCGTCCCCGGAGGGTCGCGACGAGCGCGCGCGCTTGACACGCGACACGGGAAAAGAAGGCCACGCCCATGCCCAAACGTAACGACATCCAGTCCATCCTGATCATTGGCGCCGGCCCCATCGTTATCGGACAAGCCTGCGAATTCGATTATTCGGGCGTTCAGGCGGTCAAGGCGCTGAAGGCCGAGGGCTATCGGGTCATCCTGGTCAATTCCAATCCGGCCACCATCATGACCGACCCGGAACTGGCCGACGCAACCTATATCGAGCCGATCACGCCGGACATGGTGGCCAAGGTCATCGAGAAAGAACGTCCGGACGCGCTCTTGCCGACCATGGGGGGCCAGACGGCGCTGAACTGCGCCCTGGAGCTCGACAAGCGTGGCGTGCTGGACCTGTTCGGGGTTGAGATGATCGGCGCCAAGGCCGATGTCATCGACAAGGCGGAAAACCGCGAACGCTTCCGCGACGCGATGGACAAGATCGGCCTGGAAAGCCCGCGCTCGCGCACCGTCCACTCCATGGCGGAAGCGGAAGCCGTAATGAGCGAGATCGGCCTGCCCGCCATCATCCGCCCCTCCTTCACGCTCGGCGGCACCGGCGGCGGCATTGCCTATAATGTCGAGGAATACCGCCATATCTGCGGCACCGGACTCGACGCCTCGCCGGTCGACGAGATCCTGGTCGAGGAATCCATTGTCGGTTGGAAAGAGTTCGAGATGGAAGTCGTCCGCGACAAGGCGGATAATTGCATCATCATCTGCTCGATCGAGAATGTGGACCCGATGGGCGTGCATACGGGCGATTCGATCACCGTCGCCCCGGCCCTGACCCTGACCGACAAGGAATACCAGATCATGCGCTCGGCCTCGATCGCCGTGCTGCGCGAGATCGGTGTCGAAACCGGCGGCTCGAACGTCCAGTTTGCGGTCAATCCGGCCGACGGACGCATGGTCGTCATCGAGATGAATCCGCGTGTGTCGCGCTCTTCGGCCCTGGCCTCCAAGGCGACCGGCTTCCCGATCGCCAAGGTCGCCGCCAAGCTGGCCGTCGGCTACACGCTCGACGAGATTGCCAATGACATTACCGATGGCGCCACCCCGGCCTCCTTCGAGCCGACCATCGACTATGTCGTCACCAAAATTCCGCGCTTCGCCTTCGAGAAATATCCCGGTGCCGAGGCCAAGCTGTCGACCTCGATGAAATCGGTCGGCGAAGCCATGGCCATCGGCCGCAGCTTCCAGGAGAGCATGCAAAAGGCGCTGCGCTCCATGGAAACCGGCCTGTGCGGGTTTGACGAGATCGAGATTCCCGGTGTCGAGGATGCGGTCGATCTGGATGCCCGCAAGCAGGCCGTCCGCGCCGCCCTCGCCCTGCCCACGCCGGACCGTCTGCGTGTGATCGCCCAGGCCTTCCGCGAAGGCCTGAATGTCGAAGAAGTCGAGCGCGCCTCACTCTACGAGCCCTGGTTCCTGCGCCAGATCGAGGAACTCGTAACCACCGAAGAGGATATCGCCACGCTGGGCCTGCCCGACACGGCAGACGCCTTTCGCGACCTCAAGGCCATGGGCTTTTCCGATGCCCGTCTGGCCCAGCTGGTGAAAGTCGAGGAAGCCGAGGTTCGCAAGGCCCGCCGCGCGCTCGGTGTGCGCCCGGTCTTCAAGCGCGTCGACACCTGCGCCGCCGAGTTTTTCGCCGCCACGCCCTATATGTATTCGACCTACGAGCTGCCCGCCTTTGGCACCGGGGCGGAATGCGAGAGCGATCCGACGGACGCGAAGAAAGCCATTATCCTGGGCGGCGGTCCGAATCGCATCGGCCAGGGGATCGAGTTCGACTATTGCTGCTGTCATGCCGCCTTCGCCTTTGGCGATATGGGCATTGAGTCGATCATGGTGAATTGCAATCCGGAGACCGTCTCCACCGATTACGACACCGCTGACCGCCTCTATTTCGAGCCGCTGACCATCGAGGACACGCTTGAGCTGATCGAAACCGAGCGCGAGAAGGGCACGCTGCTGGGCGTGGTCGTCCAGTATGGCGGGCAGACGCCGCTCAAGCTGGCCGGCGAGCTGGAAGCGGAAGGCGTGCCGATTCTCGGGACCGCACCGGACGCCATTGACCTCGCTGAAGACCGTCGCCGCTTCAAAGATCTGCTCGACAATCTCGGCCTGAAACAGCCACCCAATGCCATTGCCTCCTCGGACGCGGAAGCGCGTGCCGAAGCGGAAAAGCTCGGCTTCCCGTTGGTCCTGCGCCCGTCCTATGTGCTGGGCGGACGGGCCATGGAGATCATCCGCGAGATGGACAGTTTCGAGCGCTATATCCGCGAAGCGGTCCATGTCTCCGGCAAGTCGCCGCTTCTGCTGGACCGCTATCTGACCGATGCCGACGAGGTCGATGTCGACGCGATCTGCGATGGCGAGGATGTCTGGGTTGCCGGCGTCATGCAGCATATCGAGGAAGCCGGCGTGCACTCGGGCGACAGTGCCTGCTCGCTGCCGCCTTACAGCCTCTCCCAGGAGGTGATTACCGAACTCAAGGCCGAAGCCGTTGCCATGGCCAAGGCGATCGGGGTCAAGGGCCTGATGAATGTCCAGTTCGCGGTCAAGGACGGCGAGATTTATGTGCTCGAAGTCAATCCGCGCGCTTCGCGGACCGTGCCCTTCGTGGCCAAGGCCATCGGCCAGCCGGTCGCCAAGATCGCGGCCAAGGTCATGGCCGGTGCCAAGCTGAAGGAATTCGGCCTCAAGGACCCGGCCCCCAAGCATATCTCGGTCAAGGAAGCCGTCATGCCCTGGGCGCGCTTCCCGGGCGTCGACCCGGTGCTGGGCCCGGAAATGCGCTCCACCGGTGAAGTCATGGGCATCGACACCACATTCGAAGCCGCCTTCGCCAAGGCCGAACTCGGCGCCGGCATCGCCCTGCCGCGCAAGGGAGGCGTCTTCATCTCGCTCAAGGAAGGCGACAAGGCCGCCATGGTCGAGCCCGTGCGCGTCCTGAAAATGCTCGGTTTCACCATTCTCGCCACCGGCGGGACCGCCAAGACCTTCGAGGATGCCGGCATTCCGGTGACCCGTGTGAACAAGGTTTTTGAAGGTCGCCCGCACATTGTCGACGCCATGAAGAATGGCGAAGTCCAGTTGATCTTCAATACAACGGAAGGCCGTCAGTCGCATCTGGACAGCTATTCCATCCGGCGATCTGCGCTTGAATCGCGTATCCCCTGCTACACCACCGCTTCGGCGGCCCGGGCCGCGATTGCCTCACTGCGCCGCATCGATGAGGGAGCGCTTGAACCGCAAGCGCTGCAGACCTACTCTTGATGGTCAATAAAGCGGAGGCTAGCCTGTCTCCTCTTTCCCGAAGATAAGTGGTCGCATGAACAAGATCCCGATGACCGTCGCCGGGCAAATCGCCCTCGACGAAGAACTGAAACGTCTCAAGACGATCGAACGCCCGGCCGTGATTGCGGCGATTTCGGAGGCGCGCGAGCATGGCGATCTTTCGGAGAACGCCGAATACCATGCCGCCAAGGAACGCCAGGGCTGGATTGAGGGCCGGGTGCAGGAGCTTGAGGACAAGCTCGCCCGGGCCCAGGTCATCGACATCTCCAAGATGTCGGGCGACACCGTGAAATTCGGCGCCACGGTGACCGTGCTGGACGAGGATACCGAGCAGGAATCCACCTACCAGATTGTCGGCGATGACGAGGCGGACGTGAAATCGGGCAAGATTTCCATCTCTTCCCCGATCGCGCGCTCCCTGATCAACAAGGAAGTCGGCGATGTCGCCGAGGTCAACGCGCCCGGTGGTCTCAAGAGCTATGAGATCATGTCGGTGAGCTGGGGGTAGGTTTCCGGCCGCCAACGATGCAGACAGAAAACGGCCGGAGTTCACGCTCCGGCCGTTTTGCATTGTCCCCTACCCCTCGATCGCAAACGTCAAACCCGCATGCTTTTGCAGGCGCTTGATCAGGGCGTCGCCCATGGCCGGGGCGGTAGTGTAGACGCCGCCCGGCGTGGCGTCGCGATCTACATCGAACGCCAGGCACAGCCCGGCCTCGGCAATCATGCGGGAGGTCGAGCCGTAGCCCGGGTCACGCTGGCCGGAGACGCTGGAGGTCATGCGCTCGCCGTCCTTGGTGAGGCCGGTGAACATGACATCGTAAAAGCCGGTCTCGCGCTCTTCCTTGGACGGCCCCTCGCCCGGCTTGGGCGGGTTTTCCGACATCGACTTGTCATTGGCGATCATCTTGGCAAAGCCCTCGCCCTGCTCGCCCGGCCCGGTCAGGAACATCTCGTCATAGGCGAAGTCCTTGCCATAGCGGTGATCCAGCAAGGCGTTGGAGCGGTGGATATTCTTGGTGTTGATCGTCGCCATGATGAAGGGGGCGGACCAGGAATTGAGATCATCCTCGAAGATGACCTTTGCACCGGAAGGCTGCTCCGGACCGTCAAAACCCGGCACCAGGGAGAAAGGGTTTTTCAGCCAGTCGATGATTTCCGGTTGTTTGCCGGCCCGTTTCATGGTCTCGGCAAAGCTCGCCGCCGTGCCGCCCGAGAACGTGCCCTTCATCTTGCGGACGCGGCCCTTCACCCGGCTGATCGGCGCACCGCTCTTTGCGATCGCGGCCTGTTGCAGGTGATAGACGCCGAGGTCGAAGGGGATGGAATCAAAGCCGCAGGACAGCACGATCCGGGCGCCGCTCTCTCGCGCCGGCTTGTCGTAATCGGCGATGATGTCATGCATCCAGGCCGGCTCACCGCACAGGTCGACATAATCGGTACCCGCCTTCACACAGGCGGCGACAAGCGGCTCGCCATAGAGCTGGTAGGGCCCGACCGTCGTGATCACGGCGCGGGTCTTCGACGCCAGGGCGTCCAGTGAGGCGGGATCGGAACTGTCGGCCACCAGGAGAGGTGTATCGGACGGCGCACCGATCAGATCGCGCACTTCGGCCAGCTTGGCCTCGGAGCGGCCCGCCATGGCCCAATGGACCGAAGCATGCTCGGCGGCGAGATACTCGGCCACGAGTCGCCCGGTAAAGCCGGTCGCCCCATACACCACGATATCGAATTCACGTTCTGCCATTGTCATCCCCGACCGTTGAAAATCTGGTTTGTGTTTGTGATGGCAGGGATGATGGGATGATCAGTGCCATACCCGCAAGTCGAAGCCCCAGTCGCCGACGCAAAAAAGGGGCGGTCCGCAGGCCGCCCCTTTTGAAACCAACCGAGCCGGTCGCGTCTAGCGGAGACCGGTCAGCCGGCTTGCCGGATCGACGCGTTCGCCATTGTAGCGCAGCTCGACATGCACATGCGGACCGGTCGAGGCACCCGTCGTGCCGACCGTCCCCAACTGATTTCCGGCGACCAGCGTATCGCCGACCTCAACTTCGATACTGTCGAGATGGGCATAGATGGTCTGCCAGCCATCGGCATGCTGAATGACAACCGTATTGCCCCAGCGGTCCGAGCCGTTGAAGCCCATTTCGGCATGGATCACCGCGCCATCCTGGGGCGCCCAGACCGGCGTACCGCTCGCGGCTGCGATATCGGTACCGCCATGGAAGACAGGAGCGCCGGCCGGACGAGCCGGACGATTGCCGAAATGCGAGGTCACGCGTCCCTCGGCTACAGGATGGGTGAAAGCGGCGCGTGCCGGCGGCTCGACGCGGCGCAGCGCGCGCGGCGCATCTGAGGGCTTGGGCTCGGTTTCAGCGGACGGGACAGCTTCCGGAGCCGGTGAGGCAGCAGGCACAGGCTCGTGTCCATCGGCGTGCGGCGCGGGCTCAGTTGTTGGCTCTACCGCCTCCGGGGCCTCCGGCGCTTCACGCAGGGCGTAATTACCGTCTTCGGAGCGCCATTCGACCGCGTAATCGCCGTCGAAGCGAACCGTATTGCCGGCCGCGTCGGTGAAAGCGAATTCGCGCCCCTCACTGTCATCCTCCGAGAAGAAGACGACTTCACCCTCCCCCGCTTCGGGAATGAACATCACATTGCCATCCGCATCGCCGAACGGCATTTCCAGATTGCCATCCTCGTCCAGCTCGGCCTCGTCGAAAATGATGGTGCGACCATCTTCCGTGCGAAAGACCCTGTGACCATCAGCGCCGTCATGTTCATGCAGGTCGGTGTCCGGACCAAAGGCGTGCTCTTCGTGGAGCTCGTCGCTGAAATGGAGCTCATGATCACCATCAGCATTGGCCTCGCCATGCGGCGCTGCGTGGAAGCGCACGACATGATTGTCGCCCGGATTGTTCAGATCGACGGCCAGCTGGGTGCGATCGGTCAGCGCCGCCTGGGCGCAGGCGACGGGTAGAACCGACACACCGGCCAAAAGGACGGCAACCAGGCGCGAGGACGGGCGGGCCGAGCGGCCAGAAAGGATGGCTTTGATACGCATTTCTCGATGTCTCCTGTCATCGGGACCGAAGGCCGACACCAGTTGGGCCGGGCTCCGCATCATGGTGATCAGCGTCGCCGCATAGGGCTTCCGCTCTGCGCCCCCCAGCGCTTCCAGACTTTCCGCGTCACAATCGATCTCGCGAGCTTCATGCAATTCACGCTCGATGCGGCGCAGCGGCCAATGGAACCAGAGCCCGACCATCAGGGCTGCACCGAGCAGCCGGTCCTGCTCATCGCCGCGGCGATGGTGAACCAGTTCATGGGTCAGCGCGTAGCGGCTGGCGGCGGTGTCATCGAGCAGGCCGGGATCGGCGAGAATGATGGGCGACCAACCGGTCAGGATCGGCGACGCCAAGCCGTCGCGCAGCCGGAAGTCCGGTGTCTCCACACCAACACGCGAGGCCAGAATGGACAGGTAATCCTGGGCCATGTCCGGGGCCGGACGGCTGCCAGCAACGAGGCTGGCCCGCCGCATATGACGCAAGGCAGCCCTGCCAAGCGCCACGACGAGGCCGAGGCCATAAAGCGCGACCAGGACCCGCGCCCAATCCATCCCCATCAACGCGGCCAGCGGATCGAAAGGCGCGTCGGCGACTGCCAAGGCCGGTCCGAACGTCGCCGGTCCGTCCGGCAGCGGCGCATGCATCGGCGCGATAGTGGATTCGGGAATGAAATAGATGATCGGCGCTAGCACGAGCGGCGCCAGGGCTGCCCAGCGAGCGGCGCGCCAGAGCCGGGTTCCGGTCCGTCCGCGGCGGGTTTGCCAGTCGGCGAATATCAGCGCCAACAGGCCCGAAAGCAGGGACAGGGCGGCGCCCACGAAAAGCGCATCCATCAAGCCGGTCATGACCGATCTCCCGAGTCATCCTCGCCGCTGGTCTCCAAAAGACGGGTCAGCGCCTCGGCTTCCTCATCGGAGAAGAGGCGGCTATTGGCGAAAGTCGTGGCCGGCAGCGGGCCATCCATGTCGAGGACATTGGCGGCAAAGTCGCGGATGAGCCGTCCCATCAGGGTAACTTTCTCGACCCGCGCCTTGAAGACGGACAGGCCATGCACGCCCTGACGCTCGACCAGGCCTTTCTCCGTCATCCGCGCCAGCAAGGTGCGCGTGGTCGAGTAGGACCAACCCGTCGGGGCGGCAATCTGGTCCTGGACCTCGCGTGCCGATTGCGGACCCGCAGTCCACAAATGCTTGAGTATGGCCAGTTCAGCCTGGGATGGGGCGGTGGCGGTCATTCGCGGTCTTCCTGCTTCGGACGCGGAGCCATTCCTGCTCCGACGCTACATGTGTCACATGATGTGACATGCGTAACACCACCTGTCAAGCGAGCGGACGCTTGACGCTGGAAGGGGCTCGCATTCTAACTGGCACCATGACCGGCACCGCACATGAAGGCATGACGATCTGGGTGGTTTCCGATGGCCGCCGCGGCATCGAGAATCAGGCGCTTGGCCTGGCCGAAGCGCTTGAGGCACGTCTCGAGGGCGCAGTGCATATCGAACGGGTTGTTGCGCGCAAGGACGGCTTCGTCACCCTGCCCGCCGAGTCCACGCCGGACATCTGGATCGGCTGCGGTCGGGCGGCCATCCCGCTGGCGCGCCGCCAAAGACGCATCTTTCCCGATTGCGTCTTTGTCTATGTCCAGGATCCGCGGACCCGTCACAATGATTTCGACCTTGTCATCGCACCTCGCCACGACCGGCTGACCGGCGCCAATGTGCTCCCCATGATCGGTTCGCCCAATCGTGTGACCCATGACATGCTGACGACCGCAAAGTCAGCCTTTTCGCGCGAACTTGAGGCGTATGCCTCGCCGCGCGCCGCCGTACTGATCGGCGGCGATTCAAAACGCTTCAAGCTGGACAATGCGGCCGCGAATTACCTGGAGACCCGCCTCGACTCGCTGCTCGCGCGCGACCTCTCGCTGATGGTCACGGTCTCGCGACGCACGCCCGAGCGCGTCCGGGACCGCTTCCGCGAACGTTTCGCCGACCAGGACCAGGTCTGGTATTTTGATGGCGACGGTCCCAATCCCTATTTCGCCTTCCTCGCCGCGGCCGACTGGATCTTCGTGACCGAGGAATCGACCAATATGCTGGTCGAAGCCTGCGCGACCGGCACCCCGGTCTATGTCCTGCCGCTCAGCGGAACGCCCGGCAAGTTTGCCCGCCTTCATGCCGATCTTGAAGCCCGTGGCGCCGTGCGTCCCTATCTGGGTGAGCTGGACCGCTGGACCTACACCCCCCTGCTCGAAACGCAGCGCGTCGCCGATCAGATGCTGGCGCGCGTGCAGGTCGAGCCATCGTCTCAGACCGGGAGGGCCGCCTGATGTCCCTGTTCATTGCCTTTCTCAGCCTAATCGGAGTGACCATGACCCTGCAGGATGACAGCGCCATTGTGGCTCGCCATGAAACGGTCTGGCTGGCCAGCCAGCCCAGCGAAGCTGATCTCGACGCCTGGGCGGCCGAAGGCGCCCGGATGGTGATCAATTCACGCACCCGGGAGGAGACAGCCAGCTTGCCCTTCGACCTGTCCGCGGCGGTCGAAGCACGCGGCATGCGCTATGTCGAAATGCCGATCGGCGGCGCTTCCGGGGCAGACCCGGCACTGACCACACAGCTCGCAGCCCTGCTGGAGGAGACCGACGGCCCCGTTGTCATGCATTGCCGGTCCGGGACGCGTTCGGCCCATCTCTATGCCGCTCACCTGATCGCGACCGGACAAGCCGGCGACGACCCGTTCGACACCATGAGCTGGCCGGGAGGCCGGGATGGCGGAATGGTGCGCGCCTTGCTGCCACAGCAACCGGACTAGGCGCGCTGCATTGGCGGGCAGGCAATTGCCGGCCAACCGCCTATATAGAAGGCCAATCCCGACTCGGGGCCCCGCCCCTGCAAGACTTTGAGGTTCGACCATGTCCGAGACGCGTCACTCGCGCCTGATCATCATCGGTTCCGGCGCTGCCGGTTACACCGCCGCCATCTATGCCGCTCGCGCCATGCTCGAGCCGACCCTGATCGCCGGTCTTCAGCCGGGCGGGCAGCTGACCATCACCACCGATGTCGAGAATTATCCCGGCTTCGCCGATGTCATCCAGGGCCCCTGGCTGATGGAGCAGATGCGCGAGCAGGCGGAAAAGGTCGGCACGGACATGGTGTCGGACATCATTGTCGAAGCCGATCTGAAATCGCGCCCCTTCGTCCTCAAGGGCGATAGCGGCACGACCTACACCGCCGACAGCGTCATTATCGCCACCGGCGCCCAGGCCAAATGGCTGGGCCTTGAGAGCGAGCAGAAATTCCAGGGCTTCGGCGTCTCCGCCTGTGCGACCTGTGACGGTTTCTTCTATCGCGGCAAGGAAGTCGTCGTGGTCGGCGGGGGCAATACGGCTGTCGAAGAAGCCCTCTTCCTCACCAATTTCGCCTCCAAGGTCACACTCGTGCACCGCCGCGACAGCCTGCGCGCCGAAAAGGTCATGCAGGACCGCCTGTTCAAGCACGAAAAGATCGAAATCGTCTGGGACAGCGAAGTCGAGGAAGTCCTCGGCGACAGCGATCCGGCCGGCGTGACCGCCGTGCGGATCAAGAATGTGAAGACCGGCGCCACGACCGACATTCCGGCGCATGGCTTCTTCGTCGCGATCGGCCACGCCCCGGCGACCGAGCTTTTCATTGATCAGCTCGAGACCAAGGATGGTGGTTATCTGGTTGTCGAGCCGGGCACACCGAAGACCTCCATTCCGGGTGTCTTCGCCGCTGGCGATGTGACCGATGATGTCTATCGCCAGGCCGTGACCGCTGCCGGCATGGGCTGTATGGCTGCCCTGGATGCCGAACGCTTCCTGGCATCACAGGAATAGCCACACCCTCGCGCTGCGGCGCGCCATGACGGGAGACCGGATGTCATGCTGAACGATCTGAGCACGACCCGGAACCGCATCATGCGCGCCGCGCTCGACCTTGTTGCCGAAGACGGATTTGCCGCGGCAACCACCGCCGCGATCGCGCGCAAGACCGGGCTGGCGGAGGGCACGCTCTATCGCCATTTCCCGAGCAAGGACGAGCTCTTCGTGGCGGTCTACCGGCAGCTCAAGCAGGAAGTTTTCGAGAGCATCCAGGCCGAGACCAGACCGGACGCCTCGCTGCGCGACCGTTTCGGCCAGCTCTGGCTTGGCGTCTGGAATGCCTACCTGTCCGACGCGGCCGCCTTCACCTATGGACAGCGCTTCGGCGAAAGCCCGCTCGCGGGCAGTGAAGGCGTCGCCCATGAAGGTTTCTACCGCCATGTTGCGGCGCTGATGAGCGACGGAAAGCAGGCCGGCCTGATCAAACCCTTGCCGGCCAATGTCTTGCGCGCCTTCTTCTTTCCGCCGCTGATCTCCATGCTGAAACAGGCGCTAGCCGGTCATGACTGGGCTGCGTCCGATATCGAGGCGGCTATTGATGCCGCTTGGGACAGCTGGACGCTCTGACGCTATAATTTCCCGATCGCCCTTGCATGGGTAACCAACGCCACCTATCTGTGAGTGAGCACTCACACGCAGCAAGCTTGCCAGCTGCCAAGCGGCTCGCCAGGCATCAACACCCTCGTCGCGCAAAACGGCGGCGAGCAGCGGGAGACCAGAGAACATGATGAAACGCGAAATCGGACATTCGGGCATTTTCGTGAACGCCATCGGACTGGGCTGTATGGGCCTGTCGGAATTCTACGGCCCCGCCGTGGAAACCTCGGACGGTGTCGCCCTTTTGCATGCCGCCATCGAGGCCGGGGTCAACCATTTCGACACGGCCCAGCTCTACGGCATGGGTGCCAATGAGACATTGCTCGGAGAAGCCTTCCATGACCGCCGGGACAAGGTCGTCATCGCTACCAAGTTCGGGCCCGTCCGTGACAAGGAGACCGGCGCCTTTCTCGATGTCGACGGGTCGGAAGCCAATATGCGCAGCGCCATCGAAGACTCCCTGCGCTTTCTCAAAACCGACCATGTTGATCTTTATTATCTGCATCGCGTCGATCTGAAGACGCCGATCGAGGACACGGTCGGTGCCATGGCGAAGCTGGTCGAAGAGGGCAAGGTGCGCGCCCTTGGCCTGTCGGAAGCCTCCGCCGACACATTGCGACGGGCCAATGCCGTGCACCCGATCTCGGCCCTTCAGTCGGAATACTCGATCTTCTCACGCGATATCGAGGATGGGCCCCTCAAGGGTGTTCGCGATATCGGCGCCTCACTCGTCGCCTATTCCCCGCTCGGACGGGGTTTGCTGACCGGGCGCTATACGGCCGACTACAAGCCGGCGAAGGGCGATTTCCGCTCGGCGGCGACCCAGCCACGTTTCGAGGATGAGGCCTTCAAGGCCAATCTCGAACTGGTGGAAGAGGTCAAGGCCATCGCGATTGCCCACAATGCCAAGCCGGCGCAGATCGCCCTGGCCTGGGTTCTCGGTCAAGGCGAGGATATCCTGACCATTCCGGGGACAACCAAGCTGGCCAATCTGGAGTCCAACCTTCGCGGGTCCGAAATTGGCCTTGGCGGCGAGGAACGCGCACGTCTCGACGCGCTGGCTGACCAGGTCAAGGGTGCGCGGTATCCGGCCAGCCGATCAAGCAATATCAACGCCTGAGGCCTTCGGTGAGATGAGGGGGAGGTGGAATTTATTTAACGCCAGTCCCCCTTGTCTTGTCACACGCTGCCGCTAGTTTCGCGCCCAATCAAGCGCCCAAACGGCGCAATCGTGACTGGAGCTTTCCCATGCGTCGTTATTTTCTTGCCGGCATCGCCCTGATTGCCATTGCCTCAATCCCGGTGAGCGACGCCCAGTCCCAGCCCATGGCGGATTTCTCGATCTTCGCCGAGGCCAATGAAGACTCCAATCTGGTGATTGATCACGAAGGCTGGAGCGTGATCCTGCGCGGTATCGTCCTCAACGTACCGCCAATGGACCGCGACCCGGAGCGGACCCGCCCGGTTCAGACCGGAACCCGCATCAACACATCCAACACGACGCGCTACCGCTATGAAGGCAATCGGGTTGTCTATCACGTGCTGAACGATGAATACCGGGAGGCCATCACCTACCAGCGCGAAGATCTCGAGGCGCTGCCGGATCAGATCGGTGGCCTGTCACGTCTCAATCGGGACGAGCAATTGGCCTATTGGTTCAATCTCTACAATGTCGCGATCATCGAGCAGACCATGCTCAATTATCCGGTCCGCTGGATCAATCGCATGGAGGCCGACGGCACGGACGAGAATGTCTTCGAAGCCAAGATTCTCGAAGTCGAAGGTCAGCGCCTGAGCCTGAATGATATCCGCCACAACATCGTCTACGCCAATTGGGACGATCCGCGCGTCATGTACGGTTTCTTCAACGGGTCTGTCGGCAGTCCGGAGCTGCGCCGCTCGGCGTATACCGGTGCTGGCGTCTGGCAACAGCTTGACCAGACCGCACGGGAGTTCGTGAATGCCCTGCGCGGAGTTGAAGTGAATGACAGGGAGCTTCGCGTCTCCGAAGCCTATGATGAGGCCCGGGTCCTTTTCCCGGATTTCGAGACCGATCTGCGTCAGCACCTGGCCCGCTACGCCAATGACGAGACAGCGGAACAGCTCGAGCCAGGCCGTCCCGTGTCAGCCCGCGTGTCCGACTGGCAGATTGCGGACATGATCAATGGCTCGCGCCGCTGCACGGGAGTTGCCGGCCCGTCGACCATGACCTCATTCGGTTTCAACAATGCCGAACAAACCCAGCAAACCGGCGTGGTTGCCAATTGCGCGACCATGCCAACCAATGCCGCCATCTTGATGTCGGCCGTGCAGCACCGGCGAATTGAACTGCTTCGCGAGGGCCGTTACGGCGAAGTCTTCACGGTAGACCTGCCAACGCTCGACACCAGCGAGCCAGGCGCGAATGAGACCGACCAGGACGAAGTTCAGGACGGGGATCAGGACGGCACCGAGTAGCAGGCTCGCGATTCGCCTTTTTCCGGATAGACTGCCCCAAACCGATTCCGTACGGGGAGATGACGGGGCATGGACTGGGACAAGCTGAAGACTTTTCATGCGGCGGCGCAGGCCGGGTCCCTGACCAAGGCTGCCGAGATGCTCGGCCTGTCGCAATCGGCTGTCAGCCGGCAGATTGCGGCGCTGGAAGACGATCTCGGCGTTACCCTCTTCCATCGCCACGCCCGTGGCCTGATTCCCACCGAACCGGGCAATCTCCTCTACGGCGCGGCGCATGAGATCGCCTCCAAGGTCGCGATCGCGGAAGCGCATGTGCATGATGCCCGCGACGAACCGTCCGGCGAGCTAAAAGTCACGGCGCCCACAGCGCTGGGTGCGATCTGGCTGGCGCCGCGTCTCGCCGAATTTCACGATGAATATCCCAATATCCGCATCCGCCTCATGCTGGACGACCACGAACTCGACCTGGCCGGGCTGGAAGCGGAGGTCGGGATCCGTCCCTGGCCGTCGACACAGAATGACCTGGTCCAGCGCAAGCTGCTGTCCGTGCGCCAGCACCTCTATGCCAGCCATGACTATATCGCCCGCAAGGGCGCGCCCGCGACGCCGGCCGAGCTCGATGATCACGCCATCATTTATTACGGCCCGCCCCAGCTGGCACCGATCCCGGGTCTGGACTGGGCGGCCAAGGCCGGACGGGATCCCGACGCAGCGCCGCGTCCGGCGGTGATCGAGGTCAATACGATCTACGGGGTCATGAAAGCGGTGGAAGCCGGCATGGGCATTGCCGCCCTGCCCGACTATGTCGCCCGCGAGAACCAGAAACTCAGCCGTGTCCTGCCGGAGCTCGACGGGCCGGATTTCGAGGTCTTTTTCGTCTATCCCAGCGAATTGCGCGGCTCGCGCCGGATTGTCGCCTTTCGCGATTTCCTGATCGAACAGGCGCGCCGCTGGCAGAGCTGACAGACGGGTCAATTGGTCAATCACGCCGGTTTTGCGCCTGGTCCTGGCCAATTATGGCAACAATGCAGCAATGCATGACGAAAAGCATTCAGCCCTCGCGTTTCTGCATAACTGACATGCCGCCATGGCACTTCTGCCATCAGCGCAAATCGCCCATATACACACCCGACGCGGCGAACAGCCGCTCCTCAGATCTCCCCATCTGAGTTTTGTGCGCCTCTCCTCCCCATTTGGGCGCGCAACATCGCGCCGGGTCCCTCTCCTCCCCTTTAGGACCCGGCGCCATCTTTTTCGGGCTTCCCCGGCCCGCTTCACAATCACTGCCCCGGCTCTCCCCAGAGCCGGGGCATTTTTTTGCCGAGCGCCCAGAGAAAAGCCCCGGCGCCAGGCACCGGGGCTCTCGTCAACGAACCGATCCGACAGATCAGCCGATTGTGGACCGCAACATCCAGGCGGATTTTTCATGCTCGGTGAGACGCGGCGTCAGGATATCCGCGGTCGCTTCATCGCCATGCTCGCCGGCCAGGTCGAGCGCCTTGCGGATCGTGGCAACAACTGTCTCATGGCCCTTGAGCAGGTCACGCAGCATGTCATTGGCGTCCTTGGCCTCGCCGCCGGACTTGATCGCCGCGGCGCTGGACATCTCGTCATAGGAGCGCGGAGCGACAACATCGAGGGCGCGGATGCGCTCGGCGATCACATCGGTCGCCATCCACAGCTCGTTATACTGGGTCTCGAACAGGGCGTGCAGATCGTGAAAGCGCGGTCCGGTGACATTCCAGTGATAGACATGCGTCTTGAAGTAGAGCGCATACGTGTCTGCCAGGACGGCGGTCACAGCGCTGGCCATGGCTTCACGTTGTGCGTCGGACAGACCCATATTGATGCTCATATCATTCTCCTTGTTGTCATTCGCGTGCGGCCATGCCGCGGCGTCCTGTTCTATGTAGGCGTCCCACCTCCATAATTCAAATCAGGATTTATTGGCCCTGACATTGATAATTTCTATAATTAGCGCAGCGACGCGCAGAAGCGGCGAATGCGCTTGCCGGCTTCGGTCAACGCCTCGTCGGAGGTGGCGTAGGAGATGCGAAAGCCCGGCTCGAGCCCGAATGCGACGCCCGGCACGGCGGCAACGGCTTCGGCCTCCAACAAGGCCGCGCAAAAATCCGTGTCAGTCTTGATGACACTGCCATCCGGCGCTGTCTTGCCGATCGCGCCGGAACAATCTGCAAAGATATAGAAAGCGCCTTCCGGTGTCGGAGCGACCAGGCCTTCAGCGGCATTGATGTCCGCCAGGACCAGATCCCGGCGACGCAGGAAAGCCGCATTGCGCGCGGCGAGGAAATCGTGATTGCCGTTCAGCGCTTCCACCGACGCCCATTGCGAGATCGAGCAAGGATTGGAAGTGGTCTGCGAGGCGACCTTGCCCATTTCCTTGATCAGCGCCGCCGGCCCGCCGGCATAGCCGATGCGCCAACCGGTCATGGCATAAGCCTTGGACACACCATTCATGGTCAGGGTGCGGTCATAGAGTTCCGGTTCGACCTCGGCGAGGGTCGCGAACTCGAAGCCCTCATAGACAATGTGCTCATACATGTCGTCCGTCATCACCCAGACATGCGGATGGGCCAGCAGCACATCAGCCAGGGCCCGCAGCTCACCGCGCGTATAGCCCATGCCTGTCGGGTTGGATGGCGAGTTGAGGATCAGCCAGCGCGTCTTCGGCGTGATGGCGGCGGCCAGTTGATCGGGACTGATCTTGAACCGGGTCTCGATACCGGCCTTCACCGTCACCGGCGTGCCGCCCACCAGATTGACCATTTCCGGATAGCTCACCCAATAGGGCGCCGGGATGATGACCTCATCGCCCGCATTCAGACTGGCCAGCAGGGCATTGTAGATGACCGGCTTGCCGCCCGTGGAGACATGGATCTGGTTGGCTTCGTAGTCGAGGTTATTGTCGCGCCGGAATTTCTTGATGATCGCATCCTTGAGTTCCGGAATACCGTCAACATTGGTGTATTTCGTCTCGCCGCGGCGGATCGCCTCGATCGCCGCATCCTTGATGTGGTCGGGGGTGTCGAAATCCGGTTCACCGGCACCGAGCGAGATCACGTCAATGCCCTTCGCCTTGAGTTCCCGTGCCTTCTGGGTGACGGCAAGCGTGGCGGAAGGTTTCACGCGCTGAAGCGCGGCGGACGGCGTAAAGGTCATGATGATGTCCCGGTAGAGCTCGGCTGGAGGCAAAAAGCCTAGTCCCGCTCGCCCGGCACGCCAATCCCCCAGCTATGCAAGATCGCCCATGGGGGGCAGCAATTCTGCATGCCTCACCCCGGTTCGCCCCGATACGCCCCGCCCTGACATCGCCCCAATTCTCCCCGCAATCGCCGCATTACCGCCCTGTCACCTTCGTGATCGGGGACCAGCGTGACCGTGGACAGGGACGCCGGTCGCTCCGCAAACACCCTCGCAGAACGGGGCGGCCGGCACATATCGGGGAGGTTCGCATGGCGACCACACGCACGCACCAGACAGCCGGGTCACAAGCCTGGTTCGGGCTTCTCCTCGCCGTCGCGGCACTCGCCGCCACCTTGCTGCTCTGGTCAGATGCCCGGGCCGACACACCGGCGCCCGGCGAGATTGACGAAGGCCAGCTGGTCCGCCTCTCCGAGATCAATGAGGGCGCGCTGCTGATCCGCACGATCGAACCGGGCCGCTACATTCCCGCGCCCATGGTCGCCACCGACATCGCCTTCGACATTTCCGGCCCGGTGGTCCGTGCCACGATCACCCAGCGCTTTGAAAACCCGTCGGATGCCTGGGTCGAGGCGACCTATGTCTTTCCCATGCCCGAGGATAGCGGCGTCGACCGGCTGCGCATGCAGGTCGGTGACCGTTTCATCGAGGGGGAGATCCAGGAGCGCCAGCAGGCCCGCCGCACTTATGAGACCGCGCGCCGCAATGGTCAGCGCGCCAGCCTCGTGGAGCAGGAACGCCCCAACATGTTCACCACCTCGGTTGCCAATATCGGCCCGGGCGAGACCATCATCGTGCAGCTGGAATACCAGAGCGTTGCGCGCTATTCGGACGGACGTTACGAGCTTCGCCAGCCGCTCGGCCTGACCCCGCGCTACATTCCGCAGGGCAGCGATTATCTGTTGGCCTCGACCGGGCTGGCTAACAGTCCCGCCGTTCCGGACGTTGCCCGCATTACACCGCCCATCCTGCATCCGTCCGTTGAGCCGCGCGACCAGCTGCGCCTGCCGGTCACCATCACCGCCGAACTCGATGCCGGTTTTACGCTCGGCGAGGTGGCCAGCCTTTATCACGCCACTCTCGTTGAGCGCCTGCCGGACGAGACCGCCCGCGTCTCGCTGGCCGCCGGCCCGATCCCGGCCAATCGCGATTTCGTACTGACCTGGCGCCCCGCCGACCCGCATGCCGCCAGCGCCGCCCTCTTCATCGAGGAATGGGACGGCGAGACCTATCTTTTGGCCCAGGTCCTGCCACCGGCAGAGATGAGCGATGCCATTGCGCGCCGCGACCGCGAAACCATTTTCGTGATCGACAATTCCGGCTCCATGGGCGGCGCATCAATGCGTCAGGCCCGCGCGGCTCTCATCACCGCCCTGCAACGCCTGGAACCGACTGACCACTTCAATGTCATTCGCTTCGACAACACGATGGACCAGCTCTTCCCCGAAGCGGTCCCGGCCAGCCACGGCAATATCGCGCGGGCGCTCGCCTTCGCCCGCCGGCTCGAGGCGCAGGGCGGTACGGAAATGCTGCCGGCGCTCAATGCCGCTTTGCGTGATGCGGACATCGACTCTGACGAACGGGTGCGCCAGATCGTCTTCCTCACCGATGGCGCGATCGGCAATGAAGCCCAGCTCTTCTCCGCCATCAATGACCGCCTGGGCCGTTCACGCCTCTTCCCGGTCGGGATCGGGTCCGCGCCAAATGCCTACTTCATGAGTCGGGCCGCCCGCCTCGGCCGTGGCACCTTCACCCATATCGGCCAGGTTTCCGAGGTTGAAGCCCGCATGGAAGCGCTGTTCACGGCCCTGGAGCGGCCGGTCATGACCGATCTTGATGCCCTCTTCCCGGAGGACGCGCTGAGCGAGATCTGGCCGGCACCGCTGCCTGACCTCTATCATGGCGAACCGGTCACCCTGACCGCCCGGCTGGGCCGACGCGACGGCGTGATGGTCATCGAGGGCGCGCTGGCCGGTTCAATGTGGCGCGAAACCCTGTCGCTCGCCAATGCCCGCGAAGGTCAGGGCATTGCCGCCCTGTTCGGGCGCAACCGGATCCGGGCCCTCGAGGAAAGCCGCTTCCAGGGCGCCAGCCAGGCCGAGATTGACGCAGCCGTGCTGGAAACCGCTCTCGACTTTGACCTAGTCTCTCGCTTGACCAGCCTGGTTGCGGTCGACGTCACGCCGGCCCGTCCGGATGGCACCCCGCTGGCAGCGCGCGATGTCCCGGTCATGACCCCGGAAGGCTGGGATTTCGACTCGATACGCGAGCGCGAGGCTGCACCGGTTCAGCACGCAAGGGCTGACGCCCGCCTGTTTGCCCGGCTCGCCGCGCCGGTCGCCGGCGGTGAAGCCGAACGCGCCAATGGCCTGGCCCTGCCGGCGACCGCGACACCGCGCGAGATCCTGATGGGACTGGGTGCCCTGATGATGATCCTCGCTTTGATCTGGCTGGTCACGCGCCGCGGGGAGCGTCTGTGGTGATCGGCAGGCCGACACACCGCCTCGCCCTCGGCCTTCTGGCCGCCGGATGCCTCGTCTTCGCACAAGGCGCCTGGCTGGGGTTGAAGGCCGATATTGCGCAGGTCCTCCTCGCACAGTCCTGGACCCGCGCAATCGACGGGGAGTCCGCGTCCACACCATGGCCCTGGGCCGATTTTCGGCCCGTGGCGCGGCTCTCCGTCCCGTCTCTCGGCGAACACGCCATCATCCTGTCGGATGGCGGCAGTGAAGCCCTGGCCTTCGGCCCGACACTGCTGGGGGCCTCGGCCCGGCCGGGTGAGCCGGGCGTCAGCGTGATCGCCGCCCACCGCGACACGCATTTTGCCTTTCTCGAAGCGGTCCGGCCGGGTGATCTCATCGTTGTCGAGCAGGCGGGCCAGGCGCCGCTGCGCTATCGTGTCACCGGCATGGACGTGGTGGACGCCGCACGATCCGGCATCGAACCGGCGCTCGGCCCGACCCGGCTCGCCCTCGTGACCTGCTGGCCCTTCGGCAGCCTGGTGCCCGGGCCAGAGCGCTATGTCGTCTGGGCCGAACCCGCCGCAAGGCTCTGAGTCGACACTTTTGCGTCGGCCTGTCTGGTCACACCTCACGCACTGGTCTAAGCAGGATGCGTGACGGCGGGGGCCGAGCGAGAGGAACGACCGGGCGTGGTGTTTTTGACGCCCCTTTCCGAAGCCTTGCGTCGCCGTCTGACCGCCGGCGCGATGGCGCTTGCCATCAACACATTGATCGTCACCGGCCTGATCTTCATGCCGAGACCTGACGCGATCCCCCCCGAACCCGACGTGCTCGATATCGTCTTCGTCACGGACCCGGTCATCGAGCCGGAGCCTGAGCCTGAGCCGGTGACTGAACCTGACCCGGAACCAGTCTCAGAGATCGAAGACGCGGTAGAGCCCGACGCCGCGCCCGAGGTCTCGCCGGAGACCACACCGGAACCGGTTGCCAATCCCGCCGCAGAACACTTGGCCGAGGTCAGCCCTGAGCCCGCCGGTGGCGACGAAGCGCCAAACATTCTCAGCGACACCAATCCCTTCAATGATGACCGGGCGGCCATACCCTTCCCGGGCGGTGGCGGTGGTACTGAATATGCCGTTCGCTCGGTCTTTTGCCAGTCGACATCAGATGCCAATCGTCGAGCCTTGGCTTGCACGCCTTTCATGGCCAGCGATGGCCTGCCCATGCTGCAATATGCCAGCGAGGAGAATATCGCCCGCGGTCGCGCCGCCATGGCGCAGATGACCGCGGAGCAGATCCAGGCGCTATTCGCACGAAACGGTTTTCCCGGCCGTGATCTGGGTGGCCAGCCGACCTTGGCCGATCCGTCTGCCCGTTTCACGTCCTCGGCTGACCAGATGCGCGACACCCTGCCGCCGCTTGTGCCGGACCCCGCCTTCGGCGATTGACGCGGCGTGGCTTGATCTGTCCATTACGGGAATGAATTTCCTCTCCGACACCACCGCCCCCGCCCATCCTGATCTGATCGACGCGCTGTCAGCGGCCAATCGCGATTTCGCTCCGTCCTACGGTGCCGACCCGATCTCGGCCCGGGTCGAGGCGCGGCTGAAGGAGATTTTCGAGACCGATCTGAAAGTCCTCTTTGCGGTCTCGGGCACGGCGTCGAATGCGCTGGCCCTGTCCGTCCTGTGTCCGTCCCACGGCGCCATTCTTTGCCATGATGAGGCGCATATTCATCGCGATGAGCGCGGGGCGCCGGAATTCTTCACCGGAGGCGGCAAGCTGATCCCGCTGCAAGGCGATCATGCCAAGATCAGCCTGGGCGCGCTTGATCGGGCGCTGGGCGAGATCCCCGAAGGATTCGTCCACACCAGCCCGGTGCGGGTATTGTCCCTGTCCAATCTGAGCGAAAGCGGTACGGCCTACACGCCGTCCGAGGTTAAAGACCGCGCCCGCCGGGTCAAGGAACGCCCCGCTTTCGTCCATATGGACGGCGCCCGCTTCGCCAATGCCCTGGTCACACTCGGCTGCAGCCCGGCCGAGCTGACCTGGAAGGCCGGTGTCGACGCACTCTGCTTCGGCGCCACCAAGAATGGTGCCCTGGGCGCCGAGGCCGTCATCCTCTTCCCCTCGGTCATGGACCGGTTTGAGGAGCTGCAGGCGCGTCAGAAACGGGCCGGGCACATGGCGCCGAAAATGCGTTTCATGGCGGCCCAGTTCGAAGCCTGGCTGAAGGATGATCTCTGGCTCGATCTCGCGCGCACGGCGAATGCCCGGGCACGGGCACTGGCCGATGGTTTTGCCGCCCGGAACGGCGCAGACGTCCTGCACCCGGTCGACGGCAATGAAATCTTCGTTCGTCTGGACGACGCCCTCGCCACCCGGCTGCGCAAGGCCGGCGCCCAATTCTACCAATGGCCGGACGGGTCCGCCCGCTTCGTCACGAGCTGGTGCTCGACCGAGGCCGAGATCAAGGCGGCCCTCGCCGCCCTTTGACACCTTCGCGGCTTGCCGCTTGAAGCGACGGAACAAAACGGGTACACTCAGGGCGTGTTGTGCGGAGAGCCACATGCAGAGCGAGTGGGGAATTCTCTATCATCTCGACGAGGTCCGTTTCGATGCCTATGGGCGTGCCCTGGTCGGAGATCCGGTCGCGGCTCAGCGCATGCAGGCCTTGTTGAGCGAGGCCGATGCCATCGCCTGCCGCTCCGGGTGCGGCGCCCCGCTCAGTTGCGACACAGCGCTTGTCCTGCGTGAGGAATTGACCCGTCTCGGCCCGGACCTGCTGGTCAATAATGCCGATTTCTCGACCATTATCCGCAAGCGCAAGGCGGTCGGAGCGGAAGAGGCCGTGATCGTGTTTTCGGTTTACCGGCGGGTCGAGGTCGAACAGACAGCGCTTGAGGGAAGCTGACCGCACGCCGCGTCCAGCCAATGGACGTCGGTTCAGGAAGATTTAGCGGCAGACATGCAAGCCTTCCGGGCTCCAAACAAAGAGAGATCCCCATGTTGTCCATGCTCGCCCTTGCCATCGCCTTGTCGTCCACACCGCTCGCCCAGGCCGAAGCGCCAACAGCGGGTCCGGACACGCCCAAACCGGTGCAAGCCAAACGCCTGCAGGAAGAGTTTGCGCGCAGCCTGAGCTTCGATATCCAGTCGAACAGTGAGAATCCCCTGGAGCTCGGCTTCACCGAGCTGACCAGCGGGGAATGGGGCCAGCCGCCCTTGGCGGGGACCGCCATCGAGCCTCACCAGACGGCTTTCTACAGCGCCGGAAGTATCAACCCCGATGACGCGCTGAGCGGCATCATCACCTTCCTGCTGCCCTATGGCGACACGATCCGGATCGAATTCGAGTGGGCGCCCGACACGTCCGTCACCTGCACGGTCGATGATTCAGAGCTGAGGGCTGTAACCGTCGCTGTCGAACTGGAGCAGGCGATGGGCGACCAACCCACCTGTGTGGTCCTCGTGACGGACCGGGCGGTCGATTAGCCTGATGCGACGGGGCGGGTGTCAGCTCGCGGATGACTTCTCGTCATCACCATCGCGGCGCCACGGGCCGGCATAGCGCGGGTCCTGGCGGCGGCGGCGGTCCGGTCCGAAATAGGTCGGGGCCTTGATGAAGCGGCGCGGCCGCTCGATCAGCGCCGAGATGCGGTGGAAAAGATCAACCGGGCGGACCGGCTTGGCGAGATATTCATTCACACCGGCATTGATCGCCTCGATCACCTTGGAGCGGTCCGTGTGACCGGTGACCATGACGATGGGCAGATACTTGTTGGCACTGTCCGACGCGGTGCGCACAAGCCGGGTAAATTCCAGCCCGTTCAGATCGCCCAGCATGTAGTCGACCAGGGCAAAATCCGGATTGACGTCACGCATTGTCTCAAAGGCATCGGCGGCATCGCGCACTTCCACGATCGTGCGCACGCCGAACCCCTGCAGGATGGTACGCAGGATGGTCGACATGTGCGCATTGTCCTCAACGATCAGGACGCGGATGCGGTCGAAACTGCCGGACATGGTCTCTCGCAATGGCGACAAGGGAATCAAATGACGCCCGGAGTGTGCACCCGCCGCCTTAACCAAGTCTTGACCGGGCTGGGGCGCAGACGCGCTGAACCGTCGCAGGCCGGACGACCCGATCGCCCGTCACAGGGACCCCGTCTTGTGCTACCGTCAAACCGTTGCGTCGCGTTCAGTTTGGCAAGCTTGGAAAGGCAAGGTCATGAACATCGCAGAAAAAATGGTGCGCTCCCTGATAGACCGGGCCCGCGCCTATGACAGCAAGGAACAGATCGACGATTTCGAGAGGGATCCGGACAGTGGCGAGACCGATGCGGTCGAGAACCTGCTGACCGGGGAGGTCGATCCGATCCGCACGGAAATCGAGGACTGGCTGGGCTCGCTCGACGAGGAGGCCCAGGCCGATCTGGTGGCGCTCTACTGGATTGGTCGCGGCGACTACGACGGTCGCGACTTCCACCGCGCCGTCCGGGAGGCCCGCAGCCGCCGCAGCGGCCCGACCGAGGATTACCTGCTCGGCGCGCCCATGCTCGGCGATTATCTCGAACTGGGCCTGGACGCGGTGATCGAAGCGGACGTGTATGACGACGCCTGAGGCCACGCCGCCCGTGCTCTGACGGGATTGGCGTGCAGGCCTTGATCGGGCGATCCAATGCGCCATCTCCCCGAAGGTCGCAACCCTTGGAGCCTGTCATGCGCGCGCCTGCCATTCTGCTTGCCCTGCTCATCCTGCCCTTGTCGGCTTGCACCTCGCCGCCGCGCGACCGGCTGGCTGGCGACACGCCGCCACAGACCGTCGCCGCGGTCGACCTTGATCGCTATCTGGGTCGCTGGTTCGAGATTGCCCGCGCGGATCATGGCTTCGAGCGCGGCTGTGACGGTGTCATAGCGGAATACTCGCGACGCCCGGACGGGATGATTGGCGTCCTCAATCGCTGTTGGAAGGACGGGCTCGCCGGTCCCGGAGACACAGCCGAGGGCCGCGCCCGCATCGCCGACCCGGACAGTAATGCCCGTCTGGAAGTGAGCTTCTTTGGCCCCTTCTTCGGCGATTACTGGATCATCGACCTGGCCGAGGACTACAGCTGGGCCGTGATTTCCGAGGCCGAGGGGCGCTATCTGTGGATCCTGGCCCGCAACCCCCAGCCCGGTGCGGACTTCGTCGAGGCTCGCCTCACCGACCTTCAGGCCCGCGGCTTTGACACGGACGGTCTGATCTTTCCCGAGCAATGGCCTGACCCCACGACGGTACCGTCAGCCGATTGATCAGTCCGTCCAGGACACTTCCGTGGTGCCCGGCGGCAGACCATTCATCGCCCGGCGGTGTTTGACAGCTTCGAGGATGCGCTGCCCGAGACGGTCGGGCATGACCGGTTTGACCAGACAGGCATCCACGCCTGCCTTGCCCGCGGCCTCGACGATCGGCGCCTCGTCATGCGCGGTCAGCAGGATGATCGGGACATGCCGATTGACCAGCGCCTTGTCGCTGCGCACGCGCCGGGCAAGGGACACACCATCATCGGAGGTCAGCTCGTAATCGAGCAGAACCGCATCGAACTGATGACGCTTGAGATGGTGCCAGGCTGTCTCGCTGTCCGCCGCCTCGAACACATCCTCGCAGCCGAGCCGGCCCAGCAGCTTCACCACCAGGCTGCGCATCGACGCAACATCTTCAACCACCAGGATGCGCAATCCGCTCAGCGGCTCATTCGGCATGGGTCCACTCCATCCAGAGCCTGGAGGCTGGCACCGTAGGTTGGCGGGGCCATAATTTCAGGCTGTAACAAGCCGAACAGGGTCTCGCGCAGCCGCGACGGGCTGACCGGTTTGGGCAGAACGGCCGACACGCCCGCCGAAGCGGCCCCGCGGACCAGATGCGCAAAGCCGTCAGCCGCCAGCAGAATGAGCGGCAGGTCCGGACGCAGGGACTGCACCGGGTCCCGGAAACGCCGGGCCAGGTCGAGGCCGGAACTCATCCCCAGATCATAGTCGATCAGCGCAAAGTCCGGACCGCAAGTGCGGGCCAGGACCAGGGCCTCATCGCCATCGGCCGCCTCGAAAATCCGGCCGAAACCCAGTCCCGTCAGCAAGGTTCGCACAACGGCGCGAACCGGGCGGCTGTCGTCGACCAGCAGCACGCTGAGGCGGTTGGGCAGGGGCAGGGCAAGGGTCATCTGTCTGGATCTCCTGCCTTCACATTAACCCTGTGTCGCTGAACATCACCCTAACGCCCGCTCATACGCCATGCGCGCTCCTGACAGCACGGTGGCAAGGCGGTGACAGTGCAGCACTGGCCCTCGCCCGCGCGGCGTCACATATTCAGTCCCATGGCCAAGCTGACCCTCGACGACACGCTCACCGCTCCGGAAGACTTCGTGCTCGATACGCTCACCAGCGTGTCGACCGCCGGCGACTGGACGCCGCACCGTCCGGACCGGCCGGAAAAGTCCGAGGGCGGGCAGCGCTTCCAATGCGTGTCGGAATATTCCCCCACCGGCGACCAGCCCCAGGCGATTGCCGAACTGGTCGAGGGGCTGAAAAGCGAGGAGCGCGACCAGGTCCTCTTGGGCGCGACCGGCACCGGCAAGACCTTCACCATGGCCAAGATCATCGAGGCGGTGCAGCGCCCGGCCCTCATCCTGGCCCCGAACAAGACGCTCGCCGCCCAGCTCTATGGCGAGTTCAAGAGCTTCTTCCCCAACAATGCCGTCGAGTATTTCGTCTCCTATTACGACTACTACATGCCCGAGGCCTATGTGCCGCGCACCGACACGTATATCGAGAAGGAAAGCTCCATCAACGAGGCCATCGACCGGATGCGCCACGCCGCCACGCGCTCCATCCTGGAACGCGATGACGTCATCATCGTCGCCTCGGTCTCCTGCATTTACGGCATCGGCTCGGTCGAGACCTATACGGCGATGACCTTCGAGCTGAAGCCCGGCGACATGGCCGATCCGCGCGCCGTCATGCGCCAGCTGGTCGATCTGCAATACACCCGCAATGACGCCGCCTTTATCCGCGGCACTTTCCGCATACGCGGCGATAATCTGGAAGTCTTCCCCGCCCATTATGACGACCGCGCCTGGCGCATCGGCTTTTTCGGCGATGAGGTCGAGCAGATCACCGAATTCGATCCCTTGACCGGCAAGACGATGACCGAGCTCAAATCGGTGAAATTCTACGCCAATTCGCACTATGTGACGCCGCGTCCGACGCTCAACCAGGCCATCGTCAAGATCAAGGCCGAACTCAAGGAACGCCTCGCCTGGATGGAAAGTCAGGGCCAGCTGCTGGAAGCCCAGCGCCTGCAGCAGCGTACCGAGTTCGACCTGGAAATGCTCGGCGCCACCGGCTCCTGCGCCGGGATCGAGAATTACTCCCGCTACCTCACCGGCCGCAAGCCGGGCGAGCCGCCGCCCACCCTGTTCGAATATATTCCGGAAGACGCCCTCGTCTTCGCCGATGAAAGCCATGTCTCCATTCCGCAGCTCGGCGCCATGTATAAAGGCGATTACAGCCGCAAGAAGACGCTGGCCGATCACGGTTTCCGCCTGCCAAGCTGTCTCGATAACCGCCCGCTCAAATTCGAGGAATGGGACGCCATGCGGCCGCAGACCGTCTCGGTTTCGGCGACGCCGGGCCAGTGGGAGCTGAACCAGACCGGTGGCGTGTTCACGGAGCAAGTCATCCGCCCGACCGGCCTGATCGACCCGCCGGTCGAAGTGCGCCCGGTCGCGGCGGATGGTGCCAGCCAGGTCGATGATGTCATCGACGAGGCCCGCGCCACCACCGAGCGCGGCTTCCGCACCCTGATCACCACGCTGACCAAGCGCATGGCCGAGGATCTCAGCGAATACATGCATGAGCAGGGCCTCAAGGTCCGCTACATGCATTCCGACGTCGACACGGTCGAACGCATCGAACTGATCCGCGATCTCCGCCTCGGCGTCTATGACGTGCTGATCGGCATCAACCTCTTGCGCGAGGGCCTCGACATCCCCGAATGCGGCCTCGTCGCCATTCTCGACGCCGACAAGGAAGGCTTCCTGAGGTCAGAAACCTCCCTCGTCCAGACCATCGGCCGCGCCGCCCGAAACGCTGACTCGAAAGTCATCCTCTACGCCGACCGCATCACCGGCTCGATGCAACGCGCCATGGACGAAACCGAACGCCGCCGCACCAAACAGATCGCCCACAACGAAGAACACGGCATCACCCCGACGACGATCACAAGGGGCATCAGCGACATCCTGGAAGAAGTGATGGAGTCGCAAGCCAAGGGGCGTGGTGTGGCTGCCAAGGGACGCAAGAAGGGCGATGGTCGGCCGAAGGGCCTGCGCGAGGCGGATCAGGCGGCGTTTGTGGCGGGGGATAATGTGGTCGCGGTGATCGCGGACCTGGAGAAGCGGATGCGCGAGGCGGCGGCGGATTTGGAGTTTGAGGAAGCGGCGAGGCTGCGGGATGAGGTTTTGAAGTTGCGGGGGGAGTGAGGGGGCGTGGACTTGATCCGAGGAGTATCTTTCTTAAACGCTAATATGACAATCTCAGGGCGCACGTTCGAATATAGATAATCACCACCCGACAGCCCAAACAAACAATTAAGACATAATTCTAAACCAGGAACGAACAGCTAGGTTTAACCGTTCGTGCTCTATATCATCTGTAGGATTACAGTGCGCAATCGGACCCCTTAACAAATTTAGCTGGTTCGAAATATTGCTCACCGCTGATTTTGAACTGAATATCGGATCAAAAAGCTCCCAGTTATCAGTAATCAGTTGGGATAATTCACCAAATGTCGTGTACTCGATAAGACGGTCCGATCTGGGAGTAATTCCGCTATCCACTTCCTTTTTTCGCCTTGCAGCAGCTGGCTCTCTAATTCTCTTAGCGTCAACTCGGTCCCCATCCCACCACCCAGCACCATCCGCATCAAACATAACATCAGAAATTAACTTCCTTATTGAGTTTTCTAAACAATAGAAAACTTCGTAGAGCTCTGACATACTGGCTGCTTCGACCCGAATGCTTTTGTCAAACTGGCCGTACTCTTCGACCTTGCGCCCAACCTCTCCACCTGACACATGACCAAGCTTGATACCAAACGACTTTTCGATGGCCGAAAGACCACTCACCAACTGGAGACCTGACATACCAAATGCACGAACAAGTCCGTCCGGGCGCCTAGCCATCTTCGGGCCTCAACAAGTTTTCTTTCAAACTTCTAAATATAGCATCGAATACAGCGGGATCAGAGGTCGCTGGCAAGTTCAAATTAATCGTATATCCTAAGTTCAAGCCTATTCCTTGCTGAGCCGAATGACTGCTTGAGGCCGCATTATCTCTTGTTAAAGGTTGCGCAGCAGTGTCAGCCGAGCCCCCTTGAATCTCCGTAGTTTCAAAATTTGCAAAATCCTTCAAATGCTTAATTGAACTTAATATCAATTTCACCGGATTAGAATCATGTGCTTGACCGGTTGTTTCAACGATTAGACCCAACAACCCTTCGTCATCGAGTTCATGCATATATTCATTTCTCTGATAGAGCGGGGCATACGCATGCCGGATTGCATCTGCAATCGCCCTCCCAGACGAACTTGGGTTTCTAAATTTCTTGTACAATTCACTTGGTGAGCCGTCAGAGTTCGTGAAACCCAACTTTTTAAGAAAAGAATTTATCTGATCACCAGAACCACCAGGCACTTTCAATATAGTCTTCACAAAATCTCCGGATACGCGATCCGGAACGGTAGCAGCTTTAATAGCAACTAAAGATTTTGTTATATTCCCAGGAGAAGTAGTATAAGGTAACGATGTCATAAAAGATCCAGAAACCATCGTTGATTTGGAAACGAATGGGGGGGATTCGAACCCCCGACCCTTCGCTTAGCAGGCGAACGCTCTATCCACTGAGCTACCATTGCGTAGTGCATAAAGCACGCTAGTTTCCGGGCGCTACCCCTTCCCCTAACGATCACACTTTTTCTGGACACGCTCTAATTGTCAATACGGAGTGGGTGATGGACGGCCGGAGCCGGAACGCTGCGCGTTTCACCCCTTCCGACCCGGCGCTCCGCGCCGGCCCACCTTCCCCATCAAGGGGAAGGGCCTCAATTGCTTCTCCGCGACCGGGGAGAAGTGGCCCGCAGGGTCGATGAGGGGCGGCGCGACAGCGCCCATTAAAAACCTTCCCTGGCGCCGCAGGGCGGCGCGCCCCTCACCCCCGGCGCGCTGGTGCGCTCCGGGACCTCTCCCCGGTCGGGGAGAGGCGGAAAACCTAGCCCGGAAACAGCATCAAGCCGATTTCGCGCACGCCATCGCCTTCACGCACCAGGCAATTCGCGCTTTCCATCCCCTGGACATAGCAGGCCATGTCGCGTGCCTCGGTGCGCAGGGTGTTGATGTCGGTCTCGGTGAGGTCTTCGGCTGCGTAGAAGGGGAATTCGGCGTCGGGGCCGGGGATGTGGGTGGTGTTGTCGAGATCGGTGAAGGCGGTCAGCCAGTCCGCGAGGGCGGGGGCGAGCTGGCCCGGCTCGGCCCAGGCGAGGAGCATGACCTCGTCGGTCGGGTAGCGGGCCTCAAACTGCGTCGTGCCGGTGGCATCGACCAGGCTGAGCGTGGCGTGGATGCGGCCGTTCGCGTCGCAAGCCGTGACGGCCCGGGCGGTCAGTCCGCTGGCCGGATCGCCGCCCCAGTCCGCCGTCGCGGAGAGACCGCAATCGGCCGTCGCCGCGGGCGCGGCGCCCTTCTGGGCCAGGGCCGGTGCGGCGAGTGCGGAAAGCGCGGCGAGGCTGGCGAGTAGCGTGCGTGTGGTCGGTGTCATGAACTGTCCCCTGTCTGTCGGCTCAAGCTAGCGAGGCGAAGATGACTGTACAATGAGCCAAATGGGCGAGCGCGGATGCGCGGCTATTGACGCAACTTATCCCCGCTGCGCACCCCTTTCCTTCTCCCTTGGGAGAAGGTGCGCGTAGCGCGGATGAGGGGGAAAACTCCTGCGTTCACCGGGGTTTACCCCTCACCCTGCCCCTCTCCCAAGGGAGAGGGAAAGTGTGTGCCGACAAAAAAATCAGCCAAACTTATCCTCCCCCCTCTCCACCACGCGATAATGCCCTCGGTTTTCGGGACGGGAGGCGCGAGCTCAGTCACTTGTGCCCGGAAGCGTGCGGAGCCTGTCCGGGCGGTAGTGTGACAGCCATTGGCGCTGGCAGGGCGTGCGACCAGGTCGCGGGGCACTAAACGACCGACCCCATCTACCTGACGCATTGGAATCGGGGTGGAGACAGCCCGGGAAAACTCCGCGGACGGGATGTCGACGATGTCACGTTATCAAATCAACCGGTTATCGGCATTGGCCGACATCCCGTTCCCCTCTCCTCCCTCCGGCGCTGACGCGTACGGGGACAAAGGCGTGCCTGCGTCCGGGCCCCGGCCTAGCTCGATGTCACCGTCGTCGCAGCAGAGGTTGAGGCGACGATGGCGGCGACCATGGCGGCCTGGGCGGCGATGACCGCGCTGATGGCGGAGATGCTGGTGCCCGGCGGAGCGGGACGGTCGGCGATCAGGACCTGGTGCGCCAGGCGCGTGCGGGCATGACCGGCGCCGCCACAGCGGCGCGGCAGGGCTTCGCGCAGGCCTTCGATCGCGGCCATGTCGGCCGGTTCCAGGCCCTCGCAGGCCCAGGCGACCAGCATGGTCCTGTCATGGTCGTGCCGCAGCTTTTTCTCCGCCCTGGCGGCCTGGCGCAGGGCGTCAAAGCCGGCCACGACCTGGTGCGGATTGGTGCCCATCAGCGTGCACAGGCGGGCGCCTTCGCGCTTGTGCCCCTTGAGCACGCGGTCAGCGGCGAAGATGGCCTCGGCGGCATCACGGCGTGCCACGATCTCGCCCGGCGTCGCCCCATCGGCGGCATGGGCGGCCGAAAACATGTCGGTGACCGACATGTCACGGCGCCACCAGGGCGGCTTGATCGCCGCCTTGATGGCAAAGAAACGGGCGATCAGGGTCTCGGTCGTCTCGTCCGACAGGGACAGGATCAGCGCCGCGCGGGAGCCGCCGGCATAAAGCGTGCCGGTGCCCGACGCCTTGCGGGCAGCCTTGAGGGCATCGCGCAGGGCGAAATAGCGCTGCGGGTCGATCGACTGGGCGGCCATCATCGCGGCATAAATCCAGCGCAGGGCCCCGCTGGGCGCCCGCCAGCCGCCGGATTCCTCCTTCAGGGTGCGGAAATGCTCACGGGTGCGCTGCACCAGGCTGCGCACATCCTGCCCCGCCTCGCCCTGCGGCGCCCGGATCAGGGCTGCGGCCGCGAAGGGACGCGCATCGCCATCCGGCTTCGGCCGCGCACGCCCCAGCGCCTCGTAGAGCGCGGTATAGCGGTTCAGGGCGGTCTCGGTTCCGGTCGGCTCGGGCATGGCAAATCTCCTCAGCTGGCAGACAGCCTAGCATGAGGTGTTGCCGGCTCCGGGCGGGACTGGCTGTGAACGCGTCCCCTGCCCGACCAAACGACCTGCGGGAGGCGGTCAGCGCCGGGCGATGATCCAGACGGCGTGCACAATGCCCGGGATATAGCCGAGAATGGTCAGCACGATATTGATCCAGAACTGGATCCCGATCCCGACCTGCAAAAAGACACCGAGCGGTGGCAGCAGGACGGCAGCGATGATGCGGATAATGTCACCGGATGTGACCGTCTTTTCGGCCATGGGTCGGGCTCCTTGCAGCATGCTGCGTCACAAGACTCAGACAATACGGCGAAATTTCGACTTAAATTCCCGGGCGAAGCTTAGACCTCGGGCAAGACATGCCTGTTTTCATGACCCTCCATGAGACGGCCAGCAGGCGGTCAGACGGGAGAGGTGCTGAAATGGCAGGCAAGGCTCAAGTCGTGGTCTTCGCGTCGCAAAAGGGCGGGTCCGGCAAGACCACCGTTTCGGCGCACATGGCGGTGCAGGCGGAAGTGTCCGGCGCGGGACCGGTCGCGCTGATCGATACCGATCCGCAAGGCTCGATGGCGAAATGGTGGAATGCGCGGTCCAGCGCCGTCCCCGCCTTCGCCCGCATCTCCGTGCCGGATCTGGGGCGCGACATCAAATTGCTCTCGGAGGCCGGCTATCGGTTGATCATCATCGACACGCCGCCCGCCGTGACCTCGACCATTGCCGAGGTGATCACCCATGCCGATCTGGTCGTGCTGCCGACCCGGCCCAGCCCGCATGATCTGCGCGCCGTCGGACCGACCGTCGATATCGTGCAAATTCAGGCCAAGCCGCTGGTTTTCGTGATCAATTCGGCCACCGCCCGGGCCCGGATCACCGGCGAGACCGCGGTCGCCCTCTCCCAGCACGGCACGGTGGCCCCGGTGACACTGCACCATCGCGTCGACTTTGCCGCCTCGATGATTGATGGCCGCACGGTCGGTGAAGTCTCCGAAACCAGCCGCTCGGCCAGCGAAGTCGCCAATCTGTGGGCCTATCTCGATGACCGGCTGATGCGCATGCGGGCCAGTGATCCGCGCGACATGCTGGACCGGCCGCCGCGCTCCACCTTCGAGGCCGACATCCTGTCACCGGCCACGGCCGGCATGTCGGGCCAGGAAGTCGATGACGACGAGGACGCGCTGGAAGACCAGCCGGGCTATGCCCTCGCCGGCACAGGTGCACCGCCACCGCCCGAACCCGCCGCCTCCGCCAATTCCAACTGGGACGGGGTCGATCGCCGCAAGGCCGATAGCGGTCCGCCGCCGGGCAAGCCGGACCGCCGCCGCACCGCCCATCAACCTTTCGGCCGCCGTTTCACGGCGTGAGCCCCGACAGGAAGGACATCTCCATGAGCGCCAAATACGCCAGCCTTCATGCCGGTCTCCTGGCCCGCAAGGGCGAAGCCTCGCCGGCCATCCCCTCACCCCTGGGCCAGGTCTCCTATACAGACTTGCCGCAGCGCCGGGACATTGATCCGCCGCGCCCGGAAAACCTGGCGCGCGAGGACGACGACACCCGCTCATCCCTGATTGCCCGCAAGACGGCGTCTCCCGCGGGCAAGCCTGCGCCGGTCGCACACCCGGCGTCTGAATCCGGTTCCGGCCCGTCCGCGAGGCGGCGCCGGGAAACACCTGCTTCCGCTTCGCCGCTGGGCGGGTGTTGCAGTGGAGGAGCGGCCCCCAATATCCCGCCCCCACTGCCCGGACCTGACGCCCCGCTCGAGCATCGCGCAACTGTTCGTCTGACCGCCGAGCAGAAGCGTCGGCTCGGGACCGTCTCGGTACAGATGAACTGGTCCCAGCAGCGCGTTCTCGCCATCGCCCTGGACGAATGGCTGGATCGATTGTGCGCCAATGAGATGCGCAATTGTGCCTGCCTGCAGGCCCGCGTGCCGGACTAGCTACCCGATGGCGCATGGCGGTTGCCCGCCATGAGTGGCCAAAGCGCCTTATTCTCGGCATGATTGGCGCCATAACCGCCCCTTCACGATGTAAGGGAGAGCGCGTGGCCCAGGCCTATTCGATGGAAGGCTTTGACATCCGCATTGACGGCCACGTGCTGGAGATGCGGACAGACGGCACGCGCACGGCCGCCATGGGACGCGATCCCCGGCGGTCCTTCGAGTCCTTTCTGGCCAATTCGGATACCCGCGCCATTCTCTTCGATGTGCGCGGCGCTCATTACCATTTCAGCGATTCTGAATGGGAAGAGCGCGCGCGATTGATTGCCCGCCTTTGCCAGGGACGGCCGACAGCCTTCGTCAATCGCCAGGACCAGGACGCTCAGGTCGCACGCGTCCTGCATCACCTCGACATGCGAAACGGCCAGGGTCTGTCCTGCCGCTCACGCCAGGAGGCGCGAATTTGGCTGCGTGGGGTGACCGAAAGCGCCGCAACACGCTAAGCTCCGCGCGGGTGCGCATTTTCTGGGGCCGGACGGGTGGCAGGTATGAGTTCCAGCTATTCCATGGAAGGGTTCGACCTTCAGCTCAGTGACGGCGTCATCGAGCTCCGTGCCCAGGGCGAACGCAAGGCGGGCAGCGAGCGCGCACCCGCTTCCGCCTTCACCATCATCGCCAAGCAACTCAGATCACGTCTGGTGCTCTACGACATCCGAGATGCGGATTATGATCTGACCGCCATGGAGTGGGAGGAACGGACGCGCTTTGTCGCGCGGCTCTTCAAGGGCTATCGCGTGGCTTATGTCATTCGCTCCGAACAGCACGCCGAGGCCAACCTGGCTTGTGAGGCACATGCTCGAAATGGTGACCAGGCTCGCGCTTTTACCTCCAAGAGCCCTGCCAGGGACTGGCTGACCGGCTGACGCCTATTGCATCGATCCGCCGGCATTGCCGGCGATCCGCTCGGCCAACAGATCCTGCATCAGATTCAGCCGCGCAGTCGTATTCGATGCTTCCAGCAAGGCTTGCCGGTCGGCGGCGGGGAAAGGGGCCGACATGGCCAATTGATCAACCAGAACCGGCAAGGGTGCCTCCCGAAGCGTGCGCCAGTCAGCGGCGAGCTGTTCCGCCTCGAACCAGGCCTGCAACAAGCCAAGCAGCCGATCACGGTCAGCATCCGTAATTTGGCGCGGCAAGAGATCATTGGCGAAATCGGCATAATCCGCTTCGGCGACCCGATAGGGCTTGTCCGCCGCGACTTCCCGACGCACGCGGAAGCGGCTCACGCCAACAAGGGTGATCAGATAGCGACCGTCTTCCGTTTCCTGCCATTGCTTCAACCGCCCTGCACCCCCGATCGGCGCCAATTCTGGTTTCTCCGGATTGCTGCCCGAGCGGCTCTGGATAATGCCGATATGCCCGCTTCCGTTACGGGCATCGTCCACCATGTTGAGATAGCGAGGCTCAAACACATTCAACGGCAGGATTTCTCCGGGCAGGAGAATGGCACCGCCCAACGGGAAGAGCGGCAAGCGTCCGGGAAGGTCCTCGAAATCCGTCATGTCCCTGAGATAGGGCTGGTGCGGGGAGCTGCCAAGGTCAAGGCTGATCGGCGAAGGCTGAACAAGGCACATCCGGCGTCAAATGGCAGTCGGCTTCAACCCAGGGCCTCAGTCGGTCATCGATAAAATGCACCCAGACCGAGCGCACGATACCGGCCAATTCCGCATCCACTTCCCCGGCCATATGCAATTCGACGGTAAAGGCCGTCGCCTCACCCGCATCGATTTCCGCGAGCGACCAGCTCGTGACCAGGTCGAAAGCCCGGCCGGAGAGACCAAGGGGACCATGCAGTCGCAATTGATGCGGCGCTCGCACAAAGATCACCCGCGCATGCAAGGTGCCATTGTCCGACCCCGCCTCGAAGCGTTCATAAAAGCGGCCGTCAAAGCGCGGCTCGATCACCATTTCGGCCGGGTTCGGCCAGAAACTGTGATCCCACCAACCGGTGACATCGCCGGTCGCGGCCTCGAACACCTCGGTGATCGGGGCCGCGATCTCGACCGTGAAGCGGGTCGTGAAACCCTGCGGCTCGAACGCGTCTATCCCGGTATCTGACGGGACTTCGGCAGCCGCCGGTTGGGCAACCGCCAGAAGCAGGGCTGCAAGAATGGTCATGGCAAGACTCCCCTGTTTTCGGACAGGTTAGCCTCGCCATGAAATATCGACTAGCCGGTCATGCCCATCATGTCGGCCTTGCCGAGCGGAACGCCAAGCTGGCGCAGTATATTATAGGCCGTCGAGGCATGGAAAATGGCGTTGGTGATGACGAAGCTCTGCAGATAGGTCTGGCGCGGCAGGGTCATTTCGCGATCGCGGCCCGCCGGGAAGGTGATTTCGCCTTGCGGGTCTGCATCGATCGCAGCGGTATCGAGGGCCCAGACGGTCTCCCGCGCCTTGGCGATCCGTTCGCGGAGCTCGGCGAAACTGGTTTCCGTGTCAGGCAGCGATGCCGGTTCTGCACCGGCGAGGCGCGACATGCCGCGCACGGTGAAATCGGAGACCAGCTGGACCTGACGGGCGAAGGCGAACATGTCCGGCGAAAGCCGCCAGTTGAGCCACACGCTGTCTTCCACGCCCTTTTCCTTCGCGTGGGCCTCGCCCTTGGCCAGGATGATGTCGACGGCGCGATAGACCTGATCGAGTTGAGTCCGGGCGACGGACGACAAGGTGATGCTCATTTCGGTTAACTCCCCGAGTGTTGAGTTGCACAGATGGGGGGCCGCGCCGGCATCGACAAGACGCCGGCGTGTTCAGGCTTGCCGCAACGGCGGCCAAGCACTGGCAGACCGGGAACCCGTCTGGGCGTCCCGGTCTGGCATGTCGTTGCAATGTCGGTAGCGGACGGGTCCCGCTGCCACGTCAGACAGCGTCGCCCCAGCGGCAAAGCAGCTCGCCCTGCGGGCTCCAGGTCGAGAGCCGCGCGGTGAAATCGGTTTCCATGTCCAGGGTGATGTCGGACAGGACAACCGCGCCCTCACCAAAGGATTCGATATCGCCGCCTTGATAGAGATCAAAGGAGCCTCCACCGGTGCGCTGGGTGATGATCATGTCCCAGCTTGACCCGGCGTCCGGAGCACTCCAAGCGGTCACGACGAGTCCGTCAGCGGTCTCGGTCAGATCGATGCCGCAGGCCGGACCATTCTCCAGCGTGGCGAGGCGCGCTTCAGCCGGCGCTTCATCAACTTCAACGGCGAACCAGATACTGGCCATAGCCGCCAGCGAACTCAGGGAAATCAGTTTAATACCCATGTCAGCCTCCTTGGCTGGTGGCGGCCCAGTCGGCGCAGCGGCGTCCTGCCGCAGCGCCCGGCGGGGTCGTCCTAGTGGTCGCCCTGGATAACCAGGGTCACATTGCCGGAGCCCGTCTGGCGGACATTGGCCGACTGGCCATTGCCAACCTGGATCACCCCGGCGGCGTTGTTATTGCCGTACTGATCGGTGACAGCCGTGTTGTTCCGCCCCATCTGGGAAACACCCACGATATTGCGATTGCCGGTCTGAACATTGCGGGCGTAATTGTTGTAGCCCTGCTGACCGACCACGGCGTCATTATTGCGGCCATACTGATCGACATGCGCTTCGTTGTAGCGACCGCGCTGGCCAACCGTGGTGCCGTTGCGGGCACCGTCCTGGATGACCGTGACGTACTGACGCTCACCGCGCTGGTTGATCACCATGCTCTGGCGATAGCCCTGCTGACGGCCGGCGATATCGTTCCGATAGCCTTCCTGGGCGATCGAGACGCGGTTGCGCGATTGTGCTTCAGCTGCACCGACCGTGCCGAGGATGGAAACCGCCGCGAGGGCGCTGGCAATGAGAAAGCGGGTTTTCATTTTGACTACTCCGTTTTGCTGGCCGACGCCCGATGCATCGAAGCCTGTCACCTGTTCTAAAGGGCATGTGATGAGCGAATGCTGAGAGCTGCATTCATAGTCAAAACAGGTAGATGAACGGATTTGGGGATCTTGTTCATCTTGCCGGTCCGGACAAGAAAAAGCCCGCCACTGAGATCAGGGCGGGCCAGTTTGGGGTCGGAGGAAAACCAGGTTCAGTCGTAGCGGCACTGGGCCGGTCGGGCAGAACGCAGACGGGCGCACTGGGCAGGCGTGAGACGTTGTTGCGGCGCGGCTGCATTGGCAGCGGCGATCCGCTCGCGGGCCTGTTCCGCTGGCGTCGGGCCGTTTGTCGGGATCCGGTTCTGATTGCGCTGCACGACCGGGCGCTGGAATGTCAGGAGCGACATCGGCATGACATCAACGACCTGGGTCGAGCAGGTCAGGCGGCCGGCCTGGTCGTAAACCGACAGGGAGCCGCGCAACATCGCGTCCTGTCCCAGTTCCGCATCACGGATCTCATCCATGCCGCGATAGCCGCCGCGAACCACATAGCCAAGGCCGAAATGGCTGCGAGCCAGGGCCGTGTCATGCGCTCCACCACCGGAGAATCGACCATCCAGGCGCAGATTGAGATCGCTGGTCGGAATGGCCTGGTAGAGATGGAAGACATAGGAGCCGCTCAATCGGGAATCCGCCTTGGGCACGGCAACGCCGGCCGAGTTGGACAGATAGACCTGGATGCCGCAATCACGGTTGGGGTGCAGATCGATACCACTGCGGCTTTGTGCCTGGGCGGCAGACGGCCACGCGGCCACCAGGGTCGCACCCAGGGCAATGGCGCTTGTGAAGGCTTTGAGATGAAACATGTGCAGCTCCCGTTCGGATGAATCTCCGTGCTTGAGCTGACACTAGCAATGTTGAGATGAGGCCTGGCTGAGCGCCCGGTTCAGAGGACGTTCATGTGGCAAGTCCCCCTCACCGCGCCATCGCGGCTCGGGGCGCTGCACTGCTTTCAAGCCGTTGCGGAAGCAGGACGGTTGCCTCCACCGTATTGCCGATACCGAGATAATTGACCTGACCGAAGCCCATCGACTTGGCCAGCTTGATGCCCTTGCCGCGATAACCGGCGCGCGACGGGTCCGCCATCTCAGCCGTCTCGGCATCAATGCCTTCGCCATCATCCTGGATGATGAATGAGAGGATGCGGCCACCGCGCTGGAAGCGCAGATGGACTCGGCGATCCTCATACTCGCTCTCGGTCATGCGCTTGGCGAGTTTGCGCTCCCAATTGCCTTCCGCCAGCCCCTTGGCCTTCTCCGTGGCATCAAAGCCGAGATTGCCGTGCTCGATCGCATTGGCGAGCAAAACATAGAGGCCAACCGCCGTCGCACAGGGACGCGGCGTGGCGCGGCCGAGCAGGATGGCGACATCGCTGGCCTGTTCACGGGTCTGGATCGAGAACTCACCCGCCTCGAGCGATTGGGTCGCGCCGAGACCAATCTCGGCATCAGCGGGAATGGCGAGCTCATGCGCCCGATAGGCGCGCAGCCCGTCAATCGCATTGGCGACGGTGCCGGCATCGGCATCATGATCGAGAAAGATATCGGCGCCGCTGCGTCGGGCATTCCCGGTGACCAGAAGCGACCGCTGCTTGGGCGCGGCATTCTTGCGCGCGTCGGCGATCCGGGCGGCATGGGCGTCATCGGCGACGATCAGCGCGACCGGGCCCTCTTCGTCCATGGTCGGCCCCATATAGACCGTCATGCCCAAACCCTTGGCCAACGCCCGCGACAAGACGCGCGTGCGGTTGCTGTCGCTCATGCAGAGCCAAAGCCTGTCGGGTATCTTACCGGTTTGGGCGGCTGCCATGCGGTCTCCCGGGAACAGAAGCAGGACGAGGTCGGAACACGCACACTAGAAACAACACATTAACAATGAATTTGGCATCGCCAAGCGCGATTCATCACGTCGCGGCCGGAGCATCGATACCGTGCCAGTCAGGCCGGCGCCGCCTGAGGAAACCCGGTTTCCGCCTAGGCGTCGCGCTCGCGGACAATGCCGGCTGCGCGTTCGCGCAGGGTCGGGAAACGATAGAAGATATGCGTGCCGATCCGGCGCGTGCGCACAAGGCCGTCATTCCAATACGGGTCAACCGCCACCGTGTGGTAGTGCGTCGCGCGTCGGGTCACATCGCGGCCAAACCCCATGAAGGCGTGCTGGGCGACCAGCTGTGACCGGCGCCAGGAGCGCCCGCGCGGCTCGCGGACCATGGACCCGTCACAGGTGAAGGTGAACTGGCAACCGGTCCGGCGTTCGGAGCCCTGATAGACCACGCCACAGATCGAGTTGGGATAATTGCGATTATCGACCCGGTTCAGAATGACCTGGGCCACGGCCAGCTGGCCAACAAAGGCCTCGCTGCGCGCCTCATAATAGATCGCTTCCGCCAGGCAATCGACCTCGGCCGAGATGCCGGCAGCTAACTCCAGATGGGTATTGTCAAAGGTACGCAGGTCATCCAGCGAACGCGCTGTCAGCACAACGCCGGCATCCTCGTCCGCTTCCAGGGTCAGCGACGCGAAACGCAATTCTTCCGGCGGCTGCCAGGCGGCGTCGACATCACCGGCCTGAAGATAGCGCGCAGCCATGGCCTGCCAGACGAGGGTCTCGTCCTGTTCACGGGCCCGGTCGGAAGCCAGGTTGAGAAGCAGGACCGTCATCGCGCACAGCACCAGGGTCGCCAGCATGTGCAATGCTGTCGCTACCTGCTTTTGCTGGCTGCGTGCCGCGTCGAGGTCCATTCGATCTCCGTATTTCCTGTCCAGCGTCAAACTCGGCCTTTCACGAATCGTGCCGTCTTGCGACGAGATTACCATGACGCGCCTTGTCTGAATCCTTCGTGAAATCAGCGCGCCTCTCTATTTGAGGCGACCATAGCGGTCAAGCCGGGCACTTGGTTACAAATAAGAAAATACCCGCCCCTTCCAAGAGGGGCAGGATATTCAGTGGCGAATACAAGGATTTATTACTGTCGACGCAGGCGCGCCTGGGCGGCGGCAAGGCGCGCAATTGGCACGCGGTATGGCGAACAGGACACATAATCCAGGCCGATTTCCTCGCAGAAATCGATGGATGACGGGTCCCCGCCATGCTCGCCGCAAATACCCAGTTTGAGACTTTCGCGAGTCGCCCGGCCGCGCTCGGCTGCAATCCGGACCAGGTCACCGACCCCGTCACGATCCAGCGTCACGAAGGGATCCTTCTCGAAAATGCCGGCCTCGATGTACTCCGAAAGGAATTTGCCGGCATCGTCGCGCGACAGGCCGAATGTGGTCTGGGTCAGGTCATTCGTGCCAAAGGAGAAGAATTCCGCATCCTCGGCGATCTGACCGGCCATCAGGGCGGCGCGCGGCAATTCGATCATGGTGCCAATCAGGTATTTCGGCTTGCCGCCCGTCTCCTCGGCAACCGCCTTGGCGACCCCGGCAACGCGCGCCTTGAGAATGGCCAGCTCGGCGGGAGCGGCGACCAGCGGGATCATGACTTCGGCCAGGGGCTGGAAGCCGGTTTCCTTTTCGACCGCGACCTGGGCTTCGAAGATCGCCCGGGCCTGCATCTCGTAGATTTCCGGATAGGTGATGCCCAGACGACAGCCGCGATGGCCGAGCATGGGATTGCTTTCGCCCAGGTCACGGGCCCGCGCCATCAGCTGGTCGGCCGGCAGGCCGGTCGCCTTGGCGACGTCGAAAACGTCTTCCTCGGTGTGCGGCAGGAATTCGTGCAGCGGCGGGTCCAGGAGGCGGATCGTGCAGGGACGCTCGCCCATGATGCGGAAGATCTGCGCGAAGTCATCGCGCTGCATGGGCAGGATCTTGTCCAGCGCCGTCACCCGGCCGTCCTGGTCATTCGACAGGATCATTTCGCGCACGGCGGCGATCCGGTCGGATTCGAAGAACATGTGCTCGGTCCGGCACAGGCCGATGCCTTCAGCGCCGAACTCGACCGCGGTCTCGCAATCATTCGGCGTTTCCGCATTGGTGCGGATTTTCATCCGCCGCGCCTTGTCGGCCCACACCATCAGCTTGCCGAAATCACCGGTCAGCTCCGGCTTGATCATCTTGGCTTCGCCCATCAGGACCTGGCCCGAAGCGCCGTCAATCGTGACCATCTCGCCATCCTTGACGATGCGGCGGCCGACGACGAACTGCTTGTTGGCATAATCGATCTTGATCGCGCCGGCCCCGGAGACGCAGGGACGCCCCATGCCGCGCGCCACCACGGCGGCGTGCGAGGTCATACCACCACGAGCGGTGATGATGCCTTCAGCGGCATGCATGCCGTGAATGTCTTCCGGCGAGGTCTCGATACGCACGAGAATGACTTTCTCGCCGGCCTTGGCGCGCTCTTCGGCTTCGTCGCTGTCAAACACCACCTTGCCCGAGGCCGCGCCCGGCGAGGCCGGCAGGCCCGAGGTGAGGATGTCACGCTCGGCATCGGGATCGAGGGTCGGGTGCAAGAGCTGGTCAAGCTGGGCCGGATCGACCCGCATCACCGCTTCATCGGTGGAGATCAGGCCTTCCGACGCCATGTCGACGGCAATCTTCAGCGCCGCCTTGGCGGTGCGCTTGCCATTGCGGGTCTGCAGCATCCAGAGCCGGCCGCGTTCGACCGTGAACTCGATGTCCTGCATGTCGGTGTAGTGGCGTTCCAGCTTGTCGAAGACGGCGGCCAGTTCGGCATAGCTCTCCGGCATCGCCGCTTCCATGGACGGGTTGTCGTCGCCCATCTTCTCGCGCATCGCCTCGGTGAGGCATTGCGGCGTGCGGATGCCGGCGACCACGTCCTCGCCCTGGGCATTGACGAGGAATTCGCCGTAATAGCCGCTCTCGCCGGTCGACGGGTCGCGCGTGAAGGCAACACCGGTGGCGGAGGTCTCGCCCATATTGCCGAACACCATGGCCTGGACATTGACCGCCGTGCCCCAGCTCGCCGGGATGTCGTGCAGGCGACGATAGGTCTTGGCGCGATCGGTCATCCAGGAGCCGAAGACGGCGCCAATGGCGCCCCAGAGCTGTTCGCGCGGATCGGACGGGAAATCCCGGCCCAGTTCGCGCGCCGCAGCGGCCTTGTACTGGGCGACAATGCTTTCCCAGTCGTCCGAGCTCAGCTCGGTGTCGAGGGAATAGTCATTGTCATCCTTGAAGCCGTCGAGAATGTCCTCGAAGACGGCGTGATCAACGCCCAGAACAACGTCGGAATACATCTGGATGAAGCGGCGATAACTGTCATAGGCAAAGCGGCGATCGCCGGAGAGCTTGGCCAACCCCTCGGCGGTTTCGTCATTCAGACCCAGATTGAGCACCGTATCCATCATGCCCGGCATCGAGGCGCGAGCGCCCGAACGGACCGACACGAGGAGCGGATTGGCCGGATCGCCAAACGCCTTGCCAACCGCCTTTTCCAGCTTGGCCAGCGCAGCCTCGACCTGGCCGTTCAGCGTGTCGGGATAGGCCTGGTTATTGTCGTAAAACGCCGTGCAGACCTCCGTGGTGATGGTGAAGCCGGGCGGGACGGGCAGGCCCAGCTTGGCCATTTCAGCCAGATTGGCCCCCTTGCCGCCCAGCAGCTCGCGCATGCCGGCTTCGCCTTCGCTGTCACCGCCGCCAAAGGCGTAAACCCACTTGGTGTCAGTCGTCATGGAAAGAGCCCCTAGCCTGAAATCTTGTCGAAATCGGCGACGGCGCGAATGGCCGTGCGAATTGCGGACAATAAGAGAAGTCGGTTGCGGCGCAACGCGCCGTCGTCCGTGTTAACGGTCACGTCGTCGAAAAATGCATCAATCGGTGCACGGAGCGAAGCCAGCGCCGTCATCGCGGCGGCAAAGTCCTCGTCCGCCAGCGCCGCGGTCGCCGCGGGGCCTGCAGACGCGAGCGCCGCGATCAGCGCGCGCTCGGCCGATTCGGGCGCGTTTGCGAGATAGTCCGCATCCGGCTCACCGGAGAGATCACCCTCGGACTTGGCGAGAATGTTCGAGGCCCGCTTATTCCCCGCCAGCAGCGCCGCGCCATCCTCGGTATCAAGAAAGGCCTGCAACGCCCGCGCCTTCGCCGTCACCCGGACAAGATCGTCATCGCCGAGCGCGAAGACGGCGTCGATGACATCGTGACGGATGCCCTCGTCGCGGAGATGGACTTTGAGGCGGTCGGCGAAGAAGGCGAGGAGGTCGGTCGCGTCATCGCTGACATGCCGACCATATGCCGGGTAGTGATTACGTTTAATCACCGGATCGACAGATACGGAGCCCCGAGACAGGTTCCGCATTGACACACGCACTCGATCTTCATGGCGCTCAATGAGTTCAACCAGGCGAATCCGCATCGACGCTGACAAGCAAACTCGGATTACCCCCAGCGCCGCGCGGCGCAGGGCAAACGGGTCTTTCGATCCTGTCGGCTTCTCATCAATTACCCAAAAACCAACCAGCGTATCCAGCTTGTCAGCCAGCGCGACGGCAGCCGAGACCGGCGAGGTCGGCACTTCGTCAGACGGCCCCTGCGGCTTGTAATGGTCCTTGATCGCATCCGCGACGGCAGCATCTTCGCCCTGGTCGAGCGCATAATACCGCCCCATCGCACCCTGCAGTTCGGGGAATTCATAGACCATCTCGGAGACGAGATCGGCCTTGGCCAGGCGAGCGGCCTTTTCGGCCAGGTCCGGGTCGGCGCCGACGACCGCGGCGAGTTCGCGGGCCAGGGCGGCGACGCGTTCGACCTTGTCGGCGACCGTGCCCAGCTTTTCGTGGAAGGTTACTTTCGACAGCTGCGCCGCCATGTCCGAGAGCGGCGTCTTGCGGTCATTGTCCCAGAAGTGGCGGGCATCCGAGAGGCGGGCCGAGAGGACGCGGGCATTGCCGGCGGCGATGGCGACGCCGCCATCAGGGGCAACCTGGTTGGCAATCGTGACGAATTTGGAGACCAGCTGACCGGTCTTCGGATCACGCACCGCGAAATATTTCTGGTGCGTCTTCATGGTCAGGGTGATGACTTCCGGCGGCAGATCGAGAAAGTCCGGATCCATCTCGCCCAGCACGGGCACCGGCCATTCCACCAGCCCGGCGACCTCGGTCAACAGGCCCGCATCTTCGACCAGTTCAAACCCGGCGTCCGAACAGACCTGGCGCGCGCCCTCGAGGATCAGCGCTTCGCGGGCGGCACGGTCGAGCAGGACATGCCCCTCACCTTCAAGCACCGCCTGGTATTCGGTGTAGTTCGACACGGTGAAGGGCCCGCGGCCCATGCGGCGATGACCTTCGGTAATATTGGACGCCGCGATGCCGAACACCTCGACCGGCACCACGTCGCCACCGAAGACGCACAGCAGACGCTGGATCGGACGCACCCAGCGCTGGGTCTTCTCGCCCTCGCCGAATTTCATCGATTTGGGCCAGGGGAAGGCCTTCATCACTTCGGGGATGGCCTCGGCGATCACCTCGGCGGTGGCCCGGCCCGGCTTTTCGATCTTGGCGACCCAGAATTCGCCCTTCTTGTCCTCGCGCTTTTCGCACTGGTCCAGCGAGGCGACACCGGCGCCGCGCAGAAAGCCTTCCACGGCCTTGTCCGGCGCACCGACGCGCGGGCCCTTGCGCTCTTCACTGACATCCGCCGTCTTCACCGGCAGACCGTCAATCACCAGGCCAAGGCGGCGCGGACCGGCAAATGTGGTCAGCGAGCTCCAGGCCAGACCCGCCGCCTTGAGCTTGTCGCCCAGCAGCTTTTCCAGATCGGCCTCGGCACGCGGTTGCATGCGGGCCGGGATTTCCTCGCAGAAGATTTCAAACAGGAGTTCGGACATCGTGTCGGACTTTCACTTGCGCCGTCAGGCGTATTCCTGGTCGGCGTAGCGCTGCATGAGCGCGAAATAGCCGTCATCCGGGGCGCCGTCATAGATCAGCGCGTCTTCATCAAAAATCATCCAGTCCTGGGCCGATTTGACCCAGATATGACCGACGGGTTTCAGCTTGGCGCGATCATCCAGCGTGCCGGCTTTGAGCGACAGGGCCGGCTTGCCCGCCGTGTCATTGGCGATCCGCGTGCCGCAATCCCCGCAGAAATGACCCAGCTTCTTCGACTTGCTGTCGGTGGGAATGGAAAAGGCCGCCACCGCGCCCTTGAGATATTTGAACCCGTCCCGCGGCACCAGCATGGACATGCCAAAGGCCGAGGAGGATTGCTGCTGGCAGGTCGCGCAATGGCAGCAATACAGCGCCATCGGCTTCCCGCTGATCTCATAGCGAACCGCGCCGCACTGACAGCCACCGCGAAGGGGGAGTTTCATGGGGTGGTCTCCTGGCTCGTCAGGTCCTCGCCCTTGATGGGCGAGGTGGCTGGGCGCGCAGCGGCCAGACGGAGTGGGTGATCGGCGATTGGTGACGGAACGCTGACGCGTTTCACCCGATCCGACCCGCCGCTTCGCGCCGGCCCACCTTCCCCATCAAGGGGAAGGACCTGTGAGAGCGAGTTCATCACTCAGCCGCCTCCACCAGCGCGCGCTCGCTCTTCACCCAGGCCTCGGCACAGCCCTTGGCGAGTTCTCGGACGCGGGCGATCCAGCTGGCGCGTTCGGCGACGGAGATGGCGCCGCGGGCATCGACCAGGTTGAAGAGGTGGGAGGCTTTCAGGCAGAAATCATAGGCCGGAAGGGGCAGCGGCTTGTCGAGATTGAGCAGCGCCATGCACTGGTTTTCCGCGCCCTTGAACCATTCGATCAGCATGTCGACATCGGCATGTTCGAAATTGAATTCCGAATACTGCTTCTCGGCCTCCAGGAAGACGTCGCCGTATGTCATGCCGGCGCCGTTGAAGTCGAGATCATAGACATTCTCGACGCCCTGGACATACATCGCCAGGCGTTCGAGCCCGTAGGTCAGCTCGCCGGAAACGAGGTCGACATCGAGTCCGCCGACCTGCTGGAAATAGGTGAACTGGCTGACTTCCATACCGTCGCACCAGACTTCCCAGCCCAGCCCCCAGGCGCCGACGGTGGGGTTTTCCCAGTCATCTTCCACGAAGCGGACATCATGCAGATCGCGATCAATGCCGATGGCGTCGAGCGAGCCCAAATAGAGGTCCTGAATGTCCGACGGGCACGGCTTCAGGAGGACCTGGAACTGGTAATAATGCTGCAGCCGGTTGGGGTTCTCGCCATAGCGGCCATCGCCGGGACGGCGCGAGGGCTGGACATAGGCGGCCTTCCAGGGACGCGGGCCGAGCGAGCGCAGCGTGGTCGCGGGGTGCAATGTCCCGGCGCCCACCTCGACATCATAGGGCTGGAGAATGGCGCAGCCCTTGCCCGCCCAATAGGTCTGCAGACGGAGGATCAGCTCCTGGAAGGAGGGCGCTTTCGCGGCGGCCATGGCATCAATTCCCGCTGGAAAAATCGAGATGAAGAAATCGCGCGGACACTAGGCAAGCCGGCCCGTCTAATCAAGCACGCGAGTCCTCGTCTTTGTGCGACGCAGCATCCTCATCACGCCGCTCGAAGCGTGCCTCCACGGCCCGCCGCGCGGCCTCGGCCGCATTGTCCCGCTGCTTGCGTCCGCGTGCGCCCAGCACGATCAACAGGACGAAGGCGAGAACGACGAGAATGATCGTTATGGTCATGCGCCCATCTCCAGAACAGCCCGCCCACGCAGGATGGCGTCGGCCTCGGCAGAATGCCCCTCACCCTCATGCAGGACCAGCGGGGCGAGCAGGACAAGCGGCGCCTTGCCGCCAATTGTTGCCTGCACAATGACACGCTTGGCCGGTTCGCCGCTGCGCGGATGGATCGGCTTGATCACGACCGAGCCGAAGGACCGGTCAAGCGCGGTGAGGATGTCGGCGAGACGATCGGCGCGATGGATCAGGGTCAGCCGACCCTTGGCCTTCAGCGCCCGCGCGGCACAGCGGACCCAATCGGCAAAGGGCACATCGCCGGTCAGCCAGGCGGCGCGCTTTTCGTCTTTCGGGGCTCGCAGGGCCTTGGGGTCGTCGAAGAAGGGCGGGTTGAAGAAGACCTGGTCGACTTTCAGCGAGGTGCCAAGCTGCATGATATCGGCGTTCTGGGCGCTCACCCGCACGCCCATCGCGTTGGCCGCCGCATTCTCGGTCGCAAGGGCGGCCGCCTCGGGATCGCGCTCAACGCCGACAAAGCTGGCCCCGGTCAGCCGCCAGGCTGCGCACATCAGCGCTGCACCGGCGCCGCAGCCGAATTCAGCCAGGGTTTCGCCCTCCTTCGCGTCCAGCGCCGCCGCGAGCAGGCCGGCATCCATGCCGGCGCGATAGCCATCCCGGCCCTGGCGCAGGACGACCCGCCCGTCGAGCAGGCGGTCCAGCGTGGTGGCGCTGTCCGCTGTCACGGACGGTCCTCTTCCTGCAGCTCGGCCAGCAGGCTCGCGGCCATGTGGGCATCCTCGTCAATCACCATGATGCGCGTCTTGATGACCGGCAGACCGCCGCCATACATGGAGGACATGCCCTGATCGAGCACGATGGGTTCAATCCCCTCATCGCGCAGAATTGATTGAGCATAGGAGAGCTTGACCGGGTCATTGGTCCGCAGGACTTCTTTCACTGGGGCATACCTCCGCGCCGCATGGCGCTGTGTGGGACCGACACAGGATCAGCGCCCTGACCTGTGCTGTTTCGTCACCGCCCCTTGTGCTTGCCGGGCGGTCCGTCGATTTCTATTGTCGGAAGCAATTGAGCCTGCATCAAGAGGACAGCTGGCGTGGACAGCATGGTGAGTGTCAAAACGGCCGCGGCAGCGAAGAGCGCCGAGATCCCGAATGCCGCGGAAGCGCTGGCAGTTCTGGCCTATGACGACATGCGCAAGGTCGACGCGCTTATCCTCGAGCGGCTGGACAGTCATGTCGAGCTGATCCCGGAACTGGCCCGCTATCTGATCGAAGCCGGTGGCAAGCGCGTACGCCCGATGATTACGGTCGCCGCCGCCAACATGCTGGGTTACAGCGATATTGCCCCGCTGAAGCTCGCCGCCGCGGTGGAATTCATCCACACCGCCACCCTGCTGCACGATGATGTCGTCGATGAGAGCGGCATGCGCCGCGGCAAGGTCGCGGCCAATCTGGTCTGGGGCAATGCCTCCTCCGTCCTGGTCGGCGATTTCCTGTTCGCGCGCTCCTTCTCCCTGATGGTCGAAGCGGGATCGATGAAGGCGCTGGGCGTCTTGTCCGACGCCGCCTCGACGATTGCCGAGGGCGAAGTGCGCCAGCTGTCCGCGGTCAAGGATGTCGGCGTCTCGGTCGACACTTATATGCAGATCATCGATGCCAAGACCGCCGCCCTGTTTGCCGCCGCAGCGCAGGTTTCCGGCATTGTCGCCGGCCGAGATGCCCGCGAGGAAGCGGCACTGGAGACCTATGGCCGCGAACTCGGCCTGGCCTTCCAGCTGGTCGATGATGCGCTGGATTATGATGGGGCCTCGACCAAGCTGGGCAAATCCACCGGCGATGATTTCCGCGAAGGCAAGGTGACGCTGCCGGTCGCGCTGGCAATCTCCGCCGCGTCGGCGAGCGAGGCCGAATACTGGGACCGCGTGATTGCGCGCGGCGAACAGGCCGAGGGTGATTTCGACACCGCCATCCGCCTGATCAAATCTCATGGCGCACTGGAAGCGACCGTCAATCAGGCCCGCGCCCATGCCCGACGCGCCCGTGAGGCGCTGGCCATCTTCCCGGCCAATAAATGGCGCGTCGCCCTGGAAGACCTCGCCGACTTCGTGGTCGAACGCGCTTACTGATCTCCCGGCCTATTGCCAGGTATCGAGACCGGCCGCCCGCGCCTTGCGGCGCCAGGCCTGATGCAGCACGCTGAAAGCAATCACCGCCAGCACAAAGACCGGCAGTCCGGCCATCGGCGAGACCGCGTTGGCGACCAGCGCCAGCACGCCACAGCCGACACTCATCCCGCCCCAGATCATTGCCACACGCCCATGGCTCATCCCCAGGGCGATGAGCAATTGATAGGCATGGGCCCGGTGCGCCACGAAGGGTGATCGCCCGGCCTTGACCCGCGCCGCCATGGTCAGCAGCACATCGCCCAGAAGCGGAAGCACGAGCAGCGGCACCAGCCAGACTGACCCTGATGGTGCGCGGGAGGCCCAGACCAGTGCCAGCCCGGCGAGAATGACCGCCGCCCCCAGCGATCCCACATCACCACTGAAGAGGCGCCCGCGAGCCGAGAGAAGCGGCGCATTCCAGACCGCGAAGCCGGCCAGCGAAGCCGCCAGTGCCAGCGCGGCCAGCATGAAAGGTCCCTCGCCCAGGATGGCGAGGACCAGCGCCGCCGGGATTAGGCTCGCCGCCATCAAACCGTCCGACCCGTCCATGAAATTGACCGCATTGGCGAGCGTGAACGCAAAGAGCGCCGAGCCGAGCCAACCGATCATCCAGGGCAGCGCAAAACCCAGATCGGTGACCGGCCCCGTCATCCCGGCCAGGGCCAGGCTGATCAGGCTCAGCACCGCAAATTTCGGGCGCTCATTCAACGTGACGAGGTCATCGACGAAGCCCAGACCTGCCGCCATCACGGTGCACAAGGCGAGGCCAAACAAGGCTGCGCCGTCGGTCGGCGCCATGACGGGGATGAAAACGAGCGCGCCGAAAAAACCGACGACAATGCCCAGCCCTCCGCCGCGCGGCGTCGGTTGGGCGTGATTGGAGCGTTGGTTGGGATGATCGAGGATGCCGACGCGCAGGACGAGACCAGCCACGCTCCACGCCAGGATGAACGCCGCGAGCAGCGGCCAGATCGTCACAATCACCGCACCGCTCCGGTCAGGCGAACGGCGCGGGCGAAACCATCATAGGCTTTCGCAATCGCTTCCGCTGAAGCGCGATCAGCGCACAGGGCAAAACAGCTCGCACCCGAGCCGGACATGCGCGCCAGCTCGACACCGGGTTGATCACGCAGCCAGTCGAGTGCCTGGGCGATCTCCGGATGACAGGCCAGCGCCGGCGCTTCCAGATCATTGCGCTCGCCCCGCAACCAGTCGAGCCGGTCCTCGCCCATCGGGCCGGCCTCGGCAAGCGGCGCCGGGTCGGCGGCATCGAAGGCCTTGAAGATCGGCCCGGTCGGGACCGCGACGCCCGGATTGAGTATGACCGCATCAAACGCGTCAAAGGCGGGCAGGATGTCAATCCACTCCCCAATCCCGCGCATGCGAAGCGGGCGGGCATAGAGACAGGCCGGCACATCCGCGCCCAGCTTGAGACCGATCTCGGCCAGCCGGTCGAGGGTCCAGTCCAGACCCCAAAGACGGTTGAGCGCGCGCAGCGTCGCGGCCGCATCGGCGGAACCACCGCCCAGCCCGGCCTCGACCGGAATCTGCTTGTCGAGCCGGATCATCGCGCCGTCATCGATATCGGCCGCTGCCTGCAGCGCGCGCGCGGCCTGGAGAACGAGATTATTGCCGTCTGGCGGCAGGCTGCGGGAGGCTTCGCCGGACAGGGTCAGGAGCAGGCCGGGCCCCGGACGCACCTCGACCGTGTCGCCCCAATCCGCGAAGACGACCAGGCTGTCGAGGGGGTGATACCCATCGGGACGCGGCGCACCGACGCGCAGGGTCAGATTGACCTTGGCCGGGGCCAGCTCGGTGAGCGGCTCTGGTGTCACGGTTCACCCGCGGTATCATCACCCGCAGTCGTCAGTTCCTGGGCCACATGCTGTTCTTCATTCGGGGGACGGCCATGGGTCAGGCGATACTCCAGCCCCTCACGCTGCTCGGGACGCGGATCGAGATCGAGCGTCCGGCGCCACTGGAAACCGGCTTCCAGCTCGCGCCCGACCTGCCAATAGGCATCGCCGAGATGGTAATTCGCGGTCGCATTGCCCGGCGCCAGCGCGGCCGCACGCTCGAGAGCCTCAACCGCCGCCTCGTAGTGACCGAGCCGGTAGTGCGCCCACCCCAGGCTGTCGATGACATTGCCGTTCGACGGGTCAGCATCAGCGGCTTGCTGGATCATCGCGAAAGCCTCTTCGATGCGTTCGCCACGATCAATCCAGAAATAGCCCAGGTCATTGAGCAAGGTGGCTTCGTTCGGCGCGAGTTCGAGCGCGGCAAGATAGTGCCCCTCCGCCGACGCCCAGTCATCCTGATCAAGATAGCAGGCCGCGGCATAATAATGGTAGCGCCAGTCGGCCGGCACATCGCGATCTGCGATGATCGCCTCATAGAGCGGAATGGCCTCACCACACTGTCCATTGATCCGCCTCAGATCGGCGACCAGGAGCTTGGTTTCAACCCCGCCATCCTCGGTCCAGAGCCGATTGGCCAGCAGGTTGGCCTCCTCGGTACGCTGCATATTCTGCAGCAGGAGAATGCGCTGGAATTCGGCCGTGAAACGAAAGGGGGCGTCCGTGATCGCGGCATATTCCGCAAGCGCAGCGTCGGGCAGGCTGATCCGGCTCAATGTCCCGGCCAGCGCCAGACGGGTCGGGGCATAGTCCGGATCCAGGCGCTGAACCATGCGCAGATAAATCACCGAGAGGTCCATATCGGCCTGTTCGGCGAGGTCGGAAGCCGGGCCGAACAGGGCCCGACCCGCCATTTGCGCCACTCCGGGCCGGCGGCGCGGGCGCGCGCCCTCATCGAGGCGACGCAGCGCATCGGTGACGAAGGGCCCGTCCGGATTGGCTTCGAGCATTGTCTCATACAGGGCCCGGGCTTCGTCCGGGCGTCCCTCGCGCTCGAGAAAATTGCCATACATCTCGGTCGCCAGGCGCGGGAAGACGGCCGAATAGGCCGCAGTCCGGTAAGCCGCATCGGCGGCCTCTGCCTCGCCGGCAACATCCGCCAGCATCGCCTTGTGAAGCCAGAGATGAGACGACAGGAAGCCCGGCGCCTGCGTCTCGTTAGCGGCATCCATGGCCGCCACCGCCTGGCCCTCGCCCATCATCGCCCACTGGATCAGGAGATCGCGCATGAGCGTGTTGAACGGGCCGTAATCAGGCGCCGCCTCCAGGCTGGCAATGGCATCACGATAGCGGCGCTCGGCAATCTGGTCGGCGGCAACATAAAGCGTGGCCAGACGACTGGGGTCACCGGCCTGGACGGTCGAGCGGGCCAGCTGTGCCGCCTGATCCGTATTGCCCGACAACAGGGTCGTGATGAAAGCCCGGTCGGCGAGCGTCGCATTGCCGGGGGCCTGATCGAGGGCCCGGGCATAGTGCGTCGCTGCCCCGTCGACATCGCGGTTCACACCGGCATAGCGCGCGGCCAGGAACGCGCCATAGACAGAGCCTCCCTCCTCGGGCGGCGCAGACGTGCTGGCGCAGGATGAGAAGGCCGTCGCGGCCAGGCAGAGGGCGAGCATGCGGACTGATGAACTCATGTCCGCATGCTCGCTCTGCAATCCCTCCGGCGCAAGGGCCGGAGGCGGTGGGGTCTACATATTGGCGTACATCGGACCGCCGCCACCTTCCGGTGTCGTCCAGTTGATATTCTGGTTGGGATCCTTGATGTCGCACGTCTTGCAGTGGACGCAGTTCTGCGCGTTGATCTGGAAGCGCTGTTCGCCGCTGGTCTCGTCCTCGACCCACTCATAGACACCCGCCGGGCAATAGCGCGTCGACGGACCGGCGAACTCGCCAAGCTCCGACATCTTCTGCAGCTCTTCATCGGAGAGTTTGAGGTGGATCGGCTGATCCTCCTCGTGATTGGTGTTCGAGATGAAGACCGACGACAGGCGGTCAAAGGTCAAAACACCATCCGGCTTGGGATAATTGATCGGCTTGTGCCTGGAGGCCGGCTCGAGGCTTTCCGCGTCGGTCTTGCCATGGCCCATCGTGCCGAAGGGTGACCAGCCGCCGAAGATCGTGGTGCACCACATGTCCAGCCCGCCAAAGGCGACGCCGAAAAAAGTACCCAGCCTGGACCAGAGCGGTTTCACATTGCGGACGCGCTTGAGGTCCTTGGCGACCCAGGAGTTCTCGTAGGCACTCTGGTATTCGGTCAGCTCGTCATGCTGGCGCCCATCGGTGATCGCGGCGAAAACGCTCTCCGCCGCCAGCATGCCGGTCTTCATGGCGTTATGGCTGCCCTTGATGCGCGGCACATTCACGAATCCGGCCGAACAGCCAATCAGACCACCGCCCGGAAAGGCCAGCTTGGGAACAGACTGGTAACCGCCTTCGGTGATGGCACGGGCGCCGTAGGAAATCCGTTCGCCACCTTCAAACACAGGCGAGATGGCCGGGTGGGTCTTGAGACGCTGGAATTCCTCGAAGGGCGACAGGTAGGGGTTCTTGTAGTTCAGGTGAACGACATAACCGATCGAAACCAGGTTATCGCCGAAATGATACATGAAGGAGCCGCCGCCAGTCTGGCCGTCAAGCGGCCAGCCCATGGTATGCTTGACCATGCCGGGCTTGTGGTTCTCCGGCTTCACGCGCCAGAGTTCCTTGATGCCGATCCCGAATTTCTGCGGTTCCTTGCCCTCGGACAGGTTGAAGCGGCTGATCAGCTTTTTCGCCAGCGAGCCACGCACGCCCTCGCCGATCAGCGTGTATTTGCCGCGCAGCTCCATGCCCGGCTGATAGCCATCCTTGTGGCCGCCATCGCGGGCCAGACCGAAATCGCCTGTGACGACACCCTTGATGGCGCCATCTTCCTCGATGAGGTCGGCAGCCGGGAAGCCCGGATAGATTTCCACGCCCAGCGCCTCAGCCTGCTCGGCCAGCCAGCGACAGACATTGGCCAGAGACACGATATAGCAACCATGATTGCTCATCAGCGGCGGGAACATCAGGGTCGGGAGGCTGATCGAACCGGCCTCGCCGAGCACTTCGAAAATGTCGGTCTTGACCGGATCTTCGAGCGGCGCGCCGAGTTCCTTCCAGTTCGGGAAGAGCTCATTCATCGCCTTGGGATCGACCACGGCACCGGAGAGGATGTGGGCGCCGACCTCGGCCCCCTTTTCCAGCAGGGCGATGGAAATCTCCGAACCTGCATCAGCCGCCATCTGCTTGAGGCGGATGGCCGCGGACAGGCCGGCCGGGCCACCACCGACGATGATGACGTCGTATTCCATGGATTCGCGTTCGATTGCGGTGTCGGTCATCAGGCTGGCACCTTCCCTCTTTGTGTACAGCGTCTGTTTTATGCGGTGTTCGGCTTGCAGGTCTTCGGTCATACCCTAGGATCGACTACCCATCTAGCGCGTCCCGCCGTCGGGATCAAAGCTATTACGTTAACGTGCACGTCAACATGACCCAGTCCGGACCTGCCCTTACCCCACATGACGAGAAAGCGCTGCGAGCGCTGATCGCCTGGTGGGCGGATGCCGGAATCGAAATGGACGAGCCGATCATGGCGCCCCGCGCCGTCGCGGCCGCCGCCACGGCGTCTCGCTCGGAGCCCCGCCCCGCACCGCGCCGT
>NZ_CAMYLS010000009.1 GCF_947259345.1 uncultured Maricaulis sp. | reverse complement strand
CGCCGCCGGCCTGGCGCCGCGCCCGGCTGGTGCGCTGGCGCGCGCGGTATTGGCCGGCGAACGCCATGTCGTCAGCCGCGCCCTGCTTCATTTTGAACGGATAGAAAGACCGGCCGGACGGGTCGATGACCGGGTGCGCCGCGCCGTCGAACTGGCGGCCCACAATCGGGCGCCCTTCGCCGATCCCGGCCTGTTCATCGTCTGGGGTCGTCGCCATGCCGCGGCCTGGTCCTGGGATCGCGCCCTGCTGACCCGCCTGGGTGTGCCGGAGACCGCCTGGATCGTGCCGGAGCCCGCCATCGCCCCGCAAGGTGACGGACAGGATGATGGCCAGGCTGACAGTCACTGGGGTGACGGGTTCCGCCTGCGCGAATTGCAGGACGGATATGAAGGCCAGCTGATACGCGAAGGCGAATTATTCGCCAGCCGCTTCTGGTCGCGCCAACCGAGCCAGGGCGAGATTGATATCTTCGTGCGCAGTTGCGCCGCGCCGGCCAGCGATGCTGACAGCGCGCCGATCTCCACCGCCGACCGAATGCAGGACCAGGCCCGCAGTTGGGCCACTCGCCTGACACCGTTGCACGCCGCCCTCGCCGCGCTGCTCCTGGTCGGCGCCCCCCTGCTGCACGCCGCCGGCACACAGGCCCGGCTGTCCTATGATCTGCACACGGCCCGGTCCGCCCTGGACAGCGTCGTGGCCGAGAGCTCGGCCCAGTTCGATGCGCTGCAGGCCTACCAGGCCAGCACGGCCCGGCTGGACGAATACCGGTCCGCGCTCGATCTCGTTCATCCGCTCATCCCGGTGACCGATCTCGCCGAAGCCGCCCAGGCCGTCGACGGCCGACTGGAAAGCTTTGCCATCACGCCGGGCCGGGTCGACGCGGTCGTCGCCGCCGGATCCGATGTCGATCCGGCCGAGATTGTCCGCCGCCTGGAAAGCGCGCCCTCGCTCGCCAATGTCGGGATCCAGCGGGCCCGCACGCAAGGCCAGTGGGAGGTACAGGCCGACCTTGTCGCGCCGTCCGGGACCCAGGCGGAGACCCCGGCATGAGCCTGTTGTCGACAACCTTGCAACGCGCTTCCGACAGCCTGACCGTCCGGGCCCGGCTCGGCCTGATCGTGCTTGTGGCCCTCGCCGGCATTGTGGCCGCGATGGATCTGAGTACCCGCAATACGCGCCTGGTCCAGCAATTGGCCACAGTCCGCACCGAACTTGCGGGGCGGGAAGCCGCCCTGGAACAACGCGACTGGAACACCGTCCTGGAAGCAGCACGGGCCGAGGTCGACGCCGCGGAATCGCGCTTCTGGCGCGGCACGACGACAGGCCTGGCCAGCGCCCAGATCCTGGGTGCGGTGGAGAATGCCGCGCGGGCCTCCCGGCTCACCACGCCGCGCGTGTCGGTCCTGCGCAGCGAACCGCTGTCGGGCGGGGCGGTCCTGTTCGAGGTGGAGATGACCGCCCGCAGCAATGGCGGCGGCTTCGCCACCTTCCTGGAAGCTGTCACCCAGGCCGACGGTGATCTGCGACCGGCGGAAGTGGTGTGGGGTGGTCGCAACCGGCCGGTCACCATCCGCCTGATCGCCCCCGCCATCATCGAGGGAGAGGCGTCATGATGTCCCTCATGCAGCTGAGATTTGGCGCTGCGGGTCTGGCCTGCGCACTGGCTGCTGCCGCCGGCCTCCTGCTGCCGCCATCCCCGACCACCGCACGCCTGACCGGTCAGTCCCGCGCCCTCAACCCGCTGGACGGTCCGGACGGCGCCGATGTCGAGACACTGGTTCAGCGCCTGGGTCAGACCAATCTATTCCCGGCCGCCCAAACCCTCGCCGCGCTCAATGGGGACGCGGTTGACCCCGATGCTCAGGACCCGGCTGCTGCGGACGGTCTCGCCGCGGCCATTGCCGCCCGCCTGCCCGACATCCGCGCCCTCGTGCGTCGCGAATCCGAGTGGCGGATCCATGCATCCGGGGAGGCGAGCCTGGTCGACATCTTCGTCCCCGGCGAGGAACTGTTTGACGGCTGGATGATTGCCGAGATAAGCCCGAGAACGCTCCGGCTGGAGCGGGACGGGGAAATCCGGACAATCGATGTATTTGTTCCCAACAATGTAGGGCAGTGATGACTCGTATCAGGAAAATCACCCTCAGCTCGCTGGGTTTTCTCCTCCTTTCAGGGTGTTCGACTGCCGCATTCAGCCCTGACTCCCGCCTCAATCCGGTCATCGGCGAGCGCCGGGCCGAGCTTGAAAGGCGCGACGCCGCAAGCGCGGCAGAGACAGAAGACAGCGGCGAGGCCGACACGCCTGCCGAGTCCGACCTCGTCACCACACGGCGGATCGTGCCGGGTAGCTCCAGCGGCATTGCCGGTGCTGGCGCGCTCAGCGCAACATTGTCTCCGGCCGGACCGGCGATCAATGCCACCCTGCCCGCACAACCGCTGCCGGCCTTTATCGACACGGCGCTGGGTGAAATCCTTGGTGTGCCCTACGCGCTCGGTCCCGGTGTCGCCGACCGCGACGACATCGTCGCCTTGCGCAGCGTGCAGGATATGGAACCCGACACCTTCCTTGGCCTGTTCGGCGCCGCACTCGCCGAGTACGGCCTTGCCATCGAGGTCCAGGACGGGATGGCGCTTGTCGTCGAACGCAGCGACCTGCGCAGCAATATGCCGCAAATCATCCGCGCCCGCGCCCGCGCCGGCGTGTCAGCGCCATTGCGCCCCGTGATCCAGTTTGTGGAGTTCGATTATACGGACGCCGCGGAAATGGACGCCATCCTGCGCCAGGCCTTTCCCGATCAACAGGAATTGTCGATCCAGGTCCGACGAGACATCAATTCCATGTCCCTCACGGGCTTGTCGGACCGCGTGGATGCCGCCATGCAGCTGATCGGCCAACTCGACCAGGCGCGCTTTGCCGGCGCCGCCGCCGTGACGCTCTCACCGCGCAATTGGGACGCTTCCGAGCTGGCACAAGCCCTCGTCGACATCCTCTCCCTGGAGGGCTATCAGGTCGGGCTCGGCACGCGCCAGGTTCGGCCCCTGTCCATGCTTGCCCTGGACCAGACCAACCAGATCCTGGTCTTCGCCCATAATGACGACACGCTGGCGCATCTGATCGCGACGGCGCGTCGGTTGGAAGACGCGGCCGAGCGTGAGGAAGGGACCCGGTCCTACGTCTACCAGGTGCGAAACACTGACGCCGAAGAGCTAGCCGGCGTTCTGCGCACCGTACTGGGCGAGGCTTCACGCCAGACAAGCGGCCCCGAGACGGAGGCGGGCGGGGACCGGAATGCGTCCGGCGGATCGCTCAACTCCCGCCTGGCAGTCGACACTTTCGGCAACCGGCTCATTTTCACCGGTTCGCGGAATGAGTACGACGATCTCACCCGTCTGCTGCAACAACTGGACACACCTGTCGCGGAAGTCCTTGTCGAGGTAACCATCGCCGAAGTGGTGTTCAGTGACAGCACGCGTTTCGGCCTGGAATTCTTCCTCAATACACTGGGCGGGGATGTGCAGATCGGTACCCAGGACGCGCTTGGCCTGTCGAGCGGCGGGCTCTCCGCTGTTGTCCGGTCCGGGCAAGTCGACATCGAAGCGGCGGCCAATGCGAGCAATTCTGCGGTCAACATCCTGTCCACGCCTCGCGTCGTCGCGCGCTCGGGCGAGTCCGCAGAAGTGCAAGTGGGTACCGATGTACCCATCATCACGTCCCAACGGGCGGCCAACACCCAGGATTCCGGCTCCACCGATATCCTGCAGTCGATCCAGTACCGATCAACCGGCGTGCTCCTGACTGTCGAACCGCGGGTGTTCAGCAGTAACCGGATCGACCTCGCCATCACGCAAGAAGTCAGTTCGGCCGATGAGAACCCCAATCAGGCCATCGGCAGTCCCATCATTTCCAATCGCAGGATGACCTCGTCGATTACCCTGCAGGATGGCCAAACGGCTGTGCTGGGTGGATTGATCAGCGAAACGGTCAATCGCGGCTCCACTGGCGCGCCACTGCTCCAGGACATCCCCCTGCTCGGCAATCTCTTCAAAACCGAAACCTTCAGCAATGACCAACGTGTGCTGCTGGTTCTCGTGACACCCTTTATCCTGAACGACCGAACAGATCGGCAAAGGATCGTCGATGCCTTCCGCGGCGAGATCAATGACGCTTTCGTATCCAGGATCGGTGCGGGCCAAACATTCTTGCAGCATGAACGTCCGATGCAGGTGAGCACGCCCGACGAGTGATGTCGGATGCGGCAAGCCTCGCTTACTGTCTCATGGCCGGATTGAGCGCCGGCCTGGCGACTTTGGCATTTGGACCCGCCGCCTTGATCTGGCGTCGCCGCCGGCGGCGATTCGCGCTTACAGCGCCGCTGCTGGCTGCGATATTGCTCGCTGGTAGCTATGCTGGCCTCTCAGGCAGCCTTTCAGACAGCCTTCTCTTCGCGCTGGCCTGCGGCGCCGGCGCGGCGGCGGCATCACTCGACCTTACCGTCCGGCGTGTGCATGATGTGAACTCCCTCATCATCGCCGCAACCGGATTGGCGGCAGCCTCGCTCGATGGAAGCTGGTTGAGTGCCATCCCTGCAGCGATTGGTTCAGCCGCGATCCTTGGTTTGGCCGGTGCATTGACATCCGCCGCCAAGGCCGGAGCAACGCTCGGCCTTGGGGATATACTCTTTGCGGCCGCCTGTGGCCTCTGGATCGAACCCGGCCACCTGCCTTCCGCCCTTCTGGCCGCGGTCGCCGCAACGCTCGTGCTGGCACGCCCATGGCGATCATCGTCCCCGACGCGGATCGCGTTTGTACCAGGTCTGGGGCTAGGCTACGGTGCGGCAGCTTTGTTTGCAGGACTGGCTTGAGCTCGCCGTGACGTCGAAAACCAAAAATCTGCGACGCGGGTTCAGCGTGATCGAAGCCTTGGCGGCGGTCGCATTGCTGGCACTCGCCCTCGCACCACTCTACTCAATGCTTCAGCAGATCACATCGGCCACGCTGCGTATTGAGCGGTTTGTGGAGGCTCGGGAGGTCAATGGCACCGTCGCAAGCCTGGTTCAGTCAGGAATGGGCGTGCCCGAAGAAATCCAAGGATGGTCCGTAACGGTAACAATGAATGAGCCCGGCAGCGAAGAAGCGGTCGATGGCTATCTTGGTGGTCAGTACTTCACGCTTCTGACGGAAAATTACACCGTCACGCTTAGAAAAAATGAATATACATTCGAGCGGCGGCACTCGCGGATTGCATTGAATCCGATATACGATTCAGAAGAAGAAGCCATATTCAGCAACATGTGACTATTATTTGAATATCTTGTACTTATCTTTATCGAAGTCGTTATCAGTAATTGTGTCGAACAACTCTGAGTGCGATTTATTATTAAGAAAAATTACATCAACCTGCCACAATGCTTCGTCAAAATAGCACGGCTCGACAATATCAAATATACTGAAACCCTCCGCGGTTAAACGCGCAACCACCTCAGCCAGATTGGCTTGGGTCACCTCAACAACGATAACCGCGCAACTCGACAGGAAACTACGCGCCCCTTCGAGGACGCTGACCTCGTTGCCGTCGGTATCGATTTTCAGCAGACAATTCCGTACCGGCCCGAATTTGGCAGCCACTGAATCGAGTGCGACGACTTCGATGGCACGCGCCTCGCGCCCGCCCTCAGCCAGATCGACATGGGCACTGGAATTCAACGAGCCCGCTTCTCCCAGGATGCGCATCGTCGCGACACTATCCCCGCTCCCAACGGCCTTCTGGAAAAGGGTGAAGTCCAGCCCGGCATAGACGCGCTCGATAGCATCCCTGCACTCGTCGACTGGTTCAAAGAGGTAATGATGCACACCCGGGAAATGATCGATCAGCTCCGAGGTCCCGTGGAGGACTCCAACGTCAACGACAGCATCGACCCGCACGCCCCTGCGCTTCAGCACCCTGAATGCCTCAAGCTTCTTGGGCGATCGGGTCTGTGTGGAAAGCCCCAGCCGCCGACCGAGCTGACGGACGAAATCGACCAGTTTCTCTCGGGCATTGGGAATATTGGCAGTCACTTGCGACACGCTCCGGCGGGATTCAATTCTGCGATAAAGACAATACCGCCACAGCCCTGATTGTCCTGCACTTATTCCTGTGCAGCCGTCTGGCTCTTGCCGCTCGCTTCATAGGCGGCCAGAACATCATCTATCGGCGCGTCCATTCTGACACGCCCGTCATGCAGCCAAAGGCCGCGCGTGCAATTCGCCTGCAACAGGCTCGCACTATGGGACGCGAGGACCAAAATTCCAGCACGACCGACAAAGGTGGACATACGTTCACTGGCCGCTTTGCGAAACTTGGCATCGCCCGCCGACAGCCACTCGTCCAGAATGAGGACGTCCGGTTCAAATGCGGTCGCAATCGCAAAATTCAACCGCATCCGCATACCGGCCGAATATGTGTCCACCGGCAGATCAATAAACTCGCCCAGACCTGCAAAGGCAGCAATCTCTGCCCGTCGCGCTTCGACCTCTGACCGTTTTCGCCCTGATGCCAATCCCCGCAAGGTGATGTTCTGATTGCCCGTCGCCTCGCTGCGCATGCCCAGATTAATGTTCACGAGACTCGTTGTTCGCCCCTCGACCGTGACGAAACCTTCTTCCGGCGGATAAATGCCCGCAAGCACTTGCAGTAGTGTCGTCTTGCCGGACCCATTGGCACCGACAAGGCCTATCCGTTCGCCCTGCTCGACTTCAAAGGACACGCCATCCAGAGCGCGGACACCCTTTATGTAGCCGCGCTTGTCCCGCACCAGTCGCTGGGTTCCACCAAAATCCTCCCCGGCATCCAGCGGAGCAGTCTGGGTATCAAGCGAACTGCGCGCGCGATTGAACAGCGGGTAGGTGACCGCGAGGTCTTGGACGAGAATGTGAGACATCAGCGGAACTTACAACCAATAGGGCAAACGGCGGCGGAAAACGGCGGCACACAGTGCTGCCGCCAGCCAGATCGCAAACGTGACGCCAATCACAACAGCCCAGCTGGTCATTCTTGGCATCTCCCCCAAAAGCGGTGCGCGAAAGATCTCAACATAGTGTGTGAGCGGGTTCAGGTCAGCCGCAAACGCCCGGGCACCATCAAGACCTTCGCGCACCCAGAGGATCGGCGTGACAAAGATCAACAGGCGCGTAATGGACGTCACCAGGTGGCCCACATCCTCATAACGCGCAGAGATAAGTCCTAACAGGTACTGAACCGCGACAGCATTCACGACATAGAGCACAAGAGTCGGAACAACGAGCAGCGTCAGCAGACCAGGCACCCAGCCGGACCAGATCATGAGCGGAATGACCACCACCATCTGTAGCGCAAAAATCAAGAGTGACCTGAACAGGCTCCGGTAGACGTGTACGGAATATGGCAGGGACAAAGCCTTGATCCACACATGGGACGAGGTGAAGACCTGACAGCCGTCAATGAAGTTTCCAGAGATGAAAATGAAGGCCGCATAACCGAGCGCCACATAAACAATGAAGCTTTCAAGTTCCCGACCCGACAGGGCCGAGAAGAAGAATGATACCCCACCGACGAACATCAGGAATGACAGGATAATCCAGGAAACGCCGAGCATGCTGCGGCGATAGCGCTGCTGAATCTCATCCCAGGCGAAAGTCCGCCATAATTCGACCATTGCCAGGCCGGCCCACAGATCCTTCACGAAGCCGAGGACACCACTGGCAGCGTGAAGGTCATACCGTCTGGTCTGGATGTTCATGAGATTTCGCTGCAGAGGTGTGGCTGTGGTGAGATCATCGTTGGCCTAAATGACACGCTACGGGATGTCCATCGTGTTCGACGGGATGCCGAGCTAACCACACACCGTATCTCCACCTGTTCGCAGGCGCACCCGGACATCGCCTTGCCACTCACTCGACAGTCACCGATTTGGCGAGGTTTCTCGGCTGGTCCACGTCTGTGCCTTTGAGCGCGGCGATGTGATAAGCGAGCAACTGGATCGGGATGGCAGTAACGATCGGCCGAACAAATTCCGGACAGTCCGGCATGACGACAACTTCTGCTGCAGCACCATTCGCCTCCTCGGCTCCGCGCGCATCAGTGATCAGGATCACCTCACCCCCGCGAGCCGCCACCTCCTGGATATTGGAAAGGATTTTCGGAAATAGCGCATCATGCGGCGCGGTTACAACAACTGTCTTGCCTTCTTCCACCAGCGCAATCGGTCCGTGCTTGAGCTCGCCTGCGGCATAGCCCTCCGCGTGTATGTAGCTGATTTCTTTTAGCTTCAACGCGCCTTCGAGAGCCAGGGGGTGATTCACGCCGCGGCCCAGATACAGGACTTCTCGCGCCGAGGTCAGGCGGTGGGCGATTTGCTCGATCTTCGGCTCCATCGCCAGTACGGCATTGATCTGGCGCGGCACCTCGAGCAAGGTCCGTACGAAGGCCTGCTCTGATGCCTCGTCAATGACGCCACGCGCCCGACCCGCTCCGATCGACACGCAGGCCAGAGCCGCCAGCTGCGCCGTAAAGGCTTTTGTGGACGCAACACCGATTTCCGGGCCCGCATCCGTCAAGGCGACAACATCCGCCTCGCGGGCCATCGACGATTCCGCGACATTGACCACGGCCAGCGTCGGTGCGCCAACACTCTTGCAATAGCGCAAGGCCGCGAGCGTGTCAGCGGTCTCACCGGATTGCGAAACGAAGAGCGCAGCATCATTCTTCGAGATAACCGGCTCGCGGTATCGAAACTCTGACGCGACGTCGATCTCGACCGCGAGGCGAGCATGGCGCTCGAACCAGAATTTCGCGATCGCGGATGCATAAAATGCGGTTCCGCACGCGGTCGCGACCAATCGACCCGTCCGGGCCCAATCCAGCAAGTCACCCGTCCGGACCCGACCGGCACCGATGTCCAGATGACGCGAGATCGTGCGCGCGACCGCATCCGGCTGCTCATGGATTTCCTTTTCCATGAAGTGGCGATACTCGCCCTTGTCCGCAAAGCCCGCGACGGCATGGGAAATTTGCACTGGGCGGACAATTTCATCGCCCTGAGCCGTGAAGACCCTGGCGCCTTGAGCGGTCACAATCGCCCGGTCACCCTCTTCCAGATAAATCACTCGATTGGTCCATCCGGCCAGCGCCAGGGAATCCGAACCGATATACCCCTCGCCATCGCCGACACCGACGACCAGTGGGCTGCCGGCCCTCGCCACCCAAATGGCTCCCGGTTCGTCTGCATTGATCGCCGCGACGGCAAAGGCGCCCCGCAGCTGGTCGACTGCTTCGTTGAACGCACCATCCATTGTCAGCCCGGCATTGAGCCGCGATGTAATCAGATGTGCAATCACTTCAGAATCTGTCTGGCTTTCAAACGCGAACCCCTCGGCAATAAGAGATTCGCGGAGCGCCATGTAATTCTCGATGATGCCGTTATGGATTATCGCCACACGGTTGGATGCGTGCGGGTGGGCATTCGCTTCGGTCGGCGCGCCATGGGTTGCCCAACGGGTGTGGGCAATACCCACGGGACCTTCGAGCGGAGCGTCCGAGATACAGGCTTCCAGCGCCGCAATCTTGCCGGGCGCCCGTCGTCGCTCCAGCTCGCCTGGCTCGGATACAACAGCCACGCCAGCCGAGTCATAGCCGCGATACTCCAGTCGCCGAAGGCCATCGACAAGTCGCGTCACGACCTGACCTGATCCGACGATTCCAACGATCCCGCACATTCCTGGCTCCTGATAGGCAACAGGCCGCACCCTGCCCCATGTCGAGTTAATCAATATTGACCGGGTCGGTAGCACGGACCGCGGGCTTGTTGGGCGCGAGCGCAGTCAACAAGTGCTGCAGGAGGTTACAGACCCGGCGAGCCTCGGGCGACACCTAAATCTCTTGGTCGAAAGCGCCGATTTCCGGGTACTTCGCGAGCTCTGCCTTGATCTCTGAAAAGATGGCTTTCACATCGTCCGCACTCGACGGGCTTTCAACAACCACGACAAGGTTCGGCGTGTTCGATGATGCCCGCACCAGGCCCCAGGCACCGCCGTCCAGCGTAAAGCGCACACCATTCACCGTGTTGACGTCCACAATCTGCCGTCCAGCCAGCGCATCCCCGGCCTCGGCCTTGGCCTTGAACGCCGCGACCACCTTTTCGACGACCTCATACTTCACTTCATCGGCGCAAGCCGGTGACATGGTCGGTGAGCCAAAGCTGACCGGCAATGCGCGCCGCAAGTCCGCCATGGTCCTGTCCGGATTGCGGTCAAGCATCTGCAGTATCGCGCGCGCTGCCACCAAGCCGTCATCATAGCCGCGTCCGATCGGCGGCTGCAGGAAGAAATGCCCGGATTTCTCGAATCCGGCCAGCGCCCCAAGCTCCTTGGAACGGCGCTTGATATAGGAGTGACCTGTCTTGAAATAATCAGTCTTGCAGCCATGTTCCGCCAGCACCGGGTCGATCGCGAACAGACCTGTCGACTTCACATCGACTACGAAGGTCGAACCCGGGTGCAACGGCGCCAGGTCCCGTGCCAGCATCAGACCGATCTTGTCGGCGAAGATCTCCTCGCCTTCATTGTCGATCACGCCACACCGGTCGCCGTCGCCATCAAACCCCAATCCGACATCCGCGCCATGAGCCAGCACGGCATCGCGCATAGCATGGAGCATTTTCATGTCTTCGGGGTTGGGATTATAGCGCGGAAAAGAATGATCCAGCTCGCAATCCATTTCGATCACTTCAACACCCATCGCTCGCAGGGCCTGGGGAACAAAGGCACCCGCCGTGCCATTGCCACAGGCCGCGACGACTTTGAGCGGACGCTCGATCGAAACCCCTTCCGAGACGTCTTCAAGATAGCGCGTTGCAACGCCAGATTGACGGACATACCCCCCACCGTCGCGCGTTTTTGACGTACCGCTCAGGACGATCTCCCGCAGGCGGCTCATTTCATCCGGGCCGAAGGTCAGAGGTCGGTTCGCACCCATTTTGACGCCGGTCCAGCCATTGGAATTGTGGCTGGCGGTGACCATGGCAACACAGGGCAGATCGAGATCAAATTGGGCGAAATAGGCGACCGGAGACAGAGCAAGACCAATGTCATGCACTTCAATACCCGCCGCCATCAGACCGACTTCGAGCGCCTGCTTGACACTCAGCGAGTAGCTGCGGAAATCATGCCCGACAGCGATTTTCGGCTCCACTCCCAGCTCATGGATCAGTGTCCCCAAACCCATCCCGAGCGCCTGGACACCATACAGGTTGAGCTCGGGCGCCTTGTCGGAGCCGGGGTGCCCGAACCACCAGCGTGCATCATACTCGCGAAAACCGGTTGGCTTGATGAGCGCTTCGGTTTCAAATTCCCAGCTATTGGGGGTCAGGCTGGCATGAGGCTTGGTCGTCATCGGAGCACCCGCTTCTCGTGTTATGGGCCGGTCGGCTTCGCGAGGTGCCAGCCCGACTGGCTGCACCGGCGCGTTGCAATCCTAGCCGTTGGGACGGCCGACACTGGTATAGGCAAAGCCCGCATTGATGGCTTCTTCCAACGTATAGATATTGCGAAGGTCAACCAGGACAGGTGCTTTCATGGTCGATTTCAGACGCTTCAGATCAAGCGCCCGGAACTCGTTCCATTCGGTGATGATCACCAGCACATCAGCACCTTCGGCACAGAAATATGGGCCGGACACGAATTCGACATTCGCGAACAATTTCTCCGCCTCTACCGTACCAGCCGGATCAAAGGCGCGGATCCGCGCGCCGGCCTTCTGCAAAGCCGGAATAATCTCCAGGCTGGGCGCGTCCCGCATGTCGTCAGTGTTCGGTTTGAATGTCACGCCAAGCACCGCAACGGTCTTGCCATCGACATCCCCGCCGCACGCGTCGATGACCTTGTCCGCCATGGCGCGTTTGCGGGCATCATTGACCTCGACGACGGTCTCGATCAGACGCAACGGCGCATCATTCTCTTGCGCCGTCCTGGTCAGGGCCAGGGTATCTTTCGGGAAACAGGAGCCGCCATAGCCGGGACCGGCATGAAGGAATTTGCCGCCAATCCGGTTATCAAGACCAACACCCTTGGCCACCTCCTGCACATTGGCACCAACTTTCTCGCAAAGATCCGCGATCTCATTGATGAAAGTGATCTTCATCGCGAGGAAGGCGTTCGCGGCGTATTTGATCAACTCGGAAGTCCGGCGAGAAGTAAAAATGATCGGCGTCTCGTTGAGGAAGAGCGGACGATAGAGCTCGTTCATCGCGGCCCGTGCTCGATCGTCATCCGTACCGACGACGACACGGTCCGGATGCTTGAAATCATCGATCGCTGCGCCTTCGCGGAGAAACTCCGGATTGGACACGACCGAAAAATCTGCGTCCGGGCGCGTTTCGCGAATAATGCGCTCGACTTCATCACCGGTGCCAACCGGCACAGTCGATTTGGTGACAACCACCGTGTATCCATCCATGACCTCCGCGATTTCCTTTGCGGCGGCGTAGACATAACTCAAATCGGCGAAGCCATCCCCGCGGCGAGAGGGCGTCCCGACCGCGATAAAGACTGCATCGGCGGCCCTGACCGCCTCCTCCAGGTTTTGGGTGAAGGAAAGTCGGTCTTCGCGCACATTGCGCTGAACAAGCAGGTCAAGACCCGGCTCATAGATCGGGATGCCGCCGGCATTGAGCGTTTCAACCTTGCTGGCATCCTTGTCGACACAGACGACCTCATGCCCGAAGTCGGCGAAACAGGCCCCCGACACCAGCCCAACATAACCGGTTCCGATCATTGCGACGCGCATGACTTTTCACTCCCGTTCTGGTCCGGGACGGTATCGCTGACAGGGCCTCATGGCGCAAGGAGAGATTGCCGCGACCACACTTCACTGTTCGGGCACGCACGGGAGGCCTCAAGTCGGCGAATGACGGATCAGCTGCGGGCAGCAGTTTCGATTGCCGCACAGACTTGCTCCACGACAACCCGGATGAGCTTGGGATCGCCTTCCGCCATGACGCGGACAACCGGTTCCGTGCCTGAGGCCCTGACGAGCAGACGCCCGGCGTCGCCCATTTTCTCTTCCGCTGCCGCAATCGCAGCCTTGACACTCTCTGTCTCGAGCGGCGCCTTGCCTTTTTCAACCCGGACATTCTGCAATAATTGCGGGGCGGGCTTGAACACGTTCAACAATTCACTCGCGCGCTTTCCGCTTTCGCCGAGGACCCGCAAAACCTGGAGGGCCGCGATCAAACCATCGCCTGTGGGTGAGTAGTCCGGCATCACGATGTGACCGGAGGCTTCGCCTCCCAGATTGATGCCGGTTTCCCGCATGCGTTCAGAAACATAGCGATCGCCGACCTGAGTTCGCTCGAGGCGGATACCGCGCTGGGAGAGATATTGTTCCAGCCCCAGATTGGACATCACAGTCGCGACGATGGCCGGATGGCGCAATTCACCCACATCCTGCCAGTGCCCGGCCAATAGTGCGAGGATCTGATCGCCGTCAATGACCCGCCCTTTTTCGTCACACAGAAGGACACGATCGCCGTCACCATCCAGTGCAATGCCAAGATCGGCACGGAATTTGACGACCTCTTTTGACAGGCGCGCAGGCGATGTGGAGCCGCACTCCTCGTTGACATTGAATCCGTTGGGCTCGACCCCGATCGGGATGACGTCAGCGCCCAATTCCCACAATGCGGTCGGAGCGACCTTGTAACCTGCCCCGTTGGCGCAATCGACCACCAGGCGAAGATTGGACAGGCTCTGTGTTCGAGGGAAGGAAGACTTGACGATCTCGACATAGCGAGCCTGGGCGTCATCCACACGTTTGGCCCGGCCGAGGTCCGACGGGGAAGCCAGCTCTTCGGACAGGGACCCATCCATCAGATCCTCGATCCGCAGCTCGGTGCGGTCATCCAATTTTCTCCCATCGGGACCGAAGAGCTTGATCCCGTTATCATGATAGGGATTGTGCGAGGCCGTGATCATCACACCGAGGTCCGCTCGCAAAGACCGTGTCATCAGCGCGACCGCTGGCGTGGGCAAGGGACCGAACTGGAACACATCCATGCCAACCGAGGTAAAGCCAGCCACAAGCGCCGACTCGATCATATAGCCGGAGAGGCGCGTGTCCTTGCCGATGACAACCGAATGACGACCGGAATGGCGTACAAAATGGCGTCCGGCTGCCATGCCGAGACGCAGCGCGGTCTCGGCGGTCATTGGAAATGCATTGGTCTGCCCGCGCACGCCATCCGTGCCGAAATACTTCTTTCCCATGGCCTCATCCCCGTCGGTCTTGCTTCGTCCTATATAAGAGATGCTGCCTTACGCGAAGTGAATCGTTGTACTGGACGCTGCAATCCCAATACGCTACCCGATGAGCTGATTCATCAAGGGGATAAGAGATGAAGGCAATTCGGAAAGCCGTGCTGCCGGTGGCGGGGTTGGGGACACGTGTGTTGCCAGCTACCAAGGTGATTCCGAAAGAAATGCTGCCAGTCTTCGACCGGCCGGCCATCCAGTATGTCGTCGATGAGGCGCGGGCTGCCGGCATCGAGCATTTTGTTTTCGTTACGGGCCGGAACAAAGGTGCCATCGAAGACTATTTCGACACTGCCTTCGAACTCGAAGCGACACTCGAAGCCAAGAAGAAGACGGCTATCCTGGAGGAAGTCGCCTGCACCAAGCCAGTTCCCGGTTCCATGAGCTTCGTGCGCCAGCAGGCGCCGCTGGGGCTGGGGCATGCGATCTGGTGCGCACGCGAGATCATCGGCGACGAGCCCTTCGCAATCCTCTTGCCCGATGTGCTGGTGCAGGCCCGTCCAAGCTGCCTCGCCCAAATGGTCGAAACCTATATGGAAACCGGCGGCAATATCATTGCCGTGGAGGCGGTACCGGAAAGCGAGGTCGACAAGTATGGCGTGATCGACCCCGCCTCGCGGGACGGCAATCGCCTGCGCATGAATGGCATGGTCGAAAAACCACCGGTCGGCAAGGCGCCGTCCAATCTCGCCATCACTGGACGCTACATCCTCCAAGGCAAGATATTCGAGTATCTTGCGGATCAGGCGGCCGGTGCCGGAGGCGAAATCCAGCTCACCGATGCCATGGCTCGACTGATGCAAACCCAGGACTTTCACGCCGTTGAATATGACGGCGTGTCGTATGATTGCGGAAGCAAGCTGGGGTATCTGCGGGCCAGCCTCGCCTATGCGCTGAAGGATGGTGCGCTGGGCGATGAGGCGCGTGCCGTAGCGCAGGCCGTCCTCGACGCGGCCGGTTGAGACCAATCCAGGGCATGTTCCACGCGGCGCTGAACGCGGGCGCTCTGATTTGCTGCGTTCGCTAGTTCGCCCGCGCCAGGTTGCCCAGATACTTGCCATAGTCGGAATTGGCATATCGCGTTGATGCGCGCATCAGACACGCTTGGTCGATCCACCCTTTGCGATAGGCAATCTCTTCCAGGCAGGCGATTTGCAAGCCTAGGCGGCGCTCCAGGGAGCGCACGAATTCCGACGCCTCAAGCAAGGCCTGCGGCGTACCCGTATCGAGCCAGGCAATGCCACGCCCCAGGGTCTCCACGCGCAGGAGACCCTTGTCGAGATAGGCGCGATTGACGTCGGTAATCTCCAATTCACCGCGTGCCGACGGCGTGATGCGGGAGGCAATCTCGATCACATCATTGTCGTAGATATAGAGCCCGGTGACGGCGAGATTTGATTTCGGCGCAGCCGGCTTTTCCTCGATGCTGGTCGCGCGACCTTCGTCATCCACCGTCACAACGCCATAACGCTTTGCATTCGTGACGTGATAGCTGAAAATGGTCGCACCATTACTGGCATGGCTGACCGCGTTCATCAGGATTTCAGACAGGCCATTGCCGTAAAACAGATTGTCGCCAAGGATCAGCGCCACACTGTCATCGCCGATGAATTCGGCACCCAGAATGAGGGCCTGTGCGATCCCTTTCGGCTCTGGCTGGATCATATAAGACAAGCGCATGCCGATCTGTGAGCCATCGCCCAGCAAATGCTGGAACCGATCCTGATCATGAGGAGTGGTGATGATCAGAACATCCTGAATCCCGGCCAGCATGAGGCTCGAAAGCGGATAGAAGATCATCGGCTTGTCATAGACAGGCAGGAGCTGTTTCGACGTGCAGTTCGTCAGGGGTGCAAGCCGTGATCCGCTGCCACCAGCGAGAATAATGCCCTTCAAGATCCCGACTCCACTTGCGATTTTTTCTGCGCCAAAACTCTAGCTCCTATGCAACATCCGTGCACCCGTAACAATTCACCTGAACTGCTTGAAGCTCCGGCCCGCCCGCCGCGCTGACAGGCCGCCCGCCAGCCGGCCGAGACAACCTGATGGATCGCAACGGCCGTATCAATGGTCGGAGCTCGCTCAATTACACTGCTACCGAAGCCATTCCGGGATCGTAGCCATCCATCCGCGCTCTCACCTGGCAGCGGGTTTCGCGCTTGTGTCTCTCTTGAGCATCACGGTAGAAGCTCCACAAAGGCGGAAGCCCGTCAACCGGATCGGTCGCAAGGCAGGTAGACGCGCCCTCCGGGATACAGTGAGGGACAGGGATGGCCGAAACGGATTTTGAGATATCGCCGCTGTCGCTGACAGACGCCCGCCTCATCAAACCCCCACGCTTCGGTGATCATCGCGGATATTTCGCTGTTCCGTTCAACCGTGATCAACTCAAGGCGGGTGGTATCGAGGCGGATTTCTGTCAGGACAACCAGTCCCTTTCGCGCGAGGTCAATACGCTGCGCGGCCTGCACTGCCAGATGCCGCCATACGATCAGGCCAAGCTCGTCCGCGTCCTGAACGGTCGCATCACGGACGTGCTGGTCGATGCACGCCGAGGATCGCCGACATTCGGGCAGCACCTCGCCCGCGATCTGGATGCCGAGACCGGATTGCAGGTTTTCGTGCCTCGCGGCTTCCTGCATGGTTTCATCACGCGTGAACCGGATACGGTCGTGCTGTACAAAGTCGACAACGCCTATGCACCGGGATCGGACCGTTCAGTCTCTTGGAATGATCCGGCGCTGGGCATTGACTGGGGGCTGGGAACGACCGAACCCGTCCTGTCGCGCAAGGACAGGGAAGCGGTCAGCTGGACCGAGTTCGATACGCCCTTCAGATATGATGCAGGCTAGGTGGACAAAGCGATGAAGCTACTGATCACGGGTGGATACGGCTTTATCGGATCCACGGTCGTCCGCGAGGCCATCGGACGCGGGCATTCGGTCGTCAATCTCGATGCCATGACCTATGCCGCCAATCCGGACAATCTGGCAGACATGGCCGACAATCGGCTCTACGCCTTTGAGAAAGCCGATATTCGCGATGATCGGGTCCTGGACCGGATTTTCGCTACCCACGAGCCCGATGCCGTCCTGCATCTCGCAGCTGAATCCCATGTCGATCGCTCCATCGACGGTCCGATGGCCTTTGTCGAAACCAATGTCACCGGCACCGTGAAGCTGATGCAGGCCTGTCGGTCCTATCTGTCACAGGCGTCGCAATCCCGCCGGACGAATTTCCGCTTCCTCCATATCTCGACCGATGAGGTTTATGGCTCATTGGGGCCGACCGGTGCATTTACTGAAACCAGCCCCTACCAGCCCAATTCCCCGTATGCGGCCAGCAAGGCCGCGTCTGACATGATGGTGCGTGCCTGGAGTCGTACTTATGGTTTCCCGGCTCTGATTTCGAACTGTTCAAACAATTACGGTCCGTATCAATTCCCCGAAAAACTGATCCCCGTTGCCATTCTGAATGCCCTCGCCGGCAAACCGATTCCGATTTACGGCCGGGGCGAGAATGTCCGTGACTGGTTGCATGTCACCGACCATGCCGACGCGCTCCTGACGCTCCTTGAGCAGGGTCGACTGGGAGAAACCTACAATATCGGTGGCAATGCGGAATTGCGGAATATCGACCTGGTGACCCGGATTTGTGCCGAGCTTGATCAATTGCGACCGGACCAGGCGCCGCACAGCCGCCTGATCAGTTTCGTCCAGGACCGACCCGGGCATGATGCACGCTATGCCATTGATGCCGGCAAGATCGAGTCGGAACTAGGCTGGCGCCCCTCGGTTCGCCTGGAGGACGGAATCCGTGACACTGTCCGCTGGTATGTCGACCACCATGAATGGTGTGAGCATGCCCTGCAGCAGGCTTTCGGTGGCGCACACACGCCGCGATTGGGGCTTTCGGGAACATGACCGCTTGCCGGGTCCTGATAATCGGGCGGTCGGGCCAGCTCGCCCGCGCGCTGGTCCGGGCGGCAGAAACCCGCAATGTCGAGATCGAGCCTGTCGGACGCCCGATGCTTGATCTGGGCGATATCGCCGGAACCCGGTCATGGCTTCGCGGTCGGCTTCAGGCCCCTGATCGTCCCGACATTATCATCAATGCGGCTGCCTTCACCGCGGTGGACGCGGCGGAAAGCCAAGCCGAACAGGCGCACCGGATCAATGCCGAAGCGCCAGCCATGATCGCCGCAGCTTGCGCGAAGGCCGATCTGCCGCTGATCCATGTGTCCACCGACTACGTTTTCTCCGGCGCCAAGCGCGGCGCCTGGGTTGAGGATGACCCCACCCAGCCGCGCTCCGTCTACGGGCGCACCAAATTGGCCGGCGAGGCCGCTGTCGCAAATAGCTGCGAGAAACACCTGATCGTGCGGACATCCTGGCTCTTCTCCGCAACGCCCCCGAATTTCATGACAACCATGATCCGGCTCGCGCGCGAGCGCCGGGAGATTTCAGTCGTCGAAGATCAGATCGGAACGCCAACGCCCGCGGCGGCGCTGGCATCAGCACTGCTCACGATGTCGGGCCGCGCGCAGGACGATTCGGCGCCCTGGGGGCTCTACCATTTCGGAGGCGACACGGTGATGAGCTGGGCCGGGTTCGCCGAGCGTATCCTCGCCACCGCCGGCCTGACCGGATGCGCCATTCGCCCCATCCCCGGTTCGAAATACCCGACTGACGCGGAGCGCCCCGCCTGGTCTGCCCTCAACTCGAGTCGCCTTGCTGCCGCCTTCGGCTGCCCGCCTGCAGATTTCAATGTCGGGCTGGCGGACGCGGTGCGCGAACATCTGGATGCGCACTGACCAAGAAAACCCGATCATCGCGATCCAACCAGGACCACAGGTCAGGGTCGGCGCCAGCCCCGGAACCAGTCCACAAATTTCTTAAGACCCTGATCCAGACCGATGGACGGCGTATACCCATAGTCTGATTCAAGCTTGCTGGTATCCGCGTAGGTCCGCGTCACATCACCCGGCTGCATCGGACACATCACCTTTTCGGCCTCAACCCCGAGATGGCGCTCGAGCGATTGAATCATGTCCATCAACTGCACAGGCGACGACCCTCCGATATTGTAGACAGCATGACGTCCACGAGCCGGAGAATCGGCAAGCACACGGGACAAGGCCTCGATGATGTCGTCGATATAGGTAAAGTCACGCGCCATATCGCCATTGTTGAAGACCTGGATCGGGCGCCCCGCCAGCATGGCGTCGGCAAAAAGCCAGTACGCCATGTCCGGGCGCCCCCACGGCCCGTACACGGTGAAGAAGCGCAATCCGGTGGCCGGAATATCAAAAAGACCACAATAGGCCGCACTCATGAGCTCGTCAGACCGTTTGGTCGCGGCATAGAGCGAAGCCGGAGTCTCAGTGGCATCGGTCTCACGAAACGGGACGGAGGATCGTTCGCCATAGACCGAGCTTGAAGACGCGTAAACGAGGTGTTCAAGCCGATCGCCGAGGCCACGCGCAGCCTCCAGAATCGATAAATGCCCGAGCAGGTTTGAGCGCGCATAGGCAAAAGGCGCGTCCAGCGAATAGCGCACACCAGCTTGCGCGCCGAGGTGAAGAATGCGCTCAGGGCGAACATCCGATACCAGCCGCGTGATCGCGGCATCATCAGCCAGATCCAACTTCTTGAAACGAAAGCCGGGATAACGAGCGAGTTGGTCAAGTCGGGCCTGTTTGAGCGCCGGGTCATAATAGGCGTTCATATTGTCGAGACCGACAATATCCTCGCCCTCCTCCAGCCGTGCCCGGGCGGCGTGAAACCCGATAAAGCCCGCCACTCCTGTCACCAGACTCGTCAAACGCCAGTCTCCCCAAGTCGACGCGTAAAGCGCCGCTCATTTCATTCTGGCCGCACCCTGCCGATACGCCAAGTCAAGCATGCTCTTGAACGAAGGTGTTTTGCCCCAATGGGGGGCTGCGCAACAGCCCCCATAAGCATTGAAAACTCCACAACTTGGCAGGACAGGCGAGCGGGGAGACCCAGTGCGCCTCCCCGCCTTCAACCTAAGCCCAGCCGTCCGCGGCCTCGTCGGACAGAACCAGCATTTGAGCATCGCGGGCGTCGAACACATCCAGGAAGTCGTCGCTTGGCCCGTCTGACTCGAAACCGGCTACGTGCGCGTTGAGGCTCGCGGCCAGTGCCAAGTCAGCTGCTTCCGGCAGAGTCAGAGGCTCCATGACCGGGCCCGACTTTTCCCAAGACTCCGTGATGTCGACATCATTGGCCTTGTCGAAGACCAGCTCCCGCATGACCTGGACAGTCTCGGCATTCTTGTCAAAGGCAAGCCGGGTATTGGCCTCATCTCCGCTCAGTGACTCCAGATATGCGAGGTCGCCATCACTCAGATGCGGGTAGATATGAGGGCCATGATCGCCCTCCTTCACGTCGCTGAGCGAGACCATCTCCGGGCGTCCTCCCTCCTCGCTCCAGACGAAGCGCGGATCGATCGGCGCCAGTTCCGGCATCTTGTCCGTATCGAGACCTTCCTGTCCCGCATTGTCCGGATCACCGAAATACTCCGGATGACTGGACGAGCCATCATAGGTGATTGTCTCGACACTGATCAGCTCGACCACACCGTCCGGCGAGCCCGCACGATTGTCGGTCACAACCGTATTGCCGGAACCGTTGGTCGTGACCGAGTAATCGCCCGCCGCACCCGAGAAGACCGCGGTATCATTACCGCTGCCGCCATCGAAAACATCGGTTCCACCGGAGGCGTAGAACGTATCGGATCCGCCATTGCCGGTCAGCGTGTTGTCGGCATCATTGCCGATGAACACGTCATCACCGCCGCCGCCGATCGCATTCTCGATCACCGTGCCCTTGGCGATGCCCACATTGCCGGTCCGGCCCTGAACGCTGGAATAGGCCTGCTCGCGGAGATCAAGGATCTGGTCTGCGCCTGACCCGGAATAGTCCATCGTGTCTTCACCCCCGGAATCGAAAATGGTGAAGCTGACTGGGTTGGAGAACGCAGTCGCGTCGAAAATCGTGTTCCCGGCCGTTGAGTTATAGCCATAGACCGTATCGCCCGTCCGCGTTGTGGTAGAGGCTCCATACATATCGTGAACAGCAATGATGTCAGCGACTTGCGGCCCGATCACATAGCCGAATGACGCATTCACATAGGTATTCTCATTCTGTGAGAAATACGACATCACCGAGCCTTGCCAGGAGTCATTGAGATAGATCGCGTCTACCGCATAATCGGCGGAGCCATCATACGGCCCGCCATGGCCCAGACCGAGTGCGTGGCCAATTTCGTGGATGTAGGTCTGGAAGGAGTAGCCATCGAGGTTACTGCCGTAAGTATCAAGCCAATCCGTCCCGACATTGACGCTTGCCGCAGTGATAAAGCCGCCTGAGGTCGAATCCGGCCCCGCAAAAGCACCCTCCTCCTCATCATCAAAAGTGATTTCGCCACCGACCGAAACTTCATTGAAGGTGATGCCGGTCACATCGGTCCATAACTGCAGCGCTGCCCGCGCGAGGGTTTGGCCTGCCAAGGTGAGCCCGGTGATGTTGACCGAGATCGAATCTCCGGTCGACCGGTCCCATTGAAGCCCCCCGAAGCCATTGGCATTCAGATAGTCACCAATTTCCTGGTAGTTCCACGCGCTCAGCGGGTCCACATGGTGGAATTCAAACGTGTATTCCCCGGTTCGCTCATCGTCGGACCCGCCATCCCAGGAATCGACCTCGATATAATAGGTTCCCGAGGTTTCCGCGGTGAAGGCCAAACGGCTGTCGCGGATCGAACCGAGCGAGATGTCATCATTCTCGGCGATCAAGTTCCCGGACGCGTCGAAGAGGCGGATATAGGGATCCTCGACTTCCTCGGCGCCGGTGCCTGTCAGGTTGAACTCATAGCGTTGACCGGCCACCAGTTCGACCCGGATCCAGTCTTCATCGCCGGCGGTCTCCAGATTGCCGACATAGGAGCCACCCGAAACCATGCTGATTTCAGTCGTGTCGTTGTCCGGGACCTCGGCCGCATCCGTAATGTCATCGACACTGACCGTGACCGACAGATCATTGGTCGCCGAGCCGTCGCTGGCGGTGACGACGAACTCGTAGTTTCCGTCACCATTGCTATCGCCTGGCGCTTCCGCGTCCGGGGCCGTATTGAACGTCACTTCACCGGTGGAGGTGTCAATCGAGAACAGGCCCGCATCGGTTCCGGAGATCGAGTAGGAAACACTGTCGCCTTGCGGATCGGACGCCACCGCAACATAGGCAGAGGTCTGGTTTTCAGACACTGACTGACTTGCGGCGGACGAGAAGACCGGTGCGTTTGACTCGTCGACATTGGTGACGGTGATAGCAACCGCCTGCGTGTCGGTGAGTGAGCCATCAGACGCGATGACCGTGAAATCATAGACATTGTCTGCGCCATTGTCCGCCGGGCTCTCGAAGTCCGGCGGCGAGAGGAACCTGACAGCACCTGTCGTCGCATTGATCTGGAACAGGGCGGCATCAGTCCCGGTGATCGTGTAGGTGATGGCGTCACCTTCCGCGTCGGTTGCAGCTGCCGTGTATACTGTGCCGGCGTTATTTTCCGCGGTGGAGGCGCTCGCCGCCGATGTAATCACAGGCGCGACATCGTTCACATTGGTCACGGTTATGGCGACGCTTTCCGTATCGGACAGGACGCCGTCAGATGCGGTTACGGTAATGTCATAGATATTGTCGCCACCATTGTCGGTCGGCGCTTCATAATCGGGCGGTGCGACGAAACTGACAGCGCCGGTGCCGGCGTCGACCGTGAACAGCGCCGCATCAGCGCCACCGATCGAATAGGTGATGCCGTCGCCATCACCGTCCGTCGCGATAATTGTATAGGCAACACCCGCGCCATTTTCCGCAAAATTGGTTGCCGAGGCAGAGGTGATCACCGGTGCCGCGTTCACATTGGTGACGCTCACGGTCAAGCTCTGACTCGTCGTGCTCGATCCATCCGATGCCTGGATCGTCAGCTCGTACACATTATCGCCATTGCCATCGCCGGGATTTTCGAAATCGGGCGCTGCAACAAAGCGAAGCTCGCCAGTTGCGGCATCAATCTGGAACAAGGCCCCGTCACCGCCACTGGCAATGGAATAGGTCAGGGTGTCGCCATCCCCATCTGTGGCGGCCGCCGTGTAAAAACTGCCCGCTGTATCCTCCGCCACAGAATCGGTCGCGGCTGACGTGAAAACCGGAGCGAATTCATTGAGATTGGTCACTGTAACGGAGACGCCCTGGGTCGCTGTGTTCGTTCCGTCCGAGGCTCGCACCGTGATCTCGTATACATTGTCGCCATCGCTATCGAGAGGCGCCTCATAGTCAGGCGGGGCGATGAAACTCACCGCGCCCGTACCGGCATCAATCGTGAACAGGGCCGCATCGGCTCCTGTCAAAGAATAGGAAAGGGCCGCGCCCTCCGGGTCGGACGCTGTCGCCGTGTACACTGTTCCGGAAGAGTTCTCGGCGACCGAAGCGGAGGCGCCAGACGAAATCGAAGGTGCTTCATTGACATCATTGACGGTTACCGAGACCGTCTGCGTTGTGGATGCCGTGCCATCATTGGCCCGGATATCAACTTCGTAGACGTTATCGCCATTGCCATCTGCCGGTGCCTCGAAATCCGGCGCGGCGATGAAGCTCAGCTCGCCCGTACCGGAATCGATCGAGAACAATGCGCTATCGCCCCCCGTACCGAGCGAATAGGTAATCGTATCATTGTCCGGATCTGTTGCCGTCGCCGTATAGACCACGTCAGTGCCATTTTCGTCGTAACTCGCGGTGGTAGCGGAAGTGAAGGACGCCGGCCCCTCTTCAACCGGATTGACCGTAATCGCGACATCCTGCGTGACGTCATTGGTGCCATCCGAAGCGGTGATGGTGATGTCATAGACATTGTCGCCATCGGCATCCGCCGGGTTTTCATGGTCGGGCGCGGCAAGGAAGGTGACGGCACCGGTGCTGGCATCAATCGCGAACAGGGCCGCATCGGTGCCACTCAGGCTGTAGGTGAGGGACGCGCCCTCGGGATCCGTCGCCGTTGCTGTGTAAACTGTGCCGGAGCTGTTTTCATCAACTGCCGCACTCGCCGACGAGGTGATCGTCGGGCTCTCGTCCACATCCCCGACGCTGATGGTCACGGTTTGATCGGTTGTATTGACCCCATCCGAGGCACGGATCGTGATTTCATAATCATTGTCGGAACCGGAATCGCCCGGATTCTCGAAATCCGGTGGCGCATTGAAGGTGACGGCACCGGTCGTGCCATTGATGGAGAACAGGCCCGCATCGGCACCGCCCGCAATCGAGAAGGTGACCGTATTGCCATCCGCGTCTGTCGCGGTTGCCGTATAGACAGTGCCCGTTGTGTTTTCATCGACATCCGCGGTCGTCGCGGAGCTGAAAACAGGCGGGTTAGTGTTCGTCGGAGGTGGAGGCGTCGTTGTGCCACCACCGCCGCCACCGCCGCCGCCCGCCGCAGCTCCCAGCAACCCGGCACCGCCAAGGACGCCCAGGATGGCACCGCCGCCACCGCCCGCTGCCGCTGTAGCGCTGGCGCCCATCAGCGCATTGGCCTCAAGCGCAGCGTCGGCGAGGTAAACCACACCATCCACGACACTGACATTTTCCGCCGCGATCAGGACGGTTCGGCCATCGGTCATCACGAGCTCGACGGAACCGTCAGCCCCCATCGCAACACGCGAAACACCATCAACCTCAGAAATCGGCGAATATCCGTCCGGGGCTCCTGTCGCATTGTCCTGCGCCTGAGCCCCACCCGCCAAGAGTACCGCTCCGCTGGTGGCCATCGCCGTCGTCAGCAATGCATTTCGGGCAAGATTGCCCCGGCTTGTCTTTTTCATGGCAGGCATAGTGATCTCTCCCGACGATCTAGTGTTTCGCAGCTCGAACCCGCGAGACAGCAACGGTGCTGCGCCTGGTTCGTCCACAATGGTCATTCACCAAGACCAATTACGGCCCGGCACCCCAGCTTCCGTCCCGACAGTGTCGGATTGTGCCCGGCGTACCGGCGAAGCATCACAGAATTTCCCGATCACCACAGAGTGGCGATACACTAAAGTTGACCGCCGCCCGGATGCGGTCAAGGCGTCTCGCGGACGCCACGATCACGCGGTCGCGGCATCCGATCGGTTAGACTCATCAGCTCCAGACGCTGGCGCAGCAGCGAAAAGCGGGCACTGATCACATCCAGTTCCGCGCGCTCATATCCCAGGCGCGCATCAATCAGGTCGGGTAACGTCCCGAGGCCGAACTCGAATTCGCCCGAAATGGCGTCAAAATACTCAAACTGTGACCGCGCAACGGCTTCTCGGCGAATGAGCTGGGCTTGCAACGATATCGTCCGACGAAACGCGATCTCTGCCTGCTCGCGCAGTTCGCGCTGCAGGCTGCGAAGGCCGCTTTCTTCCTGCTCCATCCGCGCTATCGCGCGCTCGTTCCGCGCTTGCAGCGCCTCACCGGTATAGAGCGGCATCGAGAGGTCCACGCCGATCCGGTCCCGTGCATCCCATGTTTCGCTAAAGTCGTCATAGACATAGGAGGCAATACCGACCGCCTCGACGACCGGAAGGCGGCCGCGGCGGGCTCTCTCACGCTGGGCATCCAGAACACGCACGGCTTCCGCTTGAGCCGCGAGTCCGGGATTTTGGGACAAGGTCATATCCACGGCATCATTGATGCTCGCAATGCCCCGAAGCGCCCGCTCAAGGTCTTCGCCGGCGGCCTCGGCATCACAAAACGCGTCCGGGGCATAGCCGGTATACTCGCGAATTCGCGTCGCAGCGCGATCGCGCATGAAACGAAGCTCCAGCACATCGGCCTCGGCCTGCGCCACCTGGGCGGCAATCTGGGCATTGTCCGCTCGCGTGGCACCGCCGGTCGACAACAGGGCTTCGACTGACGCGCGCTGGCGTTCAAAATACGCCCGTCGATCGACGATCACATCCATCATGGCCTCGGCTTCCAGATGCGTAAGATACGCGTCTGCCAACCGTCCAGATGCAGCACTCTCCTGGGCCCGCAGCTCAAACGTCCGCTGCTCGATCGTGCTGTTCGCCGCCTCCATCGCGTAGCGGGAATCGCCGAAATCCCATAAACGCTGGGATATGCGCAAGCCGACCTGGTTCTCGATCTGGCTACCGGTCAGCCCGCTATCCCCGGACGCACTACGGCCAAAGGTAGAAACCTGAGGCAAACGCAAGGATTCGGCTTCGCGGTAATCCGCGGCAGCTTCATCCTGGCGGGCCAGGGCACCGTCGATTTCCGGTGCGCGCTCGGCGGCAATTTGCAGGGCGTGAACAAAGGAAAGACATTCGGCTGACGGAGACTGCGCCTGTAGCGGCGATGACATGATTGCCAGCCCGACCCCGGCCGAAAGGGCTGCATTATGCAGAGTGGGGAAGACGCGGCTCATCGTCATGGAGTCACCCGGTCCGCGCGCCGCGGAAGAGCGACTCGCTGATCGGTTCGAGGAGATAGTCCAGCGTGGTCCGGCTCGAACCAGAGAAGATAAAGACTTCAACCGGCATGCCGGGGATCACGTCCAGCTCACCGAGCCGTGCCGCCTGATCGGCCGGAATGCGGATTCGGACCTCGTAATAGGAAGCGCCAGTATTCTGATCTGTCTTCAGGTCCGCGCTCACGCTGATCACCTCGCCGTCAAGGCGCGGCGTCATCCAGCTCTTGTAAGCCGTGACGCGTGTACGGACGGCCTGGCCTTCATAGACGGCAGCGCGATCCGCTGGCTGAATACGCACCGAAGCCGTCATTTCGCCGGATGCAGGCACGATCTCGAGAATGGCTTCGCCCGGGCGAACAACGCCCCCACGCGTCGCAAAGCGCAGATTGAGGACTTCGCCGCCCTGCGGCGCCAGAACGACAGACCGGTTGAGTACATCCTGAGCGGCGGACAGGCGCTCGGTCGCCTGCTCGAGCTGGCTGCGAACCTCGAGCTGATCCGCGGACACCTGGCGCAGGAATGCCGCTTCAGTCTGTGCGATCTGCCCGGTCAGATCCTCCTCGAGTGTCGCCGCCTGCTGTGCTTCCGTCCGCAATCGGGAGATATCCGCCTCCAGCGTGGCGACATCGCGTTCCATCCCGCGCAATTCATCGAGCCGCGCCATCTGACGCTCATAGCGCTCGCGCATCAGGGAGAGCTGATCTTCGGCAGCCGAGAGCACGCGCCGGGTGACATTTATTTGCTGGGCGTGTAGCTGCCGCGAGGCTTGGGCTCCGTCTCGGCGAGCGGTCAGAACTGTGAGATCGGCCCGGAAGGATTGGGTTTGCTGGCGGAATAGATCACTCTGGCGCGTCACGACCGCTTCGCGCTGAGCCGCAGTCAGTTCGAGCGCATCGAGGGGCGAAAAGTCCGGCTCGTTGCGCCCGTCGCGCAATGCGGCAAGGCGCTGTTGGGAGCCGGTCAGGGTGGCGATCTCCTGAAGCAATTCATCGCGGACCGCCTCAGACGCCGTCTCCTGCAAGGTCAGCAAGGGCTCGCCCGCTTCTACCCTGTCACCGTCACGCACCAGCAATTCCTGGATAATTCCGCCCTCAAGGTGCTGCACAACCTGGCGGTCATTCTCGACCACGATCTGTCCGGCCGCCGGCACGCCTTCGGCCAGCGGCGCGAAGCCGGCCCAGGCGAGGAAACCGCCAAGCCCAACAAGACAGACCAACGCTGAACGGCGCACAAAGCGATCGCCCATCACGCCCGCCCCTTGGTTCCGGTCTGCCATCAGGCGGCCCCTCCGCGACCGGCTGCCTGCCCACCCGCGCCGGGCCCGGTTGCCAGCTTCAGGAATTGCGCCGCCGGCGCCGCCATGACATCGCCGTTACGGACGAGAAGTACCGTTTTGGCGCGTTCAATGACGCGCCGATCGTGGGTCGCCGCAAGAATGATGGCACCGCGGTCGGCGGTCTGACGCAGGGCATTGATCAGGCCCGGCGCGGCTGCGGCATCAAGATTGGCCGTCGGCTCATCGAGCAGGAGCAAGACCGGATCGCCATACAGCGCCCGCGCCAGACCAATCACCTGGCGTTGTCCGGCGGACAAGTGGGTACCGCCCGGTCCGACACGCGTGTCATAGCCCTCCGGCAGGGCAAGGATTGTCTCATGGGCACCTGCAGCGCGCGCCGCGGCAATAATGGCGTCGGTATCCGCTTCGCCGAGGCGCGCGATATTGTCACCGACCGTCGCTGGCAGGAGTTCAACATCCTGAGGGACATAACCGACATGCCGGCCGCGATCGGGGCCGGGCCAGTCGTGAAGATTTCGCCCGCCCAGGCTAATGGTCCCAGAGCCGGGCTGCCAGGCTCCGGCCAGGGTCTGAAGCAGGGTCGTTTTGCCCGCCCCGTTCCCACCGGTCACGGCAATCAATTGCCCGCCGCTGGCGCTCCAGCTGAAAGGCCGGATTTGTGGGCCTTCGGCACCGGGAACTGTGACCGAAAGGCGGTCCAGCTTGAGGTCCGGTTCCGGGCGCGGAAGCGGGGTATATTGTGGCTCCGCTTCAGCGCCATCCAGTCGCTCCATCAGCCCTTTCCACGCTGACCAGGTCTGAATGGTGTTGCGCCAGCCGCCCACGATTTGGTCGATCGGCCCCAATGTCCGGGCCAGAATGATTGAGGAGGCCACAATGGCGCCGGGTGAGATTTGCTGGCTCAAGGCCAACGCGGCCCCGCCGCCCAAAACACCAATCTGCAAAACCTGTCGGGTTGATCGAGAGATTGCAGAAAACTTGCCGTCTTGCTTGGCGGCATCCAGCGAGAAACCCTGACCGGCCTCCTGGGTTGCGCGCCAGCGTCGATAGGCGGCCGGCACAAGGCCCATCGCCGCCATAGCCGAGCGCTGACGCTCAAGGCCGGTGGCGAAATCGCCAGCATTTCGCAAGGCGCCCTGGGAGAACTGCCCGGCCTGGCGCGTGGTGAGCTCGGCCGTGACCGCCACGGCAAACACGACGATAGCGCCGACGAGGCCGATGGCGCCGAGAACCGGATGGATCAAGAAGAGCACGACCAGGAAAAGCGGCGCGAATGGGAGATCCGCGAACGGCATAAGACTACCGGACTGAAGGGCGGTCTGTATGCGCTGCACAGACCCGAGGTCTCGCGCAAGATTTGGCTGCCCCGAATCCGACTCAAACCGCGAGAAGGCGAGCGGAATCAGCAAGGAGTCCAGCTCCTGCCCGGCAAGCGCACTCACGCGCCGCCGCCCGGCTTCTGCTGCGCCGTAGATTCCGAGCAGAAAGACGGCCAACACTGACAGCCAGATCAATGTATCGATCGAGCCCGAGGAGAGCACGCGATCATAGACCTGGAGCATATAGAGCGGCGAAACCAGGAGCAGGATGTTCGAGGCAAGCGAAAATCCGGCCAGCGCCGTAATGTACGGGCGCAAGCGCTGCCTGACCTGCAAGGCAAGGGGTTCCTGCATCTTTACTCCCACTCAGGCGGCAAGCCGACACATCTGCACCTTTCGGGTGCAGTCCGGATCACCACTCCTCCGCTTCGGAAGATAGCGCCCGAACCATGATTTCGCCAGTGCCGACGCGGGTTTGTGTACAGGAATTGAGCGCTATTTGAGCCCGACTCTTAGCAAGTCGTGCAAATGCAGGATCCCGATCGGCCGCCGGTTGCCGTCAACAATGAAGAGCTGGATGATCTTCGGCTCTCCCGCCGTCATCAGGCGCAGCGCGTCCGCGGCCAGCATGCCAGCTTCGCCTGTACGCGGATTCGCGGTCATCACATCACCCGCCTGCTGGTGCACCAGGTCGGCACCCATATGCCGACGCAAATCACCATCGGTGATTATTCCGGCGAGCTTGCCATTCTCGTCAATAATCCCTGCGCAGCCAAAACTCTTGGTCGTCATCTCGATCAGGACTTCACTCATTCGGGCCTTGGCGCCAATCAATGGCACCGCCTCACCGTCATGCATGATGTCGCCCACGCTGGCGAGCGCAGCGCCGAGCGCTCCACCCGGATGGAAGGTCTTGAAATCGGAAGCGGTAAAGCCGCGCGCCTCCAGCAGGGCAACTGCCAGGGCATCCCCAAGCGCCATCATTAGCGTGGTGGACGTCGTCGGAGCCCGGGTTTCGCCGCAAGCTTCCGGGGCGGCCGGAATGAAGAGCCGATAATCACCGGCGCGGCCCAGCGTGCTGTCCGGCTGAGCGGTCATCGCGATCAGAGGCACGCCGAAGCGGCGGCAATAGGCGATCAAATCGCCCAACTCCTTCGTCTCGCCCGACTTGGACAGGGCTAGAACCGCATCGCTGGTTGCGATCATGCCAAGATCGCCGTGGCTGGCTTCGGTCGGATGAACATAATAGGCCGGCGTTCCGGTGGAGGCGAGCGTGGCCGCGATCTTGCGCGCAACATGACCGGACTTGCCGACCCCGGCGCAGATGAGACGTCCTTCGAGCCGGCTGAGGCGCTCGATCGTCTCCGCGAAATCTGACCCGATGGATTGCTCGAGCGCGACCATGCCGTCTCGTTCGGTTGCAATGACACGGCGGGCGGATTGCACGGGATCATTGTTGGACATGCCGTCTCCTCTCGGTCGAGCCGCTCGCTCAAAGTAAGGCGACGCCGGATCACGAGACCCCATACCAGAACCGCGCACGTCCGGGGAAGAGACGTGCGCGGCTAGTGCGGCAGGATGCGAGCTGGCCCTTGGGGGACGGTGAAGAGCCTCACATCGGGTCGCCGCTCATCGGGGCGGATAAGTGATGCCTTGGGTGTGGGTTCTTGAGAGAACCAGGCTCGCCCCGGAAGCTTTACTCGTTTTATAACACAACCTGATCGCGAAGCCTAAGCAAAATCTTGAACCTGTGGCCTCGCTGGCGAGCGCCTTGCCCCACGAACGCTACCGGGCTATCGCTGCGCGAACGGGGTCAAACTAGGAGGCGACTCATGCCGCAACTCGCCCTCATCCGGCACGGCCAGAGCGAATGGAATTTGCAGAACCGTTTCACCGGCTGGGTGGATGTCGACCTGACCGATGAGGGGGTCGCGCAAGCGAAGCGCGCCGGCGACCTGCTGGCCGAGTCCGGCTTCAAGCCCGAGCACGCTTTTGTCTCCGTGCTCAAGCGCGCCATCAAAACCCTCAACTTCACGCTTGAAGGGCTTGATCGCCTGTGGATCCCGGTAGAAAAGTCCTGGCGACTCAATGAGCGCCATTACGGCGCGCTCGCGGGGCTCGACAAGGATGAAACCCGGGCCAAGCATGGTGACGAGCAGGTCAAGATATGGCGCCGGTCCTTCGACACGCCGCCACCGCCGCTGGCCAAGGACCACGCCTATCACCCACTCAACGACAATCGCTATGCGAATGTCCCACAGGATCTTCTGCCGGCCTCGGAATCCCTGAAGTCAACGCTGGATCGGGTCGAGCCCTACTGGACTTCCGACATCCTGCCGCGCCTGCAACAGGGCGAGTCCCTGGTGGTGGCCGCGCATGGCAACAGCCTGCGAGCCCTCGTCAAACTCCTGTTCAAGGTGTCCGATCCGGACATTATGGAAATCGAGGTTCCGACGGGCAACCCGCTCCTGATTGACCTCGAGGATGATAACCTGACCATCATCGCGGCTCGCTACCTCGATCCGGATCGCGCCAAAGCCCTGCCACCCATCCCGGACGCATGAGCCCGGTCGACGACCGGCGCTATATGGATTTGGCACTGGCCCTGGCGCAGGCTCAGCAGGGCCGCACCGCGCCTAATCCCGCCGTGGGCTGTGTCCTGGTCAAGGCGGGTCGCATCCTCGCCACCGGATCGACCCGAAATGGTGGACGCCCGCACGCCGAGCGCGTTGCGCTGGACAAGGCGGGTGATGCAGCACGCGGCGCTACCGCCTATGTAACGCTGGAGCCCTGTGCCCATCACGGACAAACGCCGCCCTGCGCTCAGGGTCTGATCGATGCTGGCATAACGCGTGTTGTCATCGCCTGCGGGGACGATTTTCCAGAAGTCTCGGGCAAGGGTGTGGCAATGCTCAAAGCCGCCGCAATCGCGACTGAAGTCGGACTTCGCGAAGCCGATGCCCGCGCGCTGTATGTCGGCTTCTTCCAACGGCTTGAAACAGGCCTTCCGCAGGTCCGGGTCGATGACCGGGTGCAGGGGTATGACGCCGTGCTTGAGGCGCTCACCCCCGAAGCGGCGGAAAAGGAGGTCCGGGCCCATGGCCGCGCCGGGTTGAACCGCATCCGGATCGCCCCCGACCACCCCCTTGCCGAACGCGACTGGCGGCCGCCCGGACCCGCTTGACAGCACACTGGATGTTAACCGTCTTCCCATAGGATGTCCGACTGGAAATGACACCGACAGGACCGCGCCGATGACCGGCCGAAAGATTGAGTACAAGACACTGACCCAGGACGAAGTCGACGCGATCTGCGCGCGGCACGAGCGCCTGTGGTCGGGCCGGTCCGGCGGCGCGCGGGCCAACTTCGCTTACACGATCCTCGAGGATCTGGTGCTGGCCAATCGCGATCTGTCGGACGCCGATTTCAGCGGCGCTGTCCTCCGCGGCACTATCCTTTCCGGCTGTACCCTGAACAGTGCGATCTTCTTCGCGGCCGACATGCGACGCGCCAATCTGGAAGGCGCCTCCCTGCGTCGCGCCGATCTGCGCGGTGCGATCATGCGTGGCGCCAACCTGACCGGCGCAGACCTGACCGAGGCTGATCTGCGTGAAGGCGCAATCGCTCAGATGGACAAGGAAAAGGGCCTGGCCATCCTGACCCACAAGTCCCAGGAGAACGATGCCGGCACTGCCAATTTCACCGGGGCGAATCTGTCGGGCTCCAAAATGGCCGGTATCGCGGCTCAAAAGGCCGACTTCACCGACGCCATGCTGCTAGGCACGCGGATGATCCGCGCCAATCTTCGAGGCTCGTCTTTCCAGGGCGCAAATCTGGAAGGCGCCGACCTTTCCGGGGCCGACCTGACAGACACAGATTTCACGCACGCTGTATTGATCGGCACCAAGACTGTCATGGCCAAGAAGCAGGGCATGAATACCGAAGGCGCGCTGACGAGTGCACCCGTCGGCATTGATGCGTCGGAACTGGAACACCCGGTTGCCGAACAGATCGCAGAACATGTTCGGTGGTGCGATACCAACGGAAAGGAGGGTAAGCCCTCCCTGTTCGACGGTACCGATTTGCGCGGCCTGAATTCACTCGCGGGCAGGACGCTGACGGCCTTCCATGCTCGCGGCGCGACACTCTACGGACTTGATCTGGAAGGCGCGCAATTACAGGGCGCACGCCTGGAGAAAGCCGACCTGAGGATGGTCAGCCTGCGCGGAGCAGATCTGCGCGGCGCCGACCTGACAGGTGCCAATCTGTCCAATGCAGACCTGCGTGACTGTCAACTCGGCCCACTCCTCCTTGAGGGCAATCGGCTTCTGCCAGCCTCGCTCGCAGGCGTGCGGGCGCGTTACACAGATTTGCGTGGCACCGATATGCGCCAGGCCAAGGCGACCGGCGCAGATTTTTCCTATGCCATGTTGAACGGTGCCAACGTGAAAAAGGCCATCTTCAATGGCTCCTGTTTTACAGGCGCACGGCTTGACGAGGACTTCGTCGAAGCGGCCGAGTCGATCGACGGGGCGGTTGATTTCAACGCCGCCTGACAAGAACAATACCCTCAAGTCACAAATAGAAGGCGGCAAGCATGCGCTCACCGCCTTCAGGGTCAATCGGAGGGAATATCAGTGTCCGTCAGCGACGGGTCAGGCGGCCTTGGTCTTGCCACCTTCGATCAGCTTGGCACGGGTTGAACCCGCACCGGACTTGATTTCGATCCGTTTTGGTTTGGCCGCTTCCGGCACTTCCCGAACCAGACGAATCTGCAGGAGCCCGTTCTTCAAGCCGGCGTCGGCCACTTCGACATGGTCGGCCAGATGGAAACGGCGCTCAAAGGATCGCTCGGCGATCCCGCGATGCAAGAAGCGGCGATCATCGCTGTCCGGCTTCTCGCCATTCTTGCCGGAAACGGTCAGCACAGTTTCCTGCACCTCGACAACGAGATCCTCTTCACCGAACCCGGCCACGGCCAGCTCGATCAGATACTCATCATCGGCGACGTGTTGAATGTTGTAGGGTGGGTAGCCTTGGGACTCGATCTTGGTGGCCGAGTCCATCATGTCGGCGAGTCGGTCAAAGCCGACGATCGAGCGGTAGAGCGGGGTGAAATCAACAGTACGCATATCAGTCCATCCTCCTTCAGAGCGATAAACAGGCCCGGCGGACCGGGCGGTTGAAGAAAAGCCAGATCAAATCGAATCCTGGCTGGTCTGGCGGGCCCCTTTTGGCGACCCGTGCCGTCTATTTGGGTAGCGATTTCGCCCCCCGCAACCCCCCGCATTCAGGATTTGCGAAAGGGCGCGCCCTTGGCTACCAATTGCCCCTCACACACAGGAGTTTTCCAACATGCGTCACGCTCACTTGCTCGCGCTTCTTGCCGGTACGGCCATTCTTGCTGCCTGCAGCGGCGGCTCCGATGAACCCGCTGACCGCCCCGACGCTGAAGCCACGACAGAAACCGAAGCCGTGTCGGAAGCTGCGGAACCCGTCATCCAGGAAGCCGCGGCTCCCGACTTCTCCGAGATATCAGTCGTCCTTGAGGGCGATTGGCGGGCTGAAGACAGTCAGCGTGATACCTGGCGCAATCCTCGCGAGACACTGGAATTCTTCAATGTCGACCCGAGCGGCACGGTGGTCGAAATCTGGCCAGGTGGCGGCTGGTATACCGACATCCTGGCCCCCTGGATCAACGCCAATGGCGGCCAGTACATCGCCGCACATTTCAGCCCGGAATCCTCCAGCGGGTATCGTCAGCGTTCCCGCGCATCCTTCGACGCAATGGTCGCCGACACGGCGCTCTATGGCGAGGTGATGACGGTCGACTTCAATATGGAAACCCCGCTGGCCCTCGAGGCGGGCTCGGTCGATACAGTCCTGACCTTCCGCAACATCCACAACTGGATGGCCCGTGGCTTCACCGAACGCGCCCTGGCAGACTTCCACACGGTCTTGCGCCCGGGGGGTGTCCTGGGTGTGGTTGAACACCGCTTGCCCTCCACCCGAGAGCAGGACCCGGGCGCTTCGAGCGGCTACGTTCAGCAGGCTTATGTTATCGCGCTCGCCGAGGAAGCGGGTTTCGAGTTTGTGGGTGCGTCCGAAATCAATGCCAACCCGGCCGACACAGCTGACCACCCGCTGGGCGTCTGGACCCTTCCTCCGGTTCGCCGCAATCCATCTGAAGACAGCGAAATGGCCGCTGATTGGGATCGCGCGCCTTATGACGCCATTGGCGAGAGCGACCGCATGACACTGCTCTTCCGCAAACCCGTTTCGACGGATGCGGGCGAGTAATGCGCATCAGCGCCCTTATCATCGCAAGTGTGCTGACCGGCTTCCTGTCGTCGATTGCCCTCGCGCAATCGGTCGAACGGGAAGCCGGGCCACTGCCACGCTTTTTTCCGCACCAGGAGACTTATCTCGAGATCGAAGCTGAGCGGCGAACGCATTTCCGCCTGACCTACACTGTCGCCTCCGAGGCCGGCATCCCGCCGTCGGAAATCGAGATGTGGTACGAAAAGGATGGGGCCCGCGTGTCATTCGAGATCGATGAGCGCGGGCGGATCACCCACCGGCCAGACGCGGAAACGCTGGCGGATGCCCCATCCGTTTTCATCAACCAGGAAGGCGGCGGCATGTCCTTGAACATGCAGTTCGAGGCCACTCTACCCGACGGCCCCAACTATGCCGCGGCAGATCTGAATCTGGCGCTGGGACAAGCCAATCACGCCATGCGCGAGGCCGCAGGCGTTGCCGCTCTTTTCGCCCCGAATTTCCGGACCCTGATCTTTGTCTTCGACGGTCCCGCCCCGAGCGCGACGGCCATCATGGCGGACGGATCAACACGTCCGCTCACGGCTCAGGAGAACCGGGTCGTCATCCGCCCTCGAGACCGGGCCATGCGCAACCTCGCGCGGATCGAACTCGGTGAGATGCCCGCTCGGGTCCTGCTTGATAGCTAGAGCGCTGCGGGCGCAAGGCGATCAAGCGCCTGATCCAGCAGATTCCTGTTGGCCGCAGCTACGACCTGGCCGCCGCGCGAAGGATCGCCGCCCCGCCAATCGGTCACAACGCCCCCCGCACCGGTAACAACCGGGATGAGCGCCTGGACGTCATAGATTTGCAGCCCGCTCTCTACGACCAGGTCGATCCCGCCGGACGCCAGCATGGCGTAGGCATAGGCGTCGAATCCAAACCGGCAGAGGCGCGCCGCACCGTGAACGGCCTCGAACGCCTCACGCTCCGAACCTACAAAGAGATAGGGGTCCGTACTGGCGAGAATGGCCTGGTCCAGCGATCGGCAGGTCGAGACTGCCAGCGGCCTGACATTGCCGCCATGATTACATTGCGCACCCCCCGGCCAGCCGGAAAATCGCTCGCCGATATGGGGCTGGTCAATGACGCCGAGCTGCGGCTGCCCCGCCACTTCGAGCCCGATCAATACCGTCCATGTGGGAAGCCCGGCGATGAAGGCGCGCGTGCCATCGATCGGATCCAGCACCCAGCGGCGGTCGCCGCTCCCACGACTTGTGCCAAACTCCTCACCAAGGATGCCATCCTGCGGCGCGAGGCGCGCCAGAACATCCCGCATTGCCTTCTCGGACGCACGATCGGCTTCCGTGACCGGGTCGAACCCCTCGCTCAGCTTGTTGTCGATATCCAGATGTGTCCGGAAATAGGGCTTGATGGCCGCGCGCGCTGCATCCGCCATCGCGTGCGCGATCCGGAGATCGGACTGGAAATCATGATCAGACATGGCAGGGCGCCTAGCACGACCTGCAGGCCGGTGCCAGACGCCTTGATACCAATCCTGCAAAAGATCAGGCCGCGTCGTTCGCCGCTTCTTCCGGTTCAAGCGATTTGGCCAGTTCCAGCAGACGCTTGCGCGGACGTTCGCCAAGCCGGTAGTAGGCTCGGATCAGGTCCATCGTCTCCTTCTGGGAGAGCACATCTGCAGCCAGGGTCTCATCGCCGTCCGTCTCGTCGCGCCTGGACAGACCTTCATAGAAGTACTGCACTGGTACATCGAGGGATTCAGCCAGCTCGAAGAGCCGGCTGGCGCTGACCCGATTGGCGCCGCATTCATATTTCTGGATCTGCTGGAAACGGATACCGACCGACTCGGCCACTTGCTGCTGGGTCAGGCCCAGAAGGCGGCGCCGGCGGCGCAACCGTTTACCCACATGAAGATCGATATCATTCGTCATAACTACTCGCCGCCTAATCTTCGCGTCTCAAAATGCGCCGGTATGGGACGCACACCTCACAGGGGAGCAAAGCGCGTGCCGGGCGAAGGCCAACGCCAGTCTTCGCCTGAAATGGGCATGATTATGGCTTGAGGCGAGCCGACCAGTCGGTCTCAGTTAACCCACTGACAAATTGACGAATTTTGGCAATAAAGTCTGCGTGATCGGGGCGCAGAATGACCCGGTTCTCGTCCATATAGAGACCGCGGTTGATCTCGATCTGGATCACATTCACCCCATCCGAAGGCCGGCCATAATGCTCCGTCGTGTAGCCGCCGGCATAGGGAATGTTCCGAACTGTGACGAAACCCTGATCGCGGAAGATCGCCTCAATACTGTTCGTCAAAGCCTCGCTGCAGGAAGTACCGAAGCGATCGCCAAGGACGATATCGGCGCCGCGGCCGCTCAGAGCGGGCATGGAATGCATGTCGATCAGGGCCACACACCCGAAGCGGGCGTGCAAGGCGTCGATCTCGGCTTGCAGCGCCTGGTGATAGGGGAAGTAAAATCGCGCCAACCGGTCCTGCGCCTCGGCGAATCGGAGTCGGCGCCGGTATAATGAGCGCCCCTCGGCGCCGATCCGCGGGATCACGCCCAGTCCCGACGCGGCGCGTCGCGACGGCGCGATATCCGGTTCGGGCACACGGTCGGCGAACATGCCGGGATCCAGTTCACCGCTCGATCGATTGACATCCACAAACACGCGGGGAAATTTCGCGCATATCGTCGTGACGCCATATTCTGGCGCGAAATCAATGAGCTGATCCACATAAGCATCTTCGGATCGCCGAAGCATATCGACGGATAGTCTTGTAGAGCGACTCAATACAGCATCATACTCGCGCCCGGAATGGGGGGAGGCGAAAATGAGCGGACGCGTCTGATCATGCATCGGGCGCCCGATGCGGACCACGCGCTGGTCCTGATCCGGCTGCTGGCCTGCCTCCGTGGTGAAAATGGTTGGAATAGGGTTTGCCATTGACAAACAGTGGTCAGCTGCATCTCGCTGGTCAAGCATGCGCGGCGTTCAGCTCGCTTTTACCAGATGGGTTTACGGTGCGCTCACGTTGAGATTTCGCAAGGGTGGGAACCAAAATGGCAAAGATTCTTCTCGCGGAAGATGATGACTCGATGCGCGACTTCCTCGCCAAGGCGCTGAAGCGCGCCGGACACGAGGTATTGGTGTGCTCGGACGGCGAGGAAGGCCTGGATGCGATCGGCGAGCAGCCGGCGCAGTTCGATCTTCTGCTGACCGATATCGTCATGCCGGGCGTGGACGGTATCGAGCTGGCCCGTCGGGCCGCGGAGATCGACCCCGCGCTCAAGATCATGTTCATTACCGGCTTCGCCGCGGTGGCCCTCAATCCGGGCTCCGGCGCGCCGACCAATGCCAAGGTTCTATCCAAGCCCTTCCACCTGCGCGAGCTGGTCGATGAAGTGGCCCGGGTTATGGCTGCCTGATCCGGCCAAAACAGACCCTTATCACGCAAAGCGCCGCCCGATCGGGCGGCGCATTTTTTTGTTCGGGCATTGAGGTTTGCGCAAAGAAAAGGGGCCGCCCGAAGGCGGCCCCGATCCTTGTCGTCGAAGGTCTGGAGACTACCAGGCCTTGCGAACGTTGACGTAGAGGCGACGGCCCAGGAGGTCGTAGCCAGAACCGAGCACTTCACTGCCCGAACCCTGGGTGGCACCAGAGGCGTTCTGGTCAACCACAGCCGGGTCTTCGTCAAACAGGTTGTTGACGCCGACGGTAACGCCCCACGTGTCCATTTCCCAGTTGGTGGAAAGGTCGTGGTAGTAGACGGCATCCCAGCTGTCGACAGCGTCGCCGCCGAGCTCGGATGCTGCCTCAAGACGCTCACCGTAATTGACGCCGACGACGTTGGAGATGGAAGCCTGTTCGCCCACATAGCGGACGCGCCAGTTGATGTTCCAGTCACCGAAGTCAAAGCGGTTGTTCACGGTACCGCGCCATTCCGGGTTACCCCAGTCACCAACGAAGTTGTTGGTGTCAGAAGCAGCCGTGGTCTGGCTCAGGATCTCTTCGGACTTCGTGAACGTACCGTTCATGTCGTAGTTGAAGCCACCGAACAGATCGATGTCCATGTTGAAACGACCGTTGAAGTCCCAACCCGTCGCTTCCTGCGTCGCAACGTTGAACGGTGTGTTGTCAACGAGCAGCAGCTGACCGGTGTTCGCGTCACGCGTACGGCGTGCACAGAACGGGTCGTTCGGGAAGTTGGTCGAGTTGTAGCACTGAGACAGCGAGAAGGCCGTGCCCGGGATCGCGATGGAGTCCTGGACTTCGATACCCCAGTAGCTGACACGCAGCGAAGCATCGAATGCATCAGTGAACGGCTGGTCGAAAACGAAACCGACCGAGAAAGCGTCGGACGTTTCCGGCTCGAGACCCGGGTTACCTGCACGGAAGGCCTCGATCGAGGACACGCCATTCAGGCCCAGAGCCGTCGGATCGACGCCTTCAGCCACACAGTTCGCAAGCACAACCGGATCACGACCATCATTGGCCGGGTCGTAGACGCCGCTATTGTTGGCAGCCGTCGGAACCACACACGGATCGGAGAAGCCCGAGGCAAAGCCGGTCTGGCCGCCCAGGAAGAGCTCGCGAAGGTTCGGAGCCCGGAAGGACGTACCCAGAGTACCATTGAAGGTCAGCGTATCATTGACGACCCAGGCACCACGTACCGAGTAGGTGGAGTTCTGACCGTAGAACTCGTGGTCGGTCAAACGACCGGCGAGATCAATGGAGATGTCTTCAGCGAAGGCTGCACCGGAAACGAGCGGAACCGAAAGCTCGCCGTAATACTCGGTCAGGGACGCTTCACCAACAGAGCGACGGTCGGCGAAGTAGCCAGCCGCACGGCCCTGCGAGGTCACGGTGTCCGTACCGGAGTCGAGCGAGTCACGACGCCATTCGATACCGACCACGGCGTTCACTTCACCAGCCGGCAGTTCGAAAACCGGACCAGTGGTGAAACCGCCCATGATCAGCTGATCAACGGTGGTCGTGGCCGTACGGTCGATACGCAGGAAGTCATACTCTTCCTGGGAACCGAAGTGCGGAGCCGAAACACCGTCCTGCGGGTACAGGTTCTGGTGGAAGAGGTTGACCGGCACACAATTGCCCGGGTTCAGGAAGCCGAACAGGGTGACGCTCGAGTTGTCGTAACCACAAACGATCTCACCGCCTTCAACGCGGGTGGTGGCGATCGTGGCCGTCAGACGGTCTTCGTCAACCTGCGGACGACGCGAGTAACCCATTGAACGGGTGTAACCGGCGAACATCTCGTACGACCAGGACGGAGCAAAGCTCCAGTCGCCCTGAACGCCCGTCATGAAGCGGGTGTACTGGGTTTCCACGTCGATGTTGGAACGCTCGATCGGCGAAGCGAAGATCGGAACAACATCGAAGCCAAACGGGTTGAACGGGTTGCTGGCGCCAACGGTCGGGAAGATCTGACCGTGGTAACCGGAGCGGTAGGTCGTCTGCGAGTTGGTGTGAAGCAGCTCGGTGAAGACCGTCACGTTTTCCTGACCCAGGATGCGGTCGATCGTGTAATCGCCCGTAAACAGGAAGGAGTAACGCTGGCTGTCCGGAATAACGTCCGTGGCTTGGTCGAGGTAGGACGAACGGTTCTGCTCATCCGTCGAGTTGCCGGTTGACCAACCGATGATCGGGTTCACGAAATTCGAGGTGCCCGGCGTGGAGTACACGTCGGTGCTGAACAGACCCGGGTTGGCGAAGTAGGACGCCAGGTTCGGAGAACCATCAACATAGTAGTTGAAGGTACGGATACGGTTGATGATGGAGCCTTCGCACTCGGACAGCAGCGAGCCGTCAGCCGCGATCTCGATGTCGCGCGAGCAGTACAGGCCATCGGTCGGATCGTAATTGTAATCACGATCCTGAACCTGCAGACGCTGCTGGTGGAAGTATTCCATGGAGAACATGAAGCGGCCGTTCTCGGAAGAATCGCCCATCGTCATGTTCCAGCGGTGCGAACCACCACCGGACTGTTCCGGCGTGGACGTCACGGCACCAACGCGGAAGCCATCGAACGAATCGTTCAGGATGACGTTGACCACGCCGGCAACGGCGTCAGAACCGTAAACCGAAGACGCACCATCCAGAAGGATGTCGACGCGCGCGATGGCATCGGTCGGGATAATGTCGAGGTTCGGCAGCGACGGAGCGCCTTCAACGCCCGACGGAGCGACACGACGGCCGTTGATGAGAAGCAGCGTCTGGTCAGGATTGAGACCACGCAGCGTAATGGTGTTCGAACCCGGGCCGGCGTCGGTGACGAAAGCACCGGCGATGGCGTTGTCGAGCTGGACGCCCTGGGCCACGGACGACGTCTGAAGGATTTGCGCGGCGTCGATCAGACCGGCGTCGCGGATTTCTTCATTGTCGATGACCTGGAGCGGAGCCGGCGAGCTGAACGCATCGCGGCGGATACGAGAACCGGTGATGACGATGGTATCATCACTGGATTCTTCAGCCTGCTCGTCTTCGTCCTCGTCCTGGTCTTGAGCGTAAGCCGGCGAAATGGTCAGACCGGCGGCAGCAAAGCCAGCGAGGATGGTGGAGCGCAGAAGACGCTCCCGATCCCAAATATTGCTCACGATTGTACCCCTTTGTTACGTGTCTCCCGGATCCGCTTTGGTGCAGAACTCGGGATGGTTGGGTTAAACCCTACCTCGCCGGACTATGTCGGAGGGGACAGTGTGATGAAAGCAGGAGTCGCGGCGTCGCCGCATTTCCGTCCCAATTGTTGCAAAAAAGTCATAGGCCGTTCAGGCTAGGGAAACACTTCGGCCATGCACCACCTTCCCGCGTTCGCGAACAGGGCTGGAGAGGAATTCCGGCCGGTCTGCAACTCGGGTGCGAGAGACGGCTTGCGCTCTGCGAAAGGTGGGGTTAGAACCCCGGCTCTCTTGAGACGGATGGGCGATTAGCTCAGCGGGAGAGCACTTCGTTGACATCGAAGGGGTCACTGGTTCAATCCCAGTATCGCCCACCATCAAGTCTCAGGCCGGTATGACCTCCGCAAAACCTCCCGCATCTCCCGGTATCAACAGTTCGGCCAGAAACCCGCGCATTCCCGCAACAGCCGGCCTGCCCTACGACACGATGTCAGGCATGTTCAGGCACCTGCGGTCCGAGGGAATGGCGTCTGACAGCGACCCGCTCTCGCTCGACTCCATCCGCCTGACACGACGCTATGCCATCTGCCTTGTGCCGCGTTCCGGGTCGACCTTCCTGACCCATCTGATCAAGGAGACCGGCGCTTTCGGCAATCCGAATGAGTGGCTGGGCTTCCCGATCGTCGAGGATCAGGCCCGTGAAACCGGCGCGGATGACTGGGACACGCTGATCCGGCGCATGCTGGCACGCCATGCCTCCGCGACCGGGGTCAGCGGGATCGAGCTGGCTCTGGCCCACCTCACCTGGGGCCGGGAGGCAACGGGACGACAGGATATTCTCGACCCGGCCTGGACCTATTTCTACCTGCGCCGCCGCAATATTGTCCGCCAGGCGATCTCCATGCATGTCGCCCATCAGTCCGGCGTCCTGCACTCCTTCCAGATGAATGATGATGCACGCAAGGTCCGCGATGCGGTCATGTATGACCCGCCGGCGCTTCGCAGCTGGGTCAAATTCCTGCAGGACGAGGAAATGAAATGGGAGCGCGAGTTCGGCCGGATCGGCATTGAACCGGTCCGCTTGTATTATGAGGATATTACGGCCCGGCCGGAACGGGTGATCCGCCTGTTCTCGAATGTCCTCGGCCTGGATGCCACACCGCCCGTGAAAGACAGCCCGATAGAACGGGTCGGAACCTCGCGCACCGACGAGTGGGAAGCGCGTTATCGCGAAGAAGACGCCGACTTCCTCGCCGGCCTCGCAATACATCGTCCCTTCGTCCACACGCCGGTCTCGATGAGCTGACCTGGCGGTTGCAAACTGCGCGTGCGCCCTACCGCTCAAGCCCCGTCATCGCTATCTCTCGCAGGCGACAAGGGAGAGTGTTATGGAAGACCGGCTGCGCGACGCGCTCAAGACGATCACCGAACAGCAATCCGGGCGTGACCTGATCGATTCAGATCGCATCGAGGCGGCCGGCATTGCCGGTGACACGGCCACGATTATCGTCAAGCGACCGGTCGCCGGCGCACCCGACCTCGACCGTCTTCAGCCGCAGATCGAAGCGGCCATTACGGCGCTGGACGGCATCGAACGAGCCCGGGTGGTCATGACCGCCCACCGTGATGGCCAGTCCGCCAAGCCGGCGGCTCGCCCGACGCCCCGAAAACACACCGCCGCGCCGCGCGAAAAACCGGCCAAACGCATCATCGCGGTTGCCTCGGGCAAGGGCGGTGTCGGCAAGTCGACGATTGCCGCCAATCTCGCCGTCGCCCTGGCGCGTGAAGGCCTGAAAGTCGGCCTGCTCGATGCCGATATTTACGGTCCGTCAGCGCCGCGCCTGTTCGGGCTGACCGATGTCGAAGGCCTGCGCAAGACCGATGCCGGCGTGCAACCGGTCGAGGCACACGGCGTGAAGCTGGTCTCCATGGGCTTTGTGGTCAAACCCGGCGCCGCGGTGGTCTGGCGCGGCCCCATGGTCCAGGGCGCGATCCGGCAATTCATGATGGACACCGACTGGGGTCAGCCCGATGTGCTGATCATCGACATGCCGCCGGGCACGGGCGACGCCCAGCTCGCCATCGCCCAGGACATGCCGGTCGACGGTGCGGTCATCGTCTCCACCCCGCAGGACCTGGCGCTGGACGATGCCCGCAAGGCGATGAGCCTGTTCGAGCAGACCCATGTTCCCCTGCTCGGCATGATCGAGAATATGAGCGTCTTCCTCTGCCCGCATTGCGGTGAAAGCAGTCATATCTTCGGTGAAGGCGGTGCCCGGGCCGAAGCGGAACGCATGGGCCTGGCCTATCTCGGCGATATTCCACTACACCCGGAATTGCGCGCCCGCTCGGATGCCGGCGAACCGGCCGCCCTCGATGACGGTCCCGTCGGCAAGGCCTTCCGCAAGGCGGCCCTGGCCGCGCTCGAGGCCGCCGAACAGGCCAACAAGCCCGCGCCGGAAATCATTCTCAGCTAGTCGGCACGGCCAGTCTCAGGCCGCCGGAAACGAGCCCGTCCGGAGCCTGGACCCCGAAGATGTCCGCGAGTATGTCCGGACGTAAGGCCCGAGCCGGCGCGCCGTCAGCCCGGATCTGTCCGTCCGCGAGCACGATGACTCGATCAGCCCGGCGTGCGGCCAGCTCCAACGCATGCAAGGCCACAATGACCAGCGCGCCGCGCGCCGCCTCCTCGGCAAGAATTTCAAGCACACCGAGCTGATGGCGGACATCAAGCGCCGCTGTCGGCTCATCGAGCAGGATAGTGTCGGCGCCCACGCTCAAGGTCCGGGCCAGCAGGACCCGGGCCTGCTCACCGGATGACAGGGTGTCGAAGTGTCGGCCGGCCAGATGCGTGGTCGCGGTCTTCTCCAGCGCTGCATCAACGGCGTCGGCGTCGGCCAGGGTCAGGCTTCGCAAGGGTTTGAGATGCGGGATGCGGCCCAGGGCGACCAGACGGCGCACCTCGATCGGCCAGGCGGTGCGACCGTCGGGCGGCAGATAGGCGATGGCCCGGGCCCGGTCACGGTCGGCCAGGCCGGAGAGCGGCCGACCGTCATGGATCACCCGACCGCGCGCCGGCTCGGCCAGGCCCGCCAGCAAACGCAACAGGCTGGACTTGCCGGCACCGTTTGGACCGACAAGCGCCACCAGCCCGCTCCGGTCGAAGGACAAGGAGATGTCCGCGAAGAATGGCCGCGGCCCGGGTTGATAGTGAACCGCATCAAGAAGGAGTCGGGTCATGGTGCACGCCTTTGTGTGTGCCGGACCAGCCAGAGAAAGAATGGGGCACCGATCAGGGCCGTCAGGACGCCGAGATAAAGCGGGATGCCGGGCCCGGACAGCAGGCGCGTCGCCAGGTCGGCGAGGACGATCAGCACCGCGCCGCCGAGGGCTGACGGCAGGATCAGGGCCCCGGCGCGCCAGGCCACCAGCGGTCGCAATATATGCGGCACGACCAGGCCGACAAAGCCGATCGCCCCGGCAACCGCGACACCGCCGCCGACCGCCAGGGCGGTTCCGAGTACGACAGCCAGGCGCAGCCGCCCGAGCCCGATCCCCAGCGAGCGCGCGGTGTCTTCGCCGAGGCCCAGCGCATCCAGTCCGCGCGCCAGCGGCATCAGCACAACAAGCCCCGCGAGGATGACCGGCGTCGCGAAGCCCACCTCGGTCCAGCTGGCATCGCTCAGCGAGCCCATCAGCCAATAGGCGATTTCGGCCAACGCCCACGGGTTCGGCGCCAGATTCATCAGCAACGCCGTGCAGGCGCCAGCCGTCGCGTTTACCGCCACGCCGGCGAGTATGAGGGTGGTCGCACTCGCACCGCGACCGGCAATCGCAAACAGGGCGATCACGCCCAGCGCTGAGCCGGCGACACCGGCCAGGGGCAGAGCCAGCGCGAACAGGGAGGAGAGCCCGAAATAGAGACAGATGACGGCGCCAAGGCCTGCGCTCGCCGACACACCGACCACACCGGGATCAGCCAGGGGATTGCGGAAAAACCCCTGCAGCGCCGCACCGGATGCACCCAGACCGGCCCCGACAAGGATGCCCAGCAGGACGCGCGGCAGGCGAAGCTCGCGCAGGACCAGGCCACCCAGCTCCTCATCGGCGCTGAAGAGCGCCGCGGGTCCGGCCCCGCCGCTGCCAGCGAAAAGGGCGATCACGGCGACCAGAGCCAGGAGGGCCGCGAGCAGGACGGTGAGTCTCAGCGGGGTCATCGGTCACGCTCCCAGGCGTCAATGGCGTCAGCAATCAACTCAGCCGCGTCGATCAAACGAGGCCCGGCGCAAGGCCAGACGCCGGCCGGTATCTCGGCCCGGGCCGGATGTTCGAGAAGACGCCGATAGGCGGCGTGACGGCGCGCCCGATTGAAGGTGCTTGCATAGCCATCGGCAAAGAAGCTGGTCAGAACGATATCGGCCTCCAGGCCCAGCGCCAGTTCCGGATCCGAGCGGGTCCAGCCGATCGCCCCGCGCTCAGCCATGACATTGACACCGCCAGCGGCGGCAATGGCCGCATCGACATAGGTGCCGGCGCCGGCCGAACCACCCGATGCGCTCAGATAGAGGATGCGGGGCGCGCGCAACCGCGCAGCCGCCCGCTCGTTGAGACGTTCCAGGCGTTGGTCGATCCCGGCGACCACCGCAGCAGCGTCTCTGGCCCGTCCCGTGGCCAGGCCAAGCGCGTGCAGGTTATCGCGTACCGCCTCGAAATCATCAGCCCAAGCGAGCTCCAAGACCGAGTGACCGGCGCGTTCGAGCAAACGGGCCGTCCGCCCGCCCTCACCGGTTCCGAACACGGTCAGCGCGGGCGACAATTCCAGCAGGCGCGCGGCATCGGGCCACGCCTTGGGCAGCGCGCGCGACCAGGGCGGTGCCGCGGAGACCGGCTGATCAACCTGCCAGGACAGGGCCGCGATCGCGTCCTCCGGAGCCAGGGCCAGCACATAAGTGTCCGCGCACAGCGAGGTCGAGGCGATACCACTGTGCGGTACCGCCTCTTCCCGCGCCAAAGCCGGGCTAGCGATGAGTGAGGCGCAGGCCGAGAAACAGGCCACGACCCGGCGTGTGATAGCCGAAGACATCCTGATACTCCTCATCAAGCAGGTTATCCCCGCGCGCATAGATTTCGACACCCTCTCTGACTTCCCAGCCGACCTGACCGCCGACCAGCGTATAGGCGTCCAGAACCACGGGCTGGAAGATGCCGAAATCCGTATCGGTCTGGTCGCCGGTATGATCGAGGGTCACCGATGCGGACAGCGGCCCGTCGGTCGGCGCCCAGGACAAGGTCAGTGACGCCAGGCGTTCCGGACGGCGGATTTCCGCGACCCCGTTCTCTTCGCTTTCCAGCAGGGTGGCCGACGCAAAGACCGACCAGCTCGCGTCGATATCCCAGGCAATGGACATTTCCACACCCTGACGATCCGACCGTGTGCCGGCATTGAGGGCCGTCGCCGGGAAAGACCCGAAATCAGTGTAGATTTCATTTTCCAGCTCGGAGTTGAAATAGACCAGTGACAGGCTGGCTGCGTCACCCAGCAGGCTCTGGTCCCAGGCAATTTCCCAGCCTTTCGACTCCTCCGGCACGAGATTGGGATTGCCGTTGAACGATCCCGGAAAGAAGCCGAACAACTCATAGACGCCCGGATTCTTGACCGCTTCTCCGAAATTCGCGCGCAAGCGACCGCCCAGCGTATCGAAGTCCCAACCGGCGCCGATGCGCCAGGTCGTCGAGTCCGCGAACAGGGAGTGGGCATCATGCCGCGCTGACGCGGTGAAATCGAATACGCCGCGCGACAGGCCATAGTCGAAACCCAGCGCGTCGGCCTCAAGTCGCCGTGTCTGGTTCGAACCCGCGCCCACACCTGAGAAGGATTTCAGGCGGTCACGATCATGCTCGACCAGACCGGTCAGGCGGTGCTGATAGGGCCCGGTCTCCCAATGCCCTGTCATTTCGTAGTGCGCCTGCAATCGCTGACCGAGGGCGCGCGATGATTGCGTCCCGGCCGACAAGGAGCGCGACGTGTCGTCGGTCAATTGCAGCGCCGCTTCATGGCTGAGCCGCACATCGCCCCATTGCTGATCTCCCAGCAGGGCCAGCCGCGCCAGCACGGTCTCGCCATCGGTGCGCAGGTCGACATTGTCCAGACGTCCATCGAAATCGGTATCGCTGTCATAATCGCTCTCGCTGGCAATTCGCCGCGCCGTTCCTTCGAGCCGCCAGGCCTCGCCAAGCTGATAACCGCCGGAAACAGCGAGGACGGTGTTGGCATAGCCGTCGCGCTCGCCGCCCAGGCCCGACACATCGATGCCGTCGCTTTGGTAGTCGCTGACGCTGCCGGAAAGCCAGTGATGGCCAAACTCGGCGCCGGCCTGGAGGCTCAGCCGCCGGGTATCGAAACTTCCCCCCTCGATGCGACCGCCCGCTTCGAACCGGGTCTGAGGACGCCGTGAGTTGAGGCGGATGACCCCGCCGATGGCATCCGCTCCCCAAAGGGCAGACTGCTCGCCCCGCGCGACCTCGATCGATGCCAAATCGTCAAAGGCATAGTGCGAGAAATCGGCTTCGCCGGTGAAGGGATTGGAGGCCTCGACACCGTCGATCAGCACCAGGACATGATTGGCCTCGGCGCCGCGGGCACGAATCTGGGTCAGGGAGCCGGGCGCGCCGGACCGCGACACGGCCAGGCCGGGCACGGCCCGCAGGGCGTCCGCGGCGAAGCTGGCCCCGCGCGCCTCAAGCAGATCGGCATCCAGAAGCGTGATGCTGGAAGTCGCTTGATCGGCCGGCAGCGCGACCCGCGCCGCAGTGACATAAATGATCTCGGTTTCGTCGCTCGCCTGAGCGAAAGCCGATACGGGAAGGCTTAGACAAGAGGCGGCCAGACAGAGCTGGTGCCAGGTTTTCATACGCATGTGCCACGTCTCCATAGCAGTCAGGCCCGGGGCCGTTCGGCCGCGAGCGGGTTGCAGAGGAGTCGTCAGAAACGGAAAATACCGCGCCGGTCTCGTGAGCTCCCGCACGAGCGGACAGACGACAGTGACGGCAGGTCTTCCGGCTTGCGGGTCAGTGCGAATGAAGCGCCTTCCCAGGGTCGCCCCCAGTGGCTTTGTGCCTCACCGCTCACCGCCTACGGCTGCGGGAACAGCGCTGGACTTGGCCCGAGGGCCTGACCAGCTTCCCTATTACTCCCGTGAGGGAACCATCACGGCGCGGACGCTATGCCGCACCGCTGCAAAAGGCAATCAACCCGGATCAGTCGCGCGCGGCGAGTTCGCGCTCCAGGTTTCGGATGCGCAGGTGCAGATTGCGTTCCTTGACCCGATCGGGCGCGCCCAGCGCCATTTCCAGTTTGCGCATGGAGCGGCGCGTCTTGCGCCAGCGACGCCACAGGAGCAGGACTTTAGGACCTTCGACCAGATAGCGACGCCACATGCGAGCGGGCTCCTGGCAGAGGCGGTGCAGCCATTCCAGGCGTGCCTTCTGCATCCAGACCGGAGCCCGTTGAGCCGCGCCGGCGAGAAAGTCGAGTGAGGCGCCGACACACAGACCCACACCGGTGCAGTCGCCCCGGTCCAGACAGGCCTCGGCGATCATTTCCTGTTGCGGCGAGCCGACACAGAAGAACGTGAAACGTGAGGGATTCTCGGCGACGAATTTCGCGCATTCCTCGACCGCCTCACGGTCGTTGCGCAGCCCCATGGGTGGTTCATGCCAACGGACATCCGTCAGGCCATAGCGATTGGTGACCGCGTCGATCACCGCCTGATCGCCGCCAATGATGGTCAGCGGCGCGTCGGGATCAATGACGGTGTCAAACAGGCGTTCGGTCAAATCCGATCCGGGCGTGACATCAATCGTCTCGCCGGAAATCCGGCCGATCAGCTCGAGGACCCGGCTGTCACAGACGGTGAGCCAGGCCTGGGCGTAGAGCGTTGCGAGAACGGTATCGGTTTCAAGGCGCACCAGATGGTCGACATTGGGGGTCACGACAAAGGCGAAGGGCTGGGTCGGCTCGCGCTCGGTGATCCGGCGCAGGGCGACATCCATGCCGATCTTGTCGAAGGCCGAGTTCAGGAACCAGACATGTCGCGAACCGGAACGCCGGTCGACGAAACTCTCACCCGTAGCCATGACCATGTTGCACCACTCTTGTCTCGATACGCGTCAGATCGCGCGCTTGCCCGCGTCCCGTGCAAAACCCGCGCCGAATTTCTGACACGTCGTGCATCCAAAAGGCGCCGCGGCGGCATCACAGGACCGAGGCACACATTCCGGGAGAGACAGATGTTGACGAAGACAGCGCTGATCGGGTGTCTGGTATCAGGCAGCCTGGGCCTGCCCGTGGCCATTCCCTACGCGGCCGGCGCCGCCGTCGCCATTTCGGTCGGCCCGGTCGAACTGGAAGTCTCCCGCCAGCGCGGCCTTGATGTCGATCTCAATGTGGAATGCCTGAATTCCGGCTGTCCGCTCGCCGCCTTGCGGATCGGCGCGGTCGAAACACCCAGCTATCGGGTCGCCATCTAGTCAGCGGGCGCTACCGGCCCTTTCGGGCCCGTCGCTCGGCGAAGCGTGACGGTGCCAACGTCTCCAGTCCGGCCTGTTCCAGAACGGCACCACCGCCCGTCAATTCACTGACCAGCGCGTCCGCCAGCAAGGGCGCATGGGCGAAGCCGCGCGATCCCAAGCCACCCAGCACAGACACGCCCGGCCTGACCTGCCCCAGAATTGGCAGGCGGTCCGGTGTCGCCGCGCGAACCGCGCCCCAGCGTTCCTTGACCGGGCCCAGCGCAACGCCCGGGAGGCTCTCGGCCATTGCGGCGCGGAAACCGGCCTCGGCCTCGTCGTCTGGCAAAACATGCTCGCCTCGGACATGGGTCGCTCCGACCAATACTCCGGATCCCGCGCGGCAGGCATAATGCCCCCAACTGACCGACCGGTCCGGGGCTTCACCGTCAAACACCGCCAATTGTCCGGCGCTCAACTCGATATCGTCATGAAAGGCCGACAGACCCGCTCCAACCGCCAGGATCACATGCGCGACCTCGTCCAGGCGATGGCCCTGATCGTCCACCACACTCAGCCCGTCGGACGTCGGGTCGATCCGTGCGACCCGCGCAGACAGGCAAGCCTTCTCGCCAAGCAGCGTGCTGATAAGGCGCCGCGGCTCGAACCGTCCCGCGCAGACCATTTCCAGCTGCGTGCCAGTCCAGACGAGATGATCCGGCATCCAGTCGGCCAGCACGGCAAAGCGATCCGCCTCGCGCTCATCCTTGGGCAAACGTATTACCGCTTCGGCATGAAAGCCGTCGCGCCCGTCATAGAGACGGCGCGCAAAATCAAAAGCCGCCAACGTTGCACGGACATGCGGGCGGTCAGCCTTTTCCAGACGTGGTGTCAGCAGGCCGGCCGGCGCGCCGGAGGCGCCCGCACCGGGTCCGCCCGCATCGATCAGACGGGTCTCGATGCCGCGTGCGCGCAGGGCCTGAACCAGTGACGCCCCGGCAATGCCGGCCCCGATGACCGCGACCGGACCCGCGCCGACTGAGCCCGAGCGGACGCCGAGCCCGCCCGGCCAGACCGCCTCCAGGCGCTCACGCTTGCGCCCGAAGCCCCGCTGCTTGACCACATCGAACCCGGCTTCGGCGAGACCACGACGGACGAAACCGGCGACGGTAAAGGTCCCGACCCGCGCACCCGGTGCGGACAACTCGCCAATGCGATTGAAAACACCCTGCGACCACATGGCCGCATTGCGGTCCGGCGCAAACCCGTCGAGGAACCAGGCATCCACAGGGCCGCGCATCTGGGCCAGCGCGGCCTCGACCTCGTCCTGGAAAATCGTGATGGCGAAGCGGTCGTCGGGAAAGACCAGACGCTGAGGGCCTTTCAGACGGCTCGGCCATTGCGCGAGCAGGCGCGCAGCCAGATCGGAGAGATGCGGCCAGGCCGTGAGCGCCCGCGCCGCCGCGTCGCGATCAAGCGGATGTTTCTCGACCGAGATGAAATCGAGCCAGCCATCAACGGGCCCTTCATCGCGCCAGAGCTGCCACAGCCCCAGCGCATTGAGCCCGGTGCCAAAGCCCAATTCGCCGACCACATATTGGCGACGGCCCGTCCAGGCCTCCGGCAGCTGACAGGCTTTCAGGAAGACCGCCTGCGTCTCGGCAAGGCCGTCCTCGGCGGAGAAATAGACATCGCCATAATCGCTGGCCCGCGGTCCACTGGCCTGCGACCAGTCGAGCGTGGCGGGCTCGCAATACAGCCCGTCGGTGGTCATTCCGGCTGCGTGCCGAGCGACTGGGTGAATTTGGCGAAGGCCATCAGACCTTCCGGCCAGGGGCCATGCCCGCTTTCCGGCTCGAAATGCCCGGCCTCGCCGGCATTGCCAAAGCGGATTCCCCAATCACGCGCCCAGGCCTCGGCCTTGATCAGCTTGCAGGTCGGGTCATTGGAGCTGGCAAGCATCAGGCCGGGAAAGCCTAGGGGCTCGCGCGGGACCGGGTCGAAACCGTGATCGCCATACTTGTCCTTGAGCTCGGGACGCTCCCAGTCGGAAGCGCCGACCAGGAAGGCCCCTGCGACCTTGTCGCCCAGATCCGGCGCGGCATGAGCCACCGTGAGCACACCGACAGAGTGCGCCACCAGGATGACCGGCTTTTTCGCCTTTTCGACCTCTTCAACCAGACGCGCCGTCCAGGCGCCGCGCCGCGGCTGGTGCCAGTCAGCCTGCTCGACCCGGCGCGCGGTGGACATCTTGTCCTGCCAGCGGCTCTGCCAATGGAAGGGCGAGGCATTGCCCAGGCCGGGCACGATGAGGATTTCGCTGTCCTTGATTTTCATGCCGCCCTTCTAAACCCAAATCGCGGCGCTGCCAGCCCCGGCGGGTTGAGGGATTGCACAAAAACAAAGGCGCGGAGCCTTTCGACTCCGCGCCAGGAACCCGTGTGCGCCTTGTTGGATCAGGCTGCTTCGGCGGGAATTTGGTCCAGGGCTGTTTCCAGCTCGACAAAGCTGGGCTGCATCTTGGAAGGCACGCCACCGCGGCCGATCTCGACGGAGATCTGGGCGGCATTGCCGTGCAGGTGGGCCACCAGCACATCCTGGATAATCTTGTAGAAGGCATGCTCTTCATCATAGACAGCCTGCATATAGGCCGCGAACGGACCGACAAAGCCGTAGGCGATAAAGACGCCAAGGAAGGTTCCGACCAGCGCGCCGCCGATATAGCCACCGAGGACGGCCGGCGGGCTTTCGATCGCGCCCATCGTCTTGATGACACCCAGCACGGCGGCAACGATGCCCAGGGCCGGCAGGCCATCGGCCATGGTCTGCATGGCATGGGCCGGATCGGCGGCTTCGTGATGGTGCTTTTCCAGCTGCTTTTCCATCGCGTCCTCAACCTGGTGCGGATCTTCCAGATTCATCGTCATCATGCGCAGCGTGTCGCAGATGAAGTCGACCGCGAAATGGTCCTTCATGATGCGCGGATAACGGGTGAAGATGGTGCTTTCCTTGGGGTTCTCGATATGGCTTTCCAGCGCAATCACCCCTTTTGTCTTCATTGTCTTTGTTAGCAAAAACAAGAGTGACAAGAGGTCGGTATAGTCCTGTCCCTTCCACTTCGAGCCGGTGAAGATCTTGGACAGGTCGCCCAGCGTCTTCATCACCGTTTTCGGCTTGTTGCCGATCAGGAAAGCGCCGACGGCAGCGCCGCCAATCATCATCATCTCGAAGGGCAAGGCCTTCATGATCACGTCGAAATGGCCACCGGCGAGCGAGAAGCCGCCAAACACCATCACGAAAACGACGACAATGCCGATAATCTGAAACATCTACCCGTCCACCACATCTGCCAGGCGGTTTTTCCACCCGATTTGAGCGTACTATGGCGCGGTAAGCTTAATGTCCGGTTGAACGGGCGTTAGATGGCTGTTTACCGGTGGCGGTCGGCAAATACAGATAGCCGTCTTTCGGTTTTGGTGTTGGACGCTCGACGGAACGCGGTCTAGGTCTGGCCGCATGACGCCGCCCTATGATCCAACCAACCCGTCCAGCCAGACCGAGCGGCGCAAGGCCTTTCGCCTGCTTTTCCTGTGCCTGATGGCGACCGGGATCGGCAATAACATGCTGTTCGCCATCCTGCCGCCGCTGGCGCGGGGCCTGGCGGTGCCGGAATACTGGGTTGGCGCGATCTACACGGTGTCCGCCGTCCTCTTCATGACCATGACCCCGATCTGGGGCGCCCTGTCCGACCGGCGCGGGCGCAAGGGCTTCATCGTCTTCGGCCTTTCGGCGTTCGCCTGTTCGACCCTGATCTTCGCGGCGGCCGCCTGGGCCGGGGAGAGCGGATGGGTGCCGCCACTGGCCGCCATTTTCGCCATGGCGCTGGCGCGAACCCTGTTCGGCTCGCTGGGCTCGGCCACCAACCCCGCCGCCCAGGCCTATGTCGCCGACCGCACCACGCCGCTGGAGCGGACCGAAGCCCTGGCCGGTCTGACCGCGGCTTTCGGCATGGGTGCGGTGATCGGCCCGACCCTGGCAGCGACCCTGGTCGAGCTGGTCGGTGTGCCGATCTTCATGGTGATCATTTCCGCCACCGTGGCCCTGGGCGCCTGGGCGGTCTGGCATTTCCTGCCGGAGCAATCACCGCCCAAACAGCAAAACCGGCCGATCAATCCGTTCAAACAATTCGCCTTTGCCGCCGACCCGCGCATCGCGCCCTTTGTCGGCTATGGCTGTGTGACCTGGATCGTGCAATCGCTGAGCCTGTCCACCCTGGCCTTCTTCATCATGGATTCGTTGGGACTGGACGAGGATCAGGGCCTGCAGATGTCCGCCATCGCGCTGGCGGCCGGGGCCGGGGCGCTGATCGTGGCGCAGCTGGTGGTGATCCCGGCGCTCAAGGCCAGCCCGCGCGTTCTGATGACACTCGGCGGCATTATCACCATCGCCGGTTTCGGCCTGATGATCATCGCGCCCAATTATGCCGGTATCGTCACCGCCTATATCCTGATCAGCTTCGCCTTCGGCCTGTCGCGATCCGGCTTTGTCGGTGGCGCCTCGATTGCCGTGGAACCGGAAGAGCAGGGCCGCGCCGCCGGTCTCACGACCGCAACGGCCGGTCTCGGCTTCATCATCGGTCCGGTCGGCGGCCTCTTCATGTACAACCAGCTGGGCCACCTCGTGCCCTATTATGTCGCTGTCGTACTGAGCGTGATCGCCGTCCTCATCGCCTGGTACCACCCGGGCATCCGGCGCGCAGTGGACGTGGTCGAGGTCGAACCGGACGTCTGACTACTCCGCCTGAGCAGCCTGCGCGGCCATCACCACGTCATACATGGTCCGGCCCAGATAGCCGTCGGCGATCAGATCGTTGGCCCGCTGGAAGGCGCGCAGGGCAGCACGGGTATTAGGGCCGGCCAGGCCATCCGGCGTTCCACTGTCAAAACCCAGCGCGTTGAGCGCGGCCTGGACCTCGCGGGTCTGGGAGCGATTGATCGGCGGGTTGTCCTCTGGCCAGGGCCCGACCAGGGCCGCCTCGCCCGCGATACGGTCGGCGAGATGGGCCACCCCGATCGCGTAGGAGGTGGAATTGTTATAGCGCTTGATGACGCGGAAATTGGGGAAGGTCAGAAAACCCGGCCCCTGCCCGCCCGCCGGCAATTCCAGCCGCGCTGCGCGCATCAGGTGATCCGCATCCCATTCCCCTGATGCCGGTGTCAGGCCCAGCATGGCCCACTGGCTGACCAGGCGGGACTGGCCCGGATCCCAGGTGGCGAAATCGAAATCTGCGGGCACAGCGACTTCCAGAATACTCGGCGCGCCGTCGCGCCAACCAGCGCGGGCGAGAAGATTGGCGGCGGAGGCCAGCGCATCCGCCGGGTCGGTCCAGATATTGCGGGTCCCGTCTCCATCCCAGTCATGCGCCCGTTCGAGATAGGTGGTCGGGATGAATTGCATCTGGCCCATGGCGCCGGCCCAAGAGCCGGTTAGCTGGGCGCGGGTCGCATAACCGGACTCCAGCATTTCCGCGACCGCGATCAGCTGGGCCTCGGCCCAGTTACGGCGGCGGCCTTCCCAAGCGAGCGTGGCAAGCGCCTGGACGATATCATTATTGCCCGGAATGGCGCCGTAGGAGCTTTCCAGCCCCCAGATCGCGATCAGGATTTCCGGGCGCACACGGAAATGGGCCGCGATCGCATCGACGTCGGCGCGGTACTCGGCATAGGCATTGCGGCCATTGGTGATGCGCAGGTCCGAGGCCGCAATGTCCAGATAGGACCAGATCGGTCGCACAAATTCAGGCTGGCTGCGATCGCGCTCGATAATGCGCATTTCCGGCTCGAGCCCGTCCAGCATGTCCGCAGCCGTCGCCGCTTCAACGCCGGTCGCGATCAAACGGGTGCGGAAATCCCCCCGCCAGTCGGCAAAGCTCTCCCCGTCTGGCTGGGCCAGGGCAGGCGACACGAACAGGGACACAGTGGCGGCGAGTACGAGCAGTCGACGGATCATCCATTCCTCACGAGCACAGCCGGCTCGAGAAGAAGACGCGGATCGAGCCCGGCAATTTCGATAATAAGCTTGCGTCGCAGCGCGTCCACGAAATCATCATGCTCATTGCTGGGCGAAATAAAGGCGCCCGGCCCGGCAATCACCTGATTCTCGAAATAGGCGCTGACATCGATGGAGACCGAGGGGCGAAACGGGTGCTGACGCCCACCGGCGATCGGCAGGCCATTGATGGTGATATTCGCCGCTTCAGCACGCTGGCGCGCCGCGCTCAGGCTGGAGCCGGAATTCTGCGGTCCGTCGCCGGAGATATCGATGACCTGGCGCACGCCTTCAAAGGCATTCTCTTCCATCAGCGTGACCGCGCTTTCGATCGCGGCGCCGATGGCCGTCCGTCGACCGGACACAAAGGGCGCCGTCGCCAGCGTGGCGGCGAAAACCTGGGCGTCTTGCTCGGTCTCGATCACGGTCCATGGCGCGACCACACGCTGGAAATCCGCATCGGCCCATTCCAGATAAACAACCGCGATCCGGCCATAGCCGCCGCTCTGGATGGCCGAGATGATGTCGGGATCGGCAAGCGCCGCGACATGGCCTTCGCGCTGGCGCCGGGCCTCGGTCTCATCGATCGAGGATGAGACATCGACTGCGAGGACAAGCTCGAGATCAACCAACTCGCGACCGTCCTCAGTGTATTCGTGCGGGCGCGCCTCATCCAGCCAGGGCGCAGGCGCGCGACCGCTGGCGCCAAGCGTCAGGGACAGCACGACAGCGCCAACGAGTGCTAGACCGCGTCTCACGGCGCGCGGCCGGCCGCAGTGCCGTAGAGCGGGTCGACCTCGCCATGGCTGGGCAAGGCACCGGCAATTTCGATGATCAACTTGCGCAGGATGGCCTCGCGGAACTCGTCTTCGGTCCGGGCCGGCAGAACGAAGGCCCCCGGTCCGGTGATCACATTTTCGCGGAAATAATCGTCGAGATTGACCTCGACCGGCCGCACCCAGCGACCATTGCCGGAGGAGATGACCGGCAGACCATTGACTACGACTTGCGCCTGATCCGCCATGGCACGAGCCTGTTCCAGCGGCAGGCCCTGGTTTTGCGGACCGTCACCGGAAATATCGATGATCAGACGCGGCGCGTTGTAATCATTGGTCTCAAGGCGCTCGACCGCATCAGCGATGGCGGCACCGATAGCGGTATAATGCCCCCGCTCGAGCGGCGCCGCGGCGACGCGGGACGCAAAGGCCAGCGCATCCTCTTCCGAGCCGATCACGGTCCAGTCGGCGGCGGCACGCTGGAAGCCGCGATCCGCCCATTCCACATAGGTCACCGCAATCCGTCCCAGAGGTCCGCCCTGGATGGAACGGATCACGTCTTCAGAGGCCAGGGCGGCGACATAGCCCTCGCGCTGTCGGCGCGCCTCTTCCTCGTCCACGGAATAGGAAATATCGACGGCGAGCACGAGCTCGACATCGACATCGATCGAACCGGGCTGAACCGCAAAAGACGCCGATTCAGCCACGAAAAAGGCCGCCAGTGCGGCGGCACATGTCTTACCCAAGCCTGTCATGGCGCGCACACTATGGAGCGCGCCTCGGCGGGGCAACTTTCGATGTTGTAAGGCAAGGCCGAGGCGGATCAGGTGTTACCGCCAAACCTCATCATAGAGTGCGATGATCTCGTCCGCGGTCGGAATGCGCGGATTATTGCCGGGTGATCCGGAGGCCAGCGCCTGCTCGGCCATGAGGGGGCGCAACTGCTGCCAGCGCTCTGGCGAAATGCCGAACCCGGCCGGCGTCGGCACGTCCAGCTCGTCATTCAGGGCCTGCAGGTCTGCAAGCAGCGCCTCATTGGCGTGATCATCGCTCACAGCCTCGCCGACCAGCCCCATCGCCCGGGCGCAATCGGCATAGCGCTCGGGTGCCGCCGGGATGGACCAGCGGGTGATGGCGGGCAGGAGCATGGCGTTGGAAAGCCCGTGCGGGACATGGAAGAAGGCACCGATCGGTCGGCTCATCCCGTGCACGAGGGCGACCGAGGCATTGGAAAAGGCGATGCCACCGAAACAGGCCCCGATCAGCAGGGCCTCGCGCGCCGCGCGATCCTCGCCATCATGGAAGGCGCGACGCAGATTGGGGGCAATGAGGCGCATCGCGGCCAAGGCCTGCTGATCCGAGAAGGGCGAGGCCTTGCGGCTGACATAGGCCTCGATGGCGTGGGTCAGCGCGTCGATCCCGGTATCCGCTGTCACCCGCTTGGGCAGGGACAGGGTCAGGTCGGGATCGAGGATGGCGGCGACCGGCATGAAGGCGAGCCCCATGCACAGCATTTTCTCGTCATTCTCCGGATCGGTGATAACCGTGACACGGGTCGCTTCCGATCCCGTTCCCGCGGTGGTCGGAATGGCGATCACCGGCAGGCCCGGCTCGTCGACGATGCGCGGCACCTTGTAGTCCCGCATCCGTCCGCCATGCGGCCCAAGCACGGCGAGCGCCTTGGCAGTGTCGATTGCACTCCCCCCGCCCAGGGCGACGAGGCCGTCATAGGGCGCACCGTCGAGGCCCGCCGTCAGGATGGCCTGGGCCGCGATGACCGAGGTCTCGGTGGGTTCCGGCTCGGTCGCGTCGAAAACGCCGTAGGCCAGGCCGGCTTCATCGAGATGGGCGATCAGCCGATCAACATAGCCCAGCTGGGCCATGGTCGAGTCGGTGACGATCATAGGCCGGACCACGCGGCAGCGCCTGAGCAGGTCTGCGACCTCCCCGAAAGCGCCGGAACCGGTCCGGATCAAGCGCGGCAATACGAGGCTAGCGGTCATGACAACTCCTGCATTTGGCCATCAGCCGATGTGACGACCGAACCAGTCCAGCGTTCGCGACCAGGCCAGAGTGGCGGCGGCTTCATCGTAGCGGGGCGTGGTATCGTTGTGGAAGCCGTGATTGGCACCGTCATAGACATGCACTTCGAAGGTTTTTCCAGTCGCCTGCAAGGCCGCCTCATAGTCCGGCCAGCCAGCATTGATGCGATCATCATTGCCCGCATAGTGCAGCTGGAGCGGTGCCTCGATGCCCGGCACATCCTCGGTCGCGGCCTGGCGTCCATAGTAGGGCACGGCGCACGCCATCTCCGGATAGGCCACGGCCAGCGCATTGCAGACACCCCCGCCATAGCAGAAGCCGACCGCACCGACCCGGCCGGTCGAAAGCGCATGTCCCGCCAGGAACTCGAAGCCGGCGAAGAAGTCCGACAGCAGGCGTTGGGGGTCGAGTTGGCGTTGCATCACCCGCCCCTCATCATCATTGCCGGGATAACCGCCCAGCGTTGTCAGTCCGTCCGGGCCCAGGGCCAGATAGCCGGCCTTGGCGCAGCGGCGCACGACATCCTCGATATAGGGATTGAGGCCGCGATTTTCGTGCACAACCAGGACCGCGCCGAAGGGGCCCGGCCCCGCGGGACGCGCGAGCAGACCCTCGACTTCGCCATACCCGTCCGGCGAGGGGTAGCGGATGCGCTCGGTGACAATATCCGGATCATCGGGCGCGACCTGCTGGGCGAGGGCATAGTCCGGCTGCAGGGCTTCCAGAACAGCCGCAGCACTGACGCCGGCAATGGTGAGACGGGTCGCACGGCTGAGAAATTCGCGCTTGGTCATCTGGCCGTGAACATAGCCGTCAAACAAGTCGAGTATGCGCTGGTCGAAATCCGCGGCGGTCTTGCGGGTCATGTGGGGCCCTCCCTTGTCCGTGGCCTGAGACTAGGGCATCCCGGTCGCGCGGCAATTCTTCGCCGGGGCAGGGCTGCGTGACATGCGCATTTCGCGCACCTGACACGTTGACAGGCCGCAAATGCTCCAGTATCTCCCGCGCTCCGTTGAATTACGCTTGTAACGCGAAGGCCATACGATGAAAGTCCGCAGCTCGATCAAATCGCTGAAAAACCGCCACCGCGATTGCCAGGTCGTGAAGCGCCGTGGCCGCATCTACGTGATCAACAAGACCGATCCGCGCTTCAAAGCGCGCGCCGGTTAGTCGACGCGTCGGCAGCGCCTCACCCAGGCGCGCCCGCTTATCAGCATGAATGCCGCTTGCCCCGTGCATCGAAAAGGTGCGCGGGTTTTGCGTTGAGGAGATGGCATGACGACGAAAGCCGTTCTGTGGGATCTCGGCAATGTCCTCCTGGACTGGTCGCCCGCCTATCTCTACTCAAAACTCTTCGCGACCGACGCCGAGTGCCAGCACTTCCTCGAGAATGTCTGCACGATGGACTGGCATGCCGCCCATGATCGCGGCGTGCCGATGGCCGAGAATCGCCTGCTCCTGATCGAGGCTCATCCGCATCTCGAGGACGCGATCCGCGCCTGGGAAACCGGTTTCGAGCAAATGCTCAACGGCGCCGTTGACGGGACGCCTGCGATCATGGACGCCCTGGCCGACCATGGCGTGCCGCAATATGCGCTGACCAATCTGCCCGCGGAGTGGGTCGAGCCGGTCAATCGCCTCTACCCGCAAATGCGCCACATGAAGGACGTCATCGTCTCGGCCCATGAAGGCGTGATCAAGCCGGATCCGAAGATCTATGCGGTCACGGATGCCCGCCTGCCCTTCTCGCCGCACGAGGTTGTCTTCTTCGACGACCGCCAGGTGAATGTCGATGCGGCCCGCGCCCACGGCTTTGACGCCGAGCTGTTCACCGGCAAGGCCGCCCTGAGCGCCGCGCTGGAATCCCGCGACCTGCTCGTCTCGGCCTGATAACAGGCTTCCGGCCTGCCGGACTGCGAACCTTCCCCTTACGTCAACACCGCCTGCGCCGCAGCGCCGCACCTAATGCTGCAGGTGCGCACTATTCACATCGGCAGGTTTTGATTTACATACATACCCAGTCATCGAAACTCGGAGATGCCCGGCCCAAGACCGGGACCCGGTTTCGTCGTGAATGCGGTCGATAAGAGGGCGCGAGGAGAGACAAGATGGATCTGAATTTCACCTCCGAGGAGGAGGCCTTCCGCCAGGAAGTCCGCGACTTCCTCAAGGACAATCTGTCCGAGGAGCTGGCCACCAAGGTGCGCAATGGTCGCGACCTGAACAAGGCCGATATGGAAAACTGGCACGCCACGCTGAACCGTCAGGGCTGGCTGGCACCGGGCTGGCCGGTCGAGCATGGCGGCACGGACTGGAATTCGGTCCACATGCACATTTTCGAGGAAGAGCTGGCCCGCGCCAATGCGCCGCGCACGGTTCCCTTCGGCCTCAACATGCTGGGTCCGGTGCTGATCAAGTTCGGCACGGAAGAGCAGAAGGCGACCATCCTGCCGCGCATCCTGTCCGGTGAGGACTGGTGGTGTCAGGGCTATTCCGAGCCGGGTGCCGGTTCCGACCTGGCCAGCCTGAAGACTCGCGCCATCCGCGATGGTGATGATTACATTATCAATGGGCAGAAGACCTGGACCACGCTGGGCCAGTTCGCCAACAAGATCTTCTGCCTTGTCCGCACCTCGACCGAAGGCAAGCGCCAGGAAGGCATTTCCTTCATCCTCGTCGATCTCGAGACGCCGGGCATTGAAATGCGCCCGATCAAGCTGATCGAGGGCGGCTATGAGGTGAATGAGGTCTTCTTCACCGATGTCCGTGTTCCCGCTGCCAATATGGTCGGCGAGGAGAATATGGGCTGGACGATCGCCAAATACCTGCTTGGCCACGAACGCACGAATATCGCTGGTGTCGGCGCCTCCAGCGAAGCGCTCAGCCAGCTCAAGGCGCTGGCTCGCAAGGTCAAGCGCAAGGGCAAGCCGCTGGCCCAGGACCCGATCTTCGCGGCCAAGGTGGCCGAGGTCGAGATCGATCTGGAAGCCATGCGCATGACCAATCTGCGCATGCTGTCCGGCGTCGCCGATGCGCAGGGTTCGGTCTCCTCCATGCTGAAGATCAAGGGCACGGTGATCCGCCAGGCCATCAATGACCTGTCACGTCGCGCCCTGGGTGCCACGGCGGCCCCCTTCCCGTCGGAAGACGTGATCGGCAATTACGCCATCGCCCCGGCGGAAGCGGCCTCGAATGCGGCCAACTACTTCAACAATCGCAAACTCTCGATCTTTGGCGGATCGAACGAGATCCAGCGCAATATCATCGCCAAAGAAACCTTCGGAGCCTGATCCATGGATTTCACGCCGACTGAAGATCGCCGCATGATCGGCGATAGCCTGCGTCGCTATCTGGCCGACCAGTACCCGATCGAACACCGCAACCAGGTCGCTTATGAAGGCGATTTCCACGACCCGGCCAAATGGGCCGAGCTGGCCGAACTCGGCATTCTTGGCGCGCTCGTGTCGGAGGAGGATGGCGGGTTCGGGGGTGCCGGTTTCGATATCACCACCGTGTTCGAGGAAATGGGTCGCGCCATCTGTGCCGAACCCATGCTGGGCAATCTCATGGCGCTGCGCCTCTATGCCGCCCATGGCGAGGCGGAACGCATCGAAGCGATCATCGCGGGCGCGGAAAAAGCTGCCTTCGGCTTCGACGAAAGCGACGCTTATGGCGATCTCGACAGCATCACGACCAGCGCCAGCGGCGACACGCTGACCGGTCGCAAGACAGTGGTCTATGGCGGACATTGCGCCGACCACATCCTGGTCGCGGCCCAGTCGGGCGGCGGCAAGCTGGGCCTCTACGAAGTCGCTGCCGCAGACGCGGAAGTCCTCTCCTACGCCATGATCGACGGCGCCGGTGCGGCCGAGATCATTCTCGACAAGACCAAGGCGCGTTGCCTTGCCGAAGACGCGCGCGACGCCATCGAGCTGGCCCTGGATGCCGGACGCGTCGCCCTGTGCGCTGAAGCCGTTGGCGCCATGGATGTGCTCAAGGTGATGACCAAGGATTATCTGATGCAGCGCCAGCAATTCGGTCGTCCGATCGCGCTCTTCCAGGCCCTGCAGCACCGTCTGGTCGATTTCTCCATCGAGATCGAACAGGCCCGATCGATCACCATCCACGCTGCGGCGAAGCTGGACGAAGGCGACGCCAAGGCACGCGCCCTTGCAGTGGCCCAGGCCAAGAACCTCATCGGCCGGGCCGGCAAGCTGGTCGCCGAGGAAGCCGTGCAGATGCATGGCGGGATCGGCATGACCTGGGAATATTCCGGGTCGCACTATGCCAAACGCCTGATCATGATCGACCACCAGCTGGGCGATACCGAAGACCAGCTGCGCACAGCCATGGCGCTGTCGGACATCGCCGAAAGCGCCTGATGAAATGAGGGGCGGGCTTGGCGGACACGCTGCCCGCCCCTCATTTCCTATGCAAGCCATTGTCGCCCCGAAGGAATTACGGTTCAATCCGGGTTCGGGGCCAATCCCGGCTTCGGTGGGCGGGAGGCGGTTGCGCGGATGCGTGATCTCAGGGCAAGCGCGATAATACTGATTGCCTGCCTGGCCGCCGGCATAACCTCATTCGGACTGGCCATTCCCCCGGGTTTCCTCGCACCGCTCTGGCTGCCTGGCGCCGTCATTCTCGCCGCTGTCCTGCTGGTCGGATACCGCGCCTTGCCCGCCATCGGCCTGGGCGTATTCCTGCTCACCCTGCCTTACGGCTTCTACGTCCTGGAAGCCGGGCCCTGGCGTTCCCTGGGCGGAAGTCTCGGCCTGGCAGTCGCGGCAGTACTTCAGGCTGCCTTCGCGAGACGCCTCCTCCAGCCCGCGCCCGGCCACAGCGCCGCGCTGGAAACCGGCACGGAGCTCGTCCGCCTGATTGTCCTGGGCGCCATCCTGGCCAGCATGGCCGGTTCTGTGTTCGCCTCGGCATGGCTGACCATTGGCGGCTTCGGACCGCCCGATCTCGACTTCGGGTCCGCCTTTGCCCGAAACTGGGCCGGCAATGCCGTAGCTGCCGCCGCGATCACGCCCGTGCTCCTTATCCTCTTTGAGAAGGATCGCGTCAGTCGGCGACGCAAACGCAATATCGCCCTGGTCTTCGCGATCCTGGCGACCATCAGCCTGACCACTTTCGCCCTTACACGGCTGGCCGCACTGGACCAGCGTCGGGAACATTTCGAGACGGAGGTGACCGAAGACCATATCGCCTTGCAGGAAAGCCTGAATGCGGCACGGCGCAGGCTGGAATCGCTGAATGGCTTTTTCGCCGCCTCCGAAGATGTTTCGGCAGAAGAGTTTTCCGTCTTTGTTGACATCGGCTTTGAGCAAGTCGCCAGTGCAAGCTCCATTCACTGGCTGGTCGTTGACGAGGGTCCGAACGTGTCGCGCCATGCCCTCCTGGCACCAGTGGAGGGGATTCGGTTCGAGTCCGGTCGGCAGCTCATGGTCGCCGCTGACCGGCATTTGGCGTCGGACTATTTCTTCGACGGCCTGCCTGATCTGGTGAATGCGTCGCTGGAGACCGGGCGCCTGTCCGCATCACCCCTCAACGCCTCCGGCCGGGGGGCCTGGATCGCCCTTGCAATTCCCGCCTTCCAGGGACGCGCGATTCCCTCCGGCATGAGCGAGCGACGACAGGCGCTCCGCGGCGTCGCGGTCGGGACGTTCCGCATCGACACCATCCTCCAGCCCGCCTTTGCGAATGAGGGCTCAGTTTATTCCTATCGCATTCGTGGGCTGGACGCGGCAGGCCGAACGATCTGGCAACATGGCAGTGCCCTCGCGGGGGCACGGCTCATGACCAGCCGGGAGTTGCCGGTCGGCGACCAGCTCTGGCAAATCGACTATGTCGCCACGGACCGGTTCCTCATGGATGAACAGGATTGGATATCCTGGGCCGTGATCGTGGTCGGCTTCTGCTTCATCGCTGTACTCAACGCCCTGGCCATGCTTTCGACAGCGCGAACCGATCTGGTCCAGCGCCTGGTTGACGAGAAAACAGACGAGACCCGCACCCTCTCCAACAATCTCGCGCTGATCCTCGAGCACGCGGCCGACGCCATCATGAGCTTCGATGCCGACGGCAGGGGCGTGCTGGTCAATCCAGCCGCCGGCGAGCTGTTTGGCTATGCGCCGGAGGAACTGACGGGCGAGGTCATTCACGACATAATCCACCCGGTTGACATGCAGGGCCGCCCCCATACGCGTGCCGACTGCGAGATGATCCGGGAGGCCGAGAGGCACAGCCCCCATGCCGGCTTTGACCGGTTTCGGCGCAAGGATGGCAGCGACTTCTTTGCCGAATATGCGACTGAGACCATGCGCGACGACGCGGGCCGCCCGACGGGCGCAGTAACGGTTGTCCGCGATATCACGGAGCGCGTCGAAGCGGAGGCAGACCGGGAGCGCTTCATCGAGCGTCTGACGCGCGCCAATGAGGAGCTGGAACGCTTTGCCTTCGTCGCCAGCCATGATCTGCAGGAGCCGCTGCGACTGATCTCGAATTTCACCGGCCTTCTGGCCAGCCGCTATGGCGATCGACTCGACGATACCGGCCAGACCTATATCCAGCACACACTGGATGCGACGGTACGCATGCAGACCCTCATCACCGACCTGCTCGCCTATGGCCGCCTGAACTCCGATGCCGACGCCACGCGAACCGAGATTGAGCTGGGCAAGCTGGTCCAGGACACGTTCAAGACCCTTGGCCCGTCCGTGCAGGCTGTTCGGGACCATATTCACATTGGCGAGCTGCCCGTGGTCCGGGGGCACCCGGCCCGACTGGCGCAGCTGATACAAAATCTCATCAGCAATGCGGTGAAGTTTCAGCCTCAGGGCCAAACAGCCGAAGTCTGGATTTCCGCCGAAGATGGCGACGATGTCTGGACGATTTCCGTTGCCGACAACGGAATCGGCATCAAACGCGAGTACCGCGATCAGATTTTCCAGCCCTTCAAGCGCCTGCATTCGCCAGATGCCTATCCCGGCAGCGGGATGGGTCTCGCCATCAGCCGGAAAATTGTTGAATCCCATGGCGGTGTGATAACCATTTCCGACAATAAGCCTCATGGAAGCATTTTCCGCTTCACGCTGCCCAAAACCGCTCCCAAGCCCAAGCCGGACCCTGGGACCGAGCCGACAGAATCCGAATGAAGAAGATGCCTCGCGCTGCCAAAATACTGATTGTGGAAGATAATTCCGGTGACGAGTTTCTCGTGCGCGACGCATTCGAACGCGGCAAGGCACGCCATGAACTTGAAGTGGCTCGTGACGGCGAAGCGGCACTGGACCGGCTACGGGGCCTCGGGGAGCATGCTGACAAGCCGACACCCGATATCATTCTACTGGACCTGAACCTGCCGAAGATTGACGGGCGCGACGTGCTGAAGAGCCTCAAGGATGATGATCGACTCGCCAATATTCCGGTCCTGATCCTGACCACCTCATCATCCGAGGCCGATGTTGATCGCTGTTACGCCCTGCACGCCAATGCCTACATGACCAAACCGTTCGACGCGCTGGGCTATGAGGAAATCGTGGAAGCCGTCGAGGCCTTCTGGCTCGCGACGGCCGTCCTGCCGACCGCATCCCCGACCGCGCACTGATACGGCCTTAAATCTCGTCCACTTTCTGGTGAGACCATCTGGACGCAGCCGCCCCTGCGGCTATGTTTTGTCCATGACACCCATTTTCCTTTCCGGCCTCCTCCTGCTGACTGCCGCTCAGGACGCTCCCGAAGCGGACGTGCAGATCGCGCCACAGACAGAATTCCAGACGCCGGAAGAGCGCCTGACCGAGCGCCTCAACGCGCTGGCTGAGGCCGGTCCGCGCGAAGCGGCGCCGCTGGTCGACGAGATCCATGCCTTGTGGGCGCATTCAGGCAGCGACACGATTTCCCTGCTCATGGACCGTGGACGCGCTGCGGAACAGGCAGAAAACGCCGACATCGCGGCGCGCATGTATGATCATGTAACCCAGCTCGATCCCGATTTTGCCGAAGGTTGGCTGGCCGCCGGCCGAATGGCCGCACAGGCGGAGGACTGGGGCTATGCCCTGGAAACACTCAATACCGCTCTCACCCTCGAACCGCGCCGCTATGACGCCTATCTGACCATTGCCCGCCTGCTCGAGCGTGCCAATGAGATTGAGGCCGCGCTGGAAGCCTATGAGGACGCGCTGGCCATCTACCCGGCCCATGAAGCCGCCACCGAAGCGCGTGACCGCCTGCTCGCCCTGCAATCCGGACGGGCGCTCTGACCGGTGCCCCTGGCCGGATACATCATCGCCGGACTTGCTGTCGGCCTCGCCGCTCTGATGGCCCTCAGCTGGATTCTGGCCAGGCGCGCCATAGACACAATCGAGGCACGTTTTCCGCCCAGGGCCGAATTCATCGCTATTGACGGCGTCCGCCTCCATCTTCGCCAGACCGGCCCGGCGCATGGATCAGCCATTCTTGTCCTGCACGGCGCGGCCTCCAATCTCGAAGAACCCCATCTAGCTCTCGGGGATACCTTCTCCGGCGAGCGCGTTCTCTGGCTCGACCGCCCGGGTCTCGGCTGGAGCGAACGCCCGGCCGGCCCCTGGTCACCCGAACGCGAGGCAAAGCTGATTGCCCGCCTGCTGGAGACGCTCGAGGTCGGGCCTGTCACCGTCATTGGCCATTCCTGGGGCGGCGCCATCGCCCTGCGCCTGGCGATGGACTATCCCGACAGGGTCGACAGTGTCGTGCTGATCGCACCGGCGCTCTCGGCCTGGATTGGTGATGCCGCCTGGTTCAACGCCGCCAGCTTCTGGCCGATCCTTGGCCCCCTCATCACCCATGTCATTGTCCCGCTCATCGGTGAGGAGCAGGCCCGCTCCGGTGCGGTCAGCGCCTTCCACCCGGAAGAGCTTCCCGACGACTATCTGGAGCAATCGGCCCTGCCGCTCCTGTTGAGGCCCTCGACCTGGCGTGCCAATGCCCGCGACATGATGGAAGTGAATCACCATCTTGAAGTCCAGGAAGACCGCTACGAAGACACCCATCAACCCACCATGATCATCAATGCCCGGGCTGACACGGTGCTATGGGCGCATCGGCATGGCGGAATGGTGTCGCAGCGCATGCCCCGAGCGACATTGCAGTGGGTCTCCGGCGCCGGCCACAACCTGCATCATCACCATCCCGCCATCATACTGGAAGCGGTGCACAAAGTGCGCGAACAGGCCCGTGACCTTGCAGGAAATACCGTGATGACTGGCCCCGCCGCTTGAGGCCGGACAGGGCTGGAATTAGTCTCCGCCTCCGTCCACCAGAAAGGCTTCTCCCATGGCATTTACCGACACCGCGCCCCAGTCCCAGAGTGATGTATCCGACGCCATCGGCGGCGCTGCCCGCGAGCAACTGAAAGCCTTTGTGGCCCGCATCGAACGCCTCGAGGAAGACAAGGCCAATGTCATGGCCGACATGAAGGAAGTCTATGCCGAGGCGAAATCCTCCGGCTATGACACCAAGATCCTCCGCAAGGTCATTGCCCTGCGCAAGATCGACCGCCATGAGCGTCAGGAAGCCGAAGCGCTGCTGGAATTGTATCTCGGCGCTGTCGAGGGCTAGACTGACAGCCTCACCGGGAGGCTCGCTTGGTCCGCAAGGTCGACGAAAAGAAGACGCGACGCGCCTTGCGGCGGCTCGAACGAGCCCGCAAGGCCGCTGCCGATTCTGACAAGGCCAAGGTGGATCTGTCGGAATGGGAAGGCGAGTTTCTGGGCTCGTTGGAAGAAAGGCTCGAGAAATTCGGCTCGGCCTTCAATGATCCCGACAAGGGCAATACCGAAGAGGCCCTTTCGGCTCGCCAGGCCCTGAAACTCCGCGAGATCGAGAAAAAGGCGAAGGGCAAGGCCCGCAAGCCGATGTCCCGCGGCAATGGCTTCAAACGCAAGTCTGACCGGGCTGCTCCGCGCGGCCGCGACATCTATGACGATCTGGACGATGCGCAAACCGGGGCCCCGGCCCGGCCCGAGCAAGAGCCGGCCGTATCGCCCCACAAACGGCGCGCCGGATTTCGCGTGATTTCAGGCGGCACTGACACCTCCGACAGCTCCACGTCTTAGGACTTGATTCACGGTTAAACCGTGTTTCGCGCGCGCGACCACCGTCCTCGCCCTATCCTGGTCTCTGGTAGGTAGCAGGATGAGCGCCATGTTTCAGGACATCGATGTATTCGACCACCACGAGCAGTCCCTGTTCGCGGATCTCGAGGAGGCCCAGCGTGCCGGTGTCTCAAGCGATGCTGGTCGACAGGCTTTTTCAGCCGCCATGGTCGAGCTCGACCGGCTGGTTGAGGACAAGGAAGCGCGAATTTATTCGCCGCTTGCAGCCGATCCGCTGACCCGCGATTACATCTCCCGCCTGGATGGCCAGATCCATGGCCTGTCCAGCCGGATCGATATTCTGCGGACCCATATTGAGCTGGGCTTGATGGAGAGCGACGAGCGGCCGGATCTCGACCTTTCCCTGCAACGCCTGATGCGCCAATTGCGCGCCCGTTTCCGCCGCGAGGCCGCACTGATGCCGGTCTATGCCGGCTGGCTGGACCGCAACGCCAACCAGGTCGCCGCCGCGCATTGACGCGCCGCGGCCAATCACGCACCAAGGCAGGCTGATATCGGAGACCTGCCATGACACCCGTCCAAGCCGCTTATTGGCAGGAATTCTGCGACACCACCGGGCATGACCGTGCACCGGACGATGTCTTTGCCTTTGGCGACAGTGAGGCACTGGCGGACGAGCTTCTGGCCCTGGTCCTGATCGATCGCAAGAAAGCGACCGCCTCCCATGCGCGCTGGCATGGACCGGGCAAGGACCCGATCCCCAAGCCGGGCGACCTGGCCCTGGTCCTCGATGGACGAAACGCGCCAGCCTGTATCATCCAGACAACCGGAGTCGACATCCATCCGGTCCGGGACACGACCGAAGAATTCGCCTGGACCGAGGGCGAAGGCGACCGCTCCCTCGCCTGGTGGATGGCCGCCCATATCGATTACTGGAACCGCGAAGCCGAACAGGAAGGTTATGTGTTCGATGTCAGCCAGGACGCGGTCTTCCACCGCTTCAACCGGGTCTGGCCGCTGCCGGCCTCCGCCCTCATCCCATGAAAACGGGCCGGCGCGCATGGCAGCGCCGGCCCGTTCCGTCCCCCACCCCGCGGGGCAGGCCTCCTCCCGTGGCGGGGAGGCTTTTTCCTGGGATCAGCCGGCGGCGCGAACCCCGTCGACATCCAGCTCGTACTCCCGGACCTTGCGGTAGAGCGTGGAGCGTCCGACACCGAGGCGGCGAGCCACTTCGCTCATCCGTCCGGCATAGGTCTCGATGGCAAACTCGATCAGGTCACGCTCGATATCCTCGAGCGAGCGCAGATGACCGCCCTCATCCATGATGTCGACCGGGCCAAGCTCGGCACTGGCTGCAGCATCACCCGCGGCCAGCGATTCCGCCATATTGGCGAGGGCGCCGGTATCCGGCATCTCGCCAATCTCCGGCGTCAGACCCGAGATTTGCGGGAAGTCCTCCGGCTTCAGCACATCACCATCCGACAGGACGACGGCGCGGAAGACCGCATTCTCCAGCTGGCGCACATTGCCCGGCCAGTCGAAATGGGTCAGGAGGGCGTGCGTTTCCGGCGCCGCGTCCTGGATCGACTTGTTTTCCTGGGCATTGAAACGACCGATGAAGTGACGCACCAGAGCCGGGATATCATCCTTGCGGGACCGCAGGGACGGCACCTCGATCGGGAAGACATTCAGGCGGTAGAAGAGGTCTTCGCGGAAGGCCCCGATGGCAACCTGCTCAGCGAGATCTCGATTGGTCGCGGAGATAATGCGGACATTGACCTTGACCGGGCGCTTGCCACCCACCGGATCGACTTCGCCTTCCTGCAGGGCGCGCAGAAGCTTGACCTGCATGTCGAGCGGCAATTCGCCGATCTCGTCGAGGAAGAGCGTTCCGCCATCGGCTTCCTGGAACTTGCCCATATGCTTGCCGACCGCACCGGTGAAGGCACCTTTCTCGTGACCGAACAGGGTCGATTCAACGAGATTTTCAGGAATGGCACCGCAGTTCACGGCCACGAAAGGCCCACCCGCGCGCTTGGACGCGGCCATGATGGACCCGGCGACGAGCTCCTTGCCGACGCCGCTTTCGCCGGTAATCAGGATCGGTATATCCGACTGCGCCGCACGCTCGCCGAGGCGAACCACCTGACGCATGGCCGGCGCACCGGCAATCATATCGGAAAAGCCGAGCGTGCCTTCGGCCTTGCGGCTGAGGCGCTTGACCTCACCGGACAGGTTTTGCACACGCAGCGCATTGCGGATCGACACCGTGATGCGTTCCGGGCTGGCCGGCTTCACGAAGAAGTCCACCGCACCGGCGCGCATCGCTGCCACAACCGTTTCAATACCCCCACTCGCGGTCAGCACGATGACAGGCAGATCCGGCTGTTTGCGCTTGAGCGCCTCCAGCGTCTCCATCCCGTCCATGCCGGGCATGATCAGGTCGAGCAGCATGACATCAATCCCCGGCGATGCCACGCGATCCAGGGCAGCCTCGCCGCTCTCGGCGGTTTCGGCGCGATAACCCTGCTTTTCGATCACCGCCTGAAGAAGGCGGCGCTGTGTCGGATCGTCATCAACGATCAGAACTGATTTCACCATCACCCACGCCTTTTCGGTCGCTTTGTTATCTCGCCGGGCCTTTTGGCCTCACCACTCTTGCGAGCGGGGCGTCTATGCGAACCGTTATGGGACACTTGTCTAAATTTGACGTTTAAGAGACGGCAACGACCGGTTAAGCATAAGGATCAAGACCGTCTTAACGGACTGGCCCACGCAGGATGCCTGCCCGCCTATCATGACTGCTTCTCCCGGATCCCGGACCCGCTGGCCCTTCGCCCGCCATGATGTGTTTGCCAATCTGGCAGAAGAATACCGCATGCGGGTTATCCGATCCCTGCCAGGCATGATCGTCTGGCCGGCGCTGATGTTCGCCCTGGTCATCGCCGCACAACTGGCCACTCTGATCGGCTGGAATGCGGCCGGAGGTCCGCAGACCGGTTTGAGTCACGGCAGCGCGATCTTCCTCGGCAATATCATCGGCTATACCGGTCTGGGTCTGATCATGTGGGCCTGGATGAAGCGCTACCAGGCTCACCGGCCTGTCTTTGCGATTTTCCCCCTGCGACTGACCGATTTCTTCGCCGCCATCCTGATCATGATCTTCATGGTGTTGATCGCCAGCCCGCTGACCCTGAGCTTCCACGAGTTCGCGATGACGGAACCCGAACTCACACTCACCGGCGGCGCCAACCGGGACGACCTGTCCAATGTCGATGATTTCATCGGCGCGGGAGCCAGCCTCTGGCTGCTCCTCGGCCTGAGCCTGATCGCGGCGCCGATTGTCGAGGAAGTCATCTTCCGGGGCTGGATGCTGCCCATGATGATGGCGCGGGGCGTGCCAAGCCTGTTTGCGGTCATCATCTCCGCCCTGGCGTTCGGCCTGGTCCATACCGCACAGGGCTTGCTGGTGATGACCTCAACCTTCTTTCTCGGCCTCGCGCTCGGCGCGGCGCGGGTCTGGACCGGCCGGCTCGCCGCCCCGATCCTTGGTCATGTCGCCAATAATGCATGGGCACTATTCGCCGTGCCCTACCTGATCTCGCTCGCTCCGGCGACCACCGGCAATTGACGCCACCGCCCCCCGGGGCTAGCGCTAGTTCATGAGCCAAAAAGCCGCCACCTCCCCCCGCCCGCCAGCTCCCCTTGTCCAGTTCAATGGCGCCCGACCGCCAGCGCCAGACTGGTTCCTCAAGGCCCTTGAAGTCCCGACGGATCGCGGCAGCGTGACGGTTGAGGGCGCGAATATCTGCTGGAAAGCCTGGGGCCAGCGCGGCGCGCCCGGCCTGATCCTTGTCCATGGCGGAGTCGCCCACAAGGATTGGTGGGACAGTATCGCGCCCTTCCTCGCCGAGACCCGGCGCGTCGTCGCGCTTGACCTGTCCGGCATGGGAGACAGTGATCACCGTGATCGCTACCGCATGAACACCTATGCACAGGAAGTCCTCGCCGCGGGCAAGGATGGCGGCGCCTTCGACGCCGGCAAACCCTTCCTGGTTGGTCATTCCTTCGGTGGCTTCGTCTCGGTCGCCACGGCGATGGAACATGGCGATCAACTCGCCGGGATCGCCGTGCTCGACAGCCCGATCCGGCCCAGCCAGGAACAGCGCCGTTCCTCGCCGCCCTCACGTGGCGGCATGATCTACAACTCCTTCGAGGCGGCGCTGGCTCGCTTCCGCCTCCTGCCGGAACAGGATTGCGAGAATGCCTTTCTGCTGGACCATATCGCCCGGCAATCGCTGAAAGCGGTCACGCGTCCGGACGGCACACAGGGCTGGACCTGGAAATTCGATCCCAAGCTTTGGGACAAGCTGGACTACGACCGCCCGACCCCGGCCGACATCGTCGACGCGCTGAAGACCCGCATCGCCCTCTTCCGGGGTGCGGACTCACGGCTTGTGAATGACGAGATCTGGGCCTTCATGGGCAAGCTGTTCGGGCCGAAGACGACAATGGTGTCGATCCCGAATGCGGAACACCATCTCATCCTCGATCAGCCTGTCGCTGTTGCGGCTGGACTGGAAGTCCTGACCGGGCCGGGATGGGGCTGAAGCTTTAATCTTCCGGGTGACGCCGCAGCTCGCGGGCAACATCATCCGGCAGGGCATCCGGAGAGGTGGTCGTGGCCTTGCGCAGACCACTCACGATTCCGACCACGATCACCAAAACCAGCCATACGCCACCGATTTTCAGCCCGACGGGCCAGAGATAGGCAAACTCGATCGCGCCGAAATTGAGATATTCCCGCGCGGCCATTCCGGCAAAGGCCAGAAGGGCGATCACGGCCGACCAAAGGGCGAAGGGAATGCGCATGCGGAACTCCGGACTGGCAATAGCCGCGCCAGTCTAGGCCAGCGAATTTTCTACAACCACCCCTTTTGTCGGGCCCGTCTTGCAGCTTCGATGCGGTTGGCTGCGCCCAGCTTGCCGATGGCGCTGTGAAGGTAATTGCGCACCGTCCCCCGAGCCAGGCCCGTCGCCTCGGCCATGGCGGGACTGTCCAGCCCGGCCTCGGCGAGACGCAGGAGCCGACGCTCGGCATCACTGAGCGGATCCGCCTCATCCCAGGCGCGGGCGGCCAGTTCCGGGGCCACCACGCGTTCGCCGGCCATGACGCGCCGGACAGCGCCGGCCAGATCGGCAGATGGCCCGTCCTTGAGAATAAAGCCGGAGACACCCGCCTCCATCGCCCGGCGGAGATAGCCAGGCCGGTCGAATGTGGTGACAATGACGACACGCGTACGCGATTGCTCACGGCGCAGGAGGTCGGCCAGTTCCAGACCGGTCATGTCCGGCATCTCGATATCGGTCAGGACGAGATCGGGATCCTGGCGCCGGATCGCGTCATGGGCCTCGCGGCCATTCGCGGCGAGACCGACAATCTCGATATCGCTCTCCAGCCCCAGAAGCGTCGCCAGGGCGTCACGCAAAAGGGTCTGGTCCTCGGCGATCACGACCTTGATCATTGCGACTGTCCCTCGCTCTCAGCCTGATCCGGCAAGCGCGCCGTCAGGAGCGTTCCCTCGTCTCGATTAACCGGGCCGACCTCCAGCGCGCCACCGAGTCCTTCAAGCCGGGCGCGCAGGCCGCTGAGCCCGCCCCCGTTCGGATCGGCCCCGCCGCGCCCATTATCCCGGATCATCAGCCGGACTGCATCATCCTGGCGGAAGAAGCCCAGTTTCGCGCGGCTCGCATTGGCATGGCGAATGATATTGGTGACGGCTTCCCGCGTAACCATGGCCAGGGCGGTGGAAGCAGAATCGGACAGCCTGTCGTCTGTATCCTCCTCACCTTCAAGCTCGGCCGCGACACCGGCATCGGCCAGACGCTGGACGCTTTCGCGCATCGCATCGCCCAGCTTCCGCCCGCGCAGTCCAATCACCGCTTCCCGCATATCGGCCAGGGCCTGCCGGGAGATGGTCTGGATCGCCTGAAGCTCCGTCCGTGCCCGCTCGCCATCCTGGCTCATCAGACGTTCGGCGATCTCGGCCTTCAGGGTGACGGTCGACAGGGTCTGGCCGAGCAGATCATGCAGATCGCGGGCGATGCGCTGGCGCTCGGCTTCGGCCGCCTCACGCGCGGCGCGGGACCGGGTCTCCTCGGCCTGATCGGCCTGGCGCTCGTGCCGCGCCGCGATCATCGATCCGCCGGCCGCCATCGCGGCCAGGCCGGCCATGGCCAGTGCGAAGAGCGGAGTCGGCGCGTATATCCAGACAGCGGTGATGCTTGTCAAAGCGAGCAGCGCCATCGCGGTCCACAGGCGTGGCGTCCAGTCGAGGCGGCCCAACATGGCCGCGGCGAAGACAAAGTAGACGCCACCGCCCAGGGTATGCGGGATCAGGAGCAGACCCAGAAGCGTGGTGAAGGCGGCGGCGGGATAGAGCGTCCAGTCCATGCGTCGCATGGCGAAGACGTAGAGAGCGATGAAGCCGGCCATGCTGGCCAGCCCCGTGATCACCTCGAGCCGCGTCGGCGGCAGATAGAGCCAGCCGAAGAAGAACATGCCCAGATAAATCAGGTGTATCCACGGCCGGTTCGGCGAAATCAGCGTGCGCAGGGCGATCACGGGTCGGTCCGCCTTTCTCAGGCCGGGGCCGCAATCATGCGGCGATAGCGGTTCGATTCCCATGAAAGCCCAGCTGCGGCCAGCAGGTAAAGGCCGCTGACCACGAGCGGGATGCCGACCAGGCTGTATTGCGGTGCGAGGAAGAAGATCGCCGTCACCGCCGCGACCCGGACAATCGCATGCGCCATGCAGACCTTCGAGGCATAGCCCCAACCGATGATCGGCCAGTGCAGGCTCATCCCGATGGCGAGGGTCAACGGGGCGGCCTGGGGGGCGGTCCAGATCACGATCATGTGGATCGGCCAGAGCAGGTTAATCGCGACAATGGCGGCTGTCGTAACCCCGGAAAGCGGCGATTTGGCCTTCATGAAGGGGGATTTGAAAACACCCTGCAACAAGATGCCGAGCGGGAAGATGGCCCCGGAAAAGGCGGCCGCAGCATAGGCCCAGTTCGTTGCGTCCATATAGGCGCCGGCAATGGCCAGCCCGGCCCAGTAGATGGCACCGGCCACCGGCAGCGACACCCCGCCCCCGGATTCAGCGCTATAGCGGCGACGTTCATTGAGGATGATGGCTTTGAGATCAGTCATGGGACACTCCTTTATCTGTCCCCATGCTGACCGGTCTGCGCGCCGCCGTGCAGACACAGGCGTCATCCTTCGCGCATGACAGCTGTCACCTGCGGCAAATGGCGCTGCCATCTTGGCGGGGCATGCAACGCGTGCTATCCGCTCGAAACCGAATTTGACGGAGGTTGAGGACCAATGGCGTCTGATTATGTTCGTGGCGAAATGGACATCGCCGACCAGAAAGCCACCTTTGGCGGATTCATCGCGGTTACGATCTGGGGCAGCCTGCTCACCATCGTGTCCGTGCTCTACCTCACGCTCGTCTTTGCCGTTGGCATGGACTGGCTGGCCGGCCTGATCGGCACCGCCATTGTCGGCGGCGTTCTCGGCCTCGCCCTCGGCATGAAGACGTCGTGGTATGTCACCCTGGGCGGTCTTTTCTTCTTTGGCCTTGTCTGCGGCGGTATTGTTCAATTGTTCGGTATGGTGATCGGCGGCTGATTTCCTCACCGCTTCTTCGCACTGCACAATTTTCCCGGTTTCCGGTCTAGAAATTTCCCGGAGGGGCCTTCCCCTCTCGGGAGAATTCGCGCATCCTCGCCGCATCAAGCCAAAAGCGGCGGGACGAAATGCGAATTGCCATTCTGAAAGAACGACATGCGGGCGAAACCCGCGTGGCAGCCACTCCTGAAACCGTCAAGAAATTCGTGGCCGCGGGTCATGAGGTCGCCATCGAGAAGGGCGCGGGCCTGACCGCCGCCGTGACCGATGACGCCTTCACCGACGCAGGTGCGAAAATCGGCACCGCAGCTGCAACACTCAAGGGCGCTGACGCGCTCTTCGCAGTGCGCAGCCCGGACGAGGCGACGCTGGCCAAGCTGAAAGGCGTCCTGCTGGTCGCCCATCTCAGCCCGCACGGCAATACCAAGATGGCCGAGGGCCTGGCCAAGTCCGGCATCAATGCGCTGGCTATGGAATTCGTGCCGCGCATCACCCGCGCCCAGGCCATGGACGCCCTGTCCTCGCAAGCCAATCTCGCCGGCTATCGCTCGGTCATCGAGGGCGCCGAGCTTTATGGCCGCGCCTTCCCGATGATGATGACGGCAGCCGGCACGGTTGCCCCGGCCAAGACTTTCGTGATGGGGGTCGGCGTGGCCGGCCTGCAGGCCATCGCCACGGCGCGTCGCCTCGGTGCCATCGTCACCGCCACCGATGTCCGTCCGGCCGTGAAAGAACAGGTCGCCTCCCTGGGCGCAAAATTCGTCGCTGTCGAGGATGAGGAATTCAAGCAGGCCGAGACCGCCGGCGGTTATGCCAAGGAAATGTCCAAGGAATACCAAGCCAAACAGGCCGAGCTGGTGGCCAGCCATATCGCCAAGCAGGACATTGTCATCACCACCGCCCTGATCCCGGGCCGCCCGGCCCCGACCTTGGTCACCAAGGCCATGGTCGAGAGCATGAAGCCGGGCTCGGTGATCATTGATCTGGCCGCTCCCAATGGCGGTAATTGCGAACTGACCAAGGTCGACGAGGTCGTCGAGCACAAGGGCGTCAAGATCGCCGGCTATGGCAATCTGCCCGGACGGCTCGCCGCCGACGCCTCGGCCCTTTACGCCAAGAATCTCGCCAATCTCCTGCCGCTCCTCGTCAATGAGGAAGGCGGCCTCGCCCCGCATTGGGATGATGAAGTCATCCAGGGCATGGCGCTGACCAAGGATGGTGCCGTCGTGCATCCGAGCCTGACGAAAAAGGAGTCCTGATCATGGAAGCCGTTGATCCCGTCATCTTCCGCCTGGCGATTTTCGTCCTGGCGGTCTTCGTGGGCTATTACGTCGTCTGGTCGGTGACCCCGGCCCTGCACACGCCGCTGATGGCCGTTACCAATGCCATTTCCTCGGTCATCATCGTTGGCGCCCTTCTGGCCGCCACAGCGACCGCGACCGGTTCCGGTGAAGTTGCCGCCACGGCAGCACAGACCGAAGGGGCCGGCTTCTCGCGCGGGCTCGGCTTCATCGCCATCATCCTTGCCAGTGTGAACATATTCGGCGGCTTCCTCGTCACCCGGCGCATGCTCGCCATGTACAAGAAGAAGGAGCGCTAGACATGTCAGCCAATCTCGCTGCCCTGCTCTATCTGGGCTCCGGCATTCTCTTCATCTTCGCCCTGCGGGGCCTGTCCAACCCGGAAACCGCGCGGCGCGGCAATCTGTTCGGCATGGCCGGCATGGCGATCGCCATTGTCACCACTCTGCTCGCGGTCAATCTGGACGGGGCCTCGATCGCCCTGATCATTGGCGGCGTGATGATTGGTGGTGGCATCGGTGCGATCATCGCCCGGCGTGTCCCGATGACCGCCATGCCGCAACTGGTTGCCGCCTTCCACTCACTGGTCGGCCTCGCTGCCGTGCTGGTTGCGGCCGCTGCGCTCTATGCACCCGGTGCCTTCCACATCGCCGACGCGATGGGCGATCTCAAACATCTCTCCCTGTTCGAGCTGTCCATGGGCACGGCGATCGGGGCCATCACCTTCTCGGGCTCGGTTATCGCCTTTGCCAAGCTGAACGGGAATATGTCCGGCGCGCCGATCATGCTGCCGGCCCGTCACCTGCTGAACATCGCCATCGGCGGCTTCATCATCATCATGATGGCCTTCCTGATGGCCTCGGGCGGCGACGCCAAGACGGCCTTCTGGCTGATCACCTTGGCGGCCCTGGTGCTCGGCGTGACCCTGATCATCCCGATCGGCGGCGCCGACATGCCGGTCGTGGTGTCGATGCTGAACTCCTATTCCGGCTGGGCTGCCGCGGCGCTCGGATTCACGCTGGAAAATACCGCACTGCTGGTCACCGGCGCGCTAGTCGGTTCCTCCGGCGCGATCCTGTCCTACATCATGTGCAAGGGCATGAACCGCTCCTTCATCTCGGTCATCCTGGGCGGGTTTGGCGAGAGCGGTGACGCCGCTGCGGCTGCCGGACCGCAGGGCAATGCCAAACAGGGCTCGGCCGATGACGCCGCCTTCGTGATGAAGAATGCCGGCAAGGTCATCATCGTGCCGGGCTATGGCATGGCCGTCGCCCAGGCCCAGCATGCGCTCAAGGAAATGGCCGACATGTTGAAGGCCGAAGGCGTCGACGTGGCCTATGCCATCCACCCGGTTGCCGGGCGGATGCCGGGCCACATGAATGTCCTGCTGGCCGAAGCCAATGTCCCCTATGACGAGGTCTTCGAGCTGGAGGATATCAATTCCGATTTCTCCAATGCCGATGTGGCCTTCGTGATCGGCGCCAATGACGTCACCAATCCGGCCGCCGAGGATGATCCCGGCTCGCCGATCTATGGCATGCCGGTGCTGCAGGTCTGGAAGGCGCGCACCGTCTTCTTCATCAAGCGCTCGCTGGGCTCCGGCTATGCCGGCGTCGAAAACCCGCTCTTCTTCCGCGACAACACGATGATGCTGCTGGGCGACGCCAAGAAGATGACCGAAAGCATCGTCAAGGCGCTGGACTAGGCCCTTTCAGCTGCGGTTCAGCTTCGCAAGGGCAGGCTGAACCGCATGCTGGCCATACTCGCCCTCACCGCCGCCACTCTGATCGGCCCCATTGCCGAAGACTGCACCTTCAACGGCATCCCGCTGCACGGGCGTGTCGAGATCGTGGAGAGTTTTCCGGACCTCCGGGTGCAGGTCGTCAGCAGCTTTCCCGATCTCAAGGTCAAGACCGTCACATCCTTCCCGGATGAGTGCGGCAAATGGGAATATGTCGACAGCTTCCCGGATTTCACCATCCAGTTCGTGACCAGCTTCCCCGACATCAAGATTGAATATGTGACGAGCTTTCCGGGACTGCCGTGAGGAGCGGAATGCGCGCCTAGGGGGAGACCCGGCTGAATTCGAACACCTCGGTCCTCAAGCTTCCGTCCTGCTGCCGCATGTCGAGCCGGGCTGTGAAGGCGTCCGGCCCCTCGAATTCCAGAACCAGGCCACCAAACTCGATGCGCGCTTCCGAGATTTGCCGGAAGTCGAAAGTGAGTTGTTCGTTTTGGGTTTCCCAGCCCGAGAAGTCGCGATTGAAATGCTTCACATGGTAGCCGAACTCGCCCTCGGAATTGGTGCCGATCATGAGCATTTCCGTGAATTGAAGTGCCCCTTGCGCTGAATACTGGAAGGCCCCCACCAGCTCACCGCTCTGCGTCCGCATCCAGCACTCCGACATCTCACCGGCGAACCCGTCCGCCTGCCAACAACCCTCCATCCAGGCCAGCTGTTCCAGAATGCCGGCATTGTCAGGGTCGGCTTCGGCCGGCTGCACCATCAACGCCAAAGCCAGAATTGCAAATGTCATCGTCGCTGCCTCTTTGCTGTCAGGGCCTGACCCTAGCGGACTATCAAGGGCATGGCGTTGCCGATCTTGCGGTTTATCGTTCCGCCGCATGCCAATCTGATCGCAGCGAGCAGGAACGCGCCTCCACGGCCGAATAAAGGTGGAGAGAACCAGGCGCCCTTCAACGCGCCGCCGCCAGTCCCCGATAGATATAGCCCGCGAATTTCGGCGTCCGCGGTTCGTAGTCCGCTTCCATTCGGTCGATCCGGAAACCGCCGGCCTCGATCAGGCGGTCCATCGGGCGGGTCAGATGACAGCCGCCCCCGGTAATCTTCCAGATTGGCTCAAGGCGCTTTTGCCAGCGCACCACGCCCGCGTCAGGGGCCAGGCCATGCTCCATGAAAACCAGTCGGCCACCGGGCTTGAGCACACGTCGCATCTCGGCCAGCGCCTGGTCGTAATCGGGGATGGTACACAGGGTGAAGGCGAGCAGGACCGTGTCGACGGACTTGGCCTCCAGCGGCAGGGCTTCGCCCGGCGCGTCCAGGAGCTCGACCGGAATGGACTGACGATCAATCGCCCGCTGCGCCTTGCGCCGCATGCCGGCGGAGGGTTCGACGCCGACGATCTGCGACACACGGGTCGCGTCATAGAAGGGCAGGTTGGGCCCCGACCCTATGCCCACTTCCAGCACCCGTCCCGAGGCTTCCGGCACCATGATCTTGCGATGGTTGGCGACCGGCTTGCTGCCACAGGCGCAGGCAATGAGATTGGGCAATATGCGCTCGTTGTAGAATCCCAAACGGACCTCCCGGGTTGGAGGACAGGCTGGCCCACGCGCGTTCACCTGTCCATGCACACAATCGTCAGAATGCCTCGCTATCCGCGCCGGATTGACAGACGGGGTTCAACAGGCGAAAGCGCCGCCATGAGCGATGAGATATTCTCCTGCAGCCAGGTGCGCCAGATCATGTCCCGGCACGGGCTAATGCGGCGCCTCGCCGCCTTCACACCACGCTGGGTCGGCTCCATCCCGCTCAATATTCACGGGCCGGGCGCGGATATTGATCTGGCCTGTTCGGCCATCACCGGGCTGGACGCTTTCAAGACCGCTCTGCGGGCGCTGTGGCCGGGCGCGGCGGTGATGGACAATGTCCATGCCGGAGAAGCCTCGGTGATCGCAAAATTCGAGATCGAGGGCATCCCGGTCGAGGTATTCGGACGCCTGAGACCCGTGGAGACACATGAAAGCTATGTCCACTGGCTGGCGGAGCATCGCCTGCTCCAGCTCGCCGATGACCGGCTGCGGCTGGATATCCGGGCGGCCAAGGCCGACGGCCTCAAGACCGAACCCGCCTTCGCGGCCTGCCTGAAACTGGGCGGTGATCCCTATATGGAATTGCTGAAACTGGCATCGCCAAGCGATGAAGCCTTGCGAGCCCTTGTTCGCCAGGCCGGCTACGCGACGCGCTAGCGCCCCGCCTGCGGTCCCGGATCCTTGCCGGTACGCAGCCAACCGGTCACCGAGACGCGGTGCGCGGTGACATCAGCGGCGACCGGAGTCACTTCATGCGGCTGGGGCACCTTGAACAGGGAGAGGGTATTGCCGCGCGGGACAAAACGGTCAATCACCCGGCCATCGATGGCCTGGAAGGCCAACGCCCCGCCCCAATCTTTCTGCCAGCCCTCGCTCAGGGTCAGGACAAAGGCCGCGACACGATTCTTGCCGGCCACGCCATCATCATGCGTGGTCAGGAAATGGCCGGCGCGATAGCGGGTCAGCTGGGCATCGGCGAAGCTGATCTCCGGCGCATCGAGCACTTCACGCATGGGGTCGAGGAAGTCGGCGCTGTTGAGCACGCCGAACAGTTCGGCGAATACCGGCGCCTCGTCGGCCAGCACGCCGCCGTGCCATTTGTCGTAGAGCGGATAGGTCTCGTAGAGATATTGAAAGCCCTGGGCCGCGCCGGCACGGACACGCACGTCAAACTCCTCACGCTGGGCCTTGGACATTTGCGCCATCGCCCCGGCATCGAGATCAAGATGCCGGCCGCCCAGCCGCGTCACCAACGTCCAGCGCGGGATCGCGTCGGCGGCCTTGAGCAGACGGGTATGGGCCGGCGCCAGCAGAGCATCCTTGATCTGGCCGCGCGACAGGGCGTGCAATTGATTGCCGGCATCCTTGCGACGCGCCGGCGTCAGGTCGAACATGATCTCATCCCTCCACCGCCAGTCTTCCAGACAGACGGGCCGGACAGAAGTGATAGATCAGCAATTTCCCGACCCGATTGCAGTTGTCGGCGCCTGCCTGTCAGGCGCAGGCGGCACAGCGCGGCGCCGCCGGGTCGATCTCCAGACGCGGCGGTTCTATGGCTTCTCCGCATTCCACACACCAGCCAAATTCATCCTCGTCGATCCGCGCCAGCGCGGCTTCGATACGCCGCATCTCCTGGACACGGCGCGCATCGGCAGCCTTGGCCATGGCCTGGACCTGCATGGAATCCTGACGCGAGAGGCGCCCGACTGATTGCTGGTCGAGCTCGACCGGCTTGCGGTCCTCGCTGGAGGCGTCGGAATGATCGAGTAATTCCTGGCGCAGGGCGTTGAGCCGTGCGCGGGCATCTTCAGGGGTCATGTATCCTCACCCTTGCGTGCCAAGACGGCGCAGGCACTATCGGCCTCCTATTGCCGCGCGGCCAGCGCCGCACACAGCCCGGAGCCCGCCATGCGCGATCACTTCCTGCAACTCGCCGATTACAACGCCTGGGCCAATCGCCGGATCTATGACGCGGCGCGCGAGATCGGGGCGGAAGCACGGACCCGCGATATCGGCGCCTATTTCGGCTCGCTGCAGGGCACGATGACCCATATCCTCGTCGCCGACCATTTGTGGATGGCCCGCCTGCTGGCCCAGCCGGCGCCCCATGCAAGGCTGGACGAGACACCGACCGACGACTTCGAAACCCTGTGGACAGCCCGGCGCGACCAGGACGCGGCCACCTATGCCTTCATTGCCGAGCTGGATGACGCCGCCATCGCGGCCGACCTGGACTATCGTGACATGTCGGAAATGCCGCGACGCCTGCCGCGCCGGATCATCCTCACCCACATGTTCAACCACGCCACCCATCATCGCGGGCAGGCCCATCACCAGCTGACCCAGCTCGGCCTGGCCGAGCCGCCGCCGCTGGACCTGCCCTATTTCGTGCTCGACCTTGTCTGATCGCCCGCGACGGGGGACGCTTGGCTGCGCAATACCGGTGGCACCATATCCCGAGGCTCGCTAGCCTCCGCGGCGATCAGCATAGGGGGCATCATGTCCGAGACCATTCTCGAACTGTCGAACGTTTCCAAGACGTTCAACGGCAAACCGGCTGTGCGCGATGTCAGTTTTGGCGTTCAGCGCGGCCGCATCACGGGCTTTCTCGGCCCGAACGGCGCCGGCAAGACCACCAGCCTGCGCATGTCGCTGGGCATTCTGACCCCCGATAGCGGCTCGGTGACCCTGTTCGGCGGCAAGCCGCGCCCCGACGCCCTCGACCGCGTCGGCTTCCTGCCGGAAGAACGCGGCATCTACCGCAAGATGAAAGTGATCGATGTCATCACATTCTTTGCCCGCCTCAAGGGTGTCGGCGCTGCGGAGGCCCGCAAGCGTGGCCTCGCCATGCTGGAAGAGTTCGACCTGCCGGGCGTTGCCGAGAGCAAGGTGAAGACCCTGTCCAAGGGCATGGCCCAGAAGGTACAGATCATCTCGACCCTGGTGCACGAGCCGGAATTCATCATCCTCGACGAGCCCTTCTCGGGCCTCGACCCGGTCAACCAGAATGCGCTCGAACAGATCGTGCGCCGTCAGGCCGAGGCCGGGCGGACCGTGCTGTTCTCAACCCATGTCATGGAGCATGCCGAGCGCCTGTGTGACCAGATCGTGCTGGTCGCCAAGGGGCGAAAGGTGTTTGACGGCAGCGTCAGCCAGGCCCTCGGCGAAGTGCCGCGTCGGGTGACGGTGGAAGTCACATCCGACCAGGACGTGTCTCAGCTCCTCGCTGGCAAGGGCGAGATCGCGCGCGGTGAGCCGGTGGATGGCAATGCTATCTGGACCGTCGATCTTGCCCCGGGGACGGATGCCCAGGACGTGCTCAAGGCTTGTGTTGATGCCGGTGTGAAACTGGCCCGCTTCGAGCCGGTCCGCGCGCATCTCCACGATGCCTTTGTCCATCTTGTCGGCTCGAACGCCGCAGCCGAAACGGAGACTGTGTGATGCGTGCCATCTATCTCATCGCCCGCCGCGAATTCCTCTCCTATGTCGCCACCTGGGGCTTCTGGCTTTCGCTCGCCTCGATGCCCATGTTCATGGCGCTCGGCATCGGCATGCCGATCCTGATCGAGAATTCCCAACCCACCCGCTATTACGTCCTCGTCGACGAGACGGGCGGCACGCTGGAAGCGGCCCTGGAAGCCCAGGCCGAGGCCAGTCGTGCCGAAGCCCTCGAACGAGCGCGAGAAGCCGCCCGCGAGATGTTCGGTGACCTGCCCCAGATCGACGCCGCCCTCGCCTCACAACCGCAATTATCCGACGAGCGCTATCTGCGCGTCGATGTCGGCGAGACCGAGCTGGAGGCGTTGCGGCCCTACCTCACAGGGGATGCCAGCTTCACCTCGGCTGATGGTGAGCATGGCCTGTTCGCGGCTATTTTCCTGCGCCAGGGAACGGCGGGCGCCATCGAAGTCGACTATTGGAGTGCGAATGTCTCCGACGGTGGTCTACGCTCGCAGATCCGCAACGCCCTGCGCGATCACATGCAAACGCAGTATCTCATCGATGCCGGGGTCAGCCCGGACCTGATCGAAACCGCCGACGACCTCTCACCCAATGTCCGCGAGCTCAATCCGGAACGCACCGGCGATACGGCTGAAGTCACGGCCGCCGAACGCATCCCGCTGATCGTCAGCGCGATGACGGCCTTCGGCCTCTGGGTCATCATCTTCTCGGTCGTGAACATGCTGCTCAGCGCCATGATCGAGGAGAAGGGCAACAAGATCCTGGAAATGATGCTGGCCTCGACCCGGCATCATGAAATCCTGACCGGCAAGCTGCTCGGCGTCGCCGCCGTCTCGGCGACACTGCTGGTTGTCTGGGGCGGAATAGGCCTGCTGGGAACCTTTGGCGTGCAACAGCTTGCCGCTTCCGCGGATATGCCAATCGCCGAGATTCTCGCCGCCGTGCTGGATCCCGGCCTTCTGCTTCCGGCCTTGGGCTATTTCATCATCGGCTATCTGATGTATGGCGCTGTCTTCCTGGCCATCGGCTCGCTGTGCGAGACGCTGCAGGATGCCCAGACGCTGATGAGCCCGATGATGCTGGTCATGATGGTGCCGCTCTTCCTGGTCATGATGGCCATGGACTCACCGGACTCGCCGGTCGTCGCGATCGCCAGCTGGGTGCCGCTGTGGACCCCCTTCATCATGCTGGCCCGCCTGCCTCATGACATCGGCATGGTCGACATAATCGGCACCAGTGCCGCCATGATCGCCTTCGCCGTCTTTGTGATCTGGGGCTCTGGCGTCCTGTTCCGCATGGGTGCTCTCAACCAGGCCAACCAGGACACGGTGAAGGGCTGGTTCAAGATCGGCGGCAAGAAAAGGCCGGCCGCCTCCTGACACAAAACAACCGGCTGCCCTTCGGGGCAGCCGGTTACCGCGTCCAGAACCTGGACAAAAGGAAACCGCCGTGCCCGATCGGACACGGCGGTTTCACTTTACCCGCAATGAGGCCTGGCGACCCTAGCGACGCGTCGTGCCGCCACGCTTGGCGACGAGACCTTCGCGCTGAGCCCGCTTGCGAGCCAGCTTGCGCGCACGGCGAATGGCTTCAGCCTTTTGGCGAGCCTTTTTCTCCGAGGGCTTCTCGTAATGATTACGACGCTTCATTTCGCGGAAAGTACCTTCCCGCTGCATCTTCTTTTTCAGCGCGCGGAGCGCTTGCTCCACGTTATTGTCGCGCACAACGATCTGTACGATGGCTCTCTCTCCATAGGTTGGACGCGAGGGCCATTCCTCACGTCGCTAGTTCGCCAGAGGCGGGGCTACTAGCAGAGCTGCGACCACGTGTCCACACTGTCAGCACACACGGGCGAGGTGACGAAGTCACCGCACTGGTCTAGACAGATCGACATGATGGAAGCCGAAACCCTGCCCCGCTCCGTGAAGGATAGCACACGCGACGCGCTTTTAGAGTCGATTCTACCGTTGGCGGCCTTCGATGGCTGGACCGATGACAGTTTCACCCAGGCGTGCAGCGATGCCGGCATCGACAAAGGCCAGGCCCTGCTGGCCTGCCCGCGTGGCGCGCTCGACCTGGTCGTGCGCTGGTCAAGACAGCTCGACCAGGCCGTTGTGACCGCCGTGAGAGGCGCCGACATCAAGTCCATGAAAATTCGCGAGCGCGTCCGATTCGGCGTCATGGCGCGGCTCGAAGCCATCGGTCCGCACGAGGAAGCCGCCCGGCGGGCGCGGGCACGCCTGATGCTGCCCGATGCCGCCAGCGAAGCGCCGCAGCTCCTGTGGGCCACCGCGGACACGATCTGGCGCGCCATCGGCGACACCTCGACCGATGTGAACTTCTATTCCAAGCGGACCATCCTGGCTGGCGTCTATGGCTCGACCCTGTCGACCTGGCTCAATGAGGCCGATATGGAAAAGACCGAGGCTCAGGCCTTCCTTGATCGCCGCATCCAGAATGTGATGGATTTCGAGAAGACCAAGGCCAATATCGCCAAGCTGACCGCTGACCTGCCCGATCTGGCCGGCCTGCTGGGAAAGCTGCGCCACGGTCCGGGGCCGCGGGTTTAGTCGCAGCCGGGTCACGACGACTGCAGGTTTAAATCCGCCGCGCCAATACCCACATCCCGGTTGCGAGATTTATCGACGCGCGGCGCCGTGCCACCTTCCGCCCTGCCCGCCATGGGCGCACCCTGACCGGCATGCACCGTCCCACACGGGAGACCGACATGCCGACGACGGACCACATCATTCTCGACCAGCACAGAAAGCCGGAAGGCCTGGGTGACCATATCGCCCTGGGCTTCGTGAAATGCCTGCGCTTCTTTGCCGACACCTTCTTTGCCAAGCGCTATGGCCACCGGGCCGTGGTGCTGGAAACTGTTGCGGCCGTGCCCGGCATGGTGGGCGGCCTGCTGCAGCACCTCAAGGCGCTGCGCCGCATCCGCGATGATGAGGGCTGGATCCGCACCCTGCTGGATGAGGCGGAAAACGAGCGCATGCATCTGATGACCTTCATCGAGATCGCCAAGCCGACCCTGTTCGAGCGCATCGTGATCATGGTCGTCCAGGCGATCTTCTATAATTGCTATTTCTTCCTCTACCTCTTCGCCCCGCGCACGGCGCACCGCGTCGTCGGTTATTTCGAGGAGGAGGCGGTGATCAGCTACACGCAATATCTCGAGGGCATTGATGCGGGAAAGCACGAGAATGTGCCGGCCCCGCAGCTCGCGATCGATTACTGGGACCTGCCTGCCGATGCGCGCCTGCGTGATGTCGTGGTCGCGGTGCGGGCCGACGAGGCCGGCCATCGCGACGTCAATCACGACTATGCCGACCAGCTCGCCCGCAAGCCGCGCGAACAGACGGCCTAGTTGTCGTCGACGGCCCAGCGCGGCGAGTGGAACCAGGCCTCAAGGGCAGGCACCTGGACATAATCGCGCTCGGGCCAGCGCATGGCCGTCAGATGACCGCCGAAGACACAGCCCGTGTCGATGCACACGACATTATTACGCTCGCGGATTTCCGGTTCCGCGACATGGCCATGGACCACGGTCGGATCGCCCGAATAACTGCGGGCCCAGTCGCGCCGGATCGGCAGACCGTGCTCATCACGCTCGCCGGTCACTTCGCCATACATGGCAAAGGCGCGAACGCGGGAGCTGTCTTCGCCATGCATGTCCGCCTGGACCCCGGCATGAGCCACAATGAGCCGCCCCTCATCGAGGATAAGATGATGCGGCAGCGTGTCGATGAAATGAGCCAGTTCACGGTGGAAGGGGTCCGGCTCGGCCTGCATCTGATCGATGGTCTCGCGAATACCGTGCGAGATCTTCACATCGCGCCCGGCCAGCCAGCGCCGGAACTTGTCGTCATGATTGCCGACCACGCAATAGCCGCGCCCAGCCGTGACCGTTGCCTGCACCGTGCGAAGCACACCGGGACTGTCCGGACCACGGTCGACAAGATCGCCAAGAAAAACCGGACGCCGCCCTTCCGGATGGTGCCAGTCGTGCACATCACGCCGGTCATAGCCGAGGGTTTGTAGCAGGGCTGCAAGCTCGTCGAAACAGCCGTGGATATCGCCGATCAGGTCGAACGGGCCGCGGTCATCAATATAGGCGCGCGGATCGGGAGGCGTTCGGTTCATGCCCTTAACATAAGGGGTCAAGCGACCATTGGAAGCGCGATCAGAGCGGGGAGAGCCGGTTTACATGGCCCATTTTGCGACCATCGCGAGTCTCGCGCTTGCCGTAGAGGTGGAGGCGAGCCTGCGGGTCGGCGGCCAGATCGGCCCAGGCTTCGGCATCATGGCCGATCAGATTGCTCATCACGCAGGCCGAATGCGCCGCCGGATCGCCCAGCGGCCAGCCGGCCACCGCACGCATGTGCTGTTCAAACTGGTCGCAGCCACAGCCATCCATCGTCCAGTGTCCGGTATTGTGAACGCGCGGGGCAATCTCGTTGACGATCAGCTCGCCCTCGCCGAGATCGAACAACTCGACCGCAAACACACCGACATGCTCCAGGCCATTGCCCAGCGCCCGGGCAATCGCCAGGGCCCGGTCCTGGGTCGCACTGTCCACCCCGTGCGCCGGCGCAGTGGTCGTCTTCAGAATGCCGTCGCCATGGACATTCTCGGACAGGGGGAAGGCGAGGACCTCGCCACGCACAGAGCGGGCTGCCACAACCGACAATTCGCGCCTGAAGGCGGCCGCGCCCTCAAGAATGGCCGGCTGGCCGCCAATCATCTCCCAGGCCGCGCGCGCATCTTCAGCGTCACGGATCCAGGCCTGGCCCTTGCCGTCATAGCCGAAGCGCCGCGTCTTCAGGACGGCGGGCAAGCCGATATTTTCGATGGCCGCTTCCAGGCTGTCGACATCATCGACCTGGGCGAAGGGCACGGTCTTCACGCCCTGCTGATTGATGAAATGCTTTTCGATGAAGCGGTCCTGGGTCAGTTCGAGGGATTTCGCGCCGGGGCGCAGCGGTGCGGCGGCCGCGGCAATGGCGACGGTCTCGACCGGCACATTCTCGAATTCATAGGTGATCGCGGCGCAGCGATTGGCGAAGTTTGCAACCGCCCCGGCATCGTCCCAGGGTGCGCAATAGCTGCGCGCCGCGACACGGCTGGCCGGGCAGTCGGGTTCGGGATCATAGATGTGGACGTCAAAGCCCAGGGCCGCACCGGCCGTGGCCAGCATGCGGCCCAGCTGGCCGCCGCCAAGTATCCCGATCACACTGCCCGGAGCCAGCGGCGCATCGCTCATCGCATCAGTCCTCGACCGTCACCGGAACACTGTCGGTCTGGGCCTGACGCCAGGCATCGAGCCGTTCGGCCACACCGGCATCCATCAAGGAGAGGATGGAGGCGGCCAGAAGACCGGCATTTTTCGCCCCGGCATCACCAATGGCCAGCGTGCCGACCGGCACGCCGCCGGGCATCTGGACGATCGACAACAAGCTGTCCTGTCCGCTCAGTGCCTTGGACTTCACTGGAACACCCAGAACCGGCAGCGAGGTCATGGATGCCACCATGCCCGGCAAATGCGCCGCCCCACCGGCGCCCGCGATCACGACCTTGATGCCCCGCTCGCGCGCGGTCTTGGAAAAGCTGACAAGCCGGTCCGGCGTGCGGTGTGCGGAAACGACCTGGGCCTCGAAGCTGATCTCCAGCTCGTCGAGGATGGCGGCCGCCTTCTTCATCGTCGGCCAATCCGAGCGCGAACCCATGATGATCGCGACGTCGGCGGCAGATCTGTAGGGGTCAGTTGAGGATGGCGAAGCTTCGCTCATGACGCTTCCTGCGCGTGAAAAGGAAGCGCGCGACCATAGCTCTGCGCGCGTGAAGGTCAAGAAGATCCGGCAAGGCAGGGAGGCGGTCGCCTCGCGCTTGACCGTTTCTTAACCACAGTTGGCGAGCCTAGCTGCGAACAGATTCGAATAGGATCGAGCCATGCGCATCGGACCGACCAGCCCTGCCGGGAATGTTTCGCGCCCCGGAAAGACCGAAACAGCCCGCAAACCCGGGACGGCAAGCGCGAGTCCGGCGCCATCGGATGCAGCCTCGATCATGGGTGTTCCGGAAGCCGAACTGACCCCCAATGTCCAGCGCGCCCTGCTTTCGCTGATGGGCGAGGTCGACCAGCTCCGCAAGGAAACCGAGCGCCTGCGTGGCCGCGTGCGTGAGCTCGAATCGCTGGCCGATCATGACGTCATGCTGCCGGTTCTGAACCGCCGCGCTTTCCTCCGCGAAGTCAGCCGCGCGCTCGCCCTCGCGGAACGCCACAATGCTCCGTCGGCGCTGGTCTATTTCGATCTCAATGGATTCAAGACGATCAATGACGAGTATGGGCATGCGGCCGGCGATGCGGCCCTGCATCATGTCGCCAATCTGCTGACCGCCCATGTGCGCGAAACCGACGCGGTTGGCCGCCTCGGCGGAGACGAGTTTGCCGTTGTGCTGACGCTGACCGGCGCCGATGGCGCAGAGTGCAAGGCGCGTGAGCTTGCCGAGCGTGTTGCGACCACCCCGTTCGACTATGCCGGGCGCAAACTGACAGTCGGTACCGCCTGGGGCTGTCAGCCCCTGCAGGCCGGGCACAAGGCAGAAGACATCATGGCAAAAGCAGATGCGGCCATGTATGCCTGCAAGCAGGCACAGAAATCCGAGCAGGACCGCGACCGCAAACAGGCCTGACCCGAACGCGCAGATGTCAGGCGATGATATCGGGCGTAATCTGGTCCTCGAGCTGCGAAATCTGGTCCTTGATCCGCAGTTTTTCCTTTTTCAACCGGGCGAATTTGAGCTGGTCGACCACCCCATTCTCCGCCAGGGCATCGACTTCGTGATTGAGGGATTCATGCTGCTCCCGCAGGCGTTCGACCCGCTCGGTCAGGGCCTGCTGGTCCAGGGCTTCTCCATCCATTCCTCAGCCGTCTCTTTCTGATCTTTTTCTGGTCTAAGCCGCCTGGACGTCAGGCCTGTCGCCAAGACTGGCGGCCCACCCGAGCCCGTTTGGCGAAGCGCATATGATACCGGCATTCGCCGGTCAAATAAATTGCCGATAGCGCTGCACGTGCGAATAATCGCGCCTCCATGGCGGTCGGGCGAGCTCCCGCGCGAAACAGGTTTCTTAAAAACACTACCGATTTCGACCAAGACGTGTAGCCTGTCCTTCAACCGGCGCGCCGCCGTCGCGCGGTCGGCAGAGACAGAGATCGGGGATGCCTGCCATGACACGATGGATGAAAGCCGCTTTGACCCTGGCCTTCACAGCATTGCCGCTTGCGGCCTGCGGCGGCGAGACCACCGGGACCGGGAGCCCTGCGAGCCCGCCCGAACCGGATAGCGCCGAGCCCCAAGTGGTCATGGAGCAGGATATCGGCGGGATCCGGTCACAGGCCGGAGCCAATCTGGACTTGCCCGATGGCTTCCCCGATGACATCGCCCATTATCCCGGCCTCAACATCTATGGCGCCAATGCCATACCCAATATGGGCTTTTCGCTCGCCGCCCTCGCAGATGGCTCGGTGGAGGAAGTGGCCGAATACTATGCAAGTGAGATGGCGGCGCTCGGCTGGACCGAGGCGGCCAACGGCCCGAGCGGGCCGGGGCAAATGCTGCAGTTCGAAAAGGCGGGCCGCACCACATCCGTCAATCTCATCCCGAACGGGGCGACCACGACGGTGTCCGTCACGGCCTTGAACTAGTACGCCCGATGTCGCGCCCTCTCGCCCGGATCGCACTGAGCCTGCCCGTCATTGTCGCAACGGTGCTGATCTTTTTTGCGGCCGGAACCTGGCTTGGCGGACAATATCTCGTGCCGGAAGGCCAGGGCCTGGCCGCGGCGGCCGAAGCAATGGGCTACGGCCTGCTCGCCGGGCTTCTCGGCCTCCTGGTCTCGATCATCGCCGCCGTGCGCCTGCCCATGAAAGCGCTGCTGGCTTGCGCATTGGCGGGCAGTCTCGCCATCGCCGGACTGGCTGTTTTTGTCAGCCAAGCCGTCCTGAACGCGAATGAGGACGTGCCGGACACGAGCAACCAGCCGCAAACCCGCCCCGAGCCGACCGGGCAGGCACTGACAGGCGAAGGTGACAGAGCCTGACATGCGCCAGTCCGCCACCCTTCTGCTCGCCATCTGCCTGGCTGTCATGCTGTCGCGCCCCGCCCGGGCGGATGACTGCTCGGCCTCGGTCGAGCACCACGCTTTCGCGGTCAGCGGCGAGGTGGCGGGCGCCCGGCAGTTCGCGGCCGATCTGGGTCATGGATTGACCTTTGTGCTGAGCCCGGCCCTGCATGGGTGGGACATCGACATTCTGGACCCCCACGGCACCAACCTCGCCCTCGGCAATCCACCGCAGCATGGCGATACGAATACGCGCCAGCTCTATGGCTGGCATTTCCGCAATGCCGCCAATACCGGGCCCAATGAGGGCGATATCAACGCACCCCAGCGCCAGCGCCGCTTTGTGCTGGGCGATCCATCGGCTGACAGAATTGGCAGTGCCGGGCTTGGCTGGCTCTCCATTGAGGACTTGGGCCTCGCCGATCTGGATCCGGGCGAGCGTGCCCGCATGGTCTATCTGCGCTTCAATGCCTGCATCATGACGCCCAAGAGCGAGAATGAGCAGGCCCGGGAGGCCTATGCGACCGACCCGGTCTATATCAACGAGGAGATGGAGTTGATCCGCACCTGCGGACTGGAACTCGCCTATCGCCCGGAAGCCTGGGTCCTGCCGCGCATGCTGAACGGTGATTTCGACGCCGACGATGCCCATGACTTCGCGGTGCCGATCGTGCGCGAGGCCGACGGCCAGCACGGTATCGCAATCTGCCGCGCCGGCACCTGGACCTCGATACACGGCATGGATGACGGCCCGCCCGGCAGTGATCTCTCACCCGGCTATTTCAACCAGATCGAAGCCTGGGCTGTGGGCCCTCGCGACGCGCTGCCCCGATATGTCGGCGACCCCGGCCTGCCTGCAGGGCCTGGCGATGTCATCACCATCGAACGGATCGAGAAATCGGCCTACAGCCTGTATTGGGCCGGCGCCGGATTTCGCAGCCACCACCACTACACCTTGGTCGAACCCTAGGAGCCCGTCATGCGCGTCCTGACCTGTCTGAGTTTCCTTTTTCTGCTCTCGTTGAACCCGGCACTGGCCCAAACCTGGCAGATCGAAGCGCCGGGCAACGCGCATATCCGGCAGGATATCGAGGTGAACTGGACGGCCTCGGAGGCGCGCGGCGACATGCTTGAAATACGCCCGGCCAGCGGTGAGGGACGACGTCTCTCTTACGCTTACCTGCAAGGCAATCCACAAATGATCATGGTACCGGAAGCGCCGGGCTCCTATGTGCTGGTTTATGTGTCGGGCGGCGAGATCCGGGCCAGCCAGCCGTTAAGCGTGACACTTCCTGATGCCTCCATCTCCGCTCCGGCCGCGGTGAGCGCCGGCGAGGCGGTCAGCGTCGACTGGACCGGGCCGGTGAGCCGCAGCGACCGCCTGACCTTTGCGGCACGGGATGGCGAACCGATACGCGGAACCAGCTATGCCTATGTCGGCAATCTGCGCGGCGGCCCGGCCTCCATGCGCGCGCCGGCAGACGCGGGCAGCTATGACCTTGTCTATGTGAGCGGCTCAACCATCCTCGCGCGCACGCCGATCGAAGTCGGCGGCATCGAGGCGACCCTGTCCGCGCCGACGGAGGTCTTCCAGGGCGGCCCCGTCCGGGTTGGCTGGGTCGGACCGGAGAACAGTCAGGACCGCATCACTTTTGCCGCGCGCGATGGCGAGCCCCTGGCCGGGGCCAGCTATACCTATGTCGGCAATGCAGGCGCGGATGACAATGCCATTCTGACCGCTTCCGAAACTTTGGGATCCTATGACATCGTCTATGTCTCCGGCGGGCGCGTCATCGGTCGCACGCCCATTGAAGTGGTCGCGGCCCATATCGATCTCGGCGCACCGGATCAAACCCGGGCTTACGAACAGTTCACCGCAATCTGGTCGGGAACGGGAAATCAGGGCGACCGTATCGATATGCGCGATGCCAGCGGCGCGCTGGCGAGCTTTCGCTATATCGATCCCAATACCCCCAATGTGGTGATCGGCGCACCGGCCGAGCCGGGCGACTACACGCTCATCTACCTCACCCGGGGTGGCCGGGAGATGGCGCGGCGGGCGATCTCCGTGTTGCCGCCACCGGCGGAGCCAGGGCAATTGCTGGTCGAGTACGGGCGCGCCGCGCTCGGACCCGAGGATGCAGTCGGCGTGATCCTCGATGCGTCCGGGTCGATGCTCCAACGAGTCGGCACAGAGCGTCGCATCGCCATTGCGCGCAACACGCTGACCGGACTGGTCAATGACGCGATCCCCGAGGGGACGGGCTTTGCCCTGAGGGTGTTCGGCCATCGCGAACCCGACAGCTGCCGCACCGACCTGGAAATCCCGCTCGCGCCGCTTGACCCGGCGACCGCGAGCGGCGTGATCGCTGGCATCAACGCCATGAACCTCGCCCGCACGCCGCTCGGTCGGTCAATCGAGTTGACGGCCAGTGACCTCGCCGGCGCGGCCGGCAAACGCATACTGATCGTGCTGACCGACGGCGAGGAGACCTGTTCCGGCGATGCGGCCGCGGCGATCCAGGGCCTGCGTGATCGGGGCTGGGACATTCGCGTCAATATCGTCGGCTTCGCTATCGATGATGACGCGTTGGAAGCCGAATTCCGGGCCTGGGCCGCCAGTGGCGGCGGCGACTATTTCGGCGCCGCGGACGAGGCCGAGCTGATCGCGGCGCTGACCCGCGCCGTAACCGGCCCTTATGAAGTGGTCGATCCGGTCAGCGGTGAAGCCATTGCCACAGCCCGCTCCGGCGAGCTATTGACGCTGGCCGCTGGCCACTATGTCATCCGATGGGGCAATGGCGGCGAGACCGGGGTTGATGTCATGGCCGGTGATGTCACTCGCCTGACGCTGGAATAGTCGGCCCGCTAGCGCCGTCCACCCTCCAGGTCCTCGCCCCAGCGCCTTGTGCCGTCCCAGTCAAGACCGAACAGATCGAGCGCCCGGCCAACCGATTGATCGACCAGGTCATCAATGCAGGTCGGCTTCGCGTAGAAGGCGGGCAGCGGTGGACAAATCACGGCTCCCATTTCCGTCAGCGCTTCCATTGTACGCAGATGTCCAAGGTGGAAGGGCGTCTCGCGTACCATCAAGACAAGGCGTCGCCGCTCCTTGAGAACAACGTCGGCCGCGCGGGTCAGGAGACTCGATGTTACGCCCGTGGCGATCTCGGACATGGTCTTCACCGAGCATGGCGCGATCAGCATGCCGCGGGTCGCGAACGAGCCAGAGGCGATCGGCGCACCGACATCCGGCATCTTGTAGACATGATCGGCCTTGGCCCGGAAGTCCCTGATCGAAAACTCGGTTTCATACCCCAGCGTCATCTCGGCGGCCTTCGAGGCGACCAGATGGGTCTCAATGCCCAGCGCCTTCAGCGCCTCCATCGCCCGTATGCCATAGATGATGCCGGAGGCGCCCGACACCCCGACAATCATCCGATCCGGCTTCACCATCTTCTAACCTCGAAACGTTTCGTGAGTAGACATAATGCGGGAACCTGCTTCAATCGAGGTTCCACTTCACAAGAGGGAGACGTCTCCATGCCCATCGAAGCCCGCATCCGTGAGCTCGACGCTAAACACACGCGTCTGGATACACAAATCGACGAGGTCAAGAAGCACCCGTCGGCGGATTCCCTGGAACTGGCGCGGCTCAAGAAACAAAAGCTCAAGCTCAAGGAGCAGATAGAAAGTCTGCGACTATCCGCGCACGAGCCCCTCACGGGTTAGCGGATTACAACAGAGCAATTATCTGTGGGGCGGCTTTCGGGCCGCCCTTTTTGCGCGTTACACTGAAAATCTGGATATCACGGAGTCGTTGATGCGTTTTCCCGCCGCCCTGGCCGCCCTCGCCCTCATACTGCCCGTCAGCCTGGCGCCGGCACAGGCCCAGACCGGGATCGAGACGCCATCCTGCTCGGCCGGAAGTGCCGCGCTGGATCTGGGCGATCATGAGGAAGCCGCCCGTCTTCTGCGCGAATGCCTCGACGCGGCCGAGCTGGAGATGAATCAGGAGATCGCCGTGTATGCCGCCCTCGGCGCGGCATTGCTGGCACAGCAAGACTACCAGGCTGCCCTGGAAGCCTATAATTTCGCTTTCGCCATTGTCGAAACACGCGGCGGGCGCATGGTCGAGCCGACCCTCTACCGCAATCGAGGCATCGCGCGCTCGGAGCTGGGCCAGTATGATGGCGCACTCTCTGACCTGACATTGGCAGCGCGCGCCGCTCCGGATGACACGCTCACCCAGATTTCACTGGGTGTCGTCTATCAGGCCCTCGACCGTGACGCGGAAGCCGTTGTCGCATTTGATCACGTCGTTCGCCTCGAACCGGACTGGATCGGCGCCTGGATCAACCGGGCTGGCGCCTTCCTTGATGTCGGCATGACCGGTCCGGCCGTCGACGATGCGCGTCGGGCTGTCGAGCTGGACCCGGCCGATGGGAACGCATTGAACATGTTGTGCTGGACGCTGATTCAGGATGACCGCGCCGCTACGGCCCTACCGCTGTGCGAGCAGGCCGTGGCGGCCGAGCCGGATGTCGGCGCCATCGTCCATTCCCATGCCGCGGCACTGGAAGCCCTGGGTCGGATGGATGAGGCCCTGCCCCTCTATCGCCGCGCCTGGCAGCTGTCGCCGGACGATCCGGAGATTACCGAAGACTATGAGCGCACCCACAATCCCTGAGCCCGGGTTGAAAGCCGCAGCTTCGCCGATGGATTGCCAGCCGCCCCGGCCTGTGCAAGGTCAGCGTCTGGTGGTCGCGCGCAGGCGCGGCGGCAATGAGGAATGAGCATGGGTGATCGCGTCGCAATCGTAACCGGAGGGGCCAATGGCATCGGCAAGGCCTGCGCCCGGCGCCTCTCTGAAGATGGCTGTCATGTGGTCATTGCCGATATCGACACCCATGCCGGCCAGGCCCTGGCTGACGAGCTCGGAGCGGACAAGGGCAAGGCGCTTTTCGTATCCTGCAATGTCGCGGACCGGCTTTCGGTCAATAATCTCCTGTCGGAGACCCGCTCCACCTTCAACCGGCTCGATGTGCTGGTAAATAATGCCGGCATTGTCGCGAGCGGCGATATCCTTGATCTCTCCGAAGCGGACTTTGACAAGGTGATGGGCGTCAATCTGCGCGGCGCCTTCCTGGTGGCCCGGGAAGCGGCCCGCCAGATGGTCGACCAGATCGAGGAAGATGGCGAGCGCGCCGAAGATGTGCGCCGCCGCTATGCCATCATCAACATGTCCTCGGTCAACGGCGTCATGGCGATCCCCGACCAGCTCGCCTATTGCGCGACCAAGGGTGCGATCAATCAGATGACGAAATCGATGGCGCTCTCGCTGGCGAAATACGGCATTCGCGTCAATGCGATCGGACCGGGCAGTATCAACACTGATGTGCTCAAGGCGGTGAATGACAATCCCGAGGCAATGGACAAGATCATGTCGCGCACCCCGCTGCAGCGGATCGGCGACCCCGACGAGGTCGCCTCGGTCGCCTCATTCCTCGCCTCCAAGGATGCCAGCTACATCACCGGCACGACGATCTATGCCGATGGCGGTCGCCTGGCGATGAATTACACCGTGCCCAAGGGCTGATCCGGGCGCCCCTCCCGCGAACAAAAAAGGCCTGGAACCGATCGGTTCCAGGCCTTTTTCGTGTCGGGTGTGAAGCCGGCTATTCTGACTTGTTGCCACCAAACAGGGTTTCCAAATCGATCTCGGCCTCCTGGACCGGTTTGTCTTCGGCCTGATGCAGGTCTTCCTGGGCCTTGAGCGTGTCGGTCAGCAGCTCCGGATTTTCTTCCTCGAGCTTGCGGCGACGCGAGGACGCTTTCTTGACCTGCTCGTCCAGGTCAATCTGGGTGCAAAGACCCAGCGACACCGGATCGGTCGGCTTGATGTTGGACGAGTTCCAGTGGCTGCGCTCGCGCACGGCCTGGATCGTCGTCTTGGTGGTGCCGATCAGCTTGGAGATCTGGGCATCGGCCAGTTCCGGGTGATTGCGGACGAGCCAGGCGATCGCGTCCGGACGATTCTGGCGACGCGAAAGCGGCGTATAGCGCGGCCCCCGACGCTTGGCCGGCTGGTGGAGCTCGGAATATTTCGGCTTCACGACGGTCATCCGATAGGTGTCGGTATTTTCGGCTTTCTCGATCTCTTCGCGGGTCAGCTGACCATTGGAAATCGGATCGGCGCCACGCACGCCAACGGCGACGTCACCATCGGCGATGCCCTTCACTTCCAGCGGATGCAGGCCGCAGAAATCGGCGATCTGATCGAAGGTCAGCGAGGTATTGTCGACGAGCCAGACAGCCGTGGCTTTCGGCATCAGGATCTCGGTCATGGTCTCAGCTCCCAGGGGAATGGCAAACAGGGCAGAAAAACAAAAAAAGCCCGACGCGGCGGCCGGGCTTGGGCTTCCGACGCTGGTGGCAAGGTCTGCACCATCCAGCGATTTGTGTCTTTTATAACGCAGACGCCGGGCCGTGGAAAGCGGGCCCCTGCGCACAATTCAGTCCGTGAGAAGAATTTTTCCAGCATGCGCGCCGGAATCCAGACGCGCGTGGGCCGCACGGACATCGTCGAGGGCAAAGCGACTGTCGATGACCGGTGCCAGCTTGCCATGGGCAATCCAGGGCCAGACGGTTTCATGGACGGCGGCGGCCAGTCGGGCCTTCTCCTCGATCGGGCGCGCGCGCAGGGTCGAGCCGGTCAGGGTGAGCCGCTTCAACATGACGCGCATCAGATCAAGCTCGACCCGGCTGCCGGTGAGAAAGGCGATGGAGACGATCCGTGCGCCCATCCGGGCGCAATTGATATTCTTCTGGACATAAGTCCCGCCAACCATGTCGAGGATGACATCGACGCCACCGGCCTCATTGACCACGGTTTCATAGTCCGCCTCGCGGTAGTTGATGGCGATATCCGCACCCAATCGCTCACAAAGGGCGACCTTGTCCGCCGTACCGGCTGTGGCGATGACGCGGGCGCCCGCCGCCTTGGCCATCTGGATCGCGGTCGAGCCGATCCCGCTTGTCCCGCCATGAACCAGGAATGTTTCGCCCTGCGATAAGGCGCCGATCTCGAATACATTCGTCCAGACGGTGAAGACGGTCTCGGGCAACCCGGCAGCATCCGCCACGCTGACCCCGTCCGGAACTGGCAGGACCGACCCGGCCGGCGCCACTGACCAGTCCGCATAGCCACCGCCCGCAACCAGGGCGCAGACCGGATCGCCGATCGCGAAACCCTCCACACCTTCACCCAGCGCGTCGACATGACCGGCGACTTCCAGGCCCAAACCTTCCGGTGCGCCGGGCGGTGCGGGATAAAATCCCAGCCGCTCGATCTGATCGGGACGATTGATACCGCGGGCGACATTGCGGATGCGGATTTCACCCGGTCCGGGTGTCGGCACAGGCCGCTCCACCACGGCCAACACATCAGGCCCGCCGGGCTCCTTGGCGATCACGATGCGGTTCGGGGCCGATTCGGTCATGGGATTTTGCCTTCTCTCGCGCTACCCTCCATGCCTGAGAACCAGATGTGGAGGCCGCCCCATGTTCCATGATGAGGAAAGCATCGCAAGCCAGCGCGCCAAGCAGGGCATCATCCCGGGCGAGGATCTGAGCGCACTTTCGCTGGATGATCTGGCCGATCGGCGCAGCCTGCTGGAAGCGGAAATCCGCCGCATCGACGTTATCACTGAAGAAAAGAAGGCCGGACTGAACGCAGCGGACGCCGTGTTTAAGCTTTGATCAAACTCTTTGGTCAGACTGGCCCGAGCCTTGCTACGATTCGCTCGTAATCCGTGATCGACGCCTGATTGGACGCGCAATGACCGATAGTCACACACCGACCCTCTTTCCCGCCGGCGGCGCCCCTGCTGCCCGGGCCCAGGACTTTGCCGCTTCGGAGATGTTCCAGAAACTCTTCCGCGAGGGCATGGATCTGGTTGAAGAGACGGCCAGCTATCTGGACGGACCGGGTCGGGACGACTCCAAGGCGCTCGACCGCGCCGGCGCCCTGTCCTATGCGACCGAGAGCATGAAACTCACCACTCGCCTGATGCAGGCCGCCTCCTGGCTGCTGGCACAGCGCGCGGTCGCCGAGGGTGAAATGTCGGCCGAGCTCGCGACCGACGGCAAGTATCGCCTGTCCGCGGACCGCCCAAGCGAAAATCTCTGGCCGGAAGGCGAGACCCCGCCGGCCGTGCTGGGCGACCTCGTGCGCCGCTCACGCTCGCTCTATGATCGTCTCAAGCGGATTGACGACAATCTCTATGTCGACGGCGTGATCGAGCCGGACGCCAATCCGGTCGCCGACCAGATGGCGATGCTGCGCGGCGCCTTCGGCCAGCGCTAGGACACGCAGCGCCGACGGCAGAACGGAAAAAGGCCCGCTCCATTCGGAGCGGGCCTTTTCTTTTGTCGCGAAGGACGTTCTGAAGCTTACGCGAAGCCCTTGAACTTGTCCTTGAAGCGCGAAACGCGGCCGCCGCGGTCCAGCAGGTGCTGATTGCCGCCGGTCCAGGCCGGGTGCGACGTCGGATCGATGTCGAGATTGATCGTATCGCCTTCCTTGCCCCAGGTGGACTTGGTCTGGAAGGTGGTTCCGTCGGTCATCACAACATTCACGATGTGATAATCGGGATGGGTATCCTTTTTCATCGGTCCGGCTTTCTCTTGTCCGCCGCGCAACGGGATTACGTTGCCCCGCACGCAGCTCATATAAACTCAGGAGCGGGGCTAGTAGCTGAAGATACCAGCCATGGCAAGCGGGGCATGGAGTCTGACATGGCGGGCCACCGTTTGGGATTTGAGATGGCAATAAGTGTGTGTATAATCATACATACACCGGAGCCTGACCATGTCCGAACCGCGATATCCGCAAGCCGAACGCCGCAAGCGCACCAATCTCACCGTCCGCGAAGACGTGATGGCCGAAGCCAAGGCCTTGGGCCTGAACACCTCCCGCGCCGCCGAGGCGGGCATCGAGGCTGCCATCCGCGAGGAAAAGGGGCGCCGCTGGCTGAAAGAGAACCGCGACGCGATCAAGGCGCATAATGAGCGGATTGCCCGGGAGGGGCCCCTCCTTGGCACGCCGTGGTGGGCGCAACCGGATGAGCCGGGCGGGAAATAGATGGCGCGGTTCGACGTCTATCGTCCCACCGGCCGTCCAGCGTCCTGGCTGGTCGATGTCCAGTCCAGCCTGCTCGGCGAACTGGAGAGTCGGGTCGGCATCCCGCTGGTACCGGTAGAGGACGGGCGGCAAGAGACTATCGACCGGCTGATGCCCGTTCTCGACATCGAGGGGCGAGACTTCGTCCTGGTGACCACCGACATCGCCATGGTCCCCACACGCCTGCTCGGGACGCCCGTCACCAATATCGAAGCCGAACACCGCGACACAATCACGGCGGCGATGGACTTTCTCTTTCAGGGGTATTGAGAGCGGGCGGCTGGTCCAGCTTTTGAATAGCTACGCGCCGGCGCACTCTTGGCCATGCATCCCTTGCCGAGAGAAAGCCGTATCTGGTTCTTCAGCTCAAGGGTTTAACCGCGAAGCGGCGGCTACGCCGCCCTTGACCTCAAGAACCGAATACGGCCCGCTGGCTGACAAGTGATTTATGAGCAGGTCTGAGCGATGGAGAAAGTGCCTAGGGCCGACCTAAACTCCGGCCCGTTCGGGGCGCTCTTGGTAGAGACTATGATAGGTGATCGAGCCGGCGAGAACATACAGGAAAACTAAGATGGGGCCTCTACGACCAATCTCCCCCCAACCGTCAAAGTGCGAACTGCGGAGACGGTCTGCTGCCAATGCCAAAAGCGAGAACAGGCTAGCAACCCCCAATAGGCCACCCACACCATCAAGCAAGATTAGATCGTCACGCTCTTCAAGAGATACAAAAGCCCGCGCCGCCACGCTTACCAAAACACCAAATGACAGAAAAAAGGATATCAACTTAACATTGATACTCTGACTATATTTATATACAACAAAAGCCGCCGGATATGCATAAACAAAATAGAACATAGAAGCCTCCAAAAGGAGCTTCACATAATTTATATCCGGAAATTGATCGGTATAAATAGCGGAACCAAAGACCGAAAGAACAATATAATACAATATTGGGTGCACCCCTACCTCGCCGTCAGCTTCAGCTCGATACGCCGGTTCCGCGCATTCGCCTCCGCGCTGCGGCCCTCCACGATCGGATAATGCTCACCGAAGCCAGCCGCCACCAGGCGATCCGACGGGACACCCAATTGCTCCATCCAGTTCACCACCGAAATCGCCCGCGCTGCGGAGAGGTGCCAGTTGGAGGGATAGGTGGTGCGGATCGGGACCGGGTCTGTGTGGCCGTCAATGCGGATCACCCATTCCAGATCGTCCGGGATTTCATCGGTCAGCTGGATGATCGCATCAGCGATCGGGCGCAGGCTTTCGCGGCCCTCATTGGACAGGGCGGCCGAGCCGGACGGGAAAAGCACGTCCGTTTCGAAGACGAAACGATCGCCGACAATGCGTACGCCGGTACGGTTTCCGAGAATGGCGCGCAGTCGGCCGAAGAAGTCGGAGCGGTAGACGGCCAGCTCGGCGGCGCGCTCTGCGAGGGCCGCGTTGAGGCGTTCGCCCAGATTGATGACCTGGGCCTCGGCCTCCTCGGCGCGCTGCTCCGCGGCATCCAGGGCGGCATTGAGCGTGGCGATCTGGTCGCGCAGGGCCTGGATCTGCAGATTGAGCATCATCAGGGCGCGCTGGCTCTCCTCGGACAATTCGCGCTCGGCATCCAGCTCGGCCTGTAGGGCGGCGGTCTGGGTGCCGGCCATGGCGAGCGCATCGCTCAGCGCGTCGCGTTCGCTTTCGAGGCCGGACACGCGCAGCTCAAGCTCGGCGTTTTCTTCCTGGGTCAGGGCGAGCTCATCGGCCAGCTGGGCGAGCTGGGCATTGAGCGCGGCGAGCTGCTCGTCGCGCCCGGTGAGCGCACGCGACAGGGCGAACTGGCCGGCGACAAATATCGACAGCAGGAAGACGATGACCAGCAAGAGCGTGGCCAGGGCATCGACAAAGCCCGGCCAGTGATCGCCATTATCGGCTTCCTGGAAACGCGCGAAACGCGGCGAGGCCATGGCCTATTCCCCTCCCCGCTCCCGCGATTGCAGGGCCCGGATCAAAACCCGGATTTCGTCGCGCAAGGCGCGCATGGCCTCTTCCTGGCTGGCCCGGCTGTCCTCGGCAAAGCGCTGCAGCGTGGTGTCCATCTGCCGCGAATTGCGCTCCAGCGTGTGCGAGAGCCGGTCCAGCGTCTCGGCGGTCTGCTGAAGGAGGGCGCCGACATAGGCGGTCGAAACCTCGCCATCATCGCCGGTGTTCGGACCGGCCGCGGCCAGGCGCGAGATGGAGGACAGCCATTCCTCGATCTCGTTGTAGAAGCGGTTCTGGGCGCGGCTGGCCTGCAGGTCGAGGAAACCGATGACCAGCGAGCCGGCGAGACCGAAGAGGGAGGAGGCAAAGGCCGTGCCCATGCCCTGGATCGGGTCCTCGATGGCCGACATCAGCCGCATCACATCAGCTTCGCCGCCGGTCGAGCTCTCGGTGACGGCACGAACGGCCTCCCCGACGGCGCCGACAACTTCCAGCAGACCCCAGAATGTGCCGAGCAAGCCGAGGAAAATCAGAAGGCGTCCGAAATAGCGGGTGAAGGCGCCCGCTTCCGACATCCGCGCCGCGACGGAGTCGAGCACAGTGCGTACCGAACCAGCCGACAGTGAAACCCGGCCATCGGCCTGGGAGATCATCGAGGCCATGGGCGCGATCAGGGCGGGCGGCTTGGGCAGGCTGGCCGGGTCCTCAGCCGAGCGGAAACGGACCAGCCAGCGCGCGGCCGGACCGATCCCCAGCGCCTGGGCAAAGGTGTAGAGCACGCCGATGACCAGCACGCCCAGGATGAGACCATTGATCGCCGGATTGGCCCGGAAGGCAGCGTCCAGTGGTTCGAACAGGAACAGGCCCAGAGCCGCCACACCGGCCGTGAAGACGGCCATCCAGATGATATAGCGCCACGGCCCTGTGAACCGGACGCTGGGTGCCTGGGAGATATCCTGATCGGAATTGAGAACGGGCATGCTGACCCCTTGTTAAAGCCGCCGTCTTTCCTACCCCTCCGATTGGGACAATTTGGAGGCGAGGTCAAAGGGCAGGTGCGAACTAATCGCGCCAATCCCCACCGATAGGGGTTAGTGCGCGTCTCTCTTCATCCATTTTGGAAACAATAAGTCGCCAACAAGCTGGTTACTCCGGAGCGACATCATAGCCATCTTCCGCCCATCGCTTTTCAGGGCCACAGGCCCGCCGCCCGATAGTGGAGTTCGCCATGACCCAGAATACGCCCCGCAACATTCTTCGCATTGATGCCAGCATGCGCCATGAGGGATCGGTGACGCGCCAGTTGGCCGACAACCTGATGGACCGCCTGACCTCGAAAAATCCGGACGCCTCGATCACCCGGCGAGATCTGGCCGACAATCCTCCGGCCTTCATCGATGAGACCTGGATTGGCGCCAATTTCACCGCTGCAGACGCTCGCAGCGACGACCAGAAAGCCGCCCTGGCCCGGTCCGACGCGCTGATCGCCGAGCTGCAGGCCGCCGACACGCTGGTCATCGCCACTCCGGTCTATAATTTCGGCATTCCCGCCGCGCTCAAGGCCTGGATCGACATGGTCGCCCGCGCCAAGGTCACCTTCAAGTATACCGAGAATGGTCCGGTCGGCCTGCTCGAGGGCAAGCGCGCCATCATCCTGCTCGCCTCAGGCGGGACGGGTGTCGGCAGCGCGATCGATTTCGCCTCGCCCTATCTCAAGCACGTGCTGGGCTTCATCGGCATAACCGACGTCGAGCTCATCGCCGCCGACCAGCTCGGCCAGGGCGCCGACGAGAAGCTGGCTGCAGCAGGTGACGCGATCGAGCGTCTGGCGGCATAGAGAACCTTGCGCCGGCCCAGCTCAGGCCGGCGCGCGGCGCCTACTCCACTGGCTGCACCACGGAAGGCTTTCGACCCAGCCTGGGCAAGAAAGCGCCTGCCTCTTTGCGATACTCCAGATAGTCATCACCAATCTCGGCGATCAAATCCTTCTCCTCGAAGCGATAGACCGCAATGACCATGTAGGCAGTGGTGACGACCGCGAAGAGGAGATGCCCCAGCGTCATGACCGGTGCGGCCCAGAAGGCGATCATGAACCCCGACATCATCGGATGCCGGACCAGACGGTAGAAGAGATGCTTGCGGAAAGACGCGCCCTTGAAGGGGCGGCGGCGCAGATTGGCGTAGATCTGGCTCAGCCCGAACAGGTCGAAATGACTGATCAAAAAGGTCGAGATCAGCACGATCAGCCAACCGGACCAGAACAGGGCCTGCACCGCATAGGTCGCCGGCCCCTCCGGCACGGACCAGACCACGCCCGGGATCGTCCGCCAGAAGGCATAGATCACCGCCAGTGCGATCGAGGAGAGCAGCACGTAGAGGGTGCGCTCCAGATAGGCCGGCACAAGTCGGGTCCACGCCGCCTTGAACGCCGGACGCGCCATGACGCTGTGCTGGACGGCGAACAGGCTCAACAGCACCAGATTGACGATAACGGCCATCACGAGCGACCCGGCCGCACCGGAATCGATGGTTTTCGGCACGAGAAAATTGCCGACGAAACCAATGGAGTAGAGGAATACAATGAAGAAGAATGCGTAGACGGCAATGCCGAATACAAACCCGATAGCCCGGCCCATGGCGAGCCCCCCTGCCTTGCTGACGACCGAAACGGCACGTCATGATTGCAGGCTAGGCCATATCACTCAGGAAAGATGCCCCGACTGGCGCGCGATATTATGACTGGAAAAGGGGACAGTTAGAATTAGCGCGCCTTGGCATCAGCCGGCCTCACCGTCCGCGCCACGCGTTAATTCTACCTGTCCCCCAATTGGCTAGCCCGCGGCCTTCTTCAGACGCGTTGTGATTTCAGCCAGAATGGGCTCATTGCCGGCGGCGATATTGCCGGTTTCCAGCACATCGCCGGCGCCATCGGCCTCGGCGACGAAACCGCCGGCTTCGCGGACCAGGATGATGCCGGCTGCGATGTCCCAGGATTTCAGATTACGTTCCCAGAATCCGTCATAACGGCCGGCCGCGACCCAGGCGAGGTCGAGGGCAGCAGAGCCCATGCGGCGAATGCCGGCGCAATGCGGCATGATCTGGTGCAATTCCTTCAGGAAGCGCGCCTGGCCCGGTCGGCCGATAAAAGGCGTGCCGGTGGAGATCACGGCTTCATCGAAATGCTTGCGCTCGGCCACGCGCAGACGGCGATCGGCGAGCCAGGCGCCACGGCCCTTTTCGGCATGGAACATTTCGTCGGTGGCCGGATTGTAGATCACGCCGGCAACCAGCTCACCCTCGCGCTCGAGCGCGATGGATACCGCAAAATGCGGCATGCCGTGGAGGAAGTTCAGTGTGCCGTCGAGCGGGTCGACGATCCAGCGGTGCGACTTGTCACTGCCTTCGACAATCCCGCGCTCTTCCATCAAAAAGCCATAGCCCGGACGAGCCTGGCTCAGACGGTCAAAGATGATGTCCTCGGCCTTGTGATCCGCGACGGAGACGAAGTCCGCCGGCCCCTTGCGCGAGACCTGCAAATGCTCGATGTCGCGGAAATCGCGCGTGAGCGAGCGGCCGGCGCGGGCGGCAACATCGGTCATGACCGTGAGGAGCGGGGAAAGCGTACCCATGGTGTCAGTCCGCCCGCTTCACATAGGAGCCGTCTTCGGTGGCAACGATGATCTTTTCGCCAACGCCAACGAAGGGCGGAACGGAAGAGCGCACACCATTGGACAGGATGGCCGGCTTGTAGGAATTGGCCGCGGTCTGGCCTTTGACCACAGGCTCGGTGTCGGCGATTTCCAGGGTCACGTGCTGTGGCAGGGAAATGCCGATCGGACGCTCCTCGTGGAATTCGACCACCACATTCATGCCATCGGTCAGATAGGCCGCGCGCTCTTCGCCGACGAAATCAGCCTGCAGCTCGATTTGCTCATAACTTTCGGCATCCATGAAGGTAAGCATGTCGTCGCTGGCGAAGAGGAAGGTGTGATCCTTCTGTTCCAGGCGCACTTTCTCGACCTTGTCAGCGGCGCGGAAACGCTCGTTCAGCTTGCGCCCGTCGAGCAGGTTTTTCAGCTCGACCTGCGCAAAGGCGCCGCCCTTGCCCGGCTTGACGTGGTCCGTCTTGACCGCGACCCACAGCGTGTCCTGGTGCATCAGCACATTGCCGGGGCGGATTTCGTTTCCATTGATTTTCATACGTCACCTGTTGCCGCCCGGAGGCGGGTCATCTCTCGCGCCGACGCGCACGCGCGGCAGGGTGGCGCTCTCCTATCAGTGAGGACCCGGATCGGCAAGCGGCGCGGCACTTTCGGCTCAGCGCAGCGCCTCGTATTCGGCCCGGATCCGTTGCCGGACCTCCGGCGGCAGGACACCTTCGAGACCGGCTTCGAGCCGATCGCGATCGCGGTCATGAACCGGCGCACCCAAATGGTCGACCGATGCCAGCAGGGCCCAGCGATAGGCCAGCTCGAAATCTTGGGGCACGCCTTCGCCGCGGGCCAATGCGAAAGCATAGAGAAATTGGCTTTCAGCATCGCCGCCACGGGCCCCGCGCGAAAACCAATAGGCGGCCAGTTCGATATCGGCCTCGCCGCCGCGGCCCTGATACATCATCAAGCCGTATTGGCCCTGGGCCGGCGCATAGCCGCTCTCGGCCGCGATGCGCAGCCAGTTGCGGGCGGTGGCATCGTCCTGCTCACCGCCTTCGCCATCAGCCCACATCATGCCGACCTGGAAGGCCGCCTCGGCCAGATTCTGGTCGGCCGCGCGCTCATACCAGACCCGGGCACCGGCCGCATCGCGTTCACCGCCCTGCCCGGCATCGAGCAATTGAGCCAGCTGGTACATGCCCTCGGCCGAGCCTTGCTGGGCCGCTCGTCCCGCCCATTCCCGCGCCGTGATGGCATCCTGCGGTACCGGCGAATTCCTCAGCGCGATGGCATGGGCCACCATGGCCGGGATATGCCCGGCGCGGGCCGCACGCTCGAACCAGGGCTCAGCGCGCCCGAGCTCCAGCGAGGCGTCCCCGAGCGCGGCCAGGAGACCGAGATTGTAAAGGGCCACAGGATCATCGCGATCCGCGGCGCGGTTAAACCAGCGCGCCGCGGTCGACAGGTCGACCGGACCGCCTTCGCCATTGCGCGCCATGATGCCGGCCAGCAGGGCGGCATCGACAATCCCTCCAGCCGCGGCGGTCTCGGCATAATTGCGGGCCGACGCCCAATCTTCACCGACATAGGCGACCTGGGCGCGATACCAGGCCGCATCGGCACCACTCAGCCCTGTCGGTAATTCGGCCGTGTCCGCCGCCATGCCATCCTGGGCGGCGCTCTGGACCTCTTCCGGCAGCAGGATCAATTCCTGCGGGAAGGTGGGCGCGACGATATCGGGGGCCACCTCATCCTCAAGCGGTGCCGCGTCCTGTCGAACAAGCGCGGCGGCGGATGGCAAGACCAGACCGGTTGCGGCCAGCACGATGATGAGTGGGAGTGTGAAACGCACAAGCATGCCCTTCTAGAACGCCGGGAATGCGGCATCGTCAAGGCCGGGAGACCTCAGCTGGGTGAAATGTAATCCGCGGCGCCGACCGTTCGGCGCTCAGCCGTCACTCCGTCAGCGCTCCAAAGGCCTTCACCGCGGCCGCCGGCCCGTCCGGATGCGCCCAGACGCCTGAGGACACGGCCAGAAAATCGGCGCCCGCCGCGATCAGCGGGGCGGCATTATCGACCGTGATCCCGCCTATGGCGACGCAGGGCAGTTCGAAGATCTCGACCCACCAGGCCAGGATGTCGGGGGTCGCGACATGCTCGGTCGCCTTGGTCTGCGTCGGGAAAAAGGCACCAAAGGCGACATAATCCGCGCCAGCCTCTCCGGCGACCATCGCCAGATGGCGGCTGGCATGGCAGGTCACCCCGACCGTGCGGTCCTTGCCCATGATGGCCCGGGCGTCCTTCACACGGCCATCGGACTGGCCGATATGAACCCCGTCACAACCCAGTGCGTCGGCCAGCTCGGGACTGTCATTGAGGATCGCCGCGACGCCGCGCTCCTGGGCCGCCTTGATCAGGGGCGGCGCGAGACGGCGGATTTCCGTCTCGTCATGATCCTTCAGGCGGATCTGCAGGGCAGAGACCGGTCCCGCATCGAGCGCCATTTCCAGGCTGGCGAGGAAATCATCATCGATACGCGGCGGGGTAATCAGGTAAAGCTGGCTCATCCGGCGTCTTTTGACAGGCCTGCCCGGGAAGGACAATGGCGCGGCGGAAAATCTAGATGAACATCACCCAATCGGGTCATTCATCTTCCTTTCATCCAGTTTATACAAGGGTGTCGCTCAACGGGGGCAAATGTATTGCTCGTCTGTCTGTGAAAAGGGGAAATACCATGTCTATCAAAGCCATTCTCGCCGCCGGGATCGCCGCTGCTTCCTTCGCTGGCGTTGCTGCCGCCCAGGACTGGTCGCTGCAACCGACCTTCGGCACCGTGAACCTGAATTCGGGCTTCCAGCCGGACCCGTACACCACCTCGATCACCGCCGGTGGTTCCATCCAGGCGTCCAACCTGTCCCCGTCCTGCCGCGGCATGATCGCCAACGCGCCGGACTTCCGCCTGAACTTCAATGCTGGCTCGCTGCCGCTCTATATCAGCGCCTATTCCAGTGCCGACACGACGCTCGTAGTCAATGCACCGGACGGCTCCTGGTATTGCAATGACGACACCAATGGCCTGAACCCGTCTCTGGCCTGGGGCAGCCCGATGTCCGGCCAGTATGACATCTGGATCGGCACCTACGGCAATAATTCCGACCTGGCCTCCTCGCGGCTCCACATCTCCGAGCTCGGCGGCTAAGCCAACCGGATATCCGGAATGAGAAAACCCCCGGCCAGCTGGCCGGGGGTTTTTTGTTGTTCGCGCGAGAAAGAGACGCCCTAAGCCGTCTCTTTTTCCATCTCAGGCTTGTATTCGCCCAGCGAGGCGAGGCCGTTCATCTTGGCGCGGTGATTGAAGGCAGCTTGGGCGGCATCGTAGTTCGACGCCTTTCCGGCCCAGGCTTTCAGCGGAGCGGCCTGAAGGGCGCGACCATAGGAGAAGGTCATCGGCCAGGGCAGGTCATAGGCCTCGTTCATGATGGAAAGATGCTCGGTGGCTTCCTCATCACTCTGGCCACCCGACAGGAAGGCGATGCCCGGCACAGCCGCCGGTACGCAATTGGCCAGGCACTGAACAGTCATGTCAGCGACCTCCTCGCGGCTGGCGCGGTCGTCATTGGTGGTGCCGGAAATGACCATGTTCGGCTTCAGGATCGTGCCTTCCAGCACAACGCCCTGGTCGAACAGCTCGCGATAGAGCGTCTTCAGTGCGAACTCGGTGACTTCATAGCAGCGCTCGATCGAGTGATCGCCATCCATGATGACTTCCGGCTCGACGATCGGGACGATATTGGCTTCCTGGCACAGGGCCGCATAGCGGGCCAAAGCGTGCATATTGGTATTGATGCAATACTGGCTCGGCACACTCTCATCGCCCTTGTCGCCGATATTGACCACGGCGCGCCATTTGGCGAAGCGGGCGCCCAGCTCGTAATAATCAGCGAGGCGGTCACGCAGGCCGTCGAGGCCTTCAGTGATGGTTTCACCTTCGGCACCGGCGAGCGGCTTGGCACCCATATCGACCTTGATGCCCGGGATCGAGCCGGCATCGGTGATCAGCTTGGTCAGCGCTGTGCCGTCCTTGGCGCTCTGGCGTATGGTCTCATCATAGAGGATGACGCCGGAGATGTGCTTGCTCATGGCCGGCTCGGTACGGAAGAGCATGTCGCGCCAGTCGCGGCGATTGTCCGGCGTGTTGTCGAGGCCGATCGAGGCAAATCGCTTGCCGATCGTGCCGGTCGATTCATCAGCGGCCAGAATACCCTTGCCCGGGGCCACCATGGCGCAGGCGATTTCGTTGAGTTGATCGAGATCCATCAGGATACCCCCAGCTGTTCAAGCATGTTGCGGCAGGCGCCCGCCTGCCCGTTCCGACTCTCGCCCTTTTACCCCGGAGCGATTTGAATTCCCACCGGACGCGCGCGGATTTTCGCGCGCTGCCCGGCGATTTATGTTACCGATACCATTCGTCCTGTGACGTGTCATCCCGTCATATCACGCGACCAGTTCGGACTCCCCCATGACCGCCGCCACTCCCGGCAGGGTCTTGCCTTCCATCCATTCCAGGAAAGCGCCACCCGCGGTCGAGATGAAGGTGAAATCGTCGGCGACGCCCGCCTGGTTCATCGCCGCAACGGTATCACCGCCACCCGCCACCGCGATCAGCTCGCCCTCCACCGCAGCACGCGCGGCCGAACGGGCAACCTCAACGGTTGCCGTGTCGAAGGGCGGTGTTTCGAAGGCGCCGAGCGGGCCGTTCCAGATCAATGTGTTCGCCTTGTCGATCGCCTGGCCGAGGGCCACGACTGTGGCCGGTCCGCAATCGAGGATCATCTCGTCCGCCGCCACATCGGTCACGGCAGCCAGACGGGTTTCGGGGTTGGGCTTGAACTCCTTGGCCAGCACGACATCGCTCGGCAGCATCAGCTTGCAGCCGCTTTCCTCGGCCGCCGCCAGGATGGCGCGCGCCGTGTCGACGAGATCGGTCTCGCACAGGCTGGCCCCGACCTTGACGCCTTGCGCATGCAGAAGCGTGTTGGCCATGCCGCCGCCGACAAAGAGCGTGTCGACCTTCTTCACCAGGTTTTGCAACAGGTCGAGCTTGGTCGAAACTTTGGCCCCGCCGACCAGGGCGATGACCGGGCGTTTCGGGCTTTCCAGCGCCGCGACCAGGTGATCGATCTCGCGCTGCAGGGCCAGACCGGCATAAGACGGCAGGTGATGGGTCACGCCTTCGGTCGAGGCATGGGCACGGTGTGCCGCGGAGAAGGCATCATTGACATAGATGTCGCCAAGCGCGGCCAGGGCCTTGGCAAAGCCGGCCTCATTCTTTTCCTCGCCGGCCTCGAAACGCGTATTCTGCAACAACAGGACATCGCCATCAGCCATGCCGGCCACGGCCGCAACCGCATCCTCGCCCGCGACGTCATCGACGAAGCTGAGCTCGACACCCATCAGATCGGCCAGAGGCTGGCAGACCGGCTCAAGTGACATCTCGGCGCGGCGCTGCCCCTTGGGTCGGCCGAAATGGGCCATCAGGATGACTTTCGCGCCGCGCTCGACAAGATGGTCAATGGTCGGGAGGGCCGATTCCAGACGCGTCGCGTCGCTGACCTGCCCGTCTTTCATCGGCACGTTGAAATCAACGCGGACAAGCACGCGCTTGCCCTGGACGTCAGCATCCTGGATGCGGCGGATCGTGGTCATGGCGAAGCCCTCTGGCTGCGGGTTTTACAGGAATTTGCCCATGGCGACGGTGGTGTCGACCATGCGGCAGGCGAAGCCCCATTCATTGTCATACCAGGTCATGACCCGGGCCAGGCGCTCGTCGATAACCTTGATCTTGTCGAGGGCGACGATTGAGGAACGGCTGTCGTGATTATAGTCGATCGAGACCAGCGGCAGGGTGTCGTAACCGAGCACGCCCTTCATCGGACCGTCAGCGGCGGCCTTGACCGCCTCGGCCAGCTCTTCCGCCGTGGTGGCGCGGCCCGGGGTGAAAACGAGGTCGATCAGCGAGACATTCGGGGTCGGAACGCGGACGGCGGCGCCGTCGAGCTTGCCGACCAGTTCCGGCAGGACCAGGCCGACGGCCTTGGCGGCACCGGTCGAGGTCGGGACCATGGACATGCCAGCGGCGCGGGCGCGGTGCAGATCCTTGTGATTGCGGTCCAGCGTCGGCTGGTCGCCGGTATAGGCGTGGATCGTGGTCATGTGACCGCGCTCGATGCCGACCGCGTCATTGAGCACCTTGGCGACCGGGGCCAGGCCATTGGTCGTGCACGAGGCATTGGAGACGATGATATCGTTGGCGGTCAGCTGGTCGTGATTGACGCCATAGACGATGGTCTTGTCGGCATTCTTGGCCGGGGCCGAGCACAGGACGCGTTTGGCGCCCGCCTCGATATGGGCCATCGAGGCCTCTTTCGAGTTGAAGGCGCCGGTGCATTCCATGACAATATCGACGCCCATATCACCCCAGGGCAGTTCGGCCGGATTGCGGTTGGAGACTTTCTGGATCTTGCCGAAACCGGCATCGATCCAGTCATCACCGACCTTGATCTCGCCCGGATAGCGGCCGTGCACGCTGTCATAGGTCAGGAGATGAGCATTGGTTTCGGGGGTGGAGCTGTCATTGATCGCCACGATCTCGACTTCGTCCCAGCGCTTGTTCTCGAGAACCGCACGCAGCGCCAGACGGCCGATACGACCAAAACCGGTAATCGCAACCCGAAGGGCCATACTCTTCTCTCCTAAGTCTGATCAACCGGACCGGGGCGTCCGGAAGAAGTTGGCGCGGATTTAGCGAGCTTTCGGGCCGCCGTCCACCGATGCGGTGCGGGAAAGCGCCCGAAGGCGGATTTTTTTTACAATCCCGGAGCCTGCGACCAATATTCCCGCCTAGCCCGAAGCACCCGCAAGCTTCGTGCCTGAAAGTCGACATTTGTGCACACTTGGTTAATGATAACGTTACCGTCTGCACGGGACCTCCCGAGCCAGCACGAAACCCGTCCGGAGCCTGTCCGGCCAGTTACCGGTGCAGCCCACACAGCAGGCCACCCCTTGCCATGCCCGCGCCCCGCTGCGAGAACAAAAAGCCTAGGGATTTAACGTCAGGGGCAGACGTAGCATGAAAGTGATCGTATTGGGCGGAGACGGCTTCTGTGGATGGCCGACCGCGCTTCACCTCTCCAATCTCGGCCATGACATTGTCATCGTCGACAACCTCTCGCGCCGCAAGATCGATGTCGAACTCGAGGTCGAGAGCCTGACCCCGATCCGTCCGATGTCGGAACGCCTGGCCGCGTGGAAAGAGGTGTCGGGCCGCGACATCGCCTTCGTCGACATGAATATCGGCAAGGACTATCAGGAATTGGTCGACCTCATCGAGGCCGAGCAGCCCGATACCATCATCCATTTTGCCGAACAGCGCGCCGCGCCCTACTCGATGAAGTCGGCGCGCCACAAGCGCTATACGGTCGACAATAATCTCAACGCCACGAATGACGTTCTGGCCGCGATCGTCGAAAGCGGCCGCGACATCCACCTCGTCCATCTCGGCACGATGGGCGTTTATGGCTATGGCACGGCCGGGATGAAGATCCCCGAGGGATATCTCAAGGTGAAGATCGAAACGGATGAGGGCCTGAAGGATCAGGAGATCCTGTACCCGGCCAATCCGGGCTCGATCTACCACATGACCAAGACCCAGGATCAGCTCTTCTTCCATTTCTACAACAAGAACGACAAGGTGAAGATCACCGATCTCCACCAGGGTATTGTCTGGGGCACGCAGACCGAAGAGACCAAGCGCGATGAACGCCTGATCAACCGCTTCGACTATGACGGCGATTACGGCACCGTGCTCAATCGCTTCCTGATGCAGGCGGCCGTGAACTACCCGATGACCGTGCACGGAACGGGCGGCCAGACACGCGCCTTCATTCATATCCAGGACACGGTGCGCTGCATCCAGCTGGCGGTCGAGAACCCGCCCAAGCCGGGTGACAAGGTCCATATCCTCAACCAGATGACCGAGACCCACCGCGTCCGCGACCTGGCGAAAATGATTGCCGATCTGGCCGGCGCCGAGATGCAGCTCGTTCCCAATCCGCGCAATGAGGCGGACGAAAACGACCTCCATGTCGAGAATAACACCTTCCTCCAGCTCGGCCTCAAGCCGACCACGCTGGCTGACGGGCTGATGGAAGAAGTCACGGATATCGCGCGCAAATACGCCGATCGCTGCGACCGCTCGAAAATTCCCTGCATCTCCTATTGGGGCAAGGGCCGGGAAGACGCGGCGACCGCCGCACCGGCAGAGACGGCCGCGGAGTAGGCTGAATGTCTCGTGCTTGCACCCGATGTGGAAAGTCACTGAGCTGGCTGGGTTCCACTATTGACGCGAGCGAGAAAGGCAAGCCTCGCTGCGCCGGGTGTGGCGCGGATCTGCGAGTCACTGGCGCGAGATCGATGGCCCTGATGGTCATTCCACCAGCGATCCTGCTTGCCGCAATAAGCGTCTCGGGGATGCTCGGTGGCGACCCGCTCCTGCTCATATCGCTGCAGGCGGCGATGGCGGTATACGCGGTCGGCTGCCTGTTCTATTTTGTGCGCTTCACCAATACCTGACCGGAATTGCCGGGACCACCTGGCTACCAGCGACCACTGTCAAAGGGCGCCTCCCGCGGCGCCCTTTTTCGTCTCGGCCGCTACCCGCCGTCCCGCCCTGGCCGAAGCAGCCAGTCCAGAGCCTCGACTTCGGTATCGAATACCGCGAAGGCATGGTGTTCATCCTTGTGGGGCAATTGCTCCCAGACCTGGATGATGGGCGAGTTCCAGCGCGCCGGGATCACCCAGGCTTCACGCGTCCCCTTGCCGCGGATTTCCCGGGTCGCATCCATATAGGGCATGGCGACCTTGAGATATTGCTGCAGTGTCAGGGCGCTCAGATCGGCGTCAAAGTCGAGATGCGTCAGGATACGGCGCGAAGCCGCCCATTCCGGCTCGTGGATGATTTCCCGGTCGGACCGGAGAATCTCTTCCATGTCGACCCGACCCGCGAAGCGGATCCGGAACGCCTTGATCTCCGCATCATACGCATAATGGTAAGTCATGCCTGCCCCTGGCCACGATGTCAGGTCTCCAGTTTCCGCACCATTTTCTCAAGAAATTCACAACAGCTGGCCAGCTGGTCAATGGCCACAAACTCGTCCGGCTGATGGGCCTGGCTGATCGAGCCGGGTCCGCAGACCACCACGCTCAGCCCGGCCGCCTGGAACTGGCCGGCCTCGGTCCCGTAGCTGACCACGCGCGTGGAATTGTCGCCGGTGAGCTGGCGGGCGAGGCGTTCGGCGGCGCCATCATTTTCCGGCGCGAAGGCGGGCACGTCCGAGCGAACCTTGATCTCGATCGCAGCTTCCGGCGCGGCCTTGCGCATCTCCGCCTCGATCTCGGCCGCCCGCGCGCGCAAGCCATCGGCAATGGCGTGCGGATCGTCCCAGGGACAGGGGCGCATCAGGGAACCGAACTCGCAATCCAGCGCCAGGATGTTCAACGCTGTCCCGCCCTTGATCTCGCCAATGGTCAGCGTGCCATGCGGCGGATTGAACGGGCTGTCGGCCGGTGCCGCCGCTTCCATCTGTTTCGCCGCCTCCACCAGATACTGCATCAGCGGCACGGTGTGGGTGATCGCACAGGCGCCATCGCGAACCAGCGAGGAATGGGCCTCGCGGCCGCGCACTTTCACGGTCAGCGAGAACAGGCCCTTGTGCGCGGTCACGACCTGCATGTCGGTGGGCTCACCGACCACAACCATGGCCGGCTTGACCGGGCCTTTCATGATCCGGTCGATCAGGGCTGGCGCACCGAGACAGCCGACCTCTTCGTCGAAGGAGAGCGCGATGTGGACTGGTCGCTTCAAATCCGCGTCGGCGATGTCCGGCGCCAGCGCCAGGATGCAGGCCGAGAAGCCCTTCATGTCGCAGGTTCCGCGCCCATACAGGAGGCCGTCGCCCTTGTCGGTCAGCACCCAGGGGTCCGACGTCCAGGGCTGGCAGTCGACCGGCACGACATCGGTATGGCCCGACAGGACCACGCCGCCATCCACCGCCGGTCCGAAGCGGGCATGGAGATTGGCCTTTGTCCCATCGTCATTGGGAATGCGCTCACAGACCGCGCCGAGGGCGAGGAGCTTGGCCTCCACATGGTCGATCAGCGGCAGGTTGGTATTGCGTGAGGTGGTGTCGAAAGCGACAAGGTCGCGCAATTCGGCAATGGCGGTGTCGAGATGGGTCATAGTGCCGGTCTGCCAATGCCCTGCGCGGACGTCAACGCATTTGCCGGATCGGCCGACACCGCGACAATCAGATTTGGATTTGGCAGATTTTGTTATCGGTCTTTTTACAGCGAATCGAAGCTTCGCTCCGCGCATGCGTCCCTGTCCGTCATAGTGGCTGTTGGTTCAATGGCAACGGGATCGCAAGATGTGGCGGTTCGGCTTGATATGGCTGCAAAGATGGGGCGCGGACCAGCGCGGCAATGTCGCCATGCTGTTTTCGCTCCTGCTGGTACCGATTTGCGTGCTGGCCGGAGGCGCCGTCGACGTCAACCAGGCCCTGAATGCCCGCACCCGCCTTTCAAGCGCGCTGGATGCAGCAGCCTTGGCTGTCGGTGTGCGAATCTCGATCAGTGAAGCGGATGCGGCCGGTCTCGCGGAAGACTTCATCAATGCCAATTATCCTGCCGATGAGCTCGGGGCGATCCAGAATGTCACGGTCAATCTTGATGAGACCAATGACCGCGTAACCGTGCGGGCGGAAAGCCGGGTCGAGACCATCATTCTCGGACTTGTCGGGATCGAGCACATCACCGTTCACTGGGAGAGCGAGGTCCAGCGCGCCCGCTCTTCGCTCGAACTGGTCATGGTGCTCGACAATACCGGCTCGATGGGTGGCTCGAAGATTGCCAGCCTGCGGGATGCGGGCCTTCTGCTGACCGATATCCTGTTTGACGGCGCCGATGCCGACCGGCTCAAGATCGGCCTGGTCCCCTTCTCGGCGACCGTGAATGTCGGCACCGGCCATGCCCGCGACTGGTGGCTCGACCCGGATGCGCGATCGCCCCTCCACGCGGAGAATTTCGACCCGGTCGCCAATCGCTGGGATCTCTATGACACGATCCGCAACCGCAACTGGACCGGCTGTGTCGAGGCGCGCGCCATCCCCCATGATATCGAGGATACGACACCCGATCCATCCGATCCGGACACGCTCTTTGTGCCCTATTTCGCGCCGGACGAGTCGAACTACGCCAATAATGCCGGCTATGCGAACTCCTATCTCAATGACGGAATGGGGGGGTATGACGAGCGGGCGCGCATGCGCAACACGCCGAAATACACCCATGCCTGGATCAATTCGAACAGTCGCGGACCGCAATGGGGCTGCACCGCACGACCGATCACGCCGCTGACCAATCACCGACGCACGATTGATAATGCGATCGAGGACATGATCGCCAGCGGCACCACCAATATCCCGATCGGGGTCAGCTGGGGCGTGCGCGTCCTGTCACCAGGCATGCCCTTTACCGAAGGGGTCGGCTTCGAGGAGGACGACACGATCAAGGCGATGGTCGTGCTGACCGATGGCGAGAATTATCTCAATGGTCGCAACAACCCGAATTATTCGGACTATTCCGGCTATGGCTATGTGCGTGACGGTCGTCTGGGCGTGACCTCCACTTCGGACTACACAATCCGGAATGCACTCAATGCTCGGACCGCCGCCGCCTGTGAGTATGCCAAATCGCTCGGTATCCGGGTCTATACGATCACCTTCCAGGTCTCGTCGAGCACGACGCGGGACATGATGCGCGACTGTGCGACCCATCCGACGCTGTATTATGACAGCCCGTCCGATGCGGCGCTGCGTTCGGCCTTCGAGATGATCGCCGGCGACCTCACCAATCTGCGTCTCTCGAGGTAGGGCACCCGTTAATCCCCCGATAACCGTGGCTTATAACGCCCCCTTAATCCCGAACCGGTAGGATTTTAGTGAAATCTGTACTGGATCACCGCCATGGCTTTCACAGCCCTGAAAAATCTGGTTGCCCGCTTTTGCCGCGAATCCCGTGGCAATGTGGCGACGATTTTCGCCCTGTCGCTGGTGCCCGTGGCGCTTCTGTCCGGCGGCGCAGTGGACCTCAGCCAGTCGATGAATGCCCGCTCGCGCCTCGCCCAGGCGCTGGATGCAGCGGCCCTCGCGGTCGGCGTGAACACCTCGCTGTCGAACGAGGATGCCACCAGCATCGCCAATGATTTCATCGCCGCGAACTATCCCGGCCGCGAACTGGGCGTAGTGCAGAACGTCAATGTGAACATCGACGACGAGTCCGACACGGTCACGGTGACCGGCGAGGCCCGCGTCCAGACGACCATGCTGGGCATGGCCGGAATCGACTACATCACAGTCCATTGGGAGAGCGAGGTCCAGCGGGCCCGCCAGCGCCTGGAACTGGTGATGGTGCTCGACAATACCGGCTCGATGGGTGGCTCCAAGATCCGCGACCTGCGCGACAGTGCCGAACTTTTAACCGAGATTCTCTTCGATGCCGCCGATGATCCGACTGACGTCAAGATCGGGCTTGTTCCCTTCGCCGCGACGGTGAATGTCGGGACCCAGTATGAGCGCGCCTGGTGGCTCGACCCGAATGCGGAATCGCCGATCCACGCGGAATGGGCCGGCGGCAATCCGGTCGAGATCGAAACCTGCACCGGCTGGGGCTGGCGTCGCCGCTGCGAGACCGAAGAGATCATCGTCAATCACTGGGACTTGTTCGACCAGCTGCGCAATACGTCGTGGGATGGCTGCGTGGAAGCGCGTCCCATCCCGATGGATATCGACGACACGACACCGAGCCGCGGCGATCCGGAAACGCTTTTCGTGCCCTATTTCGCGCCGGACGAACCGGATATCGGCCGATACTCCAATTCCTATCTGAATGATGGAACCAATGGCGGCGTCGATGAGCGCATGGTGGCGCTCGACAAATATGATAACGGGCGCCCGTCCCGCGGGGGACCGAATCGCTCTTGCACAACGACTCCGATCACGCCCCTCACCACAAATGAACGCACCGTGCTCAACGCGATCGATGACATGGACGCCAACGGCACGACCAACATCCCCAATGGTATCGGCTGGGGCATTCGCACCCTGTCACCGGGCGCACCCTTCACCGAAGGCGCACCCTGGTCGGATGACGAATACATCAAGGCAATGGTCATCCTGACTGATGGCGACAATGTCATGAGCGGTCGCAATACCAATCAGATGTCGGACTACGAAGCCTATGGCTATGTCGCCGACGGTCGGCTGGGGCGACGCTCGTCCAGCGGCAATGTGCTATCCAGAGAGCTTGACGAGCGAACCGAGGCCGCCTGTGACTATGCCAAGGCGCAAGGCATCCGTGTCTACACGATCACCTTCCAGGTCAATTCCAGCTCAACCCGCGATCTGATGCGCGGTTGCGCCAGCCATCCGAGCCTGTATTTCGACTCGCCATCAGCCGAAGCGCTGGAAGACGCGTTCGAGATGATTGCCGGTGACCTGACAAACCTGCGCCTGTCGCGCTAGGCGACAGGCGCAGGTCGGTTCATTCAAATTCAGACTGAGTCGGCATCAACCCGGCAGGCCGAGCAATTCAAGCTCGAAGACCAGCGCCATGTTGGGGCCGATCGGCCCGCCCGGCGTGCCGCGCATGCCGTAGGCCAGGTCCGGATGGATGAAGAGTTCCCAGCGTTCGCCGACCCGCATGAGCGGCAAGGCTTCAACCCAGCCCGCGATCAGGCGATCGGACGGAAAGGTGGCCGGCTCGCCGCGCGTCCAGGAACTGTCAAACTCCTCGCCATCGAGCAATTGGCCCCGATAGTTCACCGTCACCATGTCGCCGCGCATCGGGCTCTCGCCCTCCTCCACCGCCGTGCGGATCCGGAAGATCAGGCCGGACGGCAGCCGGAAGACGCACGGCTCGGTCACGATGTCGCGGAGATACTCATCCGCCAGCGCACCATTCGCGGCCGGGTCGGTCGGATCAGCGGGCAGATCACGCAGCGGGATCGTATCACTGTCACGGGGCGTGCACGCGCGTGCTTCATCCACAATCACTTGGCGGGCGATCAGCGCATCCAGATTGGGAACAACCCGTTCCGCCATCGCGAGGCGCTCACGCAAGGCAGCGACATCGCCGGAGGCAATCGCCTCCGCACTGGTTGAGGCAGGTGTCATGGTCGAATTCCGGGTCTCATCGGTGGTCGAGCCGGTCGGCTCGGAACAGGCGGCCAGCGCCAGGGCGCAGCAGCTTGCGGCAAAGGCAAATCGGGTCATCAGGTCAGTCCTGTAGGCTGATTATTGTTCGGCATCGCGTGGCAGGATGGTGACACGCCAGGTCCGCTCGGGCGAGAGGTAGGCCGCAGCCAGCTCGACCAACTCGTCGCGAGTGACGCTCTCATAATCACTGCGCAGCGAACGGATTCGGTCGAGCCGATCCGGATTACCCCAGGACTGGGACAACCAGCTCATCCAGGCGCCATTATTCTCCATCGCATTCTCGATCTGCTCGAGCAGGGGCTGGCGCGCTCGCAGGACTTCGTCCTCGCTGATCGCCCCCGACACGAGATCGGCCGCCAGCTCATTGATCGCGTCATAAGTCTGATCGACTGTTTCTACCCGGACATCCGCACCCACATAGAGATAGCCGTAATCGGGATAGACATCCGACTCGGCAGCCGCGTTGGACGCCGAATAAGTCAGGCCGTCGCGCTCGCGAAGGCGCTCGGTCAGCTTGAGGTCGAAGACCGCATTGAGCAGGGCCATGGCCCGTGTGCGTCCGGCATCACTGTCATCAAAGGTCGGCCAGTAGACATTGGCGCGTGCCTGGTTGGCCGGACCGTTGTGGCGCAGCACGACCGGCTCTTCGACCGCATCCGGGAAAACAATGGTTCGGGCCTCGTCATAATCGGGCCAGCTCGCGGCCCGGGCCGGCAGGGCACCGAGGGTCGGAGCGAGCGCCTCGATGAGCGCGGCTTCGCTGACATCCCCGACAATGGTGACCTCGATCGGGGCATTATCGAGCGCCGGGGTCAGGAAGTCCCGGATCGCGTCCATATCAACGCCCGCGACCTGTTCCGGGTCGGGCAGGCCGTAGCGCTCATCACCGGAGCGGATCAGGCGCGACACTTCGGCCGACATGACGCCGCCCGGCGTCGCGTAGGAGTTGCGGCGGATTTCCGGGATAACCGCGCGGAATTGATCCATCCCTTCCTGACGCCAGCCGGGATCGGTCAGGAATGCCGTAAGCAAATCCATCTGGATCCGCAGATCGCCTGGCGTTGTCGCCGCGTTGAAGCTGAAGCTGTCATCGCCGACATTGAAACTGTTGCCGATATTGCGTCCGGCAAGGACCCGGCCCAGCTCATCCGCGGAATGCTCGCCCAGTCCGGACGCGGTAAAGACAGAACCGGCAATGATATCAACCGCCGGCATGGCTCGTGGTTCCAGTTCACCACGACCGAAATCAAGGCGCACGCGAACAGTGCCATCTTCGAAATCGGTTGGCTTGAAGGTCACGGCCACACCATTCTCGAACTGCAGCCGCACCAGACCGAGGTCCTCGATTTCTTCCCGGGAAGCAATCGCACCGGCCGGACCGAAATCGGTATAGGCGAAAGCGAGATCACCCCGGTCTTCCGGCGGCTCGACAGGTGTTTCAGCGCTGGTGTCCCAAGCGTCGATCAACCGCGTCTGAGCATCGTCCATCTGTTCGGAGCTGGCGAGGAAGAGCAATGGCTCAACGCCCTCCCACTGGGCCCGGAAAGCCTCACTGACGGCTTCCGGCGTGACTTGGGGCAAGGTTTCCTCAAATCGCTCGAGCATGGATTGCGAGGTGGTGAGGACCTGGTCAGAGCGCCAGTTGGACCAGATCTGGTCGGACAGGGTCGAGCTCTGCCGTGTGCCCGATTGTTCCGCTGCATCGCGCAGCGCGGTGTGAAGATTGGCGACCTGTTCGTCCAGCTCTGCCTGGGTGAAACCATGCTCCAGGGCCCGACGCAATTCCTGCTCGACTGCCGCAACCGCCTCTTCCCAGCGATCGGGCCGGGCAATAGCCAATACAGAGGCGCGGTCCGCCAGGCTGAAATCCGTGCCGTGATTGGCCGCCGCCTGGATCAGCGGCGAGGTCCCAGAACTGGTCAATGTAGCGAATCGGCGGCTGAGGATGGCATCGCCGATATTGGCGAGATTGTTCTCGAACCGGGTCTGCGAACTATCAAGTGCCGGCGCGTGCGGACGCACGGCATCGACGGTGATGATGGTGTAGAGCTCAGGGTCGTAGAAATAGCCGGCCGACAGCGGGCGGTCCGTCGAAACAGAACCAATGTCCGGATCCGGGCGCGGATCATCAATACCCTGCCAGTCGGCAAAGCTGGCCTCGATCTGCGCGGCGACTGTGTCCGGGTCAATATCCCCGACCACGACCACCATGCCGCGCTCGGGCGTGTAGAAATTCTCGTAGTAATCGACAAAGCGCTCGCGCGGAGCGTTCTCCAGCACCTCGGTCGTGCCGATGGCATCGCGTTCCGGGATCAGGGTGTCGGGCAGGCGAAAGCGCCAGAGCGCATTGTTCCAGCGCCGGATCGGCGTGTTGCGGACACGTTCCTCGGACAGGACGACCCCACGTTCTCGGTCAATCGCCTCGGCGTCGAGCAGCATTTCGCTGGCAGTCTGACGCATCAGGAAGAGCGCCGTCTCCAGCGCCTCCTGCCCGGCATCGGGCAAGTCGAGCTGGTAGCCGACGGTCTCATAGCCGGTGAAGGCATTGGTGTCGGGGCCGAATTGGAGGCCATAGCGCTCGAGCAGCGGCACCATCTCGCCCTCGGGCACGTCGGTCGTGCCGTTAAACGCCATGTGCTCGATAAAGTGCGCCAGGCCGCGCTGGTCCTCGGCCTCGCCAAGCGAGCCCATATTGAAGACCATCCGCACCGAGGCGACATTGGGCGGCGTCTGGTTGGCGCGGACCGCATAACGCAGGCCATTATCGAGCTGGCCGTAGAGAATGTCCGGATCGGGCGGCAGGTCGGTGACTTCATGCACGAAGGCATAATCGGTCGGCAGGGCCGTTTCGCCGGTCTGACTATCCTGAGCCGGCTGGCACGCTGCAAGGCCCAGGATGAGGGCCAGGCTTGCAACGCCCAGTGTCCTGCCGAAATTCTCTGCCATTCCTGCTCTCCCGGGCATGATCTAGGGGTCGGAAGCTAGTGGTGTCCGAGCCATTGTCGAGTGAATTCGCTGCAAACTGCGGGTCAGGCCGACACTTGGTCGAACGGATCGTGCTCCGCGACCCAATGCCCCTCGGCGACCTGCATCAATTGCGGTCGGTATTGCTCCGCATCCGGGTCGTCGACCAGTTTGGACTTCATGAAACGCAATTGGGCGCGGGTATCCATGGGCGACGGCAATTCACCATCGAGCTTGATCCGCACGCGCGCCTTCTCGACGACAGGATCAGGCACCGGCACGGCCGAGATCAGGGCCTGGGTGTAGGGATGGCGGGCATCCTCGTATATCTGGTCGCGATCCGCCATTTCGACGACCCGTCCGAGATAGAGCACCATCACCCGATGCGAGATCTCGCGCACGACGGAAAGGTCGTGCGAGATGAAGATCATGGACAGGTCCATCTCCTGCTGGAGCTTGATCAGGAGTTCCACGATCTGGGCCTGGATCGACACGTCGAGCGCCGAGACGGCTTCGTCGCAAATGACCAGTTTGGGGCGCAGGATCATGGCGCGGGCGATGCCGACGCGCTGGTTCTGGCCACCGGACAGCTCGTGCGGGTAGCGGTTGATCATGTTCGGGTCGAGACCGACCTTCTCCATCATCTCCTTGACCACGACTTCGCGCTCCTTGCGCCGCATGGATTTGCGGAAAGTGAGCAGCGGTTCCTCGATCGAGGCCCCGATCGTCATGCGCGGATCGAGCGAAGCCAGGGGGTCCTGGAAGACGATCTGGAAATCCTCGCGCGCCTTGCGCAGGTCATTGGCCTTGAGGCCGAGCAGGTCACGACCGATCCAGGAGACGGCCCCTTCCTGGGCCGGCACCAGACGCAGGACGGCGCGCGCAAGTGTCGACTTGCCACAGCCGGACTCGCCGACCACGCCCAGCGTCTCGCCCGGCTGGAGATCAAAGCTGATGCCGTCGACGGCGCGCAGCGTCTTGTAAGTGGGCCGCAGACCGCCCGAGACCTGGATCGGAAACTGGACCTTCACATCCGACACGGAGAGGAGCGGATCGGCATCAGCATCGCCGGCGACCGGCTTCAGCGCCGTGTGGCCCGGACGGTCAGGCCGGTCCAGGCGCGGCATCGCGTCGAGCAGCATGCGGGTATAGGCGTGTTGCGGGTCGGCGAAGATGTCCTCGATCTTGCCGCCTTCGACATAGACGCCATGCTTCATCACCTGGGCCCGGTCGGCCATCCGCGCCACCACGCCCATATCGTGGGTGATCAGCGCCAGGGCGGCGCCGGTTTCGCGCTTCAGCTCGTCCATGATGTCGAGCACTTCAGCCTGCACGGTCACATCCAGCGCGGTGGTCGGTTCGTCGCAGATCAACAGATCCGGCTCGCACAGCATCGACATCGCGATCATGACACGCTGACGCATGCCACCGGACAATTCGTGCGGATATTGCACCAGTCGGCGCTGGGCCTCGGGAATGCGCACCCGGTTGAGCCATTCCAGCACCCGCGCCTCGGCAGCCTTGCCGCGCATTTTCATGTGGATGCCCAGGACTTCCTGCATCTGGTCGCCGACCGTCATGTGCGGCGTCAGCGAGGTCAGCGGGTCCTGGAAAATCATGGTCATCGAGCGCCCGCGCACCCGGTTCAGCTTGCTCGGGGACAGGCCGAGAATCTCGCCGCCGCGGTATTTGATCGAGCCGGTCGCCTCGCCATTGGAGGCCAGCAGGCCCATCGCCGCGAGGAAAGTCTGGCTCTTGCCCGAACCCGACTCGCCGACAACCGCCAGGCACTCACCCGCCTTGATTTCCAGCGACACGCCCTTGACGGCCTGGACCACACCGTCCGGGGTCCGGAAATCCACATTCAGGTCGGAAACCTGGAGAATCGGCGATGCGCCGGAGGTGTTCTGCTGGGCGTCGGGCACAATAATACTCCCCAAATACTCGGTGACGGGGGAGCATATCGACACAATTGCGCAAGGCCAGCCTCGTTCTCATTCCGAACTGCCCGAGTGGTGCAATGTCTTTGCGTGACCCCTCGGCTGATCAAATGCTAAGTTTCCGCATTGTAAATCCTTTTCAATCCAAGCCGGACAGGCTCAAACTGGTATGACCGAGCGGTCGAGAGGTGATTGATGACACGCAGTGCGGGAGCAAGGACGCGATGACCACCCGGTCCGCCGACATGCAACGTGCGCTGTTCGCCAGCTCGCCGCTGGCCATCCTTGTACTGGATGCAGGTGGTGCCATTACCTCGGTCAATACGGCCGCAGCGGAATTGCTCGGCTATGACCAGGCGGATCTGGCAGGCAAGCGCGCCCAGATCGTCTTCGCCGATGCACGGGCCTATGACCAGCTGGAAGACGAGCGGTTCAATATTCCCGACGGCCTGTCGGAGGGGCGTTTCACCGCCCGCTACCGCACCCGCAATAGCCGCGTCTTCGACGGTGAAACCGTCGCTGCCCGCGCCGCCGGCTCCGGGGCCTACGGAACCGGCATCATTCTCTTTATCCGCGATGTCACGGCCGAATTGTCGCTGAAGGCCAAGCTGGAAGCCAGCGACATCCAGCTGCGCGCCGCCCTCGCCTCGGCCAATGAAGGCGCATTCTCCCTCAACCTGGTGACACGGCTCGGCTCCACACGCGGTTTCATCAATGAATTCCTGGGCATTTCCTCCGCCGACGCGACCATCTCGCTGGAGCGCTGGCTTGAGATCACCGATGAAGACCACCGCCAGAAGCTGACCGACGCCTTCGAAACGCTGCGGACCCATCCGACCCGCCCCCTCGATATTGTCTTCAAGGCGCGGCGCGCCGACGAGGCTTGGCGCTGGCTGCACATGCGCGGCAAGGTCACCGAATTTACCCGGGAAGGGTATGCCCTTCGGGTCGCCGGCGTGGTCTCGGACAATACGGATCGCAAGGCGCTCGAAGACAAGCTGGCCGCCCGTGAGCGGCAACTCGCCGATGCCATCGAATTCGGCTCCAGCGGTGTCTGGGAGGTCAACCCTGCCACGTTGAAAGTCACACCGATCGGTCCGATTCGCGCCATGTTGGGCGTGGCCGAAGACGAACAGGAAATCGACGGCGCACTCTGGCTGGAACGGACGCACGAGGCTGACCGGCCTGAAGTCGCGCGGCAATTGCGGGACCTGGCAAACGGCGCCACGAACGCCCTGGACGTGGAATACCGCCTGCTCGACGCCCGCACCGGAGAGTGGATCTGGCTGCGATCGAGCGGCGGCACCAAGCCCGACACCTCCCCACCGATCGCTGTCGGCATGTTGCTGGACATCACCGAAAAAAAGCAGCTGGAGCTAAAGCTCGCCGAGACCGAGCGGCTGATGCGCGAAGGCCTCGAAGGGGCCAATGACGGGGCCTGGAGCCTCGACATCAAGCTGGACCGCCTGCATGTCTCCGGCGTGCTCGCCCGCTTGGTCGGCGTTGAGGATGGCAGCGTAATTTCACTGGAAGACTGGTATGCGCTCATCCCGGAAGATGGCCGCGCAAAAGCCCGTGAGCGCTTTTCCAGCTTTCTTCTCCAGACCCGCGATCAGCCGGAATCCGGGACCAGTCAAAGCCTGGGGCGCTTTCGGGTCATCAGCCCGGACATTTCGGAAGTCTGGCTGAGATCGCGCGGACGCGTGGTCGAATGGGCCGAGGACGGCTCCGCCCAACGTGCCGCCGGCATAGTCAGCAACATCACCGAGGAGCGTCGCCTTGAACGGGCCCTCGCCGAGAGTGACCGGCGCCTGCGGGAAGCCCTTATGGCGGCCGGAGAAGGCGCGTGGCGGATCAATCTCAAGACGCGCGTTGGCGAAGTCAGTGCGATTGTCGCAGAGATGATGGGGCTGCCCGCTGGCGACGCGCGGATTACCTATGATGACTGGGCCTCCCGCATACATCCCGATGACGCCGAGGTCGCGCGCCAGGCCTTTAGTGACCTCCAGGCCGGCAAGCGCGACTCGATTGATCTTGTCCTGCGGTATCAATCCGAGAAGAATGGCTGGATCCGGATTCACAATCGTGGCCGCATCTCGGAACGCGATAGTGCGGGCGTGCCGACCGTCGCCTCCGGCTTTATCGCCGATATCAGCGAACGCCTGGCCACCCAGGAAGCCCTGGCTGATCGCGAACAACAACTTTTCCAGGCCGTCACGGCCGCCGCACTTGGCACCTGGCGCATTGACCTGACCCAGCGGACCATCGATCTGCGCGGCACGATCGTCGCGGAGCTTTTCGGCCAGGATGACGCCCGCACCATCCATCTCGACGAATGGCGCAAACTGATTCACCCGTCCGACATCAGCGGCGTCGACGCGGCTGTGGCCCACATCCTGACCACACAAGGCGTCCAGGCCGATGATCAGTATCGACTGCGCGACTGGCAGGGGGATTATGTCTGGCACCGCTCGACGGGACGCATTGTCGAGCGTGACGAAGACGGCCGAGCCCTCGCGGCGTCAGGTGTGTTGTGGAATATCGACGCCACACGTCGACTTGAAAGCATGATGTCTGAAGAGCGCGCGCGGTTCGAGCGCATCTATCGGGCCACGCCCGCCATGATGCACACAATCGATGCTGACGGTTACATCGTGGAAGTCAGCGACTTCTGGCTGTCGCATCTGGGCTATAAGCGCCAGGACGTGATCGGGCGGAAGTCGATCGATTTCCTGGATGCGGAATCGCGCAAGCGCGCGATCGAGGTCGAGCTGCCAAAATTGTTTCGCTTCGGCCAGAACACCCACACGCCCTACCGCTTCCTGCGCAAGGACGGCGAGGCGATTGACGTCCTGCTATCCTCCTTTCTCGAGCGCGACTCCGAAGGCAATCCGTCTCGCAGCTATGCCATTCTCACCGACATATCCGAGCTGCGCGCCACCAATGCCCAGCTGGAACGGACCAATCGCGAGTTGGACCGTTTTGCTACCGTCGCGTCCCATGACCTCCAGGAGCCCCTGCGCAAGGTTGCAGCCTTCTCCTCGCTGGTGAAGCGGCGCTACTCCGACAAATTGGACGAAGACGGGGTCCGCAGCCTCGATTTCCTCGCCGATGCCGCGCAGCGAATGCAAAGGCTGATCACGGAGCTACTGGCCTACTCCAAACTCTCCAGCCAACCGCTCAATCTGCAGGAAGTGGACACTGACGGACTGGTCGCCGACCTTGTCGACCAGCTGGAGACACGGATTTCCGAGAACCGGGCCGTCATCCGGACTGAAAACCTGCCCGTGATCCAGTCCGACCCGGTCCTGCTGACGCAGATTCTCCAGAATCTGATTTCCAATGCGGTGAAGTATCGCGGAGAGGCCGATCCGGAAGTCAAGGTCACTGCGGAAACCACCGAGGCGGGTTGGACCTTCACCATCGCCGACAACGGAATCGGCATCGACATGCGGTTTTCCGAAAAGATATTCGCGCCCTTCCAGCGCCTGCATACGCGCGAAGCCTATGAGGGTACCGGGATCGGGCTGGCCGTGGTGCGCCAGGCCGTCGAACGCCTGGGTGGGACCATCCATGTCGAATCCGAGCCGGGTGAAGGCTCACAATTCATTTTCGACCTGCCCCGGACCCCGCCCCGTCAGCCCGGCACGGACGCTTGAACCCTACTCGAAGCGCAATGCATCGATCGGATTGAGACGGGAGGCCCGGTGTGCGGGGTAGAGCCCGAAAAACACTCCGACAAAGGCAGACGCGCCAATGGCGATGGCCACGATAACCGGGTCGATAACAATATCGAGCTGGCCGACTTCAGCATAGACAAGCGTCCCCCCGACCCCGACCACGAGCCCGGCAAGGCCACCAATGACGCACAATACGATGCTCTCGATCAGGAATTGGTTGCGGACATCCGCACGCCTTGCCCCGACGGCCAGGCGCAGCCCGATTTCGCGGGTACGCTCGGTCACCGAGACCAGCATGATATTCATGATCCCGATCCCGCCGACCAGCAGGACGATCCCAGCCCCGACCGCCAGGAGCAGACCAAGCTGGCTTTCCGTCTCATTGCGGGCGCGGATGAATTCGGCCAGTGAACCGACGGCGAAATCATCCTCGGCGCCGGGCTGGATCTCACGGCGGATACGCAGCAGGTCTTCGATATCAGCGATCACTCGCGAGGTGGATTCGCCCGGTGCGATATCGGCATAAATGGTCGAGACTGCATCGCGCACCGTCGCGCTCATACCGGCCCCGAAACGCTGGCGGACCGTCGACAGGGGCGCGAAAACCACATCATCCTGGTCCTGCCCCCAGGAGGTCTCGCCCTTGCGCTCGAGCGTGCCGATCACCTCGAAGGGCTGGCCTCCAATGCGGATGGCCTGACCCAGCGGGCTGGCCCCGTCGAACAATTCCTGGACGATGGTCTGCCCGACCACGACATAGCGCCGTCCCGACACATCCTCGGCACCGGAAAAGGCGCGCCCCTCGGCGATGACCCAGCCGCGGGCCGAGAAATAGTCGGGATTCACGCCCTGGATCCGCGAGGTCCAGTTGATGCCGCCAAAGACCAGCGTGGTGCTAGCCGAAACTTCGCCGGACACGCCGGCGAGGCCGGCGATTTCCGTCCGGATCGCGACCACATCACCATCCGTCATCGGATCGGCCGAGCCGGCACCGCCGCGGCGTCCGCCAAACATCGAGGAGCCCGGCCGGATGATCAGAAGATTGGCGCCGAAACTGGCGATCTGCGCCTCGACCGCCTGTTTGGTGCCTTCACTGATCGACACCAGGACGATGACCGAGGCGACGCCGATAATGACGCCGAGCATGGCCAGCGCGCTGCGCAAGGCGTTGATGCGAAGCGCGGTCAGCGCAACGCGCAGGGATGCCAGGGCATTCATGAGCGGTCCTCCACAATCACGCCATCGCGAAACACGATCTGGCGGCGGGCATGATCGGCAACTTCCTGCTCATGGGTCACGAGGATTACCGTGATCCCTTCACGGTTGAGCTGGTCGAAGATCGCCATGATGTCGGCAGAGGTCTTGGTATCGAGCGCCCCGGTCGGCTCGTCGGCAAGCAGGATTTTCGGGTCATTGACCAGCGCCCGGGCGATGGCGACGCGCTGTTGCTGGCCGCCGGAGAGCTGAGCCGGATGATGATCGGTGCGCTCCCCAAGTCCGACCTGTTGCAGGCGCGCCATGGACCGCTTGACGCGTTCGGCGTGCGGCAGACCGGAATAGATCAGCGGGAGGGCGGCATTTTCCAGTGCGCTGGTGCGCGGCAGGAGATTGAATTGCTGGAAGACGAATCCGATCGTGCGATTGCGAAAGCGCGAGACCGCATCCGGCCCCAGCGCCCGCACATCCTCACCGGCAATGCGCAACTCGCCCGAAGTCGGCTGATCGAGGGCACCGAGCAAATTCATCAGGGTCGACTTGCCCGAACCGGACGTCCCCATGATGGCGACATATTCGCCCGCCTCGATATCCAGCGAGACGCCATTGAGCGCGTGCACGACCTGATCCCCCATCTCATAGGTCTTGACCAGATCACGACACTCGATCAGCGCCGACATTATTCCCGCACCTCGCGAGCGCGCGTGATCACGGCATCTCCGGCCTCGAGCTCACCACCTACAACCTCGGTCTGCTGGGTGTCATTGATGCCCACCCGGACACGTCGCTCAACGAGGGCGCCATCATCCTCAAGCACCCAGATCGTGACCGAGCGGGTTTCGCGCATTTCGCGCTGCATCTCGCGATACGCGGTCATCTGTTCGGGCGTGAAAATGCCCTGCAACTCGCGGCCAATCTCCGCCTGGGCGGCTTCGCGGTCCGGCGTTTCGCCGGCCTGGGCAGCCGCCGCCATGCGTCCGAAGACCTGCCGGAAGATCGCTCCGGCGCGTTCCTGCTGGTCCGGCGTCAAGTCCAGGCGCTCAGCCATTTGCGCCATCGGGTTGCCACCCCGGCGCCCGCCGCCAGGTCCGCCGCGCCCCCCTTCCCCGCCGCTTTCCACCGGTCGGGCCCGGCTTTCCAGCGCCGGAGACGGACGGAAGCGAAGCGCCGCATTCGGCACGGTCAGCACGCCGGAACGTTCCCCGGTAATGATGTCCATATTCGCCGTCATGCCGGGTAGAAGCCGTTGGCCCGGGTTGGCGGCCGAGATGACCACCGTATAAGTCACCACATTGTTCAGCGTCTGCGGTGCGAGGCGGATCTGGTCGACCACGCCGGTCAGTTCAAGACCGGGATAGGCATCGACGGTAAAGGCGACCGGCTGACCTTCTGCGATCTGGCCGATATCGGCTTCATCGACCTGGGCGTCGATCTGCACCTGTCCCAGATCCTGGGCGATGGTGAAGAGGGTCGGCGCTGACAAGCTGGCCGCCACCGTCTGGCCTTCATCGACCGCCCGGTCGACAACGATACCATTGATCGGCGCGCGAATGGTTGTGCGTTCGAGATCGATCTGCACGCCTTCCATGGTCGCGTCGCGTTGGGCCAGCACGGCCTGGGCATTGCGGATCTGGGCATCCGACACGGCCAGATTGGCCTGGGCGGCCTCATGCGCGGTCAGGGCATTGTCCAGGGCCGACTGGGCCGAAATGCCCCGGTCGAACAAGGCCTGGATGCGCTCATATTCCTGCCGGGCCGAGCGGGCATTGGCCTCCGCGGTCAGGCGATTGGCGCGCTGCAACGACAGATTGGCTGCCGCCGTGGCACGATTGGCCTCGGCCTCGCGAATGCGGGTTTCATAGGTTTCCGGATTGAGCTGGGCGATGATCTGCCCCGCCTCGACCGTGTCGTTGAAATCGACAAAGAGCGTTTCGATCTGACCGGACAGCTGGGAGCCGACCTCGACCGTGACCAGGGCCCGCACGGCACCGGAGGCCGACACGATCCGGCGCACTTCGCCCTCTGCGACTGTTTCGGTCTCGATGACCACTTCGCCGGCCGCGTCACCGCCGCGAGACATCCACCACCAGCCGGCCGCAACCAGCACAAGAAGACCGGCCGCACCGATCCAGATCCGTTTTGTCGACATCATGCCTGCCAATTGGCCCCCGAGCCTGTTCCTTCTGTGACACGAGCCGGAAGCTCCGATCCGTCGCCACACCTGCAGCCTTCATGCATCTAGGCCGAAGGCAAGCATCATCCAGTTCGGCATGTAGCGCGCGACCGCCGGAAAGGCTAATGAGGATTATGCATGCCAGAGGGGCCAGGAATGTTTGAAGAATTGCAGGCCCTGCTCGATCTGCCCGGCATGGACATCGCGATCCGCCTCGCACCGGTCGTCTGGGGTGTGATCTGGGTCCTGCTGACGGTCCTGCTCTGGCGCGGCGGGTTCACCGATCTGGTCGAGAAGCTGACGCGGCCCCGATGGGCCGGACCGGAACGGGTACACGCCGTGATGATGATGCCTCTGCGCGCGCTCTTGCTCTCGGGCGTGGCGGCCATTACCGGCGTCGCGACGACGCTGGGCATCGGTTTCAATGTCGCGATTGTGCTGGGCGTCGTTCAGGCCATTCGCGCCGGAGGCTGACCGCATGACCCTGATCGACAGCGTGCAACTGCTCGCCGCCTATCATGCGACCCTGCTCGCCCTCTTTCTGTTGCTGCGCCGGGTCTCGCCCAGCCTTGGCCTGCTTTGTCTGGTCTTTGCCGCCCACATGTTGGCCAATCTGGTCACCGGTCATGCCGCCCTGCCACAGAGCGCCGACATCACCAGCGCCTTTGGCCTGCTCTACGGGCCGGGCCTGTGGCTCTTCGTGCGCGGGCTTTGCTATCGTGACGCCCGGCCGGGCTGGCGTGATCTCCTGCACGCCGTACCGGCGCTCCTGGTCATCGTCTTCCGCCCGCCCGATCCGCTGCCGCAGCTCGCCGGCCTGCCCCTTCTTGTCGGCTACCTGGTCGCCATCGCCCTTGCCTTGCGGGAACACCAGCGCCTGACCGGCCAGGTCCGCGCCGATGACGACAGGGTCCATCTGCGCTGGGTGCGTCATGTCTTCTATGCCTTTGTTCTGATCGCGGCCTTCGACATCGTCCGCTCAACCTTCGCCGCACGCCTGCCGTCGCTCGACGATGCCGGTCTGGCGATCGTGCTGGTCGCGGTGACAGCCCTCCTCTCGGCCATGGCCTGGCGCACACGCGATCATGTCCGCGCCCGCGGTGCCTTGTCGCCGAAAGGGCTGGAAGCGGGCCGTGCGGGTGCGGCCTCCCGGTCCGAGCCTGACAATGCCGACGCGCTGGACGATTTCGCGCGCATAGACCGGATCGTGCGCGAACGGGAATTATGGCGCGAGCCGCGTCTCTCCCTCGCCGACATCGCGCGCGAAGCCGGCGGCACAAGCCGCGACGTCTCCCGGGCCGTCAATGCCGGCAGCGGGCAGAGTTTCTCGGCCTATGTGAACGGGCTGCGCGTGGACGCGGTTGACGCCATGATGGCCGATCCGGACCGGGCGAGCGAGACGCTGCTCACCCTCGCCTTCGAGGCCGGTTTCAATTCCAAATCCGCCTTCAATCGACTCTATCGCCAGCTGCGCGGGGAGACACCCAGCCGGGCCTTTGCCCGGGCGGAGACCCGGCGTGCCGGATCGGGCTGAGGTCCCAATTCATGTCCGGTCCGTCCCATATCCTGATCCGGGACGACCCGATTGATCCGGGCGGGCAGACACAGGGTCCCAATTCGCTGAACCGAAGGACCCCAGCATGACTTTCAACGCTCCCCTGAACAGCATCGCCCTCGCTGCCGCCGCCATCGCGCTGACCGCCTGCGCGACCGCGCCGAGCCCGGCCCAGACCGGCCCCGAAGCCGCACCGTCCATAGCCCGTTTCGGGGAAAGCCTCGCAACGATCCGTCCAATGCTGGACGCGGCCTGTGACACGCTGACCATCCGCGAATTGCCGCTCGAAGAAATGCCGGTGGCGCAGACCAGCCACGTCCAGGCTGATTGCACGGGCCTCGACCATGCCGGCGCCCCGCGCGAGGCCGAATTCGTCTTCGCCGATGATGCCCTGGCCTTTGTCTGGGTGCTGACCGAAGCGGCCGAGGCCGATGGCCTGCGTGCCGCGCTTGAAGCCGCCCACGGCGCGCCGAGCCACGACTTGCCGCCGGCCACCGCCTTCACCCAGGCCCATATGGCCCTGCGTCATGACACGCCGGAACTCCTCTACTACGGCGGACATGTCGCGCCGATGTATCAGGGCTGGTTTGACCAGATGGCCTCGCAATTCGCGGACTGATCCTGCATCCGGGTTCTGGACGGGCGCGGATGGAAGGCGTCTAAAGAAGTCTTCCATTTGCCCGTCCGACCCGAAAGACCCGACCCATGAGCGAGCTGCCACCCTGCCCGAAATGCGACTGCCAATGGACCTATGAAGACGGCGCCCTGCTGGTCTGTCCGGAATGCGCGCATGAATGGTCCGCCGACGCAGCGGCCGCCGGTGAGGCGGCCGAGACCGGCAAGGTCTGGCGCGACGCCAATGGTACCGAACTGGCCGATGGCGACACCGTGACCGTGATCAAGGACCTCAAGATCAAGGGGACCAGCCAGGTCGTGAAAGTCGGCACCAAGGTGAAGAATATCCGCCTTGTCGACGGCGATCACGACATTGACTGCCGCATTGATGGCGTGGGTCAGATGGGGCTGAAGACCGAGTTCGTGAAGAAGGTCTGACAGCTCTACATTACAGGAAATTTACTTCACCTCGCCGCCGCAGGCTCTACATGTGGCCCGACATGAATTGGTAAGGTGGGAGAGACTTATGCCACGCATGCTTGCGGCGACCCTTGCGGTTGCCCTGTCCTGGACCGGGCTGGCTTCGGCCCAGGTCCCGGACGTCGACATTCCCTATGAAAGCTTCGAGCTCGACAACGGCCTGACCGTCGTCGTGCACGAGGATCGCAAGGCCCCGATCGTCGCGGTCAGCATCTGGTACGGGGTCGGCTCCGGCTCCGAGCCGGTCGGCAGCACCGGCTTCGCGCACTTGTTCGAACACCTGATGTTCAACGGGTCCGAAAACTATAATGACGACTATTTCGGTCCGTTCGAGGATGTCGGTGCGACCGGCATGAACGGCACCACCTGGTTCGACCGCACCAATTATTTCCAGACCGTGCCGACGCCGGCCCTGGAAATGGCATTGTGGATGGAATCCGACCGCATGACCCACCTTCTGGGCGCGGTGGACCAGGAGCGCCTCGATGAACAGCGCGGCGTGGTCCAGAATGAAAAGCGCCAGGGTGACAACCAGCCTTACGGCATGGTGGAATACTCCCAGCTGCGCGCCCTCTTCCCGGAAGGTCATCCCTATGCCCACTCCACGATCGGCTCGATGGACGACCTCGATGCCGCCTCGCTGGAAGATGTGCAGGACTGGTTCCGCCAGTATTACGGTGCCTCCAATGCTGTCCTGGTCCTGGCCGGCGACATCAATGCCGAGGAAGCCCGTCCGCTGGTCGAGCGCTATTTCGGCGACGCCCCGGTCGGCCCGCCGCTGAACCGGATCAATGAGTGGATCCCGGAACGCCGCTACGACACCACCGAGGTGCTCTATGATGACGTGCCGCAATCACGCATCTACCGGACCTGGGTTGTCCCGGGCCGCATCACGGCCGAGCGCGCGGACCTGCAGCTCTTCGCCACCGTTCTCGGTGGTGGCCGCACCTCGCGCCTCTATCAGGACTTTGTCTTCGGACGCCAGGTCGCAACCAGCGCCTTCGCCTATGTCGAAGCGCACCAGCTGGCCAGCCAGTTCCATATCCAGGTCACCCTGAATCCGGGCGAGGATGTCGAAGCCGCTTCGGCGCGCATCGACGAGATCGTTGCCGAGCTTCTGGCCGAAGGCCCGACCGATGAGGAAGTGGAAACCGCCCAGACCCGGATCAATGCCGGTGTCGTGCGGGGTCTGGAACAAATCGGTGGCTTTGGTGGCAAGGCCGTCACGCTCGCCGAAGGCGCGCTTTATGCCAATGATCCGGCCTTCTGGCGCACCCATCTGGAGCGTCTCAACAACGCCACACCGGACAGCATCACCGAGACGGCCAATGAGTGGCTGACCACGGGTTCGCACGAAATCACCGTGCTGCCCTTTGGTGATTATGCCAGCGTCGAAACCGATGCCGACCGCTCGGCCCTGCCCGTCGTCGCCTCGACGCCGGAACTGGTCTGGCCGACGGTGGAGACCGCCGAATTGTCCAATGGTGTCGATGTCGTCTTCGTGCGCCGCGACGCCGTACCGGTGGTCGAGATGCAGATGGTCTTCGACAGCGGTTATGCCGCTGACAGCGTCGAGGGTGGCCAGCTGGGTCTGACCAGCTTCACCATGAACATGCTGGATGAAGGCGCTGGCCGGATGGACGCCACGGACATTGCCGCGCGGGCTGAAAGCCTGGGCGCCAACCTGTCCACGGGTGCCGGTCTCGACACCGCCGCCGTCAGCCTCTCGGCCTTGCGCACCAATCTGCGCCCCTCGGTGGAGCTGATGGCCACGGTCATCACCGATCCGAGCTTCCGCGACGAGGACATTGAACGTGTCCGCTCGCAGACGCTGAATGGCATCCAGCAGGAAATGGCCAACCCGATCTCGATCGCGCTGCGCCTGCTGCCGCCGGAAATGTATGGTGATGGCCATGCCTATTCGGTGCCCTTCACCGGTTCGGGTACACCGGAAGCCGTTGCCGGTTTCACGCGGGACGACCTGCTGGCCCACCAGGCCACCTGGTTGCGTCCGGACAATGCCACCCTGTTCATCGTCGGCGATACGACGCTGGACGAGGTGACGCCGATCCTGGAGCGGGCCTTCCGCAACTGGCGCGCACCGTCGACCCCGCTTCCGGCCAAGAATCTGGCCGAAGCGTCCAATGCCGACAGCGCCCGGGTGATCATCGTTGATCGTCCGAACTCGCCGCAATCGCTGATCCTGGCCGGCCTGATCGGCCCGTCCGGCTCGGTCGATAATCCGGAAGTCTATGCGGCCATGAATGACGCCATCGGCGGTTCCTTCTCGGCCCGGGTCAACATGAATCTGCGCGAAGACAAGGGTTGGTCCTACGGTGCCCAGACCCTGCTCTGGGGTGCCCGCGGACAGCGGCCCTGGATGGTCTATGCGCCGGTCCAGACCGACCGGACCTCGGACTCCCTGGCCGAGCTGCTGCGCGAGTTCAACGAGTTCACCTCCACCAATCCGGCCACGCCGGAGGAGCTGGAGCGCTCGGTGAACAACAACACCCGCTCGCTGCCGGGCCAGTTCGAGACGGCCTCGTCCGTCCGCAACTCGCTCGTCTCCAGCCATAATCTGGGTCGTGACTGGAATTATCCGGCCACCCTGACCGAGCGCTATCGCGCGCTTGATCTCGACGAAGTCCGGGCTGCCGCCCAGGAAGTCGTGCACCCGGAACAGCTGGTCTGGCTGATCATCGGCGACGCCGCCGAGATCGAAGCCGGCATCCGCGAGCTGGACATGGGTGAGGTGGAAGTCCGCCTCATGGGTCAATAGCCTACACGACGGATCGCACCTGATCCCGACAGAAAGACGGGCGCCGGAGATCTCTCCGGCGCCCGATTTCTTTGGGCCGAACTGTAATCGCGATCAGCCGTGAATATTATGCCGTGTCACACGACCGGCTCTGACCTAGGTGCGAAAGCGCGCTTCATGCAGGGTCGTGCCATAGGCCAGACCGGCATCGACATCCCAGCACCCGGCCGACACGGTGAAACGATAGGACCGACCCGGCGGAATGGTCACGCCTGAGGGCAGGCGATTGAGTCCATAGCTCATCGCCGAACAATCCGAGATCAGCACCGCGGTCAGCGTGTGCCGCGACTGGTTGACGATATCGATCGCCCCGGTCGGCTCACCCGGCCGCACCAGAGGTCCCCCGGTAATCGTGCTGCAGGCCGAAACCAGACTGACACACGCCACCACCATGACTGCCCGCAACCACTGCATCGCTCTCTCCCCTGTTGAAGACAGGGCAGATTTCAGCCGATTGGGCGCAAAAAGGGAATACCCGGTTCGGGGGAGAGGCGATCATGCCGGGAGAAAGCCTCAGCGGCATTTTCAGCCCGGGAGCAGGCGCGCGGATAGACAAAAGAGGGCGGACCCGCCACGCGAGACCCGCCCCCATAAACTCAATTCGATCAGCCTAGAACGCCCCGCGCGCCTGAGCCACGCCGCCGTCAACAACCACGGTGGACCCAACCACATAATCCCCGGCCCGCGAGGCCAGGAAGATCGCGGCACCGGCCATGTCCGACGGCTCGCCAACCCGGCCGGATGGCACGCCCTTCGAGACCATGTCGGCATGGTCGCGCGCCACCTTGTTCATGCTGGAGGCGAAAGCGCCCGGCGCGATCGCGGTGACATTGATGTTCTCCTTGGCCATCTCCATGCCCAGACGCTTGGTCAGATGGATGATGCCGGACTTGGACGCGGCGTAGGAATAGGTCTCCATCATGTTGACCGAGAGCCCGTCGATGGAGGCGATATTGATCACCTTGGCCGGTTGTTGCGGGGAGGCCGCCGCCTTGAGGGCGTCATGCAGGGCCTGGATGAGGAAGAAAGGCGTTTTGACATTGAGGTCCATGACCTTGTCCCAGCCGCTCTCGGGAAACTCGTCAAGCGGCGCCCCCCAGGCGGCCCCGGCATTATTGACCAGAATATCGAGTTTGCTCTCATGCTCGAGATATTTCGCCGCCAACGCCTGGGCGCCATCCGCGCCGGAGGCGTCACCCGGCAGGGCGATACAGGTGCCGAACTCGGACAGGCGCTCGGCCGTGGCCAGACATTCCGGCGCCTTGCGCGCCGTGATGTAGACCTTGGCACCCGCACGCACATAACCCTCGGCGATCATCTCGCCTATGCCGCGCGACCCACCGGTAATCAGGGCCACCCGGCCCTCAAGGCTGAAAAGATTGTCAAACATGTCGGAGACCTCCCGCTTGTATCTCTTGATTTTCTGGCCAGAGGCGTAGCGGGGATACGCGCCACTGTCGAGGGTTCGGTATGGGATGAGCGGCATTCATCGATGAAAGGGGCCAGATGGTACGCGCACCGGTCCACCTTCCTTCGACCGGGCACGAAACTGTCCGCGCGTATCCCCGCCCTACGCCACAATCACCGCCATCCTGACGAAAGTCAGGACCCAGTCTTGCAGGCGCGATTTTGCCAATCTTGGCAACAGCTTGCGTCGCAGACTGGGTCCCGGCCTGCGCCGGGATGACGGTGTGTGGGGCGGGTTTTGAAGAAAACTTATCCGCACCCTCTCCACCCCAAGCGATAATGGCTTCGGTTTTCGGGACGGGAGGCGCGAGCTCAGTCACTTGTGCCCGGAAGCGAGCGGAGCCTGTCCGCGCTTTGGATGTGACAATCCGAAGCTCCGGCAGGGCGTGCGATCAGGTCGCGGGGCACTAAACGACCGACCCCATCTACCTGGCGTGTTGGAATCGGGGTGGAGACAGCCCGGGAAAACTCCGCGGACGGGATGTCGGCGATGT